>NCHQ01000052.1 GCA_002281855.1 Rhodospirillales bacterium 24-66-33 | reverse complement strand
CTCAAACTCAGTCAGATCGTAGCGCGCCATCGCCAAGGCTCCTTTCGGAACCTTGAATCACTTTCTCCAAACTTTGGGAAGCGTTTATGAGTATGCGACTTAGTACGTTCGTGTGCGAGAGAGCTGCTTACCGTCAGGTCTCACAATGAATGAAGTCGGGACTAGTCTGAAAAGGCTGCAAGGCCGAATCGCTCAGGAGCGCATGAGCGAAGCTGATCTCATCGCAGCGGTTGCCGAAATCATCGCTGCTACACCCCCGGCGCTCTCTCCGGTCGACAGCTTCCTCATCGCACAAGAGATTCGGGAGATCGCGCGAGAATGGAAGGGGCGTTTGGTGCGGCCGCTCAGTTAATACCCGTTCCCGGAGTTCCAGCCGCGCTAGGAGCGGCTGTTTCGATGATCTTCAGCCAACTCTCCACAGCCCCCTTAAGTGATAGAAGCGCCGCTTCAGAAGGCTCATTTTTGAATGCGGCAAGACAGCCGATCACCAGTCGCCGAGCCGTCTCGCGTGTTTCGATCAACCGCACCAGAGCCTCCTGTGGCAGTTACTTTTTTACTTTATCACACCGGCAATGAATTAACCTAGCGCCCCTTTCTGGTCGGTAGATCAATGCCAGCCGGTCATGATGTCGCGGCGGACATGCTTGAGGTATCTTCCCGCCTGCAGCACTGACCCTGCGATTCGGCTTCCACGGAAGGAGCGAGCGCAATTTTTTTGCATCTCCATTGCAACTACCAAAATTCCTTGCGCGACATGACGATAGTTCTGCTGCTCAGATGAGAGTTGCAGCACTTGGCAGCGGATGCGTGCGGCCCCGCCCGACCCGGCGCCGCGCCAGGACTGGGCGCGCATCAGCGCCGGCGGCAACTTCAGGAAGAAGGGGCTGTCAGAGCACATGTTCTGCGACAGCCTCGATGGAGGCAGTTAAACTGGCTATTGGCATGGTCGTAGCCACCACAAACCGACGCACCCGCCACAAGCACTGGGGGAACCAAGGTGCGCGTGCGAGCCCGCGTCACGCGCCGCCCCATCCAGCTGCCGCACTGCGACACGCTGGACTGAATGCTATGTCTGCCGGCGCTACACAGACAGGCCTATCCCAAGCGGCATCGCGGAACGCCGTCTCTTTCGGACGCAGAAGACGTGTGCCTCGAAACTCGATTTAGCTATCTCCGACTGACTGAGCACAGCGTAGCGATACGATAGTC
Organism: Rhodospirillales bacterium 24-66-33; assembly: GCA_002281855.1. Classification (GTDB taxonomy): domain Bacteria; phylum Pseudomonadota; class Alphaproteobacteria; order Reyranellales; family Reyranellaceae; genus Reyranella. The sequence goes on along the minus strand of NCHQ01000052.1, from coordinate 5,252 downwards.
ACGGAATGGATATGGCTGTTGGCGTCGCCCTCACTCTTGAGGTCCGGGCTTCTGTCGATTTGGCGCAATGCTGCGTTGGCAAGGCGCCTGTATTCTGGCGGACATGATCCTAAAGGCGCCCCTATGATGGACCCTTGGCTGGTCCGGGCGGCGTGGCTAAAATTATTCGCGGTTCGCGCGAGCGATCTAACGCACCTTCGGCCCGAGTACCTCGCCCGCGTGCTCAATCGAGCCAACGACAACCAGCGAGAGCGCTCGCGATGACGAACATTCGGATGCAGAATTGAGAGCTATTCAAGGCGCAACAACGTGGACGACGAAGCACGTCGTCGACGCCGGAGGTGCGCACACCAGTGCTGCGGCTTTCAATCGCAAGGCGATCACCTCCCTTAAATTGCATGACTTGCGGAGAAATCTCACCGTACCGGATGCAGGAACCTGATCGCTGAGCCAAAATATCTGTTACTGCGTTGGCGCGCTGCCTGTATTGGGGATCACGAAAGGCTCCGCAGACCCACCCGGCAAGACGTCTAGTCTTCTCGAAGATGATCGCAGGATCTGACGCGGTATGGCGCGACGTGCCATCTGCGGAATGAGCAGCTGCGGTGTGTTGATCAGACCGAAATGCCAAGCGAACAACGACCTACGTGCCCTTTCCGTCGCCAGCGCCCTCTCCATCCGTCTTCCGCACTTCACACGGGCGGCCCGGCGGCTAGAATCACACCATGACCCACCAGATTGACGCCTTCCGCACGATCCTCACCGATGTCCACGACATCTTGCAACAGCGCTTCGCGGCGATCGGAGCGACCGAGACGCCATACGTCCTAATGGCAATCGGGCCAGACGGATTCGCCATAGTTCGCACCAACGTCGACCCCGAGGAGTTGAAAGCAATGGCCGTGGACCTCGGTAAAGCCGCCGACGAGGCAATGCAGCACCCGCTCGGCGACGAGCCGCTGCACTGATGCCGCCTCTCGACTCTAGAGCAGATTCCGGTTTGGTAGAACATATCCGGCGTTTGCGAAGTAGTTTGCGCATTCTGTCGGACTGAAGCGTTGGAGTAGCACGCCGACGGCATCCCATAGAGTGGTAACGGTACGTGCGGCAGCTTTGCGAAGCAGTGCCTTGAGCTTGGCGAAGACCTGCTCGATGGGATTGAGGTGGGGACTGTAGGGCGGCAGATATAGGAGACACGCACCGACGGCCTCGATCGCGGTGCGGACGGCGGACCCCTTATGGGAGCCGAGATTTTCCATGATGACGATGTCACCCGGGGTCAGGGTCGGCACCAGGAACTGCTCGACATAGGCCGTGAACGTCTCGCCGTTGATCGGACCGTCGATCACGCATGGCGCTGTGATGGTGTCGTGGCGCAGGGCGGCGATGAAGGTACTGGTCGTCCAGTGTCCGTGCGGCACGGAAGCGACAAGGCGCTGGCCACGCGGGGCCCGGCCGTAGGCCCTGGCCATGTTGGTCTTGATCCAGGTCCCGTCGATGAAGACAAGCCGCGCCGGGTTCAGGTGCGGCTGGGCTTCCCGCCACGCCGCCCGGGCCGCGGCGACGTCGGGGCGCTCCTGCTCCGTAAGCGGTCTTTTGAAGCCCTCGTATCGGTAGGGTGGCTGGCGGGGTAGTCGTCCTTAAGTACGCACTTAAGGACGGGTCTCGGATGAGGACTGAACTACTTATAGGTCCAGAACGGCGTCGGCGTTGGAGTGCCGGCGCACAAGATCGGCGAGGACATCGCCGAGCGGCTCGACATGATTCCGCCCAGTTCCTCGTCCTGGTCACCCGGCGGCCCAAGTATGCCTGTCGGACCTGTCAGGACAGCATCGTCCAGATGCCGGCCCCGGCTCGTCTGGTCGAGGGCGGCCTGCCGACCGAGACGCTGGTCGCTCACGTCATCGTGGCCAAGTACGCCGATCATCTTCCACTTTACCACCAAGCCCAGATCTATGCTCGCCAGGGCATGGCGCTCGACCGCATGACGTTGGCCGACTGGGTCGGCCGGGCGGCCTGGTTCCTGCGGCCCTTGCACGAGCGGCTTCTCGAACATCTGCGAGGTTCGACCAAGCTGTTCGCCGACGAGACTACCGCACCCGTCCTCGATCCCGATCGAGGCCGAACCAAGACCGGCCAGCTCTGGGCCTATGCCCGCGATGATCGACCGTGGGGCGGTGCCGATCCGCCCGCGGTCGCCTACGTCTACGCACCCGACCGCAAGGCCGAGCGTCCGATTGCCCATCTCCAGGGGTTCCGGGGCGTCCTCCAGGTCGACGGCTATGCTGGCTATCGTGCGCTGGCCAAGGCTGGAGACGTGCAGCTTGCCTTCTGTTGGGCGCACGTACGTCCCCCGGCGCTTCTACGAGATCGCCAAGGGCGGCAATGCGCCGATCGCGACGGAGGCACTGGCGCGCATCGCCCGGATTTACGAGATCGAGGCCGCGATCCGGGGCACCAGCGCCGACGCCCGCCGCGCCGTTCGTCAAGCCACCACGGCGCCCGTGGTCGAGGGGCTGAGGACCTGGTTCGATATCCAGCCCGCCGCCGTCTCCCAGAAGAGCGACACCGCCGAGGCGCTGCGCTACGCCATCGCGCGCTGGCCGGGCTTGACCCGCTTCCTCGACGACGGACGCGTCGAGGTCGACTCCAACATCGTCGAGCGTGCCATCCGGCCGATCGCACTAAACCGCAAGAACGCCCTGTTCGCCGGTTCCGACGGTTGCGGCGAGCATTGGGCTATCCTCGCCTCGCTGATCGAGACCTGTAAGCTGATAGACGTCGAGCCCCACGCCTATCTCACCGACGTCATTACCCGCATCGTCGATGGCCACTTCCAAAGCCGCCTCGACGAGCTTCTGCCTTGGGCCTACCCCGCGACTCCCAACCTCAAGGCGGTGTGGCCTAAAGCGCTGCTTACGACGATGTTGGCTCCCGTCGCTTTAGAGTCCCATGTCGGAACCGTCGCCCTATCAGCCGGGTCGGCGCTGCCAGACATTGAGCGTGACTCGGACCGGGCTCGACCGTCCACCATGGACCCCCGTCAGAAACGCAAGTATCCACAATGTCCGTAATACCTTGGGGAACTTGTCCACGAACAGACCCCGAGCGGGATCGCCCACTTTCTCGATCAGCCAGCCGCCGATCCGACAACGCAGCCGGGTGGACCTGCGGATGATCCGAAAAGTAATGTCCCCCATCTCGAATTCGTAACCAGTGATTTGGTTCCGTTCGAACGCAGGGATTGCACTAGCCCGCAGTTGACGCGCTTCGATCCGGACGGAGGGGACGAATCGTTCTTGTTCGAGTAAGACATCGAAGAATTTGTCGATCGCCTCTTGTAGCCTCGGCCGGAGATCACCCTCAGTCTGAGTTGGCGGGAAGGTGGCCGGGGCGGAACGACCAGACTCGTGGTCGAGATTGGATTGGATCTCTATAGGCATAACTTAACTTTCTTCGGCGCGCAGCCGACACCCACCCGGACGGAATTTTCCAGGAGAACACTGAGAACATTGCTCAGAATTCGAGAGTTGAAGTGCCCTTGCCGGCGACGATCCCGCGCCGAGGCGCGTATCGATCAACTCTGGTATCGCTCGACGCATGAGGCGCGAAGCGGCTAAGTCATCTTATGATTAAATAGGCGCAGAAATTCGGAAGTCAAGGGTGATATGCTGACGGTAAGAATCCCTCTGGACGCTGATCGCCGTCGAGCCGTACCGTTACCTGGCCGACGTCATTACCCGCATCGTCGATGGCCGCTCCCAGAGCCGTCTCGACGAGCTTCTGCCCTGGATCTATTCCGCTACCCCAAACCTCAAGGCCGTGGCCTGAGAACAGCGCTTACCCTGCTTCGATGCGTGGAGCGTTTTTTTTTACGCGTCAGGCCCAACGCCTCCAGGTAACGATGCACCGACGTACGGCCAACCGTGATCCCCTCAGCCGCCAGCCGATCCCACAACTCGTCGAGCGTCAGGTCGGGGTAGGCCGTCACAAGGCCACGCACCAACTCCTCGTGCGCCGCCAGCGCGAACGACTTCTTGGCACCTTTCCGCGGAGCGACGCTGCCGGTGCGCTTCCAATGCTGCACCAGCTTGATCGCACAGCTCTCACTGACCGCGAACCGCGCCGCCGCTGACCGTCGCGAAAGCCCAGCCTCAACTGCACCAACGATCCTGTGCCGAAGATCCAAAGAATGAGGTCGTGCCATCCATGCTGGCCTCCTCGCTTCCAGCCCTCGGTTTGAATCACACTTCAAGCCTAACCGGAATCCCCATCTCGATTCCTGCAAACCGGAATATGCTCTAGAAGGCCGGTTCCCGAGCTGCACGGGGGCCCTGCATAGTACACTCTCTTACATTCTCGCGCGGCGAGTTGGGACAACGCGTGGCCTGTCAATCTCGATTGACAGCATTGTAACGGACGACCGCAAGCGAAAAATGTCTTTCGGTAGTCCAGCTAGCGCATCAAGGTTGCGCGGACAATACTAAAAACAACCGCCCCTCATTTCCCACGATCGGGGACGGCTAGGCCCCGTCTGCCATGCACCCCTGCTACCCGGTCTGGCGGGGCCGCTCACCCCAAGATCGGCCGCGATGACCTGGGCGTCAGTAGGCGCAACGGTCTTTCGTCGGTTCAGCTGGCGTGTCAATTCTCCGAGAGTATCTTTCCATTCAACCGCCTGTGGGTTGTATGTGGACAGTCGGCCAGGCCTCGCTCGAGTGGGACCGAGCGAGGCCGAGTTTCCATGTGCGCGATGTACGCTGTTGGCGGAGAACACCCTTCGATCCTTTGACTATCCCTATTGAAAGCGCCGCTGGTGCGATTCTTAGACGACTTGGGGGGAGGTACATTTTGAAGCGCGAACGCGATCAGCGATTGACGACGAAGCCGGAGCTCGCGACGATGATGGATCGCTGCCTCGAACGCCGAACGACACGCCTTTTGCCCTGCTAAAGGATATTTCGGCGCCTGGCTTCTTTGGAGATCTCGTCGTCATGGTCTCTTGGTTTAGAGCCTGGACCTGAAAGCCAGGCATCCACTGCAGAGTCGATTCATTCATCGCGAAAGACGGATTGTGGCTCTGCCTGCGGGATAGCGCGTCGAGCCTTCCATAGTGCTGACAGGTTTGAGAGAAAGTTGAGACCCGCTTCTAGACTAGGCTGCAGACTCATAATGCCTGAGCCAAAGTCGTACGGCAGCGAGCTTTGCCATGGCAAGGTAGTTTAGGGCGATGCGGTCGAAGCGTGTGCAGA
>NCHQ01000036.1 GCA_002281855.1 Rhodospirillales bacterium 24-66-33 | reverse complement strand
GGCCCCGAGTTTTCGGGATGGAATCGATTGGCGATGGAAAGACGCGGCGCTCGACGGCAGGCACGAGAAATTGCGGATCGCCTTCCTTTCCCAAGCCGATGGGCATTCGACGGCCTGACTTTGGCGGAGCACCTAAATGTACCTCGCCTCGATGCGGCGATCTCCCCGAGGACAACCCGTCGCTTCTAGAGATCGAGCCTCTAATCAGGCGCATATTCGCCTTCGCCGATCCGGTGAAGCCGAGGCTATTCGCGCCTTCATCGGTCGCGCTGTGCCATATTGTTCCGTCGCTCATCGGCGCCGCGGTCGTGCGGCGTAGAGGTCCCGCCAGGACCACTCCCGATAGCGTGCCGAAGCCTGCGGGCCCGCCGATGACTGGCGCGATTGAGGCTTGGCCGTTCGAGCAAGGTAAGTGGAGGTGCAATTATGGTGGCTCCAGAAGTGAACAGCCACGTGCACGCAGAAGATGACCGTGCTCACGTCCGTCGCTTTATGTGTGTAGTTTATGCGGGTCTGCAAGTTGATCGGCGTCTCAACGTGATCGCCGTGGCCTCAAGCGCACTCCTAGGATGGCAAGATTTCGGGGCGAAGTGAAACAAGGGAAGGCCCAGCAGGGCGGGTGCGCTACTGTCAATCCGCTACCCTTGCCCCGCCAACGTCGCTTTCGAGACGGTCGACGATACGGATCATGCGCCCGTCGCGGCCGAACATGATCGTGACGCTGGCGTAGTCGGTGCCGCCTGGCTGGTCCTTCAAGTAATGCCAGTGGGCAATCACGCTATGGCCATAGCCTTTGAAGTGGTTGGCCTTTCCTAACTGGACCACGGCGTCCTCATAGGTCGACTCGCCCGGCGTCAACGCATCGGTCGCGGCGACGTCGAACGGCTGGCCGATAGTGCGACCGCACGCGGCGAGCATCAGCACGCAGGCGAGGACAGCAATCCAGCAACTAGCCGGCTTAAGCATATCCGAAGGCAGTCGCACGCCACACCTCCACAACACCAAGCTCAAAGATACTTGGCGATTTCCTTGAATTCCTGGATCGAACGGCGGCGTTCCTTGGCGGGCTGGTCGACGGTCTCGTCGAGGCAATGGTCGAGATGGTCCTGGATCAGCGTTTTCTTCGCCTGACCGATGGCCTTCTCGACCGCGTGCAGTTGCTGCGCGAGGTCGAGGCACGATCGACCCTGGTCCATCATCTCGATGACACTGCGCAGATGACCTTCCGCGCGGCGGAGCCTTTTGGCGATTTCAGGGTGCGTTGCGTGAAGGTGATCGGCAGTCATGGAAGAATCTCCTATCCCCCTGGAGAGGATCAGTCAATAATCACACAATGTTCCCACCACAGGATCAAATTCCGGAAAAGCAGGTGGTCATCGCATGCTGAGTGTACTCGCCAACCGGACGTACCGTCATCTATTCGCCGCCCAGGTCATTGCCTTGATCGGCACCGGCCTGGCGACGGTCGCCCTCGGGCTCCTCGCCTACCAGCTCGCGGGACCATCTGCCGGCGCGGTGCTGGGTACGGCGCTCGCCATCAAGATGGTCGCCTATGTCGCCGTCGCGCCGATCGCGTCGGCCTTCGCCGAGCAGCTCCCGCGCCGCGCCATGCTGGTGGGGCTCGACTTAATCCGCGCCGCGGTCGCTGTTCTGCTGCCGTTCGTCACCGAGATCTGGCAGGTCTACATCCTGATCTTCGTGCTGCAGTCGGCCTCGGCCGCCTTTACGCCGACCTTTCAGGCGACCATTCCTGACGTCCTGCCCGATGAGCGAGAATATACGCGGGCATTGTCGCTCTCGCGGCTTGCCTACGACATGGAGAGTCTGGTCAGTCCGATGCTGGCGGCGGCGCTGCTCACCGTCATCTCCTTCCATAACCTGTTTGCCGGCACGGTCGTGGGCTTCATCGCCTCGGCGCTGCTCGTCATATCGGTGTCGCTGCCTAGTCCCAAGCCGACAGGGCGGCGCAGCATCTATGAACGCACGACACGGGGCCTGCGCATCTACCTCGCCACGCCACGCCTTCGCGGCCTGCTGGCGCTCAGCCTCGCGGTGTCGGCAGCGGGCTCGATGGTGATCGTGAACACGGTCGTGCTCGTCCAGTCGACCTTCGGCCTGGAGCAGCACGACACCGCCCTCGCCCTCGCAGCCTTCGGCGGCGGCTCGATGGTCGCGGCGCTGGCATTGCCCGGCCTGCTCGACGAAATCTCTGACCGGCGGGCCATGCTCATCGGCGGCCTCGTCCTCACCGCCGCCCTGTTGGCATCGATGCTGGTCTCCAATTTCCACCTGCTGGTCATCTTCTGGCTCGTGCTGGGGCTGGGATATTCGCTGACCCAGACGCCGTCAGGAAGGTTGTTACGCCGGTCGTCGCAGCCTGAGGACCGGCCGGCGCTGTTCGCGGCCCAGTTCGCGCTGTCGCATGCGTGCTGGCTACTCACCTATCCGCTGGCCGGATGGCTGGGCGCCACGGTCGGCATGCAGGTCACCTTTCTGGTGATGGCCGCTCTCGCCGGTGCGTCGGTCCTGGCCGCAATAAAGGTATGGCCCGCGCGCGACGAGGACGTGCTGGAACACGTGCACGACACGCTGGCCCCCGATCACCCCCACGTGGCGGGCGCCGAGCGTCTGAAGAACGGCTATCGCCACCGCCATCCCTATGTCATCGACAGCCATCATCCGGACTGGCCGAGCGCCGCCTAAACTCAGCCGGCCGCCAGATCAAGGCGGTAGATGTCGACGGCTCCCTGTTTGCCGCGCAGCATCCACTTGCCGAGGGCCGTCGCCTTCAGCAGGTCGTGGGGCAAGGGAAAGCGCTCGAACACCTGGCCCGTGATCAGCGCGCAGGCGGAGTAGCCCTCGGCAAGTTCCTCGACACGCGCGGCGGTGTTCACCGTGTCGCCGAGGTAGGCGAGCTTGGTGCGGAACAGGCCGATTTCGCCGACGATAACCGACCCGACATGCATGCCGACGCGCAGGTCGGGGATCATCCCATAAGCCGCGTCGAAGGACTCGCGGCCCTCGCCGATCTCGCGCGAAAGGTGGGCGATCCAGTGAAGAGGGTCGGAACCGGATGTCGGCACGGCCGGCCACACCAGCATGACCTGGTCGCCGATATAATCATTCACCTCGCCTCCCGCTTCGAGGGCTGTCAGCTCGATGATGCGGAACAGTTCCACGAGATAGGCCTGAAACCTGAGATCGCCCAGCCGTTCGGCCGCTGCCGTAGCGCCCCGGACATCGACAAAGGCGAACAGCCGCTCCTCGCGGTGCGGCCGGCGATAGCGCCCCGACACGACCGACAGCAGGGTCTTGAGGCCGATCAGGCGGCCCGCCGACAGGAAGACGTTGATGGCGATGGCGGTGATGCCAGCCGCAACCAGCGTACCCTTGTGCAGCAACAGCTCGTCCCAGGACGCCTCCTCGTGCGCATGGGTGAAGGAACCGGCAATCGCTACGCCTGTCACGATCCAGGCCGCGTAACCGATGGTCTTGAGGGCAAACATAGCGGCGAATGGCAGACGCTGGCGTCGTGCCGTGCCGGCCACGAACGCCAGGATTTCAGCCGCTGCCAGCGGCACGCCGATAACGAAGGCGTAAATCAGCGATTGCACGGCAACGAACACGGCCTCCTCGATCGAGGCGACAGGCTTCGCCGTCACCGCGTAGATCGGCGCCACGACCCCCGCCGTCAGGCAGAGGAACGCAAAGCGCCGCGTGGCAAGGCGGCGAACCGACACCCGGCCGAGAGTGGGCAAGGGATCAGCCGAGAGTGCCGGAGGCCGAAACCGTCGCGACCCGCCAGGTCACGCTGCCATCGCTGACTGCCGACCGAAGACGTTCAATCAACGGAGGCGCGACATCTGCCGTCAAGGCCAAGCGGATCTCGATCTGCCGAATGCGGCCGCCGATACGTTCGGAGACGGTGCGAAACTCGAGCGCCCTTCCGTAGGCCACCGACTCGCGGATCGTGAAACCCGCGGCGCCGGCGACCTCGTCTTCGAGGAGGAACTGCACAAGCTTCTCCTCCAGCGCGCGCGGCGCCGCCAGGGTCAGCGTCACCGGAGTCATGCGAGCCTCGCTTTGCTGGAGACGCCGAACCGCCGGTAGAGCAGCGGCAGGATCAGCAGCGTGAGCAGCGTCGAGCTGACCAGCCCGCCGATCACCACGATGGCAAGCGGCCGCTGCACTTCCGAGCCCGGACCTGTCGCGAACAGGAGCGGCACCAACCCGAAAGCGGTGATCGAGGCGGTGAGCAGCACCGGCCGCAGTCGGCGCAGGGCGCCGTTCAAGACCACGTCCTCGATCTTCTCACCCTCCGCGACCAGCTGGTTGAAGTAGGTCACCAGCACCAGCCCGTTCAGCACAGCAATGCCCAGCAGGGCGATAAAGCCCACCGATGCCGGCACCGAGAGATATTCGCCGGCGGCCGACAGAGTGAAGATGCCGCCGACCAGAGCAAACGGGATATTGACGAACACCAGTGACGCCTGCCGGATCGATCCGAACGTCGTGAACAGCAGGAGGAAGATCAGCGCCAGCGCGATCGGCACGACGATCTCCAGACGCGCCGCGGCGCGCTGCTGGTTCTCGAACTGGCCGCCCCAGGCCAGTTCGTAGCCCCGCGGCAGCTTGACCTGCTCGGACACGATCTTCTTTGCCTCGTCAACGAAGCCCACCAGGTCGCGGCCCTTCACGTCGCTCTGCACCAGAGCGAGGCGCCGGCCATTCTCGCGATCGATCTTCACCGGCCCATCGATCCGGTCGAGGCGTGCGAGCGAACTCAGCGGAACGTTGCTGCCATCGGGCAGAGTGACGCGCAGGTCGGTGAAGGTGGCGCTCGAGCCACGCACAGTCTCGCTGCCTCGCAGCAGAACCGGCGTGCGCCGTCCTTCCTCCAGCACGATGCCGAGCGGCACGCCCTCGATCTGCGCGCGCAATCCGTCGGCGATGTCGTCGACGTTCAGGCCGAGCGCGCCGGCCTGCAGCCGGTCGACCGCAACGCTGAGATACTGCACCCCGTCGTTCAGCACGGTTCGCACGTCCTCGTTGCCCGGCACTGTCTCGAGCTTCTGCGTGATCTCGACGGCGAGCTTGTTGAGAGTGGGAATGTCGGGGCCGAAAATCTTGACGACGACGTCGCCGCGCACGCCGATGATCATCTCCTGCACGCGCATGTCGATCGGCTGCGTGAAGCTGTAGGAGATGCCTGGCAGCTTATCCAGCACCTTGCGCAGCTCGCCTTCCAGCCATTCCTTGTCGTTTGGCTTGCGCCATTCGGAGGGCGGCTTGGTGAGCAGGTAGGTGTCGGTCTGGTTGAGGCCCATCGGGTCGAGGCCGAGTTCGTCGGCGCCGGCACGGGCCACGATGCCGGTGACCTCGGGAATCGCCGCCATGATGGCCTTGTGAATCTTGAGATCGACGGCGGCGGTTTCTTCGATGCTGACAGAAGGAATCTTCTCGATGCCGACGATGATCGAGCCTTCGTCCATGGTCGGCATGAAGGTCTTGCCGGACAGCGTGTAGACCACACCGGCACCGGCCAGCACTCCAAGCGCCAGCGTGAACACGAGCTTCTCGTGGCGCAGCGACCAGCGCAGCGCCGGCACGTAGGTCGCAATCGCCCGCCGGGTCAGCCAGGTGTCGGCGTGGCTTTCCCGCTTCAGCAGGAACGACGACAGGACGGGAATGACCGTGAGCGACAGGATCAGCGAGCTGCTGAGCGCGAAGACGATGGAGAGCGCCACCGGGATGAACAGCTTGCCTTCCAGCCCCTGCAGGGTAAGCAGCGGCAGAAACACGATGACGATGATGGTGATGCCCGACGTCACCGGCACCGCGACCTCGCGCGTGCCGCGAAAGATGATGTTGAGCAGCGGCACGTGGCGCGAGGCATGAGAGCGGTTGACCTCCGACACGACGTTCTCGACCACCACGACGGCGGCATCAATCAGCATGCCGATGGCGATGGCCAGGCCCCCGAGGCTCATCAGGTTGGCCGACATGCCGAAGACGCGCATCAGGATGAACGTGCTGAGTGCGGCCAGCGGCAGCGTGGCGACGACGACCAGAGCGGCTCGCCAGTCGCCGAGGAACAGCACCAGCAGCACGACCACAAGGGCCGTCGCTTCCAGGAGCGCGGTTGAGATGGTCGAGACCGAACGCTGCACCAACTCGCCGCGATCGTAGAAGGGCTTGATCGTTACGCCGGCCGGCAGCGAAGGCTGCAGCTCGGCGAGCTTCTTCTTCACGCCCTCGACCACCATGCGCGCGTTGGCACCGCGCAGGCCGAGCACGAGGCCCTGCACCGCCTCGCCCTGTCCGTCCTTGGTTACGACGCCGTAGCGGGTGACGGTGCCGAACTCGACCCTTGCCACGTCGCCGACGCGGACGATCTTGCCGTCGCGCGAGGCCACGACGATGGCCTTCAGGTCGTCGAGGTTGCGGATGTTGCCCTCGGACCGGACGAGCAGTACCTCCTCACCGTCGCGCAGGCGGCCTGCACCGTCGTTGCGGTTGTTGGCCTCGACCGCCTTTCTAAGCGCGTCGATGGTGACGCCGTGCGCCACCAGCGCGGCATTGTCCGGAATGACCTCGAAGCTGCGCACGACGCCGCCCAACGAGTTGACGTCGGCGACGCCGGGCAGGGTCCGCAGCGCCGGGCGGATCGTCCAATCGAGCAGGGTGCGGCGCTGTTCCAGCGTCAGCGTGCCGCCCTCGACGGTGAACATGAACATCTCGCCGAGCGGGGTGGTGATCGGCGCCAGGCCGCCCGTCACGCCGGCCGGCAGGTCCTTGGTGATGGCGGTCAGCCGCTCGGTCACCTGGTTGCGCGCCCAGTAGATGTCGACATTGTCCTCGAACTCGATGGTGACGTCGGTCAGCGCGTACTTCGTCACGGAGCGCAGGAACTTCTTGTAGGGGATGCCGATCATCTCCAGCTCGATCGGCGCGGTGATGCGCGCCTCGACCTCTTCCGGCGTCATGCCCGGCGCCTTCATGATGACCTTCACCTGAACGGGCGAAACGTCGGGGAACGCATCGATCGGCAGCTGCTGCAGCGCATAGGCGCCGCCGGCGCAAAGCAGGACCGTCAGCAGGCAAACCAGCAGGCGCTGCGCCAGCGCGAACTCAACGATACGGGCAAGCATCTATTGCGAGCCCCCGAGACCTTGCCAGGCGCCCTTGAGGGCGACGATGCCGCGGATCGCGATGCTGTCCCCCGCCTGTAGCGGCCCCGTGACCCGGGCCGCGTCGCGGTCTTCCTCGATCACGGTCACGGGCTGCACGCGGAAGCCTTTGTCGGTGCGCACGAATACGACGGTGTCGCGGCCGCGGCGCACGATCGACTCAGGCCGCACCGACCAGGTCTTCTCGCCGGCGGCGAAGGTCACGAAGGCCTCGACGAACTGTCCCGGGCGCAGGCCGGATGAGGTGTCGGTCAGCTCGGCGCGTACCGTGACAGCCTGGGTGGAGCGGTCCGCACTGCTGCCCACGGAGATGACCTTCGCCGTCGCGCCGAAGGCGGGAATGTCGACGGTCATGCCGGTGCGGAAGGCGCCGGCGCGACGCGGCGGGACCTGCAGCTCGATCCATAGCGGCGTCATGCGGGCGATCTTCAGGAGCGGCGTCTGCGCCTCGACGCGCTGGCCCGGCGAGACCGCCAGGTCGATTACCGTTCCGGCGACCGGCGCCACAATCGCCGTCTTGCTGTCGAAGACGCGCGACGTCACGATGCCCTCGATCGCGTCCGGCGACATGCCATAGTCGCGCAGCATCTGCCGGCGCTCGGCCACGCTTGCCGTTGCCTGGGCGTGCTCATTGCGTGTCGCTTGCATCTGCTTCAGCGACACGGTGCGATCCGACGACAGGGACTGCTCGCGGTTCAGCGTCTCCTGCAGGAAGCGCTCCTGGTTGACCGCCTGCAGGAACTCCGACTGGGCGCGAATCAGGGCCGGACTGTTGAGCCTTGCCAGCACCGTGCCCGGTTCGACCGGCTGATCTTCGACGACATCGATCGATTCGATGCGGGCTGCCATCGGCACCGCGACGATGCTGATCTGGTTCGGCGGAATGGCAACGCGGGCGGGAAAGCCAGCGCCTCGGCTGGCCGGCGTCGCGGCAAGCGGCACCACCTCGATGCCGACGCTGGCTGCCTGCTCGGGCGTCATCGCGATGTCATCCGCCGCCGCTGCCGACGCAGCGCAGGAGGCTGCGAGCAGCATCGAGAGGCCGGTCCTTTGCGCCGTGCGCCATGCCGTGGCGGAACCCGTTCGAGATCGCATCTTCATTTGATCCTTGCATCGCCGTGTCGACCGGCTACCCTGCGCGCATCCTATCCCCCCGGGGGGGACCTTAGTCAATTCAGAACTGGACCAGACGCTTCATGCTTGGCCTCTCGTTTCGACGACTGATACCGCTGCTCGCGACCGGACTTGCCGTTCCATTGCTGGTGAGCTGCGCATCGTACGTCGCTCGGCCGATCAGCCCGGCTTACACGGCCGGCGCGCTCGAAAGCCGCACCTTGAGCGAGCCGCGACTCGCGAGCTTCATCGCCATGGCGTCGCCCACACATGCCGGCGGCGTGGCGGTGTGGGACATCTCGACATTGACGCTGGCGGCGCTCTACTACCATCCTGATGTCGATATCTCGCGCAACCGTCTCGCCCTGGCGCAGGCCGGCGTCGTCACGGCGAGGCAGGTACCTAACCCGAGCCTGAGCGTGGCGCCAGGCAACGGCATCCTGGCGTCCGAAGCGCCGTCGCCGCTGACCATCGGCTTCCTGATAAACTTCATCGTCGAGACGTTCGGCAAGCGTGAGATCCGCACCGACCAGGCGAAGAATCTCGTCGACGCTGCGCGCCAGGATCTCGCGACGGCGGCCTGGCAAATCCGCAGCGGCGTCCGCACCGCGCTGCTCGACCTGTGGGCTTCGGAGGGACGGCTGCGGCTCGCGCGCAAGCGGCTCGTCCTGCAGGAGCAGATCGTCGCGCTCCTCGAACGCCGCTTCACCGCCGGCGACGCCTCGGCACTGGACGTGGCGCGTGAGCGCATCAACCTCAGCCAAGTGACGCTTGCGGCGCGCGACGCCGAACGCCAAGCGGGCCAAGCACGGGCGCGCCTTGGTGCGGCAATCGGCGTGCCGGCGCGAGCCATCGAGCAGGTCAGGGTGTCGCTCGTCACCTTCGACCAGCCGCCCACCGTTCCAGACGTGCGCGACATCTCCGAAGGCGGATTGCGCCGGCGCGCCCTCCTTGAACGGTCCGACGTCCTGGGGCTACTGGCCGAGTATGACGCCTCGCAGATGGGCCTACGGCTGGAAATCGCCAAACAATATCCCAACCTGACGGTCGGCCCGGGCTATGCGTTCGATCGTGGCGACAATCTCTACAATTTCGAGCTGACGCTCGACCTGCCGATCTTCAATCGCAACCAGGGCCCGATTTCGGAGGCGGAGGCGAGGCGGCGCGAGGCGGCGTCCCGTTTCGTGGCGCTGCAGGCCAAGGTGATCGGCGAGATCGACAAAGCGGTCGCGAGCTACCGCGGCGCCGTGCGGACCGTGACGACGGCGGACGCACTGCTGCAGAGCCAGGTTAGCCGCCGCCGGCAGCTTGATCGAGCCTTCCAGATGGGCGAGGTCGACCGGCTTGCGCCTCTGACCGCGGATCTCGAACAGGAGGTAGTCCAGCTCGCGCGCTACGAAGCCGTCGTGCAGCAGCGCGAGGCCATGGCCGAACTCGAGGACGCCCTGCAGCGCTCGCTGTTCGATGCCGGTGATTCTTTCATGAAGTTGCCAGAAACCCAGACGGGGCGTCCGGACATTCTCGACACCATGTCGCCGGTCTCGCCCAAGTGATGATTCTTGATATCCCCCTGGAGGGGATGATAGGGATTCTGGCATGAACTGCAGTCTTCCAACAAAGGGACATTGCTGAAGGGTATGCGGATCGTCGCGCCCCTCCTGATCCGCCGCGCGCTGGCGGCTCTGCTGGCCGTGGCGCTGGTGTTCGCGCCGCCCGTGGCCTTCGCCAGCCAGGATTTCCAGTTCGGATCAACTGGCGCGTTGGTGGAGACCGGGCACGACCATCCTTCCGACGGCGCCGCGCGCGACATGCACAAACACAGCCACTCGCACGACCGGTCGGCGCCCGACCATTCGCATGAATCAGGAACGGCCGTCGCCACGTCTCAGCAGATTTCGCCGGTCTTGCATGGTGGCTGGGGCGCCGGTACGGAAGACCACGTCCATGGCCGCACAAACCGCCCGCCACAGCGCCCACCGCGACTGATTGCCCGACTGTAGAAGTGCCGGCCGGCAACGGCAGGTGCGCTTTTCCTGTATCAGTGAGGTCTAATCATGCGTCTGTATGCTCATCCATATGAGGACGGGCGACGGCGCGCCGGGCAAGGGTTTGTCGCGGCCGTGTCTGTCGTGCTGCTATGTCTGTCGTCGTCGCCGCTCCTGGCCCACGCCGTCGCCGAGGGCGACAAGGGATACATTCAGGAGATCACCGGCATCCACCTGTTGCCGTTCGTATATCTCGGCGCCAAGCACATGGTCACGGGATACGACCATATCCTGTTCCTGCTGGGCGTGGTCTTCTTCCTCTACCGTGCGAAACATGTTGCGCTCTACGTCAGCCTGTTCGCGATTGGCCATTCGACCACGATGTTGCTCGGCGTCTATTTCCACGTCGGCATCGACAGTTACCTGATCGACGCAATCATCGGACTCTCGGTCGTCTACAAGGCGCTCGACAATCTCGGTGCCTATCAGCGCTGGTTCGGCTTCCAGCCGAACACGAAGGTCGCCACTCTCGTGTTCGGCCTCTTCCACGGCTTCGGCCTGTCGACCAAGATCATCGAGTACGACATCGCGCCGGACGGGCTGGTGCCAAACCTGCTGGCGTTCAACGTCGGGGTCGAGATTGGTCAGCTGCTGGCGCTCACCGCCATCCTGATCGCCATGGGCTTCTGGCGCCGCACCCTGGGTTTCTGGCGCCACGCCTATACCGCCAACGTCGTCATCATGACCGCCGGATTCGTGCTGATCGGCTACCAGCTCACCGGCTATTTCGTTTCCAAGGCCTGAGGTCAAAACCATGTTCAACGCAGAAATCCCCTCCCGCGCCGAGCTTCCGAGCACGGCAAAGCTCGTCAAGTCGACCGTCATCGCCGCCGCGGCCGCCGCAGTCATCCTGGTGACGGTCGTGCTGCCCGCCGAGTACGCGATCGATCCGACCGGGATCGGCCGCGCCCTGCAACTCACGCAGATGGGCGAGATCAAGAAGCAGCTCGCCATCGAGGCCGAGCAGGACCGCGTCCGCGATAATCAGCAGGCGCCTGTCCCCGCCACGCCGGAGCAGAAGTCGGCCCTGCTGACGCTGATCGCGGGTCTCGTCGTGTCGCCCGCGCATGCACATCCGGGCGGACATGACGACGACGAGGGCACCAAGGATATGCCCGCGACGGCGCCGCTGCCGCACCAAGCTGGACCGTTGATCGCACAGCCGGCGCCGGCCGCAACGAAGACGGACGATGTCGTCTTCACGCTAAAGCCGGGGGAAGGTATCGAATACAAGATGACGATGAAGAAGGGCGCATTGGTGAAGTTCTCCTGGCGCGCCAACGGCGAGGTGAACTACGACATGCACGGAACGCAGCAGGGCGGCAAGGAGTCGAGCTACAAGAAGGGCCGCGCCGTCACCTTCGACGACGGGACCCTAACGGCGGCTTATGACGGTGGCCACGGCTGGTTCTGGCGCAACCGCACCTCCAAGGACGTGACTGTGACGCTAAAGGTCAACGGCGCCTACACTTCCATCAAGCGGATGAACTGACGGACCGTTCATGAACCCAACAAGAGCGCAATGATTGGGCGGCCCGCGGGCCGCCCTTACTCTGCCAAACGCCAGCACTCAACGATCGGATAAGCGACCAAAACTGCGACTTGTCTTCATTCAACTCCTGAACTGTCTCGAAGCCCAGATCGGCGCTCTTACTTTTGCTTTGGCTATTCTACAGTATGCGATTAGCCTTTAACCGAGAGGTGGAATGCAAAAAATTATCATCATCGGCATCGGCGCCGGAGACCCCGATTACATGACGGTTCAGGCAATCAACGCCCTCAACAAGGTCGACGTCTTCTTCATTCCCAACAAGGGCGCCGAAAAAGCGGCGTTACAAAGACTTCGCGTGGAGATTTGCGAAAGGTTCATCGAAAACAGGACGTACCGCTTCGTCGAAGTCGAGATGCCGGAGCGCGCCAAGGAGTTTTCCGACTATCGATCGAACGTCACGGATTGGCACGCGCAGATCGAAGAGAGTTACGTGAAGTTCCTGACCAATGAACTGGGCGAGGGCGAGTGCGGCGCGATTCTCGTATGGGGCGACCCAGCTCTCTACGACAGCACGCTTCGGATCGTCGAGTCCATCCGCTCGAAGGGGTACGCGTTGGAATACGACGTCATCCCCGGCATCAGCGCTATTCAGGTTCTGACGGCCAAGCACCGTATTCCCTTGAACCGCATCGGTGGGGCCGTGGTCCTCACACCGGCGCGCCGTCTAGCCGAGGGGTTTCCAGACGATCTCGACACCATCGTCGTCGTGCTCGACGGCGAGCAAACGTTCAAGCGTCTCGACGGCGAGGTCTTCGACATTTACTGGGGTGCCTATCTCGGCACCGCGGACGAAATTCTCCTCGCCGGCAAGCTCTCGGAGGTAAGGAGCGAGATCGAAACCGTTCGCGCGCGCGCACGGAAAGAAAAGGGCTGGATCATGGACACCTACCTGCTGCGCCGGAGGCAAGAAGCTACCGGCTGAACGTCACGCTCGCGGCGGCGGCGCTTCGGGACGGAAGCGCCGCACGTCGCGCCGCCACAGCACGAGGTCCCTGAAGGTGGCGCGAAACGCCACATCGAAGCGCGGCGGCGCGCTCATGTTGCTCGCCGGTCGATGGCGTGAAAGAACGTCCCGCTCACGGCACCGCGTCGCGCGCCGCCTTCTGGGATCGGCGCACCCGCTGCGTCGCGGCATTCGAGCAGTGCATCGTCGTATGTCGCCAGCGTCGTCGTGTAGTGGAATTCATGGCCAAAGATCTCTGTTCCCGCGGCACCCAGCGGGCAATCGACGTCGAGTCGCGCACGGCGGTAGCCCAGATGCAGATGACGCTGGGCGAACGAGGATTCGAGCCCCAGCAGCCCCACCATTGCGTGGCGCGTGCCGAGGGCATCCTCGAGGACCTGCCCAAGCACCATGTAGCCACCACACTCGCCATGGATCGGCACCGATCGGGCGGCGCACCTGCGCAAGCCGTCCTGGAAGCGGCGCGCCGCAGCCAGCACGCCGGCATGGAGCTCGGGATAGCCTCCCGGCAGCCATACGGCATCGGCGCAGGCATCAGGCGCCTCGTCGGCGAGCGGGGAGAACGGCACAATCTCCGCGCCGGCCGCGCGCCAGCCTTCGAGCAAGTGCGGATACATGAAAGAGAACGCGCGATCTTGGGCGAGAGCAATGCGTTGTCCCGGCGGGCGGAGGCCGGACGCGCCCGCCGCCGGGTGCAGCGCCGCGGGCCGTGCGGCGTTGCGGACGACATCGAGATCGACCGCCGCCTCGACTGTGTCAGCAAGCGCACTCAAGCGCGCCTCTATGTCGGCCATCTCACTAGCCTGCACCAACCCGAGGTGACGCTCCGGCAGAGCGATACGCGCCTCATTGGCGATGGCGCCGAACAGCGCGATGCCGACGCGCTCGAATGCCGGCGCGATCAGGGCGAGATGACGCGGGCTTGCGATACGATTGAGGATGACGCCCGCGATTGCGATGTCGGCGCGATAGCGCGCACATCCCGAGGCGATAGCGGCTGCCGTCTCGGTCTGGCCGGCGACGTCGAGGACCAGCACCACCGGCCAGCCCAGCAGGGCCGCGAGATCGGCGGTCGCGCCGCGCGCGGTTTGGCCGGGCTCGGCCACGCCGTCGAACAGGCCCATGACGCCTTCCGCAATGGCGATGTCGGCGCTGTGCCCCGCCACGAGGCCGGCGAGCGTGCCCGGCGCCATCGCCCAAGTGTCGAGGTTGAAGCTGGGCCGGCCTGCGATCGCGCCGTGGAATGCCGGGTCGATGTAGTCAGGGCCGCACTTGAACGGCTGCACGCAAAGGCCGCGCCGCGCCAGCGCGCGCATCAGCCCGAGCGCTACCGTGGTCTTGCCGGAACCGGACCGGGTTGCTGCAACGACAAGGCCGGGCGTGCTCATCGCCAGCCGATCATCGAAGGCAGAAGGCGCTGCCGCAGGCCGACGATGGCGCCGATTACGACTATGGCGGGCGAGACGATGCCGTGTCGCTCCGCTTCCAACACGAGCGAGGAAAGCCGCGTCTCAAAGACGCGCTCCTCCGCCGTGCTCGCGCTCTGGACGATGGCCGCGGGCGTCTCCGCCGGCATGCCACCGCGCTGCAGGGCCGCCGCTATGTCGGCTAGCTGTGCGATCGGCATATAAAGGATGATCGGCTGGCTGAGCTTCGCCAATTTCTCCCAGTCGGCATCCGATCGGCCATCCTCGGCGCGGTGGCCCGCCGCGAGGATGACGGCGTGGTTGGTGTTGCGGCTGGTTGCCGGAATGCCAGCCAGTGCTGCGGCGGCAAGCCCCGACGTAATGCCAGGAACGATGCGAAAGCGGACTCCGGCCACGGTTAGCGCGGCGGCCTCTTCCCAACCGCGGCCGAATACGAAGGGATCGCCGCCCTTCAGCCGCAGCACTCGCCGGCCGCTGCGCGCGCGCTCGATCAGAATGTCGTTGATGTCGCCCTGGTGCGGCGACGCACGGCCGCCGCGCTTGCCGACAAAGATCAGCTCGGCGCCTTCGCGCGCTAGCTTCAGCGCGCGCGGATCGACCAGCGCGTCGTGCACGACATCGTCGGCAGTCGCGAGCGCGTGCACTGCGAGCACGGTCAGCAGGCCGGGATCGCCGGGTCCGGCACCCGCCAGCCACACCTCGCCGCCCGGAAAGTCGGGCAGCCCCGGGAAGTCCTGCGGCAGCTTTGTCACGTGCCCCTGCCCCGAAAGCGGCGCTGGTAGGTGGCATCGTAGAGCGCGCTGTCGCGGAATGAAGGCGCATCCAGCACCTTGCCGATCAGGATCAGCGCCGTGCGCTCGAGCGGATCCTTGGCGACCTCGGCAGCGATGGTGCCGAGCGTGGCCCGGATGACGCGCTGGTCGGGCCAACTCGCACGATAGACGACGGCCGCCGCGCAGTCGGCACCGTAATGCGGCAGCAGCGCGGCCACGACCTTGTCGATGGCATGGATCGACAGATGCACAGCGAGCGTCGCGCCGGTCGCCGCAAAAGCTTCGAGCGTCTCACCCGGCGGCATGGCCGAGGCGCGACCCGAGGTCCGCGTCAGCACGACCGACTGCGTCAGCTCGGGCAGAGTCAGTTCCTGGCCAAGCGCGGCGGCGGCAGCAGCGAATGCAGGCACGCCCGGCGTGACGGTGTAGGCGATGCCCGCAGCGTCGAGGCGGCGGAGCTGCTCGCCGAGCGCGCTCCAGATCGAGAGGTCGCCCGAGTGAAGCCGCGCAACGTCCTGGCCGGCGTCGGTCGCGCGCTGGCATTCGGCCACGATTTCGTCGAGCGACATCGGCGCCGTGTCGACGATGCGCGCGCCCGGCGGGCAATGGTCGAGAAGCGCCTTGGGCACCAGCGAGCCGGCATAGAGGCAGACCGGTGAGCGCCCGATGATATCTCGGCCGCGTACGGTGATGAGATCGGCCGCACCTGGCCCAGCGCCGATGAAGTGAACCGTCATCGCCCGTCTCCGATCGCGATGGCGCAGGTCGCGGCGGCAGTGGCGACACGCGCTCCCAGGAGGCGCGCATTGCGCCCGGCGACCACGATCGCCGACGCCTCGGCAATCGACGGCACGCCCTTCCTTTCCAGCACCATCGACGATGGCGTAAGGACTTGGCCGGCCACGCGGTCGAGATCGGCTACGGTGCAGGCCACCAGCCGCACCGACATCCGTTGCGCCACCTCCTGAAAGGCCGCCTCGGTCGCTTTCTCCGATTCGGTGGCGATGGTCTCGAGGCGCCGGGGCGCCAGGTCGAACATGCCCAGCGCCAGTCGCACCACGCGCTCGATCTCGTCGGCTGACGTGCCGCGCCGGCAGCCCACGCCCGCAACGATCATGGTTTCCTAGCCCGCCACTGGGTAATGGGCATCGCCGCTCTCCAGGCGAATGCACTGCCGACCCGGGCGGCTTTGGCGACCTGCAAACGCAATAGTTCGCCGCCGTGGTGCTGGAAGCACTGGGTCAATCTGCTTTCCGACTCGATCGTCACGGCATTGCTGACGAACCGGCCGCCCGGCTTCAGCGCCGCCCACGCGGCGTCCAGCACGCCGGGATCGCAAAGCCCTCCCCCGATAAAGATAACGTCCGGCTGCGGCTGCCCCTCGAAAGCGTCAGGCGCCCGGCCCTGCACGATCTCTAGATTGGGCGTGCCAAGTGTCGCGGCATTGTGCGCCGCGCGAGCCGCGCGTTCAGGTCTTTCTTCGAAGCCGATCGCCTTCAGCGAGGCATGGCACAACAGCCACTCGATGGCGATTGAGCCCGCGCCAAGCCCCACATCCCACAACAGTTCACCCTGACGCGGCGCCAGCGCCGACAGGGTCACTGCGCGGACGTCGCGCTTGGTGAGCTGGCCGTCGCTTTCGAACAACGCATCGTTGAGGCCCGGTGCCAGCGGAAGCACGACCGCAGCAGCTGAAGCGACGATCTCGACGGCAATGATGTTGAGCACTGCTACGTCGGCAAGGTCGAAGCCCTCCGCCGTGGCACTGCGTACGCGCTCGCGCGGTCCAGCCATGCTTTCCATCACGACGATCTTCGACTGACCCATGGCGCGCTCGGCGAGCAGGCGCGCCAGCTGGCGCGGCGTCTCGCCATTCCAGGCGAGCGCCAGGATCCGCGCGCCTGGTTGCAGGTAGCGCACAATCGTCTCAAACGCGCGACCGTGCAAACTCACGAGCGAGACGTCCTGCAGCGACCAGCCGAGACGCGCCGCGGCCAGACTGAAGGACGAGGGCTGCGGCAGGCAGAGCATTTCCTTCGCCGGCACGCGCCCGAGCAGCATGGCGCCGACGCCATAGTGGAATGGGTCGCCGCTCGCCAGCACGGCGACCGGCCGGCCGCGATGCTTCTCGATTTCCGGCAGCACGTCATGAATGGGGCTGGGCCAAGGAAGCCGGCGGCCGCGGATCAGGCCATCCGCCAAGCCGAGCTGGCGTTTGCCGCCGACCACCAGGTCGGCCGAGGAGACCAACCGCTTCGCCACGGACGAAAGGCCGGCAACGCCGTCCTCGCCGATGCCGACGATGGACAGCCAGCGCGTCGCGGTGCAGCTTTCGTCCCGACCTTTCATGGACTCGTCCTGCAATGCGCGTACTCATCCTTGGCGGCTCCACGGAAGCCTCCGCACTGGCCCAGCGGCTCGCTGGCGATTCGCGCTTCGAGGCGACCCTTTCGCTCGCCGGACGCACGTCGGCGCCGAAGCCCCAACCGATCACGACGCGCACCGGCGGCTTCGGTGGCACACAAGGTCTTAGTCGATGGTTGCGCGACAACGCGACCAACGCTGTCATCGACGCCACCCACCCTTATGCCGACCGGATTTCTGCCAATGCCGTCGCCGCTTGCCGGGAGATTGGCGTTCCGCTGGCGTCGATCGTGCGTGCGGCGTGGGAGATGCGGTCCGGCGATGACTGGCATGTCGTGCCGAGCACCGAGGCGGCCGCCGCCGCACTCGGTCAGCGGGCGCAGCGCGTCTTTCTTAGTCTCGGCCGCCTCGAGCTCGGCGCTTTCGTAAAGGCGCCGCAGCACCATTACGTTGCCCGCGTCATTGACCCGCCGGACGTCGCCTTGCCGCCCAACATGAGCTTTCTGCGAGCACGTGGTCCATTCGATCAAGCGGCCGAAATAAGCCTGCTCAAGGACGAGAAGATCGAAATCATCGTCTCCAAGAACTCCGGGGGCCACGCCACCTACGCCAAGATCGAAGCGGCGCGCGTGCTCGCCCTGCCGATCGTCATGATCGCGCGGCACGACAAGCCGGCTGGCTATGTCGTGTCCAGCCCGGAAGCCGCCATAGCGTGGCTGCTGCAGCAACCCGCTCACGACCGCGGCTCCTTCTCGCTGCGCGGCGTGTAGACCCACGGCGCCCGACCGTCGCGGTGCACGAGGCGCGTCGTGCTGGCACCAATTATGACAAGTGTACGCATGTCGGCCCGCCCAGTATCGGCTCCGGCCAGGTCTGTCGTCGTGGTGGCCGCTTCGGCCGTGCCAGCAGCGCGAACGAACAGCACCGGCGTGTCGGGGGCCTTCGCCGCACGCAGAAGATCGAATGCTTTGCGCAACTGATTGGGCCGCGCCTTTGACGCCGGGTTATAGAGAGCGATCACGAAATCCGCATCGGCGGCGGCCTTGAGGCGCCGCTCGATCGTCGTCCAGGCTCTTAGATTGTCCGAGAGCGAGATGGCGCAGAAATCGCCGCCCAGCGGCGCGCCGACTTCCGCTGCCGCAGCGAGCATGGCCGTGACGCCAGGCTCGACGCGGATGTCGAGGTCGCGCCAGGCAGGATCGCCCGCCTCGACCGCCTCGAACACCGCTGCCGCCATGGCGAATACGCCAGGGTCGCCGCCGGAGACCACTACTACCTGCTTGCCAGCTGCCGCTAGCGAAAGAGCATGGCGCGCGCGCTCGAGCTCGACGCCGTTGTCGGAGGCATGCCGGACTTGATCGGCACGCATCAGCGGAACGCGATCGAGATACGGACCGTAGCCGACCAAGTCGGTCGCCCTTGCGATCTTGGCCGCTGTGGCCGGCGTCATGAGCTCGGCCTTGCCAGGTCCAGTTCCCACCACGACGAGCGAGCCGCTCACACCTGCCTCCCCTGACCGGGGATCAGCACCATCGCGAAATAGGCGCCTTTTCCGTCGCGGCAGTCGGCGAGCGGGGCGATTCGTTCGCCGGCCATCGTGCCGCGCTCGACATAGACCGCGCGAGAAAGCAGGCCTGCAGTTTCAACGGCCCGTCGAACCTTGCCGAGATGGCGCCCGAGCTTCATGATCACTGCGGCATCGGTGGTGAGCAGGCGATCGACGAGCTGGCCTTCGTCCAGCGTCCCGGGCAACACCGAGAGCGTATCGTTGCCCCAGGTAATCGGCACGTTGGCGCGTGTCCAGCAGCCCGACATGCCCGTGACGCCGGGCACGACCTCGATGGGAAAATCACCCTCGAGCCGTCGCCACATATGCATGAACGAGCCGTAGAAGAAGGGATCGCCCTCGGCCAGGAGGCCGACCGACCTGCCCTGCCGCAGGAGGTCCGCAAGTCTAGAAGCGCTCTTGGCGTAGAACGCGCCAATCTGGCGCTCATACTCGGGACTCTCCGCGGGGATCTCGTCGGTCAGCGGATATTCCAGACGCATCTCGGCGCGGCCGGCCGCCATCAGCTTGTCGACGATGCGGCGGGCGTTGCCCAGCATGCCCTTCTTAGCGAAATAGGCCACGATGTCCACAGCCCCGACCAGCCCGGCGGCGCGCAGCGTCAGGTAGCGCACATCGCCCGGCCCGACGCCGATGCCGTAGAGCGTTCCGCCGTAAGCACTACCAGCGATGGTGGCGAGGTCGGTCATTCCGCCTCGCTTGCCAGCGCATTGACCACAGCGGCGGCCATGGCGCTGCCGCCCTTGCGGCCGCGCACAATAAGGTAGGGAACGCGCCCGCCGGCCGCCAGCGCGTCCTTCGATTCGACCGCGCCGACAAAGCCGACGGGAAGACCAATAACCACGGCCGGCGGCGGCACGGCGCCGTCCAAGAGCTCCAGCAGCCGGAACAGCGCGGTGGGCGCATTGCCAATGACCACGACCGACCCGCCCAGGCGATCGCGCCACAGCTCAATCGCCGCTGCGCTGCGAGTATTGCCGATCAGACGGGCAATTTCCGGTACCGACGGATCGTCGAGGGCGCAGATGATCTGATTGTCAGCGGGCAGGCGGCTCCGCGTGATGCCGTTCGCGACCATCTTCGAATCGCAAAAGATCGGCGCTCCGGCCAGCAACGCCTTGCGGCCGGCTTCGGCGAAGGCCGGCGACATGACGATGTCGGGCGCGATCTCCGTCATGCCGCAGGCATGGATGAGGCGGACCGCCACCCGCTCCTCAGCCAGGTCGAAGCGCGCGAGGTCCGCTTCGGCGCGGATGATGCCGAACGAGCGACGGTAGATCTCCGCCCCGTCGCGGATGTAAGCGCGCTCAGACATCGAGCAGTGCTCTCGCCTGGCCCGCATCGACGATCCGCTCTGGCATACTGCGCGCGGTTCCGTTGCGGACCACTCCGTAGCGACCGTGTTCCCCTACCAGCACGAGTTCCGCTGGCTCGGAGCGGGCGCAGCCCTTGGCGCATCCGGAGATATGGATCGTGCGGTCGAATTTCCTTCTCGCCAGCAGAACCGCAAGGTCCCGCGTGTCGACGCTGCTCGACCGACAGGCCGGTGCGCCCGGACAGGCATCGATCCGCAGGATCGGATTGGCGTCATCGACAACAAGACCGATGGCGTCCGCCGCCTCGACAAGCATGCAGGCGGTCACCCGGTCGCGCGCTTCGACATAGAGCGTGCGCCACGGCGAGAGGCGAATGTCGCTGGCGCCTGCCTTGTCAAGGATGGCCACGAGACGGTGCAGTTGCTGCGCTTCGATTCGGCCGAAAGGTGCGGCAATGCCGACGGCAACTTTTTCCGCGCCGAGTGCCAACACTCCGAGCGGGCGGGTCGACACGGACGGCAGACCGCCGTCGAAAGGACGAAGCATCGCCAGCATGGCGGATCGAAGCTCCGCGAAGCGATCGGCCGGCAGCTCCCTCACCCGATTGCAGTTGCGGGCAATGCCGAGAAAAGCCCGCGCCGCCTCAACCGCCACCCTTGCAGCATTGTCTAGCGACGTGCTGCCAATCCATTCGGCCCCAATGCCTACCGCGATCGCCGAACCGGCGGCGCGAAGGGAGACGTCGGCGCGCTCGCCGGCGATCGATACCCTTCCGCCGCCATCGACGAGGAAGGCGAACTTCGACGGTAGGTCGTGCAAAGCAGCATCCGACGCCAGCAGGCGCACGAGGGTGCGGGCGATGGGGCGGACGTCGAGCCGCTCAACGGGATCGATGCCGGCCAGCGGCCCGACCATGATGTTGCGACCGGCCTCGATCTGCGCGTCACGGTCGAGCAGGCCGAACGCGGCCAATGCTGCCTGGAGATCGCCGACTCTTTCCTCTCGCACGCCGCGAATCTGCAGATTGGCGCGGCGCGTGAAGTCGATGTGACCGTTGCCGAGCCGCTCGGCGAGATCGGCTAACCCGCGTGCCTCGTCCAAGGAGAAAGCACCGCACCACGGCCGCACGCGCGCGAGCAGCCCGTCGCCGCTTGGCATCGGCCGCAGCGACCCCGGGCACCAGCCTCTCATCTTTATGGCGGCCGCCAAGCTCATGATCCGGCCTTCATGATCGCTGATAGTTCCTCATCGACGGCATTGCGCCGCGTTGTCCAAAGGTCGCGCGCCAGGGCATCGCGCAGGCGTCCCGCGATCGCCACGACGGCCTCCGTGTTGCGCTCCATCATCGCCGCCAAAATGGCTTCGTCGCCAAAAAGCGCCTCGTGGGTCGCATCGAACAGATGGCTCGGCACCACCCGCGCGGTCGCCGATATGGCATAGAGCGCGTCGACTGTCTGGGCGATCTCGGCTACGCCGCGATGGCCGTGCTCGAGCATGCCCGCCAGCCAACGCGGATTGGTCAGGCGGCCACGCACCACGCGCGCCACTTCCTCGGCGACGCGCCGTACCTTCGGAGCCGATGGCTGGCTGGTGTCGACGTGATAGAGCTCGGGCGCGTTGCCGAGCAGCGCCGCCGCAGCGGCAAATCCACCGGCGAAATCCGCGACAGCGTCGCCGTCGAGCAAATCTCGTTCGCGATCGTCCTGCGGATGGACGAGCAAGTTGGCCATCGAGACCTGCTTGCGGAAGTCCTCGCCGGCTTCCTGGATCGCATCAGGACCGCCGTAGGCGTGCGTCACCGCGGAGAGATAAGCCTCGCCCAGTTGCTCGCGCGTCTGCCAGGCGCCGTCGAGTGCCAGATCGGCTGCTTGAGCACCATAGCTGCCCGGAGCGCTGCCGAAGACGCGCGCGAGGTCGGCGCCGCGCCGCAACACCTCGGCTAGCGGATTGTCGACAGCCTCCTCGTCGAGCTCGGCAACGCGCCGCACCGCCATGTCGAATAGCGTGATCTGCGTCTCGAAGACGTCACGGAACAGGCCCGAGATGCGCAGCGTCACGTCGATGCGCGGCCGGTCGAGCAAGGAGAGCGGCATGATCTCGATGCCAGTGATGCGGTTCGATCCCTTGTCCCAGGTCGGGCGCACGCCGAGATAGGCCAGCGCCTGCGCAAGATCGTCGCCGCCGGTGCGCAGCGAAGCCGAGGCCCAGAGATCAATGACCAGAGAGCGCGGATGTTCGCCATGATCCTGCAGGTAGCGACGCACCACTTCCTCGGCGGCCCGCGAGCCGATGATCGCGGCGGTTGGAGTCGGAATCGAGCGCGGGTCGATCGAGGTGAGGTTGCGGCCGGTCGGCAGCACATCGGCGCGGCCGCGCGTCGGCGCGCCGGCAGGACCGGGGGCGACGCGCCGCCCGTCGAGCGCTGCCACGAGGGCCGCGCGTTCGTGACCGTCGCAAGCCTGTATTGCGACATCGATGCCGGTGACTTCGGTGCCGGCAGCCGCAGCGATCGCCCCGACCAAGACGCGCTGCGCCTTGGCATCCGGTGCCTGACCGAACACATGCAGGCCGTCGCGAATGCTGAGCTCCTTGATATCGCAGAGCTGCGCGTCGAGCTTGGAGATCGCTACGTGGTTCGGCTCGCCCTTCTCGAGGCCGCAATCGACTGCGAGACCGCTGCTCCAGGCTCGATCGACGATCTCGTCTTCGAGGAACCGCAGCCGGCGACGATCGAGCCCGTCGGCCGCCGCGTACTCCTCGATGATACCTTCCATCTCGGCCAGAGCGCCGTGCAAGCCCGCCGCGCTGAGCGGCGGCGTGAGATGTCCGATAGTGATGGCAGCGAGCCGGCGCTTGGCCTGCACCGCTTCGCCCGGATTATTGACGATAAACGGATAGACGACCGGCACCGGTCCCAGCACCGCTTCGGGCCAGCACTCCGCTGATAGGGCAAGCGCCTTGCCGGGAAGCCATTCCAGCGTGCCGTGCGTGCCGAGATGGATAAGCGCGTTAATCTTCTCAGTCTCGCGTAGCCAAGCATAAAGGGCAACATAGGCATGGCGCGGCGGGCAGGTCATGTCGTGATAGCCGCTTTTGCGGCCGGCGAGTGAGCCGCGGTCAGGCTGCAGCAGGACCATCACGTTGCCGCAGCGGAGCACGGGCAGGCGGAACGCCTCGCCAACCACCGCCGGATCGCTCGCGGCATCGCCCCAGGCCTCGTTGATCGTGCGTCGCACGGATGCGGACAGCGCCGCGAGCCAGATACGGTAGGCCGACAATGGAATGTCGACGCGCTCGGCTTGATCGCGCAGGAATGCTTCGATGTCGTGCGCTCCACCGACCTCGTAACCCGCCGCGCCCAGCAGGCGCAGGATGGCGGCGACACTCGCGGGCGTG
Source organism: Rhodospirillales bacterium 24-66-33 (assembly GCA_002281855.1). GTDB lineage: Bacteria > Pseudomonadota > Alphaproteobacteria > Reyranellales > Reyranellaceae > Reyranella. The sequence goes on along the minus strand of NCHQ01000036.1, from coordinate 12,417 downwards.
TCGAGGCCGACGGCATAGCCGGTGCGGCCGCCACGTGCGGGATAATCGGACATAATCAGCGCCACACGACGCTTCGCACGAGGCGTTCGCGACAGCTGGGCCCAAGCGGCAGCCAGACGAGCGACATAGTCGATGCGGTCGAGGTCGGGTGCATGGCGAACGCTGGCGAATTCGATCCTCGGGTCGACCGGCATTTCAGCCTTGAAGGAGATGGTCCGCGTCAGCAGTCGGCCATCGAGCTCGGGCAGGACGACGTTCATCGCAAGATCGGCAGGCGACAAGCCGCGCGGCGAGGAAGCCCATGCCTCCTGCGTGCTGCCCGATAGCACGACCTGCAGGACGGGCACGTCGGCGGTATCGAGGATGGTCGTGTCATCGGTGCGCATTGCCGAGAAGGCCGTCGCGTTGAGGACGATCGCGGGTCTGCGTGTTTCAATCTGCCGGTTCAGCTCCGGCTCGATGGCGGGATCTTTGAGGCTGCTCACCGCGACGGCGAGCGGGGCCAACCCCCGTCTGTCCAGCGCGTCCATCAGTGCCGTGACCGGCGCCATGTCGGCCGCCAGCAGATTCGAGCGATAGAAGACGACAAGTGCTGTCGGGCGATCGTCCTGCGCCGCGCCCAGAACTGAAATCGGCCCGACAGGGACAGGCTCCTTCCAGGGCGTGTCGTGGCCGAGCAGGTTGCCGACGAAGCGCAGCGCCTGACGCAGGTTCTCCGTGCCGCCTTCGCGAAAGTAGCGGCCGAGACGGGCGAGCGGTTGTGCTGGCAGCGTCGACAGCGAGGCAAGCCGCGGATCGGCGCGGTCGTCGCCAGGCAAGGCGGCAAGCAAGATACGCTTGTCGCGCGCCATGTCGCCGAGCCGCTCGAAGCCGTAGCGCCAGTAGCCGAGTCCCCCCAAGCAACGAACGACGACAATGCGCGCGTGAGCCACGACACTGTCGACATAGAGGTCGATAGACATCGGGTGCTTGAGCTTCTTGAGGTTGGCGAGCCGCAGCGTCGGTAGCGTCGCTGCATCCTGCTGCCAGGCGGCAGCGAGCGCGGAGAGATCGCTGTCGGCGAAGGAGAGCACGACCATTTCGGCCGGCGACTGTCCGAGGTCGATGGCGACATCGGCCTCGGAGAGGGTCGCAAGCTGTGTCGCCAGAACGTGCATGCCGCTAGCCGAGAATGGCCGCGCGGATCGCGTCCTTGTCGAGGCCCTTTTCGCCGATCACCACGAGACGGCCCTGTCGTGCTTCGCCGGCGTGCCAGGGCCGGTCGAACTGGTGCTGGATGCGCCCGCCCACGCCCTGCACGAGAAGCCGCATCGGCTTGCCCACGATGTCGGCGAAGCCCTTGACGCGCAGAATGTCGTGCGCATCGGTGGCCTTGGCGATGCGATCGACGAGCACCTGCGGCGTCGCGATCAACGGCAGCTCGACGACTAGAGTATCGAAGTCCTCGTGATCATGCTCACCCTCGAGATCGTGGTGCGAGGGCCGGCTCTCGAGGTCGGACTCCGCCGCCGCCCCTAGGCCGAGCAGCACCGAGATCGAGACCTTGCCGTTCTGCACCTCGACGACCTTCACCGCTCTGGGCAGAGTCTTGCCGATCTGGCCCGTCACGTCCCGTCGCTCGTCCGCCGACATGAGATCGGCTTTGTTCAGCACCACGAGGTCGGCGCAGAGCAGCTGGTCCGCGAAGACCTCTTCCAGCGGATTGTCGTGGTCAAGCGAGCTGTCCTCGGCACGCTGGCGGGCGATCGCCTCGGGATCGTCGGCGAAGCGGCCTGCCGCCACCGCCGCGCCATCGACAACGGTGACGACGCCGTCGACGGTGACGCGTGAGGCGATTTGCGGCCAGTTGAAAGCCTTGACCAGCGGCTTGGGCAGCGCGAGGCCGGACGTCTCGATGATGATGTGCTCAGGCGGGTTGGGGCGGTCGAGCAGCGCATTCAATGCCGGCACGAAATCGTCGGCCACGGTGCAGCAGATGCAGCCATTCGACAGCTCGACGATGCGGTCCTCGGGGCAATCCTCGATGCCGCAGCCCTTCAGGATCTCGCCGTCGATTCCGACGTCGCCGAACTCGTTAACGATCACGGCAAGCCGCCGCCCTCCGGCATTCTCGAGCATATGGCGCACCAGCGTGGTCTTTCCGGCGCCGAGAAAGCCGGTAACGATGGTGCAGGGAACCTTGGCCAGCGACGTCATGATGGTAAGCCCTCCGGGGCAGCAGGGTTAGCAGCCGCCGTCGCGCGCGGTGGCACGCGCGCTATCACGCCCTTGCGGAACGAAGCGGGCCGCTCGCGCCACGGCAGGATGCCGTTGCCCGATGCAGCGTAGCTGCGCGCCGCCTCGACGATTTCCTCGAGATCGCGGTCGCTATCGAGGTCGCCGATCAGGTAGGTCCACCTGCTGCTGCCGGCCAGCACCAAGGTGCAGGGCCGCTTGCACACCGCAAGGCACTCGACGGGCACCACGGAGATCTCGCCCGCGAGCCGAGCCTGCAGCGCCGCCACCAGCGGCGGGCCGGGCAGGTCGTCCTCCCGCGCGTCACGCCCCTCGACGGGGCGGCGGCAGGAGACGCACACGAAGATCGCGACCTCGGACTCCGACATCAAAAACTCCCAACTGCCCAGCCGCACGGCGGGGCCGACGACCGGACGGATCAGGCCGCCGGCCGGGAGGCGAAGCGCGGCCACAGCATGCCGACCGCCCAGCCCACGATGATCCACAGCACGGCCTGCACCAGCAGCGACAGGGCGGCGAACTGAGCGGCCAGCTCGGCCGGCACCCGGCTCTTGAAAGCATTCGGATGCGGCGCCCCGATTAGATGGGGTGCCAGCAGGATGACGATTGCGCCCAACCGCAGCAGCCAGTTGCTGGTTTTCAAGAAGGCCCACAGCGCAAAGCCGGTGGCGACCGCCGTCGCCGCCCACCAGGCCTGGCGGCCGACCAGGTCGCCTGCCGCCGCGCCGGGCAACTCCGGCGCCAGCCCCGCCGCCGGTACAAGCCCGGTCGCCACGAAGCCCGCCACTGCCCAGGCAAGCGCGCGCCGCTCGTCGATCGCCTCGCCGGCAAAGATCATGCAGGCGACCAGCACGAAGGCGATTCCGACCGCGGTCGCGATAGTGGCGAGGCCAGTGAAGAAGAAGCGCGGCAGGCCGTCGGCCGGCTTCCAGCCCACGCCGTGCTCGTGGCCATGCGCCTTGGCATGGCCGTCGCGACGGCTGTGATCGGAGGCGACCGGTTTATCGCCCTCTTTCTCGTATGTTTCCACCGCCAGGATCAGCGGCGTCGTTGTGGCCTGCTGCAGCAGGGAAACGAGCAGGCCAGCCAGCAGGCCGGCCAGCAGGCCAACCGCCACAATGCGGGTCAGCATGGTCCTGCGGTCAGTGGCAGGGGAAGCTGAGGCTGTGTCGCGTGTCGTGCGCCGCGTTGTGGATCGCCTCGGGATATGCAAAGCCGGTCAGGAAGACTAGGCCCAGCCCGAGCAGCAACGCGATGCCGGCAGCCTGTAAGGCTTCGCTGCGCTCGGAGGTCGGTACGACAGGTGCGGTGGTGGTGGCCATCTAGATCTCTCCTTGGTGGCCCCTCCGGCCACGCGATGAACAAACGACGGCAGGTCTCCTGGCTCTCGGGTCCACGCTTCAGGCCACCTTCCCAGTTTCCCAGTGGTATACAGGCCTTCAGCTCGCCGATTACAGTTGCGGGGGCAGCCGCGGCATCGGGGCTCTCCCCTGACCGCATTCTCTTGACCCCTTGCGGGGCACCGTCGAGCTTGTGATACGAGCCGGCACGAAGCCCCGTCAACGGGATTCGCGCGCGCGCCCAACAGAGATACAGGTCAACCCATGGCAGCGGACAGCGACGACCAGGCCCGCCACAAGGCCAAGATGGCCAACCGCAAGGCTGTTCAGGACGCCGAGGTGGCCGGCAAGACGCTCGAGAAGGGCCTACTGATCGTCCATACCGGCAAGGGCAAGGGTAAGTCGACGGCGGCCTTCGGGCTGCTGCTCCGCGCCGTCGGCCGCGGTCTGCGCTGCGGCGTGGTCCAGTTCGGCAAGGGCGCCTGGCAGTCGGGCGAGCGCGCCGCCGTCGAGCGGTTCGGCGGCCAGGTCGAGTGGTACACTCTGGGCGAGGGCTTCACTTGGGAGACCCAGGACCGCGCGCGCGACGTCGCCGCAGCCGAGCGGGCCTGGGCTAAGACGCAGGAGCTGATGGCGGATCCCGCAATCCGCCTGCTGGTGCTGGACGAGCTGAACATCGCGCTGCGCTACGATCACCTCGACGCGGCGGCGGTGGTCGCGGCGCTGCGGGCGCGCCGCCTCAACCTGCATGTCGTCGTGACTGGCCGCAATGCCCGTCCCGAGCTGATCGAGGCGGCCGATCTGGTGACCGAGATGACGTTGTTGAAGCATCATTTCTCCGCCGGCGTGAAGGCGCAGGAAGGCATCGAGTTCTGATGGCCGTCCGCGCCCTCATGTTCCAAGGCACCGGCTCGGATGTCGGCAAGTCGCTGCTCGTGGCGGCGCTGGCCCGGGCTTTCACCCGGCGCGGCCTGCGCGTGCGGCCCTTCAAGCCGCAGAACATGTCGAATAATGCAGCCGTCACGGCCGATGGCGGCGAGATCGGCCGCGCCCAAGCGCTGCAGGCGCGTGCAGCGCGCGTGCCGCCCAGCGTGCACATGAACCCTGTACTGCTGAAGCCACAGAGCGAAGTCGGCGCGCAGGTAGTGGTGCAAGGCCGAGTCGTTGGCAACGCCCGCGCCCGCGACTACCAGAAGATGAAGCCCGGCCTGCTCGGCGCCGTGCTCGAAAGCTTCGGTCGGCTGGCGGCAGAGGCAGACCTCGTGCTGGTGGAAGGTGCGGGCTCGGCGTCAGAGGTCAATCTGCGCGCCGCCGACATCGCCAACATGGGCTTCGCGCGGGCAGCCGGCGTGCCCGTCGTGCTGATCGGCGACATCGACCGCGGCGGCGTGATCGCGAGCCTTGTCGGCACGCATGCCGTGCTGCCGCCAGAGGATGCCGCGCACATCGTCGGCTTCGTCGTAAACCGCTTCCGCGGCGATCCTACGCTGTTCGCCGACGGCATGCGGCTAATTTCCGAACGTACCGGCTGGCAGGCGATCGGCCTCGTGCCCTGGTTCGAGGCGGCACAGCGCCTGCCGGCCGAGGATGCACTCGGCCTTGCCGGCCAGCCGACGCAGCGGCGCGACGGGGCGGTGCGCATCGCCGTGCTGGCCTATCCGCGCATCGCCAATTTCGACGATTTCGATCCGCTGCGGCTGGAGCCCGGGGTTGATCTCCGGTTCCTCCGGCCAGGTGAACCAATCCCCGGCGACGCTGACTTGGTCGTGCTGCCGGGTTCGAAGGCCACCATCGCCGACCTCGCCGCGCTGCGTGCCACCGGCTGGGACATCGACCTCGCAGCCCACTTGCGCCGCGGTGGCCGCGTGCTGGGAATCTGCGGCGGCTACCAGATGCTCGGCCGCCAAATCGCCGATCCCGACGGCATCGAGGGTCCGCCCGCCAGCGTCGCAGGGCTGGCCTTGCTGGAGGTCGATACCGTGCTGGCCAGCGATAAGCGCCTGGTCGAGGTGGTGGGCGAAACGCTCGAGGGCGGTGTGCTCTTCAGCGGCTACGAGATGCATGTTGGTCGCACGACGGGCGCCGCCCGGCCGTTGCTGCAATTCGACGACGGGCGCACCGACGGCGCGGTCAATGCCCAGTGCACGGTGGCCGGCTGCTACGTGCACGGGCTTTTCGCCGACGACCGCCAACGCCGGCACTGGCTGGAGTGCCTGGGCGCCCCGGTTTCGACGCTTGACTACGAGGCCGACGTCGAGGCCACGCTCGATAGCTTGGCCGACCATGTCGAGGCGCATCTCGACTGCGACGCGCTCTTGACGCTCGCCCGTGCGCCGCTTCTCACACGGCCACGCCGAGCGCCAGCAGCGTGAGGAGTAGCGCGAGGAGTAGCGCGACCTGCAGGCCGCAGGCGGTACGGTAGAGCGCCAATGCGGCGCGGATATCGCGAGGCGTGACGGCGCTGCGCCCGTCGCCCATCCAGGGATCCTCGACGGCGACGCCACCATAGACGCGCGGCCCAGCAAGCCGGATACCGAGCGCAGCCGCCATCGCCGCCTCCGGCCAGCCGGCATTGGGCGAGCGGTGCCGGCCGGCATCGCGCCGCACCGTTGCCAGCACCTGCGCGATGGGCTTGCCACCCCGCAACGCCGCGGCAAGCGCCAGCCAGAGCGCCGACAGGCGTGAGGCCGGCAGATTGACGAGATCGTCGCAACGCGCCGAGGCCCAGCCGAAGGCGCGGTAGCGTTCCGACTTGTGGCCGATCATGGAGTCGGCGGTGTTGATCGCCTTGTAAGCGATCGCTCCGGGCAGGCCCGCCACCGCCATCCATAAGAGCGGCGCCACCACGCCGTCGGAGAAATTCTCCGCGAGACTCTCGATCGCCGCGCGGCCGACCGCCGCATCGCCGAGCGCCTGGGTGTCGCGGCCGACGACCATTGAGACGGCGCGCCGCCCTGCCTCCAGCCCGTCACGTTCGAGCGCCGTCGCCACTGCCGCCACGTGGCTGTGCAGGCTGCGCTGTGCCAGGAGCGAGCTCGCCAGCACGCCGCAGAAGAGAAGTGCTAGCGTCGGCGGGAGGAGCTGAGCCGCCACGCCGCTGATGGCGAGCCCCGCGGCGACACTGACTGCGATCAGGAGCAATAGCAAAGCGACGCCGGCGCCGCGGCGTCGCCCATAGGACAGGTCCGGCGAGTTCCACGCCCCCTCGCCCCATGATATAAGCCGGCCAATCCAGGTCACGGGATGGCCTATGCGGCGAACCAGGGCGTCCGGGTAGCCGGCCATTGCTTCGACCGAGGCGGCCACGAGGGCGAGGGCGATGAACATCGGCGTAGCGCGTAACATGGAGGCGGCGCCTGCGACAACAATCCTCCATGGCGGCGATCTTGGCGCGGTGCGCGCCCGCTTTCCCAACGCGCCACTGCCCTGGATCGACCTCTCGACCGGCATCAATCCGGTGGCTTGGCCGGTGCCGCCGCTGCCACATCGGATTTGGGCGGTGCTGCCGACACGGGAGCAGGACGCAGCCCTGCTCGAAGCCGCCGCGGCGCGCTACGGCGTCGCTGACCCGGCGAGCCTGGTGGCCGCTCCGGGCACGCAGGCGTTGCTTCAGCTCCTTCCCCGCCTGCTGCCGGCCGCGCGCGTCGCCATCGTGGCGCCGACCTACGAGGAGCACGCGCTGTGCTGGGCGCGCCAGGGCCACGCGGTCCGGCTGGTCGGAAGCGTCGAGGAGGCCAGCGGCGCCGACGTGGCGGTGATCGTCAATCCCAACAACCCGACGGGCTGCTTGCTGCCACCGGCGGCGCTGCGTGGCGTCCGGGCAGGCCTGCGTGTGATCGACGAATCGTTCATAGACCTCTTGCCACCGCAGACCAGCCTCGCAGGCGACCTGCCGCCCGACACTGTGGTGTTGCGCTCCTTCGGCAAGACCTACGGGTTGGCTGGCGTGCGGCTGGGCTTCGCCATCGCACCTGCCGCGCTGGCCGAGCGCCTTCGCGCCGAACTCGGCCCCTGGTCGGTGTCCGGCCCGGCGCTAGAGATCGGGCGACGCGCGCTCTCCGACACGGTCTGGCTCGCAAACACGGCAGCGCGACTCGCGGTCGACGGCGCACGGCTCGACAGGCTGCTCTGCAATGCCAGCTTCGAGATTCTGGGCGGCACACCGCTGTTCCGCCTCGTCGCCCATGACGACGCGCCGCATGCCGGCGAGACGCTGGCCCGGCACGGCATTCATGTCAGGCGCTTCGAGGCTGAGCGGCGGTGGCTGCGCTTCGGCCTGCCGGGCGATGTGACGGCTTTCGACCGCCTTGCCGACGCGCTCGCGACGCGCTGACTGTCCTGGGCTCCAGCAGCCAACTCTTGCCGAGCCGCTTTCACCGACAAAAAAGCCCCCGACCGAGTTCCACCATTCTTTGCGTGGCTCAGTTTCGCGTAGCCCGTCTACAGTTGCGACCGACCATCCTCGACCCGGGGCCTATTGGTCGGCCGCCTTCTCCGACACGTAGAGTGCATTGCCGCCGGCGCGGAATTTCTCGCTCATCTCGTCCATGCCCTTCCTGGCGTATTCCCGAATGTCCTGGGTGATGCGCATGGAGCAAAACCTGGGCCCGCACATCGAGCAGAAGTGCGCCGTCTTGTGCGCCTCCTTGGGCATTGTCTCGTCGTGGAACTTCTCGGCCGTCGCCGGATCGAGCGAGAGGTTGAACTGGTCCATCCAGCGGAAGTCGAAGCGTGCCTTGCTAAGCGCATCGTCGCGCAGCCGTGCCGCGGGATGGCCCTTGGCGAGATCGGCCGCGTGAGCCGCAATCTTGTACGTGATGACGCCCACCTTCACGTCGTCACGGTCGGGCAAGCCGAGATGCTCCTTAGGCGTGACGTAGCAGAGCATAGCCGTCCCGAACCAGCCGATCATGGCGGCGCCGATGCCCGAGGTAATGTGGTCGTAGCCGGGCGCGATGTCGGTCACGAGCGGTCCTAGAGTGTAGAACGGCGCCTCGCCACACTCCTTGAGCTGCTTGTCCATGTTGGCCTTGATCTTGTGCATGGGTACATGGCCCGGTCCCTCGATCATGACCTGGCAGCCCTTGTCCCACGCCACCTTGGTAAGCTCACCCAGCGTGGTGAGCTCAGCGAACTGCGCCGCGTCATTGGCGTCGGCGTTGCAGCCCGGCCGCAGACCGTCGCCCAGCGAGAACGACACGTCGTACTTGCGCATCAGGTCGCAGATGTCGCCGAAATGCTCGTAGAGGAAGCTCTCACGGTGCTCGGTCAGGCACCATTGCGCCATCATAGAGCCGCCGCGGCTCACGATGCCGGTGACCCGCTTGGCGGTGAGCGGCACGTGCGCGAGGCGCACACCGGCGTGGATTGTAAAATAGTCGACGCCCTGCTCGCACTGCTCGACCAGGGTGTCGCGGAAGACCTCCCAGCTGAGCTTGGTCGGATCGCCGCCGACCTTTTCCAGCGCCTGATAAATGGGAACCGTGCCGATCGGCACCGGCGCATTGCGCACAATCCATTCGCGCGTGTCGTGGATGTTGCGTCCGGTCGACAGATCCATCACTGTATCGGCACCCCACCGGATCGCCCACACCATCTTTTCGACTTCTTCTTCCATGGAGGAAGACACCGCCGAGTTGCCGATGTTGGCGTTGATCTTCACTAGGAAGTTGCGGCCGATAATCATCGGCTCAAGCTCGGTGTGATTGATGTTGGCCGGAATGATGGCGCGGCCGGCCGCGATCTCACTGCGGACGAACTCCGGCGTTATGAAGGCCGGGAGCGCCGCCCCGAAGCTCTCGCCGTCAGCCAGGCTCTCCTCGGCGGTCGCCAGCATCTCCTTGCGGCCGAGATTCTCGCGTGCGGCGACGTAGATCATCTCCTTAGTGATGACGCTCGCGCGGGCGAACTCGAACTGGGTGATCGGGGTGCTGTCGAGACCCCGAAGTGGCCGTACCGTGTTGGGGAACGGCTGCAGGGCCGCCACCTTGACGTTGCCGTTGTCGATCGGCGCGATCGGGCGGCCGTCATATTCCTCGACGCCGCCCCGCTCGAGCACCCAGGCCCGGCGTGTGCGCGCGAGGCCCTTGCGCACGTCGATCTTGACCGACGAATCGCTGTAGGGGCCGGTCGTGTCGTAGACACGGACAGGTGGCTCCAAAGCACTTGAAAGCGTGATCTCCCGCAGCGGCACTTTTAGGTCCGGCGCTGCCTCAGGCGAGACGTAGACCTTGGCCGAAGACGGCAGCGACCCGGTGGTGACCTTTGGCTCAGGTGCGGAAACGATATTGTCCATGACGAGGATCTCCCGTGGCTAGAAGGCAGACGGAGATCCGGCGGTGTCGTGCAAAAGGAGGCAGCATCCAGTCCCTTCGCCGGCATGACCCGGATCAGGTTCAAAGGGTCACCGCGCTGCCTCTCGGCTATCGGTATCTCAGCCCCTTGCAGGGCCCCCCTTGGACGCAAGGAGATTACTCTGGGTCCACTCCGGCGGCAAACAGGAAGAACCGCAGTCCCGGCACGGAGTGAACAATAGAACAAACCCCAATGCGAACGCCGTCGTGCTTCGCGCCATCAGGTGGCGAGGCACTGGCATGCGCGCCGACTTTGCCCAGCCAAACCCGCTCGTGATTAGAACGAGCCCCAGCTAACCCCGGGTTTCTAATCAATCCAGGGTTTCACGGACGATCCTGGCGAGGTCGGCTTTGCGAAACGGCTTGCTCAGCAGGTCAACGCCGGCGTCAATTTGGCCTTGGTGAAAAATGGCTTTCTCCGTATAGCCTGACATGAACACAATCTTCGTGCCAGGCCAACGACGCGAAATTTCGCCGGCCAGGCCCTTCCCGCCCAGCTTGCCCGGCATGACGATATCAGTGAGCACGAGATCCATGGGCGTCGGTGCGTTCAGAAGAATGGCAAGGCCTGCTTCGCCGTCGTTCGCCTCTGTGACGGCGTAGCCCAGACTCAGGAGCTGACGGACGACGCTGGCACGGACCAGCGTGTCGTCCTCGACGACAAGAATGCGCTCGTGGCCGCGTGGTATGTCAACGCGCTCGGGGCCTTCTATCTCCTCTTTTTTATCTTCGCTCCTCGGGAGGTAAATTTATATCGTCGTTCCGCGCCCGACTTCACTATCGATCCTGATGTGCCCGCGCGACTGCCTGATGAAGCCATATCCGCAAGCGCATTGTGCAATCGCTTCACGACATACTGCAAATTGTAGGGCTTCCTGATGATTGCGCCCTCATGGCAGGTATCGACAGCCTTGCGGCCCATTTCGCCGCCGGTGCCGAGAACGGTCCGCACACCTGGCCGATGGTCTTGAACCCATCGAGCCAAGGCATATCCGGCTCTAGGTCGGCCGTCGATTGCGCCAGAGCGTCTGTTGCGGGCGATGCTGCTGCAGGCGTTCTATGGCATCCGGTCGGAACGGCAACTGATGGAGCGGATGGAGTTCGACCTTCTGTTCCGATGGTTCGTAAGGCTGGGGGTTGACGATCCGGCGTGGGATCATTCGAGCTTCTCGAAGAACCGGGACCGGCTGCTGGAGGGTGAGATTGCGGCGAAGTTCCTGGCAGCGGTCGTGTCCCAGCCGAAGGTGAAGCGACTTCTGTCGAGCGACCACTTCTCGGTGGACGGGACGCTGCTGGAAGCATGGGCGTCGATCAAGAGCTTCCGGCGCAAGGATGGGAGCGACAACGACGCGTCGGGCGGTGGGCGCAATGCCGAGCGCGACTTCCACAAGGAGAAGCGCTCGAACGAGACCCATCGCAGCACGACCGATCCGGAGGCCCGGCTCTACAAGAAGAGCGACGGCCAGCCGGCCAGGCTCTGCTACATGGGCCATGCCCTGATGGAGAACCGCCACGGCTTGGTGGTCGGTGGGCGTGCGAGCCTGGCGACCGGCACGGCCGAGCGCGAGGAGGCGCTGGCTCTGGTCGACGCTCATCGCGGCAAGCGCCGCATCACCCTGGGCGCCGACAAGGCCTATGACGTGGCCAACTTCGTAGCCTCGTTGCGGTCCCGTTCGGTCAGCCCCCACATCGCCATCGACGGCCATCTGAGCAAGATTGGCAAGCCGCGCAAGACGTCCGTCGACCGCCGCGTGACGCGTCACGTCGGCTACGACATCAGCCAGCGCTGCCGCAAGCGGATCGAGGAGGTGTTCGGCTGGATCAAGGCTTCAGCCGGGCTGGCCAAGATCAAGCTGCGAGGACAAGCGCGGGTGGACGCCGTCTTCACGCTCGCCCTGGCCGCCTACAATCTGGTTCGACTGCCCAAGCTGCTGGCGGCACCGGCATGAGCATGCTGGGTCGGTGGCGTGTCGTCGAGACACCTGGCTGGGACATGGCCGGGCCGGGTGCCTACATGCTGTTCGGCGAAGAGGGCGGCGAGTTCGCCTTTGATTGCCTCACCGGCTCGATCCACGGAGTCTGCCATGGCGACGTCATCGAGTTCGACTAGGACGGCAACGACGAGAGCGAAGAAGCCTCCGGCCATGGCTGGGCCGAACTTCAGGCTGATGACTCTCTCCAAGGTGAGATCTGCCTCTCCAATGGAGACGACATACCCTTCATCGCCCGCCGCCAGACTTCTTCAACAGCCTGCTAAAGCCGCCGGCCAGCCTCGAGGAGCAGGCCCTCAACATCTGCAACCATTCAACGGGGTGGATCAAGCCGGCAAGCCTTGGTCAGGTGCGGAGGCTCGCGCCGGACCAGGCCAAGCGCTACATGCTGGAGAACATCTAGAGCATCGAGCGCTTAATCGGGCGCATAGCCTGCGTCCTTGAGGTAGTTCCAACACTCCTGTTCGGAGAATAGCGCGCAGATGTCGCCGATGGCTC
>NCHQ01000007.1 GCA_002281855.1 Rhodospirillales bacterium 24-66-33 | reverse complement strand
CTAGAGCAGATTCCCGTTAATCGAAGCCATAGCCTGCATGTGAGAAGAAGTTTTCACATTCGATTGGCTTGAAGGTTAGCAGCGCATCTGCGGCGGCGGTTTCGAGGGCGTCGATGGTTCGTGGGGCCGCTTTTCGAACGTGGGCCTTGAGCTTGGCGAAGGCATTCTCGATGGGATTGAGATCAGGACTGTAGGGCGGCAGGTAGAGCAGCCTTGCCCCACAGGCTTCGATCGCCTGGCTGACGCCCGCGACCTTGTGGGCGGCCAGATTGTCCATGATGACGATGTCGCCCGGGCGCAGGGCCGGCGCCAGCATCTGCTCGCACCAGGTCCGGAAGACCTCACCGTCCATCGGCCCGTCGAGCAGCATCGGGGCGATGAAGCCGGCAGGCGTCAGGCCGCCGACGAAGGTGACGGTCTTCCAGTGTCCATGCGGGACGGCAGCGTGGCAGCGTTGGCCTTTCGGCGCCCAGCCGCGCAGGCGGGCCATCTTGGTCGATAGGCCGCTTTCGTCGATGAAGACCAGGCTCTGCGGATCGAGTTCGGGCTGCTCCTCGACCCACCGCTCGCGGGCGGCCTTTACGTCAGGGCGTTCTTGCTCACGGGCATGCGCAGTCTTTTTTTATGCGTCATGTCGTGCCGGTCGAGGAACTTCCAGACCGCCGTCCTGACCACCCGCACGTCACACTCCGCGGCAAGCCGCTCGACCATCTCGTCGAGGGTCAGGTCGGGCTGCTCCCTCAGCGTTCCCAGGATGAAGGCCGCGTGTGCATCCAGCACCGAGCCCTTCGGCTTGCCTTGCTTGGCCGGTCGAACGTCGCCCGTGGAGCGCTTCAGCCGGCCCCACGATCCCGCCGTCGCTATCCCGATCGAAAACCGCGCCGCCGCCTCCCGCGTCGACAGTCCACCCTCCAGGGCATCGACTACCCGCTTGCCCATCGAGTCCTCCGATCCTGATCGACGAATCGAATCACCCTTCAAGTCTCTTGGAAACCCCGCCGACTCTCTTTTCAGGGAAAATGCTCTAGCGAGGCGGACGTACCGAGCCAACAGGAGAGAACATGAAGAGCTGGCCGAAAATCGACGGGGCGATCGTCGATTATGTCGATGCCAACTGGCTGCGCGAACCGCCGCTGCGCCGCCGTCTGCGCGAGGAGACGGCAACGCTGCCGCGCGCGGGCATGCAGATCTCCGCCCACCAGGGCCAGCAGATCGAACTGCTGGCACGGGCGATCGGCGCCCGGCGTGCCGTCGAGGTCGGTACCTTCACCGGCTATTCCTCTCTGTGCATCGCCGCAGCGCTGCCGGAGGACGGCAAGCTCTGGTGCTGCGACGTCAGCCCCGACTATACCAAGGTCGCACGCCGCTACTGGAGAGAGGCCGGAGTCGAGAGCCGCATCGAGCTCACGATCGGCCCCGCGCTCGCAACCCTCGACTGGCTGCTGGCCCAGGGCCTGACGGAGCAGCTCGATCTGGCCTTCATCGACGCCAACAAGGACGATTACGACGCCTACTACGAGCGCTGCCTCAAGCTGGTCCGCCGCGGTGGCCTCGTGCTGATCGACAATGTCCTGTGGGGCGGCGCGGTCGCCGATCCGGCCGAAGTCGATCGCGACACCCAGGCGCTCCGCGCGCTCAATGCCAAGCTCAAGGCTGACCGGCGGATCGACCTGGCCCTCTTCGCCGTGGGCGACGGGATGACCTGCGCGCTGAAGCGCTAGGCGTTGCCGAAGATCGGATGGATGACCTTGTCGCCCGGCTTGATGCCCAGGAGCTTGGCGCTGCCGCCGTTGATCTCGAGCACGGCGCGCACCGGAAATTGGCTCGGTATCGTCTCGGTCGAATGCGGCACGGCATTGGCGTGGATCGACTTGATCGTGCCGTCCGCGGCGATGAAGATCATGTCGAGCGGGATCAGGGTGTTCTTCATCCAAAAGCTGACCGGCGCTTCCTTGTAGAAGTCGAACAGCATGCCCTCATAGGGGCCGAGCTTCTCGCGAAACATCAGGCCGCGCGCGCGCTGGGTGTCGTCCAGCGCCAGCTCGACGTCGAACTTGATCTCGCGGCCGCCGGAGACGACCACGAGCGACGAACGCTTGAAGGGGACGTCGTTGCCGCCCTGCTGCGCCCAGGCGGCACCGCCGGCCAGCACGAGAGGCGCTGCGAGGAAGAGGCGCCGGCCGAGCGGCGGCTTCGTGAGTGCTTGAACCATGGCCATGGCATAGAGCGTGGACGGCGATTTCGTCAAACCGATGACGCTTGCATGACGAGTGACACCTACTCATAGTACCGGCCGCTCATCGGGGGGAGCCGCCTGGCGGCTGAGAGGTCCGGAAGGACGACCCCGAACCTGATCCGGTTAATGCCGGCGTAGGGACTGGTGGCTCGTTGACGTCTTCGCCTGCTCTTTCGGTGCGTTCGGCACATATCGTCCTCGACGGTCATGTCGTGGCCGAGAACCTGTCACTCGATTTTCCCGGCGGCCGCACGACCTGCCTGCTGGGTCGCAGCGGTGTCGGCAAGACGTCCCTCCTGCGCCATCTGGCGGGCCTGCTGCCGGGCAGCCGGGCAACCGGACCCGTCGCCTACATGGCCCAGCGCGATCTTCTGCTGCCCTGGCTCAGCGTGCTCGAGAACGTCCTGCTGGGATACCGGCTGCGCCGCGACGCGGCGGCGCGCCGAACGGCCGAGCCGCGTGCCCGAGCCCTTCTGGCGGAGGTCGGGCTTGCCGACCGGCTCCATGACCTGCCGCAAACCCTGTCGGGCGGCATGCGCCAGCGGGCAGCGCTCGCCCGTACGCTCTGCGAGGATCGGCAGATCGTCCTGATGGACGAGCCGTTCGGGCATCTCGACGCGGTGACGCGTCTCGACCTTCAGGACCTGGCGGCACGCCTGCTGCAGAACCGGACGGTCGTGATGGTCACCCATGATCCGCTGGAGGCGCTGCGTCTCGGCCACGAGATCCGCGTCCTGTCGGGCCGCCCGTTCGCCGTGGGGCCGGTCATCGCCCCACCCGGCGCCGTGCCCCGCGACCCGGGCGATGCGGCTCTTCTCGCGCTCCAGGCACGTCTGATCGGCGAACTGCGGAGCGGAGCGTGAGGCCCCTCATCACCGCGCTGGGCCTGATCGCCGCCTGGGAAGCGCTCGTATGGCTGACCGGCCTGCCGCCCTACATCCTGCCGCCGCCCTCTCGCGTTGCTGTGGTGCTGGTCCAACGGTTCGACCTCCTCGTCGAACAGGCCGCGTGGACGGCCAGCGAAATGGTCCTGGGACTTGCGCTGGGACTCGTGCTGGGCGCGGCGCTTGCCGTCGTCTTCGCGGCGTCGGCCGCCTGGCGCCGCTGGGCCTTGCCGCTGGTGATCGTCTCGCAGGCCATCCCCGTGATCGCCATTGCCCCCCTTCTCGTCCTCTGGCT
This sequence comes from Rhodospirillales bacterium 24-66-33, assembly GCA_002281855.1. GTDB lineage: Bacteria > Pseudomonadota > Alphaproteobacteria > Reyranellales > Reyranellaceae > Reyranella. The sequence goes on along the minus strand of NCHQ01000007.1, from coordinate 205,350 downwards.
CGGCTACGGCATGGCTTCCAAGGTCGCAATGGCGGCCCTCATCATCTTCTTCCCGGTGGTAAGCAGCCTCTATGACGGGCTGCGCCGCACAGATCCGGGCTGGCTGGAACTCGCCCGCACGATGGATGCCCCGCCGCGTGCCGTCCTGTTGCAGATCAGGCTGCCAGCGGCGCTCCCCGCCTTTGCCTCCGGCGTGCGCATCGCCGCGGCCGTCGCGCCGATCGGAGCCGTGATCGGCGAATGGGTCGGCGCCAGCGCCGGGCTCGGCTTCCTGATGACCCAGTCGCTCGCCCGCGGCCAGACACCCCTCGCTTTCGCCGCGCTCACCATCCTCTGCCTGCTCGGGCTCGCGCTCTACACAGCGGCAGACCGGCTCGCGCGGCGTCTCGTGCCCTGGCAACCCCCTCAAGGAGACTGACGATGCAAACGATGACCCGGTTGATCGCCGTGCTGGCGCTCTGTTGCCTGGCCTTTCCCGCCGCCGCGCAGGACAAGGTCCGAATCCTGCTCGACTGGTTCGTCAATCCCGACCATGCGGCGCTGGTCATCGCCAAGCAGCGCGGGCTGTTCGAGAAGCAGGGCCTGGATGTCGAGCTGATCGCGCCGGCCGATCCCAACGCTCCGCCCAAGCTGGTCGCTGCCGGCCAGGCCGACTACGCGTTGTCCTATCAGCCGACGCTGCAGATGCTCGCCGCAGAAGGCCTGCCGCTGGTGCGGGTCGGCGTGCTGGTGGCGCAGCCGCTCAACTCCCTGGTGGCCCTGGAAGACTCGCCCGTGAAGACCATCGCGGACTTCAAGGGCCGCAAGATCGGCTTTTCCGTCTCGGGCTTCGAGGAGGCCGTGCTCGGCGCGATGCTGGAGAGCGCCGGCCTGACGTTGAAAGACGTGACCCTGGTGAACGTGAACTTCGCGCTCACTACGGCGCTCATGAGCAAGCAGGTCGACGGTGTCATCGGCGCCTTCCGCAACTTCGAACTCAACGACCTCGAACTGAACAAGGCCAAGGGCCGAATCTGGCTGGTCGAGAAGCACGGCGTGCCGACCTACGACGAACTCGTCATCCTGGCCAAGCGCGAGACCGTCGATGTCGCCCGCACGAAGAAGCTGCTGACCGCCCTTGCCGAGGCCACCGCCTGGCTGACGGCGAACCCGGCCGAGGCCTGGGCGAGCTTCTCCAAGTACGGCAAGGATCTCGACAACGATCTCAACCGGCTGGCTTGGAAGGACACGGTCCCCCTGCTCGCAGCCGATCCGTCCGCGCTGGACCGGGCGCGCTACGTCGCCTTCGCGGATTTCCTCGTGAAGCGCGGCCTGATCAAGCAGGCACCGCCGCTCGACAGCTATGTTCGGGAGATCAAATAGCGAAGACCCTCAGTCGCCGCGGATCTCGACGACCTGCAGGCCCTTCTGGCCTTCGGCGATCCGGATCATCACTTTCTGGCCCGGCGCCAGCGAATCCAATCCGTGCCGCCGCAAGACGGCGGCGTGCACGAAGATGTCGCCCTCGGCCGTCTCGCGGGTCACGAACCCGTAGCCGCGCTCGTTATTGTACCATTTCACCAGCGCACCGATGTAATCGCTCATCTCGATTCCGTCGGGCACGGGCGATGGCTTCGTGACCTTGGGAATCGCCGTCGACTGGTCGACGTCGATCACCTTCATCACCTGCCAGCCTTTCGGGCCGCGGACACCTGCGCAAGTGACAGTTGCACCGGGCTTGAGGTCTTCATGCCCAGACTGTCGCAGTGTCGTTACATGCAGGAACGCGTCGCTGTTATCGATGTCCAGGGCAAGAAATCCGTACCCTTTGACAGCGTTGAACCACTTTACCTTACCACGCAGCTCAACCGTACCAACGTCCCCGCTCGTCTCTCCCTGATGGGTCGTCATTCAACGATCCCGTGTTGTTATGCAGAAATGGTAACCATCCCGCGCGTTAGAAGCAACAGTCCTTGTCGGGGATTACAACCACACGCTAGACGAATCGCCTGAAGTACTCACGGGAGGACCGACACATGTTCAAGGCTGATCTTTTCAAAGGAAAGCGCTTCCTCGTCACCGGCGGCGGCACCGGTCTCGGCCGAATCATGATGGAGAAGTTCGTCGAGCTGGGCGCAGACTGCGTGATCTGCGGCCGCCGCGGCGGCGTCCTAGAAGAGACGGCCAAACAGGTGATGGACAAGTATCCCGGCCGCCGGGTCGACTTCCACGCCGTCGACATTCGCGTTGCGAGCGCCGTCGAAGAGATGATCGAACAGATCTGGGCCACGGGACCGCTGGACGGGCTGGTGAACAATGCCGCCGGCAACTTCATCTCGCAGACCAAGGACCTGAGCCCCCGTGCCTTCGACGCGATCGCCAACATCGTGTTGCACGGCACGTTCTACATGACCAACGCCTGCGGCAAGCGCTGGATCGCGGAGCAGCGAAAGGCGAGCGTCCTCAGCATCCTCACGACCTGGGTGTGGACGGGCAGTCCCTTCGTCGTGCCCTCCGCGATGTCCAAGGCCGGAGTCGCCGTCATGACCCAGAGCCTCGCCGTCGAGTGGGCGCGCCATGGCATCCGCCTCAACGCGATCGCGCCCGGCCCCTTCCCGACCGAGGGGGCGTGGGCTCGTCTCAACCCGACCCAGGAAGGCAACGACTCGCGCTACAACGCCCGTAATCCGATGGGCCGCGTCGGCCGTCCCAGCGAGCTCGCCAACATGGCGGCCTTCCTGATGAGCGAAGAGGTCGAGTACATCAACGGCGAGGTCATCGCGATCGATGGCGCCATGGGCATCATGGGCAACGGCACCTTCTCCCACATGATGTCCTATAGCGAGCAGGACTGGGTTCGCATTCGCGAACAGATCCAGTCGACCAACGCCGCCGACAAGGCAAAGCGCAGTTAGCGGCGGGTAGATGCGCGGCCCCTGCCGACCTGTGGCTTTCCTGCCACATGCTCGCAAGATTGAGCGCGAGCTGGCGGCAGAGGGGCCAAAGCGGCCGTGTCTGCTGGGTCTCCGGCCTCAATTGAGCCAAAGTGTCATGGTGTTTTGAGGCTCCCAAGAACAAGCAATTTCCGGGTCCCCGAGAGACCAATCGTGCAATCCAAGAACAAGCCGGTCGCCTCTTCCCGCCAGCCTTTGCCCCGTCGGCAAATGCTGTTCATGGGCACTGCCCTGACCGGCTTGTTGGTGATTCCTCCGGTCTTCGCACAGAGCGTGGAGGCCCGTCATTGGCAAGGCGTGACTGCGGTCACGAGACAACCGGAACATGTGGTCGCTTCGACGGTCGCCGAGTGGCGGAGTCTGTGGAGCCGCGTCGGCACGCCTGCACCGGACATGTTCGAGGCCGGCCGGATGAACGCCGTGGGAATTTTCCTGGGGCGTCGTGGCAGCGAAGGGTACGCCGTGAACATCCTGTCGACGGCGCGTCGCCGTGATCGGATCGTCGTGGTCTTCGAGGAGCGCATGCCGGCCGAAATGATGATGGCCCAGCGCGGGGCCGGGCCCCGTCCCGTCGCGGGAGGTCCCGTGATGAGCGCGCCCTCCGGGCTACCCCCAGGCGCGGCCGGCTTCGCCGCGCCCGGTGCGGGCGCCTCGCTGGCACCGCCGCCGCCAGTCGCGCGGCCCGTGGGCCAGCCGACCTCGCCCTGGGCGATCATCCTCATCAACCGGGCAGATCTCCCGGTCTCGGTCGAGCAACGCCTCTTCCGCTGAGGCGCGCCTCTCAGTGGGAGTGCCGGGGCACCCCCTTGGTCTTGGCGATCTTCTGATAGTTCACCGCGAAATCGAGGCAGGCGCCGCTGGCCAGTTGGCCGACGAACTTGCGCTGCAATTCCTGCCAGGGCGTCTGACTCGGGATTACGTCCGGCTTCCAGGCCTTCTTCCGCTTCGCCAGCTCTTTGGCCGTGATCAGGATGTTGGCGGTGCGCTTGCCGATGTCGACCCGCACCCTGTCGCCCGTCTGCAGCAAGGCGAGCCCACCGCCCACGGCCGCCTCCGGCGAGGCATTCAGGATCGAGGGGCTCGCTGAGGTACCGCTCTGGCGGCCATCGCCGATGCAGGGCAAAAGCAGCACACCGCCCTTCACCAGTCGGTCCGGCGGCAGCATGTTCACGACCTCGGCGGCGCCGGGATAGCCGACCGGGCCTGCATTGCGGATCACCAGGATGCTGTTCTCGTCGATCGGCAGCTTGGGATCGTTGATCCGGTGGTGATAGTCCTCCGGTCCCTCGAAGACGATGGCCGTGCCTTCGAAGGCATCGCGGTCGCCCTCGCGTTCCAGGTACTTCTCGCGGAACTCCGGCGAGATCACCGAGGTCTTCATGATGGCCGAGTCGAACAGGTTTCCGCCCAGCACGGCGAAGCCCGCCTGGTTCAGCATCGGCTTGTCGTAGGTCTTGATTACCTCGCCATCGGCCTTCGGAACGTGGCGCAGATTCTGGGCCATGGTTTTGCCCGACACCGTCATCACGTCGCCGTGGATCTTCCGGCGGTCCAGGAGTTCCTTCATCACGGTCGGCACCCCGCCCGCGCGGTGGAAGGCCTCGCCGAGATACTTGCCGGCGGGCATGCAATTCACCAGCAGCGGGATGTCGTAGCCGACGCGGTCCCAATCCTCGTTGTCGAGTTTCACGCCGATATGGCGCGCGATGGCGTTGACGTGCGGTGGGCAGTTGGTCGACGCCCCGAGCGCACTTGCCGCGACGATGGCGTTCTCGAAGGCCTTGCGCGTGAGGATGTCGGAGGGCTTCAGGTCCTCCCACACCATGTCGACGATGCGCTTGCCGGTCTCGTAGGCCATCTGGCCACGTTCCTTGTACGGCCCGGGAATGGCCGCGCAGCCGGGCAGCGACATGCCGAGCGCCTCGGCCATGCTGTTCATCGAAAGCGCCGTCCCCATCGTGTTGCAATGGCCGACGCTGGGGGCGCTCGATGCCACCATCTCGATGAACTTCTCCATGTCGATACGGCCGGCTGCCAGCTCCTGGCGCGCGTACCAGACGATGGTGCCCGAGCCCGCGAGCCCGCCGGCAAAATGCCCATCGAGCATCGGACCGCCCGACAGCACGATCGCCGGAATGTCCACGGTGGCGGCGCCCATGATCATCGCCGGCGTGGTCTTGTCACAACCGGTCGTCAGCACGACGCCATCAAAGAAATAGCCGTAGAGGCATTCGACGAGGCTGAGATAGGAGAGGTTGCGGTCGAGCGCCGCCGTTGGCCGCTTGCCGGTCTCCTGGATCGGATGGACCGGAAACTCGATGGGAATGCCGCCGGCATCGCGGATGCCGTCGCGCACGCGGGTTGCCAGGTCGAGATGATGGCGGTTGCAGGGCGAGAGGTCGCTGCCCGTCTGGGCGATGCCGATGATCGGCCGGCCGCTACGAAGCTCCGCCAGGGTGAGGCCGAAATTCATGTACCGCTCGAGGTAGAGGGCGGCCATGGTCGGGTCGCCCTTGGCGTCGAACCATTCGCGGCTGCGCAAGGGACGCTTGGTCCCCTTCCCGTTCTTGCTGCTCGCCATCCATCCCTCCGACTTCGTTGATGCAACCCTGGGAGAAGGCGTGCCGGAAGTCCAGCGCATCGCTTGAGGTCCGGCCGGTCTCGTGTGACCTTCGGTCATGACCAGCTCTCCGGACATCGTCTGCCTCGGCGAACCCCTGATCGAGTTCAACCGTCCCAAGGAAGGCGACGGGCGCACCTGGCTGCAGGGCTTCGGGGGCGACTCCCAGAACGTGGCCATCGCGGCGGCCCGTCAGGGCGCCTCGACAGGTTACCTGACGAGCGTCGGCCAGGACTGGATGGGCGACGCGTTCCTCGACCTGTGGAAGAGCGAGGGCGTCGATGCGTCGAGGGTCACGCGGCATCCCACGGCGCCGACCGGCGTCAGTTTCGTCACCCACTCCGCCGCGGGCCACAAGTTCGACTATCTCCGGAAGAACTCCGCCGCCTCGCTGATGACGCCCGACATGCTGCCCGCGGACTACATCATGGGCGCCAGGGTCTTCCATCTCTCCGCGATCGGCCAGGCGATCAGCGACAGCGCCCGCGCGACCTGCGACGCCGCCCTCGAAATCGCCCGCAAGGCCGGCGTGAAGGTGTCCTACGATACCAATCTCCGCCTGCGGCTCTGGGAACTCGACATGGCGCGCGAGGTCATCGACGCCACCATTGCGCGCTGCGACATCGCCCTGCCCAGCCTCGACGATTCCCAGCAGCTCACCGGCCTGAAGGAACCCGAGGCGATCGCCGCCTACTATCTCGAACTCGGTGCGCCTCTGGTGGCGCTCAAGTTGGGCGCGGAAGGATCGTTGATCGCCACGCGCGAACGCCAGACCCGCATTGCCCCGCACCTGGTCGAGGCGGTGGACGCGACCGGCGCCGGCGACACGTTCGACGGGGCGTTCCTCACCCGCCTGCTGGACGGCGACGATGCGGAAACGGCGGCGCGGTACGCCAACGTGGCGGCGGCATTGTCGACCACGGGCTACGGCGCCGTGACCGCGATGCCGCGCGCGACCGACGTGCTCACGGCACTGACGCGCGCCGCCTGAACCTCGGCATCAAGGCCCGCAGGAACCGGCCGAACACGGTCGCCTGCTGGACGATCCAGCCACGGCCATTGTCGGCATCGACGGCGGCATCGTCGACGCCCGTCGGGCGGATCTTTTCGTCATAGATCGCCGTGCCGAACAGGATGTCCCAGATCGGAAACACAGGCGCGAAGTTGTGATCCTGGATGTGCCGTTCGGCCGGCGTCGACAGGGCGTGATGCAGGCGGTGGAAGCGCGGACCGACCAGCAGCCGCTCGCCCAGCCAGCCGAACGACATGTCGACGTTGGCATGCGACCAGCTTTCGATCAGCCGGCCGACCATCAGGATCACGACATATTCGCCGGGCTGGACGCCCACGAATTGGGAGAACAGGACCAGCGCCAGGGTGATCAGCAGGTCGTCAATCACGTGATTGCGGTCGTCCGTCCACACCGTCATGCGGCGCTGGCTGTGATGCAGGCTGTGCAGCGCCCACCACCATCCGAAGGCATGCTGTCCCCGGTGCAGCCAGTAGGCGGCAAAGTCGTAAAGCACGAAATAGACGAGGAACGATAGGAGGGCGTTGTCGCCGATCCAGGGCAGCAGCCTCTCGAGACGCGGCGGCACGTACCCCCAGCTCCGCACCGACAGCTCGATCTCCTGAACCAGCGGGTAGGTCAGGATGAAGATGGCGAGCGGAATGATCCCCAGTTTGTTCAGGACCGTATAGACGCGGTCGACCATGATCAGCCCGTCGTCCCGGCCCGCCTTCTCCAGCGGCCAGCGGCGCTCGAAGTAGCGCATGCCGATCGCGATCACCGCGATCTGGATGACGCCCAGCATAACGAATTCGACCGCGCCGTAGCCCGGCTCGTACCAGGCCATAAGGCCGAAGTGGAACAGCACAGGACTGACGAGAGTCTCGAATAGCCAAGCCTGGGCGCCGACCCACAGGTCGATCAGGTCGCGCATGACGCGCCTACTTGCGGTCGCCCGCCGTCGACGCCGCGCGCACCGGAATGCCCGCCCCGGCGGTGACGGTCGCCGTCGACTTCAGCATGAACACACCATGCGGGGACTTGCCCACCGGGACGCTGCCGACGACCTTCATCGTATCGATGTCGACGATGGCGACACGCCGCAGGAAACGCTGGGTGACCCAGAGTTCCCGTCCATCGGGCGTAATGTCCATGCAGTCGGGCCCGCCCGGGATGCGGACGCTGGCGACCACCTTCGGCTCGTCCTTGGTATCGATCAGGGTAACCAGGCCCTCGACGCGATTGCTGAGGAAGTAGTGTCGGCCATCGCCCTTGGGAAAGAAGTTGTGGGCGCCCTTCCCGGTCTGGAGGCTGCCCGTGACCGCGCCATCCTTGGGATCGACGGTCACGATCCGGTCCTCGCCGGTCAGCGCGACCAGCAGACGCTTGTCGTCCGGCAGCATCACGATACCCGCCGGCGCGTTGCCGACCGGCATGTTCCACTTGAGCGTCTGGGTCGCCAGGTCGAAGGCCGCGACCCGCCCGCTCTGCTGCAGGGTGACGAACACCGTCTTGGACTCGGTATCGAAGGCGATGTGGCTCGGCAGGCCGTCGATGAAAATGCGCCCGGCGAGCCGAAACCCGTCGGCATGGTAGATGTCGACATGGTCGAGCCGGTAGGCGGCCGTCACGAACCACTTGCCATCGGGGCTGAAGCCCAGATGGTAGGGGTCGAGAATGTCCTTCACGACCCGCTTGCGCTCGCCGGTCTTGATGTCGAGGCTGAGCAGCTCGTTGGTCGCCGTCGACCCGATCAGCACTTCCTTGCCGTCCGGGGACAGGATCAGATGGTGAGGCTCCCGGCCGACCGGCAGGCGCACGACCTCGGTGCGGGCGCTACGGCTCACGATGCTGTAGGACGCCTCGTCGGAATTCAGGATGATGACGGAATCGGCTCGCGCAGCCCCGCTCACCACAAGCGAAAACGCCAGCGCCGCGATCGACAACCTATTCATATTGGGTAGCCGCTGCTCCTTGAGGATTTTCTTGAAGCACCTTTCCCCAGCTTCCGCTAGCGGCGTTTGAGCGTCGAGGCGGCGGCGGCCAGTCTTTCGACGCTTTGCCAGTCACCTGTTGCCACGGCGACACGCGGGGCCACCCAGGAACCGCCCACGCAGGCAACGTTTGGAAGCGCCAGATAGGCCGGCACCGTCTCTGCCGTGACCCCGCCGGTCGGGCAGAATCGCAGACCCGACAGGGGCGCGCCGACCGCCTTGATCCAGGTCAAACCGCCCGCGGCATCGGCCGGAAAAAACTTGAGAATCTCGAATCCGTGCTCGGCCAGCGTCATCGCTTCGGAAACCGTCTGGACGCCCGGCAGGAACGGTATGCCGGATGACCGTGCCGCCCGTGCCAGCGCTTCCGTACAGCCCGGGCTCACGGCAAAGCGCGCGCCGGCACGCTGCACCTGATCAAGCTGTACCGGATCGAGCACGGTCCCCGCACCGACGATCGCCTCCGGCACCTCGTCAACGATGATCCGCAGGGCCTCGAGCGCCACCGCCGTTCGGAGCGTGATCTCGAGGACCGGCAGGCCCCCGCGCACCAGCGCCCGGGCCAGCGGAACGGCCGTCTCCGGCGTCTCGATGGTGAGGACCGGGATGACCGGTGCCCGCGCGGCGATGGCAGAGATGTCGCCGACCGTGCTCACCGTCAGACGCTCCAGCCGCCGTCGATCACGTTGACCGTGCCGGTGGTGAAGGCGGATTCGTCGCTGGCGAGATAGGTCGCCAGCGCCGCGATCTCCTCGGCCGCGCCGAAGCGACCGGTCGGCTGGCGCTGCAGGAAGAACTGCCGGGCGTCGGCACCCCCGCCCAAGGACGAGATGCGATCGTCGAGCGACGGGGTCTGGACCGTGCCGGGACAGATCGCGTTGCAGCGGATGCCCTTGGAGACGTAGTCGACCGCCACCGATTTGGTGAGGCCGATGACGGCGGCCTTGGTCGTCCCGTAGACGAAGCGCAGCGCCGCGCCCTTCACCGAGGAGGCGGCCGAGGACATGTTCACGATCGAGCCGGAGCCCTGGGCAAGCATGCCCGGCAGGAACGCCTGGATCGTCCAGAACATGCTGCGGACGTTGAGGTCGAAGGCGAACTGCCATTGCTCGTCGGTCGCCTCAAGCACCGATCCGTGATGGACGAAGCCGGCACAGTTGAAGAGCACGTCGACCGGGCCGGTTTCCGCTGCGAGCCCGCCGATGGCGGCCTTGTCGAGCACGTCGAGCGTGCGGGTCGTCACGCCCTCGACGCCGTCGAGTGCCGCAAGCTTTACGGGATCGACGTCGGTCGCCCAGACCCGGGCCCCTTCGCGTGCAAACGCGCGCGCCGTCGCCGCACCAATACCCTGCCCGGCCGCCGTCACGACGCAGGTCTTGCCCTTCAGCCGCATGTCATCCCTCCCCGGCCCGACCTGTTCGACGAGGCTTATTTGATCAGGCCCTTTTCCTTGTAGAATTTCTCCGCCCCCGGATGCAGCGGGATGGCAATGCCGTGCAACGCCGTGTCGAGCTTGATGGCCTTACCCTTGGCATGGCCCGAATCCAGCAGCCGGCGGGTGTTGGCGTTCCAGAGCGCCGCCGTGACGGCATAGATCAGCGCCTCGGGCTGCTTGATCGAGGTTGCCCAGATCGCGGTGACGCTGACTGTCTTGACGCCAGCGACGTTCTTGTAGGCGTCGTCCGGAATCTCATCGCTCGCGAAGAAGCTGAACTTCTTCAGCAGACCCTCGGCTTCCGGCCCGGCGATCGGAATCAGGTCGATGCCCGTCGTCGACGCCAGTTCGGAGATCGCCCCGTTGGGCCAGCCACTCACGCTGAAGAAGGCGTCGAGAGTCCCGTCCTTGAGCTTGTCGGCGGCCTGTTGCGTCTTGAGGTACTCCGCTTTCAGGTCCTTTTCAGTGAGACCGTAGGCGGACAGGATGAGCCGCGCGTCGACCAGAGTCCCGGAACCGGGCTCGTCCAGCGACAGGCGCTTGCCCTTGAGATCCGCCACGGTCTTGATGCCGGAACCCTTGCGCGCAACCAGCTGGAAGCTCTCCGGGTAGAGGCTGGCGATGGCGCGCAGGCCCTCCGCCTTCGGGCGTCCCTCGTAGATGCCGGTCCCGTTATAGGCCCAATAGGCCACATCGGACTGAACGAAGCCGGACTGCAGAGTGCCAGCGGCAATGGCCGTCGCGTTGGCTACCGAACCGTTGGAGGCCACGGCGGTGGCGACCAGACCGGGCACGCCGCACGAGCCGCCATCGGCACAGGCGCGCGACCCCGGCGGGTTGGAGATGGCATTGGCGATCAATCCGCCGATCGGAAAGTACGTGCCGGCGGTGGCGCCGGTGCCGATCCGGAAGAAGGTGATGTCCTGCGCCCCGGCAGGTGTGGCGCCCCAGGCGGCGGCGCCGAGGCCGCCCAGCAGCGCTGTCCTGCGATTGATACGCATTGGAATATCCTCCTACTCGGCGATTTAATCGCGTCCGACGTGTTGCCGCAACGACCGGCGTTCAGTTCACGCCGATGGCGCGACTCAAGGTCGGCCCGATCTCCTTGTGAATGACCAGATCGGCATCGTCGTCCTGGTCGGTGGGTTCGCGATTCACGATCACGAACTTGGCGCCATTGCGGCGCGCGAGTTGCGGAAAACCGGCGGCCGGATAGACGACCAGCGAACTCCCCAGCACGACGAACAGGTCGCAGGCCAGCGTCTCGTCCTGGGCCCGCAACATCGGCACTTCGGGCATCGCCTGACCGAAGGAGATCGTCGCCGTCTTCACGATCCCGTCGCATTTCTCGCAAATCGGCAGGGTGCCCTCTTCCAGGAAGGCCCTGCGGATGTGGGCGAGTTCATGTCGGTGCCCGCAGTCGAGGCACGTGGCATAGGTCGTGTTGCCGTGCAGTTCGATGACCTTGGAGTCCGGCACGCCCGAGCGCTGGTGCAGACCGTCGACGTTCTGGGTGATGATGGCGCTCATCCGCCCCTGCTCCACCAGCTTGGCCAGTGCGCGGTGGCCGGCGTTTGGCTCGGCCTTCAGCATGGTCTCGTCGGTCGCGAACTTGCGGCGCCAGGACTCGCGGCGCATCTCGTCGGAGGCCATGAAGTCGTCGAAATAGATCGGCTTGTAGCGGGTCCATATGCCGCCGGGTGACCGGAAATCCGGGATGCCCGACTCGGTCGAGATACCGGCCCCCGTGAAGGCCACGATGCGCTCGGCCGAGTCGACCATCGCGCGCAGGCGTTCGGCTTCGTCCATTGTTCACCTCCGTCGAAGGTCAGGATACCATCCGGCGATGGGCGTGCACGACAAACCGGCCTAAGCTCCACCGAACCCTTCTCGGAGCCGCCGCCATGCCGCGCCACATCGTCTGCCTCACCTTCGATCACGACCATCTCTCGAGCTTCATCGCCCGCGGCATGACCTCGCCGACCGCGATCTCGCGCGGCGAATACGACGTCGTCGTCATCCCTCGGCTGGTGGCCCTGATGGAGCGCTACGGGATCAAGGGCACCTTCTTCACGCCCGGTCACACGATCGACAGCACGCCGCAGGCTGTCGTGCCCTATGTCGAGGCCGGCCACGAGCTCGCCCACCACGGCTGGACGCACCGGCTGCCCGTCACCCTCTCGCGCGAGGAGGAAGAGGAGGAGATCGTCCGCGGCAACGAATCGATCAAGCGCATCAGCGGCCGGACGGCGCGCGGGTACCGTTCTCCCGCGTGGGACCTCTCTCCCCACTCGATCGAGCTGCTGCTGAAGCACGGCATCCAGTACGACAGCTCGATGATGGGCCATGACTACGACTGCTACTTCGCCCGCCAGGGCGACGTCGCTGAGCTGATGAACCCGTTCGTGCGCGGCCGCGAGACGCCGCTGCTCGAGATGCCGATCAGCTGGTCGCTCGACGACTTCCCGCACTTCGAATACATGCGCCTGCCCAACGGCTCGGTTCAGCAAGGCCTGATGAACGCCACGAACGTGCTCGACAATTTCGTCGACGACTTCACCTACATGACCCGCGTCCAGCCCGACTTCGGGATCCTCACCTACACCTTCTATCCGCATGTGATCGGCCGTGGCCATCGCATGATGATGCTGGAACGCCTGATCCAGCGCCTGATCGAAGGCGGCGCGGTCTTCATGACGATGGAACAGGCGATGGGCGAATGGCTGGCCCGCAACCAGGCGGCGCGTAAGGCCGCGGAGTAGCCACTTGTCTTCCTGAGCGAAGCGAAGGATCTCACGCCGCCCAGGAGTCAGTTGATCGTTCCGCTAGGTCCTTCGGCTGCGCTCAGGACGACAGGTTAGAGCGGCCCACCACGGGCGACGCGGATCGCGCGGCAGATGGTGACCATCTTGCCGATGGCGTGGTCGACGAACAGGCCAACGGCCTTCTCGATTTCCACGGCGTGAGCCGGCCGCTCGGCTGAGATTGCCCGGGCTATGTCGGCCGCAAGAGCGGCGGCCGTCCTGCGGTTGTCCAGGATTGCCTTGCGCAGGGAGCCGTCGGCAGCGACCGGGGCCAGCGCCGCCTCGACGCGCTGAAGGAACAGCGGCGCATGCGCTAGGTGGCGGTACATGCTGGCCAGGATCAGTGGCTGCGGCTCGTCGCCGAATTTGTTGAGGTGCAACACCAGCGCCCACGTGTCGGGGGCGACGTCTTCCTCGGAGGCCAGCTTGGGCAGGGCCAGGTCGGGCGCCGCCTTGCGCGGGCCCGGCGTGATCTTGCCATCGCGGGCCACCGCGTCGTTCAGCCAGGCGCGCAGCGCGCCGAGGGCAAACAGGTTGATCGTGTTGGAATGGTCGTAGCTCGCCAGCACGGCATCGACGCTGGCCGGCTCCTCTCCGGCCAGAGACGCCAGCCTTGGAATGTCCATCGTCCGGTGGAAGGCCGCCATCGCGGCGTCCGGCAACCCGGCGAGATAGAGCGGCTTCACCGCCGCCCAGGCCCAGGGCAATGCGCCGTCCATGGTGGCGAGATGACGCCATACGAGATTGACCACCCGGACGCCGACGGTGGCGCGGATGTCGGCAAAGAGATCGGCGATCTCGCCGGTGGCCGCAGCTTCGGTTATGGCCGGAAGAGGATCGCTCACTCTGCGGCCTGCTTGGAATCCTGTCCCAGGACCGTGAAGAACGAGGCGGTCTTGGGCTGCTTGGGCAATTCTACCAAGCCCTCCTTGAGACGGGCGAAGCGGGCCTCCTGGCCACGAACGATGCGGCCCTCGTTCAGGCTCGGCATCGGGTTGCGCGCGATCGGCACCGCATCGGCCGCGGTGTAGACGCAGATGTAGAGGCCGCGCGACGTGTCGGCGCCGTTGGCGGCCGAGCCATGGAGCAGCCGCGTGTGCATCAGGCAGACGCTGCCCGCCTTGCCGAGGCAGGGCACCGACTGGCCGAGCGCCTTCTTCTCCTCGTCGGGCGCGACCGCGCCGGTGAAGCGCTCGCCCTCGAACAGCGACAGAACCGGCCCCTTGTGCGAGCCCGGCACCACGGTGAGGCAGCCGTTGCTCTCGTCGACATCGTCGAGGAACAAGAGCGCCGTCACGATGTCGTCGTTGGTGTGCGGCGTATAGGCGAAATCCTGATGGTAGTTCACCTCGGTGCGCGCCCCGGGGAGCTTCAGGTTGATCTTGCAGTGATGGAACTTCACGTCCGGCCCGATCAGCTCGGCCACCATGTCGACCGTGCGGGCGTCGAGCATGACCTCGCGATAGGCGTCGGAAATGTCGGACGGATTGTTGATCCGCCGCAGTGCGGGCTTCTTCGCACTGTGCTCCGCGCCCATGTCGAAGCGCGGACGACCATCGACGGTCTGCGGGCCGAAGGGCGTGGTGTGGGCCCTGCTCTGTTCGACCCAGCCCGCGATCTCGGCCTTCAGTGCGGCAAGCTGCGCCGGCGTGACGGCGTCCTCCACCATGAGGTACCCGTCGCGCCAGAACGCGTCGCGTTGCTCCTGTGTCAGCGCCGTCATCGCCGTCTCCCCGTTCAGCGTCCCTTGAAGACCGGTTTACGCTTCTCCATGAAGGCCGTGCGGCCCTCGACATAATCTTCCGAATCGAAGCACTGCTTCACCAGCCCGTTAAGGCGGCCGAAATCCGGCTCGCCGTCGAGGCGCGTCAGCTCCTCGATGGTGCGCTTGGCGGCGTGCATGGTGAGCGGCGCATTCTCGCCGATCATGCGGCAGTAGTCGTCGACGAAGGAATCGAGCTCGGAATCGGGCACGACCCGCGTGACCAGGCCCATGCCGAAGGCTTCCTGCGCATTGAAGTGCCGAGCGGTGAAGAAGATCTCCTTGGCGTGGGACGGGCCCACGAGGTCGGTCAGGATCTTCAGGCCGCTGGCGCGATAGCCCAGCCCGAGCCGGGCCGCGGGCACGCCGAACCGGCTGTTCTCCGAGGCGATGCGGATGTCGCAGAGCAGCGACACCGCCAGCCCGCCGCCGATGCAGTAGCCGCGGATGCGGGCGATGGTCGGCTTGGAGCACCGGTGAAGGCGCCGGTTGGCCTCCTCGCCGATCTTGTCGTAGTAGGCGACCTGTTCGGGCGTGTTGCGCGCCTTTTCGAACTCCGAAATGTCGGCGCCCGAGACAAAGGCCTTGTCGCCCGCGCCCGTCACCACCACGACGCGGATCGCCGGGTCCTTCTCGAACTCGTCGAGAATGACCGGGATCGCCTCCCACATGTCGGTCGAGGTGGCGTTGTGCTTCTGCGGCTTGTTGAAGACGAGCCGGCCGACCGGTCCCACTTTCTCCGCGATCATGTTCGGCGTCGGGCTGATCATGCTCAGATCACGCCCCGCTTGCGGAAGTCGGCGATCGCCGCGTCGTCGAACCCGGCCTCCTTGAGCACGCCGTCGGTATGCTCGCCCTGCTCCGGCGTTGCCGTCTTCATCTCGAAGGGCGTGCGGCTCATGGTGATGGCCTGGCCGATCAGCTCGATGTCGCCCAGCTTGGGCGAGTGCACGGGATGGGCCATCTTCAGATGCTTGACCTGCGGATCGGCGAACATCTCGTCCATCTTGTAGATCGGGCCGGCGGGCACGCCCGCCTTGTTCAGCTTCTCGACCAGGTCGGCGCTGCTGTATTGCGCAACCCGCTTGTTGATCTCGTCGTTCAGCGCGTCGCGGTTCTTGGCACGTCCCTTGTCCGTGCTGAACCGCTCGTCGGTGTAGAGTTCCGGCGAATTCACGGCCTCGCAGAAGCGCTTGTAGATGTGCCCGCCCGAGGCCGCGATGTTGATGTAGCCGTCGTTGGTCTTGAAGACGCCGGTCGGAATCGAAGTCGGATGGTTGTTGCCGGCCTGGCCGGGCACTTCCTTCGACATCGTCCAGCGCGCCGCCTGGAAATCGCACATCGAAATCATGGCCTGCAGGAGCGAGCTCGACACCCACTGGCCCTGCCCCGACGTCTCGCGCTCGAGCAGTGCAATCAGGATGCCGATGGCGCAATGCAGGCCCGCGCCCACGTCGGCTACGGCGATGCCGGCGCGCATCGGGCCCTCGCCCGGATTGCCGGTCACCATCATCAGGCCGCCCATGCCCTGGGCGATCTGGTCGAAGCCGGCCCGCTCGGCATAGGGGCCGTCCTGGCCGAAGCCCGAGATCGATCCGAGGACGATCCGCGGGTTCACCTTCTTCAGGCTCTCATAGTCGATGCCGAGGCGGAATTTCACGTCCGCGCGGTAGTTCTCGACCACCACGTCGGCCTGCTCGACCAGCTTCATGAAGACGGCCTTGCCGTCCGCCTCCTTGAGATTGAGCGTGATCGACCGCTTGTTGCGATGCAGGTTCTGGAAGTCGGGCCCGTGGCGCGGACCACCCATGTCCATCTCGCCGGCCGAGGGCGGCATCTCGACCTTGATGCAGTCGGCGCCCCAGTCGGCGAGGTAGCGCACGGCCGTCGGACCGGCGCGCACGCGCGTCAGGTCGAGGACTTTGAAACGGGCTAGCGGTCCTGCGGTCATGCTCTCACTCTACGTTTGGAACTACTCTACCCGTACCATGGCGGACGGCGCGATCTCCAGCCAGACGCGGCTGCCGACCTCGAAAACGACGGTCGGGGCGGTCGAAACGCGCAACGGCTTGGTGCCGCCCTGCGGACGGACCTGATAGTCCCAGTATTCGCCGAGATAGGAGCGGTCGACGATCTCGGCCTCGATGGCAAGGCCGGGCCCGCCCGGCTTCTCGCTTGAAAGGCCGATGGCCTGCGGGCGCAACGAATAGAGGAGATTCCCGCCGCCGGTCGCGCCCTCGAGCGCCGCGGCCGCCGCGCCGAAGCCGTCGAAGCGCACCTCGCCGCCCTGCAGCGCGCCTTCGAGGAAGTTGGTGCGGCCGATGAAGCCGGCCACGAACCGGCTCTTGGGACGCCCGTAGAGCACATGCGGGGCGTCGATCTGCTCGACCTTGCCCTTGTTCATGACGACGATCCGGTCCGACGTCACCATCGCTTCGGACTGGTCGTGGGTGACGTAGACCGTCGTGATCTTGAACTCGTCGTGCAGGCGGCGGATTTCGAACCGCATCTCCTCGCGCAGGTTGGCGTCGAGATTGGACAGCGGCTCGTCGAGCAGCAGCACCTCGGGTTCGACGACGATGGCACGGGCCAGCGCGACACGCTGCTGCTGGCCTCCGGACAGCTCGGCCGGGTAGCGCCCTTTGAGATTGCGCATCTGGACGACGTCCAGGATCTTGTCGACCCGCCGGTCGATCTCGGCGCGTGACAGTTTCCGGATCTGCAGGCCGAAGCCGACATTCTCGCCCACCGTCATGTTGGGCCAGATGGCATAGCTCTGGAAGATCATCGACATGCGGCGATGCTCCGGCGGCACCACGCCCGACGCGGACGAAATCTGCTTGCCGTCCATCTCGATGCTGCCGCTGCTCGGCGGCATGAAGCCCGCGATCATGCGCAGGGTCGTGGTCTTGCCGCAGCCCGACGGGCCCAGCAGGGAGACGAACTCGCCCTTGGCGAGCTCCAGCGAGAAATCGGCCACTGCCTCGAACGCGCCGTAGCGCTTGGCGACATTCTTCAAAACGAGCTTGCTCATGTCGCGTTACGCCTCAGCATGAAGTCGCGGCCCAGGGCCTTTTGGCCGATCCAGAGGAGCGGCAGGGTCAGTACCTGCAAGACCAGGGCGAGCGCGGCGAGTCGTTCGAAGTTCCCCTCCTCGCTCATGTCGAAGATCATGACGGACGCCACCTTCGTGTTGGGACCATAGAGGAAGATCGCCGCCGACAGCTCGCGTGTCGCCGGGATGAAGATCAGAAGCCATGCGCCCATCATATTGCGCTTGAGCAGCGGCGCCACGACGCGACGTAATGCCGTCAGACGGCTGCCGCCGAGCACACGGACCGCCTCCTCCATCTCGGGGTTGAGGCTGTTGATGGCGGCGCTGGCATTGACGTAGCCCACCGGCAGGAAGCGCGTGGTGAAGGCCAGGATCATGATCAGCGCCGTGCCATAGAGTGCCAGCGGCGGCGGCGCATAGGCTGCATAGAAGCCGATCGCCAGCACGACGCCGGGAATCACGAACGGCGCCACGCAGAGGAAGCCCAGCACGCCACCGAACGGAATCAACCGCCGCGCCACGATGTAGGCCACGCCCAGGGTCAGGAACACCGCGATGGTGGCACTGATCCCGCCATAGACGAAGCTGTTGATGACCGACTGGGCCGCCGTGGCATGCTCGAACAGGATGAAGCGAAAGTTCGCGATGGTGATGTTGTCGAGCAGGAACCCGCGCCCCCAGGCCTTGGCGAAGGCCGAATGGATCAGGAAGATATAGGGCAGGAACACCGCCAGGGCGGCCACGAACATGGCGTAGCCAAACACCACCCAGCGCCAGCGGCCGAGCAGGATGGGACGCCGCTCGCCGCCCTTGCCGGTCAGAGCCACGAAGCCCTTGCGCCGTACGATCAGCCGCTGGACCAGCACCAGCAGGATGGTGACGCCCAGCAGCGGCATGGCATAGGCAGCCGCCACCTCGACCCTGACGGGGTTGCCGAAGAACTGGAAAAGCTGGGTCGTGACGACGTTGAAGCGTGCCGGGATCGCGATCAGGGCGGGCGAGCCGAACAGCGCGATCGCCTCCAGGAAGCAGATGATCATGCCGCCGAGGATGGCCGGCAGCGCGAGCGGCAAGGTCACCTTGCGCATCGTCCGCCATGGTCCCGCGCCCAGGATGTTGGCGGCATCCTCCATCTCCGACGAGACGAGCTCGAGCGCTGCCGTCGTGAAGATGAAGATGTAGGGGAACGAATAGAGCGCGATGACGACGGCGAGGCCGGTGAAGCTGTAGATGTTGAACGGTCCGGCCTCCGCCCCCGTCGCCATCATGTAGAAGCGGTTGAGCCAGCCTGCGTTCGGGCCGGCCAGCAGGATCCAGGCGACGGCGCCGGTGTAGGGCGGCGTAATGAAGGTCGCCAGCACGAGCATGCGCGTGAGGCCGCGGCCCGGCATGTTCGTGCGCGCGACCGCCCAGGCCAACGGCACGGCGAAGACACTGGCCAGCAACGCGGACACGGCGCCGAGCTTCAGCGAATTGACAAGGGCGTCGACGTAACGCGCCCGACCGTACGCCGTCGCGTAATTGGCAAGGGTGAATTCGCCGGTACGCTCCGTCTGGAAGCTGGTGATGACCAGGTAAACGAACGGGCTCACCACCAGGAACAGAAGGACCGCGATGATCGCGATCCAGAGAAGCCAGGACGAATCGAACCGGCTGGCGCGCACGGGGCGCACCGGCATCGTGTCGATCGTCGGAGCTGTTACGGACATTGCCAGGCGTAGATCAGTTGCCGAACGTGTCGCGCCACTGCTCGATCACTTCGGGAATGCCCTTCTCGACCTCCGTCACGGTCGGCCGGATCACCTTGATCTCGCTGATCGGCTTGGCACCCGGAGGCGACGGCACCTCGGGGCGCAGCGGGATCAGGAAGTGCTTGGCGCTGATCTTCGCGGCCTCGATCGTATAGAGGTACTCCATGAAGAGCTTGGCCGCGTTCGGGTGCTTGGTCCCCTTCATGATTGCCGACGGCGAAATGATGAGGACGGCCCCGTCTGAGGGATAAACGACCGCCAGCGGATTGCCGCGCGCCGCGCTGAACAGTGTCGAACCGTCCGAACCCGCCGCCACCTGGCGCTCGCCGGCGTTCAACGCGGTCACCGTGTCGTTGATCGAACGGCCGATCTGCGGCTTGTTCTTCTCCAGCTTGTCGAAATACTGCCAGCCATAGAGCTTCTTCATCGAGAGCACCCACGTGCCGACATAGCCCGAGAAACCCGGATGGCCGGTCGAGACCTTGCCCTTCCATTTGATGTCGAGCAGGTCTTCCCACTTCTTGGGGGCGTCCTCCGCTTTCACCTTGTTGGTGTTGTAGGTGATCACGACCATGCCGGCCGCAGTGGTCTGAAAGAAGCCATCGGGATCGAAGTTCTGAAAGACCGGAGAAATCTTCGACATGTTCTCCGGCACAAACTTGTCGAGACGACCATCCGCCTTGAGGCGAGCATAGTGGCCGAGGTCGGTCGACGAGAAGACGTCGCAATTGGTCTGGTTGTTCTTGATGTCCTGCAGCAGGCGCTGGTAGGCGACCTGCGCCGTCGTGCGCACGACGTTGACCTTGATGCCGTACATCTCGGTGAAGCCGCGACCCAGATCCTCCGCCCCTTCAGACGTGTAGTGGGCAACGTACCAGGTGAGCTCGCCTTCCTTCTTGGCGGCTTCGGTCAGGGCGTTTAGGTCCGCCCGCGCGGCGAGTGGCAAAAACGCAAGGGCCACCGCCATGGCCAAGACAAGGCTTCCCAACCTCTTCATGAATTCCTCCCGGGACATTGATTCATTTATTAGTAAGTTGCGATACGATCACACGACGCGCCACACGACAAGCGCGGGAGACCGAGAGAACGCGCATGACGGAAAGCGACCGATCGGCCGGATGGGCCGCCTACTACCAGCAGCTTCGTGACCGTCCGCCGCGCAAGACAGTGCTCGCCGCGCTCGATGCGTTCGGCGATCCCCCTCCTGACGCCCTCGTCATCGATCTCGGATGCGGCGACGGTCGCGACGTGATCGAGGAGCTTCGTCGCGGCTGGCGCGTCGTCGCCGTCGATGCAGAGCCCGAGGCGCTGCGCCAGTTGCAGGCGAGACCTCTGCCGGACGGATGCGACGTCACGCCCGTCAACGCGCGACTCGAAGAGGTGCCGATCCCGCTCGGCGTCCATCTCGTCAATTCGAGCTTTGCGATGCCCCTCTGCGCGCCCGAGGCCTTCCGCCAAACCTGGGAGCGCATCCGCGAGGCGCTTCCCTCGGGCGGGCGCTTCTCCGGCCAATGGTACGGCCCGCGCGACAGCTGGGCCGGACGACCCGGCATGACGTTCCTCTCGCGCGACGAAGCGCTTGGGCTGCTCCAGGGACTGGACCTCGAACTGTTCGAGGAAGAGGAAGCCGACGGCGTCACACCGCGCGGCAATGCCAAGCACTGGCACATCTTCCATATCGTCGCGAGGAAGCCCTAGGCGGCTTTACGCCTCGCCCGCGTCGTGCGAGGCTCCTCCTCCCATCAACATCGAAAGGAGGTGATCCTGTGAACTACACCATCACGACGCCGGCGATTTCTGCAGTTGCCGCCACCAGGATCGTTCCTGCAATGGCTTGGTGCTGCCGGTAACGGGGTCACCGATAGTCGGCACAAAGCCGCCTCCGGGCGGCTTTGTTGTGTCTGGGCCATATCGTTGAAGTTGTGTCTGGGCCATATCGTTGAGCGAAAGCCCGAATGGTGGACAAGACGGCGGCTGGTGGCCGACACTTGCGCCATAAATTCAGGAGGAAAAGATGGCAGCCGTCGTTCCGGTCACGGCCGAAATCGCCAAGCGCGCCGCCGCCCTTGCCTGGCAGGACCTGCCGGACGATCTGGTCGAGCGCACCAAGCAGTGCCTGCTCGACTGGTTTGCCGTCACCATCGCTGGGGCTCAGGAAGATCTCACGAACATCCTGATCGCCGAGGCGCTCGAGGATGGCGCCCGCGGGCCGGCCACGCTGGTCGGCCGCTCGGAGACCGTGCTGCCCTCGACCGCCGCGCTGATCAACGGCGCCGCCAGCCACGCGCTCGATTATGACGACGTGAACTTCTCGATGGGCGGCCATCCCACGGTCACCGTCGTTCCCGCCCTGCTGGCGCTTGGCGAGCAGGTGAAGGCCTCGGGCCGCCTGTTCATCGAGAGCTTCGTTGCGGGCTACGAGACCTCCGGCCGCGTCGGCCGTCTCGTCTCTCCCAGCCACTACCAGAAGGGCTTCCACGTCACCGGCACGGTCGGTTCCTTCTCGGCCGCGGCCGCGGCCGGTCGCATGCTGGGCCTCGACGACCGCCAGCTCGCGGTCGCCTTCGGCATCGCCGCCACCCAGGCCGCCGGCCTGAAGTCCAACTTCGGCACCATGTGCAAGCCGCTGCATGCCGGCACCGCTTCGGAACACGGGCTGCGCGCGGCCCGCCTTGCCGCCAGGGGCTTCACCGCCCGTGGCGATTCCCTCGAATGCGACCAGGGCTTCGCCTCCTCGCAGAGCGACCATCTCAACGCCGAGGCGGCACTGGGCGAGCCGCCGTCGGGCTGGCACCTGCGCAACAACCTCTTCAAGTACCACGCGGCCTGCTACCTGACGCACGCGCCCATCGAGTGCGCCAAGGAAATCCGGCTGAAGAACAATTTCCCGCCGGAGAGGGTGCAGAAGATCCTGCTCCGCATCGACTCCGGCGCCGACAAGGTCTGCAACATCCCCAACCCGACGACGGGGCTCGAAGCCAAGTTCTCGCTGCGCCAGACCGTGGCGATGGCGCTGACCGGCGTCGATACCGCCAATCTCGACTCCTACAACGAGGCCGTGACCCAGGAGCCGCGCATCAAGCAGCTGCGCGACAAGATGGCGATCGAGTTCCAGCCGCACTGGGCGCACTCGCTGGCCGAGATGGCGATCGAGCTCGACGACGGCACGACCATCGAGGTCGCCCACGATTCCGGCATCCCCTGGGCTGACCTCGAGAAGCAGCGCCAGGCGATCGAGACCAAGTTCGATAGCCTCGTGACGCCCCTGCTCGGCGCAGCGGGAGCCCGCCGCCTGCACGATGCAATCGAGCGCATCGACAGTCTCACCGACGTCGGCGAACTGGTGCGTGCTTCGGCGAAGAATTAGTCATATTCCTCTCCTCCGTCAGGGCGAGAGGCGTAAACAGGAGTAGGAATGACAGAGGATTTCAGGGCCCGCGCCCGGCTCGTGCCCAAGGGCAATCGCTATGAGGATTTCGAAGTCGGCCGCGTGTTCAGGCACCATTGGGGTCGCACGATCACCGAGTCCGAGAGCACGCTCTTCACGACGCTGACCTTGCACTTCAATCCGCACTACTACAATGCCGCCTACGCCCAGGCCCATGGCCATCCCGGCATCGTGGCCAATCCCCTGCTCGTCTTCACGACGGTCTTCGGCCTCACGGTCGAGGATCTGAGCGAAGGCGGCGGGCCGTTCCTCGGCGTCAACGAACTCACCTATCACCAGCCCGTCTATCCCAGCGATTCGCTGCGCGCGGAATCGGTCGTCCTCGACCGCCGTGTCTCGGACTCCCACAAGGGGTTCGGCATCGTCACGTGGCACAGCAAGGGCTTCAACCAGCGCGAAGAACTCGTCATCGACTTCAAGCGCACCAACCTCGTCCGTCTCAGGAATTCCAACTAATGCCTTTCCTCACCGAAGAACGCCGCATGATCCAGGAGCAGGCGCGCGAGTTCACGCTGAACGAAGTGCTGCCGGTCGCCAACAAGCTCGACCCCGAAAAGGGCGACATCCCGATGGACCTGCGCGACAAGATGGCCGAGCTCGGCTATTTCGGCATCCTGATCCCCGAGGAATATGGCGGCCTGGGCCTCGGCTGCTCGGAATACTGCCTGGTGACCGAAGAACTCTCGCGCGGCTGGATGAGCGTCGCCTCGATCATCGCCCGCGGCAACCTGCTGATCGGCTCGCACAAGATGAGCGAGGAGCAGCGCCGGCGTTACCTGCCGCGCATGGCCAAGGGTGAATTCCTCGGCGCCTTCTCGATGTCGGAACCCAATGCCGGCTCGGACATCTCCAACATCTCCTGCCGGGCCAAGAAGGATGGCGACAGCTATCTGATCAGCGGCAACAAGTACTGGTGCACCTTCGCCGACGGCGCCGACTTCATGATCATCATCGCGCGCACGTCCGAAGCGCCTCCGGGCAAGCGCCACCTCGGCCTGTCGATGTTCTTCGTCGAGAAGAAGCGCGGCGAGCTGATGCCGGGCTGCAGCGGCTCGCCTATTCCCAAGATCGGCTATTTCGGCTGGAAGACCTGGGAACTCGCGTTCGACAATTGCCGGGTCAAGGCCGAGGACATGATCGGCGACGAAGGTCAGGCCTTCTATTATGCGACGGCCGGTCTCGAGACCGCGCGCGCCCACACCGCGGCCCGCGCCATCGGCCTCGCCCAGGGCGCGCTCGACGATTCGATCCGCTACGCCGGCGAGCGCCGCCAGTTCGGTCAGTCGATCTCGGAGTTCCAGGCGATCCGGTTCAAGATCGCCGACATGGCCACGCAGATCGAGGCGGCGCGCCAGCTCAACAACTTCGTCTGCGAGCAGATCGACACCGGCCAGCGCTGCGACAAGGAAGCGTCGATGGCCAAGCTGTTCGCCTCGGAGATGGCCGAGCGGGTGTGCAGCGAAGGCCTGCAGATCCATGGCGGTGCGGGCTACACGACCCTGCATGCCGTCGAGCGGCACTGGCGCGACGCACGTCTCACCAAGATCTTCGAGGGCACCTCGGAGATCCAGAAGCGCATCATCTCCGATCGCCTGCTCGGCCGCGGGAGGAACTGATGCCAGCTTCAAGTCTCAAAATCTCCGCACTCACCGGCACGCACAACTACTTCGAGGACTTCACCGTCGGCGACGTGATGAAGCACGCGCGCGGCAAGACCGTCGAGCCGATGGAGCAGGTCTGGATCACCAACGTGACCATGAACACGGCCGAGGCCCATTTCAACGAGCACCTGACCCAGTCGACGCCCTACGGCCAGCGCCTGGGCTTCGGCGGCGTCACGATCTCGATGTGCATCGGCCTCGCCGCCGAGGACACGGCGGAGAATGCGCTGATGGAGCTCGGCATGGACAAGATCCGCCTCAAGGGTCCGCTCCATCACGGCGACACGCTCTATTGCTACACCGAAGTGCTCGAGAAGAAGGACGCCAAGCAGGACGACGCCGGCATCGTCCGCTTCAAGCACTACGGCGTGAACCAGGACGACAAGCACATCTTCGAAGGTGAACGCACCGTCCTGATCAAGCGCCGCAGTCACTGGGGAGACAAGTGACCGACCCGTCGGTCCTGGGCGCACTCGACGGTGTCCGCATCGTCGACCTCACGCAGATGCTGGCCGGCCCCTACTGCACGATGCTGCTGGCCGACCAGGGCGCGGAGGTCATCAAGGTCGAGCCGCTCGACGGCGATCACACCCGCATCATCGGGCCCTATCACGTCGACGACAGGCTGAAGGCGTTCGGCGGCTATTTCGCCTCGGTGAACCGCAACAAGAAGTCGATCGCCATCGACCTCAAGACGGAGGCGGGCCGCGATCTCGTCCTGAAGCTCTGCGACAATGCCGATGCGGTGGTCGAGAACTATCGCGGCGGCGTCATGGATCGCCTGGGTCTCAGCTACGAGACCCTGCACGCCCGCAATCCGAAGCTGGTCTATGCCACCATCCGCGGCTTCGGCGACGTCCGCACCGGCAAGAGTCCCTATTCGGACTTCCCGGCCTACGATGTCATCAGCCAGGCCATGGGCGGCATCATGGCCATCACCGGCCCCGACAAGGACACGCCGATGAAGGTCGGGCCGGGCGTCGGCGACATCGTTCCCGCCATCACCTGCGCCTTCGGTATCGTCTCGGCGATCCTGCGCGCCTACAAGACCGGCAGGGGCCAGTTCGTCGATGTCGGCATGGTCGACGCGATCCTCGCGGTCTGCGAACGCATCATGCACCAGCATTCCTACGCCCAGACGCTGCCGCATCCCGAGGGCAACCATCATCCCCTGCTCTGCCCGTTCGGCATGTTCCCGGCGAAGGACGGCTTCGTGACGATCGCCGCGCATGCCGACGCGCACTTCCCGATCCTGTGCCGGCTGATCGACAGGGCCGAATTCGCAACCGATCCGCGGTTCATCACCGTGCAGGATCGCCGTGCCAACCAGGACGTGCTGATTGCCACCGTCTCCGACTTCACGCGCCAGCGCACCAAGCAGGAGCTGCTGAAGCATTTCGGCGGCAAGGTGCCGTTCTCGCCGGTCTACAACGTGCGCGATATCGTGGCCGATCCCCACTTCAAGGCGCGGGACATGCTGCCCTGGGTGCCGCATCCCGGCCTCGACCACGAGGTCCAGATCGCGGGCGTCGCCGTGAAGATGACCGAGACGCCGGGCAAGGTGCGCCATCGCGCGCCGTTGCTGGGCGAACATACCGACGAGTATCTGAAGACCATCGGCCTCGGCACGGGCGACATCGCCCGGCTGCGTGCCGACAAGATCGTAGCTTAAGGAGAAGATTGATGACCGACCGTCCCAGGCGCGCCCGCCGCGTCCAGCTCTCGACCCCGGGGTCGAGCGAGAAGATGATCCAGAAGGCGTCGGAGTCGAAGGCCGATCACGTCTTCCTCGACCTCGAGGACGCCGTCGCCCCCAGCCAGAAGCGCGACGCCCGCAAGAAGATCATCGAGGGCCTGAAGACGCTGAACTGGACGGGTAAGACGCGCTGCGTGCGCATCAACGACCTGACCACCGAGTACGCCTACGAGGACATCATCGAGATCGTCGAGGGTGCGGGCGAGCATCTCGACACGATCATGATGACCAAGGTGCAGACGGCCGCCGACGTGCTGTTCGCCGACAAGCTGCTCCATCAGATCGAGAAGAAGCTGAAGATGAAGCGCAAGATCGGCCTCGAGGCGCTGATCGAGGAAGTCGAGGGCATGCAGAACGTCGACTCGATCGCCGCCTGCACGCCGCGCCTCGAATGCCTGGTGTTCGGCATGGGCGACTTCTCCGCCTCCATGGGCGTCACCAACAGGAATGTCGGCGAGACAGATGGCTACCCGGGTGACATCTGGCACTATGCCCGCTTCCGGCTGATCATGGCCTGCCGCGCCGCCGGCATCGATCCGGTGGACGGCCCGTTCGCCGACTTCAAGAATCCCGATGCCTATCGCGAGGAGTGCAAGCGCTCGATGATCCTGGGCTGTGTCGGCAAGTGGGCGATCCACCCCTCGCAGATCGATATCGCCCTCGACGTCTACTCGCCCAAGCCCGAGGACATCGCCCGCGCCCGCAAGCTGGAGAAGGCCTATGCCGAGGCCGAGGCGGCAGGCCTGGGGGCGATCAATGTCGACGGCATCATGGTCGACGTCGCCTCGATCCGCATCCTGCGCAATACGATCCTGAACAAGGCCGACCTCTACGGTCTGTAGGATGCAACCGGGCGCGGCGCCGAACACGGAAGGCCCGCGCCCCGGTCTGCGGCCGGCACTCGTCCCCATCGGGGCGATGCTCGGCACGCAGGTGCTCATCTCGCTGGCCGTCCTCTCGCTCAGCGTGCTGATGCCGGCCGTGGCCCGCGATCTCGGGATCGCCCCCAAACTGGTCGGTGCCTTCACGGCCGTCACCTACGCAATCGCCTCGGGCGTCGCGCTGTGGAGCGCCGGGCCGATCTCGCGGCTGGGCGCCGTCCGCGTCTGCCAGTTCGCCATGCTGGCCGCCGCCATCGGCCTTGCCCTGAACGCGATGGCCTTCGTTGCCGCGACCGTCGTCGCAGTCGCGTTCATCGGCTTTGCCCAGGGTCCCATCAATCCCGCATCGGCGCATATCCTGAGCCAGCGCGTGCCACGCGCCTGGTTCAGCCTCGTCTTCTCGGTCAAGCAGACCGGCGTTCCCCTGGGGTTCGCGGCCGCCGGCATTTTCCTGCCCCTGCTGCTGCCGGCGCTCGGGTGGCGCGGTGCCTCGCTCTGCGCCGCGGCGCTCATGCTGGCGGGCGCCGGCGTCCTCGAACTGCTGCGTGCCCGAATCGATGCCTCGGTCGCTCCGTCGGCCCCCTCGGACGGCATCTGGTCCTCGATCGTCCATGTGATGCGCCATCCGGAGATGCGCGTTCTAGGCTGGTCGGCGCTGCTCTACGTCGTGGCGCAGCACACCTTCACGTTCTTCTTGGTGACCTACCTCTACGAGCATTGCCGCCTCAGCATCGCCGAGGCGGGATTCCTGCTCTTCCTGGCGCAGATCGGCGGCACGGGGCAGCGCCTGGTCCTGGGCGCCCTGGGCGACCGGTTTCCCCGAATGATGCTGCTGGGCTGGACCGGAATCGGCATCGCGCTCGGCGCCGTGGCCACCAGCCTGATCTCGGCCGAGACCCCTTATTGGCTGATCGGCCTGATCGTCTTCGCCTACGGCACGGTCGTCATCAGCTGGAACGGCGTCTCGATCGCGGAATTCGCGGCCCTCGCGCCGCCCGGACAGGTCGCGGCCGTCGCGGCCGTCCAGACTGCCCTCGCCTTTTCCGGCGCCGTCATCGGCCCGCCGCTGTTCGGCCTGATCGCCGCGGTCGCCGACTATCGCAGCGCCTTCCTGCTGGTCGCCGCCTGCGTCCTCGCCGCGGCCGTCTGGCAGATCGCGACGTCGGCCCGGCTGCGCCGGCCGCGTCCCTCCTGAGCCCTCGTCAGGGCTCCTTCATGCCGGCGGTCGCCACGATCTCCGCCCACTTCTTCGTCTCGACGGCCTGGAAGGCCGCCAGTTCCTCGGGCGATCCGACGAACGAGATGCCGTAGCTGGTCTTCAGCAGGTTGAGATAGGCCGGGGACTTCGCCGCCTGTCGAACGAGTGCGTTCAGCTTGTCGATGATCGGCCGCGGCGTGCCGGCGGGCGCGTAGAGCGCCGTCCAGGCCCACATCTCGAAGCCCGGCACACCGCTCTCGTCGACCGTCGGAAACTGCTCGAGGCCGGGGATGCGCTGCTTGCTGGTGACGGCCAGACCGCGCGCCCGTCCGTCGAGCACCGGCGGCAGGCCGACCGTGAAGTCCGAGAAGATGATGTCGATTCTACCGCCCAACAGGTCGGTAATCGCCTGCGGCTGGGTCTTGTAGGGCACGCCCAGCAGATCGATCCCGGTCATGATGCGGAACAGTTCCGCGCCACCGCGGCTCGACCCGTTGCCGCTGCCGAAGCTCAGCTTGCCGGGCTGCGCCTTCGCAAGCGCAACAAATTCCTGGATGGTCTTGGCCGGCAGGTCCTTGCGAACCATCACGATCTGCGCGCCGAGCGTAATGCCGGCGACCGGCGCGAAACTCTTCACCGGATCGTAGGCCAGCGACTTGTAGACGTGCGGATTGATCGCCTGCGTCGTCTGCGTGGTGAAGAACAGCGTGTAGCCGTCGGGCGCCGCCGCCGCCGCGGATTGGGCCGCAATCTGCCCTTCCGCGCCAGGCTTGTTCTCGATGACGACCGTCTGCCCGGTCTGGGCGGCGATGTCCTGCCCGATCGCGCGCGCGGCGATGTCGGTCGCGGTCCCCGGCCCGAAGGCCGTGATGATCTTGATCGGCTTGGAAGGATAGTCCTGGGCGCCGGCCGGCACCGCGAGCAGCATTCCGACCAGCAAACTGAGGAGTTTCATGGACCGACTCTAGTCCGGGCGAAGTGCTAGCGTCATCACAAACAAAAGGAGGGAACGAAAGGATGAAACATCCGTCGCTGCCGCTCGCCGCGGCTCTCATGATCCTGGCCGCAGCGCCCGCCGCCTGGGCGCAGAAATCCGGCGGCACGCTCAAGATCGCCCACATGGACAATCCGCCGAGCGCCTCGATCCACGAGGAGGCGACGATCTCGACCGTCATGCCGTTCATGTCGGTCTACAACAACCTCGTGATGTTCGATCCCAAGACGAAGCAGAACACGCCGGACAACATCATCCCCGAACTCGCGACCGAATGGAAATGGAGCGACGACGGCAAGAAGCTCACCTTCAAGTTGCGCGACGGCGTGAAGTGGCACGACGGCAAGCCCTTCACCAGCGCCGACGTGAAGTGCACCTGGGACATGGTGACCTCCGACGAATCGAAGCTGCGCAAGAATCCGCGCAAGACCTGGTACTTCAATCTCGAGCAGGTCACGGTCAACGGCGACCGCGAGGCGACCTTCCACCTCAAGCGCCCCCAGCCGTCGCTGCTCACCATGCTCGCCGCGGCCTTCTCGCCGGTCTATCCCTGCCACGTCTCGACGCAGCAGATGCGGACCAAGCCGATCGGTACCGGCCCGTTCAAGTTCGTCGAGAAGAAGCAGAACGAGTCGGTCAAGCTCGCGCGCAACCCGGACTACTGGAAGCCGGGCCGGCCCTACCTCGACGCGATCGAATTCTCGATCATCCCCAACCGGGCGACCTCGCTGCTGACCTTCGTCGCCGGCAAGCTGGACATGACCTTCACCTCCGTCGTCACGCCGTCCATGGTCAACGATCTCAAGGTCCAGGCGCCGACCGCGATCTGCGAGGCGCAGCCGACGAACACCCAGGCCAACCTGCTGGTCAACCGCGAGAGGCCGCCGTTCGACGACGCAAAGATCCGCCGTGCCATGGCGCTCTCGATCGACCGAAGTGCCTTCAACGAGATCCTGGGCCAGGGCAACTACCGCATCGGCGGCGCGATGCTGCCGCCGCCGGAAGGTCTGTGGGGCATGCCGACGGAGTTCCTGGCGACCGTGGCGGGTTACGGCCCCGACGTGGCCAAGGCGCGGGAGGAAGGCCGCAAGATCATGACCGAACTGGGTTACACGGCCGAGAAGCCGCTGAAGATCAAGGTCTCGACCCGAAACATCCCGAGCTATCGCGATCCCGCCGTCATCCTGATCGACCATCTGAAACAGGTGAACATCCAGGCCGAGTTGGAGCCGCTCGAAACCGCGGTCTGGTACAACCGCATGATGCGCCGCGACTTCTCCATCGGGATGAACGTCCAGGGCGTCGGCGTCGACGATCCGGACGTCGTCTTCTACGAGACCTTCCGCTGCGGCTCGGAGCGCAACTACACCAACTACTGCAATCCCGAGGTCGAGAAGCTGTTCGACCAGCAATCGATGATGACCGACCTCGAGGCCCGCCGGAAGCTCGTGTGGGAGATCGACAAGAAGCTGCAGGAGGACGGTGCACGCCCGGTGATCCAGCATGGCTGGGGCGGCACCTGTTGGCACCCGGAGGTCAAGGCCGTGAACCTTGCGGTCAACACCATCTACAATCACTGGCGCTTCGAGGATGTCTGGCTCGACCGCTAGGACGGCGGTAGACTCGGGGCAGATGAATGATCGGAGGTTTCGATGATCAAGGGTCTGCACCACAACGCCTATCGCTGCCGCGACTCGGAGGAGACGAGGAAGTTCTACGAGGACTTCCTCGGCCTCCCCCTCGCCCATACGCTCAAGATCGAACAGACCAAGACGGGTCGCACGACCGGCGCCGGCGTGCTGCATACCTTCTTCCAGCTCGACGACGGGTCCTGCCTCGCCTTCTTCGAGGCGCCGGACATGGCGTTCGATTTCAAGGACCAGCACGATTTCGACCTCCACATCGCCTTGGAGGTCGAACCCGAGCATCTCGAGCGGATGTTGGCCAAGGGAAGGTCGGAGGGCCGCGAGGTCCGCGGCGTCTCCGATCATCATTTCATCCGGTCGATCTATTTTCGCGATCCCAACGGCTACGTGATCGAACTCGCCGCCAAGGTGCCGGGACAGGAATCGGCGATGGACCCGACGAAGAACGGCGCGCGCGCCAAGCTCGACGACTGGCAGGCGAACAAAACCGCTTCATCGGCAGCGGCCTGAGTGCATCCTCCGCGGCGTCAGCCGAGGTTTCGGCGGTAGAGGGCGATAAGGCGCTCCCAGTGCCGTTCGGCGGCCGGCTTGTCGTAGCACCAGCGCTGCGGGAAGGCGAAGCCGTGGTGCACGGTCGGCTGGATCTCGAGTTCGCCCTTCGCGCCGGACTTGTCGAACAGCGCCTTCAGTTCCTTGACCATGTCGGGCGGCGCCAGTTCGTCGTGCTCGGCGCAGGAAATGTAGAGCTCACCCTTCGCCTTGCCGAGGGTCAGGTGCGGGCTCTCGGCCGCGTCGCTCACCAGCCAGGTGCCATAAAAGGACGCCGCCGCGGCGATGCGATCCGGAAAACGCGCCGCCGCTGCCAGTGAGTAAGGGCCGCTCATGCAATAACCATGGGTGCCGACCGGCCCCTTCTTCGATTCCTTCTGTGCATCCGCGAAAGCGATCATCGCCGCCACATCGTCCATGACCGGCGGGATGGTCATCTTGGTGCGGACGGACCGCATGCGCGCGTGCTCGTCGCTGCCATGCTTGAGCACGTCCGGGCCGTACTTCGTTTCGGTGCCGGCGCGGTAGTAGAGATTGGGCAGCATCACGTAGTAGCCGACCGTCGCCAGCCGGCGCGCCATGTCATAGAGCTCCTCGCGGATGCCCGGCGCGTCCATCAGGAACAGGACCGGCGGGTAGGGTCCGCCGCGCTCCGGATGGCAGATGAAGGTTTCGATCGCCCCGTCCGGGGTTGGAATGTCCAGAATTTTCTCGATCATTGGATGTCTCCTCCGCCTTGCAGAATGCCGCCGCCTTGATAGGCTTCGCTCAATAACAAAGCCTAGGGAGAGAGACGATGAGACGGAACCTCTTGAGCACGGCCGCATTCTGCCTTGCGGCCTGGGCCCTGCCGGCGGCAGCCCAGCTTTCCGACAATACGGTCAAGATCGGCGTCGCCACCGACCTCTCGAGCCTCTACGCCGACATCAACGGGCCCGGCGCAGTGCTCGCCACCCAGATGGCGATCGAGGATTTCGGCGGCTCCGTCCTCGGCCAGAAGATCGAGTTCGTGTCCAGCGACATCCAGAACAAGGCCGACGTCGCGGCCACGACGGTCGGTCGCTGGTTCGACAACGAGAAGGTCGACATGGTGATGGGCGCCGGCGCCTCCTCCTCGTCGATCGCGGCGGGCCGCGTTGCCGGTGACAAGAAGCGCATCTTCATCGCGCCGGATCCCGCCTCGTCGGACCTCACCGGCAAGCTCTGCAATCCCTACATGATCCATTGGGTCTACGACACGGCTGCACTCGCCAACGGCACCGGCTCAGCGGTCGTCAAGGCCGGCGGCAAGACCTGGTTCTTCCTCACCGCCGACTATGCGTTCGGCTATGCGCTGGAGCGCGACGTCTCCGCCGTCGTCAAGAAGGCCGGCGGAACCGTCCTCGGCGGCGTCAAGCATCCGATCAACACCAACGACTTTTCGTCCTTCCTGCTGCAGGCGCAGGGATCCAAGGCCCAGATCATCGGGCTCGCCAATGCCGGCGGCGACACGATCAACTCGATCAAGCAGGCTGCCGAGTTCGGCATCGTCAAGGGCGGCCAGAAGCTCGCGGGCCTGCTGGTCTTCATCTCAGACATCCATTCGCTGGGCCTCGAGCGCGCCCAGGGCCTGAACCTGACCGAGGCCTTCTACTGGGATCTCAACGACCAGACGCGCGCCTTCTCCAAGCGCTTCGCCGCCCGCTTCAACGGCAAGATGCCGACCAGCGCGCAGGCTGGCTTCTATTCGGCGACGCTGGCCTACCTCAACGCGGTCAAGTCGACCGGAACGGACAATGCCGAGAAGGTCATGGCCGCCATGAAGGCCGCGAAGTGGGACGACCCGCTGTTCGGGGCCAGCTACGTTCGCCAGGACGGACGCAAGATGCACAACATGTATCTCTTCGAAGTGAAGAAGCCGTCCGAGTCGAAGGGGCCGTGGGACTACTACAAGCTGCTGGCCACCATCTCCGGCGAGGAGGCGTTCCGGCCGCTGGCCGACAGCGAGTGCCCGCTGGTCAAGAAGAACTGAGCCGGGAGTCCGAAATGGCCGAGCAGTCGAACCTCTACGTCGGCGTCGCCGGCTATTTCGGGAGGCCGGACCACAAAGGCCGCGTCGGCATCTTCCGCCGCGGCACCGCGAACGGCGACTGGCAGCATGTGCTGGGCGCCGTCCAGGCCTTCACGGTCTTCGTCCATCCGCAGAATCCGGAGATCGTGTTCGCCGGGACAAACGACGGCGTGTGGCGCAGCACCGATCGCGGCGCCACGTTCCGCCGTACCGCCTTCCCCGACGCCGGCAAGCAGGTCTGGTCCTTCCTCGTCGATTCGCGCGATCCGGATCGCGTGTTCGCCGGCGCCTCGCCGATTGGCCTCTATCGCAGCGACGATGGCGGTGCATCGTGGCTGGCCCTCCCGGCTCCAGCCATCGACACGCACTGCACGGGCCCGTTTGCGTCGCGCGTGATGCGGCTGGTGCAGCATCCGAGGCGCCACGACGAGCTCTACGCCGCGCTCGAGATCAACGGCGTCATGCGCAGCATCGATCTCGGCCAGACCTGGACCGATTGCAGCGCCGGGCTGCTGACGCTCGCCGAGCAGGAGCATCTCAAGAGCCGGATCGTGAGCGACACGACGGCAGAAGGCATGCTCGACGGTCATGCCGTGACCATCAATCCGGCCGATCCCGACGGGCTGTGGCTCGCCGTGCGCATGGGCCTGTTCCGCAGCGGCGACCAGGGTCACACCTGGAAGGACATGGAAGTCGGCCGCTTCTCGCCCACCACCTACGGCCGCGACATACGAGTCTCGCCCGTCGAATCCAACACGCTCTACTCTGCCCTGTCCGTCGCCGCGGCGAGCCAGGACGGCGGCCTCTATCGCAGCGACGATGGCGGCGAGAGCTGGACGCGCTTCGACAAGGTCCAGGTGCACGGCACCATCATGTCGATCGGCCTGCATCCGACCGACGCCGGACAGGTCTATATCGGCGCCCGCTACGACGGCGAGGTCTTCGGCACCCGCGACGCCGGCAGGACCTGGCAGGCGATGCCCCTGCCCGGGGAGGTCCAGCACATCTATTCGCTGGCGTGTGGATGAAGATGATCATGGGAGCGCGCCACTGGAGTGGCGCGCTCCCATGAGGCTACTTCGACTGCGCCGTGACGTCGTGCGGCGGTGATGCGGGGGCCGGCGGCGCTTCCTTGGTACCGCCCAGCAGGCTCGTCAAATCGCGCTGGCGGCCGGTATCGATCTTGACCGTCGCGGTCATGCCGGCGCGCAGCGGTGGTTCGCCGACATGCGGCAGAAGCCTCAGTTTGACCGGCAGGCGCTGCACGACCTTGACCCAGTTTCCGCTGGCATTCTGCGGCGGCAGGATCGCGAACTCTGCCCCGGTCGCCGGGCTTACGCTTTCGACCAGCGCGTCCCAGGTCACGTCGGGATAGGTGTCCAGCGTTACGATGGCCTTCTGGCCCACCCTCACATGGGTGAGCTCGGTCTCCTTGAAGTTCGCCTCGACCCAGGGGCGGCTCAGCACCACCAGCGAGAAGAGAGGCGTCGCCGCCTTGACCTGCTCGCCCTGCTGCAGCCGCATGTTGACGACCACACCATCGACCGGGGCCCGTACCGTCGTGCGGGCGAGATCGAGCGCCGCCCGCTCGCGCGCCGCCGCCTTCTCCCGCACCAGCGGATGCGCCTCGACCGCGAGTTGCGGATCGCCGTTCAGCGCCGCCAGCACGCGCCGCAGTTTCTCCCGCGCCGTCGCCACGCGGTCGGCCGCCGCCCGGGCGTCGTTCTGCGACTCGTCACGCTTGCTGGCGGAGGCCACGCCCTTCGATGCGAGCTCCTCCTGGCGCTGGGCCTGACGCTGGAAATAGTCGGCGCGAGCCTCGGCGTCGGCCAGTTCGGCGACCGCCTCACGCCAGATGCCGCGCAGGTTCTCGACATGCGCGCGCGCCGAATCGAGTTCGGCCTCGGCGCTGTCGAGCGCCAGCCGGAAAGGCCTCGACTCGATGGTGAACAGCTGGGCGCCGGCCTCGACGGAGGCATGATCCCGGGTGAGGACTCTGCGGACCTGCCCGGCGACTTCCGGGGCGATCTGGACGATATGCGCCTTCACGTACGCATTGTCGGTCGAAACGTAGCGCCCCCCCGACAGCCACCACCAGCCCGCCCCGCCGGCCGCCAGCAGGGGCACCGCGAACAGCAGCACCAGGCGCAGCACGGGGACCGGGCGGCGGCTCATGTGCCGTGGGCTCCCGCCATCGTCTGCAGTTGCCCCTTCACCCGCGCCGCCAGTCGGGTGAATTGCTCGCGCTCGGCGGTCGAGAGCGGCGCCAGAGCGTCGTCGACCGTGGTCTCGGCGATCGCCCACATCTCCGTGTGCGCGCGCCGCGCGTCGGCCGTGAGATACAGGCGGTTGATGCGGCGATCCTCGCTGTCGGCACGCCGCTCGACCCAGCCGTTCTTCTGCATGCGATCGATCATGCGCCCCGCGCTGGCGCGGTCGATTTCCAGCATGTCGGCGAGCTCGGTCTGGCTGGCGCCGGGCCGGCGATAGAGGCGCGTGAGCACCAGCCACTGCGCACGGGTCAGGCCGATGTCGCGCACGCGCCGGTCGAACACGGTGCGGATCAGGCGCGCAACGTCCGATAGCACGTAGCCGATATATTCGTCGTCGTCCGGGCTCAAGGCTGCTCGCTAGAGATTGTTGTCTAGGCTACAATAGCCCAGGCCATGAGTTCAAGCGCGACCACCGCCGACGCCTCTCCGGAAGCCGACGAGACCGAAACCTCGCTCGGCAAGCGGATTCTGATTCTCGTCATGGTGGTCCTGGGCTCGACCCTGTATGCGACCACGCTGCTGATCGCCTCGACCCTGCTGCCCCAGATGCAGGGTACCATGTCGGCCACCCAGGACGAGATCGCCTGGGCGATGACCTTCAACATCCTGGCCACCGCCGTCGCGACGCCCATGACCGGCTGGCTGACGGCGCGTTTCGGCCGTCGCGAGACGATGATCTGGTCGGTGCTGGCCTTCACGCTCACCACCCTGATGTGCGGCCTCGCCGATTCGCTCGAGACGTTGATCCTGTGGCGGGTCCTCCAGGGCGCGCTGGGGGCGCCAGTGATCCCGCTGTCACAGACCATCCTGCTCGACACCTTCCCGAAGCGGCAGCAGGGGCTCGTGACCTCGATCTTCGGCATGGCCGTGGTCATCGGGCCGGTGATCGGTCCGACCGTCGGCAGCATGCTGTCGGAGATCTACAGCTGGCGCTGGGCCTTCTACATGATCGTGCCCGTGGGCGTGATCTCGTTCGTCGGCCTGCGCCTCACCCTGCCCTATGACCGGCCGACCGGGCAGGCGCGGCTCGACTGGACGGGCTTCCTCTCGCTCTCCATTGCCATCGCCTGCGTGCAGCTCGTCCTGTCGCGCGGCCAGAGGCTCGACTGGTTCGAGTCGTCCGAGATCCAGATCGAGACCTTCATCGCCATCGTCTCGTTCTGGATCTTCCTTGCCCACAGCCTCACCGCCGAGCGGCCGTTCCTGAACCTGAAGCTCCTGCTCGACCGCAATTACGCGATCGGCCTCGTCCTCGTGCTGATCTACGGCATGCTGAACTTCACACCGATGGTGCTGCTGCCGCCGCTCCTGCAGCAGCATGCCGGCTTCCCCGATTCGCTGATCGGCGAGGTCATCGCGGCGCGCGGCGTCGGCGCCACCATCGGCTTCTTCCTCGCGATCTTCGTGGGCCGCATGGACCCGCGCATCGGCTTGATCGCAGGCTTCCTGTTGCAGACCTTGTCCGGCGTCTGGTTGATGACGATCGACCTGAACGTCGACATGAACACGCTGATGCTGAACAGCCTGCTGCAGGGCGTTGCCGTGGGCGTGATCTGGGTGCCGCTCACCCTCGTCACCTTCTCGAACATGAGCGGCGCGAACCTGGCCGAAGGCACCGCGGTCTATCACCTGCTGCGCAACATCGGCTCCAGCTTCTTCATCTCGATCTGCGTCGCCGAGATCGTGCAGGCGACCAGTACGAACTACAGTCGCATGGTCGAACTGGTAAATCCCTACAACAAGTCGCTCGCCCTGCCCTGGGTGACCGGCGGATGGGACTACGAGACCGTGTCGGGTCTCGCGAAACTGTCGAAGGAGATCAACCGGCAGGCGGCGATGATCGGCTACATCAATGCGTTCGGCCTCTACACCGCGGCCTCCGCGATGGCGATCCCCCTGATCCTGCTGATCGGCCGGCGCGCGCGACGATAGGCTACCCGTTCGAGACGGCTGCGGAGCGTGCGGCCTGATAGGCTGCGCGTGCCGCCTTCGCGGCCTCGAGGGCCGCCTCGCGCCGCGTTGCCGCGCGGTCGTCCAACACATAGAGGAGGCCGGCACAGAAGATGAAGGCGCCGCCAAGAACGTAGTAGTGCCACGCCTCGAGATGGAGGCGGAAGGTCACGACGATCAGCGGCACCGGCACGAACACGAGGGCGAAGCGGATCCAGGAGGCGCTGTTGTAGCGGCGGACGGCCTCCCTCGCCTGCCTCTGCCGCAGCCGCATCTCCCGGCGAAGCGCGTCCGGTCCCGGCGTGGCTTCGCGGCTCACCGGATCACCGTCCCGCCCGTGCCATCTCGCGGACCACGAGGCGGGCGGCCGGGCCGCTGCGCGCCGCCGAATCCGGCTTCAGCAGATTGCCGATCTCGAAGCGCAGCAGATGGACCTCGGGATGCAGCACCGCCGCCCGGCGCATCGCCTCGCTTCCCAGCACCATCTGATCGAACCGGGCCGGGCGCTCGCCCACGGTGCGGGGATATTCGAGGTCGGCCATGGCCGTGAGCGACCAGGCCTGCCGGCTGACCTCCGCTGCGCGCGGCAGGTAGGCGTCCGCGACCGCGTCGAGGTCCGACGTTTCCGCCAGGACGTCGCGCAGGGCAACGGCGTGGCCCGCCGCGACCGACATCCCCTGACCGAAGGTCGGATTGAAGTTCGAGATGCA
The DNA here is from genome assembly GCA_002281855.1 of Rhodospirillales bacterium 24-66-33. Classification (GTDB taxonomy): domain Bacteria; phylum Pseudomonadota; class Alphaproteobacteria; order Reyranellales; family Reyranellaceae; genus Reyranella. The sequence continues at coordinate 166,871 of NCHQ01000007.1, read as the reverse complement.
GTCGCCGATCGGCAGCACCCGCGGCGGCAGTCCACCGGCGCGCTCATAGTGCCGCCAGCGCGCCTCGGCGAGGCGATAACGCCGCACCGGCGTCAGGGGTACGGCATCCCGCAGCCGTTCGGCGATGTCCGGCACAGGCAGCGTCGCGGCATAGGCCCGGAAGCCCTCCGGATCGTCCGGCACCCGGTTGTCGAAACGGCCGCAGAGGGTGATCAGCCACTCGTCGTTCTCGACCGGACAGACCAGCCCGTAGCGATCGTCCGGCGGCTTCGGGATGCAGGCGATGAAGCGACCCTCGCCGCGGAAGCGCGCCGGCTTGGCGAAGCGCGCCGAGCTGTAGTTCACCTCGAGGCCGAGCACGGTCTCCGGCACCTCGAGGCCGGCCAGCAACTTGTCACCCCGACCGCTTGCGATCACCGTCAGGTCGGCACCGGAAGGCACGGCGTCGACGGGACAGCGATCGCGGATCGCAACGTTGCCGAGCTTCAGGACCTGCTGGCGGACAACGAGTTCCAGAGCGGGGCGGCTCATCATGAGCTGGCTGTAACCGAGGTCCCGCGTCGCCTGCCAGGCATCGCGCTCCCAGATGGCGACGTCCCGGGTCTGCTGCACCTCGATGGCGCCCGCCCGAAGCAAGGCGGCGCGTGTGCCGGGAAGCAGGCTCTCGAGAGATCGCTCGCCGCCCTTCAGCAGGATGTGGACCTGGAGGTCCTGCGGCACCCCTTTGCGCGGGCGCGGCGAGTCCGGCAGCTCGTCCTTGTCGAAGATCTTCACCGCATCGAAGACCGGCGCGAGGGCCGCCGCCGCCGCGAGGCCGCCGATGCCCGCGCCGACGACGACGGCACGTGCGCCCGCTCTGCCCGGCCTCGTCATCCTCGCCTACTCCCGTTTCAGCCAGGACGCCCGCATCGGTCGCAGGACAGCGATCCCGAGAAGGGCGGCAACGGCGTTGGCGCCGACGGCGATCGCGAAGACCATCTGCCAGTCGCCCGTCGCACGAACCAGCATGTCCGACAGCGGAACCAGCATGGCCGCGAAGCCCTTTGCCGTGTGCAGCATGCCGGCATTGGTCGTGGCATAGCCCGATCCGAAATAGTCGGTGCAGGTGGCCGGAAACAGGCTGGCCACTTCCCCCCAGGCGAAGAACACCAGGCTGGCCAGCAGCACGAACATCACCGGATCGTGGCCCCACCGGGCAAAGGCCAGGATACTCAGGGCGCCCATCGTGAAAGCGAGGAACATCGTGATTTCGCGCCCGATATAGTCCGAGAGCCAGCCGCAGAGTGGCCGCGCGATGCCGTTGGTCACCCGGTCGAGCGCCAGCGCGAAGGTGAGCGCCGGCAGGGTCAGGCCCAGCATGCTGACCGGCACGTCCGCCACCTGGAAGCTGCGGGCGATACCGGCGAGATTGGCGGTGAAGGTCAGCCCGGCCGAGGTGACCAGCAGCGACATGACGAACAGCACCCAGAAGAGCGGCGAGCGCAGCACCTCGCGCGGCGTGTGGTCGTGCCGGGCATGCGGCAGCCGCTCGTGGATCGTGGCCAGCGTGGCGGCCTCCGGCTTGCGCAGCGCCAGCGCCGCGAGGCAGACCAGGATGCCCTGGCCGAGGCCGAACCAGAGGAAAGCCGCCTCGTAGCCGTAGTGCTCGATCGTATGGTGCATCGGGATGATGGTGAGCGCCGAGCCGATCCCATAGCCCGCGACCGTGAGGCCGGCAGCCAGGCCGCGACGGTCGGGAAACCATTTCAGCGCATTGCCGAGACACGTACCGTAGACACAGCCCGCGCCGATGCCGCCCAGCGCGGCGCCCAGATAGAGCAGTGGCAGCGAATCGGCGACCGAGTTCAGGCTCCAGGCGATGGCCACCAACAGGCCGCCGGTGAGCGCGACGGGCAGCGGGCCGAACCGGTCGACGACCCACCCCTCGAATGGGACGAGCCAGGTCTCACTTAGAATGAAGATCGTGAAAGCGATCTGGATGGCCGCCCGGCCCCATTCGTACTTCACGTTGATGGGATGCACGAACAGCGTCCAGCCATGCTGGAGGCTGGAAATCATCACCATGCAGAGAATGCCAGCCAGCAGCTGCGTCCAGCGATTGGTCAGGGGAGCGGTCATGCGCGGAGAGGCACCGGAGCCCTGGTTTTCACTGGAAGTAAGCGCCGGGATGGGCTGCATTGGACGCCAGCGATCATTTGCCGGAACCTAGATGACTGAACGTCTCGCGTCGATCCTTGGACTTGGCCTGATGGCCGCAGTCTGCCTTTCCGTGCCGCAGGCGACGGCCCAGTCGCCCACGGTCACCGGCACCTGGGTGAACGATCACGGTTCCGTCCTGGTGATCCAGTCGGTCGGCGCCGACGGCAGCGTTACCGGGACCTATGCCAACAACGCGCCGGGATACAAGTGCGCCAGCGTGGCGTTCCCCCTCGTCGGCTGGATGGACGGCTCACGCATCTCCTACACCGTGCGCTGGAAGAGCGCCTCAGTGGACTGCACCTCGATCACCTCGTGGACCGGTTACTTCAACGAGGGGCGCCTCGGGGTCGAGTGGGTACTGGCGTACGAAGAGTATGGCGCGCCCCGTCTCCGGACCGGCTCCGACTCCTACACGCGGCAGTAACCTCGGCGGATCGTCAGTATTTCCGTAATGTCACCGGGACGTCCAGCGTCGTGCCACGGGTGTACCTCCCGCTCAGGCCGTCGCCGGTGCGCTGCAGCACGTATCGCCCTCCCAATGCCGCCTCGATGGTGAGCGTCCCATCCGATACCGTGCCCTTGTTCGTGCGCTTCGCGGAATCGGCCTTGTCGGCGAAAGTGGAGACGAAGCCCTGAAGCGCAAACTCCATCCTGCCTTCGACCTGCCCATCGCTTCGCAGTGCGCTGATGACGAGAGTCGCTTCGCCAATCCCCGGGACATCGCCCTTCCAGGTGCCGACGAACGATCCTGCCGCCTGCTGCGCAAGAGCACCGGTGCCCAGTGCGGCAAGAAACGCCGCGATGAGGAGTCGTCGCGTCGTCTCCCCCCTCCGCAAGATCAGCCCCAACTCAAGGTGATGGCGACGTCGCCCGGCATGCCTCCCGGATAGTCGACGATGTGATAGCGGATATGATAGCCGAGGGGCCGCAGCTTGCGCTTCCAGTACTGGTAGATTTCCTTCGGGAGGCCGCTGAGGGTGTTTTCCCACCCCTCTTCGACCTGATTGATCGCCCGGCCGCCGTCCGTACAGATATGGTTGGGGAAGCGAAGTACCTGGACCGATGTCAGGCCATTCGCCATCGCGCGCTCGATGATGATCGAAGCCTTCTCGCTCGCTTGTTCATCGGTCAGGCCCGACGGCGCAAGAAGATGGTCGATGAACGCCTTCTTCTCCGCCTCCGCGGCTTCACGCGCCTTCAGCGCGGCCGAGGCCTTGGCTCCTTCCGCCTGGGCCATCCGTACATGCAGATCCTGGACGCTCAACAGCTTGGACATTCTGCTCTCCTCGATAGGCATGAAGGTGTCGTGCGCCTAATATTTCTGCGCGACGTATCGGCGATCGGCGATCGAAGCGAGGTCGTCGTATCGCCGCTTCTCGGACCGCGAAGGCAGTTTCACCTTGGCGCGCTCGACCTTCTTGTAGGGAATCTGCGCCAGAATGTGCGCAATCACATTCAGGCGCGCCCGTTTCTTGTCGTCGGAACGCACGATGTGCCAAGGCGCATGGTCTGAATCGGTGTGTTCCAACATCAGGTCGCGCGCCTTCGAATAATCGTACCATCGGGAATAGGACTGGACGTCCATCGGGCTGAGCTTCCACTGACGGAGCGGGTCTTCGATCCGGGCCTTGAAGCGACGGTCCTGCTCCTCCTGTCCAACCTCGAGCCAGATCTTGATGAGCCGCAATCCCCCTTCGATGACGAACTTCTCGAAGATGGGGCAGAGCTCGAGGAAGCGCTGATGCTGCTCGAGCGTGCAGAAGTCCATCACATATTCAACGCCTGCGCGGTTATACCAGCTGCGGTCGAAGATCACGATCTCACCGCCCGCCGGGAAATGCTCGACGTAGCGCTGGATATACATCTGTGTCTTGTCCCGGTCTGACGGTGCCGGCAACGCGACGACACGGAAGACCCGCGGGCTTACCCGCTCGGTCAGAGCCTTGATGGTGCCCCCCTTGCCCGCCGCGTCGCGCCCCTCCAGCACGATGACCACCCGCTCGCCGGACACCTTGACCCAATCCTGCAGCCGGCAAAGCTCGACCTGCAGTTCGCGCAGCTCCTTCTCGTAGAGCTTGCGCCTGAGCTTTTCCGTCCCCGCGCCGCTTTCTTTTTTCTTCGACATCCGAAACCTCAGTGGCCGACCGGCTCGCGGTTCAGCGGATGATCTTTACGGCGATCGCCGTCTGATGCGTCCACACGGTGGTGACGAGGTCGCCCGGCTTCAGGGTGGCCAGGGCCGCCTTGCCGGCTGCGGTCTGGACCTGCGGCATGGTGATGACCTCGCCACTGTTGGGCGAGGGCTCTTCCGGCTTGCCATTCGAGGCGTTGATCAGCCAGAGGCCGCCATTCTCCGGAGTCACTTTGGTGACCATGCCGGACATGCTCCACATCCGGATCGGCTCGCGCGCCCCCGGGATTCCGGTGAGCTGCGCGCCCTTGTCCGTCAGCGTCTTGGCCTGGGCATCCGCTTGCGGCGACTTCCTGGCGATCATCACGTCGATATGGTCGAAATAGTTGCAATCGACGATCATCCCTTCGCGCAGCGACGGGTAGTTGGTGACCAGGTCGGCGGCGCGCATCTTGATCCGCCCCAGATCCTCCCACGTGATGTTGAGGATGCGGCGATCGGGATGGAGCCCATCGATCTTGCCACGCTTGAAGTTCTGGTAGTTGTTCGTAACGACGAATTCCTGCGCCAGGGCGGGCGCGGCCAGGATGCCGGCGCCACCGGCAGCGAGTGCGCCGCCGGTCATCACCTTCAGCATGTTGCGTCGAGATGTGTGCATCATTGTCGGGCCCCCCTCACGTGATTGGCGTCCCTTCCCCTCCGACCTTGGTCGGCCAGCTGGAGCACGCCATGGGGGACAGAGTTCTCCAGGCAACGCCGCCTGTCTTTGACCAATGTCAAAGTTCCCCTGGGCCGATGCGCGGCGCCTGACGGCCAGTGCGGCGCTAAGCCGTCACCTTGCCGGCCTGCCGAAGCTTCTCGAAATCGAGGATCACGACCTCGCCGCTCTCGATCAGAGCAATGATATTGCGGCTCTTCAGTTTGCCGATGGATCGGCTCACGGTCTCGATCGTGAGGCCAAGATAGTCGGCGATCTCCTGCCGGCCCATGTGCAGCGTCAGGGGCTGCGCCAACGAGACATGGCGCTCGGTATACAGCGCGCTGATCTCCGCAAGGAAATGCGCTACCCGCTCCGTCGAACGGAGCCGGCCGAGAACCAGAGTCAGAAAACCGACCTGCTTCAATGCACTCGACAACGCCTCCGCAAGCGCGGCCGCGAGGTCGGAATGCTGGGCAACGAAGGCGTCGAACTTGCGCCGGTCGAAGGCGCAGGCCTCTACGTCGGTGAGGGCCACGCCTTCGAAGGCGTAGCTGCCATTCTTGTCAAGATAGCCAACGCAATCGCCGGGCGCGCGCAACGCCGTGATCTGCCGGCGGCCGTCATCGAGCATGTGGAAGACCGCGACGACGCCTTTGCGAATCTTGAAAAAGGACCCGATCGGGTCGCCCGCACGAAAGAGGGTATCGTTCTTCTTCCAGTGCCGGACGCCGCCAAGAGACAAAAGGTGCTTCAGTCTCGCGTCATCCAACGGCCGGCACAGGTTCAGCGTCCGGCCAATGCATGTGTCACAAGGCAGGACCGAGGGCAGCTGGGCCCTCGGCAGTCCGACCGCCGTCGGTCCGGACAAGCTTGTGTGGTTGCGCACCAAGTGCACATATCATTCCAGTGATCAGAAGACCACAAGCCCACGCAGAAGTGACCGTCCGGGTTTACCCTCGCACCGGTCGATGCGGCGGTGGCCTCCCCGGGAGGCCAGGGCATGGATAGCGATGCTGCAGGTGCAGGCGGCAGCCCCCCCCACGGCGAACTGCAGCGGCATGATCCGCTAGCCGGGAATCGCGAACACGGTGATTGCCATCACGAGATAGACGGCAATGAGCTGCACGCCGGTGAACCAGGTCGACTTGCCGTCCACGATGAGGATCGAGGCGATGAAGGTCGCGGCCAGCACCAGGAAGACCTCGACGCCGGAAAAGGCCAGGCTGAGCGGCTGCGGCGCGATGACAAGGCTGAGGAGTACAAGCAAGGGCGCGACGAACAACGCGATTTGCGTGCTGCTGCCGATGGCGATGCCGACAGCCATCTCCATGCGATTGCGCATCGCGACCAGCACAGCGGTGCTGTGCTCCGCCGCATTGCCGACCACCGCGACCACGACGACACCGATGAACAGGTTGGAGAGGCCCAGGGCAGAGGCGGCGTGCTCTACGGTGCCGACCAGGATCTCGCTCATCCACACGATCAGCAGGGTGACCGTGGACATCACGCCGACCGTGAGGGAAACGGACCACGGCAGCCCATGTGGCTCCGGTTGGCCAGCCGGCTCCCCGCCCCGGAACAGGTCGGCATGGGTGCGCAACAGGAATACCAAGCTGAGAGCATAGACGCCCAGAAGGAGGACCGACACGACAACACTGTAGCTGATCGACTTGCTCGCCATCTCGGCCGAGCCGAGCGCAGCGAAGATTGAAGGAACCAGAATCGCGATCGCGGCCAGCGCCATCATGCCGATCTGCGTCCGAACGCCAATGGTGGCGAAGCTCTGAACCTTGTGCCGGAGACCGCCGGCCAGGAAGGCCGCACCAAGAACGAGCAGAAGATTCCCGATGATCGAGCCGGTGAGCGACGCCTTGACGACGTCGAGCATGCCGGCACGCAGGGCCACCAGGGCGATGATCAGTTCCGCGGCGTTACCGAGCGTCGCATTGAGGAAGCCCCCGATACCCTCGCCAAGTCGTACCGCCAGCTTCTCTGTCGCCACGCCGAGGAGACCCGCCAGCGGGATGATGGCGACGCAGGCCAGTCCGAAGACCAGGAGCGGCGCGTCGGGCCGCGCGTGATGCATTCCTGCGGCGATCGGCACGGCCAGCAGCAGCCACGACAGCGGTGCTTCGGCCAGGACACGACGGACTGCGTTCATCGGAGCCGTTCCAACCGCTTCGTCAAGGTTTCGGGAGCTTGCCGGCCTCGGCGGCGACGGCGCGATCGATCACCACGAAGAGATAGGCATCGGGAGAAATCGTGCAGCCGCCCCGAACCAGGCTCGCGAGCTGGGCTCCCTGGTCGCCGTCCGGGATCGTGACGCCGCGATGCCGGGCGACATGGTCGGCGAGGAACTCCGCCAGCGCGACGCGCTGGCTCCGAGGCAGAGCGTGGGCTTCCCGACAGGTGACGTAGGCCGCGCGCTCGAAAGTCAGTCCCTGCGTCTGCGCGCCCGCGTCTGCAGCCACGATGGCGGCGAAGGCGATGAGCGCGGCAAGCATCCCGGTTCTCATTGGACCGCCCCGAAACCGCTACTTGTTGCCGATGGCGGTGCCGCCGATATAGCCGACCGCGCCGCCGATAAGGCCCGCGCCCACGACCTGGCCGAAGCTTCCGCCGGACACCATGCCGATGCCGGTGCCGAGAGCAGCGCCCGTGACGGCGCCCTTCTGGCCGGTCGACATATTGTCGAACTGATCACACCCGCAGGTCGCTCCTGCCATGGCAATCAAAAGGACGATGCTCCGCATCACGATGGGCCTCCGCTAAACGGAGCCATTGTGCGCGTCGCCATCGCCCTTCGTGTTGACTTAAGTCAAAGGCCCTCGTCGCCGAGGCTCAGGCGTGGTCTCCCGTCAGGCTGGGATCGTGCGTGTGATGCGAATCGCGCTCGCCGCCGCCGCCGGAAATTCCGGTCCGCTTATCGCTCTTGCTCTCCTCGGGCCGGGGGCGCGCCGGTCGCGACTTCCCGGGCTCCTGGCGGTTCTCATGCGAAGCGCCGGGTCCGCCGATGCGCTTGCTCGCGGGATGCTCGGAAATGGCAACCTCGTCAGCGATGCCGCTGGTAGCCCTGGTTGGTGTACTGGGAGATATTTCCGGAATCGCCCTGATCCTCGAGGTTGGTCGTCTGCTGGGCACGCCGGGCATCCTCCTGGCTCGTCTTCTCGACAGAGGCGGGATCGGAGCATGGCCCCTTCGGGCTGCGGGCCGCGGGCGGTACGGGCGGGTACCTGCTCATGGTGCACATCTTCGCTGGTGGGTTGGAAACTCCAGACACCCACTCAATGCAGTCGGGTCAGGACCCGTTGCACGGCGCGCCGCGAGGAACGCGCGTGAAGAGGATTGGTCTCATATATTCGTGGAGGTAGCGCCGAGGCGCCATGCCGGACCAAGCCACAGGAGGACTTGGCGTTCCCTACGGGATTCGAACCCGTGTCGCCGCCGTGAAAGGGCAGTGTCCTAGGCCTCTAGACGAAGGGAACGAAGCCGAAGAGCGGCTGAGATACCGGCTTGAACGCCAGAAATCAAGCGAGCACAGAGCCTGCCGTCGTGGCGGCATCGTCGATCTGCAGGCGGACCGTTTCGCGGCCGCCGAAACGGTCGATCCGCAGCGCCCCCGCCACATGCAGCACGGGACGTGCAGAATCGAGCAGCGCCGGTCCCAAGGCACTCTGGGCGGCCCGGAAGGCGATGGCGTCGACCCGGCCGCGCTCGGCACCCACCAGCGTGCAGCGGACATGCCCCTCGCCGACGGGCTGGGCATAGCTCACCCTCACCCCGGTCAGGGCGAAGCGCGGCTGGGCATTGCCCGCCCCGAAAGGACCGGCGCGTTCGATCATCGAGACCAACTCGGCAGTGGCGGCCGCGGGCGCCAGGGCGGCATCGATCCCCAGTTCGCGAACCGGCGGCGCAGCCCCCAGCTGCGGAGCGATCCGCTCGTCCAGGAAGCGATTGAGCTCGGGTAGCCAGTCGCGCGCCACCGTCAGCCCGGCGGCCATTGCATGCCCGCCCCCGTTCACCAGCAGGCCCGCCTGCCGCGCCGCGATCACCGCCGCGCCGAGATCGACGCCGCGCACCGAGCGGCCAGACCCCTTGCCCAGGGCGCCATCCATGCCGATCACGAACGCGGGGCGCGCATATCGCTCGACCAGGCGGCTGGCCACGATGCCGATCACACCGACATGCCAGCCCTCGCTTTCGACGACCAGCACCGACGGCAGGTTCTTGCTGTCAGGCCCGTACAGGCCTTCGATCCGCGTGATCGCCTGGTCCAGCACGTCGCGCTCGATGGCGCGACGCTCGGCGTTGAACTCGTCGAGCCGCACCGCCAGCGCGCCGACCTCGTGCGGATCGTCGCTGGAAAGCAGACGTGCGCCCAGGTCGGCCTGACCGACCCGGCCGCCGGCATTGACCCGCGGGCCCAGGAGGAAGCCGAGATGGTAGGCCTCGGGCGCCTCCTTCATGCGGGCCACGTCGGCCAGGGCCGACAGCCCGGCATTGCCGCGCTGCGCCATGACCTGGAGGCCGGCCTTCACCAGCGCACGGTTGACGCCGAGCAAGGGGACCACGTCGCAGACGGTGCCCAGGGCCACGAGATCGAGCCATTGCCGCAAATCCGGTTCGGGACGCGACGTGCCGTACCAGTCCGCCCTGCGCAGCGCGCGATTGACCCCTACGCAGAGGAGAAAGGCGACGCCGACGGCAGCGAGATGCTTGTGCGGGCTGTCGTCGTCGAGCCGGTTGGGATCGACCACGGCCACGGCGTCGGGCAACGCGATCTCCGCCATATGGTGGTCGATCACAATGAGATCGAGCCCGACGCGCCTGGCCTCGGCCAGCGGCTCGAAGGCGGTGATGCCGCAATCGACCGTGACGACGATGGAGGCCCCCTCCTCCCTGATCTTCAGGAGGGCCGGCGCATTGGGCCCATAGCCCTCCTTGCGGCGGTCCGGGATATACACGCCGATATTGCCGCCGATGGCGCGGAAGAAGCGCAGCAGGAGCGCCGACGAGGTGGCGCCATCGACGTCATAGTCTCCGAACACGACGATACGCTCGCCTGTCTGCACGGCGCGCACCAGACGATCGACTGCGACGTCCATGTCCTTGAGATGCGACGGGTCGGGCAGGAACTTGCGCAAGGTCGGCTCGAGGAAATCGCCGACAGAATCGAGCCCGACATCGCGCGCCGCCAGAAGCCGGCAGATGGCGTCGGGCAGGCCGTGGCGTTGGGCAATGGCCAGCGCCTGCCGCTCGTCGCCGAGCCGGGTGGCCCAGCGCTTTCCGGTCAGCGAGCGCTCGACACCCAGAAACGCCGGGCGCTCGGTTCTCGAAACGTCGAACATGCGGCCACCCCAACCCAGGGCGCGGGGAACACGCGCCGGTCGTCGGCCGACGCAGCCGGGCTTACGCCCAGCTCGGCAGGCCGGTCTTCACCGAATAATTATGACGTGCAGACACCCAGCGCACCGTGCCGGTCTTGGACCGCATGACGATCGAATGCGTCTCGGCGCCGTCGTGGTAGCGGCGTACGCCCTTCAGCATCGATCCCGAAGTCACGCCCGTGGCCGCGAACATCACGTCGCCCTTGGCCATGTCGGTCATGGAGTATTTGCGGTTGAGGTCGGTGATGCCCCACTTCTTGGCGCGGGCCTTCTCGTCGTCGTTGCGGAACAGCAGCCGGCCCTGGATCTGGCCGCCGATCGCCCGCAGCGCCGCGGCCGCCAGCACGCCTTCCGGCGCGCCGCCCGAGCCCATGTAGATGTCGATGCCGGAATCGCCGGTCGACGTGGCGATCACGCCCGAGACGTCGCCGTCGCCGATCAGCATGATGCGCGCGCCGGCTTCGCGGACCCTGGCGATCAGTTCCGAATGACGCGGCCGGTCGAGGATGCAGACCACGAGGTCGTTGACGTCGAGCTTCTTGGCCTTGGCCAGGTCGTTCAGGTTCTGCGCCACGCTCTTGTCGAGATCGACGATGCCCTCTGGCAGGCCGCCGCCAACGGCGATCTTCTCCATGTAGACGTCGGGCGCGTTGAGGAAGCCGCCATGCTCGGCCATTGCCATGACGGCGAGCGAATTGGGCAGGCCCTTGGCGGTGATGGTCGTGCCTTCGAGCGGATCGAGCGCGATGTCGATCTTCGGGCCACCACTGCCGACCTTCTCGCCGATGTAGAGCATGGGCGCCTCGTCGCGCTCGCCCTCGCCGATCACCACGGTGCCTTCGATGGCCAGCGAGTTGAGCGTGGTCCGCATCGCGTCGACCGCCGCCTGGTCAGCCATCTTCTCGTCGCCGCGGCCCATCAGCTTGGAAGCCGCGAGGGCCGCCGCCTCTGTCACCCGCACCGCTTCCAGCGCGAGGTTGCGATCCATCTTGCCTGTCTGGTCTTTCGTATCGGCCATTATTCCCTCCGTGGCGCCTCCCGGCGCCCTCTAGAACTTCTCGATCCTGATGACACACGGCTCCTCGGCGACGGCACCGAGCTTGGCAATGCGCGCGAGCGCGCGCCGCATCGCAGCCTCTTCTGTCTCGTGAGTGGTCAGCACCACCGGCACCTCGCCCGACTCCGAGCGTCCGCGCTGCAGCATCGATTCGAGCGAGATGCGTTCCTTGGCAAGCGCGCCCGACACGGCGGCAATGACGCCCGGCCGGTCCTGCACCATGAGGCGAATGTAATAGGCGCCGACGTGGCGATCGATCGGCGAGGCCTTCTTGGTGGCAAGCCGGTCGGCCGGGACGACGAACGCCGGCATGTGCCGTCCGCGCGCCACGTCCACGAGATCGGCCACGACGGCAGAAGCGGTCGGCCCCTGCCCGGCGCCGCGGCCCTGGAACATCGTCGTGCCGACGAAGTCGCCCTCGACCACGACGGCGTTGAACACGCCTTCGATGTGGGCGATCGGCGTATCGAGCGGCACCATGCAGGGATGAACGCGCTGCTCGATGCCGTGGCGCGTCTCGCGCGCCAGGCCGAGCAGCTTGATGCGGTAGCCGAGCTCCTCGGCGAACTGGATGTCCATCGAGGTGACGCGCCGGATGCCCTCGACGTGCACGCCGGCAAAGTCGACCCGGGCGCCGAAGGCGGCGCCGGTCAGGACTGCGAGCTTGTGGGCTGCGTCAATGCCGTCGACGTCGAAGGTGGGATCGGCTTCGGCGTATCCCGCGGCCTGCGCCTCGGCCAGCACGACGTTGAAGTCACGGCCGGTCTCGCGCATCGTCGTCAGGATGTAGTTGCAGGTCCCGTTGAGGATTCCGTAGAGCCGCTTCACGCGGTTGCCGACCAGGCCCTCTCGCAGGGCCTTGATGATCGGAATGCCGCCGGCCACCGCCGCCTCGAAGGCGAGGATCGACTGTTTTTTCTCGGCCGCCGCAGCGAGCTCCGCGCCGTGCATCGCCAGCAGCGCCTTGTTGGCGGTGACGACGTGCTTGCCCGAGGCCAGTGCCTTCTGCACCAGCCGGCGCGCCACGCCCCCAGAGCCGCCGATCAGTTCGACGACGACGTCGATGTCCGGCGCGGTTGCCAGCGCCATCGGGTCCTTCTCCCAGCGCAGGCCCGAGAGGTCGATGTCGCGCTTCTTCGCCTTGCTGCGGGCGCTGACGGCGACGATCTTGAGCGGCCGACCGCCGCGCAACGCGAGAAGCCGGCCATGTTCGGCCAGCAGCTTCACCACGCCTGCACCCACGGTGCCGAGCCCGGCGATGCCGATCCTGAGAGGAGATTTCATGGGCGCCTGATACGACAGGATAGGGTCAGGCGCGAGCCTTGATCGGTGTGATGTTGTCCCCAACACCGCGCAGATAGAGGTCGATCGACCTCCCCGGATCGACCAACACCTGCCGGATGTTGCGCACGGCCTGGCGGATACGGTGCTTGTTCTCGACGAGCGCGATTCGAACGTGCGCGTCGCCATGCTCGCCGAAGCCGATGCCGGGCGACAGCGCCACGTTGGCCTGCGTCAGCAGCAGCTTCGAAAAGGCGAGCGAGCCCAGTTCGGCGAAATCCTTGGGCAGCGGCGCCCAGGCGAACATGCTCGCCGACGGCGAAGGCAGATCCCAGCCCGCGCCGCGCAACCCATCGATCAGCACGTCGCGGCGCTCCTTGTAGGTGTTCCGCGCCTCTTCGATGCAGTCCTGCGGCCCGTTCAGCGCCGCCGTCGCCGCCACCTGGATCGGCGTGAAGGCGCCGTAGTCGAGGTAGGATTTGATGCGGGTCAGCGCCTGGATGAGCGTCTTGTTGCCGGCCGCGAAGCCCATGCGCCAACCGGCCATGGAGTAGGTCTTGCTCATCGAGGTGAACTCGATGGCGATGTCGCGCGCGCCCGGCACCTGCAGCACCGACGGCGGCGGCACGCCGTCGAAATAGATCTCGGCATAGGCGAGGTCGGACAGGATCCAGATGCCCTGGCGTTTGCAGAAATCGACGATGGCCGCATAGAAATCGAGGTCGACGACCTGCGCGGTCGGGTTCGACGGGTAGTTCAGGACCAGCGCCAGTGGCTTCGGGACCGCATGCCGCACCGCGCGCTCGAGCGCCGGCAGGAAGTCATCGATCGAGGTCGAGCCCGGCACCGGGATGTGGCGCACCGAGCCGCCGGCGATGATGAAGCCATAGGGATGGATCGGGTAGCTGGGATTGGGCACCAGCACCGTGTCGCCGGGCGAGGTGATCGCCTGCGCCAGGTTGGCCAGCCCCTCCTTCGATCCCAAGGTGACGATGATCTCACTGTCCGGATCGAGCTCCACCCCGAAGCGGCGCGCATAGTAGGCAGCCTGCGCCTTGCGCAGGCCGGGAATGCCGCGCGAAGCGGAGTAGCCGTGGGCGCGCGGATTGGCGGCGGCCTCGGCGAGCTTGGCTACGATGTGCGGGGCGGTCGGCAGGTCGGGATTGCCCATGCCGAGGTCGATGACGTCCTGCCCGGCGGCGCGAGCTCGCGCCTTCATCGCGTTCACTTCCGCGAACACATAGGGCGGCAGGCGCTTCAGCCGGTGGAATTCGGAGTCGTCCATGTCGTTCTTCCTTGGGCACCTAGGAGGCGATGACACCGTGGGTGCGTCGCAGCACCGTTATCTTCGAGTATGTCGGCACGCCGAGCGGCGCCGTTTCGGCCTTGTTGGGATCGGCGGGTGGCGTCGGCGCGGCCGGCGGAGTCCAGTCGGGCGGCGGCGTGAAGGCCTTGTTGGGATCGGCCGGAGTTGCCGGGGCCGCCGGTGCCGGAACCGTGGCAGGCGCTACCGGCGGCGCGACAGGCTCGGGTGCCGCTGAAGGCGGTGCGGCGGACGGAGGGGCAATCGGCGCCGCGGTCACGGGACCCGGCGGGGGTACTGGCGCAGAGACCGGCGACTGATCGGACGTGATCGTACCGGCGCCGATCGGCGGTGCGCCGACCGGAGCGGACGCCGGAGCCGGACCGTCCCGGTTCTCCTTCTCCTTGGTTTCCTTGTCGGCGGCCTCGCGCTCCAGGCGCTCCTCGCGCGCCTTCCGGTCACGTTCCGCCTGGTCCTTCTCCATGGCCTCCTTCTGCGCCTTCTGCCCGCCCTTCCCGGCCACGACGGACCCGATCGCGGGCACATTGCGCTCCTCGACGGCGACGCCGGCATCGTATTGCGGGTTGGCCGGAGGCGGCGGAAGGCTGGCGGACGGCGGCACGTTGCGTTCGACACCGGGCCGCGGCGGCGGGCCGACTGGCGAGCCTCCGTCGATCCAGTCGCAGCCAGCCAGCAAGGCAAGTGCAGACACGCCAAGCAGGCCGAGCCAGCGACGGCTGCCGTTCGTGTCCTGGTGTCGCTGCATCGTCATCACCCGCTGTGTACGCTTGGCCCGATTTCCGCCTGTTTAGCGGAGACCGGGAGGAAATTTGACCCGTCTGTTGTCGCAGCCTACCTATCACAGTCAGGTAGCGGTCGGGGCTGATACTAGTTATGGTACCGTGACCTTGGATTTATCGCAAGAAACGCCAAAAAGGCAATGATTCTGAAGGGGAAAAGCATGTCCGATACGCCCGCCCCCGCAGCCCTCGGCGGCCTCTCTGCGGAGGAATCCGAGAAGCTCCAGGAGGCCTTCAAGGAAATCGCGACGCGCAGCCAGAAGCTGCTGCAGGATTTTTCCCAGCGCTACCAGTCCGATGGCCAGCCGGTCGACCCGCTTCACCTCACCCAGACCTTCATGGATTTCACGGCCAAGATGCTGGCCGACCCGAACCGTCTGGTTCAGGCCCAGGTCGAGCTCTGGCAGCAGTACATGAAGCTCTGGCAGGTCACCGCCCAGCGCATGATGGGCCAGACGGTCGAGCCGGTGGCCGAGCCCGCCCGCGGCGACAAGCGTTTCAACGACCCGGCCTGGAAGGACGAGGTCGTCTTCGACTACCTGAAGCAATCCTATCTGCTCACGGCGCGCTGGCTGCAAGGCACCATCAAGCAGGTCGAAGGGGTCGACGAGAAGACGGCGAGGAAGGTCGATTTCTATACGCGCCAGTTCATCGATGCGGTCTCGCCCTCGAACTTCGCGATGACCAACCCGCAGGTCGTGAAGGCCACCGTCGAATCCAAGGGTGAGAACCTGCTGAAGGGTCTCCAGAACCTGCTGGCCGATCTCGAGCGCGGCAAGGGCCAGCTGGCGATCCGCCAGACCGACATGAACGCCTTCAAGGTCGGCGAGAATATCGCCACCACCCCGGGCAAGGTCGTCTACCAGAACGACATCATGCAGCTGATCCAGTATGCGCCGGCGACGGAAGAGGTCCACGAGGTCCCGCTGCTGATCGTGCCGCCGTGGATCAACAAGTTCTACATCCTCGACCTCAAGCCCGAGAATTCGTTCATCAAATGGGCGACCGAGCAGGGCTACACGGTCTTCGTGATCTCCTGGGTCAATCCCGACGAACACCTCACGAAGATGGTGTTCGAGGATTACATGAAGCTCGGACCGCTGGCGGCGCTGGACGCCATTGCGAAGGCGACCGGACAGCCCAAGGCGTCGGCGATCGGCTATTGCATCGGCGGCACGCTGATGGCGGCGACGCTCGCCTACATGGCGGCACGCAACGACGACCGGATCGTGGCCTGCACCTTCTTCACCGCGCAGGTCGACTTCAGCGAGCCCGGCGAACTCGGCGTGTTCATCGACGAGGACCAGCTCGCCAGCGTCGAGGAAATGATGAGCAAGAAGGGCTATCTCGAGGGCAGCGAGATGGCGACGACCTTCAACATGCTGCGCGCCAACGATCTCATCTGGTCGTTCGTCGTGAACAATTATCTGATGGGCAAGGACCCCTTCCCCTTCGACCTGCTGTACTGGAACGCCGACGCGACGCGCATGCCGGCGGCGATGCACAGCTACTACCTGCGCAACATGTATCAGAAGAACCTGCTCAGCCAGCCGGGCGGCATCGTTGTCGACAACGTGCCGATCGACCTGCGCAAGGTGAAGATTCCGGTCTATATCCAGGCGGGCAAGGAAGACCACATCGCGCCGTCGCGCTCGGTCTACAAGGCGACGCAGATTTACGGCGGCCCGGTGCGCTTCATGCTCGCGGGCTCGGGCCACATTGCGGGCGTGGTCAATCCGCCCCGCAACAAGAAGTACCAGCACTGGCTGAACGAGACCGCCAAGAACCCGCCGACGCTCGCCGAATGGCAGGCCGGGGCCAAGGAGTTCCCGGGCTCGTGGTGGCACGATTGGGACAAATGGCTGTCTGCCCTGTCGGGTCCGAAGGCCCCGGCGCGCGTGCCCGGCGCAGGCGGCCTGCCCGCAATCGAGGATGCGCCCGGCAGCTACGTGAAGGTGCGGTCGGGCGGCTAACGGGTCCAGTCCGTTCCGGGAATGCCCATCCGCTTGTCCCGGAGAAGTTTCTCCATGATTGCGATCCCTTCCCCGTAGTCACCGTCGTCGCAATCGCTTTGCGCGCCGATACGGGTCATGTTGCGGGCGCCGTCCGTCACCCCTTCGCCGCGGCTCTGACCGTAATAGTCGAAGTACTCGATAAGCTGATCGCAACGCGCCTCGCTGGGAGGAACCTGTGCAAATGCGGCAGGCGCGGCAATTGCCGCGGCGATGAGCAGGAGGAAGATCGACGGGACGAGAAGTGAGTGCATGCGCGAAGAACGCCGACGAAGCGCGGCGAGTTCCGCGACGCGCGCTCGTGCCGCGCCCTACTCTGCCGCTTTGGGGCGCTCGCCCCGGTACGCCTGTCCGAGCCTGACATAGGCCGCCGCAGACCGCCGGAATGACTCGATGTCCTTCTCGGTGATGTCACGCATCTTCACCGCAGGGTTGCCGGCCCACAGTTCCCCCTTGCGCACGATCTTGCGCGGCGTGACCACCGCGCCGGCGGCTACCATGGCCCCCGTCTCGACCACCGCCTCGTCGAGCACCGTCGAATGCATGCCGATGAAGGCATCGTCCTGCACCTCGCAGGCGTGCAGCAGCGCCAGGTGCCCCACCGTGACGTTGCGGCCGACCACCGTGCCGACACCGCGCGCGGCGATGTGGATCACCGTCCCGTCCTGGATGTTGGAGTTCTCGCCGATCCTGATGCCCGGCCCGTCCCCGCGCAGCACCGCCCCAAACCAGATGCTGCAGTTCGCGGCGATCTCGACCTCGCCGATCAGCGTCGCGTTGGGCGCCACGAAAGCCGTGCTGTGGACCTGGGGCACGAAGCCGTTGAAGGGAACGATGAGACCGGACATCGGATCGATACTCCAGACAAACGAAGGGCGCCCTGAGGCGCCCTTCGAGGATATCGGAAACGCGGGTTCAGCGCTTCGAGAACTGGAAGCGGCGACGCGCACCGGCGCGGCCGTACTTCTTGCGCTCGACCACGCGGCTGTCGCGGGTGAGGAAGCCGGCAGCCTTGACGCTGCCGCGCAGGCCGGGCTCGAACTTGGTGAGCGCCTGCGAGATGCCGTGACGCACGGCGCCCGCCTGGCCCGACAGGCCGCCGCCGGAAACCGTGGCGACGACGTCGAACTGGCCGTTACGCTGTGTCACGTCGAACGGCTGCTGGATCATCATGCGCTGCGTGGGACGCGCGAAGTAGATCGTCTGATCGCGGCCATTGATGGTGATCTTGCCGGTGCCGGGCTTGACCCAGACGCGGGCGACCGCGTTCTTGCGGCGGCCCGTGGCATAGGCACGACCCTGCGCATCGATTTCCTTCTCGCGCGGTGCGCCCGGGGCCTGGTCGACCGTCGGGGCCTTCTTCAGTTCGGCAAATGACGAAAGTTCGGTAGCCATGTTAGCCGATCCTCGAGTTCTTGCGGTTCATTGCGGCGATGTCGAGCTTCTCGGGCTGCTGGGCCTCCTGCTCGTGGTTCGGTCCGGCGTAGACGCGCAGGTTCTTCATCTGCGCCCGGCCGAGCGGGCCGCGGGTGATCATGCGCTCAACGGCCTTGATCAGGACGCGCTCCGGGAAGCGGCCTTCGAGGCGCTTGCCCAGGGTCTCGCCCTTGATGCCGCCGGGATGACCAGTGTGCCAGTAGAAGACTTCACGCTCGGCCTTGCGGCCCGTGAGGCGCACCTTCTCGGCGTTGATCACGACGATGTTGTCACCGCAATCGATGTGCGGCGTGAACATCGGCTTGTGCTTGCCGCGCAGGCGCATGGCGATGATCGAGGCGAGCCGGCCGAGGACCAGCCCGTCGGCGTCGATCAGAAACCACTTCTTCTGCACTTCGGCAGTCTTGATACTGGCAGTCTGGTGGGTGAGAGCTTGCATGAGTCTTTCTTCCAATGAGCGCGCGCTTATGGGGAGAGACTCGCAGCTTGTCAAATCGACAGAAAAACCCTCATGATTTCAACAGCTTACCGCAGCGGTATTATAATACCTCCGAGCTAAGCCTTGGGCGGTATGGCATATGTCACGGTGGCGTGTGCCACGGGGTCGGGCTTGCCGTCGCTCCAGATCGTGAAGTCGCCGACCGCCAGCGTCTTGCCGAGCTTCATCAGCCGCCCCTCCCCGATCAGGTCGGCCGGCTCCGGCTTGCGCATGAAGTTGATGTTGAGGTTTGTCGTGACCGCCAGCGCAACCGGCCCGAGCTGGCCCAGGATCAGGAGATAGAAGCCGCAATCGACCAGCCACATCAGCGTCGGGCCCGAGATCGTGCCGCCCGGCCGCAGATGCCGTTCGTGCGTCGGCAGGCGCAATCGGATGGTCCGGTCGTCGAGATGCTCGATGGCGAGGCCGAGATGGGCGGCCTGCGGGAAGTGCTCGGCGAGGAAATCCATCAACTCGGCTGGCGACATCACCGGCATGACGCACCTGCCCTCTTCCCATAGACTGCCGCCATGACCGCCGCCTCCAACGAACCCGTCCTTCTGCGCCGCGACGAGGGCCGCGTCGCCTTCCTCACGCTCAACCGCCCGCGCGCCATGAACGCCCTCTCCGGTGACCTTATAGACGCGCTGCAGGCCGAACTCGACAGGCTGGCCAAGGACAAGGACATCCGCTGCGTCGTGATCGAGGCGCAGGGCGACCGCGCCTTCTCGACCGGCCACGACCTGCGCGAGGTCGCCTCGACCCGCGACTATGCCGTCCATCACGACCTGATGACGCGCTGCTCGGCGATGATGATGTCGATCGGCCGCCTGCCCCAGCCGGTGATCGCCAAGGTAAAATCGGTCGCGACCGCCGCCGGCTGCCAGCTCGTCGCCGCCTGCGACCTCGCGGTCGCTTCGAGCACCGCGACCTTCGCGACCTCCGGCATCATCAACGGCCTGTTCTGCGGCACGCCCTCGGTCGCGGTCGGCCGCACCGTCGGCCCCAAGCGCGCGCTCGACATGCTGCTCACCGGCCAGTTCGTCGACGCCGCGACGGCGCTGCGCGACGGCCTCGTGAGCCGCGTCGTGCCGCCGGCCGACCTCGACCGCGAGACCAAGGCGCTGGCCGACCATATCGCAGCCCAGCCGCCGCAGCAGATCTCCTCCGGCAAGGCGATGTTCCGCAAGCATATGGAGATGACCGTCGAGCAGGCCTACGCCTACGCGACCGACTTCATGGCCGGCGCCCTGCAGCGCGAGGATGCGCAGGCCGGCATCGACGCGTTCGTGAACAAGAAGCCGAAGCCGGAGTGGAAGGGACGCTAGGCACTACCATGCGTGGCTGTGCAATTGGCTTGCTACTTTTTCTCTCTGCCTCTTGCCACTCAACGACCACGCTGGCGCTCGACTGCGTCGCCAGGCAAACCAAAGCCGACAAGGTTCTTTGCGTTCCGGAGTATAAGCAACCTGTCGACAGGCTGCTTTTCGGCCTCCGCCAGTTCGCCAATTTCGTTGACGATGAACGCTTCAACGAGATGCGCGCCGAGCAGGATCGATGGCTGGATAGCCTGGTACTGTCGTGTGAACAGCATGTGTTGCAGCGCGACACGAAGAGTTGCCTGGAAACGGGACTGTTGGAGCGGAGCAATCTGTTGAGTTTTCGGCTCAATGACTTGGCCGGCGCCCGTCAATACGAACCCATGACTCTGGGCGACTTGCCCCTCTCCATCGTGAATCATGACCACCTATGTATCGGTGACCTCCTCATCGGAGACACGGTTGTGGCAAGATGTGTCTATCGCTTCGAACCACAAGCCATCTATCGTAACGACCAGGTCGACGCTATGGCCCTCGTCGCCGCCAGCGGCGGAACTGCCCGTAGATGCGCTAACTTTCCTGTTTATGTTGTCTCCGTGGCCAGAGACCGGAAAGTCGAGATCGTTCGTGTCCCTGCTCGATATCCCGTGACTGGCGGCGACGATGCCTGCCTCAAGGCGACGCGTTCAAGAAATGGATTCGTGTTCGAAGTCGCCCCCTCGCCGGAAAGGGACGGGTGGCGCCAGGAATGGACCGTTCAAGCCGGCCTTTCACCTCCCTCGTTCAAGAAATTCGTGCCTATCGCTGGAACCACTGAGAGCTCAACACGGTAGCGCCCGTTTGAGGGCCAACGAAGAGTCTTACCGAGCGATCTAGCAGTTTACCGATGGAGCACTTTCCCCTGCGAGCGCGAGTAGGCGCATCAAGCGGCGACCTTATCCTTCTTCCTCAGGGCGCTTTCGCGGGACTCGGACCCCATTGACGGCTTGGCATGCGAGCCTGCTAATCCTTTCAGATCAAAGAAGAAGAGAATTGGGAGTGCGCTCATGAGAGTTTCGAATTTGACCCGCCGCGCGGCTGTCGCGGCGGCCATGGCGAGCCTTGCAGCGGCTGCTGCTCCGGCGGTCGCGCAGGACTTTCAGCCCGGTAAGCCCATCGTTATCGTCGCGCCGTTCGGGCCGGGCACCACCAACGACATCATCGCCCGCCTGCTCGCCCAGGACATGACGGCAACCTTGGGCCAGAGCGTGATCGTCGAAAATCGCCCCGGCGCCACCGGCAACATCGGCGTCGACTATACGGCAAAAGCGCGGCCCGACGGCCATACGGTCGTGATCTCGTCCCTGAGCAACATCATCAACCAGGCGACCGGCAACAACACGGTCAATCTGCTGAACGACCTGACGCCGGTCAGCTTCACCGGCGGCGTCTATTATTCAATGTTCGTGCCCAACGAGCTGCCGGCGAAGAGCGTTGCCGAACTGGTCGAACTCGCACGCAAGCAGCCGGGCAAGATCAACTTCTCGGGCTTTGCCGGCGGCGTGCCGCAGTTTCTGGGCGAGATGCTCAATCGCGCTGCGAAGGTCGACATGGTGATGGTGCCCTACAAGAGCACCACCGACGCGCTGAACGACCTGCTCACCAACCGCATCCAGGTCTGGTTCACGCCCGTCGCCTCCGGCGTGCCGGTCCACAACGCAAAGCAGGCGCGCCTGCTTGCCGTCACGGGCGAGAAGCGGGCAGCGGCGCTTCCCGACATTCCGACCTTCAAGGAACTCGGCTATCCCGAAATCGTGGCCGACGTGTCGTTCTACATGATGGCGCCCAAGGGTACGCCGCAGCCGATCGTCGACAGGCTCTACCGCGCGGTCGACAAGGCGATGGAGAGTCCCAAGGTAAAGGAATCGTTCCGCGTGCAGGGCATCGAGGACCGGCGGGGCGGCCCCGCGGAGCTGGGCGCCTATATCGCCCGCGAACTCAGCCGCTGGACCGAGATCGTGAAGCTCTCGGCGCCGGCGAAGTAACGCCCTCCTCCCGGAATCAGAAGAGCGCGCCTCGCGGCGCGCTCTTTTCGTGTGCACATCGGCCATCCCTGCGGCGGATTACTGCCGCCAGTCGGTACCCCTGCCCTCGATCTGTCGCAGGGCCGCCTTCCAGTAGGTCATGCCGTATTCCGGATTGGCGCGTTGCTGCTTGGCGCGCTCGCCGTACTGGCGGATCACGTCCTCCTCGATTGGCGCGGCTTCCTCGTCGAGGCTGCGAGCGATGACCTCGACCTCGCAGGCGCGCTCGAGCATGTACATGCGCCGCAACGCGCCCGGGATCGTGCCGCCAACGGTCAGCAGGCCATGATTACGCAGCACCACCGAGTTGCCGCTCTGGCAAGAGACGCCCAACGCATCGCACTCTTCCTGCGACGTCGGCATGCCGTACTCGTGATAGACGAGGTCGTCATAGACCGAGAGCGCATCCTGGCTGATCGGGCGGATGCCCTTCTTCAGAACGGACACACCGGTGCCGGCGCGGGTGTGCGTATGCATCACGCAGTTTGCATCCGGCCGTGCCTTGTAGACACCCGAATGGATGGTGAAACCGGCGGCATTGAACTTGCCGTCCTTGGCGTAGACGTTGCCGTCGATGTCCATCTTCACCAGGCTGGACGCCGTGATCTCGTCGAACAGATCGCCGTAATTGTTGATCAGGAAGCACTTGGGCTCACCCGGGATGCGCACCGTCATGTGCGTGTCGATCGTGTCGGTCCAGCCGAAGTGATCGGTGATCCGGTAAAGCGCCGCCAGGTCGCAACGCGCCTGCCATTCGGCCTCGGTCATTTCGAGCTTGTCGGGTTGCACCACCGTATCCATCTCGCGCTCCTGCTTGTGTTTCGGCCGATGCCGCGACCGTCATCGTAGAGCAACTTCTGCGGGCGGGCGATCCAGTCTTGCCCCTGCGGCACGCAGAGCCGCCCTGCGAACCGTCGGCACAGTATTTGCGTCTACCCTGCCGGACAGGCGGCATCGGAGGGCGTTCGTGGCGACCAACCCATTTCATCTCGCGTGGTTCTTGCAGGGCTCCAGTGTGCAGGCGTGGGGAGAACCCTGGACCGGCCATATCGGGACGACCTGGGAGCAGCCGGAGCTGTTTCTCGACATGGCCCGCAGCCTCGAGCGCGCCTGCTTCGACTACATCCTCCTCGAGGACTCCTCCTATGTTGGCGAGAGTTTCGGCGGTTCCACCGAGATCTACCTGAAGAAGGCCATCGCCGTGCCGCGGCAGGATCCGTCCGTGGTCGCCGCGCTGATGACCCAGGTGACCTCGCGCATCGGCATCGTGCCGACCTTCGGCACCTACGCCTACCATCCCTATCTGCTGGCCCGCCTGATGGCGACGCTCGACCAGGTGTCGGCCGGCCGCGCCGGCTGGAATGCCGTCACCGGCAGTTCCGACTTCGCGGCGATGAACTTCGGCATGCCGGGCATGCCCGAACACGACCTGCGCTACGACATGGCCGACGAATACATGGAGGTGGTGCGCGGCCTGTGGGGCTCATGGCAGCCCGGCGCCATGATCGCCGACCGCAAGAGCGGCAACCTGATCGACCATACCAAGGTCCACGCCGTGAACTACGAGGGCAAGTATTTCAAGACGCGCGGGCCGCTCAACTCAGGTCCGAGCCCGCAGGGCCGGCCGGTGATCGCCCAGGCCGGCGGCTCGCCGCGCGGCCGCCGCTTTGCCGCCGCCCATGCCGACACGATCGTCGTCAATGCCAAGGGTATCGACGCCATGCGCGCCTATCGCGACGACGTGCACAAGCACATGATCGCGCAAGGCCGCAAGCCCAGCGACTGCAAGGTGCTCTACCTGATCAACCCGATCCTCGGCGAAACCATGGAAGAGGCACTGGAGCGCAAGAAGAAGCGCGAGTGCATGGCCCAGGCCAACATCCAGGAGCGCCTCGCCCACTTCGGCAAGGTCACCAACATCGACTTCGGCAAGTTCGACCTCGACAAGCCGCTGCCCGACGATGTGACCACCAACGGTCACCAGCTCAACCTCGAACAGTTCCGCGCCCTGGCCAACGGCCGTTCGATCCGCCAGACGATGGCCTCGTTCAACGCCGTCGACCTGTCGGTCGATCTCTGCGGCACCTGCGATTCGGTGGCCGCGCGCATGGGCGAGGTGATGCAGGAAGTGGGTGGTGACGGCTTCCTCTTCTCCATGCCCAACGTCAACCGCCGCACCCTGGCCGAGATCGAGGACGGGCTGGTCCCCGCCCTCCAGGATCGCGGCCTGGTGCGCAAGGCCTACGAGCACAAGCAGTTCAGGGAAAATCTCCTCGCGTACTGATCCAGCCGAACGGGAAGGACGACACCATGAGCAAGAAGACAATCGACAGGCGCACGACTCTGGGCCTCATCGGCGCAGGCCTCGTGGCAGCCCCCTTCATCCGGCCGAGCTTCGGCCAGGCCGCCTGGCCCGAGCAGACCACTGTGCCCGATGCGCTGAAGGGTAGCGGCGAAGTCCGCATCGCCACCTTCGGCGGCTTGATGCAGGAGGTTCAGCAGAAGGCCTATTTCGAGCCGTTCGAGAAGATCACCGGCATCAAGGTGCGCGCCTTCCCGGGCTCCGACGCGACCAAGATCAAGGCCATGGTCGATACCGGCAACGTCGAATGGGACATGGCTCAGCTCAGCCGCGGCTCGATCATGAACCTCCAGAAGCGCGGCGATTACTTCGAGAAGATCGACTACGACCTCGTCGACGCTGGCGTCGAGAAACAGTATCGGTTCGAGTACGGCCTCGAAATGCTGGTCTGGGCGCAGGTCCTCGCCTACCGCACCGATGCCTTCAAGGGCGCCGTCCCGTCGGGCTGGGCCGACTTCTGGGACACCAAGAAGTTTCCCGGCGACCGGGCCATGTTCGGCACCAACAGCGGCGGCTGGCCCGAGATGGAATTCGCGCTGATGGCCGCGGGCGTGCCGGCCGACAAGCTCTACCCGATCGACATCGACAAGGCGCTCGCCAGCTACAGCAAGATCAAGACGGATGTCTTCAAGTGGTGGGACACTGGCGCGGTGCCCATCCAGCTCCTGACCGACCGTGAAGTCACGATGACCACGGTGTGGAACGGCCGCATGGCCGCGCTGCAAGCCGCCGGCGTGCCCGCGGCGGTCAGCTGGAACCAGGGCCTGCTGAAGCGCGACGCCTGGGGCATTCCCAAAGGCGCCAAGAACAAGATCAATGCGATGAAGTTCGCGGCCTATTCGACCATGGCAATTCCGCAGGCCCGGGTGTGCCTCGGCATTCCCTACGGCTCGGTGAACGCCAAGTCGAACGAGTACATTCCGGCAGAACGTCTGGCCGTCCTGCCGAGCGCGCCGGACATCAAGAAGCAGCTGGTGAATTACAACTACGATTGGTGGATCGAGAATCGCGAGGCGGCGATTCCCAAGTTCAACAAGTGGCTGTTGAGCTGACGCCATGACCGGCGCTGGCATGAACGGAGCCGGCTCCGCCTCGGGCAGCGGCGCGTCGGTGACGCTCTCCAACCTGGAGAAGACCTACGATCGTGCCAACGCCGCCAAAGCCGTGGACGGCGTCTCGCTCGACATCCGCTCCGGCGAATTCCTGACGATGCTGGGGCCCAGCGGCTCGGGCAAGACCACGACGCTGATGATGATCGCCGGTTTCGAGACGCCCACCGCCGGCGATATCGCGATCGACGGCAAGTCGGTCGTCGCCATGCCGCCCTACCGGCGCAACATCGGCATGGTGTTCCAGAACTACGCCCTGTTCCCTCACCTCACCGTCGAGGAAAATGTCGGCTTTCCGCTGAAGCAGCGCGGGGTGCCGAAGGCAGAGCGCGCCAAGCTGGTCGCCGAGGCGCTTGAGCTGGTGCACTTGCCGGGCTACGGCGCGCGCTATCCGCGCCAGCTTTCGGGCGGCCAGCAGCAGCGCGTCGCCGTCGCACGGGCCGTCGTCTTCAAACCTCGTCTTCTGCTGATGGACGAGCCGCTGGGCGCACTCGACAAGCAGCTGCGCGAGAACCTGCAGCTCGAGATGCGGCGCCTCCATGCCGACCTCGGCATCACCTTCATCTACGTGACGCACGACCAGGAAGAGGCGCTCACAATGTCCGACCGCATCGCCGTCATGAACGACGGCAAGGTGGCGCAGGTCGGAAGCCCCGAGGATCTCTACGACCGTCCCGACAACCGCTTCGTCGCGGGTTTCATCGGCGAATCGAACTTCCTGCCGGCGATCGTGCGCGGCCTGGAGGACGACGTGGTCATCGCGGAATGTGAAGGCACCCTCATCCGCGCACTCTGCCCCGGCCGGCCGACGAGCGGCGAGAAGGTCACGCTGACGACACGGCCCGAACGGCTGCGATTCACCGACGGCGCCTGGAGCGGCACGACACCTCAGAATCGCCTCAGCGTCACCGTCACCGAAGCCGTCTTCGCCGGCGAACGCTGCCGCTACATGCTCCAGGCGGGCGACGGCACGTCGATCGTGCTCAAGGAACCGTCCAGCACCGCCATCCGTCGCCGCGCCGTTGGCGAGCGCGCGGAGATTGCCTGGTCCGTCGCGGACACGATTCTTGTCTGAGGTGCGCCTTGTCTGAGGTCGTGCAGCCCGCTTCCCTTGCCCTCGCGGTCAGCCGGCCGAAGACGGCGCCGTTCGACTGGCGCCGCGCGGTGCCTTTGCTGCTGGCGGCGCCGCTGCTGATCTACATGCTTGTCTTCTACGCGCTGCCGGTGGTGGCGATGCTGTTGCGCAGCGTGAACGATCCGACCTGGACGCTCGCCAACTACGCAACCCTGTTCGATGACGTGGTGTTCCAGAAGACCTTCTGGATCACGCTCAATACGTCGGTCATCGTCACGCTGGGCTGCCTGATCCTAGGCTATCCGGTCGCCATGGGTCTCGTGCGCTCGAAGACGATGGCGCCCTTCATCCTGGTGATCATCCTGCTGCCCTTCTGGACCAGCGTCCTGGTGCGCAGCTACGCCTGGATGGTGCTGCTCGGCCGTCACGGCCTGGTCAACGAAGCGCTGATGGCGCTCGGCATGATCGACCGTCCGATCCGCATCCTCAACACGACGCTCGCGACACAGATCGCGATGATCCACATCCTCCTGCCCTACATGATCCTGCCGATCGCCAACGCGCTGCGGCAGATCGATCCTTCCCTCATCCGGGCGGCTTCCGGGCTCGGCTCGACGCCGTTCATGACGTTCCGGCAGGTAATCCTGCCGCTGTCCATGTCCGGCGTCGCGGCAGGCACCCTCCTCACCTTCGTGCTGGCGCTGGGTTTCTACATCACGCCCGCCATGGTCGGCGGGCCGCGCGACATCACGCTCTCGATGCTGATCGCCCAGCAGGTCGACCAGCTCAACTGGGCCTACGCCGCGACCCTCTCCGCGATCCTGCTGGCGACGGCGCTGGCCATTCTGGCGGTCGCCCGAAAGCTGCCCGGCGTCGGCAATGCCTTCAGAACGAGCATGCGATGAGGCTGGCGCAGATCCTCCCTGGCACCGTGGTCGGCCTGATCCTGTTCTTCCTGGCCTTCCCCATCGTCGTGGTGGCCATCGCGTCCTTTTCTTCGGCGACCTATCTCACCTTCCCGCCGCCGGCTTTCGGCTTGCGCTGGTACGAGGCCTACTTCAGCAATCCCGACTGGCTGAAGCCGACCTGGGTCAGCATCTGGGTGGCCAGCGCCGTCGTCGTGCTGGCGACATTCCTCGGCACCCTGGCCGCGCTCGGCATCGCGCGCCTGCCCAGAGGACTGCGCATTTTTGCGGCCGGCCTCATCCTGTCGCCGTTGATCGTGCCGGGCATCGTCGTGGCGATCGGAATCTACTATGCCTATTCACGCTACGGGCTGGTCGGCACGCCCATCGCGATGGTGCTGGCGCACACCTGTCTCGCCGTTCCCTTCGTCGTCACCAGCGTGACCGCGAGCCTCTCCGGCATCGACCCGCGGCTGGAACAGGCCGCGCTCAGCCTCGGCGCGACGCCGGGCGCCACTTTCTTCCAGGTGACCTTGCCCCTGATCCAGCCCGGTGTGCTCGTCGGCGCCCTGTTCGCCTTCATCACCTCGTTCGACGAGCTGATCGTGGCGCTGTTCATCTCCGGCACCGGCGCGGTCACCCTGCCGCGCCGCATGTGGGACGATCTGCGATTCCAGATCGATCCGACCATCGCCGCCGTCTCCACCCTCACGATCGTGCTGACGGCCGCGCTGATGGGCGCCGCGCATCTCCTGCGCAAGCGCGCCGAGCAGAACCGGATGGCTACTTCTTCTGCAGCGCCTTGACCGCCGCCAACGTGTTCTCGACATGCTTGTCGGGATTGCGATCGGAGAAGGCGTAGACGATCTTTCCATCCGGCGCGATCACGTAGGAAATGCGATCGGCGATGCCGACGCTGCCGACCCGGATCAGCGCGGAGTCATAGGCCTTGATGACCTTCAGATCGGGATCGGCGGCGACCGGGAGCTTGCCCGAGCAGGCCTGCGTCGAAAACCTGTGCAAGGTGCCGATATCGTCGGCCGACATGCCGATCAGCGTCGCGCCCATCGCGTTGAACTGCGCTGCCGCCTCGGCGAACTCGTGCGCTTCCGCCGTGCAACCGGTCGTGAAGGCCTTGGGGAAGAAGTACAGCACCACAGGCCCCTTCTTGAGGGCCTCGGCCAGCGAGAACGTATAGTCCTTGCCGTCGAGCGCGGCCTGCGCCGTGAAGACAGGCGCGGTGTCGCCGGGCTTCAGGGCGGCCCAGACCGGGGTCGCCGCGATACAGGCGAGTGCGAGAGCCGCTGCTGCGATCCGCTTCATGATCTTCTCCTTCAGGTGTGAGGACCATAACGCTCGCTGGCACTCGCCGGTGTCACGTCCGAGTGAGACTCCGTATCACTCGACGTTGAGGCCCTTCATGTAGGTCGAGGGCACGACCGACTTCACCGACTGCGCACGCTTGGCCAGCCAATAGGCCTGCGCCGGCGGCACCGAAGCGAATTTCGGGTCGACGCCCAGCTTCTGCGCCGCGTCCATCGGCCAGTTCGGATTGTAGAGAAGCTCACGCGCCAGGGCGATCAGGTCGGCGCGGCCCTCCTGCAGGATCTTCTCCGCCTGGTCGGCATGCACGATCAGGCCGACGGCCATGCTCAATATGTCGGCGTCGTTCTTCAGCCGGTCTGCATAGGGCACCTGGTAGCCGTAGGTCACGGGACCGGTGCCCACCACCGGCGCACCGCGCATGCCGCCCGAACTGCAGTCGATCACGTCGACGCCTTTCGGCTTCAGGATCTTCGCCAGCGCCACGCTCTGGTCCGGGCCCCAGCCGGCATCGTCCTCGACCGAGAAGCGCACGAAAAGCGGCTTCGACGCCGGCCAGTGCGCCCGTACGCTCTCCACCACCTCGATGGCGAAGCGCATGCGATTGAGCTCGCTGCCGCCATACTGGTCGTTGCGCACATTGGAGAACGGCGAAAGGAACTGATGGATCAGGTAGCCATGCGCCATGTGGATGTCGAGCACGTCGAACCCGGCCTCGTGCGCTCGCCGCGCCGCCTGCCCCCAGCGCTCGACCGCTTCCGGGATTTCCGCCAAGGTCAGCGCGCGCGGCGTGGGATCGCTGTCGGGCGAGTTGATGCCGCTCGAGGAGACGAGCTCCCACTGATCCCAGTCGTCGATTTCGGGGGACGGCTTCAGCGGCCCGCCGCCTTCCCATGGCCGGGAACGCCGCGCCTTGCGCCCGGAATGGCCGAGCTGGATGCCCGGCACGGAATTGTGCAGCCGGATGAAGTCGACGCAGCGCTTCAGGCCGGGAATGAACGCGTCGTCCCACAGGCCGAGGTCGCCGACTGTGCCGCAGCCGCGCCGCTCGACCTTCGTGGATTCCATGATCACCAGCCCGGCGCCGCCGGCGGCATAACGACCGGCATTCACCAGGTGCCAGTCGGTCGCAAAGCCCTTCTCCGCCGCATATTGATGCATCGGCGCCACGACCACCCGGTTCTTCAGGGTGACGTCGCGGATGGAAATCGGCTCGAACAGCATCGGACCGGCCATGTATAGTCCCCCCATGAAAGCCGCCTTCAGCGACCGTTACGACGATCTCTATCTGCGCAAGATCCTGCGCGACACCCGGACCATCGCCATGGTCGGCGCCTCGGCCAACTGGAATCGTCCCAGCTATTTCGCCATGAAGTATCTGCTGGACCGCGGCTACAAGGTCATTCCGGTCAATCCGGCGGCTGCGGGCCAGGAAATCCTGGGCCAGAAGGTCTATGCCTCGCTCGACGAGCTGCCGGTCAAGGTCGACATGGTCGACATCTTCCGCAATTCCGAGGCCGCCGGGCCGATCACCGACCAGGCGATCGATCACGGCGCCAAGGTTGTCTGGATGCAGCTCGGCGTGGTGAACATGGAGGCGGCAGAGCGTGCCGAGAAGGCCGGCCTCAAGGTGGTGATGAACCGCTGCCCGAAGATCGAGCATTCCCGCCTTGCCGGCACGATCGAGTGGCACGGCATCGCCAGCGGCGTCATTTCGTCGAAGAAGCGCGCGCTCTGAGGCTACACTGGCCCGAGGGCCGGTGGGTGTCAGAGGGTTGGGAGGTCCGCAGTACCCACACCAGGCTGCAGACCTCCGCTCCCCCTCATGATCGCGCCTTCCCGGTCTTCGCCGGGAATGACACGGCCCCCCTGAGAGATGCTATCGGGTGTAGGAAAGCCGGCGATGGTGGGGCCACCGCCGGCTCCTTACTGAGGTCTTGCTAACCGCCCGGGGAGAGATAGCGGCTTCGCTTCAACCTCGAAGACTGAACCGAATGTCTGGAAGAGGCTTCGGTCGGAGCCCGAAGGCTCCGACCGATCGAGAGGTTTGCTAGGCCGCCCGGGGAGAGATAGCGACAAAGCGCGTCATCCCCTCTCGAAACACCTTCATCAGCACCGGCTTGCCGGTGGTCTTCGCTTCCGTGAGCTTCTCGACGGCTGCCTTCGGGCTGTCGACGGCGTCCTTGCCGACCTGCTGCAGCACGTCGCCGGCCTTGAGGCCCTGGTCGTCGGCCGGGCTGCCCGGCTCGACCGTTGCGACGACCACACCCTTCACGTCACCGTCGAGCCCGAGCTGCTTGCGCGCCTCCGGAGAGAGCGGCGCCAGCGAGACGCCGTAGGACAGCGGCGCCGGCTTGGCAGCTCCGTCCTTGCCGTCGGCGCTGGCCTTGAGGATCGCGTCGTCCTTCTGGCCACCGACCTTGGCGGTGAGCGTCATCTCCTTGCCGTCGCGCCACACACCCAGCTTGACCGAGGTGCCCGGCTTGACCGCGGAGATGCTGCGGGTCAGCTCCTTGATGCCGTCGACCTTCTTGCCGTCGACGCTCACGATCACGTCACCCGACTGGACACCGGCCGCGAGCGCCGCGCTGTCCGGCTGGACCACCGCCACCAGGGCGCCCTTCTCGCTCTTCAGCGACAGGCTTTCGGCGATCTCCTTCGAGACCGGCTGGATCTGGACACCCAGCAGGCCACGCTCGACCCGGCCGCTGTCCTTCAGCTCCGCCACCACCGGCTGCGCCAGCGAGGACGGGATGGCAAAGCCCAGGCCGATGCTGCCGCCGGTCGGCGAGTAGATGGCCGTGTTGATGCCGATCACGTTGCCGTCCATGTCGAACAGCGGGCCGCCCGAGTTGCCGCGGTTGATGGCGGCGTCGGTCTGGATGTAGTCGTCGAACGGACCGGAGTGGATGTCACGGCCGCGCGCCGACACGATGCCCGTGGTCACGGTGCCACCGAGGCCGAACGGGTTGCCGACCGCCATCACCGGCTGGCCGACCCGCACCTTGCCGGCGTCGCCGAACGAGACGTACGGCAGGGCCTTGTCGCTCTCGACCTTCAGCACGGCCAGGTCGGTCTTCTCGTCGCCGCCCATCATCTTGGCCGGCAGCTTGGTGCCGTCCGCCATGGTGATCGTGATCGAGTCGGCCTTGCCGACCACGTGATAGTTGGTGACGATCACACCCTTGGCGTCGATGATGAAGCCCGTGCCGACGGCCTGGGCCTTCTCCTTCGACTGCGGGCGGCCCTTGCCGTCCGGACGGCCCGGCTGCATCGGCTGGCCAAAGCGCTCGGCGAAGCGCTTCATGAACTCTTCCATCTGCTTCTGCTGCGAGTCCGACATGCGGGTCTCGTCGCCGTCGTCGGCGCCGGCCTTCATGGTCACGGCGACATTGACGACCGCAGGGGTTACCTTGGCAGCCAGGTCCGAGAAGTCCTGAACGGGCATGGTCTGGCCGGCGATGGCCGCGGGGGCGGTGAACATCGGGGCGATCAGGGCAGGCGCCGTCAGGGCAGTGGTGAGCGCCAGGGCGGTCAGGATACGGGACTTGGTCTTGGTCATGATCTACAGCCTCCTCCTTGGGGGGTGAGCGGAATATGGAGGACGACCCGTAGCGCCCTGATGGCCGCAGGATTGAATGTTTGTATAGTTGGGGAACGTTGCGCCGCGGGCCGGCGCCGGATAGACGGGCGCCGTGAAAATCCTCCTCGTTGAAGACGACAAGCAAACCGCCGACTACATCGCCAAGGGCCTGCGCGAGCACGGCCACGTGGTCGACCATGCCGACAATGGACGCGACGGGCTCTACCTCGCGACCGGCGAGAAATACGACGTGCTGATCGTCGACCGCATGCTGCCCCAGATGGACGGCCTGTCGCTCGTCAAGGCGGCCCGCGCCTCGGGCATGAAGGCGCCGGTCCTGTTCCTCACCACCATGGGCGGCGTCGACGACCGTGTCGCCGGGCTGGAAGCCGGCGGCGACGACTACCTCACCAAGCCCTTCGCCTTTGCCGAACTCAGGGCCCGTATCGGCGCCCTCTCCCGCCGCCCGCCGATCGTCGCCGCGACCTCCCTCGTCGCCGGCGATCTCGAAATGGACCTGCTGGCGCGCACGGTCACGCGTGGCGGCAAGCGGATCGAGCTGCTCGCCCAGGAATTCAAGGTCCTCGAATACCTGCTGCGCCATGCCGGCGAGGTGGTGACGCGCACCATGCTGCTAGAGAAGGTCTGGGACTTCCATTTCGATCCCAAGACCAACATCGTCGAAACGCATATCAGCCGGCTGCGCTCCAAGATCGACAAGGGATTCGACAAGCCGCTCCTCCATACGATCAGGGGGGCGGGCTATGTCATTCGCGCGCCTGACTAGGATCCTGCGCTCGGCGAGCTTCCGCCTGCCGCTGATCTACGCCGTCCTGTTCATCCTCTCTGCCGGCGTCCTGTTCGCCAGCGTGTACTGGACGGCGACCGCGGCAATGCAGAACGACATGGCCGCCGTCCTCCGCTCGGAGGCCTATCAGCTGGCCGAGATTCACCGCCGCAGCGGCCTCGCGGGTCTGGCCGAACAGATCACGCGGCGGATCAACTTCCGCACCCGCGGCCCGATCTTCTACCTGCTGCAGGCGCCCAACCGCCGCGTCGTCGTCGGCAACCTGCCGGGCATGCCGCCGGTCAACGGCGCCATCGACTTCGAGCCCGACCAGCCCCAGCCGGAGATCGATCCCGTACGCCCTGGCGAGCGGCCCAAGCTGACCGGCTTCGGCCTCACCCTGCCCGACGGCTCGTTCCTGCTGGTGGCCCAGGACGCCAACCGCCTGGTCGACATGCAGCGCGCCATCATCCGCGCCTTCGCCTGGTCGGGCGGCCTCACCCTCCTGCTGGCCATCGCCGGCGGTGTCCTGCTCGGCAGCAACTTCCTGCGCCGCATCGACACGATCGCCCGCACCAGCCGCGCCATCATGGAAGGCGATCTCTCCGCCCGCATCCCCGTGCGCGGCACGCACGACGAGATCGACCAGCTGGTGGCCAGCCTCAATGCCATGCTGGCGCGCATCCAGCAGCTCATGGACGGGCTGCGCCAGGTGTCGAGCGACATCGCCCACGACCTGCGCACGCCGCTCGGCCGCCTGCGCCAGCGGCTGGAGGACGCACGCGAGCGCGCGACGACGACCGCCGACTACGGCGCCGCTACCGATGCCGCGATCGAGGAAGCCGACGCCCTTCTGGAGACCTTCTCGGCCCTGCTGCGCATCGCCCAGGTCGAGGCTGGTGCGCAGAAGAGCGCCTTCGCGCCGTTCGACGTCTCGGCCCTGCTCAAGAGTCTCGGCGAGACCTACCAGCCCGTCGCCGAGGATTCCGAGCGCACCCTCGAGGTCGAGATCGAGCCCGGGGCGATGCTGACCGGCGACCGCCAGCTCATCGCGCAGCTCGTATCCAACCTGCTGGAAAACGCGCTGCGTCATACGCCCGAGGGCACGAAGTTGCGGCTCGGCCTGCACCGCCAGGGCAACGGGTTCGAGATCGAGGTGGCCGACAACGGCCCGGGCATCCCCGCCTCCGAGCACGGCAAGGTTTTCGACCGCTTCTACCGGCTCGACCGCAGCCGCTCGACGTCGGGCAGCGGCCTCGGCCTCGCCATGGTGAAGGCGATCGCCGGCCTGCACGGGCTCACGATCCGGCTCGAGGATGCGAAGCCGGGACTACGCGTCGTCCTTCAGACGGCCAGATAGCGCCTCTTGACCTCGTCGTTGGCGCGCAACTCGTCGATCGAGCCGCGATAGACGATGTGGCCCTTGTCGATCACCGCCGCGTGGCTGGCGATGTCCAGGCAGAAGTGCATGTTCTGCTCGGCCACGATCAGGGTCGTGCCCATGTCGCGCAGACGCTGGATCAGCTCGCCGATCTTCTCGACGATGATCGGCGCCAACCCCTCGCTCGGCTCGTCGAGCAGCACCACGTCGGGATTTCCCATCAGGGTGCGCGCAATGGTGAGCATCTGCTGCTCGCCGCCGGACAGCCGGCCGCCCATGCGGCCGCGCATCGACGCCAGGATCGGGAAGACGTCGTAGATCTTCTCCAGCGTCCAGTCGATGCGACCGCCCACGCCGGGCTTGATCGCGATCCTGAGATTGTCGTCGACCGAGTGCTCCGGGAAGATCTGGCGATCCTCGGGCACGAACCCCACCCCTTCGCGGGCGATGCGGTCTGGCGTGAACTTCTGCACCGGCGTGCCACGCACGGAAACCGTGCCGCGCCGGGCGGGCGCGATGCCGATGATGGACTTCATGGTCGTGCTCTTGCCCGCGCCGTTGCGGCCGAGCAGCGCCAGCGACTGGCCTTTCTCGACGGCAAACGAAACGCCGAACAGGATCTGGCTGGCGCCGTAGAAGACGTCGATACCTTCGACCCTCAGGATCTCGGCAGCGCTCATGCCGCCGCTCCCTGTCCGGAAGTTCCATGGGCGGACTTGCCGAGATAGGCCTCGATCACCTTGGGATTGGTCCGCACCTCGTCGGGCGTGCCTTCGGCCAGCACCGACCCGTAAGACAGGACACGCACGGTCTGGGCCACCTTGAAGACGATGTCCATGTCGTGCTCGATGAAGATCAGGGTCATGCGCCTTGCCCGCCACAGTCGCTGAACCGTCTCGATCATGCGCCAGCGCTCCTCCGGCCCCATGCCGGCGGTCGGCTCGTCGAGCAGCAGCACCTTGGGCTCCAGCGCTAGGGCGAGGCCGATATCCAGCAGCTTCTGGTCGCCGTGGCTCAGGTTGCGGCTCAGGATGCCGGCGACCCGCGTCAGGCCGAGCAGCTCCATGATCTCGTCGCCCTGCGCCAGCGTCGCGGGCAGCGGGAACGGCGAGCGCAGCAGGGTCTCCCGCCGCTGATGGGCCTGCGCGGCGGCGGCCAGCGCTTCCGCCACGGTGAGCGTTGGGAACAGGCTCGCGACCTGGAAAGCGCGGCCGATGCCCAGGCGCACGATCCGGCGCTGCGAGAGGCCGGCGATGTTCTCGTCCGCCAGCAGGATGCGGCCGGTGTCGGGCGGAAACCGGCCGGTGATCAGGTTGAACAGCGTCGTCTTCCCTGCCCCGTTGGGCCCGATGATGGCGCTGAGCGAGCCGTCGGCGAAGTCCAGGGTGACGTCGCGCGTGGCGGCCACGCCGCCGAACGATTTCTTGAGGTTCTCGAGCTTCAGCATGTCAGGCATCCCTGCCCGTCTGCGCATCCTTGTCGGCCGCGTCGCGCACCGCCTGGGCTTTTGCCTGGCGCCGGTTCTCCCAGCGTTCGGCCAGCAGGTCGAGCGGACCTTTGCGCAGGCCGAGCACCAGGATGAGGATGACGATGCCCAGCACCAGTTCGGTGTGGCTGGTGTAGGTGACCGTGATGTCGTTCAGCAGGCGCAGGATGACCGTACCGACCAGCGGCCCCAGGAAGACGTTCGATCCGCCCAGCAGGATCATGAAGATCGCCTCGCCCGAAGTCGTCCAGAAGCCGAAATTGGGATAGGCGCCGGACACGAACAGGGTGAGCAGGATGCCGCCCACGGCAGCAATGCAGGCCGACATCACGAAGCAGGCCAGCTTGACCATGATCACGTTGATGCCGAGGAAGGCCGCGCGTTCCTGGTTGTCGCGGATCATGCGCAGCGTGTAGCCGAACGGTGACGTCACGATCTGGCGCAGGATGGCGATGCAGACGACGAACGCGACGGAACAGAAGACGTAAAGCTGAGTCCGGTCGGCTAGATCGATGCCCAGGAACTTCGGCCGCGGAATGCCGCCCATCAGCCCCTGGTCGCCACCCGTGAACGACACCCAGCCCAGGATGATGTTGTAGAACAGCATCTGGAAGGCCAGCGTCAGGAAGGCGAAGTAGATTTCGTTCAGCCGCACGCAGATGGCGCCCACGATCAGCGCCATCAAGGCCGTGAAGCCGATCGCCAGCACAAAGGCGCCGGGGATCGAGAATTTACCCGACTGCATCGCCAGCCCGAACGCGTAGGCGCCGGCGGCGAAGAACATCGCGTGCCCGAACGACACCAGCCCGGTGTAGCCGATCAGCAGGTTGAGCGACATGGCCAGCAGCCCGTACGCCATGCCGAACATGATGAAGTCGCGGATCGCCGGCGGCGCGCCGAATACCGGCACCAACAGCAGCAGGACCAGCCCCAGCCCCGCCAGGCCCAGATCTCTCCAACGTGAGGTCATCGCCGCCTACCGGTGCGCGCGGCCGAACAGGCCGCTGGGCTTGAAGATCAGGACCAGCGCCATGATCAGGAACATCACCCCGTCGACGAACAGCGGAAATCCGATGCTGCCGAAGGAGCGCGTGAGGCCGATGATGATCGAGGCGGCGAAGGCCCCCACGATCGAACCCATGCCGCCGATCACCGTCACGATGAAGGATTCGATCAGGATCGAGAAGCCCATGCCGGGCGTCAGGGAGCGCACCGGCGCCGCCAGGGCGCCCGCCGCGCCGGCCAGCGCACTGCCGATCCCGAACACGGCGGCGTAGTAGAGGTTCACCCGGATCCCCAGCGCCGACACCATCGGCCCGTTGATGGCCGCGGCCCGCACGATGCTGCCGAAGCGTGTTCGGCCGATGACCAGCCACAGCAGCAGCCCGATCGCCATCGCCGCCAGGATCATGAAGATGTAGAAAGGCGGAATGACGCCGCCCATGAAGCGAACGGGCGGCAGCCGGAACTCCGGCGGCATGCCCATCGACAGCGGCACCGGTCCCCAGATGATCTTGATGAGATCGTCCGAGATCAGCACCACGGCATAACAGACCAGGAGCTGCATCAGCACGTTGGAGCCGTAGACCTTGCTCATCAGCACCCGCTCGAAGAGCACGCCCAGCACGCCGACCGCCACGGCCGCGCCCAGGGCGGAGACGAAGTAGCTGCCGGTGAGCTGGTAGAAGGTCCACGCCGCATACGCCCCGATCATGTAGAGCGAGCCGTGCGCGAAATTGATGACGTTCAGGACGCCGAAGATCAGCGTC
This sequence comes from Rhodospirillales bacterium 24-66-33, assembly GCA_002281855.1. Lineage (GTDB taxonomy): Bacteria > Pseudomonadota > Alphaproteobacteria > Reyranellales > Reyranellaceae > Reyranella. The sequence continues at coordinate 128,924 of NCHQ01000007.1, read as the reverse complement.
ACGCCCGACGCGATCAGGAAAAGCAGCATGCCGATGATCATGCCGCTGGTGAGCTGCGTCACGACACAGGAGGTCGTGCCGACGCAGCGCAACAACGCGTCCAGGTCCACGTGGGTATCCTATATGAAAGTGAAGACGATCAGGTGGCGTAGCCCTGCTTCTTCTTCCACTGTTTCTCGAGTTCGAGGATCGGCTCCCAGGGCGACGTCTTGAAGTCCGAGATGTAAGGCTCCTTCGACAGCGAGAGGCCGTAGCCGATGATGTAGTTGATGGTGGTATTGTCCTCGGCGCGCATGGTGATGGTACCGCCGTCGCCGAACGGGGTCTTGATCTTGGCACCCTTGATCGCCTCGGCGAGCTTCTTGCCGTTGGTGTCGCCGTTGGTCTTCTTCAGCGCCTCGATCAGGAACTGCGCGCCGACCGCGTTCTCCCACGACCAGTTGGTGGGCTTGCTCTTCTGCGTCTTCACGTATTCCAGGTACCAGGCCTCGTTCTCGGGTGTCGGCGGAACGGTGCGGTTGTAGCGGCCGCCCGAATAGACACCCTGCGGGAACTGCTTCACCTGATCGACGACTCCGTAGTCGCCGAGATTGACCATGAAGGACGCCTGTTTTTCGAACAGGGCGTAGAGGTTCGCCTGGTCGATGAACGCGACGAGGTCGCCGCCCCAAAGCGCCGAATACATCGCATCGGCCTTGGCATTCAGCAGCTTGGTGACGACCTCGGTATAGTCCGGCTGGAAGAGCTTGGGCCAGGTCTCCTCGACGACGGTGATGTTGCCGTCGAAATGCTTGGCGTATTCCATGAACTCGGCCGTGTTGGAGCGGCCATAGGCATAGTCGGGCGAGCAGGTCGCCCACTTCTTGAGGCCCTTCGCCTTCGCGACCTTGGCGGCATAGTCGCCGCCGCCGATCGCATCGTGGATGCCCTGGCGGGCCGTGCGAAAGGCCGTCGGCACGTAGAGTTTGGGATCGGCGGTGAGCGACGAGGTCTCCGAATTGGTGTGGATGCAGAGCACGCCGACCTCGCGGATGACCTCCTGCACCGCAAAGGCCGCGCTTGACGCTTCGGCATCGATGATGATCTGGCAGCCGTCGTTGTTGATCAGGTCGCGCGTGACCTTGGCGGCTTCCTGCGGCGCGCCCTTGGAGTCGCGCACGACCATCTCGATCTTGCGACCGTTGATTCCGCCTTCGGCATTGACCTTGTCGAACGACATCTTGAGCGCGCCGACGCTGCTCTGCCCGAGAATGGCGACACGCCCCGACAGGATCGTCGGCACACCGATCTTGATGGCGCCCGTCTGCGCCCGACTGATCGCCGGAGCCCCGACCAGACCAGCGGCCGCGATGGCGCCAGCGCCCTTGAGAAGTTGACGACGGCTCGCGCGCCGCTGCTCGATGGACGTCATGGTATTCACTCCCGGAACAGTTCTTGCGGTCTTTGACCGATTGCCACGATCCTATGAGTAATTGTTCGACATGGTCAAACGACAACCGCCGCATGGACGGGGAATATGATCTCCGCGTCCTGGCTCTGGATACCGCTCACGGTCTTCGCCGCGGCGGCACAGACCGTCCGAAACACGGCGCAACGGCATCTGACGTCCGAGCTGGGGACCCTCGGGGCCACGCTGGTCCGCTTCCTCTATGGCATGCCCGTTCTCGCCGTGTGGCTTTGCCTGGTGCTTCTCTTCGGCGGCTCACCGCACCCCGACCTCACCTGGGCGTTCGGCGGCTGGGTGGTCGTGGCGGCGCTGAGCCAGATGGCTGGCACGGCGCTGCTGCTGCGCGCGATGGAGGCGCGGAGCTTCGCGATCGGGCTCGTCTACTCCAAGAGCGAGGTCATCCAGGTAGCGCTCTTCTCGGTGCTGTTTCTCGGAGAAACACTTTCAGCCGTCGCCATCGCAGCCATCGTGGCCGCCACCATGGGCGTCGTCCTCCTCACGCCGCGCCCGCCCTCGCGCGAGAGCGTCAGACGAAGCTTCGCCGATCCGGCCGCCCTCTACGGGCTCGCTTCGGGCTCGGCCTTCGCCATCTCGGTGGTCGGCTACCGGGCCGCAAACCTGTCGCTTCACACAGCCTCGCCGTTTCTTGCCGCCGCGGAAACGCTCTTCTGGAGCCAGCTCCTGCAGGCCGTCCTGCTCGGGGGCTGGCTGCTGGTGCGCAACCCGGTCGTCGTGCTGGGCGCACTTCGACAATGGCGTGTCTCGATGTTCGCCGGCCTGGCCGGTGCGTCGGCCTCGCTGGCCAACGTGACGGCCCTGGCGCTCGCTCCGCCGTCGCAAGTGCGCACGCTGATCCTCGTCGAAGTCGTGTTCAGCTATTTCGTCTCGCGCCGGATCTTCCGGGAGTCCATGAGCCACCGGGAACTCGCCGGAATCATCCTCGTGATGGCGGGCGTCGTCTTGATCCTGTCGACGGCAGGCTGACCTGCCAGGTGGTTGGACAAGCCGAAGTCAGGGCCCGTAAACGAAACAAACGAAGCGGACGTCGCCCCCCTTGCGGAGCGGCTGATTGCGCAACAATGCTGCCAGTCAGCGCGGCCAAACGGTCGATTCCAACGACCTGTTAGACCCAGGGCAGCGGCTGGCGATGTCGGACCAGGGCGCCGTAGGGATGTTCCGTCCCGGCCGGCAAGGCCGCCAACCAGACAAGGTCAACCGCCGCATCGTCGGAGGTTGCCGCTTTCGACATGTCGCCGAACCACGGGCGCGAGGCTTCCGTATCCACGAGGCCCGGACAGGCGGCATTCACCAGGATTCCTCGCCGGCGGAATTCCTCAGATTTGTCTCGCGCGAGAACGCGCACCGAAGCCACCTGTGCGATCTTCGACGGAATGTTGATCCAGTCGGGCCAGCCCGCTTCGCGCGCGGTGCCGGCGCGCGTTGCCGCCACGAAGTCATCCATTGCTCGCTCGATCTCATGCAGCGTAAGCCCGGGCGCGTCGAAGCGGGCGTGGAACCGCGGATCGAGATTGCGCAGCGAGCCGAATGAGCTCGCGACGACCACGAAGCGTGCATTGTCCCGGAGCAGTGGCACGAAGGCCTCGACGATTCGCAACGTCCCGTGATTGTTCGTTTCGATGAACTGAAGGACCTGCTCCGATTGTGGTGCGTCCTTCGTGATGCGCGCGGCCGCGTTCTGAATCACGATGTCGATGCCGCCGTGGCGCGCGCGAACCGCGGCGGCCGCCGCAGACACGCTGGCGTCATCGGTGACGTCCAGGCGGAGGAGTTCGGGACGCAGGCCTTCCCCTTGCAGCATCGCACAAGCCGCTTCACCGCGCCCCGTGTCCCGCGAAGCCAGATAGACGGTGCTCCCCTCGCCGAGGGCGCTGCACAGGCGTCGTACCAGTGCGAGGCCCAGCCCTTGGTTGGCGCCGGTGACGAGTGCGACTTTTCGCGGTGCGTCTGTCATCGTTGACCTTCCTTCGCTTCGGCGCCGACAATCGACCGATGATTACACAACCGCTCTTCGCCTATGTCGGCTGCTACACCTCGCCGGAGCGCGACGGTCGCGGCGACGGCATCAATGTCTATCGCATCGACACGCGCAATGGTGCGCTGCGGCACGTCCAGCATCTGGGCGGGCTGGAGAACCCGTCGTTCCTCGCCCTCAATGCCGCCGGGGACCGACTCTATTCTGTGCATGGCGATCGCAGCGAGGCGACCTCCTACACGGTCGACCGCACGACCGGTCATCTGGCCGTTCTGAACCGCCAGCCGACCGGCGGCTACAACCCCATCCATCTCGCCTTCGACGCCAGGCAGCGGTTCCTGGTCGTGAGCAACTACGGCTCCGATTCGCTGGCGGCGCTGCCGATCTCAAAGGACGGGAGCCTCGGTCCCTACTCGACACTGACTTCCGTTACCGCGCCGCTGGGGCCGCACCGCACCGAGCAGAAGAACGTGCGGCCGCATCACAATCCGCTCGATCGCGCCGGCCGGACCTTCTACCTGCCCTGCAAGGGTTCCGACTGCGTGATCGGCTACCGACTGGATCCGCGGCGCGGCGTGCTGGTCGAGACCAGCCGCGTCGCGGCCCGTCCGGGCGCCGGCCCCCGCCACATCGACTTCCACCCGCGCAAGCCGTTCGCCTACGTGATCAACGAACTCGATTCGACCGTCACCACCTACCGCCAGGACAGCGCCAGCGGGGCGCTGACGCCGCTGCAGACTGTGCCGTCGACGCCTTCGGATTTCACCGGCTACAGCACCGGCGCGGAGATCTGGGTCGATGGCGCGGGCCGCAACGTCTACGTCTCGAACCGCGGTCACGACAGTATCGGCGTGTTCGGGATCGATACCGCCAAAGGAACCTTGGCGCCGCGCCAGTGGGCGCCGACAAAGGGCGGGGTGCCGCGCTTCTTCGCCTTCGATCCGGCGGAGCGATTTCTGTATGTCGCCAACCAAGGGGGCGATTCGATCATCGCCTACAAGGTTGGCCGCAACGGGCTGCTGGCGCCCACCAGGCTGCGAACCAAGGTCTGCAGCCCGGCGTGTATCGTCTTCTCTCGCTAGAGGGGTCAGCCTTCCTCCTGGAAGGCCTCCTCGCGGGCTTTCTTGATACTCGGCAGCGCCATCAGGATCAGCAGCGCCGCCGTGGTGATGAGCAGGCCGAGACTGATCGGCCGTTCGATGAATACCATGGCGTCGCCACGCGAGAGCAGCATGGCGCGCCGGAAGTATTCTTCCATCTGCGGCCCGAGCACGAGGCCCAGAAGGAACGGCGCCCCTTCGCAGCCCAGCTTGACGAAGACGTAGCCCAGCACGCCGAAGACCGCGACCTGCATGACGTGGAACGTACTGTTCTGAAGACTGTAGGCGCCGATGCAGCAGAAGAGCAGGATCGCCGGTGCCAGGTAGCGGTAAGGCACGGTGAGCAGCTTCACCCACATGCCAATCATCGGCAGGTTGATGATGACCAGCATGGCGTTGCCGATCCACATCGAGACGATCATGCCCCAGAACAGGTCCGGCTTCTTGGTCATGACCTCCGGCCCCGGCTGGATGCCCTGGATGATCATGGCGCCCACCATCAACGCCATGACGGCGTTGGACGGGATGCCGAGGGTCAGCATCGGGATGAACGAGGTCTGGGCGGCTGCGTTGTTGGCCGCTTCCGGTGCCGCGACGCCTTCGACCGCGCCCTTGCCGAACTGGCCGGGGTTCTTGGAGAGCTTCTTCTCGAGCGTGTAGGCCGAAAAGGCGCCCAGCGTCGGACCGCCGCCCGGGAGCACGCCCAGCAGCGAGCCGAGCAAGGTCCCGCGCAGAACGGCCGGAATGGAGCGCCTTATCTCCTCGCGCGTCGGCCACAACGAGCCCACCTTAATCGCCCCGCCGCGTTCGAGGTGTCGTTCGAGGTTGACCACGATCTCGGCGATGCCGAACAGGCCCATTGCAATGGGCGCGAAGTCGATGCCGTCGCTCAGCTCCGGGATGTCGAAGGTGAAGCGCTGCGCCCCGGTGTTCACGTCGGTGCCGATCAGGCCGAACAAAAGGCCGAGGAACACCATGGAGATCGCCTTGGTGATCGAACCGCTGGCGAGCACCACCGCGGCGACGAGGCCGAGCGCCATCAGCGAGCAATAGTCGGCCGGGCCGAACTTCTGTGCCATGCGCGTGAGCGGCTCGGCAAAGATGACGATGATGATGGTGCCGATGGTACCGGCAAAGAACGAGCCGACCGCGGAGATCGAAAGCGCCGCACCGGCACGACCGTTGCGCGCCATCTGGTAGCCGTCCAGGCACGTCACGACCGAGGAAGCCTCGCCCGGCAGGTTCACCAGGATCGAGGTCGTCGAACCGCCATACTGCGCGCCGTAATAGATGCCGGCCAACATGATCAGCGAGGCGGTCGGCGGAAGATGGAAGGTGATTGGCAGCAGCATGGCGATGGTCGCCACGGGACCGATGCCGGGCAGAACGCCGATGAGGGTGCCGACCATGCAGCCCAGCAGGGCATATGTCAGGTTCTGGAAGGTGAAGGCGACGCTGAGGCCGAGAAAGAGATTGTCCAGGAGGTCCATGTCACCAAATCCCCTGAATGACAGAGATGTTCATGCCCAGTCCGACCTTGAAGACGAGCGTGCAGAGGATGGAGAGCACGACGATGTTGCCGATCACTTCGGTGAGCTTGAATTCCTCGCCGGCCAGAGATGCGATCATGACCAGGACGATCAGCGCCGGGATCAGACCGGCCCGCTCGAACAGCAGCGCGAAGCAGACGATGCCGATCGTCACCAGCGTGATCGGCTTCCACTTCGGCCGCTCGACCGGCTCGCTCCCGCTCACCAGGGCCACGATGCAGACCACGGCACCGAGCGCCAGCAGGATCAGGGAGAGCATCCGGGGCACATAGCCTGGCCCCATACGAACGGGCGTGCCGACGGCAAGATGATGCCCGACATAGAGAGCGCCCAGACCAAAGGCGATGAACATCAACCCGGACAGGAAGTCCTTGGTTAGTAACCGATTCACGGTGTTTCGCTCCCCCAGACGTTTACGCTGTGCTGCGACGGCGTAATCGCGAAACACAGGCGCGGACCGTAGTGCCCGATGCTTACGCCAAGCTGACGCCGGGTCTGGCGTCCCCCGCTCTCCGGAATGAAGGGCCATCCAGGAGAGGTTCCCCGGCTCTCCCCGCAAGGGTTTGACGGGACGCCCGTGAGATGGGCGCAATGGGCCTGTGAATTGCCGAGCGACAGGGAGAGCTTCGTGAGCGACAAGACTTATGGATTCGAGACACTGGCATTGCATGCCGGCGCGGCGCCCGATCCGACGACGGGCGCGCGCGCGCTGCCCATCTACCAGACGACCGCCTACGTCTTCGAAGACGCCGACCACGCGGCAGCGCTGTTCAATTTGCAGACAGTGGGATTCATCTATTCCCGACTGACCAACCCCACGAACGCCGCCCTGGAGACCCGGCTGGCGACATTGGAAGGCGGCCGCGGCTGCACCGTCGCCTCCTCCGGCCACGCCGCCCAGGTGCTCGCCCTCTTTCCCCTGATGAGCCCCGGCGCCGAGATCGTCGCCGCCTCCCGCCTCTATGGCGGCTCCCTGCAGCAGATGAAGAACACCTATCCCAAGTTCGGCTGGACGGCGAAGATCGTCGACGCCGACACGCCCGACAATTTCAAGCGCGCGGTGACCGACAACACCAAGGCCTTCTTCATCGAGAGCCTGGCCAACCCCGGCGGCGTCATCAGCGACATCGAGGCAATCGCGCGCATTGCCGAGGACGCCGGCGTGCCGCTGCTGGTCGACAACACCTTGGCCACACCCTGGCTCTGCCGGCCGATCGACCATGGCGCCACCCTGGTCGTGCATTCCACGACCAAATTCCTGAGCGGCACCGGCACCTCGATGGGCGGCGCGATCGTCGATTCCGGAAAATTCGACTGGTCGAGGGGGGCTAAGTTCCCGAGTCTCGCCGGCCCGGAGCCCGCCTATCACGGGCTGAACTTCTACGAGACCTTCGGCGACATGGCCTACACGTTCCACAGCCATGCCGTTGGCCTACGCGATCTCGGCCCTACCCAGGCGCCGTTCAACGCCTGGCTCACCATGCTCGGCATGGAAACGCTGGGCCTGCGCATGGAGCGTCACTGCGCCAATGCGCTGGCCGTCGCGCAGCATCTCGAGAAGCATCCGGCGGTGGCCTGGGTGAACTATGCCGGCCTGCCCTCCAACAAGTACAACGCGCTCGCGAAGAAGTACCTGCCCAAGGGTTCGGGCTCGGTCTTCACCTTCGGCGTCAGGGGCGGCTACGACGTCGGCGTCAGGGTCGTCGACAATGTCGAGCTCTTCTCCCACCTCGCCAACATCGGTGACGCCAAGAGCCTGATCATCCACCCCGCCTCGACCACGCACCGCCAGCTCTCCGAGGACCAGCGGGTGGCCGCCGGCGCCGGCCCGGACGTGCTGCGCCTGTCGATCGGCATCGAAACTGTTGCAGACATCATCGCCGATCTGGATCAGGCTCTGGAAAAGGCGACGCGCTCCTAGCCCGTCGCCCCTACGCCGGGAAACACGGCGAGGCAGGAGGATGGAATGCTCAGCAAAGCGGACAACGAGTTCCTGACCCGTGCCGGCAAGGGCACGCCCATGGGCGAAATGCTGCGGCGGTTCTGGATGCCGGCGCTGCTTTCGGAAGAATTGCCCGAACGCGACGGGCCGCCGAAGAAGATCCGCATTCTGGGCGAGGACCTGCTCGCCTTCCGCCAGACCGACGGACGGGTCGGCATCGTGGAGCCGCACTGCCCGCATCGCGGCGCCAACCTCTACTATGGCCGGAATGAGAATTGCGGGCTGCGCTGCTCGTTCCACGGATGGAAGTTCGACATCGACGGCAACTGCGTCGACCTGCCGACCTCACCGCCGGAGTCGGCCTACAAGGACACGATCAAGCTCCTCGCCTATCCCACGCGCGAGTGGGCCGACTTGATCTGGGTCTACATGGGCCCGCGCGAGACGATGCCCGAGCTGCCCCAGCTCGAGCTGGGGCTGGTCCCCGCCGGCCATCGCTTCGTCACCAAGAAGTGGCAGGACTGCAATTGGGTGCAGAGTCTCGAGGGCGCGATCGATACTTCGCACTTCTCCTTCCTGCACAAGGTGCTGGCGACGGACGACGAGGCGGCCCGACGCGCGATGAGCCGCGCTGCGCTGAGCGACCAGGCCAAACCCGACGATCGCGTGCGCTGGGTGCAGAACGATCCGCGACCACGCTTCAGCGTGCTGGGTCACGACACGGGCCTTGTGATCGCGGGGGGCCGCAAGACCGACGGGCCCGACCTCTACTGGCGCATCGCACAGTTCCTGATGCCCAACCATGCCTACACGCCCGCCGCCTTCCCCGGCGAGATCTACTACGGGCAATCGTGGGTGCCGGTCGATGACGTGAACTGCTGGATCTATTCCTACTGCTGGCAGCCGGACCGGCCTCTGAGCAATGCCGAGCGCGCCAAGTATCGCGGCGGCTTCAACGTCCATTCCGAGGTCGATGCCGACTACAGGCCGCTGCGCCACAGGGACAACGACTACCTGCGCGATCGCGGCGTGCAGCTCATGGAGAACTTCACCGGCATCATCGGTGTCTCCGAGCAGGACGCCGCCATCCAGGACAGCCAGGGCGCCATCCAGGATCGCACGAAGGAGCATCTTGGGCCGACCGATATCGGCATCGTCGAGTTCCGCAAGCTGGTGATGGGCACCGCCCGCCGCCTCGCCTCGGGCGAGCCGCCCGCCGCCGCGCACAAGGCCCATCGCTATGCCGTCCGCTCCGGCGGCTGGATCGCGGCGCCGGACAAGGATCTCGCCACGGTCATGACCGAGCGCTTCGGCCACGAGCGCGGCTATATCGGCAACCAGTACGGATTGGGTGACTGATGCTCGCAGCTGAGAACGCGTTCCTGACGCAGAGCGGCCCCGGCACCCCGATGGGCGACCTGATGCGCCGCTTCTGGATGCCGGCCCTCCTCTCCGAGGAATTGCCCGAGCGCGATGGGCCACCGAAGAAGATCCGCGTCCTCGGCGAGGACCTGCTGGCCTTCCGCCAGACCGACGGAAGGATCGGCATCGTCGAGCCGCACTGCCCGCATCGTGGCGCCAATCTCTATTTCGGCCGCAACGAGGCGTGCGGCCTTCGCTGCTCCTATCACGGCTGGAAGTTCGACATCGACGGCAACTGTGTCGACCTGCCCACCTCGCCGCCCGAGTCCGGCTACAAGGACACCATCAAGCTGCTGGCCTATCCGACCCGCGAATGGGCCGACATGATCTGGGTCTACATGGGACCGCGCGAGTCGATGCCCGAACTGCCGCAGCTCGAGCTGGGACTCGTTCCGGCGGCGCATCGTTACGTTTCCAAGAAGCGGCAGGACTGCAACTGGGTCCAGAGCCTGGAAGGCGCGATCGACACGGCGCACTTCTCGTTCCTGCACGCGATCCCCACCCGGGACGAGGCCACGCGCCTCGATATCCTGCGCAAGACGTCGGCGATCGGCCAGGAAGGCGGCCTCGCCGATCGCAGCCGCTGGGTGACGGATGATCCGCGGCCGAAATTCAGGATTCAGGGCCACGACGCGGGACTGGTCATCGCCGCCGGCCGCAAGACCGACACGACCGACATCTACTGGCGCATCGCCCAGTATCTCGCCCCGAACCACGCGCTGGTGCCGGTCGCCTTTCCCGGCGAGGTCTATCATGGCCAGACCTGGGTGCCGGTCGACGACACGAGCTGCTGGATCTACACCTACAGCTGGGTGCCGGACCGGCCGCTCAGCAATGCCGAACGCGCCAAGTACGCGTCCGGCCTCAGCCTGCACGCCGAGATCGACGAGCACTACGTGCCCAAGCGCAACATGCGCAACGACTACCTGATCGATCGCGAGCTGCAGAAGACGCTGAGCTACACCGGCGTGAGCGGCGTCTCCGACCAGGACGCGGCCATCCAGGATAGCCAAGGCGCCATCCAGGACCGGACCCGCGAGCATCTCGGGCCCACGGATGTCGGCATCATCGAGTTCCGCAAGCTCGTGATGGCGGCCGCCCGCGCGCTCCAGCAGGGCGAGCCGCCCCGCGCGCCCGCCGCCTCGGCCCGCTACGCCGTGCGGGCGGGCGGCTGGATCGCCGCGGCGGAGAAGGATCTGACGACGGTGATGATGGAGCGCTTCGGTCACCGCCATGGCTATGTCGGCGGCGAATACGGCCTTCCGGAATAGAGGGTTAGACCGGCGCGAAGCGCTGCACTATCGTCCGCGCGATACCGGCTTGGGGAGAATTTCACGTGACCATCAAGATCTACGGACCGACGGCCTCGCGCGCAGCGCGCGCCCTCTGGATCGCGCACGAGCTCGACATTCCGTACGAGCACATCGCCGTCGAGATGAAGGATCTCAAGAATCCCGACTATCTCAAGGTCAATCCGAACGGCAAGGTGCCGGCGCTGGTGGACGGCGAGTTCAAGCTCTTCGAATCGATGGCGATCAACCTCTATCTCGCCGCCAAGCACGGCCGGGACGGCTTCATGCCGGCGAGCCTCGAGGATCAGGCCCTGTGCAATCAGTGGAGCTTCTGGGGCATGACCGAGCTCGAGAAGCCGCTGCTGACGATTCTGATCGACATGTTCATGACCGCGCCCGACAAGCGCAAGCCGGAGGCCGTTGCCGAGGCGCAGAAGGCGTTGCCGAAGCCGCTGGCCGTGCTCAACAGCGCACTCGAAGGCCGCGACTACCTGCTCGGCTCGACCTTTACCGTCGCCGACCTGAACCTCGCCTCGATCATGAGCTGGGCCAAGCCGATCAAGGTCGACTTCAGCCAGGTCCCCAATGCCAGCGCCTGGCTCGACCGCTGCCTGTCGCGCCCGTCCTTCAAGGCGGCGCGCGGCTCGAAGTAGCCGCTACTCCGCGGGCGCCACCCGCGGCGCCGGCAGCGAGGCATCGCGTTCGCTGCCGGGCAACAGCAGCGCCACCAGGGTGATCACGACCGAGGTGGCGGCGAGGCCGAGGAACAACAGCTCGAGACTCCCCGTGGTCTCGCGCACCCAGGCGATCAGCAGGATCGCCAGCGGCCCCGCCCCGAAGGCCACGACGAATTTCGCGCCGAAGCCCAGCCCGTGATAGCGGCTGGGCGTGTAGCGGGCGATAAGGATGTTCTCGATCGGCCCCGCCGCGGCGCTCAGCACCGCCGAGGCGATCGCGCCCAGCAGCGCCACGTAGCCGTTACCCATGGCCAGGGCCAGCATGGCGCCCACCTGCAGGGCCGAGGCCACGACATAGGTCGCCTTCAGCGGATAGCGGTCGATGATGCGCCGGCCCATCGCATACTGTGCGACGCCCGAGACGACATAGATCATCGAGGTGGCGAGGCCGACCCACAGCACGATCTGGGTCGCGACGCCCCAGGAAGCGAGCCCGTCGCGCAGCGCCGAGATCTCGGGCGCGAGCTTCACTTCGAAGACCATCGCCGCCCCGAACATCAACGCCTGCCAGATGACGCCTTCCAGCGCCATGGTGACGGAGAGCACCGAGAAGACCCGCCAGAAGTCGCGGCGGCCGACCTGGGCGCCCTTGGTCTGCGGCATCGGCCGGTCGCCGACCTTGCCCTGGCGGATCTGGATCCAGAGGACGACACCGACGACCAGGCAGACGATGCCCGGAACGATGAAAGCCGCACGCCAGGAGGCCAGCGTGATCAGCACCCCGGGAACGATGCCGTAGAGCGCCAGACCGGCACTTCCCCAGAGGCCGTTGACGCCCATGGCATGGCCTTGCTCCTTGGCCGTGCGGATCACCCAGCCGATACCGACGGAATGGTAGAAGGCGCCGAAGGCACCGATGCCGCAGAGGGCCAGCGACAGCGCCAGCGTGTCGCCGGTCGGCACGAGACCGCAGGCGATCGACGACAGGCCGAGACCGAGGAACATCACGACCATCATGGCCGGCGCGCCGAACCGGTCGGACGCCCAGCCGGCCGGCAGAGACACCACGCCCAGCAGGATCGTGGCCGGCGCATAGAGACGCAGCAGATCCTCGGCCGGCAGGTTCCAGGACACCGCCAGGGTGAGGACGATCACGGCATAGAACGCCGTCATCATGTGCATCAGCGCATGGCCGATGGAGGAGAAGAGCAGGACGCGCCGGCCGGGATCGATCATGCTGCCTGTATCGTTTCTCACCCTCTTCGCTGCAAGCGCAGCTTGCGGCAATGCTGCCATTCGCGCTAAAGCCCCCGTGCCGCGGGCCTACCGGCCGGCGGCACCGGTCGGGGCGTAGCGCAGCCTGGTAGCGCATCAGTCTGGGGGACTGGGGGTCGCAGGTTCAAATCCTGTCGCCCCGACCAATTAACTCCCCTGCCAGGATTCGTCATGAACACGCGGCGGACGTATCGCCGTCGTACGGTCATGCTGATCGCGTGCCTGGGCCGTGGCTGCGACGAAGGCCTGGGGCCCTCGCTCCTGCGGCTCGTCGGGCGGGTGCCTCGGGCATTACCTCATTCCCCCGCCGGAACGTCCTTCGCCTCCATCGCCGACGTGACCCGGCCAAAGCAACGGGCATGGCTGGTCCCGCCCTGCAGGACAGATGACCGTGGCGGGTGTGCTGCTCAGCGCAGCGGCGATCGTGACGTGAAGCGTTACGGCGCGGACGCGACCTGTCGCCCCAACTCGGTCAGTTTGCAGACGAGCCAGTCCGGCTTCAGCGGATTCTTGAACCAAGGCTGAGCCCAGCCGGCATTCAGGCATTTCTTGACGACGGAAACATTAACCTCCTGCCCGTCAAGATCGAAAAGAGGCAGCTTACCGCCCGGCTGGGTCAAGCCGCGCCGCAGGTAAAGAAGCTCACTTATGGTTGGAAGATCGACCTCCAACCCGTTGTCATTAAATGAATTTAATTCAAACGAGCGCGCGTGATGACGCGCGAAATCGCGGTTAACAAGCACGGTCACGTCCCCCTTTGACGATTCCGTTGAAGGCCCCTCACCGGGCACGATACGCCTGCCCGGCTAAAAACCAAATAAAATCAGAGACTTGATACACTTTCTTACAAAGACCACCCGATCTGGTGGCCTTTGGACGCGTAACCTGCAAGCCCTAGAGCGCCGCCCCCCGGCGGTGCTCCAGGCCTGAAGGCCCTAGTTCTGCGTCTTCAGCGTGCTGCGCAACTGCGTCAGCGCCTGCTCGAGGTCTTCCAGCACGGATTCGATCTCACGCCGCTTGTGGAGGTCGAGGACCGCCGCGCGCGGCGTGGTGGTCGAGGGCTGCGGACCGGTGCGCGGCAGCGGCTGGCGCGTGCCACCCGCCATCGCCTCGGCCCGTGCCGACACGATGCGCAGGCTCTCCAGGGCACTCTCGGCCGCAAGGTCGAGACGCTGGGCCGGTAGGCGGCCGCGGCCCTCCTTCAGAAGGCGCTGTACGCCCTTGATCGTGTAACCGTCTTCGTAGAGCAGCGCACGGATGCGGCGCAGCAAATCGATGTCTTCCGGCCGGTAGTAGCGACGGCCCCCGCCCCGCTTCAGCGGCCGTACCTGAGAGAACTTGCTCTCCCAGAACCGCAGCACGTGCTGCGGCACATCGAGCTCCGTCGCGACCTCGCTGATCGTTCGAAACGCCTGCGCCGACTTCTCGACCCGTCTTTCGACGGTCTGAACCGAAACGGCCATCCCTGATCCCCTCGTGTTCCCAACTACCCCTTGTTCTCGCCGGGCGCCCCGTTGATCAGTGTTTTCAGGACATTCGACGCTCGAAAGACGAGGACTCGCCGCGGCAGAATGGGAACTTCCTGCCCGGTCTTCGGGTTGCGGCCGACACGCTGCCCCTTGTCGCGAACCGTGAAACTCCCGAACGAGGAGATCTTCACCGATTCGCCGCGCGCCAACGCTTCCACAACCTCGGAGAGAATCGTCTCCACGAGATCGCTGGATTCATTGCGAGACAGTCCCACCTCTTGGAACACTGACTCGCTCAAATCGGCGCGCGTAATAGTCCGGCCGTCCACTCCGGTACCTCTTCTTCCCCCACTTAATCCTTACTCTAAGGTGGGAAAGCGGTCAATATCAGTGGGATAGCGGCAGGACTTGAATCGCCGCCTGTTCACGTTCCGTTGGCGTTTATTCTCGCTTTACCAGCGAACGAGGCTCGCGCCCCAGGACAGGCCGCCGCCGATCCCCTCGAGCAGCAGCAAGTCGCCCTTCTTGATGCGGCCGTCCTTGACCGCGACGTCGAGCGCCAGCGGGATCGAGGCGGCGGACGTATTGGCATGCTTGTCCACGGTGACGACGACGCGCTCCGGCGGCAGGCCGAGCTTGCGGCCGGTGCCATCGATGATGCGCTTGTTGGCCTGGTGCGGGACCAGCCAGTCTATGTCCTTGGGCTCGAGCCCCGCCTTCTCCAGCACCTCGCCCACGACCGCGGCCATGTTGACGACGGCATGTTTGAAGACTTCTTTACCTTCCATGCGAAGGAAGCCGGTGGTTCGGGTCGAGGACGGGCCGCCGTCTACATAGAGGATGTCGTGATGGCGACCGTCGGAATGCAGCGCGTTGGCGAGGATGCCCCGGTCGTCCGAAGTGCCGGCGCCCTGCTCACCCTTGAGCACGACCGCGCCGGCGCCGTCGCCGAACAGCACGCAGGTGCCGCGATCGTTCCAGTCGAGGATACGCGAGAAGGTCTCCGCGCCGATCACCAGGGCGGTCGAGGCGAGGCCGCTCTTGATGAGGCTGTCGGCGACCGAGACGCCGTACACGAAGCCCGCGCACACGGCCTGGACGTCGAACGCCGCGCCCTTGGTCATGCCGAGGGCGGCCTGCACGCGCGTGGCCGTGGCGGGAAAGGTCTGGTCGGGCGTCGCTGTCGCGAGCACGATAAGGTCGAGGTCCGACGCCTTGATCCCGGCATGGTCGAGCGCCCGCTGCGACGCCTTGATCGCCAGATGGGAGGTGAACTCGCCCTCCGCCGCGATGTGGCGTTGGCAGATGCCGGTGCGCTGACGGATCCACTCGTCGGTGGTCTCGACCGTCTTTGCCAATTCTTCGTTGGTGACGACGCGCTCGGGAAGATACGAACCGCAGCCTTGGACGACAGAACGAATCACGCAGTTCCTCCGGTGGCCTGCAGTGTGGAAGCCGGCGTCTCGGCGGTCGCACTGACCTCGCGCAGCCGGGCCAGCCCCTCGACAAGCTTGCTCCTGTATTCGTAGCGGACGAGGTCGACCGCCACGCCGATCGCATAGGCAAAGCCCAACGCGTCCGTGCCGCCGTGGCTCTTCACGCAGACACCGTCGAGGCCGAGGAAAACGCCGCCATTGTAGCGGCGCGGATCGACCCGCTTGCGCAGCTTCTTCCAGGCCCCGGACGCGAAGAGATAGCCGATCTTGGCGAAGGTCGAGGTCCGAAACGCGTCGCCGACGAACTGGAACGTCAGCTTTGCGGTGCCCTCGATCGCCTTCAGCGCGACGTTGCCCGTGAAGCCGTCGGTGACCACGACGTCGGTCACGCCCGCGCCGATGTCGTTGCCTTCGACGAAGCCGTGGAAGTTGACGGGCGAGCCCGGACGGCGCAGCAGCGCTGCCGCCTGGCGCAGCTCCTCATGGCCCTTGAGTTCCTCTGAGCCGACGTTCAGCAAGCCGACCTTCGGCGAATCGAGGCCGAGCAGCGCCTGGGCGAACACGCTGCCCATCACGGCGAACTGCGCGAGATTGTCGGCGTCGCATTCGAGATTGGCGCCGAGATCCAGCATCACCGTCTCGCCGCGCGAGGTCGGCATGAAGGAAGCCAGTGCCGGGCGGTCGGCGCCCTCGAGCATGCGCATGGCGAACATCGAGATGGCGAGCAACGCACCGGTATTGCCGGCCGAGACGATCGTGTCGGCTCGGCCCTGGGCGGCGGCCTCGACCGCCATCCACATGCTCGACTTGCGGCGGCGGCGCAGGGCGAAGGACGGCTTGTCGTCTGCCTTGACGGCGTCTTCCGACGGCACGATCTCGAGTACCTGCGCGAGACCCTTGCGCTTGTCGACCAGCGCCTTCAGGCGCGCTTCGTCGCCGAACAGGAGAAAGGACGTTCCCGGATAGCGCTCGCGGGCAATGTCCGCGCCGTTCACGATCACGTCGGGGGCGTGATCGCCACCCATGCCGTCGAGGGCGAGTACGATCTTGTTCGCACCCACCGTCACGCTCCGCCTGTCGACTGCCAGCGCATTGCCGGCGGCGTGCTTCTGACTACTTCTCGGCCGACGCGGCGTCGGCCAGGACCGGCATGTCCTCGCGGTAGTAGCCGCAATGCGAGCAAACCATGTGCGGGCGCTTCAACTCGCCACAGTTTTTGCATTCCATATGCGCCATGGTCGGCAGCGCGTGGTGCGAGCGACGCATGTTGCGACGGGACTTCGAAACCTTTTTCTTGGGAACTGCCATGACGATCTCCAGAGCGAGGGCCGCTCCCGCCTATCCCAGGCAGGGCATGCCCCCAGAAATGCTGCAGCCGCGCTCTACAGGCGCGGCGGGCGGCCTTCTCTAGCCAAATCGTCTCACCGCCGCAACATATTACCGGCCTCGACGCGGCTTGTCCTTCAGCGCCGCCAGGCCGGCGAACGGATGCCGGCGCTGTTCGGGCGCGGCACGCCGCGCGCCGCCCTTCGGCTTCGGCAGGACGTCTTCGAGCTTGATCCCGGGCCGTCGTGGATAGGGATCCGCCGTCAGCGACAGTTGCTCGGCGACGATTTCGCCGACATCGAGCATGTTGCTCTCCAGCGGCTCGGGCGCATCCCCCTGCGCATTCAGGAGTGCCTCTCCGCTTTCGGGGTCGCGGTCTTCCGTCACATTCTCGGCGAACACCAGACGGAAGGAATCGTCCAGTTCCTGGGTCACGGGATCGAGGCTGAGGATGCAGGCCTGAACGATGCGCCCCTTGAGGCGCCCCTCGACGATGATCTGTCCCCCGGGTTTCCGGTCCACGGAGACGCGTGCCGAGAGGTCCGGCAGGCCGAGGAACCCGAAGCGCTTGGCGAGCGCCGCCCGTTCGCTCTCCGACGTCGCGATTTCCAGCGCGGTGCCGTTGTTCCCGAGCTTCTCAAGATCAACAAATCTCTCAAGTTCTGATTTATATTTATTATCAGTATCTTGTGTCATTTTTTTAATTCACTTTATCAAATCGTTGCGGGCCGTTGTCTCGAGCGTGCGGGCATAGGCCCTGACATGCGCTTCCAGTCGCCCAACCATCTCCGGGTCCTCGGGCGACCTACCGCCATAGGCATTGCGGCGCAACACCTCCGCGAGCGGAGTCGACCCACCACCGTTCAGAGACTCGCGATAGGCCAGGGCGCGACCATGGAGACCCTCGGCCATTATCTTGATGCGCCGACCGACACCGAGGTCCTGGATGCCGATTTCGCGCAGGGTCAGGTCGAGATGCTTGAACATGGCGTCGAAAAAGGCCTGCGCAAGAACCTCCCCATCGGGTTCGCGGCGCAGCCGGTCGATCATCAGCGCCGCATGGAGCGCCAGCGCATCGAAGCGGCCGTCGAGGGTATCGGGGATACCGCAGGCCTCGAAGAGTTCGGGCATGCGCGCCTGCTCGGCCACCTGGCGATAGACCGCCATGGCAAGTTCGTCCTCTGGCTTGCGGCGACGGAACACGACCGGCCTCCTCCCCAATTCTCGGCGCCCAGCGGTTGACCGGGGCCCTACATCACGACATCTTGCGGTCCCTCTTCCCCCAAAGCCAAGAAGCAGTCCATGCGTCGCACCGCCCCGCTCGCCCTTGCCAGCGTCCTCGCCGTCTCGGCGGCCGTCACCCTCGGCGGCTGTGAGAACACCGTCGACCTGCGTGGCTTCGCCGCGACGCCCGGTTCGGTCGAAAAACTCGAAGTCGGCGCCCAGAGCCGCGAGGACGTGGTCCGCCTGATCGGATCGCCCTCGGCCGTGGCGACGTTCAATCCGAACGTCTGGTACTACATCAGCGAGACCCAGGAATACTGGGCCTACACCAAGCCGAAGATCAGCTCTCAGCGGGTGATCCAGATTACGTTCAACGAATCCGGCCGCCTCGAAGCCATCAAGAACTACGATCTCAAGGACGCCGAGAACATCCAGATGGTGTCCCGCATCACCCCGACCTCGGGCAAGGAGCTCACGATCCTCGAACAGGTGCTGGGCAACGTCGGCCGCTTCAGCGGTCCGAAGGGCCAGGGCACCAACCCCGGTGCACCGACCAGCGGCGGCGGGACCTGACCGCCCGACAGCGTTTTGCCCGGCGCGCCGAATCCAGCGCTCCAAGAAAAAGCCCCGGTCCTTCGACCGGGGCTTTTCCGTTCTTTGGGTTGCGCGTCCGCTCAGTGCGCCAGGACGGCCAGCAGCAGCAGCGCCACGATGTTCGTGATCTTGATCATCGGGTTCACGGCCGGACCGGCCGTATCCTTGTACGGGTCGCCGACGGTGTCGCCGGTCACCGCCGCCTTGTGGGCGTCGGATCCCTTACCGCCGAAATGGCCTTCCTCGATGTACTTCTTGGCGTTGTCCCAGGCACCGCCGCCCGCCGTCATCGAGATGGCGACGAAGATGCCGGTGACGATCACGCCGAGCAACATGGCGCCGACCGCCGCGAAGGCATCGGAGCGGCCCGCGATCCACGAGATAACGAAGAACAGCACGATCGGTGACAGCACCGGCAGGAGCGACGGGATCATCATCTCCTTGATCGCCGACTTGGTGAGCATGTCGACGGCGCGGCCATAGTCCGGCCGATCCGTACCCGCCATGATGCCGGGCTTCTCCTTGAACTGGCGGCGCACTTCCTCGACCACCGCCTGGGCGGCACGGCCGACGGCCAACATCGACATGCCGCCGAACAGGTACGGGAGCAGGCCGCCGACCAGCAGGCCGACCACGACGTACGGGTTCTTCAGCGAGAAATCGACCGCCGTGACCCCCAGCTTGCCCGCAGCGATGAAGTAGTCGAGGTCCGAGGTGTAGGCCGCGAACAGCACCAGCGCGCCGAGACCGGCTGAGGCGATGGCGTAGCCCTTGGTGACGGCCTTGGTGGTGTTGCCGACCGCGTCGAGCGCGTCGGTGTTCTTGCGCACTTCCTTCGGCAGGCCGGCCATTTCGGCAATGCCGCCGGCATTGTCGGTGACCGGGCCGTAGGCATCGAGGGCCACGATCATGCCCGCGAGCGCCAGCATGGCGGTCGTGGCGATGGCGATCCCGAACAGGCCGGCAAAGATGTAGCAGATCACGATGCCGGCGCAGATCAGGAGCGCCGGGCCGGCCGTGGCTTCCATCGACATCGCGAGGCCCGCGATGACGTTGGTGCCGTGGCCGGTGACCGACGCCTGCGCCACCGCCTTCACGGGGCGATAGTTGGTGCCGGTGTAGTACTCTGTGACCCAGACGATCAGCCCGGTAATGGCCAGGCCGACCAGCGAGCACCAGAACAGCGACATGCCGGTGAACGAGCGATCGCCCACCGTCAGGACCGTGCTCATGCCGACCAGCCGGTCGGTGGCGACATAAATCGCCGGGATCGACAGCACGGCGGCCACGATCACCCCCTTGTACATCGCCCACATGATGTTGCCGTCCGAGCCGAGGCGGACGAAGTAGGTGCCGATGATCGAGGTGATGATGCAGGCGCCGCCGATGACCAGCGGATAGGCCATCAGCTTGGCCACCAGGACCGGGTCGGCCGCGAAGAAGATTGAGGCCAGGACCATCGTGGCGACGGTCGTCACCGCATAGGTCTCGAACAGGTCGGCGGCCATGCCGGCGCAATCGCCTACATTGTCGCCCACGTTGTCGGCGATGGTCGCCGGGTTACGGGGGTCATCTTCGGGAATTCCCGCCTCGACCTTGCCGACCATGTCGCCGCCGACGTCCGCACCCTTGGTGAAGATGCCGCCGCCGAGGCGGGCGAAGATCGAGATCAGCGAGGCCCCGAAGCCGAGCGATACGAGTGCATCGATCATGGTGCGGCTGCCGCCGGGAATGCCCATGTTGAGCAGGACGGCGTAGTAGCCGCCGACGCCGATCAGGGCGAGGCCGGCCACCAGCATGCCGGTCACCGCCCCCGCCTTGAAGGCGAGATCGAGACCCGAGGCCAGGCTCTTCTGGGCTGCAACGGCGGTGCGAACGTTGGCGCGGACCGACACGTTCATGCCGATGAAGCCGGTCGCACCCGAGAGGACTGCGCCGATCAGGAAGCCGATGGCGGCGAACTTGCCGAGCAGGGCCGCCAGAACGACGAGGACGACGATGCCCACGATTCCGATGGTGGTGTATTGGCGGCGCAGGTAGGCAGCCGCACCCTCCTGGATGGCTTGTGCGATTTCCTGCATGCGTGGCGTGCCGGCGTCGGCCGCCATGACCCGTGACGCGGTAACGACGCCATACAGCACGGCAATCAAGCCGCAGCCGATGACGCCCCAAAGAACCGTGGACATGTTTCCCTAACCTATTGTTTTTTCGTCTGCTTTACGCACATCGCGACCTGAAGTACGCGAACTCCCCCCGGGCGCGAGGTATCTCGAAAAATGACAGATGGCCCGTGGGCGCGCAACCGCAGACGCGGAAAAGTCACGTTGCGTCAAGGGCTTGGCTTCAGACGCGTGACGGATTCCGCAGGCGGTAGACGCCGATGACGAGCAGGGCGATCAGGACCAGGACGAGCGCCACGTAGTTCAGGGCGGCCCAGCCCTTGAGTTCGAGCACGACACTGGCCATCAGGCTGGCCACGGTCGTGACGCCGAACACCATGAAGTCGTTGAAGGCCTGGGCCTTGCCGCGCTCGGCCGACCGGTAGGTCGTAGTCAGGAGTGTCGTCGCGCCGACGAACAGGAAATTCCAGCCGACGCCGTTCAGGGTTAGCGCCCCGCGGAAGTGCCATTCGGTGATGCCCATCAACGCGACGATCACCCCGGCCACGAGCAGGACGATGCCGGCGATCATGACGTTGAAGACCCCGAAGCGCGCGATCAGGTGGCCGGTGAAGAAGGACGGGATGAACATGCCCATGACGTGGACGAAGATCGTCACCGGGGCCTCGGTCGCCTTGAGACCGCACTGCACGATCGCCAGCGGCGAGGCCGCCATCACGAAGGACATCACCCCGAAGGCGATCATCGCCCCGGCGCAGGCCACCATATAGGTCGGCTGGGTCACGATCTCGGAGAGCGGGCGTTGCGGCCCCGAGGAGTCCTCCACCCTGACCTGGGGAAACTCGATGAAGCCCAGGACGATGAAGACGAGGACATGAATGAAGATGACGGCGACGAAACTCGCCTGAAACAGCGGCAGCCAGAGGTCCGGTGTGAAGCGCGCCAGACTCGGACCGAGGATGCCGGCCAGCACTCCGCCGGCCGTGACGTACGAGATCGCCTGCGCACGATGAGGCGCGGGCGCCAGCTCGACGGCGGCGAACCGGTAGAGTTGCATGTTGGCGATGCCGTAGCCCAGGAAAAGCCCGCCCAGGCACATCACCGGGAAACTTCCGAGGCCAAGCCCGACGGCCGCCAGCGACGAGCCGATCATGCCCATCACGGAACCGCTGCGGAAACCGAACCTGCGGCCGCGCCGCATCATCAGCAGCGACGCCGGGAACACCGACAGCATGACGCCCAGATGCTGCATGGTGACCGGCAGATTGGCCCACATGCGCATGTCCGGCGAGACGATGGTCAGAACCGCCAGCGCCGAGGAGGCGAACATGAGCGTGTTGCTGCTCTGCGTCAGCGCCTGGCAGATCCCCAGCAGGGCGATGTTTCGCATCGAGCGGCGCGGCATGCGCCCGTCCGAGCCCGCGGGCATTTCCTGCACTTTAGATGATCCGTCCATTGGGCCGGCACTCTAGTCGGCGGCCCTGCCCGCGCCATGGTGCGCCACGCAGTGCAGCTATGAGATGGTGGAATTCACTAGAAGTGAACGTATCCCTTGCGCGGAGCCTCGATCGCTCGCCCGCCCGAGGTGACCGCGACCCCGCGGCCGCGGGCAAATTGGCCGATGCGCGTGATCCGGAGGCCCGCCGCCTGCGCGGCTGCCTGCAGCGCCGCCCGACGGCGCAGCGGCACGGCCATTACGAGTTCATAGTCGTCGCCGCCGCCGAGGACGTTCGCCCACAGGCGCGGATCGGCCGCCACGGCGGCCCGGGCGGCGGGCGACAGAGGCACTTCGTCGCGTTCGATGCTCAAAGCCAGACGGGAGGCGTCGGCAATGTGGGCCGCGTCGGCCAGCAGCCCGTCCGAAACGTCGGCCATGGCCGTCACGACACCCGTAAGACGTGGCCCCAGCGCGCTGCGCGGCTGCGGCAGACGATAGCGATCCTCGAGATGCGCGCGCTGCCTCGCCGTCAGTGCCGGGAGGGTGCCTTGCGCCGCCAGCAGACCGAGGGCCCCGTCCCCGATCGTGCCGCTCACCCAGAGCTCGTCCCCTGCCCGCGCCCCGGCGCGGCTCACGCCCTTGCCTCGCCCAACCCGGCCGAACGCGGTGATGGTGATCGTGAGCGGTCCCGGCGTGACGACCGTGTCGCCGCCACACAGGACGATGCCGAAGCGACGCTGGTCGGCAGCCAGGCCTTTGGCGAAGGCCGCAACCCAGGCCTCCTCCCAGGTCGACGGCAGGGCGAGCGAGAGCTGATACACGAAGGGTGTCCCGCCCCCTGCCGCCAGATCGGAGAGGCAGACGCGCAGCGCCTTGGCGGCAATGCGCCCGGGCCGATCGTCGGCCAGGAAATGGACCCCGGCCACGATCGTGTCGGTCTTGACCACCAGATCGTGTCGTGCGTCCGCCGGCAGGAAGGCATTGTCGCTCTGGAGACCGCCCGCTCCCTCGAAGTCACGGGCGAGCGGCGCGAAGTAGCGGGCGATCAGTTCGAACTCGCCGACCCGCCCCGCCCGCGCCATGTGCGTCTACTTCCGGTCGGACGACCGTGCCTGGCGCGCCACGCGGTCGAGAACGGAGTTGATGAAGCTCGGCTCACCCTTGTCGTAAAACGCATGGGCGATTTCGACATACTCGTTGATGACGACGCGCAGCGGTACGTCGGGACGGTGCGCAAGTTCGTACGCGCCGGCGAGCAGAATGGCGCGCACCAGGCGGTCAACACGCGCCCAGGTCCAATCCTCGGCCAGCGACGCCGACACGAGCGCCTCCAGCTCGTCGCGCCTGCTCGCGGTGCCCTCGACGACGTCCTTGAACAGCGGCTTGTCGGCATCGCGGCGCATGCCGCCCTCGCCGGCTTCGCCGGTGCGGACCTTCAGGAACTGCTCGACGATCTCGGCGGGGGCGTCTTGCCCTTCCTGCCACTGGTAGAGTGCCTGCACCGCCGACAGCCGCGCGGCTTGGCGTCGGCTGGGCCCGGCCGGCTTGGCGTCGCTCACGATTTCTTCCAGCGACGGCCGAGTGCCACCATGGCGAGACAGGCATGGGCGGCATCGCCGCCCTTGTCGCCGCGATCCGTGTAGGCGCGGGCGCGCGCCTGCTCGACATTCTCGACCGTGACGATGCCGTAGCCGATGGCGAGCTTCTTCTGGACCGCGAGGTCCATCAGCCCGCGCGCGCTCTCCCCGCAGACATAGTCGTAGTGCGTGGTCTCGCCCCGAATCACGCAGCCCAGCGCCACGTAACCGTCGTAGGGCTTGCCCTTCTTGGCCGCTGCCAGCGCGATCGCGCCCGGGATCTCGAAGGCGCCCGGCACGACGACCCGCTCCGACTTCGCGCCGTTCTTCGCAATTTCTTGTTCGGCGCCCTCGATGAGCGCATCGGCGATGTCGGCGTAGTAGCGCGACTCCACGATGAGGATGCGCGCGCCCTTGACGCCCGCGACCGCCGGCCGGGCGGTCGGATTTTCCGTCCGTGTCGACATGATCAGACCTTTGCGCGGCCGGGAACCGGCTTCTGGGCGACGATCGTGAGGCCGAAGCCCTCGAGGGCGACGACGCTCTTTTGCGAATTGCTGAGCAGCACCATTTCCTTCACGCCGAGATCGATCAGCATCTGGGCGCCGACGCCATAGTCCCGCAGCTCCTGTCCTGCCGGCTCGATCGGCTCGCCGGCCCGGCGGCGCTGCTCGGCCAGCACGACAGTGAGCGGCTCGCGGATGAGCACGATGACGCCGCGCCCTTCCTTGGAGATCTCGCGCATCGAGGCCTCGATCTCGCCGCCTCGGCCGCCGCTGCGCTGCCCCAGCGTGTCGGTGAAGAGATTGACCGCATGCATGCGCACCATGACGGGCCCGCCGGCGGCGGGATCGCCCTTCACCAGGGCGACGTGCTGCGCCATCGTCACCTTGTTCACGTAGACGACGCAGCGGAAGTCGCCGCCCCAGGTGCTGTCGAGCGTGGTCTCGCTGATGCGCTTGACGATCGAGTCGTAGCGGCGGCGATAGGCGATCAGGTCGGCGATGGTGCCGATCTTCAGCGCATGACGCTGCGCGAAGGTGATGAGGTCGTTGCGACGGGCCATCGTGCCGTCGTCGTTCATGATCTCGCAGATCACGCCCGCCGGGTTGAGGCCCGCCAGACGCGCGATATCGACCGCGGCCTCGGTATGGCCGGTGCGCTCCAGCGTGCCGCCGTCGCGGGCAACCAGCGGAAAGACATGGCCGGGCGTCACGATGTCCTGGGGCCCGCACGACGGGTCGATCGCCACGGACACGGTGCGGGCGCGGTCGGCGGCCGAGATGCCGGTCGTCACGCCCTCGCGCGCCTCGATCGAGACGGTGAAAGCCGTCGAGTGACGGGTGCGGTTGTTCTGCGACATCAACGGCAGACCGAGCTGCTCGACCCGTTCGCGCGTGAGCGCCAGGCAGATCAGGCCGCGCGCATGCCGTGCCATGAAGTTGATGGCCTCGGCCGTCGCCCATTGTGCCGGGATCACAAGATCGCCTTCATTCTCGCGATCCTCGTCGTCGACGAGGATGAACATCCGGCCCTTGCGGGCCTCCTCGATGATGTCCTCGGCGGCGGCCTTCACTTCGCTGAAGGTGATCCGCCAAGCGTCCTTTTCGAGCGCACTCATGATTTCTGATGCTCCAACAGTCGCGCAACGTAACGCGCGAGCATATCCACCTCAAGGTTGACCCTCTGGCCGACCCGGGCCTGCCCCAGGGTGGTGACCGCCTGCGTATGTGAAATCACGTTCACCCCGAAGCGATTGCCCTCCACTTCATTGACTGTGAGCGAAATACCGTCGATCGCGATGGAGCCCTTGGCCGCCACGAAGCGCGCCAGTTCCGGCGACGCCTCGAAGACGAAACGTACGCTGCCGCCCTCGGGCGTCATCCCAACGATCCTGCCGACGCCGTCGACGTGGCCGTACACGAGATGTCCGCCCAGCTCGTCGCCGAGCTTCAGCGACAATTCGAGATTGAGGCGGCTGCCGACGGTCCAGTCCCCCAGGTGCGTCTTGTCGAGACTCTCGGCCGAGACCTCGACGGCGAACTGGCCAGCCTTCTTCTCGATCACGGTCAGGCAGCAACCCGAGCAGGCGATCGAGGCGCCGATGGCGATCGGCGTCATGTCGTGTTTCGTGGCGATGACGAACCGGCGATCGCCTTCCTTGCCGCCGGGGTCGACCGAGACGATCTCGCCGATGTCGGACACTATACCTGTGAACATGGCCGCTCCTTAATCCTCCCGCCGCCAGGTTTCCAGCGTGTCGCCCTGCAGTGGCCGCGCCGAGACCAGCCGGAACCGGGGCGCGGAACCGAGCCGTGCAAATTCCAGTCCGCCAACCGCAGAGCGGCTGTCTTGGCCGAGGACGAGGCCGGCCCGGTAGCTCGAAATGCCGTCGACCAGCCCCACCTTCAGGAAGGACGCGGCGACCTGACCGCCGCCTTCCACCAGCACCCGGGTGAGCCCGCGCGCGCCGAGCGCTCGAGCCGCAGCCAAAACATCGATTCGGCCGTCAGTCGCGCCATCGACCTCGATGACCTCGACTCCCAATTCGCTCAGAGCGTCCCGGCGGTCGGCCGGTGCAGACTTCGTACAGACCAGCCATACCGGTGTCACCCGCGCTGACGTCGCAAGCTTCGACCCGGTCGACAGGCGCGCCTGCGAGTCCAGGACGATGCGGACGGGCGAGCGCGTACCCAGCCCCGGCAGGCGACAGGTGAGTTCCGGATCGTCGGCCGCCGCCGTCGTGGCGCCGATCAGGATCGCGTCGTGGATCGCCCGAAGCCTCTGTCCGTCGCGACGGGCCGCCTCCCCGGTGATCCATTTGCTCTCGCCGGACGCCGTGGCAATGCGCCCATCGAGCGATCCCGCCATCTTGAGATGGAAGAGCGGCCGGCCTTCACGAACCCGCAACAGGAAGCCGGCATTGATTTCCGCCGCCTCGGCCGCCCCCACCCCGATCTCGACCGAAAGGCCGGCTGCCTTCAGCCGCGCGTGCCCCTGACCCTTCACCCGTGGATCGGGATCTTCCAGCGCCGACACGACCCGGGACACTCCGGCCGCCACAAGTGCATCCGCACAAGGCGGCGTACGGCCATGATGCGAGCAGGGTTCCAGGGTGACGTAGGCCGTGGCGCCCTTCAGCGACTGGCCGGCCTCAGCCGCCTGCGCAATCGCATCGGCCTCGGCATGCGGGCGACCGCCTTCCCTCGTGCGGCCCCGCGCGAGCACCTGGCCATCGCGCACCATCACGCAGCCGACCGCGGGGTTGGGCCAGGTCCGCCCCAGAGACCGGCGCGCCAGCGCGAGCGCCGCGCGCATCATCGTCCTTAGTCCTTGAAGGTTGCCGGGTCGGCGAGGTCGGAGATGAACTCCTCGAAGTCGCGGGCCTCGCGGAAGTTGCGATAGACGGACGCGAAGCGGACATAGGCCACCGGGTCGAGCGCGCGCAGCGCGTCCATCACCAGCTCGCCGATCTGCGTCGAAGGAATCTCGCTTTCGCCGGAGCTCTCGAGCCGGCGCACTATTCCGTTTACCACGCGCTCCATCCGCTCCGGATCGACCGGCCGCTTGCGGCACGCGACCTGTATGGAACGCGCCAGCTTGTCACGGTCGAACTGCACCCGCTGGCCATTCTTCTTCACGACCGTCAGCTCGCGCAACTGCACGCGCTCGAAGGTCGTGAAGCGCGAACCGCAGGACGGACAATAGCGCCGCCGGCGGATCGCCGAATTGTCGTCGGTCGGACGCGAGTCCTTAACTTGTGTGTCCTCGTGACCGCAGAATGGACAGCGCATCTCGTTCCCCCGTTCGTTCCGGCTTTGCGCCGTGTCAGTCGCGGTAGATCGGGAAGCGCGCGCACAGGGCGTGGACCTTGGCGCGAACCTGGGCCTCGACCTGGGCGTCTCCGTCCGGACCGTTCTTGGCGATGCCGTCGAGCACGTCGGCGATGAGATGGCCGATCTGCTGGAACTCGGCGACCCCGAAGCCGCGCGTCGTTCCCGCCGGCGAGCCGAGCCGCACGCCGGACGTGATCGTGTACTTCTCCGGGTCGCCCGGGATGCTGTTCTTGTTGGTCGTGATCCCGGCGCGATCGAGCACCTTCTCGGCCGACACGCCGGTCGCCTTCTTGGGGCGAAGATCGACCAGCATGACGTGGCTGTCGGTCCCGCCGGAGACAATCTTCAGCCCGCGCTCGGTCAGCGTGGCGGCGAGCGCGCGCGCATTGTCGATCACGTTCTGGGCGTAGACCTTGAAGTCCGGCTTCAGCGCCTCGCCGAATGCCACCGCCTTGGCGGCGATGATGTGCATCAGCGGGCCGCCCTGCAGGCCGGGGAACACCGCGGAGTTGATCTTCTTTCCGAGCTCGGCGTCGTTCGACAGGATCATGCCGCCGCGCGGTCCGCGCAGCGTCTTGTGCGTCGTCGTCGTCACCACATGGGCATGCGGCAGCGGGCTGGGATAGACGCCGGCCGCGACCAAGCCGGCATAGTGCGCCATGTCGACCATGAAGTAGGCGCCGATCTCGTCGGCCACCTTGCGGAAGCGCGCCCAGTCGATGTGACGCGAATAGGCCGAGGCGCCGGCGATGATCAGCTTCGGCTTTTCGCGGCGGGCCGCCTCTTCCATCTGCTCGTAGTCGATCAGGTGCGTATCGGGCTTCAGCCCGTAGGACACCACCTTGAACCACTTGCCCGACTGGTTGGCCGGCGAGCCGTGCGTCAGGTGCCCGCCTTGGTCGAGCGCCATGCCGAGGAACGTGTCGCCGGGCTGCAGCAGGGCCATGAACACGGCCTGGTTGGCCTGCGCGCCCGAGTGCGGCTGGACGTTGGCGAAGGAGCAGTCGAACAGCTTCTTCGCCCGCTCGATCGCCAGATCCTCGGCCTTGTCGACCTCCTCGCAACCGCCGTAGTAGCGGCGACGCGGGTAGCCCTCGGCATACTTGTTGGTAAGCACCGATCCGGCGGCCTCCAGAACGGCCCGCGACACGATGTTCTCCGAGGCGATCAGTTCGATCTGCTCACGCTGGCGGTGCAGCTCGCCCTTCAGCACGGCTTCGATCGCTGGATCCGTCTCGGCCACACTCATGGTGAACATCGGCAACGGCGACTGGGCCGTGCTGGCAGCGGCTTGGCTCATGATTACTCAACCCTTCGAAAGCTTGTCGACGCGGCCGGCATGGCGGCCGCCCTCGAACTTGGTCGCGAGAAAGACCTTCAGCGCCTCGCGCGCGACCTCGATGCCGGTCAGGCGCTGGCCGAAGGCTATGACGTTCGCGTCGTTGTGCTCGCGCGACAGGCGCGCCGAGGTCACATCGTGCGCGAGAACTGCGCGAACCTTGGGATTGCGGTTCGCCGCAATCGAAATGCCGATCCCGCTGCCGCACACGAGCACGCCCCGCTCGGCCTTGCCCGAGGCAATGGCGTCGCCCATGGCCTTTCCGAAGTCCGGATAGTCGACGGATGCGGTCGAATGGGTGCCGAGATCCAGCACCTCGTGACCCGCTTCCTGCAGGTCCCGCTTCAGCATTTCCTTAAGGTCGAAGCCGGCATGATCCGACGCGACCGCGATGGAGCCCCCCGGCATTTCGACGATCGATCCCCTCTAGCTATTGAGCCCCCCGATACCATATCCGGGGCCACGATGTCACCGTTTCGCAAAATCGTGGAAAGCGACCCACAAGACACTGAGAAGTCTCAGGAAAATCGTCGTCCGACGGCGACGATGACCGCTGCGAGGGCCTGGATGGCCGCCGCCACCAGAAATGACACAACATAACTGCCCGTCAAATCCCGCAAGCCACCGAATATAGCCGGCGCGAAGGCAAAGACCGCTTGGTTGATGGCTGTAACGAGGGCGACGACCGTCCCGACATCGGCAGGCCGGAACTCGCCTTGCGCGATCAGCGGCGGCAGCGAGACCAGGTTACCGACTCCCGATCCGAACAGGATACAGCCCGCCGTCAGGATGACGCTGTCCTCCCCCAGCGCCAACAGCAGCGAGCCTGCAGTCTGCGCCAGCAGGCTGCCCGCCGCGACAAGCCTGCGATCGTGTTCACCCAGAAACTTCCCCAGCAAGGTGCGCCCCACGATGGCGCAAACCGTGATCAGACTGATTGCTCCTGCCGCCAGGCCTGGCCCGAGCACAGGTTCGAGCCTCGCGATCAAATGCGCGAAGAGCCCGATCTGAGCGAACAGGCCGAGGGCAAAAGCCAGTGAGATCGTCAGGAAACGCGGCTGCCGCAAAAGTGCAAGACGCGGTAACGGCCGCGCCTTCGATACCGCGACTGCCGGCTGACGCCGCAGGACGCGGCATGCCAGGGGGCAGACGATCGCAACCATGGCCACGCTCACGAGGAAAGCCGCTGGCGCCAGGCCGAAGCCGCTGGCGAGAGCTATCCAGAGCGGCACGAACACGATGCCGCCGACGCTGGCGCCATTGAACGCCATGCTCAGGGCTTTGGGACGATCACGCTCGAACCACGGCGCCACCATCGCATTGAGCGCTGCCCCGCTCATGGCGGCCCATCCCGCGCCGCTCAGCAGCAGAGCGGGCACGAGCTGCCACGGCTGCTGCGCACTCCCCCAGGCAATTGCACCTGCCGCGCCACACAGCGTGCCGACCACCGTGACATGCACAATGCCAAAGCGCCGGTAAGCATCGGGCAAGCCGACGATCAGGACGGCGCCCACGAGGTAATGCGCCGTGATCGCCGCGGACAGGATCGAGAGCGACCAGCCACGCGACTGATGAAGCACCTGTAGATAGACGGCAGGCCCGTAGAAACCCACGCCCCAGCCAAATACGGCCACAACGAAGGCGGTCCAGACGACTCGCGCGCCGTGGCGGTCTGCCACTTCGCTCATCGAGGCCGGCGCCACAGGACCATGAGTTCGCGGCGGATTTCGAAGCCCAGGTGACGATAGAGGTCGATTGCCGGCCGGTTGTCGGGCCGTACGTGCAGAAACGGCAATTCTTCGTTCTCGAAGGCCAGCCGCATCAGGCGCCGCACCAGTATGGCCGCGTGTCCCTGTCCCCGCGCTTCCGGGTGGACGCAGATCGCGCTCAACTCGACATGGCCCGGCACACGCAGCCGCTCGCCGGCCATGGCCAGAAGGCGATCTCCCTTCCAGATGCCGAGATAGCGGCCCAGCAGCGGCGTACGGCGACCGAATGGACCGGGTTGGGCGAGCGCCACGAGATCGAGCATCGCCGCGGCGTGGGCCGACGAGAGCGTCGAAACAGCCTCGCCGCCTCCCTCCGGGGTTCGCGTCGCCACCATCTGCAGCATGGGGAAACGACCGAGATCTTCCCAGCCGGCGGGAAGCGGTTCCTCCGTCGGACGGAACAGGCGTGCCTCGGTGCCGACCGGAAGATCTTCGGCAAGGTCGGCATAGGCCTGATCGGACGGATGGAGGATCGCGGAGAACGGTGCGATGTCGCGCGCATAGTGGCGGGCGGCTCCACGACCGATCGCGTGATGCCGATGGGGACCCGCGAGGGCGTGCCAAACTGGATTGTCGAGAACGTTGATCGTCATGGCGGGCGAACTAACATGGGCGACGAACGTCGACTCGCCGGAATCGGACTCCATCGTCATGCTCGACCACGAGGTCTGCGAACGCGCCCGCGTCGGTCGAGACCGTCGCTATGACGGCCGCTTCTTCTCCGGCGTACGCACCACCGGCATCTACTGCCGGCCGGTCTGTCCGGTGCGACCCGCCCAGGGCAAGAACGTCCAGTTTTATCCGACGGCCGCCGCTGCCGAGGTCGCCGGGTTCCGCCCGTGTCTGCGCTGCCGGCCCGAGACGGCCCCCTTCTCACCGGCGTGGCTGGGCTCACGCACGACCGTGCAGCGCGCCATGCGGCTGATCCGCGACGGCGCGCTCGACAGCGCGGGCATCGACGATCTTGCCGAACGTCTCGGCATCGGCACACGCCATCTCGACCGGCTGTTCCAGCGCCACATCGGCGCCAGCCCGCTGCAGGTCGCGCGGACGCTGCGGGTCCAGCGGGCCAAGCGCCTGCTCGACCAGACCGATCTGCCAATGCTGGAAGTGGCCGTGCAGGCCGGATTCACCAGCCTGCGGCGTTTCAATACCGTCTTCTCCGAAGTCTACCGGCGCACGCCCAGCGACATACGCCGGCTCCGGCAAAAGAAAAGGCCCGGCTGACGCCGGGCCTTTGCCTCGCAAGGGCGATCGGCCCTACTTCTTCATCGGCGCCGACTTGCCGTCCTTCCAGACGTAGATGTCGTAGACCGCATCCTTGATGTCGCCCTTGGCGTCGAACTCGAGCACGCCGACGGCGGAGTCGTACTTGCCCGTGCGCAGCTGCTTGGCAACGGTGACGGCATCGACCGACTTCGCCTTGTTGGCGGCATCGGCCCAGGCCTTCACGGCGGCGTAGCTGAACAGCGTGTAGCCTTCGGGATTGTACTTGGCGTCGCGGAACTTCTTCACCAGGGCGGCATTCTTGGGGTCGTCCTCGGCCTTGGGCGGGAACGACATCATCACGCCGTTGGTCGCCGCGCCGCCCAGCTGGGCGAACTCGGCGGTCTCAAGCGCATCGAAGCCCATCATGTTCGCCGCCAGGCCCTGCTCACGCGCCTGCTTGATGATCAGGGCGCCCGCGGTGTGATAGCCGCCGAGCACGATGATATCGATCTTCGCCTGCTTCATCTTGTTGATCAGCGCGGAGAAGTCCTTGTCGGTGTCGTTGTAGGCCTCGTACATGGTCTCGCGCAGACCGCCCTTGTTCAGGGCCTTCTTGGTCTCGTCGGCAACGCCTTTGCCGTAGGGCGACTTGTCGTGAAGGATCGCGACCTTGGCGGTCTTGTTGTTCTTCAGGATGTAGTTGCCGACCGTCGTGCCCTGCACGTCGTCACGGCCGCAGGTGCGGAACACCGTGGTGTTGCCCTTGCCGGCCGCATCGTCCGTCAGCTTCGGGTTGGTCGAGGCCGGCGTGATCTGGAGGATCTTGCCTTCCTTGTAGATATCCGAAGCCGGGATCGACGAGCCCGAGCAGAAATGCCCGGCCACGAAGACGACCTTGTCCGACACCATCTTGTTGGCGACCGCGGTCGCCTGCTTGGGATCGCAGGCATCGTCGCCGATCACCAGTTCCAGCTTCTGGCCGTTGACGCCGCCGGCGGCATTGATGTCCGCAACTGCCATCTCGGCGCCGCGCCGGAGCTGCTCGCCGAACGCCGCGTTCGAGCCGGTCATCGGGCCGGCCGAGCCGATCTTGATCTGGGCAAACGCGGGCGTCGCCATCAGCGCGACGGCTGCGACGGCCAGCGTGCCGTACATCTTCTTCATCCGGGTCTCCCTTGTTGGTTGAGCCTCCTCCGCAACATGCGGAGCATGGCGGTTAGCTTAGGGCCGCTCGTCCCAGCCCAGCAAGCCTTTGCGCCGGTAGAGCCAGGGATACTGGCGCACCATCTGGCGCGCCCGGGTGAGCCGGAAGGCGAAGGCGGCGATCGCCAGTTGGACCGCCCAGCCCAGCCCGAAGCCCGCCAGCGACAGGAGTTCGCCGCCGGCCAGCGCATAGTCGAGGAAGCGCAGCGTCGCCGAGAGCAGCGCCGTGTAGAACACGATCTGCAGCCAGGGCCGCCAGGTGAGCGCCACGGCATGGCCCGCCGCGAACGAGGCCGGCCCGATCAGCGCGAGATTGAGCAGCACCACGTTGAACAGCGTGTCGCCGAACCAGTCGAACATGAAGGTGTCGAGCGGGCTCATGGGTGCCCGCCCTCGAGATAGGCTGCCCGGACTTCCTGGTTGGCCAGCAGCTCCCGGCCGCTGCCGCTGAGGCGCACCCGGCCATTCGCCAGCACGTAGGCCCGGTCGGCGAGCCGCAGCGCATGGAAGGCGTTCTGCTCGACGAGAAAGATCGTCACCCCCTCCTCCCGCGCGATGCGGCCGATCGAGTCGAAGATCTGGCGCACGATCAGGGGGGCAAGGCCGAGCGACGGCTCGTCGAGCAGGAGGAGCCGCGGCCGGCTCATGAGCGCACGGCCGATCGCCAGCATCTGCTGCTCGCCGCCCGACAGGGTCCCTCCGCGCTGGTCGCGCCGTTCGGCCAGCCGCGGGAACATGGCGAAGACACGGTCCAGGTCCGACTTGAAGTTGACCGGATCGCCCAGGATCGCGCCCATCTGCAGGTTCTCGTAGACGCTCATGCGCGCGAAGATGCGCCGCCCTTCCGGCACCTGCGCCACGCCACGCCGCACGATCTGATGGGTCGGCAGGGGCGTGATGTCCTCGCCGTCGAAGGTGATCTTGCCGGCGCGCGCACGAGGATTGCCGCAGATCGTCATTAGCAGGGTCGACTTGCCCGCACCGTTGGCGCCGATCAGCGTCACGATCTCGCCCCGTGCCACCTCGAGGTCGACCCCGTGCAGGGCCTGGATGGCGCCGTAGAAGGTCTCGACACCCTTCACCGACAGGATCGGCGCGTCAGGCATCGAGCGCCTCCTCGTCGGTGCCGAGATAGGCGCGAATGACGGCCGGGTCGTTGCGGACCGCCAGGGGCGCCCCCTCGGCGATCTTGCGGCCGTAGTCGAGCACGACGATGTGGTCGGAGATGTTCATCACGACGCTCATGTCGTGCTCGATCAGCAGGACGCCGATCCCGTCGCGGTCGCGGATCGAGACCAGGAGTTGGTTGAGCTCGGCCGATTCGCGCGGGTTCAGCCCCGCCGCCGGTTCGTCGAGGCAGAGCAGCACCGGCTCTGTGCACATGGCACGGGCGATCTCCAGACGCCGCTGGGCGCCGTAGGGCAGTTCGCCGGCCGGGCGGTCGGCGTCGGCGAGCAACCCGATGCGCTCCAGCCAGAGCCGCGCCAACTCAATTGCCGCCCCCTCGGCGCGCCGGAATCTCCCGGCCCCGACCAGCCCCAGCAGGCTCCAGCCCGACGCGCGCATGAGCTTGTTGTGTTGCGCCACCATCAGGTTTTCGAGCACCGTCATGCCGGAAAACAGGCGAATGTTCTGGAAGGTGCGCGCCACCCTCGCCTTCTGGCCGATCTCGTGGCCGCGCATCCGCTCGAGCAGGAACTCGCCGCCGGGGCTGCGCAGGGTCAGCCGCCCGATCGTGGGCTTGTAGAAGCCGGTGATGCAGTTGAAGACGGTAGTCTTGCCGGCGCCGTTGGGACCGATGACGGCGGTGATCGCGTGCGCCCGGGCCGCAAACGATACGTCGTCGATCGCGACCAGTCCGCCGAAGCGCATGGTGAGATGCTCGACCTCGATCAACGGCGGGCTCATCCACCGCCTCCTGAGCCTGCCGGATGCAGCCGGATCGACGGCTCGCGATGGGAGATGAGGCCACGCGGACGGAACACCATGATCAGGACCATGGCGAGGCCGAAGGCCAGCATGCGGTAGTTGCCGAGATCGCGGAACCATTCGGGCAGGCCGATCAGCAGCACCGCCGCCAGCACGACGCCGATCTGGCTGCCCATGCCGCCCAGCACGACGATGGCCAGGATGATCGCCGATTCGATGAACACGAAGCTCTCGGGGCTGATGAAGCGCTGCTTGGCCGCGAAGAAGGAACCGGCGAAACCCGCGAACATGGCGCCGATGGCGAAGGCCGTGAGCTTGGTGTTGGTCGGGTTGATGCCGAGCGCCTGGCAGGCCGTCTCGTCCTCGCGCAGCGCCTCCCAGGCGCGGCCGACCGGCAGGCGCCGCATACGCTGCGTGAACAGGTTGGTGATCAGCGCCAGGCCGAGGATGATGTAATAGAGGAAGATCAGCCGGTGATTGCCGTCGAAGGCGATGCCCAGCATCTCCGACACGGTCTGCTTGCCGGGCGGCGGCGTCTCGGCGAACACCGCACCGAACAGCGTCGGTCCCGGGATCGATCCAATGCCGGCCGGCCCGTTCGTCAGGTCGAACCAGTTGAGCAGCACGAGGCGGATGATCTCGCCGAAGCCCAGGGTCACGATGGCGAGATAGTCGCCGCGCAGGCGCAGCACGGGAAAGCCCAGCATGATGCCGAACAGCGCCGCCATCATCCCGGCGAGCGGCAGGACCGTCCAGAAACCCAGCCCGTACTGGGTGCTGAGCAGCGCATAGGCGTAGGCGCCGACGGCGTAGAAGGCCACGTAGCCGAGATCGAGCAGGCCCGCGAGGCCGACCACGATGTTGAGGCCCCAGCCCAGCATCACGTAGGTCAGGATCAGCACGCCGAGATCCATCGTCTTCTGATCGGCAAAAGGCATGGCCGGCAGCAGGACCGCCCCGGCCAGCAGCAGCCAGCCGAACCATTTGGCGCCGGCCTTGCCCAGCGCCACGCCGGAGGGCGTCCGCGCGGCCGCACCCATGGCGTCGTTGGCCCATGGCCAGACAGCCCGGATGACCAGCAGCACGCCGCCCAGTGCCACGAACCAGTGCAGGAAGCCCGACGGCAATTTCATCGGCGAGGCGCCCGCCGCGATCATGGCGATCCCCAGCGCTATGGCGGGCCAGCGCAGGCCGTTCGCCGCCATCGAGAGTCCGAGGCGTCCGACGAAGATCGCAACGACCGCCACGGCGAGATCGACAAGCTGGTAGTCGAAGCCCAGCCCCTTCCCGCCGCCCTGATCGACGGTGCGGAAACCGACCACGAAGAAGCCGAGGGCGGCGGCAACGAAGGCGGTGAGGCCTGCATCCTTCAGCATGAGGGGAAGACGCGGGCCCATGCGCTCAGACCTTCTCGATCTCCGGCTTGCCGAGCAGCCCGCTCGGCCGGAAGATCAGCACCAGCACCAGGATCGCGAAGGCCGCAACGTCCTTGTACTCGCTCGAGAAGTAGCCGGCCCAGAAGACCTCGATCAGCCCGATGAGCAGCCCACCCAGCATGGCGCCCGGCAACGAGCCGATACCGCCCAGCACGGCCGCCGTGAAGGCCTTGATCCCGGCCAGGAAGCCAATGAAGAAGTCGATGACCCCGTAATACATAAGGAACAGCATGCCGGCGACGGCGGCCAGCGCCGCGCCGAGCACGAAGGTGAGCGAGATCGTGCGGTCGACGTTGACGCCCAGCAGCGAGGCCATCTTCATGTCCTGTTCGCAGGCGCGCTGCTGGCGTCCCAGCGAGGTTTTCGCGATCACCCAGGTGAAGCCCGCCATCAGGACGACGGTCACCAGCACGATGATGATCTGCAGCCAGGTGACGCGCACGTCGAAGCCGTCGGCGGTGAAAAGGTTGAACCCACCGGACACGACCTGTCCGCCGGGCTTGGGGCGCGCGCCCTGCGCCAGCTGCACGTAGTTCTGGAGGGCGATCGACACGCCGATGGCGGAGATCAGCGGGGCCAGCCGGAACGAGCCCCGCAACGGTCTGTAGGCCGTTCGTTCTATCGCCCATCCGTAGACGGCGGAGAACGACATCGCCAGCAACAGGACCAGGACGATGGCGATCGGAGCCGAGCTGATGCCGAGGCTGCCGCAGATGATGAAACCGATCAGCGAGATGAAGGCGCCGATCATGAACACCTCGCCATGCGCGAAGTTGATCATGCCGATGATGCCGTAGACCATCGTGTATCCGATGGCGATCAGCCCGTAGATGGCGCCCAGCGTGATTGCGTTGATCAGCTGCTGCGTGAAATACGCCATGCC
This sequence comes from Rhodospirillales bacterium 24-66-33, assembly GCA_002281855.1. Classification (GTDB taxonomy): domain Bacteria; phylum Pseudomonadota; class Alphaproteobacteria; order Reyranellales; family Reyranellaceae; genus Reyranella. The sequence goes on along the minus strand of NCHQ01000007.1, from coordinate 91,438 downwards.
TTGTTCTGTCTCCCTGCCCTTGCGACCTACGATGCTTTCTCGGGCACTGGCAAGCTCAAGATGAGCGCCTGCAAATCGCGGACCACACGGACATGGGGACGACGGCCGGCACCCGGCGGGCGCAGCCGAGCGGCCGAAAAGCCGCTTGCGCTCCCTTGCCCAACCACCGATTAAATGTGGCCATGCTTACCCCCTCCTACGACGTCATCGTCATCGGCGCCGGTCCGGCCGGCCTCACCGCCGCCACCGAAATAGCCCGCGCCGGCCTGAAGGCGCTCTGCCTCGACAAGCTCGCCCCCGGCGGCGAAATCATCAACCTCGGTGCGCTCCACGATTTCGAGGAGATGTTCGATGGCACGACGATGGCCGCGCGCCTCACGGACGATGCCGCCGTGGCCGGCGTCGAGATCGGCTTCGGCGAGGTCTCCGCCATCTCCGGGACCGGCCCGTTCGAGGTCGAGACGACCGATGGCGAGCATCACAGCGCGCGTTCCCTCATCGTTGCCACCGGCCTGAACAAGGGCAGGCTCGGCATTCCCGGCGAGGAGGAATACGAAGGCCGCGGCCTGTCGCACTGCGCGAACTGCGATGGGCCGCTCTATGCCGGCCAGCCCGTGATCGTCGCCGGGGCGACCGGATGGGCGCCGTACGAAGCCGCCGTCCTGGTCGGCATCGCCGGCGACATCACCATGCTCGGCACGCCAACCGGCCCGGCTCCCGAGGGCGTCACCGCCCGACCGGGGCGCATTGTCGGCCTGGAGGGCAGCAACGGTCTCGAGGCGGTGACCATCGAAAGTGACGGCCAGCGAAACCGCGTTTCTACGAATGCGGTGTTCGTTTACGAGGGCCGGTCTCCCGCTGCGGAATTCCTGCCGGATTCGCTTGCACGCGACGCCACGGGGCATATCGTTGTCGATGCTCAGGGCCAGACCGCCCAGCCGCTGGTGTTCGCCGCCGGCGACGTGCGGTCCGACTCCAAGGAATATCTGGCCGACGCGATCGCGGACGGCCAGCGCGTCGCCAAGTCGGTGGTCGCGGCATTGAACAAGTAGCGTGGAGGGAAACGAACATGCGCATCTTCAATCCGAGCTTCGGCATGGCCGCCGCCGGTCCCGCCAAGGTGACCCTGCAGCCCGTCAACTGGGCGACCGACGCCATTGCGCTGATCTCCAACTCCAAGCCGAACGCGCGTGAGCTGCTGGAAGGCGTCCGCGCCATGCTGGGCGCGCACCGTCCGGTGGACAACATCCACTTCCATGCCAAGAACAGCGCCAGCCAGCCGGCGCCGAAGGAACTGATCGAGAAGGTCGCCAAGAACTACAAGGCCGCCCTGCTCGCCTTAGGGGATTGAGGAAGCTGTTCATCGTGGAGTTTCCACGACAGCCTCGAACTCGAGAAGCTCGGCATCACCGCTTTCGTGATCGCCACTGAGACTTTCAAACCGCTGGTCCTGGCCCAGGCGAAAGCCCGCAAGGTCGAAGCGCGCCTTATCGTAGTGAAGCACCCCGTCGGCGGCCTGAATGCCGAAGAGCTGCGGGAACGCATCGAAGCGGCGACCAAGGGACTCACCGAGGCGACGAGCAAATGAAGGACATCGCCGACCAGGAAGTGATCGACATCGGCGATATGGATGTCGAAGCTTTCAACGAATACGCCAACGAACAGGGCTGGAGCGACGGCATGCCGCTCTTCGTGCCCACTGAGGCGAAGGTGGCGAAGTTCGTCGAGACGGTGCGCGGCGACAACCGCCCCTACCCGCCGGTGCCGCCGCGCCAGATCGTCCCGACGCTGCAGGCGCTGGCCGCAAACGCGGTCATGGCCGGCTGCAAGCCGGAGTACTTCCCGGTGGTGACCGCCGCCCTGCGCGGCGTGCTCGACCCGGAATACAATCTCCACGGCACGCTCGCGACCACGCACTCCTGTGCGCCCATGGTGATGGTGAGCGGACCGATCCGGCACGAGCTGAACATCAACTGCGGCACCAACTGCTTTGGCCAGGGTCGCCAATCCAATGCCACGATCGGCCGCGCGCTCGGCCTGATGCTACTGAACGTGGCCGGCGCCAAGCCGGGCGAGATGGACCGCTCGACCCAGGGCAATCCCGCCAAGTACACCTTCTGCTTCGGCGAGAACGAGGAAGAGAATCCCTGGACGCCCTATCACGTGCAGCGCGGTTTCGCGCTCACGGACTCCGTCGTGACGGTGATGTCGGGAGAGGGCCCGCACAACCTCAACGACCACGGCTCGACCACGGGAGACGGCCTGCTGACCACTTTCGCCGGCGGCATGTCCAATCCGGGTTCCAATACGATCTACGGCAAGGGCCCGATGTTCGTCATCATCGGCCCGGAGCACGCCGCGACCCTGAAGCGCGACGGCTTCACGATCGACAGCATCCGCGAGGAACTGTGGAAGCGCTCGCGGGTCCATCTCTCGCGCGTCTCGAAGGAGAACCTCGTCACGTACGAGACCACCGGCCACAAGCCGGATGGTGACTGGCTGACGATCGGCCGCGATCCGAAGGATATCCACATCACCGTGGCAGGCGGACCGGGCAAGCATTCGGCGTTCATTCCGTCGTTCGGCGGCACCACCGTCGCCTGCACGCGCATTGCCCGATGAGCGATCCGTCGTGAGTGAATGGTGCGGCTGGCCGGTCGTCGGCGAGTCGACGGCCTGGGAAAGCGCACAGCAGATCCTGACGGAGGCCGAGCTTTCGGACGGCCTCCCTCTGGTGCCCCCCACCCAAAGGCGGCTCGACGCCATGATTGCGGGCGGCGCCGGCCGGGCCGAATCGCTGGGCATGATGCCCCCGATGTTCGGCGACATCACGCCCGAAGCCGTCGCCTATCAATGCGTGATCGCAGGCGGCGTGCCGGCGGAACTGCCGGTCGTGCTGGCGGCGGCGCAGGCCCTGCTCGAACCCGACTTCAATCTTCTGGGCATCGCCACGACCACCGGCAGCGCGGCCGTCGCGCTCTGCCTCCATGGCCCGATCGCGCAGCAGCTCGGTGTCAACGCGCTGACCAACGCCATCGGTCCCGGCAACCGCGCCAATGCCTGCATCGGCCGCGCCCTGCAGCTCTGCCTCCGCAACATCGGCGGGGCGCGCTCGGACACGGGCGACATGGCGACGATGGGCCAGCCCGCCAAGTACACGCTGTGCTTCGCCGAAAGGACCGAAGGTCCCTTCCCGACCTTCACCGAGCGCCACGGCCTCGGCAAGGACGACAGCGCCATCACGGTCATGGGCATTTCAGGCACGGCAGAGGTGCTGCCCGGCGATGGCGAAGGCGCCACGCCCGAGGCGATCCTCGATCCGGTCGTCGCCGGCATGCGCGCCGAGATCGTGATGTCGGGCCAGAGCCGCAAGAGCGACCGCGGCGAGCAGGTTCTTCTCCTGCCGCTCGAACTCGCCGAGAAAATTGCCCGCCACGACGGATGGGATATCAAGCGCGTCCAGCAATACCTGTTCGACCAGGGTCAGGGTGTCGCGAGTTCGCCCGAAGCGATCCATCCGATCGTGACCGGCGGCGCTGGCTACAAGATGGCCTATCTCCCGATCTGGGGCGGCGGATCGCAGATCGTGATGCGCAAGCTCTGACCCGGGCCCCCAGCCAGGGCGGGCCCGACTATTTCAGCAGCCTGCGCACGAGACCGTAGAACAGCCACATGCCGAAACCCCAGAGCGCGTAAACGATCGGCACGACGATCACGCCCGGCAGACGCCAGCCGCCGCCGATTGGCGCGCCCTTCATCGGCAGGACGACGAACCAGCTCACCGCCAATACCAGCGTGCTCGCGAAGAGGATCCAACCCAAGGCCCCATTCAGCATGCCGGGCAGGCGTGCGACCACGAAGGCGCCGAGGGCACCCCAAAGACCACCCCAGAACGCCAGGGAGACGATGGCCGGAACGCCCCAGGGCGGCACCGGCCGCATATTGTAGAGATTGGGCTGCCCGAAGCCGAGCTCGGCCGCCAGATAGAAGCCCCACTGGTGGAACACCAGCACGCTCAGCGCGCCGGCGACGAATCCCGCAAAGGCTATCCGCCAGAAGTTTGCCATCACGTCACTCCGCCCGGCCGGCGATCCCGCCAAGGATGCGCCTGCTCGAGTTGCGCAGCCAGCGAAAACAGCGTGGCCTCGGCGCCGTAGCGCGCGACGAAATGCAGGCCGATCGGAAGGCCGTCTTCCGTCCCTTCGAGCGGAACCGACATGGCCGGCACGCCGGCGGCATTGCAGACGGAGGTGAAGGCCACCATCGGCGCGAGCCCCTCCTCGTATTCTTCGAGGCTGCCATCCATGCGCACTGTGCCGAGCGGCAGCGACGTACGGGCGATGGTCGGCGAGAGGAGAATGTCGAATCGCTCGAAGAAGGCGCCGAGCTGGCGGCCGGTGCGATGAAAGGTCTGCACCGCGCGGATATAGTCGTGCGCGCTGATCCCGCGGCCCTTCTCGGCATAGAGGCGGGTCACCGGTTCGAGGTCGTGCGGTCCCGGCACGCGGCCATTGGCCCGCACCTGGATGTTGGTGAAGGTGTTGGCGCACATCACCGTGCCGAAGGCGGCGCCAGTGGCGGCCGGATCATAGTCCGGCATCGCCTCCTCGACGTGATGGCCGAGGACCTCCAGTCGCTTCGCCGTCCGTTCGACGGCCGCGACCAGCGCCGGGTCCATCGATTGCCAGCCGACCGGCTTGCGCAGGAAGGCTATGCGCAATCGTCCGGGCGCCCGCCGCGTCGCCTCGCGGAAAGAGCCTTCCGCCTCCGGCGCGCGATAGGGATCGCCAGGTTCACCACCCGCCACGGCGTCGAGCAGCGCCGCGCTGTCGCGCACGGAGATCGAGACGCAGAGCTGGGCCCCTGCTCCCGCGAGTGTCTCCCCGATCGGCGCCAGGCTGATGCGGCCGCGCGACGGCTTGAGCCCGAACAGGCCGCACAGGGAGGCCGGGATGCGGATCGAGCCGCCGCCGTCGGTCGCGTGCGCCATCGGCAGTGCCCGCGCTGCCACCACCGCGGCCGAACCACCGGAAGAGCCGCCCGGCGACAGGTCGGCGCGCCAGGGATTGACCGTCGCGCCGCCGAAGGCAGGCTCCGTCGTCGGCGCCAGGCCAAACTCGCTGGTGTTGCTGCGGCCGACGATCACCAGCCCGGCGCGGCGCATACGTGCCACCGCCGCGCTGTCGTTCGCGGCCACCGGCTCCTTCGCGAAGAAGCGCGAGCCAACGGTGGTCGGCGTGCCGGCGCAATCGGCCATGAGCTGCTTCACGACGAACGGGATGCCGTGGAACGGCCCGTCGCCCGCCGCCGCGACTGACTTCTCCAGCAGCTCACCGTCGTAGAAGTCGGTGATGGCGTTCAGCTTGTCGTTGACTGCCCGCAGGCGGTTCAGGCTGGCATCGAGCACTTCGCGCACGCCGACCTTGCGGCCGCGGATCAGCTCGGCGACGGCGAGTGCATCATGAGCCTCGAACAGATCTTTCAATGCGTCAGTCCCGCCAGCGCCCGAGGTTCGCGGCAACGAAAGCATCGTCGTGCAGTTCGGGATAGGTCGCGTAGAGCCGGTCGATCCCTTCGCTCTGCCCGGGGCTCAGCTTCTCGTGCGGATCGAGGCATTCGATGGACTGAAGCAGGCCCTGTCGCCGCAGGATCTCGTGGCAGCCCGGAATGCAGCCGGCGAAATCATGGTCGACGTCGAACACGACGCTGTTGCAGTCCGTCACAAATGAATCGAGCGCCAGCACCTCGGCCGGGATCGCGCCGTTCGACACCGAGAGCTTCAGCCTTTCCAACATCTTCGCCGCGCCGCGCGTCCACACGCTCCAATGGCCCAGCAACCCGCCCTGGAAGCGCAGGGTCACCTCGCGGTTGCCGGTGCGCACGACCATCGGCGTCAACAGGTCGGCGACGATGTGGTCATCGTTGCCGGTGTAGAGGGTGATGCGCTCCTCGGCGTGGGCGGCGGCGATGCCGAAGCAGACATCGAGCGTGCGGTAGCGGTTGAACGGCGCCACCTTGATTGCCACGACATTGTCGATGGCAGCAAAGCGCGTCCAGAATTCGCGCGACAGCCTGATGCCGCCCACGGCCGTCTGCAGGTAGAAGCCGATCAGCGGCATCTCCTTCGCGACCGCGGCGCAATGCTCGATCAGCTCGTCCTCGCCCGCTCCCTTCAGCGCGGCCAGCGACAGCAGCACCGCGTGGTAGCCGAGCGACCGCGCCGTGCGCGCTTCCTCGACCGCCTGCGCCGTCTTTCCGACGGCACCCGCGATCATGACCAGCGGCCGGTCGGTCCAGTCGCGCGCGGTCTCGATGGCGAGTTCCAGGACGGGGCGATAGAGGCCGACGTCGCGGATGGCGAACTGAGTCGAATGCACGCCCACCGCCAATCCGCCCGAGCCGGCATCGAGGTAGTAGCGGCTGAGCGCACGCTGCGACTGCTTGTCGAAGTTCCGGTCGGTGTCGAGCGCCAGCGGGTGCGCGGGGATGACGGTGCCCTGCCGCAGCAGGGACAGGACCGGCGCCGGAAGATCGCGCCAGTGGAGGGCCTTGTCGGTGCTCATGCCTGCATCCTATCCCAATTCAGGGCCCGCGAGGGCGAAGACGTGCGAGGGATCGTCCAGTCCCTTGGCGGTGCCCAGGGTCATGCGCATGTAGCCACGCGGCGAGGCCGCGCCCTGCTCCTGTAGCCAGGCCCGGACGGCCTGATGCGCCTCCGGCACATCGATGATGAACGGCCCCGGCGCGGCGGCCGCCGCGCGCGCGATCAGCGCCAGCGCGACCGCTTCGCGATCGGCGACCACAGGACCGAGCGACGTCGCCACCCGGCCTTCGCGGCCCAGCACGAAGCCCACGATCTTGCCGCCCACGTCTTCGGCCAGCCAGGCGCGGCCGGGCTGGCGCAAGGCCAGGTGCATGAGGATCGAAGGACGCTCCATGCCGGTCAGCGGCCGGTCGTAGATAGCCAGCCGGGGCAGGTCGGCCGGCGTGATCGGCCGGATCGTGACGCCGGCCGGCGGCGCCACCGCCTCGCCCTTCACGCCGTCGAAGTGCCAGCGTGCGATCGGGAAGAGGTCGCGAAACCCCAGAGCCAGGTAGATCGGCCGCCCCTGCTCCGTCGCATCGAGGCCCGCGACCGCGTCGGCGCCCTGCACTTCCTCGATGCAGCGCTTCAGCAGGCCGGTGCCCACACCGCCGCGCCGGCGCTCCTTGGTCACCAGCACCATGCTGATCCACGCAAGCTTCTGGCCGAGCGGCAGCACCAGCGAACTGGCCTGCCACCTTCCGTCCGCCGCCGTGCAGCCGAAGCCGCGTCCGGCGCCCAGCATGAAGCGCCAGTCGGCGACATTCTGGTTCCAGCCCGCCTCGATCGAGAGCGGCCACGCCGCATCAGCCTGCTCCGGGTCGATCGGCTTGACGTCGACTCGATCGGACACTGGCGCGTCAGTATTTGCCATCGCGCACCTCGTAGTGCGTGGGCTTGTTCAAGGTGGCCATGTCGCGCTCCAGCCAGTCGGTGGTCCACTCGATCATCTTCGAGAGCGGAACGCTGGGGGCCCCGAATTCCTTTTCCATGCGCCTTGCGTCGTTCAGCCAACCAGTCGGGGCTTCCTTGCCGGTGAGGATCGGTGTCCGGCCCAGCAGTCTGCCGAACTCCGCCGCCAGCCAGCGGATCTCGATCATCTCCAGCCCGGTGACATTGATCGGAGACGTCGGTGTCGTGGCGCGCGCGAGGCAGCGCAGCGCGACGGAATTCGCGTCGCCCTGCCAGATCACGTTGACATGGCCCATCGACAGGTCGATCGGCTCGCCATCCCGCACCTTGCGGCCGACGTCGTGCAGCACGCCATAGCGCATGTCGATCGCATAGTTGAGGCGGAACAGTCGGCCGGGCGTGCCGTGGCGGGCCGAGAAATACTCGAACATGCGCTCGCGGCCGACGCAGGAATTCGCGTAGTCGCCGGAGGGCGGCACCGGCTGCACCTCCTCCGTCGCGCCGCCGCTGTCGACCGGCACGAACGGATAGACGCAGCCCGTCGAGAAGGCGACGATGCGCGACTCCTTGAAGACCTCCGCGACCATCGCCGGAACCTGCACGTTCATGGCCCAAGTGAGCGGCACGTCGCCGGTCGCACCGAACTTGCGCCCCGCCATGAAGACGACGTTGGCGGCCTTGGGCAGTTCTTCCAACGCCGTGCGATCCAGCAGGTCGGCCGAAATCGGCTCGACGCCGGCCTTCTCCAGCGCCTCCTTCACACCAGGCTCGCTGAAGCGCGCCACGCCCATCACCCGCTTGGTCGGCGCAGCGCGCTTGGCCATGCGCGCGAGCGTCGGGCCCATCTTGCCGCCGACGCCCAGCACGAGGATGTCGCCCGGCGTCGCGGCGAGGTCGGCCACCAGTTCGGCGGACGGGGCGGTCATGAAGTCCTCGACGGCTTCGATGCTGTCGAAGCGGGCCGGAAGGTTGGCGCTCATTTCTTGCCTCCAGGGTGGGCCGGCGTCAGCCGTTCGCGCGGTGCGTCAGGCATCGACCGGAGCGCGGCGAAGTCGAGATCGACGCCCACCGCGAAGCCCGGGCAACCGAGGGACCCCAACGCCAGCGCGCCGTCCCGCACCTTGAGTCGCACCGGCCTGCCCGGCTGGCGCTCGTAGAGATCGGGATGCGCGGCCACGAACGCGTTCTGTTCGGCATCGGAGGCCGACGACATGCCGTCGATGAAATGATGGGCGTTGCGCTCGACATGCGTGAGGCCCAGCAGGGAAACCAGAGCCAGGTCCTGCTGGACGCTGACTCCGGGCTGCGTCGTGAGATCCTCGGCCGACATGAAATAGCCCGGGCCGAGCTTCGCGACTCGCGCGGCATTCAGGATCGACTTGTAGAAGCCCTTGCAGTTCTTACTGGAGACGCCGGCATAGCCGAGGTTCAGGGCCTCGGGGAAGGTCGACAGCTCGCCGTCCGATTCGTCGATGATGACCGGGCGGTATTTGGCCAGCGCCGTCACCGGCCGGCTGAGCGCCGCCTGGCGCTTGATCGGCTGCTCGATGAAAAGCGTCGCCTTGACCATCTTCGCGAGCGCCGGCGTCTCTTCGACCTTGCGCCAGAGTTCGACGATGCCCTCGACATCGTCGTACTGCTCGTTGCCGTCGAAAGTGACCTTGTAGTCGCCGGCCGCCGCATCAAGCACGGAAGCGATGCGCGTGAGCCGGTCGAGGTCGGCCTTGATGTCGCCGCCCACCTTCAGCTTGTAGTAGCGGCCGCGATAGTACGAGACGACCTCTTCAAGCGTCTCTGGCAGCCCATCGTTCACGCGTTCCGATGCCGGCCGCTCGGCTGTCGTCAGCGGATCGACCAGGCCCACCGTGTGACGCAGATCGATCGAGGGGCGCGGTTTTAGTCCTGCGAGGAAACCCGCCAGATGCCCCGCCTCGATGTCCGGCGTCAGATCGGTCGCAGAGATGCCCGGCACATTGGCCGCGATCATCTGCGCAAAGGACTGGCCGGTCGCCTTACCGAGCGCATCGAGGATCGCCCGGTCAAGCAGGGCCGGCCCGTAGGAGGCGACCAGAGGATTGAGCCCCAGTTCGGCACCGCGCGCGATCTGCTGGCGATAGCTTCCGGCATATTGCCCGAACGGCGTGTCGAAGCCGCGCGCGGTGTAGTGGTCGATGGCGAGCTGCAGGGCCTGCCGGAGCTGGTCGAGATTCTGCGCGTCGGAAAACTCCGGACTTTTCTCGAACCACTTGGCACCCAGCGCCTCGGCGGCAACGCCTTCGCTGGTGCGGCCATCCTCCAGCGCGATGCGCACACGGATGATCGCCTGGATGCCCTGCGTCACGGTGATGACGCCGAAGCGGAACGGCAGGCGCAGGCGATGGTCGCGCTCGAAGCGGTCGACCGCCTCAACCTTCACTTTCATGCAGTTTGCTCCAGCAGACCTTGAACATAGCCGATCATGCGCGCCGCGCAGGTCGGGCCGTCGGGTTCGTAGATGAAGGGTTCCATGGCGACCCAGCCATCATAACCCGTGTCGCGTAGCGCCTCGACCACGGGAGCGAATTTGTCCGTCCCCTCGCCGGGCCCGCGCTTGTTGCGATCGTTGAACTGGACATGCGCCATCAGCCCCGTCGGCATCCAGCGGCGGATGACATCGGCGACCGGCTCCTTTTCCTCCAGGCTGGAGGCCAGCGTGTCGATCATCAGCCGGAAGGCCGGGCTGCCGATGCGGCGCACGACGCCTTCGGCCTCGGCGAGGGTATTGACGAAGTTGCAATCCGGTCGCGCCAGCGGCTCCAGGCAATAGACCACGCCGGCTTTCTCCGCAGCGGCGGCGGCGGCGGACCAGGCTTCCTCGACGCGCCTGGCGTCATCGGGATGGGCCACGCGGCGCTGGCCGGGCGAGCCGTGGACCAGATAGGCACCGCCCAGGTCGGCGCACAGTTCGATGGATGACAGCATCACGTCGACGCTGCGCTGCCAGAGCGCCCGATCGTCGGTCGCGATCGACAGTCCCGCGGGTGCCGCCAGCAGCCAGTGGAGGCCGCTCACCTCCACCCCAGCGTCGGCACAGGCCTGACGGACGGACGCACGTTTGGAGGCTGGCATGCGCCATGCATCGTCGCCGAGGGTAAAGGGCGCGACTTCCAGCCCCTTGTAGCCGAGCGCTGCCGCCAGCGCGCATTGGCGCTCGAACGACAACTCGCGGATGACTTCATTGCACAGGGAAAGCTTCACGGACGAACCTCGCCTTGACGGGCAAATGCGCGTTCGCCAGTCTCATCGCATGGGGGCACATGATATCAGTGAGACGAAAGCGATGAACAGATTCATCGCTGCGCGCGCATGACGAAATTCGGCACTCTGGCCAACCGATACTGGCCGACGCTCGTGCTCTTCGCCTTCCTGCTGGCAAGCTGGCAGGCCGCTGTCACCTTCGGCAACATCCGCGAGTATCTCCTTCCCGCCCCGCTGTCGGTCTGGAACGCGCTCTGGCACGGCGACACGGCCTGGTGGCCTCATCTCTGGACCACGACCTTCGAGATCATCGGCGCCTTCCTGATGGCCGCGGTGGTCGGCGTGGCGTTGGGCGTCGCGATCGCCTGGTCGCCCGTTCTCGCCAACGCGCTCGTTCCGTTCCTGGTGTTCGTGAACACCCTGCCCAAGGTCGCGATCGCGCCGCTGTTCCTGATCTGGATGGGCTACGGCATCTTCCCCAACATGCTGATGGGCGCGCTCATCGGCTTCTTCCCGGTGGTCATCAACACCGCCGTCGGCCTGTCTCAGGTCGAGCCGGACATGCTCGACCTCGGCCGCGTCTTCAACGCCCCGAAATGGAAGATCTTCGTCAAGATCCGCATTCCGAACGCCCTGCCCTACATTCTGAGCGCACTGAAGATCACCGCCACCGCCGCGGTGGTGGGCGCGATCGTCGGCGAGTTCGTCGCCTCGCAGCGCGGCCTGGGCTACGTGATTGTCACCACCCAGAGCAGCATGAACACCTCCGTGGCGTTCGCCGCCCTGGTCTGGATTTCCGTCGTGGGCCTCCTGCTCTACGGCGCCGTCGTCTTGCTGGCGCACCTCTGGGCCCCCTGGGCCGAGGGCGTCGACTGAGTTCGGGGATGGGAAAAGGGAGATCGCTATGACTCGTACATTGTCGCTGGCGCTGGCCGCGTTGCTGGCCACGTCCGGTGCCGCCTCGGCGCAGGAGAAGTTCACCTTCGCACTCAACTGGTTCGCGGTCGGCGACCACGCGGCCTACTGGGTTGCCCTCGACAAGGGCTACTACAAGGCCAAGGGCCTCGACGTGACGCTCGAGAATTCCAAGGGCTCCGGCGATTCGATTGCCAAGGTCGACACCGGCCGCGCCGATGCCGGCCTCGCCGATGCCGCCGTGGTCATCGCCTCGGTCGGCCGCGGCACCACGGTGAAGACCGTCGGCATGGTGTTCGACAAGACGCCGCTCAACATCTTCAGCCTGAAAGAGAAGCCCCTCGCCAAGCCCAAGGACCTCGAAGGCAAGACGCTCGCCGCCCCTCCGGGCGATTCGCAGCGCCAGATGTTCCCGGCTTTCGCCAAGGCCAACGGCATCGATCCGGCCAAGGTGTCCTGGGTCAACATCGAGCCTTCCGCCAAGATCGCGGCTCTGGCCGAGAAGCGCGTCGACGGCGTCGGCGACTACAGCACCGGCCTCCCGCTCTACGAGAAGGCCGCCGGCAAGGGCAGCGTCGTCATGATGCCGTGGGCTGATTTCGGCTTCGACATGTACTCGATGTCGATCATCGCCAGTGCCAAGACGATGAAGGACAAGCCCAAGGCCCTGAAGGACTTCCTCGAAGCCTCCTACATGGGTTGGCGAGACGTCATGGCCGATCCGAAGGCCGCCATGGAGATCCTGAAGAAGCGCGTGCCCGAGGTCGACGTCGAGGTGATGACCCCCAACATGATGATCGGCCTCGGCCTGATGAAGACCGACCGCTATGCCAAGAACGGCATCGGCTGGATCGACGAGAAGAAGATGTGCGATTCGGTCGATCTGGTGAACACCTACATGGGCCTGCCGAAGAAGGTCGAGTGCAAGAACGTCTACTCGACCGAATTCTTCACCAAGGTCGCGATGCCGAACTGATCCGGGCAGTCGCATCTCGTGACAAAGGGACTGATCGACCTCGACCGGGTCGGCATGACGTATCAGGCGGCGAGCGGCCCGGTTGAGGCCCTCGCCGGCATTTCCGCGTCGATCGGCGCCGGCGAGTTTGTTTCGCTGGTCGGTCCGAGCGGCTGCGGAAAGTCGACCCTGCTGCGCATCGTTGCCGGGCTGCGTCCGGCCACGACGGGCACGATCACGGTCGCCGGCCGCACCGTGACGCAGCCGATCCCGGACGTCGGCATGGTGTTCCAGGCGCCGATCCTGCTGAAGTGGCGGTCCATCCTCGAGAACGTGCTGCTGCCGGCCGAGCTCGCCGGCAAGGACCCGCGCGCGCTGCGGTCGCGCGCCGAGCAACTTCTCGAAATGGCGGGCCTCGGCGGTTTCGGCTCCAAGCTGCCACGCGAATTGTCCGGCGGCATGCAGCAACGCGCCGCCCTCTGCCGCGCCCTGCTGCTCGACCCGCCGCTCCTGCTGATGGACGAGCCGTTCGGCGCCCTCGACGCCATGACGCGGGACGACATGGCGCTCGAGTTGCTGCGGATCTGGGGAGAGAAGGACGTCGGCCGCGAGGCCCGCAAGACCGTGGTCTTCGTCACCCATTCGATCCCGGAGGCGGTCTTCCTGTCAGATCGCGTGATCGTCATGTCGGCCCGCCCGGGCCGCATCGCCGCGGACCTCCGCATCGACCTGCCGCGCCCCCGCACCGTGGAACTGCGGGCGTCCGAGGCCTTCGGCAAGCTCAACCTCGAGATTTTCCGTGCCCTCACGGGCAAAACCATCGTCGGGACAGCCCTTTAGGGCGTTGGCGCGGCCTGCCCTGCCTGATAAGACGCGGTCGAAATAGCAGGAGCAGACATGGCCAACGCCGCCACCCCGATCAAGAGCGCCGCCAAGGGCATCAGCGCAGACGCCAGGGCCTTCGACTGGGAGGACCCGTTCTTCCTCGACGACCAGCTGACCGAGGACGAGATCGCCATCCGCGACGTCGCGCGCGACTACTGCCAGGACAAGCTGATGCCGCGCGTCCTGATGGCCAACCGCAACGAGAAGTTCGATCGCGAGATCATGAACGAGTTCGGCGCGCTCGGCCTGCTGGGCTCGACGCTTCCGGAGAAGTACGGCTGCGCCGGCGCCAACTACACGACCTATGGCCTGGTGGCCCGCGAAGTCGAGCGCGTCGACTCCGGCTACCGCTCGGCGATGAGCGTGCAGTCCTCGCTGGTGATGCATCCGATCTATGCTTACGGCAGCGAAGAGCAGCGCATGAAGTACCTGCCCAAGCTCGCCACCGGCGAATGGGTTGGCTGCTTCGGCCTCACCGAGCCCGATCACGGCTCCGATCCGGGCGGCATGAAGACCCGCGCCGTCACGGTCCCCGGCGGCTTCAAGCTGTCCGGCTCCAAGATGTGGATCACCAACTCGCCGATCGCCGACGTGCTGGTGATCTGGGCCAAGCTCGACGGCGGTGCGATCCGCGGCTTCATCCTCGAGCGCAGCTGGAAGGGCATCGAGACGCCGAAGATCGAGGGCAAGTTCAGCCTGCGCGCCTCGGTGACAGGCGCCATCATGCTCGAAGACGTCTTCGTGCCGGTCGAGAACATGATGCCCGACGTCGCCGGCCTCGGCGGTCCCTTCGGCTGCCTGAACAACGCCCGCTACGGCATCGCCTGGGGCGCCATGGGCGCCGCCGAATTCTGCTGGAAGCAGGCGCGCAACTACACGATGGAGCGCAAGCAGTTCGGCCGACCGCTGGCCGCCACCCAGCTCATCCAGAAGAAGCTCGCCGACATGCAGACCGAGATCGCGCTCGGCCTCCAGGCCTGCCTGCGGGTCGGCCGTCTCAAGGACAAGGGCCATGCCCAGCCGGAGATGATCTCGCTGATCAAGCGTAACAATTGCGGCAAGGCGCTCGACATCGCCCGCGTCGCCCGTGACATGCACGGCGGCAACGGCGTCTCGGACGAATATCACGTGATCCGTCACGCGATGAACCTCGAGGCCGTGAACACCTACGAAGGCACGCACGACGTGCACGCGCTGATCCTCGGTCGCGCGATGACCGGCATCCAGGCGTTCAGCTCGGGAGCCTAACCCGCCGTGACCCTGCCTCCCCCCGGCGACATCGCGATCGTCGTCGCCGGGGCGCTGGCCGCTGGCTTCGTCAATGGATTGAGCGGCACCGGCTACGCGCTGGTGGCGCTGGGCTTCTGGCTGCAGGCCATGTCACCGCTGACGGCCGCGCCCCTCACCGCCCTGTGCGGTGTCGCCGGCCACATCCAGTCCCTGCCCCGCATCTGGAGCGGCGTGCGTTGGCAGCGCCTGTGGCCAATGCTGGTTGCGGGGATCGCCGGCGTGCCGCTGGGCACGCTGCTGCTCGACCATGTGAAGCCCAACCCACTCAAGATGGGTGTCGGCCTCCTGTTGATCGTCTACAGCGGCTGGATGGCCTTCGTGCGTCGCCCGCCCATCGTGACGGGCGGCGGTCGTCCGGCAGATGCCGTCGTGGGCCTCATCGGCGGCGTCATGGGTGGCATGGCCAGCCTCAGCGGCCCGGCGCCGGCAATCTGGGCGCAGCTCCGCGGCTTCGGCAAGGACGAGCAGCGCGGCGTCAACCAACCCTTCAACATGAGTGTGCTGTTCCTCGCCCTGATCTCAGCCGGCATCGCGGGCTTCCTCGACCGGACCTTCCTGATCTGGGCGGCGATCACCGTGCCGACGACGCTGATCGGCGCGAAGATCGGTCTGGCACTCTACGGCCGCATCAACGACGTCCAGTTCCGTCGCGTGCTGCTGGCGCTGCTCATGCTCTCCGGCCTGACGCTCGTGGCGACAAGCCTGATCTAGCCTCGCTTTCGTGCGGTGCCGCCGGCGCAGGTCGCGTCCCGATGCCGGACAGCCTGAAGGCCTACAGGGGTGCCGGGTCCAGGAACCGCTTCAGGACGTTTCCGGTAAGCTGGCTCACATTGTTCCTGTAACCGGCGTGCGACAGGGCACAGACCCAGGCGATCGACCCGGTCGAGAAGACCGCACCTCCGTTGGCCGTCGGAAAATAGACCAGATCGGCCCTCACCTGCGCGTTCTGGTCTCCCATCACGCCGCGATGCAGGGTGCGGATTTCTTCCGGTGCGGGCGTTCCGCCATAGCCGAGCCGGTCGGCCGTCGCGAGCCAGACGGTGCCGGGTGGCGACCCCAGCGACCAGTCCACGCGATCGATCTCGACCCCGGCGGCGCCGTTGCCGCGCAGCCCGAAATCGCCCAGCGGCGCGGCAAGATCGATCCCTGCGGTCAGCCATGACAGCACCGGATCCTTTGCGCCATCGAGCCAGCGGTAAGGCGAGGAATGGGTGAAGACCTGACCATCGAAACCGACGCCGACCAATCGCTGGGGCGGACGCCCGTTGCTGCGCCAGGTCGAGGACGGCTCGCCGGTGAAGGCCAGCGCCGTCTCGCCTGCCTCGCCTTCCCAAGTGCGCAGGCCTGTCATGCCGCGGCGCATCTCGATCGTGTGCGGCACGGTCGGATGATAGGCGATGCGCCAGTAGAAGCCGTTGCCGCCGAGATACATGTGACGCCCGCCGCTGCGCTGATAGGCGTCGAACGCCTCCCACACCTCGCGGCTGATATATTCCGGGTGCGACCCCGTGACGACGCAGGTGTACGGCGCCAGCACCTGAACGCCGTGGCGGTGGATGTCGTCGTCCGTGATGACGTCGTAATCCTGCCCCGTCTCCTCGAGCCAGTCGATGAAGTGGGTATCGTTGCCGTAATTGAACACGTTGCCGCGCGGCCGCATGTTGAGAATGGGTCGTCGCGCGCTGCTGATGCTCCAGCCGCTGCCGTCGGCATGCGTATCGTAGGTCGAGAGCCCGACCTCGCGATGCTCCTGAATGTAGACATCGTCCCGTGACAGCGTCAGCACGCCCTCGAGCATCGCCTCGGCGTGGACCTGGTCCAACCGTAGCGCGCTGTTGGCATAGGCGAGAAAGGTTCCGGTACTGGCCACGAAGGCAAGCCTGGAACGGGGCTTGCCCAGTTCGGCGCGCACGAAGAACGCGACGAAACTTTCGACGGGCTCGTCACCTGTGTCCGCACGCAGCCGCAGCGCATAGAAGCCGCTGCGCCACTCCGCCGGGACGGTGAAGCGCAAAGTGGGCTCCCACTCCGCGTCGGCCATGTCGTCGCTGTGGAAATGGATGGCGCCATACTGCTCCGGGCAGTCGGTCCAGCGGTCCGTGCTGCCGTCCCAGTTGGCACCGGTCATGCCCCGCGTCGGCATCTGACGCACCCTGCCATGGAGGTGGTGGGCCGAAAGGTCGGTGACACTCTCGCCGGCCATCCCGCGCGAGAAATCCCACGCAGCGATCAGTCGCGCGTCGGTCATCGGAAAGTTCATGCTTTCGCAAAGCCGGTGCAGCCCGTCGATCGGCTGCACGCTGGCATGGAGACGGGGCCGGTCGATCTTGCCGTCGTAGAAGCCGTCGAACAGCTCGCCGCCGCCGTCGCTGGCCTGGGCCGCGATGACCAGCGGCACGGCGGCCGGCCATTCCAGACCCGTCGGCCCTGGTGCCTCGACGCACTCGGAGCGATCCCGGCCGGCCTGCGCGTCGGCGCTGCGGACCATGACCGCGAGGCGGCCGGCTTCGGCGTCCCAGCTTGCCCCCGCCAGCACCCATTCGCGCGACAACAGGGCCGCGCCGGTCACAACCCGCCATGTCCGGCCACCAGCCGCCACGACGAACTCTAAATGGCCGTCCGCGTCGAGGCCAAGCCGCCAGCCCTCCTGCGTATCTTCCCTCCAGCGCGACAGGATGGTCTGAGCGCGGTCTCCGGGCATCGTCGGCCACAGAAATGCTCCGACGGTGAACGACTGGAACGACGTGAGCGCCGGCGCATCGGCCACGATGGCGCAAGAGCCCGGCCGGATGACCTGGTGGACCAGCGACACCGTGCGCTCGAAGGGCGCGGCCATCTCGTGCGCCCGAATTCCGGGCCCCGCGGGATCCGGATCGCCACAGCGCACGCGCACCACGGCGGCATCGGCCTTCGATACCGAAGGGCTGGAGAGATGGAAGGCCACTTCTTCGCCCGGCGAGACCACCATCGGCCACGCATATCCCAGAATGGAGGTCGTATCGGTCATACCAGTTTTTCACTCAGATGCGGCGGCAGGGTGCGGCCCGTGACGGCTTCCCAGCGCAGTTTGAAGACCTCCCACTCCGCCTCGGCGATGGAGGTGAAGACGTGATTGCGCATGAGTTCGATCGGCCTGCCCCGCTGGCGCGGGAGGCGGCCCAGCATCCATTCCTTGCCGGGCTGCGTGACGATCAGCACATATCGGCCGGGCTGGTCGGGATCGCCCGCCCATCGCAGGCGATGCAGCAGCTTCTGGAGCTCATCGCCATGCGGTCCGCGCGGTTGCCGCCGGAATTCCTCCACCAGGTCGAGCCGGTCGGGGTCGATCGGCCAGTGTGCGGCCTCGGGATACGTGACGAGCACGGGTGGCCTACTTGGTGAGCCAGCTGATCCAGCGCTCGCGCAGCTTGGCACGATCGGCGGCGATCCACGCATAGTCGGCGATGATCAGCTTGTCGTAGTTCTCCGGATAGCTAGGCCGGAAGCGCCGCTCCTCGGCCGGCACCTTGCCGGCCGCTTCCTTGTTGTTCGAATCGAAGCTCACCTCGTTGCTGAACGGCAGGTGCTCCGACGGGTCCTGTACGAAGAAATCGAGGAACTTGATGGCGTTCGCGGTATTCGGTCCGCCCTTCAGCACCGCCCAATTGCCGGTATCGCGGATGGCGCCGTTCCAGGTGAAATCGAACTCGCCGCTCTTGGCGAGCGGAACGGCACGGCTTGAATAGAGCATGCTCATGACGGCGTCGCCGCCGCGCAGGATCTGCATGGAATTGTCGCCGCTCTTCCACCAGGCCGCGACGTGCTTCTTGATCGTGTCGAGCTTGCGGTAGGCGCGGTCCACGTCCATCGGGAACAGCTTGTCGCGCGGCACGCCGTCGGCCATCAGGGCAGCCAGCGGCACCCACCAATCGCGGTCGCCGGTGTCGGGCAGCGAGCGCGGGCCGGGAAACTTGGCCACGTCGAAGAAATCGGCCCAGGATTGCGGCCCGCCCGCCGGGAAGGCTTTCTTGCTCCACGTCAACGCCATGCCGCCCACCGTCCGGATGATCCCGGTCGGCATGCAGCTCCCGGGCAGCGCATTGGCGACGATGCCCGGCATGGCGGCGCAATCGAGCGGCTGCAGCAGGCTTGCGTGCTGGATCAGGTCGGGCGGCGTGGCGGTCACCACATCGAACGGCACGCTGCCGCTGCGCGCCCCGGCGATCGCCCGCGCCCACTGGTCGGGAAGCTCGATCGCGATGGCGCGAACCTTGATGCCGGTCTGGGCTTCGAAGCGCTTGTAGAAGTGGGCCTGCAGGCTGTTCGTCATCAGCCCACCGGTGGTGGCGATGATCACCTCGCCGCCGGCGGCCCGAGCCGTCGAGATGAAGGGAAAGGTCGCGGCGGCCCCGAGGATCGTGCGGCGTGTCAGTTTCATGCTGCTCTCCTGTTCAGTTCCCGGAAGTCGGCCCACGCGCGGCGGGCGAGGCCTGCCGGCTGCGGCCGGCGAAATGACCGACGACCAGAGCCAGTATGGTAAGCCCGGTCAGGACCGTGGCAACGGCGGCCAGGGTCGGCGAAACATTGTAGTCGATGTCCTCGAACATCTTGCGCGGCAGCGAGCGATGATCGAGGTCCGAAATGAAGAACGAGATCACCGGCTCGTCGAAAGAAATGATGAAGGCGAACAGCGCCGCCGAGACGATGCCCGGGAGTATCTGAGGCAGCGTCACCCAGGTGAAGGCCTGCAGCGGACTGGCGCCGCACGATAGCGCCGCGCGCTCGAGATCGGCATCGAAGCGATGCAGCGAGGCCAGGATCGTGAACACGACGAACGGCATCGCGAGCGCGGTATGGGCGGCAACGAAGCCGAGCGTCGTGCCGGTGAGCTTCAGCCCATCGAACACCAGGTAGGTCGCAATGGCGATCGCTATGTTGGGCACGATCACCGGCCCCACCACCAGCAGCTCGAACACGGGCTTGCCGGGAAGCCGGCCGCGCACCAGGGCCAGCGAGACGAGCGCACCGACGACGGTCGCGACGATCGAGGTCAGCACGGCGATGCGCAGGCTGAAGAAGGTCGCGTCCAACCAGTCCCGGTCGGAGAAATAGGCCGCGTACCATTCGAGCGTGAAGCCCGAGGGTGGGAATTTGAGGTAGCGATCGGGGCCGAACGACATCGGCACGATCAGCGCCGTCGGCACGAGCAGGAAGATCGCGACACCGTAGGCAAAGGCGTTTGCCGCGAGCCGTCCCGCCGTCAGTTCCGACCGCCTCCTCACGACTGCCCCACGAACCGGTCGAGCCGGATGACACGGTGGAAGACGATCATCAGCCCGAGCACGGCCAGCAGCAGAACTCCGATGATGGCGCCGGCGAAGGGCCAGTTCAGCAGTTCGGTGACCTGCTGCTGAACCAACGTGGCCAGCATCATCTGCTGCGGGCCGCCGATCAGCGCCGGCGTGACGAAGAAGCCCAGCGCCAGCAGGAACACCATCACACATCCCGACGTGATGCCCGGCATCGACAGCGGCAGGGTGACGTGGCGGAACACCGCGAAGCCGTTGGCGCCCAGCATCCGGGCGGCCCGCGCATAGTCGTCCGGTATGGCGCGCAGCGTGGCATAGAGCGGCAGCACCACGAACGGCAGAAGCACATGGCTCATCGCCAGCACGACCGCGCCCTCGGTGCGCAGGAGCTGCATGGGCGCGTCCACCAGGCCGAGGCCGGTCAGCAGGTCGTTGACGACGCCGTTGCGCTGCAGCAGCACGAGCCAGGCATAGGTGCGCACCAGCACCGACGTCCACAGCGGGAGCAGAACGGCGACCAGCAGCAGGTTGAGCATCAGCCCTCGCGTCCGCGCCATCAGGGCCGCCAGGGGATAGCCGAGCAGCAGGCTGATCAACGTCACCAGCGCCGATATCCGGATCGTGCGGTACATCACCCGCAGATAGACCGGCTCGTCGAACACCCGGCGATAGTGCTCCATCGTGAAGGACGGCACGAACAGGCTCTCGCGCAGAAGCATGCCCAGCGGCAGCAGGAACGCGAGCATCAGAACCAGCAGGAACGGCGTCGCGAGCAACAGGCTTGCGGCAGGACTGTAGGTCCTGCCCCCCAGCATGAAGCGCGACGGCCGGGCCGTCATGCGGCGTAGGCGCGGGCGTGGCGCGTCTGCCAACCCAAGGCGAAGGGAGTGCCCGGCGCCGGCTCGCCGAGCGAACCGTCGGGCCCGACCCGGACTCGCAGCGTCGGCCCCTTGCTACGCAGCAGAAGCGTCGTGACGCTGCCGGCATAGATGGCCTCTTCGACCGAGGCCTGCACGCCGGCACCGTCGCCCGAGAGACGGATATTCTCCGGGCGGATCGCCACCCTGACCGTCTGCCCGGCCCGTATGGCATCCGCCGCGGTTACGCTTGCCCGCTCTCCTCCCTCGAGGGTGACGCCGACTTCGCTTCCGGCCGCGGCGTCGCCCGAGGAGACGGCCGGCCAGAAATTGGTCTCGCCGATGAACCCTGCGACGAAGGCGGAATTGGGCTGCTCGTAGAGTGCCTTGGGCGTATCGAGCTGCTGCAGCTTGCCGAGATCGAGCACGGCGATGCGGTCGGCCATGGTGAGAGCCTCGGTCTGGTCGTGCGTGACGAAGATCACCGTCACGCCCAGCTCGCGCTGCAGATGCTTGATCTCGATCTGCATTTCCTCTCGAAGATTCTTGTCGAGCGCGGAGAGAGGTTCGTCCATCAGCAGCACTTCGGGATTGTAGACGACGGCCCTCGCCATCGCGACGCGCTGCTGCTGGCCACCCGACAGCTGGGCGGGCTTGCGCTCGCCATACCCTTCGAGTCGGACCGTCCTGAGGGCGGCGCGCGCCCGCTCCTCGCGCTCGGCCCGGCCGATCTTCCTCATGCGAAGCGGAAAGGCGATGTTGTCCAGCACGGTCATGTGCGGGAACAGGGTGTAGCGCTGGAACACCATGCCGAGATTGCGCTTGTGGGACGGCGTCCAGGTCACGTCCTGCCCACCGATCTCGATGCGCCCCGAGTCGGGAAAATCGAAGCCCGCGATGTTCATCAGGACCGTCGTCTTGCCCGACCCGGAGGGTCCCAGCAGGGCAAGAAATTCTCCGGTACGCACACCGAACGTCACCCCGTCCACAGCGGCGACATCGCCATAGCGCTTTACCAGCTCGTGAACGCCGACATGCTCGCCATTTCCGGTGCCTGTACGCAACTCTGCCCCGCCTGCTGCCGCACGCATCCTAATGAGCGGTAGTCGTTGCGCACAACCTCATATTTGCAGGGCAGAGCAAGCGGGGCTGCTTGAGCGCGCGAGATCCCGGCACGCTGCCTGCCCTGGTGTCGGCGGGCATCGCGTACTTCCTCACAGGCTCAGCGTGAATTTCTTGGCAATCTCTCAAGCGCTCGCTCGACAATCTCGCGATCGAGCACCCGATCTTGCGGCCAAATAGTGGATGACACCGGCTCTGACGACCGCCTGAGTAGCAAATCGAGGACTTCGGAAGGCATTTCGTCGTAGTCGAAGGTAACCACGGGCCCGGGGGCCTGTTTGATGAATGGCGCCAAGATCTGAATCGCTTCGGCCCAGGGCAGAAGACGCCGGGCTTTCGTCAAGTCAGGGCGGCGACGCAAGAGGTTTTCGCCGGTGAGGATGAACCTGTCCACGGGAGCCGCCACCAACGGAACACCGTCCGGCCAAACCATCGCGGAGGTCATCTGTCCCTCGACTTCGAGAAACTGAATTCGCGGTACGAACTTGGTGTCCCCTACGCTCTGTTGACGTGCATCCCTCTCGAAATTCCAGCGCCATGCCTGAAGAACCGTCGCACTGGGCAGAGTGCGAAGATGAGAGCGCTGCTCAGGCGTCTCGAGGAAAATGTCGTAGGCCGATTCGTTTCCAGCATTCCATCCGGACATTAGTACTTCCGCGTCGTACTCACCCTTGCCCATCCCTTTCCACTGGGGATCGTCAACAACGAGATCGAATGCCCCTACGAGAGCCGACACTTCGATTTCCGCTTCCATAATGAAGTAGCTAGGTCGAAAGTAGTTTATGTTGAACGCGATGGGATAAAGTTCGCCCTCTTCGTCATCTCGCGCGTCGACCCATTCGAAGCTGAAATAAGCCTTGGTCTCTTCGTTGCTGTAAGCCGCATGCCCGGCCTCGGCGTCATAGAAGCGCCGATCCTGAAAATAGGCTTCGAAGTCCTTCTTGCCGATGGCAACCTTGCGCGGCCTCAAGAAAAGATCGTAGCTCAAGATAGAAAGTCCAAGCAGCCGCTTTCGCGTAGAATCGCCTCAAGGCCGAGCGTGTCCTTGGCCTCCACGTACTTGCGGCGGATCTCCGCCAGCGAGCGTGCGTGATACTTCTGCGGCTCCTGACTCCACTCCGCGCCGCCGAGGCTCATGGTGAAGCTCTTGTCGCCGCGCGCGATCGCGGCCGCGTTCGCCGCCGACCAGGGCAGGAAGAGCGCGCCCACTTCCCGTGAAAGAAGCGGCGTCAGGGTCGGCGCGAGGTCGGCCAGTTTTTCGAAGTCGCCTTCGGCCCTGGGCGAGAGCATGCGCTGGGTCCAGGCCATCACGTTCGGCGCCGAGGCTCGCATGATCGCGCCCGGTGTCGGATCGGTCGCCGCCTCGTACAGCTGGGCCCACAAGCCGAAATCGGCCATGGCCGGCCGGCCGCCCAGCAGGTAGAGGCGCGACGCCAGATGCGCCTCGATCAGGCCCAGCGCCTTCGCGAACGAAGCCTCGATGACCGGCTCGGTCGTTGCATTCGAGCCCACGAATCCCAGCCGGCCCATCATGCGCTCGGCCACGGCCGCGCGGGCCTGCGCCACGGCAAGCGTGCCCTGCGCACCCATCATCTGCTGGGCGATTCGCTCGGCGGTCGACCAGACGTCGGGCTGGTAGCGCCAACGATAGTGGAACATCCATTTATTGCCCCACTCGTCGCCATACTCCTCGAGGAGCGCGGAGACGAAGGCGAGCGCGGGATCTGCAGGCGTCACGGAAGGTTCGGGATGCGATGCCTCGAAGCGTTCGAGGATCGGAGTCGAGTCCTGAATGCCCTCGCCCTCCGGCGTCACCACGAGCGGTACGAGCGGCAACTTGGCGTATTTCTGGAACTCCGCTTGGACCGCCGGCGACCTCGGGATCCATTCGTGGTCGAGGTTCTTGTAGCGGAAGAAGGACCGCACCTTCACCGAATAGGGCGACAGTTCCGAGCCGTAGATCCGGTAGGTCATGGCAGTCTCAGATCCAGCGTTTGCGCTTCAGCCACAGGAAGATGGAGGTCACGATGACCACGACCATGACCCAGAAGAGATCATAGCCATACTTCCATCCCAGCTCGGGCATGTTGCCGGTGTCGCGGTCGAAATTCATGCCGTAGATGCCGGCCAGGAAGCTGAGCGGCATGAAGAACACGGTGATGACCGCCATGGTCTTCATGACCTCCGACATCCGGTTGGACGAGTCCATGAGGTAGACTTCCATCAGGCCATTGGCCATTTCGCGGTAGCTCTCGACCAGGTCGAGCACCGCGACAGCATGGTCGAAGCAGTCGCGCAGATAGGTTCGCGTTTCCGGCATGATGAAGGGCACGTCGGGCCGCATCACCGCCAGCACCGTCTCGCGCTCGGCCCACTGGATGCGATGAAAAGCGACAAGCGCCCGCCGGGCCTGATGGATATGGGCCAGAGTGTCCTTCGTCGGGTGGTCGAGCGCCTCCTCTTCCAGTTCCTCGAGATGGGTCGACAGGGCTTCGATCAGCGGGAACTTGCGGTCGACCACGAGATCGATCAGCGCATAGACGAGATAGTCGATGCCGAACATGCGCAGCCGCGAGCCCGACGTCTGCAGGCGGTCACGGACCGGCTTGAAGATGTCGGCCTTCAGGTCGTGGAAGGAGATGACGTAGTTGTCGCCGAAGAAGATGCTGACCTGCTGACCCTTCAGCACGCAGTCTTCATAGGCCGGGTCGTTCAGGACGATGAAGCCTTGCCCCTCGTAGAGATCGAGCTTGCTGCGCTGGTTGGAGTGGAACACGTCCTCCAGGGCCAGCGGATGCAGGTTGAACGCCATGCCGAGGTTGCGCAGCATTTCCGAGTTAGGCCGCCCGCCGACATCGATCCAGGTATGGCCGGGCGTGCCGAGATGGAAGCGGCACTGGTCCACTTCCACCTCGTGCAGGACTTCAACTTCGTCCTGCGTGTATTCGACCAGGGTGAAATCGAGCGCTTCGTCCGGAACCGGTGCGCGCCCGGCCAGCGTGCCAGGAGCCGTCCCGGGCTTGGTGTGGCGGCGAAAAAGCCCGTCCATGCGCTCACTCGCCCCCTACAACGGTCAGACTTCTTCCATCGCCTGGACATCGGGGCGGCCGGCGAGATAGTCGCCGAGCTTGCGTCCGAGTTCCTTGAAGTGCGGCGCGGTCCGATGGGCCTCCAGCGCAGCCTGGTCCTGGTAGCGTTCCAGCATGACATAGACGTTAACGTCGGCCGTCTTGTGCAGCGCATAGAGCTTGTTGCCGGGTTCGTCGGCATGAACCTTGGCCTGCAGCGCCTTCATGGTCGCCTCGAAGTCTGCGTTCGTGCCGGGCTTGATGGTCAGTTTCGCGATGACGCCGATCATATTCTCTCCTCCTGCCGTCTCTATTGCGGCTTCTTCTTTAAAAGATACTTGTGCTCGCCGTCGCACACCAGTTCGCCCTTCTGGTTGTGGATCGTGAGTTTCAAGACGGCGACGCCCGTGGTGCGTCCGGGCTTCAGCTCGGCGACCTGAAGCATCGGATAGAGCGTGTCGCCGACATAGACCGGCTTCAGGAAGCGAGAGGACTGTTCGAGGAACCCGATCAGCGATTCGCCCACGAAATGCGGGAAGATCCCGCCGCCCGCCGCGCCCTGGATCGCGACCTGCAGCCCGTGGGCCAGCATGTCCCGGTGGCCCAGCGCCTTGCAGTACTCGCGATCGTAGTGGATCGGATGATTGTCGCCGCTGGCGAGCTGGAAAGCCGAGAACAGCGCCTCCGTCTGAGTGCGCGAGTTGATGTAGAATTTCTGACCGACTTCGAGGTCCTCGAACCAGTGGGCCGGTCCGAAGCGATGCTCGGCCGGATCGAACGGCGTGGCCTGGTCCTCCGACACGCCTAGGCGCCCTTCGCCTTGCGGGCCATACCGTCGAACAGATCGAGCATGCGTTCGCGCCACGAATAAACCGGGTCATCCTTCTCCAGCAGTTCGAGCGGGCTCACCGTCCGCGGCCACATGAAGGTACCCGCGAGGATGTAGTCCGGGTACGCGGCCTCGGCACCCGACAGGAACTTCTGCTCGCGCAACGCCCGGCGTGCCGGCTCGAGCGCCGCGCGGAAGGCCGTCAGCCCCTTCTCGCGGGCCTGAGTCTGATACGACGCGAAGTCCGTCGTGCCGAGCCGCGCACCGCGCGATTGGGCGATGTAGTCCTTGTCCTCGGGCCGTACGCGATCATAGAGGTCGCCGATGATCAGCGGGAAGATCCCGGCATTGACCACGGTGTCCGTCCAGCCGTTGATGAAACGCGCGTAGGAGCGGCCCATCTCGCTCTTCAGCAGCAGCTTCTCCGGATACATGTCGTCCAGATAGACCGCGATGGCCCAGCTGTCCTTCACCGGCTTTTCGCCGTCCTTGATCACCGGCACGGTCTTGGAATCGGCGAAGGCGATCTTCTCCTTCTCCGTGAAGCCCATCGGCACGTTGGTGTAGTCGAGGCCCTTGTGCGCGAGCGCGAACTTGGCCCGCCAGCAGAACGGGCTGGGACGACGATCGTCTTCGAACGCCAGGTCGTAGAGCGTGATCATGCGGCCCTCACTTGCCGTCCAGCATCTTGATGATGCCGGAGAAATCCTTGGCGCCGTTGCCGGAATTCACGAACAGGCTGAAGAGCTGGGCGGCCTCCGCTCCCAGCGGGGTGCTGGCGCCGGCGGCATTGGCCGCCTGCTGGGCGAGCATCAGGTCCTTCAGCATCATCGCCGCCGTGAAGCCCGCCTGGTAGTCGCGATTGGCCGGCGAGGTCGGCACCGGACCCGGTACCGGGCAGTAGTTCGTCAGCGACCAGCACTGGCCCGAGGCGGTCGACGCGACGTCGAACAGCTTCTGCGCGTCGAGGCCAAGCCGCTTGGCCAGCATGAAGGCCTCGCTGACGGCGATCATCGACACGCCCAGGATCATGTTGTTGCAGATCTTGGCGGCCTGGCCGCCACCGCTCGTGCCCGCCAGCACGATGTTCTTGCCCATCTTCTCCAGGATGGGCTTCGCCTTGGCGAACGACGCCTCGCTGCCGCCCACCATGAAGGTAAGCGTGCCCGCGGTGGCGCCGCCGACCCCGCCCGAGACCGGCGCATCGACCATGTCGAGGCCGGCCTTCTCCGCCAGCGCCGCCACGTGGCGCGCGCTCTCCACGTCGATGGTCGAGCAGTCGATCAGCAGCGTGCCCTTGGCGACGTTGGGCAGCACGTCCTTCTCATAGACCTCTCGGACATGCTTGCCGGCCGGCAGCATGGTGACGACGATCTCCGCGCCCTTCACCGCTTCGGCGGCGGAGGAAGCCTTGTGAGCCCCCTTCTCGACCGCCGTCGCCACGGCTGCATCGGACAGGTCGAAGGCCACGACGTGATGCTGTGCCTTTGCCAGGTTGGCGGCCATCGGGCCGCCCATGTTGCCGAGACCGATGAAGGCGATCTTCGCCATGGTTTCCTCCGTTTTGTTGCTGCCGCTCAGTCGAAGAACAGGTCGTTGGACACAGGTTGGAAATGTTCCTCGACCAGGGCGCGGGTGACGCCATCGATCGTCGGGGGATTCCATTGCGGCTTCTGATCCTTGTCGATCAGCAGCGCGCGCACGCCCTCGAAGAAGTCGTGGCCCTTCTGCATGCAGCGCTGCGACATGCGGTACTCGATCGTCATCGTGTCCTCGAACGACCGGTTGGCGCAGCGCTTGAGCTGCTCCAGGGTGATCGCCATCGAGAGCGGCGAGAGCTTCATGAGGGCGGCGAGTTGCTTCTGCGCAAACTCGCTGTTCGACTTCTTCAGATTGGCGACGATCTCCTGGAGCGTTTCCGCCGAGAAGCAGCGATCGATCTCGGGCATGAGCGCCGGCAGCGTCTGCTCGCCGGCGTCCGCCTGGAAGCGGGCGATGACGGCATCGACCTTCTCGTTGGCGCGTGGGCCGGACAGGTCGGCGGCGCCAAGGGCCGCCTGCAGATCGTCGACCTTGGCGCTCGGCACGAAGGCATGGGCGATCCCGGCCCAGACCGCGTCGGCCGCCTTGAGGCGGTAGCTGGTGAGCGCGAGGAAGGTGCCCAGCGCGCCCGGCAGCCGCGTCAGGAAATAGCCGCCGCCGACATCGGGGAAGAGGCCGATCGTCGTCTCCGGCATGGCGAACAGATACTTCTCCGTCACCACCGAGTGCGAGCCGTGCGCCGACAGGCCGACACCGCCGCCCATGTTGATGCCGTCGATCAGCGAGATCCAGGGCTTGGCATAGCGATAGATGCGACGGTTGACGATGTACTCGTCGCGGAAGAAGTCGCGCCGCAGCGTGCCCGTCGGATTGTCCCGCATCTCGCGGTAGAGGCCGGCCACATCGCCGCCGGCGGAAAAGGCGCGGTCGCCGGCGCCGCGCAGGACCACCGCCTTGACGGCCGGATCCTTTTCCCACTCCGGCATCACGCGCTCCATCTCGAGGATGATGCCGTGCGACAGCGAGTTGAGGACCTTCGGACGATTGAGCGTCATGACGCCCAGCCCGTCCTTCACATCGAACAATATTTCAGCTTCCGACATTCTTCATCCCATCAACAAACGGCGCGAAATGATCACGCGCATGATCTCGTTGGTGCCTTCGAGAATCTGGTGCACGCGGAGGTCGCGGAGATAGCGCTCCAGCGGGAAATCCTTCAAGTAGCCGTATCCGCCATGCAATTGCAGCGCTTCGTTGACCACCCGAAAGCCCATGTCGGTGGCGAAGCGCTTGCCCATGGCGGCAGCCTGCGTCGCCTCGGGCGACTTCTGGTCGAGCAGCGAGGCCGCTCGCCAGATCAAGAGCCGCGCCGCGTCGAGTTCGGTCGCCATGTCCGCGAGCTTGAACTGTGTCGCCTGGAAGTCGGCCAGCGGCTTGCCGAACTGCTTGCGCTCCAGCACGTAGCGCGAGGCGGTCTCGAGGCAGGCGCGCGCCCCGCCCAGCGAACAGGCGCCGATATTGATGCGCCCACCGTCGAGCCCCATCATCGCGATCTTGAAGCCGTGCCCTTCCGGGCCGAGCCGGTTGGCCACCGGCACCCGGCAGTTCTCGAAGATCACCGAGGCCGTCGGCTGGCTGTTCCAGCCGAGCTTGTTCTCTTGCTTGCCGAACGACAGGCCGGGCGTTCCCGCCTCGACCACCAGGGTCGAGACGCCGCTGGCCCCCGGTCCGCCCGTACGCAGCATCACGACATAGATATCGCTGCGGCCGCCGCCCGAAATGAAGGCCTTGCTGCCGTTCAGCACATAGTGGTCACCCTGGAGTTCGGCGCGCGTGGCCAGTGCCGCCGCGTCGGACCCGGCTCCGGGTTCGGTCAGGCAATAGCTCGCGAAATGCTCCATCGAGCAGAGTCTGGGCAGGAAGCGCTGGCGCTGGTCGTCGTCGCCGAAGGCGTCGATCATCCAGGTGGCCATGTTGTGGATCGAGACATAGGCCGCCGTGCTGGGACAGGCCGCGGCCAGCTCCTCCATGATGAGGGCCGCGTCGAACCGGCTGAGCCCGCTGCCGCCGACATCGTCACGCACGTAGATGCCCCCGAAACCGAGCGCTGCGGCCTCCCGCAGCACTTCCTCCGGAAAGATCTTCTCGGCATCCCAGCGCGCGGCCTGCGGCAGCATGCGGTCGGTCGCGAATTGCCGTGCCGTATCGCGGAAGGCCTGCTGGTCTTCTGAAAGCGTGAAATCCATCGACGGGACCGTATCAACTCTGGCGCCGGCTTTCTGCAGGAAAAGGAGCCGCATTGCGGCCCCTACCCGTTCGCGCCATAAGGCCTTTCATGTCCGCCCGTTTCACGACCCTCGGCCGCTATCCCACGACCCGCCTGCGCCGCAATCGCGGCGAGGAATGGTCCCGGCGCCTCGTTGCCGAGAACAAGCTCTCGGTCGACGACCTGATCTGGCCGGTCTTCGTCCAGGAAGGCCAGAACGCGCGCACGCCTGTCGCCTCCATGCCGGGCGTCGACCGCCTCTCGATCGACCTTTTCGCAGAAGCGGCCAAGCAAGCGCGCGACCTCGGTATTCCTGCCATCGCGATCTTCCCGGAGACCGACCCCAAGGCCAAGACGCCCGACGCGCGCGAGGCCTACAATCCGGGCAACCTCGTGTGCCGAGCCATCACTGCGGTGAAGAAGGCCGTTCCCGACATCGGCATCGTCTGCGACGTGGCGCTGGACCCGTTCAACAGCGACGGCCATGACGGCATCGTGCGCGACGGCCGCATCCTGAACGACGAGTCGGTCGAGGCCCTGGTCAAGCAGGCAATCGTGCAGACCGAGGCCGGCGCCGACATCCAGGCACCCTCGGACATGATGGACGGCCGCATCGGCGCCATCCGCGCGGCGCTCGACGCCAAGGGCTACCAGCACGAACAGATCATGTCGTACGCCGCCAAGTACGCGTCGGCCTTCTACAATCCGTTCCGCGACGCCATCGGCAGCTCCGGCGCCCTCAAGGGCGACAAGAAGACCTACCAGATGGATTACGCCAACTCCGACGAGGCCCTGCGCGAAGTGGGCTTCGACATCGAGGAAGGCGCCGACATGGTGATGGTGAAGCCCGGCCTCCCCTATCTCGACATCGTGCGCCGCGTGAAGGACACGTTCGGCGTGCCGACCTACGCCTACCAGGTGAGCGGTGAGTACGCGATGCTGCGCGGCGCGGCCGATCGCGGCTGGCTGGACTGGAACAAGGTACTGATCGAGACGCTGACCGGCTTCAAGCGTGCCGGCTGCGACGGCATCCTGACCTACGGTGCGATCGACGCGGCCCGGCTGCTCCGGTCGAAATGATCGCCGGCCGATGATCGAGCGTCCCTCGGCCCGCCTGATCCTGCTCGATCCGCAGGACCGGCTGTTCCTGTTCAACGTCCACGATCCGCAGGTGTTCGATCCGGCCAACCCCTTCTTCGATCCCTTCTGGGTGATGATCGGCGGCATGGTCGATCCGGGCGAGGACTATGCGCAGGCCGCCGTCCGCGAGGCCGGCGAGGAGACGAAACTGCCGGTGATCGGCACACCGCGCTGGGTCTGGAAGCGTGAGCGTGTGATGAGCTGGCGCGGCAAGCAGGTGCTGCACCGGGAGCGTTTCTTTCTGGCGCGCACTGACCGCAGCGAGATCGACATGTCCGGCCTCGACGAGAAGGAACGGAGCTGGACGCTGGGCCATCGCTGGTGGACCGCCGACGAGATCGCGGCGTCAGCCGAGCGTTTCGAGCCGTTTGACCTCGGAACGCGCCTCGCCTTGCTCCTGGCGAAGGGACCGCCGTCGGAGCCGCTGGCCCTCTCCTAGGGACGGTCGGGATCCTCGCGCTCTCGCTTGCGCCGCTCCTGCTCTTCCGACGCGCCGCGATAGGCGCGCCAGGCCAGCACGAGTGCGACCAGGGAACAGGCCACGCCAACGATCATCGCCACTGGTTCCGCCTCACCCATCTCCAAGTTTCCTCAACGCGGCCTCGCCGGTCCGATGATCAGCGCTGCATCATGTCCAGAATGAGGCTTGGTTTCGGGCATGAAGGCGGCATAAATCAGCAGACCGATGCCAGCGATGCCGGCCAAGGCGAGGAAAGCCGCCGAGTAGCCGGCGGTCACGACGATCAGCCCGGCAAAGGTCGCGCTGAGGGCGGCGCCGAGCCCCAGCGCCGTCGCGATGGCGCCCTGGCTGACGTTGAAGCGGCCCGTCCCTCGCGTGAGGTCGGCGACCACCAGCGGGAACAGCGCACCGAAGATCCCCGCGCCGACGCCATCCAGCGCCTGGACGCCCACCAGCCAGTAGGGATCGTCGGACACCGGATAGAGCGCCCCGCGCAGCGCGAGGATCGCGAAGCCGGTGAGGAACAATGGCTTACGCCCCCAGTCGTCGGCCTTGGCGCCGACGATCAAGGCAGCGGGAATCATGACGAGCTGGGCGATGACGACGCAGGCGGCCATCAGCGTCGTTCCCAGCCCTTCGTTGGCCAAAGCGAGCTTCTGGCCGACGAGCGGCAGCATCGCCGCATTGGCGAAGTGGAACAGCACGACGCAGCCGGCAAAGATCAGCAGCGGCCGGTTCTCCAACAGGACCGAAAGACCGGCGGGCTTGGCGTGGCCATGGTGGCTGCCGTCGTCCAGGCCACGGGCCACGTCGTGATCGATGGCCTTGGCAGGCACGGCAAGGGTCGCGGCGATACTGGCGATGGCCATGGCGGCCATCAGATAGAAGACCGCGATCGGCCCCATGACGTAGGCACCCGCCCCGGCCAGGACGGCCGCGACGGCGTTGCCCGCGTGGTTGAACGCCTCGTTCCGGCCCGTGCGTCGCGTAAAGGCCTTGGGGCCCATGATGCCCAGCGTGATCGCGGCGATGGCCGGCGCAAAGATCGAACTCGCGACCCCGGCCAGCGACTGGGCGACTGCGACAGGCAGGAAACCCGGCGCAATCGGCAGGACGAGACAACAGGCGGTCACGAGGAACGCCGCGACGATGATCGCGGCGCGCTTGTAGCGCGTCACGTCGATGAAGTTGCCCGCCGGCGTCTGGGCAATGATGGTCGCGATGCCGCCGATCGACATGACGAGGCCGATGCTGGCGGCGTCCCACTTCTGGACGGTCAAGAGATAGATGGCGAGATAGGGTCCCAGGCCGTCGCGGACGTCGGCCAGGAAGAAGTTCAAGGCGTCCAGTCCGCCCTCTTGTCGCGTCATGCGGACTTGACCCCGAAAAACTCTGTCAATGCCCGGTCGCTCCAGGGAAGTCGGTTGTCCGAACCGTGGAACCCGACATGCCCACCCTGCTTCGGCAGCAGCGGCAGCAGTGCTCCGTTGCTCGCCCAATCGTAGCCGCTGTAGAGCGCGCCCGGAATCCAGGGATCGTCCAGCGCCGCCAGCACCAGGGTCGGCACGCGGATCCCTCCCATGAAACGAACTGGCTTGCAGCGCTCGTAGTAGTCGTCTGCCCCGGCAAAGCCGTGACGCGGCGCGATGAAGACGTCGTCATACTCGCGGATGTCGCGGGATCCGAGAATGGCGGACCTCTCGCTCTCCTCCAGGCGCGCGCCCGGCGCGGTAGCCTCGATCTTCATCTGTCCGAGAAGGCGGCGGTGGTAGACGACGTTGCGCCGTTCCAGCATCCGGCGGCATGTCACGGCCAGGTCGATCGGAGCCGAGACCGCAGCCGCGGCGAGCACGGGCGCGGCCGTGCCTTCCTCCCCGAGGTACTTGAGCAGCATCGCCGCCCCAAGCGAATAGCCGACGGCCCGGACGCCATCGGCCTTCAATCCGGCGGGGAGGTTCGCCAGCAGGCTGCGAAAGTCCTGGCTGCGACCGGCATAGTACTGGCCTGCGCAGGTCGCGCGCGACGGCCCCGCGCCCCGCAGGTTCACCCGCAGGACAGGCTCGCCTGCGTTCAGCAGACAGCGGGCCATGCTGACCATGTAGGAGCTCTCCTGCGAGCCGGTCAGACCGTGGATCAGGATCGTGAGAGGCTTGCCAGCAACCGGCGCCGAGGGCCGGTCGAGTGTGCAGGCCGACCTGTCACCCGTCCCGTCATTGAGATCGACGGTCAGCCTCTCCGACGTGTGCGGCGCGAGGTCTCCAGACGGCGGCTTGAGAAAATTGGCGAGCGTCTGGAGATCGGGTCCCCACCAGGGGAAACGCGGACGGAACGGCGGGAGTTCGAGGCTCACGCCTCCATGATATCAAGCCGATCGAAGAATTTCTCCACGGCAAGGTCGCACCACGGCCGCGCACTGTCATGTGCGTGGAAGCCGATATGCCCGCCGGCGGGCGGCATCAACGGCACGAGCGAGGGATTATCGGACCAGTTGAACGCGCGATAGTATTCGACCGGAATCCACGGATCGTCGCACGACGCGATGACCATCGTGGGCACGCGGATCTCGGGCATGAAGGCGAGCGGCGAGCAGAGTTCGTAGTAGTCCTCGGCGCCGCGAAAGCCATAACGCGGCGAGATGAACCGGTCGTCGTACTCCCACACGCTGCGGGCCGACCGGATGATCTCGCGCTCTTCGGGCGAGGTCAGCGCGCCGGGCGCCAGCGCCTCGGCCTTCATGTCGTTCAACAGATAGGTGTGATAGAGCCAGTTGCGCGCGCGCATCATGTGCTTGCAGGTACGGGCCAGATCGATCGGCGCACAGATCGTCGCGGCGCCGCGCAGGGGCGCAAACGAGCCCTCCTCACCCAGGTATTTGAGCAGCATCGCCCCGCCCAGCGAGTAGCCGACGGCCACGATGCCGTTGCCCGTCAGATCATCGGGAAGCTGGGACAGCACTCGCCTGAAGTCGGCGGTGCGGCCGACATGATAGTGCTCGCGGCAATGGGGCCGCGACGGTCCGCAACCGCGCAGATTGAGCCGCAGGACGCGATACCCCGCGTCCAGCAGGTGACGTGCGGCATTGAGCATGTAGGCGCTGTTTTCGCTGCCCGTGAGCCCATGAATGAGAATAGCGAGCGGACGCGCCGGCACCGGTTCGACCGGATGGTCGAGCATGCCGAGAAGGATGTCGCCCGTGCGGTCGCCCATCGCGAATGCCATCCGCTCGCTGGTATGGGGCGCGAGATCGCACACGCGGCCCGACGTCAGCCTTATGGCGATGGTCTGGAGATCCGGCCCCCACCACGGAAACCGTGGCTTGAATGGCGGCAAATCGAGGGAATCGATGGACGGGGGCACGGCGGGTCCGTATTCACACTTTGGTTTCGATGAAAACGTTCGCCGCCGCACCAAGTTCCGCCCTGCTGGGGGTGTTGTTCGCCGTCGCCGCCGCAATCGCCTTCAGTACGGCGGGTGTCATCGTGCGCCGGATCGATCTTCCGGCCTGGGACGTGTCTTTCTGGCGCTCCGCCCTCCTCGTCGGCACCATGCTGCCGCTCCTGGTCTGGCAGCGCCGGCAGGTGATGATCGACATCCGCAATGGCGGACCGGCGCTGCTGCTCAGCGCCGTTCTGCTCGCAGGAAGCTTCGTGAGCTTCATCCTGGCGTTGGGGCTGGCGCCGGTCGCCAACGTGCTGATCATGTTCGGCGCGACGCCCTTCATCACCGCGATTGCCGCGCGCCTGTTTCTGGGCGAGCCGCTGCACCGCCACACCGTCCTCGCCATGCTCGCAGCGGTGGCGGGTCTGGCGATCAGCGTCGCCGGCTCCCTGCAGCCCGGTGCCCTCGCGGGTATGGCCGTCGCCTTCATCGTCGTGCTGTGCATGAGCGGCAACTACGTCGTCGTCCGCCATCGGCGCGACATCGGCATGACGCCCTCGATCTGGCTGGCCGGCCTGATCTCCGGCCTGGTGGCTCTGCCCTTCGCCCACCCCGAGAACGTCACCTGGGAGCAGCTCCCCTGGCTGTTTGCCCTGAGCCCGGGGCAACTCGCGGTGGGCCTCCTGCTCTACATGGCGAGCCTCCGGCGCATCCCGGCGGCGCAGGCAGCCCTGCTCGGACTGCTCGAGCTGGTGCTGGGACCGGTCTGGGTGTGGCTGTTCGATGGCGAAAAGCCGGACGATCTCACCTTGTTCGGTGGCGTGATCGTGATCTCGGCGGCGGCGGTCAATGTGTGGCTGGATTCGCGGCGATCCACTGGCTAAGAACCGGACATGACCCAGAATACCAAGGGCCCGCTGTCGGGCATTCTCGTCGTCGATCTCTCCCGCATCCTGGCGGGTCCCTACTGCACCCTTCTGATGGCCGAAATGGGCGCCCGGGTGATCAAGGTCGAGCCGCCCAAGGGGGGCGACGACGCCCGCGCCTATGGTCCCTTCGTGAACGGCAAGTCGACCTACTTCGCCTCGGTGAACCGCGGCAAGGAGAGCATCGCGCTCGACCTCAAGAACGATGAACACCGCAAGCTCTTCGAGCAGCTCCTCGAGAAGGCCGACGTCGTCGTCGAGAATTTCCGCCCCGGCACGATGGAGAAGCTGGGCTATGGCTGGGACACGCTGCACGCCAAGTATCCCAATCTGATCTACGCCTCCGCCTCGGGCTTCGGCCACACCGGCCCGAACTCGAAGGATCCCGCCTACGACATGGTCATGCAGGGCCAGGGCGGCATCATGAGCATCACCGGCAACGAGGGGCAGCCGCCGAGCCGGGTCGGCATGTCGATCGGCGACATCGGCGCCGGGCTCTACACGGCCGTCGCGGTGAATGCGGCGCTCGTGCACCGTCTCAAGACCGGAGAGTCCACCAAGGTCGACATCGCGATGTTCGACTGCCAGCTCGCGCTGCTCGAGAACGCGATCATGCGGTACACGGTCGAGAAGGAAATCCCCGGCCCGCTCGGCGCGCGCCATCCGACCATCACGCCGTTCGAGGCCTTCGCCACAGCGGACGGCTCGATGATCATCGCGGCGGGCAACGACAGCCTGTTCATCAAGATGTGCGAGGCGCTCGGCCGCTCAGACATGGCGACCGACCCCGCCTACAAGTCGAACGCGCTGCGCCAGAAGAGCCAGCAGAAGCTCAAGCAGGAAATCGAGTCGGTCCTGAAGAACAACACGACCGAGCACTGGATCGCCGTCGTGTCCAAGGGCGGCGTGCCCTGCGGCCCGATCAACAACATCGCGCAAGCGATCGAGCATCCGCAGGTCGCCGCACGCAACATGCTGGTCGACGTGCCCGATGGCAGCGGCGGCATGCTGAAGCTGGCAGGCAACCCGCTGAAGATGTCGGCCTTCCCCGATCCGACCACCCGGCCGGCCGCGCCGGACCTCGACGGCGACCGCGACGCGATCCTCTCCTACCTCGGCGGTTGAGCCCGTGAGGCTGGTGGTCCGCGTCGCAGCCTTTCTCGGAAAGTTCCTGCTCGGTACGGCGCTGGCCCTCGCCGTCTTCCTGGCCGGCACCTACTTCCACATGCGCGGGGCCCTGCCGAGCTATGCCGGCCAGCTCGAGGCTGCAGGCCTCAAGGCTCCGGTCGAGATCCTGCGCGACAAGAATGCCGTACCGCACATCATCGCGGGATCGATCGAGGATGCCTCCTTCGCCCTGGGCTATGTCCATGCCCAGGACCGATTCTGGCAGATGGAGCTGATGCGCCGCATCGGCCAGGGACGTCTGGCGGAACTCGTGCCGCCGGCCGTGGTCGGCCAGGGACTGGTCGACAGCGACCGCACGATGCGCGGCCTCGGCGTCTACCGCCGCGCCACGGAGAGCGTCGGCGCGCTCTCGCCCGCCATGCGCACCCGGCTGGAGGCTTATGCCGCGGGCGTGAATGCCTGGATTTCAAACGACGCCCAGCAGTACGGGCTGGAACTCTCGCTGATCAAGCTCCTGTCCGGCGGCCGCTATCGGCCGGAGCCGTGGCGACCGGCGGATTCGCTGGTCTGGGCCAAGCTCATGGCGCTCGGCCTCGACGGCAACTGGCGCGCCGAGCTCCTGCGCCTGCGGCTGTCGCAGAAGATCGGCGAGGACGGGGTCAAGTTCCTGATCGAGCCGTCTGGCGACAGCAAGGACTCGACGCTTTCGATGGTCATGGCGGCTGTCAAGGACATCGACCTCGATCGCATCTTCCGCGGCACCGACAATGAGGTGACGCGCAAGCGCGAAGCCTCCAACGAATGGGTCCTGTCGGGCGCCCACGCGGTCTCGGGACGCCCGCTTCTCGCCAACGACCCGCATCTCGGCTTCAGCTTTCCCGGTGTCTGGTACCTCGCCCGCCTGGTCGGCCCGGGATTCGACATCCGTGGCGCCACCTCCCCCGGCTCGCCGGCCGTGGTGCTGGGCCACAACGGCACGATCGGCTGGGGCTTCACGACCACCAACCTCGACAGCCAGGACGTCTTCGTCGAGCGGGTCGATCCGACCGACCCGAACCGCTACATCACGCCCGACGGCGCCCGCCCCTTCGCGGTGCGCGACGAGACGATCAAGGTCGCGTGGGGCGATCCCATCACGATGCGCGTGCGCGAGACGCGGCACGGGCCGGTGATCGACGACTTCGTCCGCCGCGGCGACAATCTCACGCCGCAGGGACATGTCCTTGCACTGCAGGCGACCGCACTCGACGGCGCCGACACCTCGGCCGAGGGCTTCGCCCGCATCGGCTCGGCACAGAACTGGGATGACTTCCTGGCGGCGGCACGGCGCATCGTCTCGCCCATGCAGAACATGGTCTATGCCGACACGTCGGGGAACATCGGCCTGATCTCACCGGCGCGCGTGCCGATCCGGCGTAAGGGCGACGGCTCGATGCCGGTGCCGGGCTGGACGTCGGAGTTCGACTGGGCGGGCTACGTGCCGTTCGACGACCTGCCGCGAGTCTATAATCCGGGGGTCGGCGTGATCGTCAACGCCAACGGCCGCCTCGTGCCCGACGACTACCGTCACTTCATCAGCCGGGACTGGGCCGAGCCCTACCGCCAGCGCCGCGCCGCCCAGCTCCTGGGCGAGGTCCAGCGCCATCCGGTCTACGGCATGATCGTCATGCAGGCCGACAATCTCACGCTCGACGCCGCGGAGATGCTGCCCTACCTGCTGAAGGGCACGCCGCGCAACGCCCGCGCCGCCCAGGCCCGCGAGCTGCTCGCGCGGTGGAACATGTTCATGCTGGCGAGCCGGCCCGAGCCCCTGATCTACGACGCCTGGCTCGCCGAACTGCAGAAGGGCCTGCTGGGCGACGAGCTGGGGGAGGATCTCTATGCCTCCCTGGCGGTGCCCAACGCCCCCCTGCTGGTGCGAATCCTGCGCGACCAGCCAGGCTGGTGCGACGATGGCGGCACCCGCCAGACCGAATCGTGCGAGGACGCGATCGCCCTGGCACTCGACCGCGCGCTCGACTGGATCGGGCGGCGCCACGGGCCCGACATGACAAAATGGCAATGGGGTCGCGAGCATCTGGCCGTGCATCGCCACCCGTTGTTCGACGGCATCCCTCTGCTGCGCGACATCGCCTCGGTGCGCTACCCGTCGGACGGCGGCAACCAGACGCTCAACCGCGCCTCTCCCTCGTTCCGCGGCAACCGGCCGTTCGACGCCGTCCACGGCGCCGGCTATCGCGGCATCTACGATTTCAGCGATCTCGAGAACAGCCGGTTCGCGACGCCGCTCGGACAGTCCGGAAACATGCTGTCGCCGTGGGCCCGCAACTTCGTCGAACCGTGGCAGAAGCTCGCTTACATCAACATCGGCGGCACCCGCGCCGAGACGGCGCGCAGCGCCATCGGCACGCTGACCTTGTCGCCTCCGTCGGTGCGCTGAGGGTCAGGCCTCGAGCGTCGGCGTGCGGCGCGCCAGCAGCTTGTCGATGCGCCGCCCGTCCATGTCGACGATCTCGAAGGTCCAGTCTTCGTAGGTGAATTGCTCGCCGGCCACCGGCAGGTGGCCAAGCTGGGCCAGCGCAAAGCCGGCGATCGTATGGAACCTGGTGCTGACCGGCAGCTTGTCGAGCTTCAGCCGGTCCAGGGTCGCATGGACCGGCGCCATACCGTCGATCAGCAGCGAACCATCCTGCCGCTCGACCACGTCGGGCCCCTCGCCCAGCACCTCCGGAATATCGCCG
Organism: Rhodospirillales bacterium 24-66-33; assembly: GCA_002281855.1. Lineage (GTDB taxonomy): Bacteria > Pseudomonadota > Alphaproteobacteria > Reyranellales > Reyranellaceae > Reyranella. Next base: position 51,916 of record NCHQ01000007.1, on the reverse strand, counting down.
GCCAGCGCCTCCAGCAGGTCCGCCTGGGTGACGATCCCCTCGATGCCGCCATACTCGTCGACGACGACGGCGAGCCGCACCGGCGACTTCTTGAACAGCTCCAGCACCTTGAAGATCGGCATGGCCTCGTGGACCATCAGCGGTACGGCGATCACCGCGCCCGGATCGATCGCGCCGCCGCGCAGCAGCTGGTTCAGCAGATCCGTCTTGGTCACGGCGCCCAGCAGATTGTCGATGCTGCCCTGCCCCACAAGCATCTGCTCGTAGGGACTTTCCAGCACGGTCCGCACGATCTCGTCGGGCCCGTCGCTGGTGTCGATCCAGTCGAGCTCCGTGCGCGGCGTCATGATCTCGCCGATCCGGCGATTGCCGATCTCGAGCGCGCGGACCATGACCTCTTCCTGGGCGTCCTGCAGCAGGCCGGCATCCTGGCTGGCCTCGACCAGGAGCTTCAGCTCCCCGGGCGAATGCAGCGATTCCTCGCCCGTTCCCGGCCGCAGGCCGCACAGCCTCAGGACCAGATTTCCCATCCCGTTCAGCACCAGGATCGCCGGGCTGAGCAGCCACCGGAACAGGCTGAGCGGCCGCACCACCCAGAGCGCGGTGCCCTCGCTGCGCTGGAGCGCGAGGCTCTTGGGTGCCAGTTCGCCCAGCACGATGTGCAGCGCCGTGATCAGCAGGAAGGAGATGCCGACGGCGATTGCGTAGGCGCTGACGCCGGCTGTCGTGCCCCAGAGTCGCGCCAGAGGCTCTTCGATCAGGTGTGCGATCGCCGGCTCGCCGATCCAGCCGAGCGCCAGAGACGAAATGGTGATGCCGAGCTGCGTCGCCGCGAGGTTGGAGTCGAGATGGTCGAGGGCCCGCACCAGCGCCTTGGCATTGATCCGCCCTGAGGCGGCGAGTTCGATGACCCGACTGCGGCGGACGGCCACCAGCGAGAACTCGGCAGCCACGAAGAATCCGTTGGCCGCGACCAGCACCAGGACCGCCAGCAGGCCTCCCGCGTCGGACATGCCCCTCTCCCTCTATCGCGGTTTGTCGCCGGCCAGCGTGATCCGGTGCATGACGCGCCGGAAGCCGTGATAGTCGTTGATCGGATTGTGCATGGCGCAGCGATTGTCCCAGAACGCCAAGGATCCGGCTTCCCAGCGGAAGCGGCAGGTGAACTCGGGCCGTGTCTGATGCTCCCACAGGAAGCGCAGCAGCGGCAGGCTCTCCTTCTCCGTCCAGCCCTTGATGTGCGCGGTATGGGCGTCGGACGTGTAGAGCGCCTTGCGACCGGTCTCGGGATGGGTCCGCACGATCGGATGCTCGGCCGTCATCACCTTGAGCTCGGCGCCCGCGGCCTTCATGCGATCCTCGCGGGTCTTGGTGACGTCGGCCTTGGCCGAGGAGCTGACGCCGATCAACCCGTCGAGCGTCGCCTTCAGCCCGTCCGACAGTGCCTCGTAGGTGAGATACTGGTTGGCGAACATCGTGTCGCCTCCGAAGGCCGGCACCTCGCGCGCCAGCAGCATGCTGCCCATCGGCGGGACCGGCAGGTAGGTCGTGTCGGAATGCCAGATGCCGCCGAAATTGTTGCGCTCGTGCTCGAGCTTCACCACCGGCGTGATCATCTGCGATTCCGGGAGCCCCTTGAGCTGCGGATACTCGACCGGTTCGCCGAACTTCCGCGCAAAGGCGAGCTGCTGCAGCGGCGTCACGGTCTGGTCGCGCAGGAAGATCACGAGATGGTCCAGGAAGGCCTGGCGCATCTCGGCCACGATCTCGGCGTCGAGATCCTGCGCCATGTCGACGCCGTGGATCTCCGCGCCCAGCGCACCCGCGATCGGCCTCACTTCGATGTGGCGATAGTTTCGCATGTCTACCTCTTGGCCCATGAGGGCGTGGTCTTCGCCATGAAATGCCGGATGCCTTCGGCGGCTTCCGGTTGGCGCAGCAACCCGACCAGGTTGCCCGCCGCCTCGTCGAGCACGTCGAGATCATCCTTCTTCGCGCAGGACTGGACCAGCCGCTTGGCCACGGCCAACGCCTTCGGCTCCATCCGCAGAATGTCGTCCAGCAGGCTCTGCAGCGTCGCCTCGATCTCGGCGCCGGTCGCGCAGAGATGACGGCCGATCCCAAGCCGGTAGGACTCGGCAGCATCGATCACGCGGCCGGTCACGGCGAGGTCGCGCACCGGCCCCTCGCCGAGCCGCCGCACCAGGAAGGGGATGATCTGGGAGGGGATGAAGCCCACCCGGGGTTCGGGGATGCCGAAGCGGGCGTCCTCTCGGAGGATGACGACGTCCGAACAGCAGGCCATGCCGAAGCCTGCCCCGACGGCCGAGCCTTCGACCACGGCGATGGTCGCCTGCGGCAGGGCCTCCAGCGCCAGCAAGGCGTTGCCGAACTGACGATAGGTCGGGAGCAGCGGGTCGGTGCCGCCCGGCGGTACGGGCGGCAGGTCGGCCATCGTGTCGAGATCGCCACCGGCGCAGAAATGCCCGCCCGCCCCGCGCAGTACGAGCACCCGGCAGGCCGGATCGTTTCCGACGCCCACGAAGGCGTCCTCCAGTTCCAGCATCATGCGGTGCGTCAGCGCGTTGCGCCGCTGCGGCCGGTTCAGCGTCAGGAATGTGACGGCGCCCTGCCGGTCGATCTTGAGGAACTCGTAGTCGGCCATGGGCAAAGTCTTAGCGAGCGACTATCGTGCCAACAAGATGATGCGCTTCGCGGTTCCGCTGCTCGCGGCTCTCCTGTTCCTGACGAACGCGGCCCGCGCCGACGACTGGGCCACGGTCCAGACGCCCGCGCCCGGCCCGACCCAATCGATCGGTTTCTACACCGCGGGGTGCCTGCAAGGGGCGCAGGCGCTGCCGCTGGAGGGACCGGGCTACGAGGCCATCCGGGTCAGCCGCAACCGTTATTGGGGCCAGCCGGTCACCCTCGAGTTCATCAAGACCCTGTCGGAGAAGATCCGGGCCGCCGGGCAGGCCCATCTCTATATCGGTGACATCGGCCAACCGCGGGGCGGCCCTGCCCCTTATGGCCATGCCAGCCACCAGGTTGGGCTCGACGCCGACATCTGGTTCGAGCGCCAGCCAGGGGCGCGCCGCGCACCGGCCGATCGCGAGAATCCGCGCCTGCGCTCCCTGGTGCTGGCCGACGACAGCGGCATCGACGACTCGGTCTTCACCGAGCAGCACGTCTTCCTGCTGAGGACGGCGGCACAGATGCCGAATCTGGACCGCATGTTCGTCAACAAGTGGATCAAGCAGCGGCTCTGCCAGACGGTCGGGGGCGACCGCGCGTGGCTGCGCAAGCTCGTCCCCTGGTACGGGCACGATTCGCACTTCCATGTCCGCCTCTACTGCCCGCCGGGCAATCCGCAGTGCCAGCCGCAGGCCGACTATGCGCAGGACGACGGCTGTGGCGAAGCGCTGGAATCGTGGTTCCGCAAGGCGCCGGTCGTTCCGCCGACCACCCCGCCCAAGCCTTACCGGCCGAAACTGCCGGCGGCCTGTACCGCAGTGCTGAACGCCCGGTAGTTAGCCGATCCCGCCGCAGCGATTGGCGCGCTGGCGGGCCTGGACGTCGAGCCAGTCGAGACCGCCCACCGTGCCGACCCGGATCCAGTCGACCTGGATCGTGCCGTCGGGCACGCGCTTCACGACATAGCGCGATTCCGCCTGCGGGGCGCTCTGCGGCACGTACAGGACCGTCGTCGTGCCGGGTGCCGAGGACGGCTCGATGTTGACGACGAAGCCGCTGGCAGCCGGCGCGGCGAGGCAGGTCACCATCGAGTCATAGGGGACAGTGTAGATGCTGGACCAGGCGGGCACCGGCTTGGGCGGCGTAATGGGCTCGCTGCCCAGTTTGTCCACGGTCGAGCACGCTGCGGCGGCGAGCGAAAGAAGTGCGGGAACCATCACGTGCTTGAACATCACTCACCTCCGGAAACGGCCCTATTCTACTCGCCCTGGCCAAGGAGTGAACCGGCCCGGCGCGACGAGCGAAAGAACCACTGGAAAACCTGGAAGCCGATCACGAGGTAGACAGCCGACAGCCCGAAAGCGAGGGCCAGCATGTCCCAATGGACCGTCTTCTCCAGCATGATCGAGCGCATGCCCTCGAAGATGTAGGCCGGCGGCAATCCCCAGGCGATGACCTGCAGCCAGTGCGGCAGCACGGAGATGGGATAATAGACCCCGCTCACCGGCATCAGCACGAACACCGCCGCCCAGGCAAAGCTCTCCGCGCTCTGCCCCACCCGCATGACCAGGCCCGACATGGCCAGCCCGATCGACCAGGAGAACATCTGCAGGATCACGAAGAAGGCGAGCAGCGGCAGGCCGAGCGTGTAGATCGAATAGCCGAAGAACGCCCAGGCCATGAGCGATACCGGTATCATGCCGAGCAGCGTGCGAAGCAGCGATGCGATGATGATGCCGGCGGCCAGTTCCCAGGAGCGGATGGGACTGACGAAGAGATGGCCGAGATTGCGCGACCAGATCTCCTCCAGGAAGGCGATCGAAAGCGAGAGATTGCCGCGGACGACGACTTCCCAGAGCAGCAGCCCCGAAAGGAGCACCCCGGCGGCCTGCGCCACGAACGAGGCTTGCGGCAGCAGGTACTGGGTCATGAAGCCCCACATCACCATCTGCACGGCCGGCCAGTAGATCGAATCGACCAGGCGCATCACCGAGCTGCGCCAGAGATAGATATGGCGCAACACGAGCGCGTAGATCCGGTTGAAGGAGCCGCTCATGGCGCATCTCCTTCGCCCTTCAAGGCATCGAGCCCGCGTCCCCGGCCGCGCGCCATGTCGAGGAACACCTCCTCCATGTCCTCGCGGCCGAACCGCTCGAGCAGCTCGCGCGGGCTGCCACGCTCGAAGACCTTGCCGGCCTGCAGCAGGATCACGTCGTCGCACAGCCGCTCGACCTCGGCCATGTTGTGCGAGGCGAGCAGGATCGTGGCGTGGGTTTCGTGCTGATAGGTTTCGAGGTAGCCGCGCACCCAGTCGGCGGTGTCCGGGTCGAGCGAGGCGGTCGGCTCGTCGAGCAGCAGCACGTCCGGCCGGTTGATCAGCGCCTTGGCCAGCGCCACGCGCGTCTTCTGGCCGGCCGAGAGCTTGCCGGCCGGGCGATCGAGGAAGGCCGAGACCTGCATGTGCTCGGCGATCTCGTCGATGCGGTGGCGCAGGTCCTTCACGCCATAGAGCCGGCCGTAGAACTGCAGATTCTGGCGCACCGTCAGGCGATGCGGCAGGTCGACATACGGCGAGGAGAAGTTCAGGCGCGGCAGCGCCGCATAGCGGCGCCGCAGCATGTCGATGCCGAGGATCTCGATCCTGCCGGCCGTCGGCTCCAGCAGCCCGAGCAGCATGGCGATGGTGGTGGTCTTGCCCGCACCGTTGCCGCCGAGCAGTCCCAGCACGGCGCCGCGCGGCGCCGAGAAGCTCAGGTCATCGACCGCGACGATCTCGCCATACACCTTGCGCAGGTGCTGGACCACGATGGAGGGAGGTGTGGACATACCGGCATCACAACGCCTTGACGGCGGCTTCGATGCGATCGAGGCCCTTGCTCAGCCGCTCCGCGCTCGACGCGAAGCACAGGCGCACATTGCCCTGCCCACCCGGTCCGAACGCCTCGCCGGGCGCCAGCCCCACCTTGTATTGCTTCGCCATCGTCTTGCAGAAGGCCAGCGTGTCGCTGACGCCGTCGACCGAGAAGAAGGCGTAGAAGGCCGCGTCCGGCCGCGCGATCCTGACCTTCGGCAGGGCGGAGAGGCGCTGGAATACCAGCTCGCCGCCCGACCGGCAGCGCTCGACCATCTCGTGGACGAAATCGTCGCCCTGCTCCAGCGCGGCCACGGCGCCCTTCTGCAGGAAGGCGGGAACGCCCGAGGTGTTGATCTGGACCAGCTTGGCGAACTGGTCGCCCAGCGCCGCCGGATGGGTGAGCCAGCCGAGGCGCCAGCCGGTCATCGCCCACGGCTTGGAAAAGCTGTTGAGCACGATGACCGGATCGTCCGGCCCGGCCAGTTCGAGGAAGGACGGCGCCACCTGGCGGCCGTCGGGCCGCTTTGTATAGATCAGGCGGGCATAGACCTCGTCGGCCATGATCCAGACGCCGCGCTTGCGCGCGAAGTCCAGCAACGCCGCCTGCTCTTCTGTGGACATGGTCCAGCCCGTCGGATTGCCCGGCGAGTTGACGAAGATCGCCCGCGTGCGGTCGTCGACGGCGTCGAAGACCTTCTGCAGGTCGAGCGTCCAGCCGCCGGCCGGCGTGCGGTCGAGGGCCACGTATTTCGGAACGCCCCCCACCAGCTTCGTCGCCGACGTGATGTTCGGCCAGATCGGCGAGACGATCACGACATTGTCGCCCGGATCGAGCAGGAGCTGGCAGGTCAGCAGGATGGCCTGCATGCCGCCGGTCGTCACCGTGAGGCGTTCCACCGGACATTTGATCCGGTAGAGCCGCTCCGTATAGGCCGACAGGGCACTGCGCAGTTCGGGAATGCCCCGCTGCCAGGTATAGAAAGTCTCGCCCGCCTGAAGGCCCTTGGCCGCGGCCTCGCGTACGAAGTCCGGCGTCACGAGATCGCTCTCGCCGAACCACATCGGCACGACGTCGGGGTCGCCGAACACGGTCATCGCCACTTCGGAAATGGGCGTTTCGGCCAGGCCGGCGGTGGCGCCGCTCAGCGAAGCCGGGAGGCCCGGCGCGACAAATCTGGGGTGGTCCTGCATCCTTCGGACGTACCGCATCGTTCGGAATTGCGCCAGCCATCTGCCTGCCCGACAATTGTTGGCGGCGAGGCCCAACCCTACTAATCACAGGAGAAAGCCATGAAGAATACACCATGCCTGCTTGCGGCCGCCCTCCTGCTGGCCGGTTGCGTGCACGGCGACAATGTCGAGCGTCTCCAGGCCGGAATGGATCGTGAGCAGGTCCGGGCGGTCATGGGGCCCCCGGAAGGATCGACCTATACCCCCGGCAAGGATTGCGCCTACTACACGGTTCTGAGGGACTTCTGGAGCCGCACGCCGTGGTCGATGTCCGACCGCTACTACGTCTGCTTCACGGACGGGAAGGTCGAGACCTACGGCAAGGCGACCCAATCGGCCCAGATGACAGCGCCATAGGCTGGCGCTACGCTACCGTCAGGGAGAGACAATGCATTCACATCAGGATGACGGGCAGATCGCGCAGTGGCTTGGCGATCGCCAGGACAGCCTCTATGCCGACGGCCGCCGCTGCGACGAAATCCAGTATCTGCAGTGCAAGCTGATCCTCAAGCCCGATCGTTTCACCTCGGCCCACGTATTCAAGGAGTTCGCCGCCCTGGTCCAGCGCGCCGCGGCGACCACGGGCGTCGGCTACCAGCACACCCCGAAGTCCCAGCAGCGGCCCGAAGTACGCGAGGTCCTGTTCCTCGATACCGGCGGCTACCACCTCTACAACAACAACTTCATCGTACGGCGCCGGATCGCCTATCAGGACGGCTTCGCGATCGGCGATCCCGAGATCGTGTTCAAGTATCGCAGCGACAACATGGCGAAGGCCCAGGCTCTCGACGTGCGGCCGCGCATCGACGGCAAGTACAAGATCAAGTTCAAGCTCGAGGTCATGCCGCTCAAGGAGAAGATCGGCGGCATTCGGCGTCTGCTGTCGCACAATGTCGAATTCGGCCTCAGCCAGGCCCCCCAGGCGGCGCGCATCGTGATGTCGTCGCTCGGCAACATGTCGCTGCCGGAACTGACCCAGATCTTCCCGACACTGGGCGCAATCTCCTGCGACGGCCCCAACGACATCTCCCTGGTCAACCAGACGATCGTCGAGGAGCTCCTGCAGGACATCTGCCTGCTCGACTTCGGCCATCACACGGCGGCAACGGCCAATCTCGGCCTGTGGCGCGCGCGTGGCGACCACCACGCCTTCGTCGGCGAGTTCGCCTTCCAGCTCAGGTTCACCGGCCCGGAGGACATCAAGCACAAGTCGTTGAACCTCTGTGAGCGCTTCTTCCTGGAGCTGCAGCAGGTTGCGGCCGACTGGCTGACGCTGACCACGACCAAGACCGGCGCCGTGTACCGGCTGAAGGGCAATCCGCCGCAAGCCCACGAATGAGCGACGCCGAAACCTCTGCACCACCGCCGTCGCTCGGAAAGCTCTTCTGGGTCTTTCTGGTCATGGGCGCGACGAGCATCGGCGGCGGCGTGGTCGCCTATCTGCGCACCGGCTTGGTCGTGCGCCAGCGCTGGCTGGACGACGTGACCTTCGTCGAATTGCTGTCGATCAGCCAGACCCTGCCGGGACTCAACGCCACCAACATGTCAATCCTGGTGGGCGACCGCCTGCGCGGCGGCATGGGGGCTCTCGTCGCCACCCTGGGCATGTGCATTCCCGGCGCCAGCCTGATGATCGCGGCCGGGCTGCTCTACGGGGCTGGCGGAGACGGCCCCTGGTCGAAGGCCTTCCTGCATGGGATCGCCGCGGGCGCGGTCGGCCTCATCCTGGTCGTCCTGGTCCAGCTCGGCGCCAAGACCCTGAAGACCTACGCCGACTATGTGTTCGTGGTGGCCACCGCCGTGGCGGTGGCCTTCTTCAAGGTCCCTGTGCCCTACGCGTTGATCGCGGCCGGGATCGTCGCCATCTGGTGGCACCGGCCGCGCGACAAGGACATCCGGTGAAGCAGCTCTGGGACCTTGCCGGCGTCTTCGCCTACCTGTCGTTGCTGACCATCGGCGGCGGCATGGCTGCCTTCCCCGAGATGAAGGAACTCACGGTCGACACCTACCACTGGGTGACGTTCCCCGAGCTGCTTCATTTCTACAGCCTGGGTCAGCTGGCGCCGGGTCCGAACATGATGATGGTCGCCTCGATCGGCGTCACCGTCGCCCATATTCCGGGGGCGCTGGTGGCGCTCGTGGCGTTCTTCCTGCCGACCGGCCTGCTGACCTTTTTCGTGGGCCGGCTCTGGACACACCTTGCCACCTGGCGCTGGCGGCCGGCGATCCAGACGGGGCTCGGCTCGGTCGCCGTCGGCCTCGTCCTGGCGGGCGCCATCATCATGGGACGTGGCGCCATCACCCACGTCTTCTTCGGTGTGATTGCGCTGGGAGTGTTCCTGCTGCTGTGGCGGACCAAGATCAATCCCGCCTATCCGATCGTGGCCTCCGGGCTGATCGGAATGGCGTTGCACTACTTCAATATCGCCTAGTCCGGCGGCACATGGGCGGTTTCGCCGACATACTCGGGCGGCTCTTCGCAGTCTGCCCGAGGGACGCCGATCGCCACCGATCTGTCACCTGACTTCAGGCAGCCATCGCGCCACTCGCCCGACAGAGTGATCCCCAAGACCGTTACGGTTCCGAAGCCGTTGGGCAGGTCACGGCTATAGGCGCCTTCGAAGCGGCCGTTGGCGTTCCAGGTGTACCGCCCGAGCCCCTCCCGGACGCCGTGTCGGTATGTCCCCTCGAAGTGGTCGATGGGCTCGCCATGTTCCGTCCACTGGGCCGCCCCCGGTCCCTCCCGCAGAGCCGCGCGACATGACCCGCGCCAGGTGACCTTGTCCTGCGGGTCGGGATGCCATTCGGCCATGCGGCAGCCGGTCCCCGGTTCATAAATCCAGGAGCCCGGTTCGCAAGGCGCATCCCAACTGATCTCGATCGTGTCGGGTTCGCTGGTACCGCAATCAGGATTCCCCGGCGCCAACGCAGTCTGCTGAGCCAGCACCGGCAGGACGGTCAGCACCAACGCAGACGACACCAAAGCAGGCAGAACTCTCACGGGACCCTCTAAAACTGACGCTTGGTCTAGATTTCTGCAACGCAGCGGAACTCGCCACGTTCCCCACCGCAACGTCCGGCGCCCTCCCGCATTGTCTCAGGACGTTGCGCAAATTGGATTGCGCAAAATGGAAGGGATGCCCCGATGAAGCTCGTCCTGCCGGCTGCCGCCGGTTTCGTCCTCTTCGCCTCCCTGGCGGTCGCCCAGATGCCGCCTTCCACGGGCACTTCCACCACCCCCGCCGCCCCACCGGCCGGGATGCCGGGCAGCGCCCAGACCGCCACGTCGGCCCGCACACAGATCGAGGCCAGCGGTTACACCAACATCAAGGAGCTCAAGCGCCGCGACGACGGCTCCTGGCAGGCGCTCGCCACCAAGAACGACACCGAAGTCGCCGTGACGGTCGACACCACCGGCAGCGTCACCCAGATGTCGCGCTGACCACCCAGCCCATGCTCAAGCGGGGGTAGGCGTGCTATGGTGAAGCATGTCGACCCTTCTGCTTGGCCTAGCGCTGTTCATCGGCGTCCATTTCTTCACGACACTCCGCGAACCGCGGGCCGCCGTCATCGGCCGGTTGGGCGAAGGGGGCTACAAAGGCCTCTACTCCCTGCTCGCCCTGGCCGGCTTGGTCCTGATCGTCATCGGCTTCGGGCAATATCGGAGCGCAGGGTACATCCAGGTCTGGAACCCGCCCTTCCGCGCCTTTCATCCGATCGCCGCCACGCTCCTGTGGTTCGCCTTCGTGGCGCTCGTGGCGACCTACGCACCGCCGAGCCGCATCAAATCCCTGCTGCGGCACCCCATGCTGGTCGCCGTGAAAGCCTGGGCGCTCTCGCATCTGCTGGTGAACGGCGACCTCGGCTCGATGCTGCTATTCGGCGGCCTGCTCGCCTGGGCCGTCTATGACCGCATTGCCGTCAAGCGCCGGGGAGATGCGGGTGCCCCACGCGTCGGCTGGTCGAAGAACGACGTCCTTGTCGTGGTCATCGGCACCGCAGCCTATGCCGCGATGATCTGGCTGCACGATTCGCTGATCGGCGTCACCGCCGCCTAGTGGTGGTGATGACCGTGGTAGGCGTGGTGATGGCTGCCGCCAAACCGGTCGATATGGAGCGGCTGCTTGGCGAGCCCGGGGCAGAAGGTGTTCACCACCTTCTCTAGCTTGTCGTAGAGCGCCTTGGCCGGCTTGCGGCCCCGCTCCAGCCGCTCGCGGGCCTTCTCGGCCTGACGCGCGAGCTGCACCATGTCGACGTTCAGGAGCTTGCGGTCCTCGAGGATCATACGACCGGCGACCATCACCGAATGCACGGCCGCGCCGTCTTCCGTGTGCACGATCTGGTTGGTCGGATCGTTGAACGGGATCCAGTTGATGTGCCCCAGGTCCAGGAACACGATGTCGGCCTTGTAGCCGGCCTCCAGCTTGCCGATCTTGTCGCCCAGGCCGAGGGCTCGCGCACTGCCCGCCGTCGCGGCGTGCAGCACCTCCTCGGTCGTGATCCACTCGCGGTTATCCGGCCCCTGCACTTTCGAGACCATCGAGGCCAGCCGCATGTTCTCGTACATGTTCTGATTGTCCGAGCAGCTCGCGCCGTCGGTGCCGATGCCGACATTGACCTTGGCATTCAGCATGCCGCGCATGTCGGCGATGCCGTTGCCCAGCACCATGTTCGAGCCCGGATTGTGCGAGACCGAGGCGCCCTTGTCGCCCAGCAGCTTCATGTCGTCGCCGTCCAGCCAGACGCCGTGCGCCACGGTGAATTTCGGCCCGACCAGCCCCAGCGAATCCATGTAGGCGGTGAGCGACGTGCCGTAGAGCCGGTAGCCGGCGACGACCTGAACCTTGGACTCGGAAACGTGGGTGTGCAGGCCGGTGTCGTAATCCTTGGCGAGCTTCAGGCAGGCCAGCAGGAATTCCTTGCTGCAGTGATGCGGGATGGTCGGCGCGACCGCGAGATGGACGCCCTGTCGGTCGAGCTTCCAGCCGTGCAGCGCCTTCTTCATCTGCTTCACGCTCGCCTTGTAGGGCGAGAATTGATAGGCCTCGACCTCCTTCTGCAGCGAGGGCGGCAACTGGTCCATCAGCCCGGGAATGGCCTGGAAGAAGCTGGTATCGGCCACCATCGGCGCCAGCATGGCGCGCATGCCGACATCGGCATAGGCCTGCCCGATGGCAGCCAACCCTTCCGCCGTCGGCATGGGAAACTCCGCCGCGAGGTCATAGGCGGCGGTGCAGCCCTTCATCACCATCTCGCACGCGCCGATCAGGCTGGACAGGTACTTGTCCTCGAGGGTGCGAGCGCCGCTCATGAAGGGCCCCGCCGTCAGCAGCAGCTCCAGGGTCACGCCATCGACCATGCCCTTGGCGAGGTTGCCATGGCTGTGCGTGTGGCCGTTGATCAGGCCGGGATGAAGCAGCTTGCCGCCCGCGTCGATCACGGTGGCCGATTCCGGCGCCGACACTTTCGCGCCGATCTCCACAATGGTGTCGCCCTTCACCAGGATGTCGGCCTTGGGCGCTGCATGGCCCTTGATGTCGACCACGCGGCCGCCGCGGATAACGGTCATCGACTCTTTCGGCGATTTCGCCATGTCACACTCTCCCCTTGCGCGGCCGGTCAGGCACCCGGCGTCGTATTGCTGCTCGACCACGGGAAGAACACCCGCTCGGCTGCGACCACGATCTGGAACAGCACCACGCCCATCACCGACAGGATGATAAGCGCCCCGAACGCCACAGGCACCTTGAAGAATGCCGTCGACGTTTGAATGAGGAAGCCCAGCCCGGCGTCGGCATTGACGAACTCCGCCACGACCGCGCCGACGACGGCGAGCGAGATCGCCACCTTGAGGCCGGCGAAGATGAACGGGATCGCGTACGGCAGCCTGATCCGCAGGAGCTCGCTCAGCTTCGAGGCGCGGCAGGCCCGGCTGAGCTCGATCAGTTCGGGCGGCACGGACAGAAGCCCGGTCGCGATCGAGATGACCAGCGGAAAGAACGCCACCAGCACGGTGATCACGATGCGCGGCAGCTCGTTGGTCCCGAGGAGCACCACAAGGATCGGCGCCAGCGCCACCTTCGGGATCGACTGCGTCCAGACGAGGAACGGATAGACCGCTGCCGCGATCGCGGGCGATGCGGTCAGCACGACGGCCAGCGGCAGGCTGATCAGGATCGACACAACGAAGCCCAGCATGACCGTCTTGAAGGTCGCCATCGTATGGCCGGCCACGGTTGGCCCGATGGCCATCGTGTCCTTCCAGATATCGGTCGGCGCCGGCAGCAAATAGCCGGGAATATCGAAGGCGCGACAGGCGCCTTCCCATAGGAGAAACAGGCCGGCAGTGGCGATCAGAGGCACCACCACCTCGTAGAGGGCCGCGCTCTTTTTTCGTCGTCGGGGCGGCTTCTGCCGCTCCTCAAGCGGCGGCGCGGCCTGAACTGACATGACGTGTCCCGAAGATGAGTTGGCGGATGCGATGGCTTGCCTCGTGGAATTCCGGCGTGGTCTCGGTCTCGAAGCTGCGCGGGCGCGGCAGGCCGATGTCGATGATTTCCGCGATGCGCCCCGGCCGTGGCGACATCACCACCACCCGGTCGGCCAGCACGACGGCCTCGGTGATCGAATGAGTCACGAACAGGACGGTCTTGGGTCGCTCGCTCCAGATGCGCAGCAGCTCCATCGTCATTTCCTCGCGCGTCAGGGCGTCGAGCGCTCCGAACGGCTCGTCCATCAGCAGGATGTCCGGATCGTGCACCAGCGCCCGGCAGATCGCGACCCGCTGCTGCATGCCGCCCGAGAGCTCGCGCGGCGACTTGCCCTCGAATCCCGTGAGGCCGACCAGCTTGATCAGCGCCATCGCCTTGTCGGTGCTGGTCGAATCGATGCGATGCATCATGCGCAGCGGAAACAGCACATTGTCGAGCACGCTCGCCCAGGGGAGCAAGGTCGGCGCCTGGAAGACGATGCCGGTTTCCGCCCGCGGCTCGGTGATCTCCTCGCCGCCGATCGAGGCCCGGCCCGCCGTCGGCAGGATCAGCCCGGCCACGATGCGCAGAAGCGTGGACTTGCCGCAGCCGGACGGGCCCACGAGCGTGATGAACTCGTTGCGGCCAATCTCCAGCGACACGTCCTGCAGCGCCGTGACCTGATCGCCGTCACGGCTGTTGAAGATGCGTGTGACCCGGTTGAGCGAGATCACTTCCTGCCCCTACTTGGCGACTTTGCTCGTGTCGATGGCGGTCTTGTAGTCGAACTCGGGCTTCAGCTCGTTGGCCGTCGCGATCGTCTCCCAGGAGAACTTGAGCCGCTCCGGGCTCTCCTTGCCCCAGCCGAATTCCTTGGTGTGGTCGTTGAAGACGAACTTCATCACCGCCTTCACGCTGCCCATGCAGTCGTCGAGCTCGACCTCGGGAAAGCGTGCGACGTGCAGCTTGCAGGCTTCCTCGGGATTGGCCGCGGCCCATTCGAAGGCCTCCTTGGTGGCGGCCAGGAAGCGCTTCACCAGGTCGGGCTTGTCCTGGATCATCTTGTCGGTGGTGATGAGGCTCGCCGCGTAGATCTTGAAGCCGACCTCGACGAAGGGCAGCGGCAGGATCTCCTGGCCGGCCTTAACCGCCGCCTTGTTGATGTAGTAGTAGTGGATCGAATAAAACGGCGCCGCGTCGATGTTCTTGGCGATGAGCTGAGCCGCCATCGCGGCGCCGTCCATGTTGGTCCAGATCAGCTTGTTCGGGTCCGTTCCCGCCTTCTTGGCGACTTCGGGGAAGTAGAAGCGGTGGCTGTTGCCCGGCGTGATGCCGATCTTCTTGCCTTCCAGCCCCTTGAAGTTGGTGATGCCCGAGCTCTTCAGCACGAACAGCGAGTGCGGCGATTCGTTGTACAGCACGGCGATGGTCTTGACCGGCACGTTGGTGCGCGCCCGCGCCGTCAGCACGGCGGCAATATCGGCGACTCCGAAATCGGCCGCGCCCGAGGCCACCTTGGTGACGGTGTCGCCCGAGCCGTAGCCGCGGGTGATCGTGATGTCGATGCCGTGCTTGGCGTAGATGCCCTTGCTCCAGGCACCGTAGTACATCGCGTGTTCGCCGGACGGGATCCAGTCGGTCTGGAAACGGACCTTGTCCTGCGCGACCGCCGAGGCTCCGAACAGGAACGTCAGGGCAAGCGCCGCCAATCCTGTACGTCGGCGAAACGATGATGACTGCATGAAGGCCTCCCCGGTCGTGTCCACGCGCAAGAGGAAGCAATATCGGTGCCACGCCCTGGCCGCTAAGCGAGCCAGCCCAGGGTCGCCGCGACGAGGACGGCGTAGCGTGCCGTCTTGCCGATCCCGACCAGGACAACGAACGGGAGCAAGGGCGTGCGCAACGCACCGGCCACCACGGTGAGCGCGTCGCCGCCGAATGGCAGCCAGGCGAACAGCAAGGACCAGATCCCCCAGCGGGCATACCAGCGCTCGACGCGTTCGTAGTCGCGCGGCGTCACGGGAAACCACGAGCGGTCGCGGAAACGCTCGATCAGGCGCCCCAGGATCCAGTTCACCACGGCGCCCAGCGTGTTGCCGAGCGAGGCCGCGAACAGCAGCGTCGCCCAATGGGTCGGCTCGGCGACCAGCAGGCCGATCAGCACCAGTTCCGACTGAAAGGGCAAAACCGTGGCCGCGAGGAAAGCGGCAGCGAAAAGGCCTGCGTGGCTGAGAATGAAGGAGGCCGGGTCCATGGAACCTTTCACTTACAGGATGGAGTTCCTTCGTGCAGCCGACGGCAGATGCCGGGAAAGTGTTCCCGCAAGTTCATGCAACACCTTTCAAAGGCCGGCGTTGATCGCTCACAGCCTGAAACCAATGGAGGAATGCATGAAGAAGACCCTCGTCACCCTAGCCGCGATCGCCGTGACCAGCATCGGTGGCGCCGCCTTTGCCCAGACCATGCAGCCCAGCACGCCGGCCGGCCGCGACATGAACTCGATGCCGGGCCAGACCAGCAATCCGAACACGAATCTGCCGGCCACTTCGTCCAATGCCACGGCGGCTGAAGCCGCCGCCAAGTCGCAGCTCGAAGCCAAGGGCTATAACGGCATCAAGTTGCTGACGCGCGATACCGCCGGCAACTGGACCGGCAAGGCGATGCGCAACAACGTCGAGGTCGCGGTGACGCTGGAGCCATCGGGTAACGTCCGCGAGCAGTAGGAGCCACACCCTCCCAGCCTGCGGATCTGGCGGAGCGCCCTACCCCTCGTGGGGCGCTCCGTTCGCAGGTCTCGTTCACCGTACCAGCAATTGCGAGTGCCACACTTCGCGCGCGGGGCTACGATGCCCTTGTGAAACACTAGCGGAGGAATTGCGCATGCGCACAGTCAAGGACGTTACCTTCGATCTGCTCCGCAAGCTCGGACTCACGACCGTCGTCGGTAACCCCGGCTCGACGGAAGAAACCTTCCTCAAGAACTTCCCGGATGACTTCGATTATGTGATGGCCCTGCAGGAGGCGAGCGTCGTCGGCATTGCCGACGGGATCGCGCAGGGCCTCCGCAAGCCGGTCATCGTCAACGTGCATACCGGCGCCGGCATGGGCAACGCGCTGGGCTGCATCGTCACGGCCTACCAGAACAAGACGCCGCTCATCATCACGGCCGGCCAGCAGACGCGCGAAATGCTCCTGCTCGAGCCGCTCCTCACGAACATCGACGCCGCAAACCTGCCGCGGCCCTGGGTGAAATGGGCCTACGAGCCCGCGCGAGCCGAAGACATTCCGGCCGCCTTCATGCGGGCCTATGCGACCGCGATGCAGCAGCCCGCCGGTCCGGTGTTCCTGTCCCTGCCGCTCGACGACTGGGACAAGCCGATGCCGGAGATCGATGCCTTCCGCACGGTCGCCACGCGCACCGGCCCCGATCCGGTTCGGGTGACCGAGTTCGCCGAACGCATCAATGCCGCCAGGTCGCCCGTCATCGTCTATGGATCGGACCTGGCCCGAAGCCAGGCCTGGAAGGACGGCATCCTGTTCGCCGAAACGCTGGGCGTTCCCGTCTGGACGGCGCCCTTCGCCGAACGCACCCCCTTCCCGGAGACCCACCCCCAGCACGCCGGCGCCCTGCCCGCGGCCATCGGGCCTCTGGGCAAGAAGTTCGCGGGCCATGATCTGGTGATCGTCGTCGGCGCGCCGGTGTTTCGCTACTATCCCTATGTCGGGGGCGACTACATTCCGAAGGGCACGCACCTGCTGCAGGTGACCGACGACCCGAACATGTCGTCCAAGGCGCCGGTGGGCGACAGCCTGGTTTCGGACGCGCGGCTGTTCCTGGAGGCGATCCAGCCGCAGCTTAAGAAGCGGACTTCGTCGATTGCCGCGCCGCTGCGTCCCGCACCGAAGACGCCCGACCTGGAACCCCAGCCTCTGGCGGGCGACGCCATCATGGCCGCGGTGCGCGCCGCCTGCCCCGCCGACTATGTGCTGGTCGAGGAAGCGCCCTCGGTCGTTGCCGAGATGCAGGACCAGTTCCGCATCGACAAGCCCGATTGCTTCTACACCTTCGCGTCGGGCGGCCTGGGTTGGGACATGCCGGCGGCCGTCGGCCTGGCGCTCGCGGAACGCAGCAGCGGTCGCAATCGCCCGGTCATCGCGCTGATGGGCGACGGCTCCTTTCAGTATTCGATCCAGGCGCTCTACACGGCGGTCCAGCAGAAGGCTCGCGTCGTCTTCGTCGTCCTGCAGAATCATGAATACGCCATCCTGAAATCCTTCGCGGAACTCGAAGAGACGCCGAACGTGCCCGGCCTCGACCTGACGGGGATCGACCTGGAGGCGCTTGCCAAAGGCTATGGCGCGCCGGCAACGCAGGCCAGGACCGCTGCCGAGGTCACGGCGGCCGTCGCCGCGGCCATCGCCCGGCCAGGAGCCAGCGTGGTCGTCGTGCCGCTCACGCGGAAGCGTCATCCCCTGCTTTAAGGTCGTCACTCAGGCGACGGGCGGCGCGCGATCGGCCATAGGCAAAGTAGATGACGAGGCCGATCGCAATCCAAATGACGAGTCGTGCCCAGGTCATGGGTGCCAGCCCGATCATCAGGCCGAGGCAGGACAGAATGCCGAGCATCGGGATCAAGGGCACGGCCGGCACCCGGAAAGGCCGGGCGGCATGCGGCTCAAGACGACGAAGTCGGACCACTGACGCGCAGACCATCAGAAACGAGAACAGCGTGCCGACGCCGACCAGTTCGCTCAGCATCTCGATCGGCGCCACCGCAGCAATTGCGGCCACGATCACGCCGATCATGATCTGACTGAGCCAGGGCGTCTTCAGCCTCGGGTGGACGCGGCTGAACAGCGGCGGCATCAGCCCGTCGTTCGCCATGGTCGCGAAGATGCGACATTGCCCGTAGAGCAGAACGAGGATCGCCGTCGTGATTCCGATCAGCGCACCGAGCTGGATCAGTGCAGCGAACCAGCCGACGCCCATGCGATCCACCGCGAGCCCGACCGGGGCAGCCACGTTCAGCTCGGGGTACGGCACGACACCGACGAGCACGCCCGCCACCAGGATATAGAGGATCGTCGAGACCACGAGCGCCCCCAGGATGCCGATCGGCATGTCGCGCTGCGGCCGCTTGGCTTCCTGAGCGCAATTGGAGACGGCGTCGAAGCCGATATAGGTGAAGAACACGACCGAGGCGCCGTGCAGGACACCGCTCCAGCCGAAGATCCCGAAGGTCCCTGTGTTCGGTGGCACGAACGGCTGCCAGTTCGCGACGGAGACATGGCCAATCCCGAAGCCGATGAACGCCAGGATGACGGTCAGCTTGATTGCCACCATGAGATTGTTGAGGCGCGCCGACTCACGCGTGCCTTGAACGAGCAGAAAGGTAAGCAGCGCGACGATCCCCGCGGCCGGCAGATTGGCGATGGCAGTCGCGGTGGTACCGTCGGCGAGCTGGACGGCCTGCCCGGTCGAGGTCGACAGCCGGGGCGGGATGGCGAGGCCTATGGAGTCGAGCGTGCCATTGAAGTAGCCCGACCATCCCACCGCCACCGCGGCCGCGCCGATCGAATACTCGAGGATGAGGTTCCAGCCGACCAGCCAGGCCGCGAGCTGCCCGAGGCTGGCATAGGTGTAGGTGTAGGTGCTGCCAGCCACCGGCATCAGCGTCGCCAGCTCGGCATAGCAGAGCGCCACGAAGGCACAGGCAAGGCCCGCCAGCACGAAGGAAACGACGACGGCGGGCCCGGCATAGAGGGCGGCCGCCGTACCGGTCAGGACGAAGATGCCGGCGCCGATGATGGCACCGATACCCATGAAGACGATGCTTATGGGACCCAGAACCTTGGGCAGCGCGGCAACATGGCTCGGCGCCAAGATTTCGGAAAGCAACTTACGTGACAGAGCACCTTGAATTTTCATGCGTGTCCCCCGCCTCCTCATAGCAAGTGCGGGCCGGACAACCCATATAAACCCGATGCGTACCACCCTCCTCACCGTCGTCTTCGTGATGGCTCTGGTCGCTGCGGCGGACACGGCCTTTGGTCAGCTCGTACCCGGATCGATCGGCAATGGTGGCCGGATGCCCGACACCATGTCGCCCGGCGCCCTGCCCCCGCCGCCCGTCGCGCCCCCGGCACCCGTCATGGCGCCGCCGCCATCCCAGCCCAACACCTATTCGGTGACCCGCGACCGCCTCGAGAATCAGGGCTATCGCGTCCAGCGACTGGAAGAAAGGAACGACGGCTCGTGGCGGGCCAACGTGACCCGCGATCCCGTGCCGACCCGCCCTCAGGGCGTGCCGAAGCGGGTCACGATCCATCCGAACGGGCAGGTCGTCGAGGAATACTAATCGCCTCCTCATTCGAGACTCTCTGATGTCGATGTCGGATCGGGCGACCTTCGCCCGTCCTTGGGACACCCACATCGGAGGATTGCCATGAGAAAGATCGTTGCCGGCGCATTCGTCAGCCTGGACGGGGTCATGCAGGCGCCCGGCGGGCCGGAGGAGGATCCCACGGGCGGGTTCGAGCATGGCGGCTGGACCGTACCCTATTGGGACGGGCCGATGGGCCAGTTCATGGATGGGTGCTTTTCACAGCCGTTCGACCTGTTGCTGGGCCGCAAGACCTACGAGATCTTCGCCGCGCACTGGCCGTTCGTCGGCGAGGACGATCCCATCGGCGGGGTCTTCAACGAGGTCACCAAGTATGTCGCTACCTCTTCCTCCTCGCCGCTCACCTGGAAGAACTCGGTCGCCCTGACGGGCGATGTCGTCGCGGAGATCGCCCGGCTGAAGCAGGGAACGGGGCCGGTCCTGCTGACCCAGGGCAGCAGCATACTTCTGCAGACCCTGCTCGCTCACGACCTGATCGACGAGTTCCGCCTGCTCACCTTCCCGCTGGTCCTCGGAAACGGCAAGAAGCTGTTCGGCCCGGGCTCGAAAGCCGGCGCGCTGAAACTGGCCGAAAGCAACGTCTCGACGACGGGCGTCACCATGAGCGTGTACGCGCGCGCAGGCGCCGTGAAGACCGGAACCTTCGAGCTGCCGCAAAGCTCCGACGCCGAACTGGCGCGCCGCGACAGGATAAAGAGACAAGGTTGAGGGCTACCGCCCCGTCTTGATGTTGGCGTCCCGGATGACCCTGGCCCATTTCGGGATGTCCGCGGCGATGGCGGCGCGGGTTTCCTCCGGCGTACTGCCCACCAGGTCGAGCCCCATCACCGCAAACTTCTTCTGCATCTCCGGATCGGCCAGGACCTTGAGCGACTCCGCGCGCACCTTGTCCACGATCGGACGAGGCAGCTTGGCGGGCCCCATCAGCGCGAACCACGACGTCGCCTCGAAGCCCGGGAACCCCTGCTCGGCGAGCGTCGGCAGATCGGGGGCGCCCGCAGCGCGCTTCAGGGAGGTGACGGCGATGCCGCGCACCCGGCCGTCGCGCACCATGGGCATTCCCGCACCGGCGTTCTGAATCCCGACCGGCACGACGCCGCTCATCACGTCGGTGAGGTTGGCGCCGCGATACGGGATGTGCTCCATCTTGATCCCGGCCAGATGGCAGAACAGCTCGCCCGCAATATGCTGCGGCGTACCGACGCCCGGCGTCCCGTAGGAGAGCTTGCCGGGATTGGCCTTGGCGTAGGCGATCAGCTCGGCGATCGACTTCACCGGCAGATCGTTGTTCACGACGAAGACCGACGGCATGACCAGCGAGGTCGAAATCGGGGTCAGGTCCCTCAGCGGATCGAAGGGCAGCGCCTGCAGCGACGGCAGGATGGTGATGGCGGCATTGCCCGACCACATCAGCGTGTAGCCGTCCGGCGGGGCCTTGGCGACCCTGTCGACCCCGATTGCGCCGGAATTGCCCGAGACGTTTTCGACGACCACCGGCTGTCCCCAGGCCTCGGTGAACTTCTGCGCGAACATACGGGCCGTGACGTCGGTCGCACTGCCGGCGGTGAAGCCCACGACGAGCTTGACCGGCTTGTCCGGCCAGTTGGTCTGGGCGACGGCCGCTTGTGCGTAAAGCAACACAAGCAGGCAAGAAGCTCCGCGAATGAGACTTAACATTGATTATTCCTCCCGCGGGCGGTCTTCGCCGCCTGACGCGGACGTACCGTAGGGATCGAGCCCGCGCACGGCAACCGCATAGACCGTGCGCATGCAGTCATGCGAAGGTCACTGCCGTAAGGCTTCCTGTCGCACCCCGAGGAGCGAAAGGTAGGTGTAAAAGCCCGATGCAATACCGATATAGAACGGCGGAGGTACATGTGACGGAATCACATCCAGTTGACACCCATGTCGGCAGCAGGCTGCGCCAGCGGCGCGCGCTGCTTGGCATGAGCCAGACCGATCTTGCGAAGGCCGTCGGATTGACCTTCCAGCAGGTCCAGAAGTACGAGCGCGGGTTCAACCGCATCAGTTCGAGCCGCCTGTTCGAATTCTCGAAGGTCCTCGACGTCCCCGTGACCCATTTCTTTGACGGGATGGATGCCTCGGTGGGCAGCACCAAGCGCAAGCCGGGTCGACCCAAGGCGGCCGTGAAGCAGAGCGACGATCTCAACACCAAGCGCGAGACCCTCGAACTCGTCCGGGCCTATTACAAGATCCGCGACAAGGGTCTGCGGACCAAGACCCTCGACCTGATCCAGGCTCTCGCCAAGGATTGACAGGCAGCCGGCAACATTCGTTCCTCCCGAGCGTTGGCTTGGCTTCATGCCGATCTCGTGCCGCCTGCGGCTCTGGAGCCACTCGATGACCCATCCGCTGGTCGCCTGCACCGTTCTGTCGCTTCTGCCTGCTCTGGCCGCGTGCAATGACGGCCCACCGCTCAAGGCTCCGTCCGCGGATGCCCCGATGTCGACGGTCCGGTATCAGTGTCAGCAGAACAAGACCATTGTGGCCGACTTCTATGACGGAAAGTCGAGCGTCGGCCCCGATGGACGTCCCATTCCGGGAGGGCTGGCCGTGGTGCAATTGAGCGACGGTCGGAAGTTCAGCCTGCCGCAGACCCTGTCGGCCTCGGGTATCCGTTACGCCGATTCGAGCGGCACGTTCGTCTTCTGGAGCAAGGGAGACACCGCCTTCGTCGAGGAAGGCGCGAACCAGACGGTGACCTACCGGGATTGCGTCCAGAAGCGCTGAGGCCGGCGCCTATCGGCGCCCGGCCAGAGCGCGGTTCTCGAGGCGGCTCAGCAGTCGAACCAGCGGCCACAGCAGCAGGAAATAAATGACCGCGGCCATGACGATCGGCGTCGGATTGTAGGTGATGCTCTGCGCCTGCCGCGCCTCGTAGAGCAGTTCGGGTACGGCGACCACCGAACCCAGCGACGTGAGCTTCACGACTTCCAGCGTGTTCGAGAGCAGGTCCGGCATCACGTTCCGCACGGCCTGCGGCAGCACGACGTAGCGCATCGCCTGCATCCGGCTGAGACCGGTGGAGCGCGCCGCCTCGACCTGGCCCCCCGGCACCGAGTCGATACCGGCCCGGAAGATCTCCCCGTAATAGGAGCCGGTGTTCAGGAAGAAGGCGATGGCCACGCAGGCGAAGCCGTCCAGTTCGAGGCCCGCGAACGGCAGGCCGGCGAACAGCAGCACCAACAGCACGAGCGGCGGGAAGGCCCGGAAGAAGTCGACCCACGCCATCAGCGGCCAGCGCACCAGCGGATGCCTGATCGAGGCGAGCAGCGCCAGGATCAGGCCGCCGAACAGACCGAGCGGCACCACGATCAGGGACAGCAGGATCGTGTTCCAGAGGCCCGTCAGCACGATGGGCCAGGCCGCCTTCATGATCTCTATGTTGAAGAAGGCTTCGATCATCGCTTCCACGCGAACTTGGCTTCGATCCAGCGGGCCGCAACGACGACCGGCAGGAACAGCACCACATAGGCCGCCGCCCCCATCATCAGGGGCGAGGGATTGTAGGAGTTGGACATCGCAGAGCTGGCCTGTCCCAGGATCTCGGTCACTGCCACGACGGTGCCCAGCGCCGTCCCCTTGGTGATCGAGATGGTGCGGTTGGTCAGCGGCGGGATGGTGAGCCGGAAGGCCTGCGGCAATACGACGTTGAACAGGGTCTGGCCGAACGACAGGCCGGTCGAGCGCGAGGCTTCCCACTGCCCCTTCGGGATCGAGGTGATGCCGGCCCAGAAGATCTCCTCGGAGAAGGCCATCAGCACGAAGGCGAGCGAAAGCCAGGTCGAGACGAAGCCGGACGGCGCCGGGCCTGCGTAAGGCAGGCCGAAGTACATCAGGACGATGATGACCAGCGGCGGCAGCGAGCGGAACAGATCGACGATGAAGATGATCAGCCAGTTGAGCGGCCGGATCGCCAGGCTGCGCAACAGAGCCAGCGCCAGCCCCGCCCCGAGGCCGGTGACGATGATCAGCAGCGCGAGCTCGATGGTCACCACCATGCCGGACAGGATGTCCGGCAGGTACTTCCACATGACCTTCGCGTTGAAGAAGGTTTCGACGAACTTGTCCCAGCCGCTCATGCCACGCCGGCCTCAGTGCCGCTGGATCTGGCCGATGAAGGCGCGCGTCCGTTCATGGCTCGGCGTCTCGAAGATCGCCGCCGGCGGCCCCTGCTCCACGATCAGCCCGTCGTCCATGAACACGACCCGGTCGGCCGCGTTTCGGGCGAAGCCCATCTCGTGGCTGACCACGATCATGGTCATGCCGCTCTCGCGCAGGCCGCGCATCACCTCGAGGACAGACCCGACCAGCTCGGGATCGAGGGCGCTGGTCGGCTCGTCGAACAGCATCACGCGCGGCTCCAGCGCGATCGAACGGGCGATCGCCACTCGCTGCTGCTGCCCGCCCGAAAGCTGGCCCGGCGTGTGGTCGGCACGCTCGGCGAGGCCCACCCGCTCCAGCGCCGCCCGGCCCAGTGCCTCGGCCTCGGCGCGGCCTTTGCCGGCCACCTTGCGCAGCGCCAGGGTCACGTTCCCCAGCGCCGTCATGTGCGGATAGAGATTGAACGACTGGAACACCATGCCGATGCGGCGGCGGGCATGGTTGATGTCGGTCTTCGGGTCGAGCATGTCGATGCCGTCGACCACGATCGAGCCGGAGGACGGCTCCTCAAGCCGGTTGAGGCAGCGCAGCAGGGTCGACTTGCCCGAGCCAGACGGCCCGATCACGAATACCAGTTCGCGCTCGTTCACCTTCAGATCGACGCCCTTCAGGACGTGAAGGGTGCCGAAATGCTTGTGGATGGCGCGCGCGTCGACGATGTGGCTGGTCACGGGACCCTTGTCATCTGAGGCAGATCAAAACGAAATCGAGGGGCCTTGCCGACGCCGGAAAGGCCCCTCGGTCTGGCGATTAGAAGGACGAGCTCAGCCGCCGCACTTCAGCTCGTGCGGCGTCGGATCGTAGCCCGGCATGCCCGGCACGCCGTAGCCCGGCGTCACCACGACAGCGAGATCGTCGGCCGCCGGCTTCTTGTTGAACCACTTCTCGTAGAACTTCGCCATCGTGCCGTCCTTCTTCATGCAGTCGAGCGCATCCTGCAGCTCGGCACGAAGTTTGGGATTGTCCTTCGGCACGGGCGCAGCCCAATGGGCGCGCGTTTCGGCAAGCTCGAGGTCGGCGATGAACTGCGGGTTCTTCGACG
This sequence comes from Rhodospirillales bacterium 24-66-33, assembly GCA_002281855.1. Classification (GTDB taxonomy): domain Bacteria; phylum Pseudomonadota; class Alphaproteobacteria; order Reyranellales; family Reyranellaceae; genus Reyranella. The sequence goes on along the minus strand of NCHQ01000007.1, from coordinate 27,037 downwards.
CGGCGTAGACGATGGTCGTGTTGCCGCCAAGCGTCGCGTAGGCGCGACCGGACAGCACGGCCTGCGTCGCGTCGGGCTGCGTGTCGTAGACCTGCACGGTGAAGCCGTGCTGCTCGCCCATCTTCTTGGCGAGCGTCTCGTAGGGCGTGCCCTTGTTCACGGCCACGGCCTTACCCTTGAGGTCGGCCCAGCTCTTGATCGGGGCGCTGCCCTTCTTGATGCCGAACTGGAACGCGGTCCACAGATAGCCTGCCGTGAACAGCATGTTCTCGGCCCGCTCCTTGGTCACGGTAGTCGGCGCCGCGATGAAGTCGTAGCGGCCGGATTGCATGCCCGGGATCAGGGTCGAGAAGCTCACGGCATCGATCGTGATGTCGCGCTTCATGCGCTTGGCGGCCTCGGTGAAGACGTCGATCTGGAAGCCCTCGACGCCGCCGCCCATCTTCGGCATGGCGTGCGGCGCGAAGGTGCCATCGACACCGGTGCGCAGCGGCGGCTTCTTGTCCTGGGCGAGCGCGGGGCTCGCGCACATCAGCGCCACGACAGCCAGCGCGGCAAAGCGACGGTGCATCATTTCTTCAGTTCCCTTCCCATGAAATCCCCAAGCAGCAACGTTAGAACAAGCGTTGTCGGATAGCAATTTTGAGGCCATCTTGCGGCCCATGTCCGACCGAATCCTCGTCATCAATCCCAATTCGACCGAAGCCGTCACCCGCGGCATCGACGCCGCCATGGAGCCGCTGCGCATGAACGGTGGCCCGGCCATCGAATGCGTCACGCTGAAGGACGGCCCGCCCGGCATCGAGAACCAGGGCCATGTCGAACAGGTCGTGCCGCTGATCGGCGCCATGGTGAAGCAGCGCGACAACGACTGCTCGGCCTTCGTCATCGCCTGCTACTCCGACCCCGGCCTGCATGCCGCACGCGAACTCACGACCAAGCCGGTGCTGGGCATCGCCGAGTGCGGCATCCTGACCGCTCTCACCCTCGGCCAGCGCTTCGGCGTGATCTCGATCCTGAAGAAGTCGATCCCCCGGCACCTTCGCTATGTCGGCCAGATGGGCCTGAACGACCGCATGGCCGGCGACCGCGCGATCGGCCTGGGAGTCGTCGCACTGGCCGACGAAGCCCGCACCTTCAGCCGCATGGCCGAAGTCGCCGCCGAGTTGCGCGACGAGGACGGCGCCGACGTGCTGGTGATGGGCTGCGCCGGCATGGCCCGCTACCGGGAACGCCTGCAGCGCCATGTCGGCCTGCCCGTGGTCGAGCCCAGCCAGGCCGCCGTCGCGATGGCGATCGGCCGCACCCGGCTGAACTGGGCCTGAGCTATTCGGCCGCGGCCTTGACGACCGGCGCCGCCGGGAAATCCATGCGGTCGTTGGTGCGGCAGTAGCGATCGGCGAACATGCGGCCGACCGGGTGATAATTGTCCATATGGACACGCTTGGCCTTGTCGTCCCACAGCTCGTCGCGGATGTGGAAGCGCAGCCCCTCGCCGATCACGAGCTGCCGGTCGTCCTTCACGTTGATGACTTGCCAGGTCTTGCATTCCATGGACCACGGCGCATCGGCCAGGCGCGGCGTCTTGATGTCGACCGAAGGGGCGAGTTTCAAGCCGAGATAGTCGGGCTCGCCGACCTCGGGCGGGAAGTCGCCGCTCGATTCGTGCATCTTCAGCGCCAGCGGCTCGTCGGTCAGGTTGACCACGAATTCGCCGGTGCGCTCGATGTTGCTCCAGGTATCCTTGATGCGCCCGTCCGGCCGCTTGTTGATGGCGAACATGCAGAGCGGCGGATCTTCGGCGAAGACGTTGAAGAAGCTGAACGGCGCGGCATTCACCGTGCCCGTCGGTCCCACCGTCGTCACCCAGGCGATCGGGCGCGGCAGCACGAAGGCCGTGAGCACCTTGTAGCGCTCGTGCGGAGTGAGCTCGTCGGAAGCGTACTGCATCTCTCTGTCCTCAGTTCGACGGTTCGAGCTTCACGCCGGTGCGCTCGGTGATGAGCTTGTAGTGCTCCGGGCGGCGGTGCTTGGCGAAGTTGAAGGTCGTGTTGCGGATGTACTCGCCGAGGCCGAGATCGCAATCGTACGAAATGACCTCGTCGTCCTCGGTGGTGCCCTTGGCCACGATCTCGCCGGTCGGCGCGACGATCACCGAGCCGCCGTGCAGCCAGAACCCGTCTTCCTTGCCGGCCTTGGCCGTCGCCACGACCCAGATGCCGTTCTGATAGGCAGCTGCCTGAAGCGAAAGCATGTGGTGGAACACGCGCAGGTATGGCGGCTCATGCGGCGCATAAACGTTGTCGCTGGGCGTGTTGTAGCCCAGCACCACCATCTCGGCGCCCTTCAGCGCCATGACGCGGAACGTCTCGGGCCAGCGGCGGTCGTTGCAGATGCACTGGCCGACGATCACCTCGTCCTTGAACATCTTCCAGACGTTGAAGCCGAGATTGCCGACCTCGAAGTACTTCTTCTCGAGATGCTGGTACGGCACCGTCGGGCGGTGCTCGTCATGGCCGGGCAGATGGACCTTGCGGTACTTGCCGATCAGGCGGCCGTCCGGTCCCACCAGGATCGAGGTGTTGAAGTGATGCGTCGAGCCCTCTTCCTCGGTCCGCTCGGCATAACCGAGGTAGAAGCCGATGCCCTTCTCGCGCGCCAGCTCGAACAGCGGCAGCGTGTCCGGACTCGGCATCTGGCTCTCGAAATACTTCTCGACCTCGTTGGGATCCTCCATCCAGTAGCGCGGGAAGAAGGTCGTCAGGGCCAGCTCGGGAAACACGATGAACTTGGAGCCGCGACTGTCGGCCTCCTTCAACATCTCGATCATGCGCTTGACCACGCTCGCCCGGCTGTCGGCGAGATGGATCGGGCCCAACTGGGCGGAAGAGACTTTCAGGCGGCGGGACACAGCTACTTCCTTTCTGTCATCCTGAGCGAAGCGAAGGATCTCGCGCTCCGTACAGGTACGGTTAAACTTCTGTCAGGTCCTTCGCTGCGCTCAGGACGACGGCAAGACTAGAACAGCGGCTTCAGGCCGAAGCGCGACATGGCCTGCAACTCGGGCGCGCTCTGCCCGATCGGCTTCGACGAATCGGGCGACGCACAGGGCAGGAACTGGCCCGAGCCGCGCTCGGCGTTCAGCTTGCCGTCCTCGACCACGACGCGACCGCGACTCACCACGGTGATCGGCCAGCCCTTGATCTGGCGGCCCTCGTAGGGCGTGTAGCCGACATTGTCGTGCAGGTCCTTCCAGGTGACCGTCACGTCCTTGTCGGCATCCCAGATCGCGAAATCGGCGTCGGAGCCGACGGCGATGGTGCCCTTCTTCGGATAGAGACCGTAGAGCTTGGCGTGGTTGGCCGAGGTCAGGGCCACGAACTGCTGCAGGGTGATGCGGCCCTTCTGGACGCCTTCCGAGAAAAGCATCGGCAGCCGGATCTCGATCCCGGGCACGCCGTTGGCCATCTCCTTGAAGGTCGTCTTGTCGCCCTTGGGGATCTTGCCGCCGGCATTGAACTGGTACGGCGCATGGTCGGACGAGAAGGTCTGGAAGGTGCCGTCCTTGAGCGCTGCCCATACCGCTTCCTGGGCCGCCGAGTCGCGCGGCGGCGGGCTGCAGCACCACATGGCGCCCTCGACGCCGGGCTTGTCCATGTCATCGGCCGTCAGTGCGATGTACTGCGGGCAGGTTTCGCCGAAGATCTTGAGACCCTTCTTCTGCGCCTGGCGCAGCGTCTCGATCGCCTCGATCTCCGACATGTGCACCAGCAGCAGCGGCGCATCGACCAGCCGGGCCAGCGAGATCGCGCGGTTTGTCGCCTCGGCCTCTGCCAGGCGGGCATGGGCGATGGCGTGGAACTTCGGCGCGCCATGGCCCTGGTCGACGAGGTGATGCGCGAGCCACTGGATCATGTCGTGGTTCTCGGCATGCACCATGACCAGCGCACCGTCGCGCCGCGCCACGGAGAGGATGTCGAGGATCTGATAGTCGCTGACCTTCATCGCATCGTAGGTCATGTAGATCTTGAACGAGGTGTAGCCGTCCTTGATCAGCGCCGGCAGCTCCTGCCCCAGCGCCTGCGGCGTCGGATCGGTGACGATCAGGTGGAAGGCATAGTCGATCACCGCCTTCGGGGTCGCGGCCTCGTGATACTCGTTGACCACTTGACGCAGCGACATGCCGCGATGCTGGGCAGCGAAAGGAATGACCGTCGTGGTGCCGCCGAAGGCGGCGGAGACCGTGCCGGTATAGAAGTCGTCGGCGCACATCACGCCCATGCCGGACTTCTGTTCGATGTGGCAGTGGCTGTCGACACCGCCCGGCAGCACGAACTTGCCGCCGGCATCGATCTCGCGCGTTCCCGTGCCCTTCAGGTCCGGCCCGATCTCGACGACCTGGCCATCCTTGACGGCGATGTCGCCTTCGGCCTGCCGCTCGGCAGTGACGATGCGCGCGTTGCGAACGATCAGATCGTAATCAGCCATGTTCCTACTCCGCCGCCTTGGCGAGGCGGCCCGCGGCCGCCAGACGCCGTTCGAGGCGCGCCATCATTCCGTCGAGTTCCGTCCTGTCTGCGGCCGTCAGCGACGACCCGGGCGCCCGCTGCTTCGGGCTCTTGATGGCGCCGCGCCGGAACAGCACCTCCTTGCGCAGCGCGAGGCCGATCGCCGGCTGCACCTCGTGACGCACCAGCGGCAGATAGATGTCGAACAGGTCTTCCGCCTCCTCCGGTCGGCCCTGGGCGAACAGCTCATAGACCTGCACCAGCATCTCGGGCCAGGCGAAGCCGGTCATGGCGCCGTCGGCGCCGCGGCGCATCTCCTGCGGATAATAGAGCCCGCCGTTGCCGACCAGGATCGACACCCGGCGCCGTCCGGGCTTCTTCTCGCCTTCGCGGACCTTGGTGAGCTTGGCGAGGCCCGGCGCATCCTCGTGCTTCAGCATCACGAGCTGCGGAAAGTCGTCGACCAGCCGTTCGAACACGCTAACCGGCAGGTAGACTCCGGTGGTCTGCGGATAATCCTGGTACACGACCGGGATGTGCGGACCGAGCGCCTGGAAGACCTGCGCATAGTAATTGTAGAGGCCCTCGTCCCCTTTCAGTCCCTGAGGCGGCGCGACCATCACGCCGGCGGCCCCGGCCATCATCGCCTCGTGCGAAAGACGGCGGACATTCTCGAGCCCGGCATGGCTGACGCCGACGATCACCTGCCGGCCCTGCGCCCGGCCGATCACGCGGTCGACCACCGAGATCGATTCTTCGGCAGTCAGCTTGTGCGCCTCGCCCATCATCCCGAGCAGCGTGAATCCATGTACGCCGCAGCCCAAATAAAAGTCGGTCAAGGTATCGAGGCTCTGAAGGTCGACCGCGCCCTCGTCGGTGAAGGGCGTCGCGGCGATGATGTACACGCCCTTTGCCTGCTCGTTCAGTTTTCCTGATGACATCGTCGACGCTCCTCGGCGCGGTTCTTGCAACGCCCCCGGAATGAGGTTGCAGCGATCATGCCACCCGTCAGGCGCTTGTCGAGCGTCGCAGCGGTGGCCAGCGTTCTTACCCGAAGAGGGGCAGGTGTCGAAGTAAATGGCGCGGCATATCGCTCATCGATTGATGATTTCATTTCCGGTCCTGCTGGGGGTGCTGCTCATCGGCTTCCTGCTGCTGCAGGTCGTGCCCACGGATCCGGCAACGGTGGTCGCGGGCCCGACCGCAACCAAGGCGGAAATCGACGCCATCCGCAACGACCTCGGGCTGAACGAGCCGCTCTGGGTTCAGTTCGGCGGCTATCTCGGCCGGGTGTTCCAGCTCGACCTCGGCCGCTCGATGATCTCCAACCGTGCCGTCGTCGACGAGATCGCCCTCACCCTCTGGCCGACCATCGAGTTGATGCTGGCGTGCCTGATCTGGGCGGTGCCGCTCGGCATCACGCTGGGCACGCTCGCGGCACGGCGCCGCGGCACGGCCATCGACCGTGCCATCATGGCGTTCTCGGTGATGGGCGTGTCGGTGCCGATCTTCTGGGTCGGCCTGCTGCTGATCCAATATGTCGGCGGCGCCGGCCTGCTGCCGTTCCAGGGCCGCAACGGGCCGATCTGGACCGCCGACGGCTTCATGAGCATCATCCTGCCGTCCCTCACGCTCGGCTCCGTCTTCGTCGGCCCGGTCGCCCGCATGACGCGCACCTCACTGCTGGAGACGCTGGGCGCCGACTACGTGCGAACCGCCCGCGCCAAGGGCGCCTCGGACTGGCGGGTCACGATCCGTCATGCGCTGCGCAACGCCATGATTCCGGTGGTGACCCTGGTGGGCCTCCAGATCGGCTTCCTGCTCGGCGGCTCGATCGTGACCGAGACCATGTTCGCCTGGCCGGGCGTCGGCCGCATGGCGGTGGGCGCCATCACCTCCAGCGACTTCCCGCTGGCGCAGGGCGCGATCCTGATTCTCGCCGTCGGCTTCATGGCGATCAATCTGCTCGTCGACGTTCTCTACGCCTATCTCGACCCACGGATCGCCCGCGGATGACCGATACCGCCCTTCCACTGCAGAGCCAGGCCGACCAGCGCGCCATCGCCGCGATCCGGCGCAAGAATGCCGTGTGGCGGCGCATCCTGCGCGATCCGCCGGCCGCCATTGCGGCACTGTTCCTCGTCGTGCTCGTGGGCGCCGCCATCCTCGCGCCCTGGATCGCGCCGTTCGATCCCTACGCGTCCAACATGCGGCTGCGGCTGTGCCCGATCGGCGGCGCGCGCTGCCCGGATTTCCTGCTGGGTGCCGACAACCAGGGCCGCGACATGCTCAGCCGCATCCTGTTCGGCCTGCGCGCCACCCTGGGAATCGGCATCATCGCCGTCGTGGTCGGCGGCGGCCTCGGTGCGCTGATCGGCTTGAGCGCCGCCTACTTCAGGCGCCTCGACCAGCCCCTCATGCGCCTGGTCGACGTGCTGCTGTCCTTCCCCTCGATCCTGTTCGGCCTCGCCATCGCGGCCGTGATGGGCACAGGCCTGTTCTCTCTCGTCGTCGCGCTCAGCATCGCGTCGGTTCCGTCGATCGCCCGCATCGCCCGCGGGGCCGCGCAGTCGATCATGCAGCAGGAATATATGGAGGCCGGCCGCGCCGTCGGCCTCGGGGACGGAGCGCTGATCTGGCGCTACCTCGCCCTCAACTGCTGGCCGACCATCCTGATCTACATGACCCTGCAGCTCGGCCAGGCGATCCTGCTGGGTGCGGCGCTGTCGTTCCTCGGCCTCGGGGCGCAGCCGCCGACTGCCGAGCTGGGCAGCATGGCCGCCGACGGACGCAAGTTCCTGTCGATCGCGCCGCACGTCTCGACCCTGCCCTGCGCGGCGATCTTCCTCGTGGTGCTCGCATTCAATGTCCTGGGGGACGCGCTGCGCGACGCCCTCGATCCGAAGTTGAGGCAATGACGTGAAACAGCAGGAGGTGTGGGCATGAAGAAGCTGACAGTGGCGGCACTGGCCGCGGTGGCCGTGGCGGGCGCCGCTGCGCCGGCGATGGCGCAGAAGAGCGTGACGATCGTGCGCGAGATCGACACCGACCGCTACGATCCGCACAAGTCGACCGCGCGGTCGGGCGCCGAGGTCATCTACATGATGGGTGACACGATGGTGAACCTCGACTTCGACATGAAGACGTTGAAGCCGGGCCTCGCCAAGAGCTGGACGGTGTCGCCGGACGGTCTCACCTACACCTTCAAGCTCCGTGACGACGTCACCTTCTGCAGCGGCAAGAAGATGACGGCCAAGGACGTGGTCGCCACCTACGAGCGCTGGCTCGCTCCCGAGACCAAGGGTCTCGTGAAGTGGCGCATGGGCGACGTCGACAAGGTGACGGCACCCGACGACGTCACGGTCGAATACAAGCTCAAGAAGCCGTTCTCCGAGCTGCTCTACCAGATGACGCAGTACTTCCACACCGTCCTGAACGTCGACCAGGCCAAGCAGCTCGGCGCCGACTTCGGCGTGAAGGGCTTCGATGGCACCGGCCCCTACTGCTTCGAGAGCTGGACGCCGCGCGATTCGACGGTGCTCAGCAAGCACAAGGGCTACAAGTGGGGACCGCCGATCTACGACTACACCGAAGCCCAGGTCGACAAGGTGATCTGGAAGGTGGTGCCCGAAGAGAACACCCGCGTCACTGCACTGCAGGCCGGCCAGGCCGACGCCAGCCAGTACGTCCCCTACTGGTCGATCAAGGAGCTGCAGGCCAACAAGAACCTCTCGGTGACCAAGGCCGAGAACTTCTTCTGGACCTACTTCATCGGCTTCAAGGTCGACAAGGAACTGGTCAACGATGTGCGCGTGCGCCAGGCGATGAACCTCGCGGTCGACCAGAAGGCGATTACCGAGGCCGTGACGTTCGGCTTCGCCGACCCGGCCTCGACGATGCTGATGCCCAACGTCCTCGACTTCAACGGCAAGCTCAACAAGGCGGCCTATGGCGAGAACCTCAAGGAGGCCGACAAGCTGCTCGACGAGGCAGGCTGGAAGAAGGGCCCGGACGGCTTCCGCTACAAAGACGGCAAGAAGCTGGCGCCGCTGATCTACGGCATCTCCGGAGCCTTCAAGGAGATCGCCGAGGCTGTGCAGGGCGACCTGCGCAAGGTCGGCGTCGACCTGCAGATCCAGCTGTTCGACGCGACCGTCGCCTGGGGCAAACTGGCCACGCAGGAATTCGATGCCTTCGGCATGAGCTTCCCCTATGTCAGCGCCGGCGACGCAATGAACCTCTACTTCCGGTCGACCAATGCGCCGACCCCGAACCGCATGAACTGGAAGGACAAGGAAACGGACGAGCTGCTCGACAAGGGCTCGACCGCGCTCGACGAGCCGACCCGGACGACGGCCTACCAGGCCGTGCAGCAGAAGGTGCACGACGCCTTCGTCTGGATCCCGCTGTTCCACGAGCCGCTGTTCGTGGTCGCGGGTTCCAAGCTGAAGCCGATCAAGGCCCACGGCAACTATGGCTGCGGCCTCTACAAGGGCCTGGGCCTCGCCTACAAATAGCGAGCAGACAGCAAGCAACCGGAGCGAAGCGCTTATGAAGACGACCAAGATCGCCGGCCTCGACCACGTCGTTGCGTGGGACGAGGCCGAAGGGCGGCACGTCTATCTCGAAAATGCCGATCTCGTGTTCAAGGGCAACGAGATCGCCCATGTCGGACCGGGCTACACGGGCCCGGTCGACACGACCATCGACGGCAAGGGGATGATGGCCATCCCCGGCCTCGTCAACGTGCACAGCCATCCCTTCTCCGAACCCGCCAACAAGGGCCTCACCGAGGAGTATGGCAGCGACAAGCTCGGCCAGAGCTCCCTCTACGAGTACCTCACGGTGTTCGGTCTCAATCCCGAGGATGCCGGCCCCTCCTCCAAGGTCGCGGTTTCGGAACTGCTGAAGAGCGGCGTGACGACCATCACCGACCTGTCGATGGCCCGCGAAGGTTGGGCAGACGATCTCGCTTCCACCGGCATCCGCGCCGTCGTCTGCCCGATGATGCGCCAGGGCGTCTGGTACACGAAGAACGGCCACACGGTCGAATATGCCTGGGACGAAAAGGCCGGCGAGAGAGCCTTCGAAGCCTCGATGGCGACTCTCGACGAGGCGGCGAAACATCCCAGCGGCCGCATCTCCGGCATGGTCGGCCCGGCCCAGATCGACACGTGTCGCGAAGGCTTCTTCAAGGAGGCGCTGCAGGAAGCCCGGCGTCGCGGCCTGGCGATGCAGACCCATGCCTGCCAGGCCGTCGTCGAGTTCCACGAGATGGTCCATCGCCACGGCAAAACGCCCATCGAATGGCTGGACTCGATCGGCGTGCTCGGGCCCGACCTCATCATCGGCCACGGCATCTTCCTGAACGACCATCCGCAGATCCACTATCCGCACGCCAACGACTTCGAGCGGCTGCGCGATTCCGGTGCCTCGGTGGCGCATTGCCCGACCGTCTTCGCGCGGCGCGGCATGGTGATGAACTCGATCGGCCGCTACATGGATGCGGGCATCACCGTCGGCATCGGAACCGACACTTTCCCGCACAACATGCTCGATGAGATGCGGCTGGTCTGCTACCTCGCCCGCGCCATAACCATGAACTACAAGATGGGCACGACGCGGCACGCCTTCGAGGCGGCCACGATCGGCGGCGCCAGGATGCTGCGCCGGCCCGATCTCGGCCGGCTCGCGCCGGGCTGCAAGGCCGACTTCTCGCTGGTCGACATGAGCCATCCCTACATGCAGCCGGCGCACGAGCCGGTGCGCAGCCTGATCTACTCGGCCGGCGACCGCGCCATCCGCCACGTCTATGTCGACGGCACGCAGGTGGTGAAGGACGGCGAGGTTTTGACGGTCGATGTCGAGGCGGCGACCGCGGGCCTGATCGAGGGCCAGCGCAAGCGGCTCGAAACGGTGAGCCAACGCGACTGGGCCGGCCGGACCGCCGATCAGCTCGCGCCCGCGGTCTACGGCACGCGCGATCGCCTGCCGCAGTCGCGGCCGGTGACCTGACCATGGCGCAGTCTGTCATCCCGAGCGAAGCGAGGGACCTTTGAAGCAACAGGAAGGGTCCCTCGGCCTGCGGTCTCGAGATGACAGGAGTGCGCTCCTCGAAGTGAAAGGCCTGCGCACGGAGTTCCGCTCCGGCGGCAGCTCGTTCGCGGCGGTCGACGGCATCAGCTTCTCGCTGGCGCCCGGCGAGACGCTGGGCATCGTGGGCGAATCAGGTTGCGGCAAGTCGGTGACGTCGCTCTCGATCATGCGGCTGGTGCCCAATCCGCCGGGCCGTATCACGGCGGGCGAGATAAAATTGGACGGTCGCAATCTCCTCGACCTGCCGGAAAGCGATATGCGCGCCGTACGGGGCGACGACATCGCCATGATCTTCCAGGAGCCGATGACCAGCCTCAACCCGGTGCAGACCGTGGGCGATCAGATCATCGAGGCCGTCCAGCTCCACCGCTCGCTCAGCGCCGCCGGGGCGCGCGCCCGCGCGCTCGAAATGCTGCAGCTAGTGAAGATCCCCTCGCCCGAAACCCGGCTCGACGAGTATCCGCATCAGCTCTCCGGCGGCATGCGCCAGCGCGTGATGATCGCCATGGCATTGGCCTGCGACCCGAAGCTGCTGATCGCCGACGAGCCGACCACCGCGCTCGACGTCACCATCCAGGCACAAATCCTCGACCTGCTGCGCGACCTGCGCGAGCGCACGGGCGCGGCGATCATGTTGATCACCCACGATCTCGGCGTCGTGGCGGAGCTCGCCCACCGGGTGATCGTGATGTACGCCGGCCGCATCGTCGAGGAAGCGCCGGTCGACCTGCTGTTCGCCGACCCGCAGCATCCCTATACGCTGGGCCTGCTGGGCTCGATCCCGCGGCTGGGCAGCGACGGAGACGAACGCCTCACCGCCATCGAGGGCGTCGTGCCCAACCCCTACGCCCTGCCGCCCGGCTGCCGGTTCAGTCCGCGCTGTCCGCTGGCCGACGCGCGCTGCCAGGCCGAGCAGCCCAGCTTGCGCGAGATCGCGCCCGGCCACCGAACTGCCTGCTGGAAGGCACCCCTCGACCTCGTCCTCGCCGAGGCCGCCGAATGACCACCGAACCTCTCCTTTCCGTCTCCGGCCTCACCAAGCACTTCCCGGTGAAGCGCGGCATCGTCTTCCAGAGTGCTGTCGGCACCGTACGCGCGGTCGACGGCCTCAGCTTCGACGTGGCGCCAGGCGAGACGCTGGCGTTGGTCGGCGAATCGGGCTGCGGCAAGTCGACGACCGGTCGTCTGGTGCTGCGCCTGATCGAGGCGACACAGGGCACGATCCGCTTCGCCGGCCGCGACGTGCGCGGCCTGTCCCGCAGCGCACTACGCGACCTGCGCCGCGACATGCAGATCATCTTCCAGGATCCCTACGCCTCGCTGAACCCGCGCCTCACCGTGGGCGAGACGCTGGCCGAGCCGCTGCGTCTGCATGGGATCGCCTCGGGCGCCGCCCTGCGCAGGCGCATCGACGAGCTGCTGGGCGAAGTCGGCCTGTCGGCCTGGCACGCGCTGCGCTACCCGCACGAATTCTCCGGCGGCCAGCGCCAGCGCATCGGCATCGCCCGCGCGCTGGCCTCGCAGCCCAAGCTGATCGTCTGCGACGAGCCGGTCTCGGCGCTCGATGTGTCGATCCAGGCGCAGGTCATCAACCTGATGCAGGACCTGAAGCGCAAGTTCGGGCTTTCCTACATCTTCATCGCCCACGACCTCGCCGTCGTGCGCCACATCTCCGACCGCGTCGCCGTCATGTATCTCGGCAAGATCGTCGAGCTGGCGCCCAAGCGCAGCCTGTTCGCCCGGCCGCGCCATCCCTATACGCAGGCCCTGCTGTCGGCCGTGCCGGTGCCCGATCCGACCGCCCAGCGCGCGCGCATCCGTCTGGCCGGCGACGTGCCCAGTCCACTCAACCCGCCCAACGGCTGCCGCTTCCACACGCGCTGTGCCTACGCCCAGGACCGCTGCCGGAGCGAGGAGCCCCTGCTTCGCCCCCTGCAGGACGGCGCCGGCGCCGAGGGCCAGGTCGTGGCCTGCCACTTCGCCGAGAGCATCGTGCCGCCCATCCTGGTCCCGGAGAACGATCCACCTTACGCCCGCCGCCTGGCCGCCCTGCGCAAGCTTTCCGCGGCCGCATAGATTGGACAACGCGCGTCAATTGCGAACCGTTCGCACTCGCGATATGATCCTGCCGTGCCATCAGAAGCTACGACTGCGCTTTTCACGGAGCACCGACGTTCGCTGATCGAGTACGCGACCGGAATTATCGGTTCGCGCGCCGAGGCGGAGGACGTGGTGCAGGAGGCGTGGCTGCGTTTCGACGCGGTGTCGCGGCGCCAGCTTCTCGACGAGCCGCTGAGCTACCTGTATCGAATCGTCCGCAATCTCGCGATCGACGGCCGCCGCAAGCAGGGCCGCGAGGAGCGCCACGTCGTTGCGGGCACGGCCTCGCTGCTTGAGGGTATCGCCGAGGACCGGCCCTCTCCCGAGGCGGAAATCGTGGCCCGCAGCGAACTGCAAGCCCTGCAGGCCGCCCTGCTCGAACTACCGGAGCGGACGCGGGTCGCCGTCGAGATGCACCGGATGGGCGGCGCAACGCTGAAGGAGATCGCCGCCTATCTCGGAGTCTCGATCGGACTGGCCCATTCGCTGGTGATCGACGGCCTCGAACATTGCCGTGCCCGCCTCGCGCGTGCGGCGACCGACCGGTAATCGGTCCCCGAAATCGAACTTTCCCTGAAATTCCGCCCCTCGCCCGTCGTGTAGAAAGAGAGCGCGAATTGCGCCCGCCCCCAGGAAAGCATGGCCGACAGACGCGAAGCCGCCAACGACAAGATGCCCGATACCGCCAGCAAGTGGCTTCTGGCCCTTGCCGAGCGGCCGGACGACGGTGCGCTGCGCGCCGCCTTCGAGCGTTGGCGCGGCGCCAGCGCCGACAACGCGCGCGACTGGATGGAGATCAACCGGACGGCATCGCTGCTCGCGACCTCGGTGCCGCCCCGCGAGCCGGGTTGGGCTGAGTTCCTGAGACAGCGCCGCGCCGCCGAAGCCGGCCGGCAACGTCGTCACCGCAGGATTGGCGGCGGACTGGCGGCACTCGCGGCGGCGGCCTGCCTGCTGCTCTTTTTCCAGGGCAGCACCCTGCTTCTTCGATTCGAGGCCGACCACATGACCGCGACCGCAGAGCAACGCCGGCTCGACCTCGCCGACGGCACGCATGTCGTGCTGGCGCCGCAAAGCGCCATCGTCGCCGATTATTCGAGCGGCGAACGGCGCGTGAAGCTGCTGAAGGGCGCCGCCTTCTTCGAGGTCGCGAACGACCCACGTCAATTCGCTGTCGAGGCGCGCGGCGTCGTCGCGCGCGATGTCGGTACCGCCTTCGAGGTCAGGCTCGGCGCCGACGCCGTCGAGGTGGCGGTACGCGACGGCATCGTCGACGTCACGGCGGCGAACGCCGCCCGGGCGGAGCGCCTGCTTGCCGGACAATGGGCCCAGGTGACGCACACGGGAGCCATCGGCCGCGGGCACGCGCCGCGCGACCTGGTCGCGGCCTGGACGGCCGGACAGCTCGTCGTGAAGAGCCAGCCGGTGAGCGAGGTAATCGACGCGCTGCGTCCCTACTTCGACGGCGTCGTCATCCTGCATGGGCGGAAGCTCGCCGCCGAGCCGCTCACCGGCATCTACAACCTGGCCGATCCCGTCGGCGCCCTGCGCGCCGTGGCACGTGCCCAGGGCGCGTCGCTGCACCAGATCTCGCCGTGGCTGATCGTCATCACGGGCGACTGAGGATTTTCTTCGGAGAAATCTGAAAACGGGGCGCCGCGCCGTCGTGTCGAGATCGGGGGCTGTTGATGCGTCGCCTGTCGCCATCGTGCGCGGTCCTCGAACGGAGCGACGCGCATGCATTCGATGAGGACGGCGATCGGACTGGCACTGGCAGCAGGACTCGGCACGACCGGCCTGCCCGCCCTGGCGCAGAGCCCACCCCCGCAGTCACCCGGTGCGGCGGTGCCCCGGGTCTTCACCTTCGACATTCCCGCGCAGCCGCTGGCCGATGCGCTTGCGCAGTTCGGTCGCCAGAGCGGTCTGCAGGTCTCCGCCCACGCCGATCTGCTGCGGGGCCTGTCGTCACCCGCCGTCAGCGGCACCCTGACCGCCGATGGCGCGCTCGGTCGCCTGCTCGGTGGCAGCGGCATTCTCTATTCGGTAAGCGGCAACACCGTCATCCTGCAAAAGCCCGGTGCATCCAACGTCCAGGGCGCCCTGCAACTCGATCCGGTGCAGGTGCAGGGCGCGTTCCCGGTGCCGAGCCAGGCCCTGATCAACAACATTCCGGCGCCCTATGCCGGCGGCCAGGTGGCGACCGGCGCGCAGCTGGGCCTGCTGGGCAATCGCGGCGTGATGGACACGCCCTTCAACCAGACGAGCTATACCGCGCAGAAGGCGCAGAACCAGCAGGCGCGCACGGTGCGCGACGTGCTGATCGACGATCCGTCGGTGCGCACGGTGTGGCCATCGGGCGGCAGCCTCGACGAGGCCATGTGGATCCGCGGCTTCTATGTCGGCAGCCTCGATACCTCGTTCAACGGCCTCTACGGCATGCTGCCCGTCGCCTCCGTGGCCGCGGAGTTGCCGGAGCGTGTCGAAATCCTGAAAGGCCCGAGCGCCATGCTGACCGGCATGGCCCCGGGCGGTGCGATCGGCGGCACGGTCAACGTGGTCCCGAAGCGCGCCGGCAGCGAGCCGCTCAACCAGGTGACGGCGGGCTACGCCTATTCCGGTCAGTTCGGCGCCCATGTCGATGTCGCCCGGCGCCTGGGCGATGACCAGCAGTTCGGCGCGCGCTTCAACGGCGTTTTCCGCGCCGGCAACACCGCGATCGAGCGCAACACCGAACAGGTCGGTCTGGCCTCGCTCGGCCTCGACTTCCGCGGCGACAATGTCCGGCTCTCGCTCGATCTCGGCTTCCAGTCCCAGGTCATCGGCGGGCTCGTCTCGTATGTGCAGCCGGCCGCCGGCGTGGCGATGCCGGCCGCGCCGTCGAACGGCTCCAATTTCGGCCAGACCTGGACGAGCACGGACAAGAAGGACCTGTTCACGGTATTGCGCGGCGAGGTCGATCTCACGGAG
Source organism: Rhodospirillales bacterium 24-66-33 (assembly GCA_002281855.1). Classification (GTDB taxonomy): domain Bacteria; phylum Pseudomonadota; class Alphaproteobacteria; order Reyranellales; family Reyranellaceae; genus Reyranella. Next base: position 11,366 of record NCHQ01000007.1, on the reverse strand, counting down.
AGCATCACCGCCTATGCCGCCGTCGGCGCCCATGACAACAAGGTGAGCAGCTTCTCCGGCGGCAATCCCGTGGCGACCAGCGTCAACGGCGACATCACGCAGACGCCCTTCAAGCAGGACGTGTACAACAGCTTCTGGAGCGGCGAGGCCGGCCTACGCGCGAAGGTGCCGACCGGCCCCATCGACCACGAGTTCGCCCTCTCGGCCATGACCTTCCGGCAGGAATCGGGCGCGGGCTCGGCGGTCGGCACGACGTTCACGTCGAACATCTACCGGCCCAATCTGATTGCGCAGCAGAACCTGCCCAATCCCGGCGCCAACAAGACCGGCCTCACGATTCTGTCGGGTTTCGCCTTCGCCGACACGCTCTCGGTCGCCGACAAGCGACTCCAGATCACCGCCGGCGGCCGTCTGCAGAACGTGAAGACGGCCAACTACGACCCGGTCTCGGGCGCGGAGACCTCGACCTACGATGCGAGCGCCTTCTCGCCGTCGGTGGCGCTGGTCTTCAAGCCGTGGAGCAACGTCTCCGTCTACGGCAACTGGATCCAGGGCCTGCAGCCCGGCCAGCTCGTGCCGGCGGGCTTCGCCAACGCCGGCGAAACCTTCGCACCGTTCAAGTCGACGCAGTTCGAGGTCGGTGTGAAGATCGACTGGGGCAAGCTCACGACCACGGTGAGCGCCTTCCAGATCGCGCAGCCCAGCGCCATCACCGACACGGCGACGAATACCCTCACGCTGGCCGGCCAGCAGCGCAATCGCGGCCTGGAGTTCAACGTGTTCGGCGAACCCGTGCCCGGCGTCCGGCTGCTGGGCGGCGCAATGCTGCTCGAGGCGATCATCACCCAGTCGCAGGGCGGCACGAACGATGGATGGCAGGCGTTCGGCAGTCCCGGGCTGCAGATCAACCTCGGCGGCGAATGGGACCTGCCGTTCGCGCCGGGCCTCACGCTGAACGGGCGCGTCATCTACACCGCCGCGCAGTACATCGACCTCGACTACCCGCGCCGCACGATTCCCGACTGGACGCGCATCGATGTCGGCGCGCGCTACGTGTTCGAGAATGCAACGAGCCCAACCGGCCATCCGGTCGCCCTGCGCTTCAACGTCGAGAACCTGTTCGATGCGCAATACTGGGGCACCGCCTATTACGGCTATGCGATCCAGGGCTCGCCCCGCACCTTCCGGCTCTCGGCCACCGCCGACTTCTAGGCGGCCGCATGCGGTTTGCCTTCGTCCTCGCACATCGCTGGCTCGGCCTCGCCCTCGCGACGTTCCTGTTCGTGGCTGGACTCACCGGTGCGGTCATCTCGTGGGACCACGAACTGGACGGCATACTGAACCCTCATCTCGTGCGGGCCCGGAGCTCTGGCCCGGCCCTGCCGCCGCTCGAGTTGGCCGCGGTCGCCGAGCAGCGCGACCCGCGAATCCGCGTCGCCTACGTTCCTTTGATTCTGGAACCAGGCGAGTCGCTCGCGCTCAGCATCCTGCCGCGCATGGATCCCGCGAGCGGCCGGCCCCATGAGCTCGGCTTCAACCAGCTCTTCCTCGATCCGGCCACCGGCGCAGAGCTGGGCCGCAGGGAATGGGGCGCGCCTTGGCCGGTCACGCGCGAGAACTTCGTCTCGTTCCTCTACGAGCTGCACTACTCGCTCCACTTTCCGGAGATGTGGGGCATCGACGAATGGGGCATCTGGCTCATGGGCATCGTGGCCCTCGTCTGGACCGTCGATTGCTTCATCGGCTTCTACCTGACGCTGCCCGCGGGTCGCCGCGCGGCCGCCGGCGCGAGGCCAAAGTCCCGCGGCTGGAAAGACTGGGCCGGACGGTGGGCACCGGCCTGGAAGATCAAGCGCGGCGCCAGCGCCTGGCGTCTCAACTTCGACATCCACCGCGCCTTCGGGCTATGGACCTGGGCGCTCCTCTTCATCGTCGCCTTCACCGGCTTTTCGCTCAATCTCCATCGCGAGATCTTCTTCCCGCTGATGCAGATGGTCTCGAGCGTGACGCCGACACCGTTCGAGGGGCACATGCCCGGCGACGGGAAACATCCGATCGAACCGCAGGTCAGCTACGCGGACATCGTGGAGATCGCGCGGCGCGAAGCGGCCCAGCGCGGCTGGCAGGCGCCGGGTGCCGGGATCTACTACGCGCCCAACTGGGGTATCCATACCGTGCAGTTCTCGCACACCAGCCGGAACCGCACCGAGGCCGGGATGCATCCGACACGCCTGTTCCTCGACGCGAAGGGCGCCGTGCTGGGCGAGCGCGTGCCCTGGACCGGCACGGCCGCCGACATCTTCGTGCAGGCGCAGTTCCCCCTGCATTCCGGCCGCCTCCTCGGCACGGCCGGCCGAATCGCCATCTCGGTGATGGGGATCGTCGTCTCAACTCTTGCCGTAACCGGCGTCGTCATCTGGTATCGCAAACGCGTTGCGCGGAGGCGATCTGAGCGCACGGGCAGGCTCGCCTAGCAAGCCGCCGGAAAGATCGCAGTCATCGCCGATAAACGAAACAAACGAAATAAATGAAGCGAATGTCGCAGCCCCTGATTCCTGTCTCGCGGCGACCGTTTACGCAACAATATTGCTCACCTAATCGAGCGGAACCACTTCCTCGACGAAAGCGTCCAGGACGAGATCGTCAGACGATCCAAGATGCCAGAGGCAATTCACGTCGAGCGGGAGGATCGGCCTGTCCCACCATCGCTCGACGATCTCCTGCAGTTCTTTCGCTTCGGCAGCCTCGAGGTGATCGGTGAGATTGTAGAGACCCACGAGGTAGAGATCCGTTTCCGGCCTGCCGAGGATCCTTTGGACCAGCCGTAGCGGGTTCGCGCCCGCCCGACGTTCTGGATAGACGCGCAGATAGAGGCGGCCGACGTTGATGTTGCCGGAGAACAGGCCGCGCACCTCGACACGTAACGGACCGAGCTGCCTGAGAGCGGCCCTCTCGTCGTCGGAAATGCGGTACGGCACATCCTTCGACAGAGACCCGCAGACCGTTGCGTGGAGTCTCTCCCGGCGCTTCGCCATCAGGCCCCAGGCGATCTTGTTCGCGAAGGGCGAGTGCCTGAGTTCGCCTTGCAGCTCCTGATACGCGGCGGACTTCTCCAGCTCGTCCGGAGGGATCGGCAGGACCAGCGAGAAAGCCCGTTCGTGCCGTCCCATGCGATAGCTTGCACCGTGCCGCGACGGGATCACGTCGGGATGATCCGGTGCGATCAGGGGCAGGTGTGCGAGGCGATAGGCCTCGTCCAGCCGAAGCATCTTTTCGGGCACGAACCGCGTGCGGCTCCGCTCGTAGCCGAGTTCTGCATCGGAGCAGAAAGTGTCCACGGCCGGCCGCTCAGGCGTCGGGCACGCCCGAGGTCGTCGAATACTCGAAGTGCAGCGGCGTCTCAGGGTGGATCAGCGCGTAGGCCGAGCGGGCCGCGATCGCCGCCTCCGCGAAGCCCGTCAGGATCAGCTTCAGCTTGCCCGGATAGGTGACGACGTCGCCGACGCCGAAGATGCCGGGCTTGTTCGTTGCCGCGGTCGCCGGGTCGACCTCGATCTGGTTGCGCTCCAGCGCCAGCCCCCAGTCGGCGATCGGCCCGAGCGACATCGACAGGCCGAAGAACGGCAGCAGCACATCGGCCTCGATGCGCCTGGTCTCGCCCTCCATGGTGGCGACGGTGACCGCCGTGAGCTGGCCGCCTGCGCCTTCCAGACCGTGGAGCTGGTACGGCACGACGAGGTCGATCCTGCCCGCCTTCGCCAGCGCCTTGAGCTTCGCCTCGCTGTCGGGTGCGGCGCGGAACCGGTCGCGGCGGTGGATCACCGAGACACGGCCGGCGATCTCGGCCAGCGACAACGCCCAGTCGACCGCCGTGTCGCCGCCGCCCGCGATCACCACCCGCTTGCCGCGGAAGCTCTCGCGCTGGGTGACGTAATAGAAAACGCTGCGGCCCTCGTAGGCCTCGATGCCGGGCAACGGCGGGCGGTTGGGCCCGAACGCGCCGACGCCGGCGGCGACGATCACGGCTTTGGCCTGCAACACGGTGCCCTTCGAGGTCGTCACCCGCCAGAAGCCGCCGGTCAGCGGCTCCAGCGCCTGAACCTGCTCGCCCAGATGATAGACCGGCCGGAAGGCCGCCGCCTGGGCCTTGAGCCGGACGATCAGCTCGGCCGCCTCGATGCGGGGAAAACCCGGAATGTCGTAGATCGGCTTCTCGGGATACAGCGCCGTGCACTGGCCGCCGGGATCATCGAGCACGTCCACGACATGGCAGTTGAGGCGGACCATGCCGCACTCGAAGACGGAAAAGAGGCCGACCGGCCCCGCCCCTATGATGATGACGTCGGTCTGCTGCGTGTGTCCGGTGGCCATGGTCTAAATTGGCGCAGGTGAAGAACAAATGAAAGGCCCCCGGCCGCACACTTGGAAGGCACAGAACCGGGGAGCCCGGGGCATAGCGGCGGAGGGTTTTGCCGCAAGTGGCTCCCACCGTTATGGCGAGTCAAATATAGAGATCCCTGTGCCGCGATCTCCGGACTCAGGGCGGCCTGCCCGCGACTACCGGTGCCCAAGTCGGCAAGGCTGCTTTGGAACCGCCGTTCGCGCCAGTCTGTGAGTTCATTTGAGGAGTGTCAGTTTGATGTTTGGTCCTGCCTATTTCCTTTCAGGTGATTCATTTCTGAAAAGAACGGCTGTCGAGGATGCAGCTCGGCAGCGGCTGGCGCCGGTGTTCTCGAAGTGGATTGGCAGAGAGGAGATAAAAGTTCGGAACGAGGAATCGCCTTCGCGCCTCAGCGTATCGGAGCGAGTCGCGCTCTTGGAGGAAATGGTTCCGGCGAACGAGGAAGCAGGACAGGAAGTGTTGATCGGAAGGTCATCCGGCGGTCGCGTGGCCACTTTGTTTGCCATGCGTCGGCCGGTTAAGGCGGTCGTTTGTTTTGCTTATCCGTTCCGACATCCGAGTAGTGTGTTGGAGCCGCTTCGATTCAGCCACCTGGCTCATATCACGGTGCCTACACTGATCTTCCAAGGGACGCGGGATACTTACGGAGCAATTGACATCACGGAGAACTACGCGCTTTCGCCGGCTGTAACCGTAAGATTTGTGGACACCGACCACGATTTTGATTTGTCACCGTCCGAGTGGGACGCGGTTGCCCAGAAGGTAATGAAATTCCTGGACACCGTTCAGCGGCAATTGCCGGCCAAGGGGGCGCGTTTCGACGAGGCCTTCTACCTGAGGACTCATCCTGATGTGGCCGCGGCGATTGTCGCTGGGGAGTACGTGTCCGGTGAACATCATTTCAAGTTGAAGGGACGCAGGAAGGGGCGACGCTTCCGGCTTCTGGCCGACACTTGAGATTCTGGAGTTTGGGTACGGCTCGCCCCGGGAAAGAGGCCAACCGCTACAGGAAGCGCTGAAAAGCTCCCCCCGATCAGGCCCCCCCGTCCCACCAACCGATTGTGTAGTGTTTTCAATCGGTTGGTGAGGGAGTTGGTAGCTGGGGGCGACCTCGCAGCAGACGAGCAGATCAACGACTTGGCGGCTCCCACCGGTGAGCCCGTGGCATAGCGCTGCAAGGGTTTTGCCGCAAGCGGCTCCCACCGATCCGGCCACCCCTTCGCCGCCCGCCCAAATCCGCCCGCTGAGCGCGATCCCGCCCGAAGGCCCCGGAGTGCGCGCGACATGGACGGCGGCTGTCTGGCTGGCAAATGGCTGGCGCGGGCGGGCGGTTGGACGGCGGGAGGTGTTTGCAGAAAATGCAAACAGCTCGGCGGCATGGCCGGTCCTTCATTCGCAGGCCCGCCGCCCCTCGTCCGTGAGGCAAACCGAATGCCCGCCCTCGACCAGCAGCCATCCGCGATCCACGGCGAGTTGCACGGCCTCCCGCGTCTCGTCGACGTCGGAGATCCCGGCCAGCGAGCGCCACTGCATCGGCCGACCGGCGGTCGCGTCGTAGAGGGACCGCATGATGTGCAGCGCCAGGGACTCGGGCTTGGAGGGCATGGGCGGGCAACGGGGCGGGTGGTGTTCGGTTTCTCGGCTGGGCGGGAGGTGATCGGCTGGGGGTGCGAATCGCCCCTCCGACGCAAGCGGGCCGGCATCTCAAGGTGACCGACCCTGGCGGAGCTTAGCGCTTCAGGTCGTTAGCAGTCGGCGGGGGTGGCGCAGAGAAAGCGGGCGCAGGAGGCGGAGCAACGACGCTGCGAGTGTTGTGCTTGATGTTCTCACCGAACAGCGCCCACAGCACGACCCCTACCACGCCGATGATAATGCTGAAGGCCCATCCCGCGGTCTTCACGCGATCAACTGCGCGCTCAAGGTCGGAAACTTTGCCGGTATGCTTGCCGACGTCCTCAATCAGACGATCGACCTTGGCAGTCAGCTTCCCGACTTCTAGCGTGACGAAGCGGATGTCGGAGGTTGCGTAAAGATCGGTCGGCGGAACAACCGGGCGATCTCCCGGCGTGCTGCTATCAGAAGTGTTCTTTGATCCGCCCTTAGCCATTTGGCTTCAGGTCCCACTTGGCCTTGATCCACTCCCACAGATCGGTCGAGTGCCGTCCGTAGTAGTTGCCGACAGAGATGATCAGCGCCTTTCCCTTCCCGCCTTCCGTGATGTCCAGCTTGTCGCTGACTTCTTTTGCGGTAGTGCCCGAGGCTGCTACGAGCCACTGGTTCGGCGCCACCTGGAAATGGTTCTCGGGAAAAAGCCTGGCGATATCGCTTCCCAACTGCGGATTCTCTGCCGGGGTAAGGATAGCGAAGATCGTCATCGGATTGCTTCCTGCAAGAGCTCATGAATTCTGTCAATAGCGCCTCTGAGCCCGCATCGTTGCCAACCCATTGTTAAATAGTGAAAAAATGGCGACGCCGCTGCATTTTATGGTTGTGTGGCCGGGGGCGCGCTTCCGAAACGAAAAAAAACCGCCCGCCACCCCGAAGGGCAGCGGGCGAGTTTACGAGGGAGGATACCCAAGACGGGCATGCCGGGTCCGGATCGCTCCAGTCCCCGACCTCGTGTGCGCCGTGGCGCAGATTGGTCAGTCGGCGTAAGGGTGCACCTCGGGTGAGACGAGCCGGTCGCCGATGGTGAGATCGCTGCCTGGGAATAGCGGCCGATCGATCGACACCGTGCCGTATCCGCCGAACAGGCGGTTGTGCTGCTTGATGCTCTGCTTCACCGCGGCCGCGAGGTCGTCGAGACGGAACGAGCCATCAAGAACGCCAGCCACGACATCGGCGATCACGTCGTCGCGATCATATGCCAGCAGGCGGCGCGGCACGGCCGCAGCGACGGCGGCATAGAGTTCGTTCCCGTGCAGCCGCTCCCGTAGCGGCACCTGCGCGACGTTGAAGCGGCTGACCTTGCCCTCCGCCTTCCGCTTCGCTGCTCGCTGGGCGGGCGTGCATGCCGGTCGGCCGCCGAATCCCTGGTGACCGGTGCGCTCGCAGTACAGCTTGCGGAACAGGAAGCGGGCCGCCGACAGTCGCTCGGCAAAGCCCTCGTCGCGGAGCCGGCGCTTCTGAACCCATGCCATCGACGGCGCGCCGGACTCACCCATCGCGACGCGAGGCCCGACCTCCTTGAGCCGCAGCAGGAATCGGTCGACGCGATCCGCCGTGACGCGCGGGCGGCCGCTGTTGTTCAGTCGGCGCGTCCGCAGGATGGCCTCGGCGCACGCCCGAAACACGGGATCAGTCCGCCGCTTCCTGATAAAAGCCGGCGCTGACGGCATGCCGGGTTGTTTGCTGATTTCGATAGCGCTCATCGTGGGGAGCAGGCTCAAAAAGGTCTCCCACGCTTCCGGCGCGACGCGGACGCCGCGAGCCCTTCCCCGATTCCCGGCATGCTTTCCCATTGGTCTCACTCTCCATTTCGGCGAGGCGTCGTCGAGCCACGGCGCAGGCATCGGCCGAGGCATCGATGCCGATGGCGCGGCGCCCCATCTTCGTGGCGGCGACCAAGGTCGTGCCGCTGCCGCATGTCGGATCGAGCACGACGTCGCCTGCCATCGTGGCGGCCGCGATGAATTGCTCCAGCAGCGCGACCGGCTTCTGTGTCGGGTAGCCGACGCGTTCCTTGCTGGTTGGGTTCAGGAACAGCTTGTCGATGAAGCCATCGACGACCACTGCGCCCTCGCATGGGTCGCCCTGGATCAATGGGTGTCGCGTCCGGTGTAGTCGCCATTTAGCCGCGCGGGTCAGGCCATAGACGAAGATGGAGTCGTGGACCCTGCCGAAGCTGCGGGCCGTGTTGTGGGCATTCGTCCGCTTCCAGATCACGCCGCCCATGGCCCGCTCAATGCCGAAGACGCCGTCGAGCGCCAACCGCAGATAAGCCGACATGGTGTCGTCGCAGTGCAGCCATAGCGTGCCGGCCGGATGCAGGACGCGGCGAAGCTCGGCAAATAGGAGCACCATGCGAACCAAGTAGGCACGGTCGCGCGGCGCTACGGTGGCCCCTTCGAGGATGCTGGCGAGCACCGGATGGGCGGACGTCATTTGCGCCCACAGGGATTTGCTTTCGTCGTCCCACTTGAACTTGTCGCTGAATCGGCCCGCCTTCCCGACCCAATCGACCTGCGTTCCGAACGGCGGATCGAGATAGATCATGTCGACGGACGCGGCCGGCATGGCACGCAGAACGGAGGCGGCATCGCCATGCCGGACTTCGGCGGCCATGCTCACCCTCCCGTCGTCGGCTTGAAGACGCACCGCACGACGCCGCCGCGGACGCAGACCCACCAGTCCTGATTGATCGACGGATAGAGCCCCTGCCCGACCAGGTGGCGCGGCATCAGGACCACGTCGCCGGCACCGGTCACGATCTCGATCCCGGCCGGCGTCTCGCGGAACTTGGCGGCGTGCTCGCGGCGGCAGTCCGACGGGCCGCAGCAGTGGACGCCGTCGCGGTCGACGTAGCGCGGCTCGGCCATGATCCAGGCGGCGTCACCGTGCGCCATCGCGGTCGTGCACTGCCAGGCCGCCAGAATAGCCAAGGCGACTAGCACAAACACCCGCAGCCCGTTGCCTGGAATGCCGAAAACGACGCCGCTATAGACGAAGAGCGTCGCCATGATTGCCGCCGCCAGCAGCACCAAGAATATGATGACGCTCATCGCCCGGCGTCCCCCTTGATCAAGGCACCCATCACGGGCACGTCGCCTCGAAGCGGGCGTTGAGCGAGCGGGCCCGCGTGTTGCCGGCGCGCACCTCGGTCACGGTCTGCGGCGTGTCGGCCTTGCCGTCATAGGTGATCTCGCGCACCGGGAAGCCCGGCCGCAGCGCCTCGCAGGCCGCGGCAGAGGTCGGCATGGCGGTCACGGGCGGCGGGGCGTCATCGCCAAGGCAGCCGCCCAGCGCCAGGCTAACGGCGCAAGCTGCGATCGTTCGGATCATGGTCGGGCTCCGGTCGGGTTTCGGCTTCGTGGGCGGCTTCGGTCGCGGCGCGGATGGTCGCCGTGCCCGTCTTCAGATCGGTGACCTGCTGTTCGGCGCGGCCTAGCTCGCGCTGGTCGGCCTTGCCGCCGTCGCCCGCCATCAGCTTGCCGAGGAAGCCCAGGGCGGCGGCGGCCATGGTCGCGATCGCGCTCCACATCAGCCCGCACCCGACTTGATCTGCGTCAGTCCGAACTTGGTGAGGTTGCGCAGCAGCTCGGCGATGATGGCCTGGGCGACGTTCGCCGCCTTCAGGCGCGCGGCTTCGTCGGTGTTGGCCGCGGCGAAGATGGCCTCGCTGGACTCGATGGCGGCAGCGGCGCCCGCAAGCCCCTTGTTGAGGATGTCGCCGACGGCCTCGCTGTAGCAGAGCGGCGGCGGCAGGCTCTGGTCGCTGCACACCGGCATCAGGTTGTAGACGCTCACGAGTCCGGTCGCGACCACGAGGCTCATCTTGGCGGTGCCGAACACCTGATCGGCGCTCTCCTGTCGCTCCTGCACGGTGCCGCTGCAGGCCGGCAGGACGGCCATCAGGGCAAGCATCATCGCGGCCGCGAGGGCCGTTGCCATCTTCTTCATCGTTCTCTCCTGGGTTTGAACCGACCGGCGGCCGGCTACTTCTTCGCCTTCTCCACCATCTCGTCGCCCTTCGGCGTGATCGGGACGACCGTCACGTCGGGCAGGCTCTCGACCTTGCGGATCTGGGCCGTCGGGCTGGCGCTCCGGCTGGCGCGCAGGGCGTTGATGATCGGCAGCAACGCCGCGATGGCGCCGACGACAATGCCGAGCCCCTCGCCCAGGTCTTCCTGGCCCATGAAACCGAACGCCACGGCGACCACGGTCCCGGCGCCGACGGCGGTGTAGACGTGCCGCATGAAGGCGGCGACTTCGTCCTTGGTGATGGTCATCGGGCGTGCCTTTCGTACGCGTTGGCGATCTTCGGCCCATAGACACCGACGGCGCCGGGGCCGTTGTAGCCGGCGGCGAAAGCGTGCCAGTCCTTGCGCTGCAGGGCGTCTTGCAGAGGCCGGTTCGCGATGATGAACCGCACGAACAGATCGAGCTGGCCGGCTTCGGTGAATGCCGCCGCCTTGAATTCATGGGGCGTCGGGAAACCCAGCGCCTGGTAGTGGAACCCCATGATCTGGAAGAGCCCCCAGCTGGTCGCCTGGATGGCGGCGCGCTCGTCGAGCGCCGAGGCTTCGTCGAACTGTGCCCACGCCTCCAGGCGGGTCTTGGCGGCGACCGACGGCGTCCACTGCTGGCGCGAGATGTGTGGGTGCGATTCGTTGAACCGGTAGCCGGTCAGCTTGCCGAACCAGTGCGCCTCGAGGCGGATCGGCGGGCGGGGATGCCCGGCGATGCTCCACATGGTCTGCCCGCTGGCCTCGACCTCAGCGACCGCCCTAACCGCCGCAACATCGACGCCGAGCTTCTCGGCGGCCGCCTGGTAGTCAGCTTCCGTCATGATGGACCTACTTGGTTGGGATCTTCGTCGAGACGAACAGGACAAGGGCGCCGATCAGGACCAGCGCGATGCCCTGCCCGATCTGCTTCAGGGCACCGTTGCGCACGACGCGGTACATGGCGAAGAGATCGCGGAGACCGCGGATGTGCTCGGGCGCTTCCTCGTCTCCGAGGCCGACGGTCGCGAGCGCCTTCTTGGCGCCTCGCTCCGCGGCATCCTCGAGCATGGCTTCCAGCGCCTCGCGCGGCATGACGACGGGATCGGACATGGCAGCTCCTGTTTGAAGGGCGAACGGCGTTCGGCGTTCAACGTCAGCCGCAGCCGTAGACGCAGGCGATCTGCTTGACCTCTTCCGGCGCGGCGAAGGTCATGTCCTCGCGCGCGCGGGCGACGGAGGTGCTGCGCACGATGTTGTCGGCCTGCTTCATCGCCTTGCCCGGCAAGTCGGAGGCGCAG
>NCHQ01000006.1 GCA_002281855.1 Rhodospirillales bacterium 24-66-33 | reverse complement strand
CCATCGCCGTCGCCCGCAAACTTCTTGTCATCCTCAACGCCATCCTTAGAGACAGGACACCATGGCAAAACGCTTGACCTCAGACACAGTCGCTGAGGAACATCGCGCAGCGATGTGTCTCGAAGGGTGGAACGCGCACCTTGCCTGTTGCCCATCCTTCGAGACGCGCCGCTTCCCGGCGCTCCTCAGGATGAGGTTAAGTGCCTGAATCGATTCAATTCATTTCCGGCCACGCCGGATCGCACGTCTCCTGCTGGTCTTGATCCGGAATGGCCATAGAATGCCGCCGGATCGAGAGGGAGGCTGCCATGCCCGTGTTCTTCGTTTGCGCCGGGCTGTTGGGCCTGCTGGCGGTCGCGCTGGCCGTGAATGTCGGCCTTATGCGGGGCCGCAAGCGGATCAACCTGGGGGACGGCGGCGATGCCGAGATGCAGGCCGCGGTGCGGGCGCACGGCAACTTGGTGGAGTTCGCGCCGCTCACCCTGCTGATGATCTACATGGCGAGCGACTTCTACGGCTTCGGCACCGTGGCGGCCCTCTCGGTGGTGCTGCTGGTGGCCCGCCTGCTGCATGCCGGCGGCATGCTGGGCCTCGTCCCCCGCGGCCGCCTGCTGGGGACCCTCGGTTCGACGGCGATCCTGGGCATCACGTCGATCCTGCTCGCGATTGCCGGCCTCGGCCTCAGGCAATACTGACCGGCGGGGAATGGCCATCATGCAAAGACCGGCAACCGGGCGGCCGCTTCCGGCGTACTATCCCATCGCCATCGCTCACCCGCACCGAACATGATGTCCACGCTCTGGCGGATCGCCTACGAGGCCGGATACGGCTACTTCGCGAATCGGCTCTCGACCTCGGCCGCGGCCATGGCGTTCTACACCATGTTCGCGCTCGGCCCGATCATGATCTTCACCATCGCCATCGCCGAACCGTTCGTCGGCAAGTTCATGGCGCAGGAGACGATCTTCGATGCGCTGGGCACCGTCGTGGCGCCGGACCAGTTGCGCACCATCCGCCGCTTCGCCTCGGAGGACCTGTTCCGCGGCGGCGGCATCGCCGCCCTCGCCGGCGCCGCCGTCCTGCTCTACACCGGCACCCGCGTCTTCGTGGAACTGGACGATGGTATCGACGCGATCTGGCGGGACAACAAGGGCCCGACGGTGCATCCGGTCCTGGCCAGCCTGAAGTCGCGACTGCTCGCCGTGCTGCTGATGATCGTGCTGGGCGTGCTGCTGATCGCCGTGATCCTGGCCAGCGTGCTGATCTCGGCCTATGCCGGCGTGCTCGAGAGATTTCCCGTCCTCGGCGTCTGGATCGGTCCGGCGATCTCGACCTCCGTGCACTACGGCCTGCTCTCGGGATTCTTCACGCTGATCTACAAATGGCTGCCGACGGGCCGCGTCCCCTGGCGCTACGCGCTGATCGGTGGCCTGGTGAACGCGCTGCTGTTCGCGGTCGGCAACCGTGCGCTGGTCTTCTATTTCGAGGTGACCCAGCTCACCTCGGCGTTCGGCGCCACGGCGGGCTTCGCCGCCATCATGGTCTGGATGTACTGGACGTCGCTCACCATCCTGATCGGCGCCCAGGTCGGTCGCGCCACGCGCGACGTGCTGATCGACAACCGCGCGCGCGAGATGGTCGAGGGGGATCTTTAAGAAACGGTGCGCAAGGGGCACCGTGCGGGCACTCGCGCCTCAGGAGGCGCTGCCGCCCGCCGGCGCGCGTAGCGCGCCTAGAACATCGTCGCCAGGACCCGGTCCGGCGGCTTGTGGCCGTCGGCGAAGGTCTTGATGTTGATCAGGACCTTCTCGCCCATCTCGATGCGGCCCTCGAGCGTGGCCGAGCCCATGTGCGGCAGCAGCACCACGCGGTCCATTTCGAGCAGCTTCGGGTTCACCTGCGGCTCGTTCTCGTAGACGTCGAGGCCGGCGCTGGCCATCTCGCCCGCCTTCAGCATGCGCACCATCGCGTTCTCGTCGATCACCTCGCCGCGCGCGGTGTTCACGAGGATGGACGTCGGCTTCATCAGCTTGAGACGCCGGGCCGAGAGAAGGTGGAACGTCGCGGGCGTGTGCGGGCAGTTCACGGACACGATGTCCATGCGCGCCAGCATCTGGTCGAGGCTCTCCCAGTAGGTCGCCTCGAGCTCGCGCTCGATCTCGCCATGCACGCGCTTGCGGTTGTGATAGTGGATCGCCAGGCCGAAGCCGCGCGCGCGACGCGCCAGCGCCTGTCCGATGCGGCCCATGCCCACGATGCCCAGGCGCTTTCCCTGCAGGCGGGCGCCCAGCATCGAGGTCGGGCTCCAGCCGGACCACTTGCCGCTGCGCACCAGCCGCTCGCCCTCGCCCACGCGGCGCGCCGTGGCCAGGACCAGCGCCATGGCCATGTCGGCGGTATCCTCGGTCAGGACGCCCGGCGTGTTGGTGACGGTGATGCCGCGCTGGCGGGCGGTATCGAGGTCGATGTGGTCGACGCCGGTGCCGAACGAGGCGATCAGCTTCAGCTTCGGCCCCGCCTGCGAAAGCACGCGGGCGTCGATCCGATCGGTCACCGTGGGCACCAGCACGTCGGCCGTTTTCACGGCCTCGATGAGCTGGGGACCGGTCATCGACTTGTCGTCGGCGTTGAGACGCGTGTCGAACAGCTCCATCAGACGCGTTTCGATGGCGTCGGGGAGCTTCCGGGTGACGATCACCAGCGGCTTCTTCTTGGAAGGGGACGGCATGTGCGAAATGGGACCGGCGCTGGCTCGAACAGTGACTGAGCCGGATTACCAAGTCCGCGCGCGTTTTGTCCAGCAAACGCCCCTGCCTATTTGCAAGCCAGAAAGTCGCGGCTTTTCAGGAGCTTGTCGCCGGATATGAAGATTTGAGGTATATAGGGCCCGATGGGAATTCGATCGTCGGTCCTGCTTTCCGCCCTGTCCGTGGCTCTGGTGGCATTTTCCCTGCCCCAGGCTGGTGGCAACGCAGCCCTCGCCGCCCCCGAAAAATCGGCCAGTACCCAGCGCAAAGGCTCCGGCCTGCCGATCCCGCGTTTCGCATCCCTGCGCTCGGACGAGGTCAATGTCCGCACAGGACCGGGCTCACGCTATCCCGTCGACTGGGTCTTCAAGCGCAAGGCCATGCCTGTCGAGATCGTCGCGGAATACGAGAACTGGCGCAAAATTCGCGATTGGCAGGGGGCGAGCGGCTGGGTCCACCAGAGCCTGCTCACCGGCAAGCGCAGCTTCATCATCGCGGCAAAGGCCGCGAGCTTGCACAAGACCCCGGCCGCATCGGCCGAAGTCGTGGCCAAGCTCGAACCGGAGGTCCTGGGCGAAATCCGCTCCTGCTCCGGGGACTGGTGCCGGGTCAGGGTTTCCGGGGTAACCGGCTGGATCGAACGGAGCGGCATGTGGGGCGTCTACAAATCCGAGCCGATCAACTAGCGGCCCGCCCGGCCGCCTCGTAGAACAGGGTCGCCGTGACCCACGACGTCAGTTTCACCGCTTCCCGTTTCGAGCACATGCCGCCCGCCGCCGTGGCGCTGGCCGTGCTGCTGCATGTCGCCGTGGGACTGGCGCTGTTCTGGATCTCGCCGCTGCGTCCGGTCGATCATTTCGAGAACGCGATCGAGATCTCGATGGAGGCGCCGGAGGCAACGCCGGTGGCCGCCGAGAAGGCCGCCGAACCCGCAGCCCAGCCGGCGGCATCGAGCCCGCCGCCGCCTGCGCCCACACCGACACCGACCCCCCAGCAGCCCCAGACGCCGCCCATGCGCCTGGGCCTCCCGCCGCCGCCCGCCGAGCGCAGCACCGATCCGCGCGACGTCGCAGGCGCTGAAACGCCGGCGCCGCGCGCCACGGACATGCCGACGCCCGACACGGTGCAGGAGGCCGGCCCTAAGGACGAGCCCAAGCCGGAGGAGCCGAAGCAGGAAGCTGCGAAGGAGCAGCCGAAGCAGGAAGCCGCGAAGGAGGAGCCGAAACCGGAGCCCGCCGAGCCGCCGCCGCAGCAGCAGGCGCTTGCCCAGCCGGACCCGCCCCCTCCGCCGCCGCCGCAGGCCCTCGCCACGCCGGAGCCCCCCACCCCGCCGCCGCCCTCGCTGGAGCAGGCGCTGCCGCCGCTCGAGGCGCCGCCGCCGCCCGTGACGGAACGGGACATCCCGAAGCCTGTGCCGGCTCCCCCGCCGCCACCTCCCAAGCCGCAGCAGGCCGCGCGTCCGGCGCCGCCACCGCCACCGCCGGCCCCTCGCCCGCCGGCACCGCGCCCGCAGACGCCGCCCCCGCCTCCGCAACAGCTCCGCCCGTCTCCGCTCGGCCAGCAGCCGCGCTCCTCGCAGGGCTCGCAGGCCGCCGCCCCCTCGTCGCCGACCTTTCGCAACCCGGCCGAAAATTACGGCGAGAAGCGAGCGCAGGAGCAGTATCTCTGGCAGGTCATGCGGCGGATCGCGCAATTCCCCTATGTCCCCAAGAACACCGGGGTCATCCGCGAGGAAGGCACTGTGCTGACGCGGGTCACGATCTCGCGCCAGGGGCAGTTGCTCAACGTGGTCATGGAGAAATCGAGCGGTCTACCCTCGCTCGATGCCGGTGTGATGGACACGATCCGCCGGGCCAGCCCCTATCCACCCCTGCCGGCAGAGATCGCGGGCAACAGCCACACGTTCCAGCTTCCCGTCAGCTTCCGCTACAACGAGCAGCGGTAGCGGCGTCCGCGCCGTCGTCGATCCGGCTGGCCGCGGGTGCCGGGCGGACGTAGAACTTGCGGTGCCGTGACACACGACAGTCTCATCGGGTCGCAATCCGGGCGCATGTCGCCGGCGGCGCTTGCCCTGGCGATCGGCCTGCACGTGCTCGTCGCCGCGGCGCTCTGGTGGGCCCAGCCGTCGCGCAGCCTCGACCATGCCGAAACGCCGATCATGGTCTCGGTCGAGCCGGAGCCGTTGTCGGCGGGCAATCTGGCCGCCGCTGCCCCGCCCGCGGCCGAGCCGGCGCGCTCCGAGCCGGCTCCATCGTCGCCGGACCCTGCTCCGCCCATCACGACGCCCGAGTCCACCCGGCAGGCAGCCATTGCCCCGGTCCCGCCCGCGCCTCCCGAACCGGCGCCGCGTGACCCCGCACCCGTCGAGACACCGGCAGCCCCTCCGTCGCCGCCGCCTCCCCGGCGTGCCGAACCCGCCCCGGCAACTCTTCCGGCCCAAGCGGCGCCGGATGACCCGGCGGCGGAGCCCGCCCCGGCGCCCCCGTCGGAACCATCACCGACCGAGACGGCAGCGGCCGCGCCGGAACCGCTCGTCGAAGGAGAAACGGAAGCCGCCTGGCAGACCGATGTCTCTTCGTGGAAGCCGCAGGTGACGATGGAACCGTCCCTCGCCGCGCCGCCCCCGCGCCCCGCGCGCCCGGCGCCGCGGCCCCCGACCGCGCCGCGCACGGCCCAGGCACCCGGGCAGAGGCTGCAGGACTATCCGCCGCAGACGTCGAGCCTCGGGGGCCCGTCGACCAGTTCCTTCGACCAGGCGACGGGCGACGGTGGCGCCCGCAACGACTATCTGTCGCGCGTCTATCGCCACATCGATCCCTATCGCGACTATCCCGCCGCGGCGCGCGCGGCGCGCCAGCATGGCCGCGTCGTGACGCGCGTCACGATCAGCCGTGCCGGCGAACTGCTGGACATGAGACTGGACCGGTCGAGCGGCTGGCCGCTGATCGACGATGCCGAGATGTCGGCGATCCGGCGCGCCATGCCGCTGCCGCCGGTGCCGGCGGGCATGCGGGGCGACCCGATCGTCCTGGTGCTGCCGATGAACTACTGACGAATGCGGTCGGAGCTCAGGCGAAGTCGGCCGACAGCGCCTGGCGCACGGGCGCCGACATCACGGCCATATGACCGTAGTTGGCGTGATCGAAACCGACCACGACGTCGCCTGCGCCGCCCCTGAACGCCTCGACCTGCGCCGACGTGAAGGGAAAGCGGACGAACTGCACCGACGAGGCCTTGCCGTCCTCGCGCGACCGCTCCTGGTCGTCTTCCGGCACGCCGCGGATCGTCTCGCCGCCCACCCGGATGAAGGCCTTGTGCTCGACGCCGCCCAGCATGCCGAGCACCCGCGCGCGGCGCAGCGGATCGTCGATCTCGAACATCACGGTCGCCACCAGCTCGCTCCCGGTGGGGATCAGCGGATTGTAGGCCGCGAGCTCGTCGGGAAGCTGCTCGGCGCCACCCTTCTCGATGAACAGCATCTCGAGCACCTGGTGCAGCATCGTGTCGAAGGACTCGAAATAGAAGGTCGCGAAGGGACCGACTTCCATACGCCGGTTCTTCTTGATCTCCGAGATCCGCTTGCGTCGCTCGGCCCGCAGCTTCGCGTATTCGGCGATCGGGATGATGTCGGAGGCGTCGATCTTGCGCGGCATCACTTGTCCGTCCCTGCAAGCCCGTAGGCCTGCGCCAGAAGTTCGATCGGATGGCTGGCCCGCGACGGCTTCGGCGCCTGGTCGCCCGCCGTCATCTCCATCACCTGCATCAGGTGATCGGCCGCCAGGGGGCATTCGGATGCCACGAAGCTTGTGTCGTTCTTGAGGGCGGCCTGTGCGGCGGGCTTGCCCACCTTGACCGCGGTCTCGAAATTCTCCGTCCGCGCGCCCCAGATGCCGCCATGGCCGCTGCAGCGCTCGATCACCGCCACGCGCGTGCCGGGCACCAGGCGCAGCATCTCGGCGGCCTTCGCGCCCATGTTCTGCGCCCGCGCATGGCAGGCGAGGTGGACGGTGACGCCGCCCTCGAGCGCTTCCAGGCCCGGTGCCAGCCCGTGCTTCTTGGCGATGTCGACGACGTATTCGGAAAGGTCGAAGGTGGCGTTCGACAGCCGCTCGATCGCCGGATCCTTCGGACAGATGAGCGGCCACTCGAACTTGAGCATCAACGCGCAGGACGGCGTCAGCGCGATGATGTCGTAGCCCTTGTCGACCCACGGCAGCAGGGCCGCCGAGACCTCTTTCGCAGCGTTGGCCACCGATTCGATGTCGCCCAACTCGAGCTTGGGCATGCCGCAGCAGGCCGGATGCACCACCTCGGTCTCGACGCCATTCTTCGCCAGGACGGCCCGCGCGGCGGCGCCGATGTCGGTGCTGTTGAAGTTCACGAAGCAGGTCGCATAGAGGACGGCCTTGCGCTTGCCGAAGGCCGGCGCCGCCTCGTTCAGCACGGCGCCTTCGCGACGCGCCCGGATCTCGAACGTCTCGCCGGCGTAGCGCGGCAGCCGCGCCCCGTGATGGATGCCGGCCAGGCGCTCCAGGCTCCGGCGGGTGGTCGTGTTGTGCTCGTCGCTCGCCCAGTTCGCAGCCGAGGCGAGGAACGTGCCCAGGCGGCCGCTGCGGTCGGTATCGGCCAGCTGCCTGTCGACGAAATCGACGCCCTTCTTGCGCGCCTGCACGGCGCGATGGCGCAGCATGAGGTGCGGGAAATCCAGCGCCCATTCGTGCGGCGGCACGTAGGGACACTTGGTCATGAAGCACATGTCGCAGAGCGTGCAGGCTTCCTCGACCTGCGCGTAATCCTCCTTCTTCACGCCATCGAGTTCGCCGGTCGGACCGTTGTCGATCAGGTCGAACAGGCGCGGGAAGGAATCGCACAGGTTGAAGCAGCGACGGCAGCCGTGACAGATGTCGAAGACGCGCTCCATCTCCTTCTCGAGCGCACCCTCGTCCCAGAACCAGGGATTCTGCCAGTCGAGATCGTGCCGGATCGGTGCTTCGAGACTGCCTTCGCGCATGGTCGCTCGCTTCGTGGGAGGGGAGCGGGAAGAAAAAGGGGACCCGCGCGGGGTCCCCTTCGGAACCAGCCCGGAGGGCTCAAGCCATCGTGTCGAGGGCCTTCTGGAAGCGGCCGGCGTGGCTCTTCTCGGCCTTCGCCAGCGTCTCGAACCAGTCGGCGACCTCGGCGAAGCCTTCCTCGCGCGCAGTGCGCGCCATGCCCGGGTACATGTCGGTGTACTCGTGCGTTTCGCCGGCGATCGCGGCCTTGAGGTTGCTGTCGGTCGGGCCGATCGGCAGGCCGGTGGCCGGATCGCCGCTCACCTCGAGGAACTCGAGATGGCCGTGCGCATGGCCGGTCTCACCCTCGGCGGTCGAACGGAAGACGACGGCGACGTCGTTGTAGCCTTCGACGTCGGCCTTCTGGGCGAAATACAGGTAACGGCGATTGGCCTGGCTCTCGCCGGCGAAAGCGGCCTTGAGGTTTTCTTCGGTCTTGGATCCCTTGAGGTTCGCCATGGTTCTTAACTCCCTTTGCGATCGGCCCATCCGCCGATCTCACGAGGGGATTTAGGAGGCCGTGCGCGACGACGTCAAGAACCTTAGAACCGTTCTAAGTTATTGCAAACGCTTCGCAATCGCCTCAACGGCGCACGCGGACGATCACGTCGACCCGGGCGAGCGTTGTGCCCTCGGGCGGTGCCGGCAGGCCGGCAATGGTCACTTCCTCGGACGAAAAATCGTGCAATTCGCCGTCGGTCTCGACGAAGAAGTGATGGTGGTGTCCGGTATTGGTGTCGAAATAGGACCGGCCGGGCGCGACGACGACCTCGCGCAGCAGCCCGGCGTCGCGAAACTGGTTCAGCGTATTGTAGACGGTGGCCAGCGAAACCGGCATGCGAGTCGCCTTGACCTCTGCGTGCAGGCTCTCTGCAGTGACATGGCGATGGCCGCCCTCGAAAAGGACCCGCGCCAAGGCGACGCGCTGGCGAGTCGGTCGCAAACCTGCGGCGCGCAGGCTGACGGTATGGTCGGGGCCATTGTCTGACATGATTGCAATCTTATGTACGCAGGTGAAAGAGACAAGAGAAGGGCGTGTTTTGCCGGCGAGGCCCGTTTGCACCCAGCGTCCGGCATCCTTATTCTGGCTCTGAAGCCCCTCCGGGGCGGCCTGTGGGACGGTGAATGTGAGCGAGCACGAGCAGAAGAATAGCTATACTTTCGAAGACTTGATCGAATGCGCCAAGGGCAACCTTTTCGGGCCCGGGAACGCCCAGCTGCCGCTGCCGCCCATGCTGATGTTCGACCGCATCGTCAAAATCGATTCGACCGGAGGCAAGTACGGCAAGGGCGAGATCATCGCCGAGCTGGACGTGAAACCGGACCTCTGGTTCTTCGCCTGCCACTTCAAGGGCGACCCGGTGATGCCGGGCTGCCTGGGCCTCGACGCGCTGTGGCAGATGCTGGGCTTCTTCCTGGGCTGGATGAAGGCGCCGGGCCGCGGCCGGGCGATCGGCGTCGGCGAGGTCAAGCTCACCGGCATGATCGTGCCGACGGTCAAGAAACTAACCTATCACGTCCATCCCAAGCGGCTCATCCTGCGCCGCCTCGTCATGGGCGTCGGCGACGGTTTCGTGACCGCCGACGGTAACCCGGTCTATGAGGCCAACGACATGAAGGTCGGCCTGGTCAAGGACGGTCCGATGCCCGCTGGAGCGACAGTCTGATGAAACGCGTCGTCGTCACGGGTCTCGGGATCGTCTCGCCGATCGGCAACAACGCCGCCGAGGTCACGCAGTCCCTGAAGGAAGGCAAGTCGGGCATCGAGTTCATGCCGGAGTACCGCGACCTGGGCTTCCGCAGCCAGGTCGCCGGCACCCTGAAGCTCAATGTCGAGGAGCTGGTCGACCGGCGCCTCATGCGCTTCATGGGCAACGGCGCGGCCTATGCCTATCTCGCGATGAAGCAGGCGATCGAGGATGCGGGCCTGTCGGAGGCCGAAGTCACGAACGACCGGACCGGCCTGGTGGCCGGCTCGGGCGGACCGACGACCGGCGCCATCGTCCAGGCGGCCCTCACCGCCAAGGAAAAGGGACCCAAGCGCGTCGGTCCGTTCCAGGTGCCGCGCGCCATGTCGAGCACCGTCTCCGCAAACCTCGCCACGGCCTACAAGATCAAGGGCCCGAGCTATTCGATCAGCTCGGCCTGCTCGACCTCGGCCCACTGCATCGGCAATGCCGTGGAGACGATCCAGCTCGGCAAGGCCGACCGCATGTTCGCGGGCGGCGGCGAGGAGCTGGAGTGGACGCTCTCCGTGCTGTTCGACGCCATGGGCGCCATGTCGTCGAAGTTCAACGACACGCCGCAGCGCGCGAGTCGCGCCTATGACAAGGACCGCGACGGGTTCGTCATCGCGGGCGGCGGCGGTATCCTGGTGCTCGAAGAGCTCGAGGTCGCCAAGGCGCGCGGCGCGAAGATCTATGCCGAGGTGACCGGCTACGGCGCCACCTCCGACGGCGCCGACATGGTCGCCCCCTCCGGCGAGGGCGCGCTGCGCTGCATGAAGCTGGCCCTCGAGGGCTTCCCGGGTGCCCCCCGGCGCAACAGCCCGGTCGACTACATCAACACGCATGGCACGGCGACGCCGGTCGGCGACATCACCGAACTCGACGCCATCCGCGCCGTGTTCGGCGACCGGCAGCCCGACAAACTGCCGACCGTCAGTTCGACCAAGTCGTTGACCGGCCACAGCCAGGGTGCGACCGGCGCCCACGAGGCGATCTATTCGCTGCTGATGATGAAGCACGACTTCATCACCGCCTCGGCCAACATCGAAAATCTCGATCCCGGGGCCGAGGGCTATCCCATCGCCCGCACGCGCATCGACAACGCCGGTCTGCAGACGGTGATGTCGAACAGCTTCGGCTTCGGCGGCACCAACGCCTGCCTCCTGTTCTCCCGCTACGATCACTGAGGCGGATTAAATGCCCAACGATCCCGTCGCCAGGTCTCTGCCTGACGTCCCCAAACTCATGGCCGGCAAACGCGGCCTGATCATGGGCGTGGCGAACAACCATTCGATTGCCTGGGGCATCACCCAGGCGCTGCACGCGGCGGGCGCCGAAATGGCGTTCACCTATCAGGGGGCGGCGTTCGGCAAACGCGTGCTGCCGATGGTGCAGAAGCTCGGCTCGAAAGTGGTCGTCGAGGCCGATGTCGAGGACGAGGCGAGCCTCGACCGGCTGTTCGAGACGCTGAAGCAGGAATGGGGGCGGCTCGACTTCGTCGTGCATGCCATCGCCTTCTCCGACAAGGAGGAGCTGAAGGGCCGCTACGTCGACACGACCAAGGCCAACTTCCAGCGCAGCCTCACCATCTCCTGCTACTCCTTCACCGAGATCGCGCGCCGCGCCCTGCCGCTGATGACCGAGGGCGGCAGCATGATCACGCTGACCTACGAAGGCTCGACGCGGGTGATGCCGTCCTACAACGTCATGGGCGTCGCCAAGGCCGCGCTCGAGGCCAGCGTACGCTATCTCGCGGCAGACCTCGGCCCGCAGGGCGTGAGGGTGAACGCGATCTCGCCCGGCCCGATGCGCACCCTGGCCGGCGCGGTGATCGGCGGCGCCCGCTACGTCTATCGCGTGTCGCGCGAGGCGGCGCCGCTCCGCCGCAACGTCGAGCTGAGCGATGTCGGCGGCGCGGCGCTCTACTACCTGTCGGATCTCAGCGCCGGCGTCACCGGCACGGTGCACTTCGTCGATTCCGGCTATCACGCAATCGGCCTGCCGCACGATGGCAGCGCGGTGCCGAGCGCCAGCGGCGAACAGTAGGCCGCTCTCAGGCGATCACGATATCCATCGTGGTCGCCACCGCGCCGGGCTCGAGGCCCGATGCCGGCTCGAGCTTCATTTCGACCCGCTCGCGCTGGCCCGGGGAGCGCGCCGCCCGCCTGAACACACCGTCGCGCTCGTTCTGGGGATCGCCCGCGACGTAGAACTGGCTGGTCAGCATCCGCCCGTCACCCGTCGCCACCTTGAGATGGATGTGCGGCGTGCGGCCGGGATAGGCGACCGGCTTGAGGGTGCGGAAGCTGTAGCGGCCCTCGGCATCGACCAGCATGCGACCATAGCCCTGGAACGCCTCATCGCGCCGGTCGCGACCCGGCTGGCGCGGATGGTCGTAAATGCCCTGCGCGTCGCATTGCCAGATCTCGATCATCGCGCCGCCACGGGCGCCACCACTCAGATCGATCACCCTTCCCTGCAGATGAAGCACCTGCCCCATCGCCTGCGCCGCCTGCCCGCTCACCCGGACGAGGTCGTTGTCGATGTCGGCCGGAAAACCCGCCGGATAGAACGGCCCCTCGGTCTGCTCCGGCGTCGCCACGAGGCCGGCGGCGAACACCGGCAGAGGCGACACCAGGCCGAGGCCGGCACCGGCCAACAGCGTGCGGCGGGAGAGGATCGAGAGCGTCGTCATCCTCCGACGTTCGCAAATGAAAACGGCGGCCCGAAGGCCGCCGTTTCCCGTCCCGCCTTCAGTCGAACCACACAGCCGTGCACAGCACGGCGTCTCGAAGGATGGGCAACCGATGGGGTGCGCGTGCCCACCCTTCGAGACGCTCACTGCGTTCGCTCCTCAGGGTGAGGTCGTTGTTGGAAAGCCTCGATACCTACTGGTCGAGTTCGAGCTTGTTTTCCTTGATGAGCTGGGCCCAGCGCGCGGTCTCCTCGGCAATACGTGCCTGGAACTGCGCCGTCGTGTTGGGCAGGTAGATCAGCCCCTGGTCCGACAGCAGCTTCTGCACCTCGGCCGTCTGCGCGGCGGCGGTGTATTCCTTGTAGAGCCGGTTGACGATCGGTGCCGGCGTGCCCGCCGGCGCGATCAGCGCGTACCAGGAGAC
This sequence comes from Rhodospirillales bacterium 24-66-33, assembly GCA_002281855.1. GTDB lineage: Bacteria > Pseudomonadota > Alphaproteobacteria > Reyranellales > Reyranellaceae > Reyranella. Next base: position 216,384 of record NCHQ01000006.1, on the reverse strand, counting down.
CACCTCGGAATCGGCCAGCGACAGTTCCTTGAGCGAGGGCACGTCGGGCAACTGCGGCACGCGTGCCAAGGTCGTCACCGCGAGCGCCCGCAGCCTGCCCGCCTGGATGTGCGGCAGCAGGCTCGGCAACGTGTCGAAGGTCGTCTGGACGTCGCCCGCGAACAGCGCCGGCAGCGATTCGTTGGTGCCTTTGAACGGAACATGCACCACGTCGATGCCAGTCCGCTTCTTCAGCAGTTCGAAGGTGAGATGCGCCGGGCTGCCCTGGCCGACCGAGGCGAAGTTCATCACGCCCGGCTTGGCCTTGGCGGCGTCGATGAGTTCCTGCGCCGTCTTGATCGGCGAATTGCCCGCGACCACCAGCACCAACGGCGAGGCGGCGAACATGGTGATGGGGGTCAGGTCTTCCTTCACGCTGTAGGGCATCTGCTTGTACAGGGACGGGAAGATGGTGAGCGGGCCGAGATTGCCCATGCCGATCGTGTAGCCATCGGGCTTGGCCTTGGCGATCTCCGTCACGCCGATGCGGCCGGCGGCCCCGGCCTTGAAGTCGGTGATCACGGTCTGGCCCAGCGACTTCGAGACCTTGTCGTTGAACGAGCGGGCGATGACGTCGTTCAGGCCGCCGGCCGGCCACGGTACGAGGAACCGCACCGGCCGCGTCGGCCAGTCGCTCGGAGATTGGGCCTTGGCCTGGACCGCAGCCGCCAGGGGAGCCGCGCCCAGAAGAGTCGTCAGGAAACGTCGCGTGACTTTCATGGTTCACCCCAAAGAATAGTCGGACCGCGCGATGTGCGGCGCACCGGTATGGCCAAACGAGAACGGCGGCCCGTGGGCCGCCGTTTCCATTATCGATCGATGGGCGATTACTCGCCGGCGGGAGCCTCGTCGACCGGCTTGTTCGAGATGTCCTCGCCGGTCTCCTGGTCGACCACCTTCATCGAGAGGCGGACCTTGCCGCGGTCGTCGACGCCCAGGACCTTGACCTTGACCTGGTCGCCTTCCTTGATGACGTCCGTCACCTTGGCGACGCGGCGCGGCGCCAGCTCCGAGATGTGCACGAGGCCGTCGCGCGCACCGAGGAAGTTCACGAAGGCGCCGAACTCGACGGTCTTCACGACCTTGCCGGTGTAGATCACGCCGATTTCCGGCTCGGCCACGATGCCCTTGATCCAGTCGATGGCGCGCTGGCCGGCCTTGGCGTCCACCGCCGCGACCTTGATCGTGCCGTCGTCCTCGATGTCGATCTTGGTGCCGGTCTGCTCGGTGATCTCGCGGATCACCTTGCCGCCGGTGCCGATCACTTCACGGATCTTGTCCTTGGGGATCGTGAACTGCGTGATGCGCGGCGCGGTCGACGCGACGCCCTCACGCGCGCCGCCCAGACCCTTGGCCATCTCGCCCAGGATGTGGATGCGGCCGTCCTTCGCCTGGCCCAGAGCGACCTTCATGATCTCCTCGGTGATCGAGGTGATCTTGATGTCCATCTGCAGCGAGGTGATGCCCTTCTCGGTGCCGGCGACCTTGAAGTCCATGTCGCCGAGGTGATCCTCGTCGCCCAGGATGTCCGACAGGACGGCGAAGCGCTCGCCTTCCTTGATCAGGCCCATGGCGATGCCCGCCACCGGACGCTCCATCGGCACGCCGGCGTCCATCAGCGACAGCGAGCCGCCGCAGACCGTCGCCATCGACGAGGAGCCGTTCGACTCGGTGATCTCCGACACGATGCGGATCGTGTAGGGGAACTTGTCCTTGGACGGCAGCATCGGACGCAGCGCGCGGAAGGCGAGCTTGCCGTGGCCGATCTCGCGGCGGCCGGGCGAACCCATGCGGCGCACTTCACCCACCGAGTAGGGAGGGAAGTTGTAGTGCAGCATGAAGTGCTCGCGGTACTCGCCCTCGAGCGCGTCGATGATCTGCTCGTCCTGGCCGGTGCCCAGCGTGGCCACGACCAGCGCCTGGGTCTCGCCGCGGGTGAACAGCGACGAGCCGTGGGCGCGCGGCAGGATGCCCACTTCGGCCACGATCGGACGGACGGTCTTGGTGTCGCGGCCGTCGATGCGCTTGCCGGTGTCGAGGATGGCGGTGCGCACGACGTCGGCCTCGAGATTGCCGAACTGCTCGCCGAAGGCGGCCAGTGCGGCCTCATCGCCCTCGAACAGCTTCTTGGCTTCGGTCTTCACCGCGCCGATCTTGGCCTGGCGGGCCTGCTTCTGGGTCTCGGCGAACGCCTCGACGAGCTTGCCATGCATCTCGGCCTTGAGCTTGGCCGCCACGGTCTTCGACGCTTCCGACGGATCGGTGAGCGGCAGCGGCTCCTTGGCGCAGTGCTCGGCGAGCTGGATGATCGCGTCGATCACCGGCTGGAACGAACGATGGGCTTCCATGACGGCGCCCAGCATGACCTCTTCGGAAAGCTCCTTGGCTTCCGACTCGACCATCAGCACGCCTTCCTTGGTGCCGGCGACGACGAGGTCGAGCGTGCTCTTCTCGAGCTGGACCTTGGTCGGATTCACGACGTACTCGCCATCGATGTAGCCGACGCGGGCGCCACCGATCGGGCCCATGAAGGGCACGCCGGAAATCGTGAGCGCGGCCGACGTGGCGATCATCGCCAGGATGTCGGGATCGTTCTCGAGATCGTGGGCCAGCGTCGTGACGACGACCAGCGTCTCGTTGCGATAGCTCTCGTGGAACAGCGGGCGGATCGGGCGATCGATCAGGCGCGAGGTCAGGATTTCCTTCTCGCTGGGACGGCCCTCACGCTTGAAGAAGCCACCGGGGATCTTGCCCGCGGCGAATGCCTTCTCCTGGTAGTTCACGGTCAGCGGGAAGAAATCGAGGCCGGGCTTCGGCTTCTTCTCGAACACGACGGCGGCCAGCACGGTGGTGCCGCCGTAGGTGGCCATGACGGCGCCGTCGGCCTGGCGCGCGATCTTGCCGGTCTCGAGCACGAGCTTGCGCCCGGCCCATTCGACTTCCTTGCGAAAAACTTCAAACATCTCATTCATCCTTTCCATCACGGTCGCCTGCCCCCGTTTGGCTGCGACCGCCCACCGGCGCCCTTGCGCCGGCAGGACCGGGCCAGGCGTTTGCTCTCGCCCCTGCCTTCCCGGTTACTGCGAAGTCGCGTCAGCCGGCCGAACTCACGGGGACCGGGCGACGCGACGCGAAAAGGCCCCATCCGAGGATGGGGCCGTTGGATCAGCGACGCAGACCCAGACGCTCGATCAACGTGGCGTAGCGCTTGGTGTCGCGCGACTTGAGGTAGTCGAGCAGGCGGCGGCGCTGGCCGACCATCTTCAGCAGACCGCGGCGCGAATGGTGGTCCTTCGCGTGGCCCTTGAAGTGCTCGGTAAGGCTGGAAATACGCTCGCTGAGGATCGCGACCTGGACTTCCGGCGAACCCGTGTCGCCTTCGGCCTGGGCATACGTCTTGATCAGCTCCGCCTTGCGGTCGGCTGTAATCGACATCGGTCATCTCCTGAAACTAAAGGTTGAACACGCGCACCGGCTGGAGAGCGACGCCGTCCGAACGGACCAGCGCCACGAGCCTGCTGCCGACCTCGGCGCGAACGAGTGCGCCGGACGGAGGTGCGTCCCGGGTCAAGAGCACCGGCTGGCCTTGGCGCAACCGGTCCGCTTGGGCTTCCGTCATGGCCAGCGCCGGGATGTCGTCCAGCGCGGTCGCAACGGGAGCCAAGGCCCCGAAGAGCGCGGGAATATGCCCGAGGGCTTCCAGTTTGGAAAGCGAAATGGCCCCCTCTTCCCGGAACGGTCCCACAACCGTCCGGCGCAGCGCCGACAGGTGCCCGACAGTGCCGAGCGCCAGGGCGAGATCGCGGCCGAGGGACCGGATGTAGGTGCCCTTGCCGCACTGGACCACGAAATCTGCGTGGTGTGTGTCCGGACGGCCGACCTGCTCCAGCCGCTCGATCAGGACCCGTCGCGCCTTCAACTCGACGGTCTCGCCGGCGCGGGCCAGATCGTAGGCCCGCTTGCCGTCGATTTTCAGCGCCGAGAAGGCCGGCGGCATCTGCTCGATCTCGCCCAGGAAGGCCGGCAGGGCGGCTTCGATGGCGGCGTCGGTGGGCCGGACATCGCTGGTTGCCGTGACCTCGCCTTCGGCGTCCTCCGTCGCGCGGGCTTCGCCGAAGCGCAGGGTGAACCGGTACTCTTTCCGGGCATCCATGATGAACGGGACCGTCTTGGTCGCCTCGCCGAGCGCGATCGGCAGGATTCCACTCGCCAGAGGATCGAGCGTGCCGCCGTGTCCGGCCTTCTGGGCGCCGAACAACCGGCGCACCCGCCCCACCGCCGGGGTCGAGCCCAGCCCGACCGGCTTGTCGAGCACGATCCATCCGTCGACCTTCTCGCCCTTCTTTCTGCGCGCCATGGCGGACGGCTTTAAGCTCACAAAGCGTTGCGCGCCAGCCATCGGTTCAGGCAGGCTGCACGCATGAAATCAGGATTGCAGTCGGATCGTGTCCGGCAAGGCACGCTCTTCGGACTGTTCTTCCTGTCGGGAGCCGCCGCTCTCATCTACCAGACCGCCTGGCATCGCCTCCTCGGCCTGTTCGCCGGCGCCGACACGATCGCCGCCGCCCTGGTCGTGGGCGCTTTCCTGCTCGGCCTCGGGATCGGCAGCCTCGCCGCCGGCCTCTATGCCGACCGTCTCTCGCGCCGCGGGGCGCTGATCGCCTTCGCGATCTGCGAGGTCGGCATCGCGGTCTTCGCCGTGCTCAGCCCGTGGCTCTACTACGACGTGATCTATCGCGAGCTGCTGCCGCTCGCCCAATCGCGCAGCGTAATCTTCGCCATCGTGTTCGCGGGCCTGCTGTGGCCGACTTTCCTGATGGGATGCTCGCTGCCGTTCCTCTCCAAGGCGATCGTCAGCCAGATCGCGGGCTCGGCGCAGCTCATCGGCTGGCTCTACGGCCTCAACACGCTGGGCGCCGGCGTCGGTGCCTTCTTCGGCGGCTGGTACCTGATCGGCACGGTGGGCTTCGACAAGGCCGTCTATCTGGGCGCCACGATCAATCTGATCGTGGCGCTGGGCGGCCTCCTGCTGGCACGCGGCCTCGACATGGAAGCCGAAGAGCCGGCGAAGAGGACGGCAACGTCCGACACCGCCGGACGGTGTCGTGTGGCGCTGGTCGCTGCTGGTATTCATCAGCGGCTTCCTGATCGTTGCGCTGCAGATCGTCTGGTACCGGCTGATCGGCGTGCTGCTGCAGTCGAACGGCTACAGCTTCTCGCTGGTGCTGACCGTCTTTCTGCTGGGCGATGCGGCGGGCCTGATGGTGGGCGCGCGCGTCATCGACCGCATTACCGACCCGCGCCGCTTCTTCTTCCTCATGCAGGGCATCGCGACGGCGCTGGCCCTGGCCGGCGCGTGGTTCGTCTATTTCGGTATCGGTGCGGGACTCCTCCCCGCCACCTTCGTCGACCGCGACATCATGGGGCCGAACACCGCCAACCCGGCGCTGATCCTGCTGCTGCTCGCCATCGTCGTGCTGCCGGCCTCGTTCATCATGGGCTTCTCTTTCCCGGTCGTGCAGAAGGCCGTCCAGCGCGACCTCGACCGCCTCGGCAGCCGGGTCGGCCTCGTGCAGCTCGCCAACATCGTCGGCAACAGCATGGGCAGCCTGGTGGCGGGACTGCTGCTGCTCGATCTCGCGGGCACGGCGGGCACTCTGAAGCTGCTGGTCGCCATCGGCCTCGCCTTCGCCGCCCTGCAGCTCGCCGGACCGCGCGCGACGCGCTGGGCCTGGTTGCCGGCCGGCTTCCTGGGGGCGGGCCTGCTGTTCTTTCCGGGCGGCGAGACCTTCTGGCGCCGCCTGCACGGTCTCACGACCGAGACGGCGATCGTGGCCGAAGACAAGACAGGCCTCAGCCTGCTCAAGATGTCGGGCAGCGATGCCAATGAAAATGGCCGGCTGTACATCCAGGGCCATTCGCAGAGCCGGCTGCCCTTCGACACCGTCCATTCCTATCTCGGCGCCATCGGTCCGCTGACCCACGGCACGCCCCGCCGCGTGCTGGTGATCGGCTCCGGCACCGGCGGAACGCCCTACGCGGCGGGGCTCAATCCCGCGACGGAGACGGTGAAGGTGATCGAGATCGTGGCGCCGGTGATCGAGACGCTGAAGAGCTACACCGCTGCCGGCGGCACGTCGGGGGTCGACGAACTGCTATCGAGCAAGCGCTTCGACGTGACGGTCGCCGACGGCCGCCATTCGCTGGCGCTCGATCCGGTGCGCTACGACGTAATCGAGGCCGACGCCATCCTCCCCAAGACCGCACTGTCGGGCCTGCTGAACAGCCGCGAATTCTTCGAGCAGGTGAGAGCCAAACTGGCGCCGGGCGGGATCTACGTGCAGTGGGCGCCGACCGAACGCTCGGTGGCGACGTTCCGCTCGGTCTTTCCCTACGTCACCATGGTCCATCCGGCGATGCTGGGGAGCGACCGGCCCATTCCCTACAGCCGCGAGAAGATCGCGGCGCTGCTGGCACGGCCCGACGTGACCGCGCACCTGAAGGCGGCGCGGATCGACGATGCCGAACTGGCGAGATGGTTCGGGGACAAGAAGGTCGAGGTGCTGAACGACGGCAGGACCGTGCCGGCGCCTTCGCCCAACACGGATTTCTTTCCGCGCGACGAGTATTACCTCAATCGTCGTCCTTGATGTCGCGGGCGACGTCGGGCCGGCGCAGGAGCTGGCCGATCTTGTCGGCCTCGTCGAAGGTGCGGTCGATCGCGAAGCGGATCTCGGGGGCGGTGCGCAGGCCGGCCTTCTCGCTGACCCGGCCGCGGAACCAGGGCGCCGCGCGGCGCAGGGCGGCCAGCAGCCGTTCCTGATCGTCGCCGCCCAGCGGCATCACATAGGCCGTAGCGTTGCGCAGGTCGGGGCTGACATCGACCGACGTCACGGTGATCGTGGCGTCGCGCAGATCGGGATCGCGCATGTTTCCCCGCTCGAGGAGATCGGCCAGCAGATGGCGGATCTCCTCGCCGACGCGCAGCTGACGCTGGCCGGGAGCACGATTTTCTTTGTCGGACGAGCGACGTCGCGACATAGGATTTTCCTCTTACTTCCCACCTCCCCCGCTGACGGGGGAGGAAACTTTACTACAAGGTCGCCTGGACCTGCTCGACGTCGAAGCATTCGACGATGTCGCCGACCTTCATGTCCTCGTAGTTCTCGAAGGCCATGCCGCACTCGAAGCCATGCTGCACTTCCTTCACTTCATCCTTGAAGCGGCGGAGGCTCTTCAGCGTGCCCTCGTGGATCACGACGTTGTCGCGCAACAGGCGAACCTTGTTGCCGCGCGTGACCTTGCCATCGGTGACCATGCAGCCGGCGACGTTGCCGGACTTGGTGACCTTGAAGACTTCGCGGATCTGCGCGTTGCCGACCAGCGTCTCCTTGTAGGTCGGGTCGAGGAGGCCAACCATCAGGGCCTGCATGTCCTCGGTCACCTTGTAGATGATCGAGTAGTAGCGGATGTCGACCTTGTCGCGCTTGGCGATCTCGCGAGCCTGCGGGTTCGCGCGCACGTTGAAGCCGATGATCAGCGCGCCCGACGCCTTGGCCAGCGTCATGTCGGCTTCGCTGATGCCGCCGACGCCGCTGTAGACGACGCGCGTGATGACCTTCTCAGTGCCGAGGCGCGACAGCGCGCCGGCCAGCGCTTCCGCCGAACCCTGCACGTCCGCCTTGATCAGCACCGGCAGCTCCTTGGCCGTGCCCTCGCGGATGCCCTTGATCATCTCCTCAAGGGTGCCGCGGCCGCCCGCCGCGCGCGCCAGCTCGAGCTGGCGATCGCGCCGGACGCGGAAGTCGGCGATTTCACGCGCACGGGCTTCGCTTTCCACCACGTGGAATTCATCACCCGCCTGCGGCGTGCCGGCAAGACCCAGCACCTCGACCGGGAAGGCCGGACCGGCATCCTCGACGGCCTGACCGCGGTCGTCGACCAGACGCCGCACGCGGCCCCAGACCGAGCCGGCCACCAGAATGTCGCCGACCATCAACGTGCCGCGCTGGACAAGCACCGTGGCGACCGAGCCGCGGCCCGGATCGAGCTTGGCTTCGATCACCACGCCGTCGGCGTCACGTTCGGGATTGGCCTTGAGTTCGAGCACTTCGGCCTGCAGCAGGATGGCTTCCTCGAGCTTGTCGAGGTTCATCCGCTTGGTCGCCGAGACTTCGATCGACTGCACGTCGCCGCCGAGCGCCTCGACCTGGATCTCCTCGCGCAGCAGTTCGTTCTGCACCCGGCTCGCGTCCGCGCCCGGCTTGTCCATCTTGTTGATGGCCACGATGATCGGCACGCCCGCCGCCTTGGCGTGGGCGATCGCCTCCTTGGTCTGCGGCATGACGCCATCGTCGCCGGCCACGACCAGCACGACGATGTCCGTCACCTTGGCGCCACGGGCGCGCATGGCGGTGAACGCCTCGTGGCCCGGCGTGTCGAGGAAGGTGATCTTCTGCCGCGACGGCAGCGTCACCTGATAGGCGCCGATATGCTGGGTGATGCCGCCGGCCTCGTGCGCCGCCACGTCGGTCGCGCGCAGCGCGTCGAGCAGCGAGGTCTTGCCGTGATCGACATGGCCCATGATCGTCACCACCGGCGGACGCGAAACCAGCGACTCATCGGAATCCGGAAGATCGGCAAGGCCCGTCTCGACGTCGCCTTCGGTGACGCGCTTGTAGCGGTGGCCCATCTCCGTCACGACCAGCTCGGCCGTGTCGGCATCGATCGCCTGGTTGATGGTCGCCATCACGCCCATGCGCATCATCGTCTTGATGACGTCGGCACCGCGCTCCGACATACGCACGGCAAGTTCCTGAACCGTGATCGACTCAGGGATCGTGACTTCGCGATAGACCTTCTGCTGCGGCTCGCTGCCGAACTGCTGACGACGTTCACGCTCAAGGCGGCGGCGCTGCTGCGCCACCGACCGGCTGCGGAAATCGTTCTCGCCCGCGACGGCGCGACCGACATCGACCTTGTCGTTGCGGCGCTTGGGCGCCTCGCGGCGAGCACCCGTCGGCTGTGCGGGGCGCTTGATGGCCAACGGCGGACGCGGCGGCGGGCGGCGGAGCGCCTCGCTGGTGGAGGGACCGACCGGACGGCGCACCGGTGCGGGCGGCGCTGCGGAGGCCGGGGCGGCCGGACGGGCATCGCCTGTCTGCGCCGGACGCGCGGCCGGGGCAGCCGGCGGAGCCGAGACCGGCGGGGACTGATCGAGGCGCTTCTGAACAAGCGCGTCGGCCTTGCGCTTGACCTCTTCCTCGGCCTTCTTGCGCGCGTCTTCCTCGGCGAGGCGCTTGCGATGCTCCTCATCGGCCTTCTTGCGCGCCTCTTCCTCGATCGCGCGGCGCTTGGCGTCCTCTTCGGCGCGCTTGCGCGCGATTTCGGCGTCGCGGTTGGCGTCGACCAGGGCGCGGGCGCGCGCTTCCTTCTCTTCCTCGGTGAGCGTGCGCAGCACGATCCCGCGACCGCCGGGCTGCCGGCTCGGAGCCGGCGCGCGGTTGGCCGGGGGAGGAGGTGCATGACCGCCGCCACTGCCGATCTTCAGGGTCCGCCCAGCGGGCGGCGGGGCAACCTTCGGTGCCTCGCGAGCGGGCGCAGGCGCAGGAGCCGCAGGCTGGGGTGCGGGAGCGGCCGTCGCAGCGGGAGCGGGCGTGGCCCGCTTCACCGGCTTCTTGACCTCGACCGTCACCGCGCGCGTACGCCCGTGCGAAAACTTCTGGCGCACCTGGGTCGCGTCTGACTTCGACGCCGCGCCCGTGCGCGTCGTCGAGAGGGTCAGCGGCTTGGTCGTCTTATTCTGTTCGTTCTGTTCCGTCATGTCGGCTGTTGTCCTTGGTCCGCACCGGCCCGTCAACCGGCGCCGTTCAGCCGGAACCCGCGCCAACGCGCCGCCCCGACAGAAATTCGTTCAATGAAGGCGCCGCCCGCATCATCGCGAGCGATCGCCACGTAGACCGCTTGTTCGCGGCCGAAGATTCCGCCCAGCGCGGTCGCATCGCCCAGCCGCTCCAGCGGCAGTCCGGTCGCCCGCAACTTCTGTAGCCCGTCGCCGTCCGTATCCTCGGCGACGACGAGAAGTCCCGCCTGGTGACGGCCGACCATCTGCTCGACCTTCACGAAGCCCGCCACCGCGCGGCCCGCGCGGCGCGCCCGGCCGAGATCGGCCAGGACTCTTTCGAGGAGCAGCCGCTCGACCCGGTCGACGAGTTCCGCCGAAGCCTTCACCGGCGCCCGTGCCGCTCTGGAGAACAGCTTCTTCTCAACCGCCCGCTCGAGTGCGGCCCGCTCGGCCCGCACCCACATGCCGCGCCCCGGCAACCGCCGCGCCAGATCCGGCACGACCTCGCCGTCCGGACCCACGACGAACCGGATCATCGTCTCCGGCGCGCCTTCGACGCCGGTCGCGATGCAGGTACGCGTCGGACCGGCGGGAGGAGCCGAGAGATGGGGTTCGTTCATGGCGAAGGCAAGGGCCAAGGGCGCGTTCCTCTGATCAGGCCTTGGCCGCTTCGTCGGCCGGTGCGGCCTCGTCGTCGAACCAGTGCTCGCGTGCCTTCATGATGATGGCGTTGGCGGCGTCGTTATCCATGGTGCTCTCGCCCACAATCTCGCGCAGCTCGTCGGAGGCCAGGTCGGCCAGGTCGTCGAGCGTCTTCACGCCCGCCTCGCCCAGCGCCACCACCATCGGCAGGGTCAGACCCTCGGCGCTGGCCACGTCCTCGGAGACGCCCAGCGACGACAGGCGCTCGGCCAGCTCGGCGTCGCGCTTCTCGAGATATTCGCGGCCGCGGCGCTGCAGCTCGGTGGCGATCTCCTCGTCGAAGCCCTCGACGGTGGCCAGATCCTCGACCGCGGCCTCGGAAACGTCCTCGACCGAAGCGTAGCCTTCGGCAACCAGCAGATGGGCGATCACGTCATCGACGTCGAGCGTGGCCTTGAAGAGTTCGGTGCGCTCGCGCGTGTCCTTCTGGCGGCGCTCGCTCTCCTCGGACTCGGTCATGATGTCGATCTCCCAGCCGGTGAGCTGGGACGCCAGCTTGACGTTCTGGCCGCGGCGGCCGATCGCCAGGCTGAGCTGGTCGTCGGGGACGACGACCTCGGTCTTGTTCTTCTCCTCGTCCATCAGCACCTTGCTGACCTCGGCCGGCGCCAGCGCGTTGACGATGAAATTGGCCGTGTCGTTCGACCACGGGATGATGTCGACCTTCTCGCCCTGCAGCTCCTGCACGACGGCCTGGACACGGCTGCCGCGCATGCCGACGCAGGCGCCGATCGGGTCGATCGAGCTGTCATGGCTCAGCACCGCGATCTTGGCGCGGCTGCCGGGATCGCGGGCCACCGCCTTGATCTCGATGATGTTGTCGTAGATTTCCGGCACTTCCTGGGTGAACAGCTTGGCCATGAACTGCGGATGGCTGCGCGACAGGAAGATCTGCGGGCCGCGCGGCTCCTCGCGCACGTCGAAGATGTAGGCGCGCACGCGATCGTTCACGCGCAAGCTCTCGCGCGGGATCGTCTCGTCGCGGCGGATCACGCCCTCGGCGCGCTGCAGGTCGACGGTGATGTTGCCGTAGTCGACGCGCTTGACCACGCCCGACACGATCTCGCCGATCCGGTCCTTGAACTCTTCGTACTGGCGCTTGCGCTCGCTCTCACGCATGCGCTGCGTGATGACCTGCTTGGCGGTCTGGGCGGCGACGCGGCCGAAGTCGATCGGCGGCAGCTCGTCGGTCAGGAAGTCGCCGACCTGCGCCTCCGGATTGCGGCGCTGGGCATCGGACAGCGACACCTGGGTGTTCTCGTTCTCGATGACGTCGGAGACCTGCATGTAGCGCAGCAGCTTGATCTCACCGGTCTTGCGATCGATTTCGGCGCGGATGTCGTGCTCCAGCCCGTACTTGGCACGACCGGACTTCTGGATGGCCTGCTCCATCGCTTCGAGCACTTCCTCGCGCTCGATGCCTTTTTCACGGGCGACCATGTCGGCCACCTGCAGCATTTCGAGGCGCGGGATATCGGCTGTCGTCGCCATGTCTCTTCCCTCTTCCTTAAGCTTTAGCCAGTCCGTTCAATGGGTCTGCCCGGCCGGCCCTTCGGCGGCCAGACGGTGTTCTTCGATCAGGCGGTCGGTCAGTTCGAGCTTGGCACGGGTGACCGCTTCGAGCGGCACCGCCGCTTCCTTGCCGTCGTCGAGGCGCAACCGGATCAGATCGCCCTCGAGCCCGAGCAGCGTCCCCTTGAAGCGGCGGCGGCCCTCCACCGGGAGTGCCGTCTCGAGGCGGGCGATGTGACCGGCCCAGCGCACATAGTCCTTGGGCCGGGTCAGCGGCCGGTCGATGCCGGGCGAACTCACTTCCAGCGTGTAGTTGCCGGGGATCGGGTCCTCGACGTCCAGAACCGCCGAAACCGCGCGCGACACGGTCGCACAATCCTCGACATCGAGCGGCCGCCCGTCGGCGGGCTCGATCATGAGCTGCAGGGTCCCCCCCTTGCTCAAGGCAACGCGAACCAGTTCGAAGCCCATGCCGACCACGGTCGGGGCAACGATGTCTTCGATTCGACGCAGCAGATCGGTCACGCGGGCGGCACTTCTCGACGAATGGGGTGGTTGAGATGGAGCCAAATGAAAAGAGCGGGTTTTCGGCCCACTCTTTTTCTTTGGTTCATCCCGTGAACCCGATGAGGATGGCGCGGATATAGGCCCCTCCCTGCCGACTGGCAAGGGATTCCAGCACCCTCTATGGGGGGACCTGACCCACCCCCTATATATAGTGGCGCCATTCTCTAGAGGCGCCGGAGCCGCAGGAAGACCGGCTTGTGGCCGGCCAGCATTTTCTGTTCGTAGCGAGTGCCGGGCCAGTCGGCAGGACGGCCGCGCCAGTCCGCCGGGCTTTCGGCCAGCCATTCGAAGGCGGGATGGCGACAGGCATGCTCGACCATCGAGGGCAGGTAGCTCGGATCGTCGGTGGCGAGCCGCAGCTCGGAGCCCGGCTTCATCAACCGGGCCAGCACGTCGAGGTTGGCGCGCTGCACGAAGCGGCGCTTGTGGTGACGGGTCTTGGGCCAGGGGTCGGGGAACAGCACGAAGGCGCGCGACAGCGACTGCGGCGGCAGCGCCTGCATCACGAAGCGGGCGTCGTCGGTGAACAGCCGGACGTTGGACACCCCCGTCCGCTCGATATGCGCCAGGCACTTGGCGACGCCGTTGATATAGGGCTCGCAGCCGATCAACCCGACCGACGGATGATGTTCGGCCTGCCAGACGAGATGCTCGCCGGCGCCGAACCCCACCTCCAGCCACACGCCGTCCGCGGGCAGCGTGCCCCCGAACGCCCGCGCGAGATCGATCTTCGCGGCGCTCTCGGCGACCTCGTTGTCGGGCGTGACGATGGGTTCGGCGGGCAGGGCGACGGCGAGGCGAGGCAGCAGCGTGTCGAGCAGCGACTGCTGCCCGGCGCGCAGTTTCTTGCCCCGTCGACGACCATGCAGCGTGCGTCGGCGGGCTTCTTCCATGATGCTTCCGGGCGATCCCTACATGATCACGTCGATGAGGTACGGACCCTTGTGCGCCATGGCGTAGGTGAGCTGCTTGGTGAGCTCGTCCAGGTTGGTCGCCTTGCCGCTGGCCACGCCCATGCCCTTCGCCAGATCGGTGAACTGCAGGGTCGGCCGGTCGAGGGTCAGCATGTCGATGGCGCGCGGGCCGGGGTTGGCGGCGCCGACATCGGCCAGCTGGCTGTAGAGGATGTTGTAGGAGCGGTTCGAGAAGATCATGACGCAGACGTCGAGATTCTCGCGCGCCATCGTCCACAGCGACTGGATCGTGTACATCGCCGAACCGTCGCCGATCATGCAGATGACCTTGCGGTCGGGGCAGGCCACGGCCGCACCGACGGCAACCGGACCGCCGAAGCCGATCGAGCCGCCCATGTTGTTCAGCCAGTCGTGCGGCGGCGCGCCGGCGCTGAACGGGAAGAAGCCGCGGCCCGTGGTGACCGACTCGTCGACCACGATGGCGCCTTCCGGCATCGTCGCGCCCAGCGCCTGGCCGAGACCGTCGAGCGTGAACTTGCCGGTCGGACGCTCCGGCCGGCTCGGCTGGGCGATGCCCTCCGGCTTCACGTTCATTGCGTCGAGTTCCATTGCCAGCGCCTCGAGCGTGCCGATCGGGTCGCCCTCGACCGGGCACAGCGTCGAGATCTCGCAATCGTCCGGCGACAGGACCGACGGCTTGCCGGGGTAGGCGAAGAAGGCGAACGGCGCCTTGGCGCCGCACAGCACCATCTGCTTGGTGCCCTTGAGCTGGGCCAGCGCGTTCTCGACCACGAAGTGCAGGCGCAGGACCGGAACGCGGCCAGCGCCACGCTCGATGCGCGCGGTACCGCCGGCGCCCTGGACCTTGCAGCCGGTCTTGGCGGCGATCTTGCCGGCCAGTTCGAGGCCGCGGGCGCGCAGCGCGCGACCACCGATGAACAGCATAGCGCCCGGCATCTTGAGCGCCTTGGCGGCGGCCACGATCGTCTCCTGGGAGGGCTTGTCCGGCGCCGGGGCGGCGGGCGTCTCGGCCGGGCCATCGGCCTCGCCCCAGGCGGTGTCGGCCGGCAGGATCAGGGTCGCGATCTGGCCCGGCGCCACGTTGGCGGCCTGGATCGCCAGAGCGCCGTCACCGGCCACCGTCTTGGAGGTCGGCGAGGTCTTGACCCAGTGGGAGAAGGGACGCGCGATGCCTTCGATGTCAGCGGTCAGCGGCGTGTCGTACTTGATGTGATAGAGCGCGTGCTCGCCCACGATGTTGACCACGCCCGAGCCCGCCTTCTTGGCGTTGTGCAGGTTGGCCGCCGCGTTGGCGAGGCCCGGACCCAGATGCAGCAGGGTCGAGGCCGGCTTGTCGGTCATGCGATAGTAGCCGTCGGCCGCACCGCTGCAGACGCCTTCGAACAGGCCGAGCACGCAGCGCATGCCCTCGACCCGGTCGAGCGCGCCCACGAAGTGCATCTCCGAGGTGCCGGGGTTGGCGAAACAGACCTCGACACCGCCCTTGACCAAGGTGCGGACCAGACTTTCAGCTCCGTTCATCGACTTCCCCAAAAACGCGGATGATTCAAAATCGGCGGCACCCTAGGCCACTCGCGCCGTTAACCCAAGGCTCTGCAATAGGCGAAGATTTTGCCGTTTCGAACGTTCTCTCTTTATTCTCAACAGCTTGTTTGCTAGATTTGAAGCATTATTTGAATTCTTAAGTACGAAAGACTTTTTCATGGGCCATTCGGATCCTTCCGACAGCTCGGCCGACCCGATTTTCGTCGTCGGCGCCGATCTCGTCGAATTCGACCGCAGCGATCTGCCGATCTACGCCATGCCGGCCTCGCGCTGGGCTGACGCCGGTGCCGACACGGTCTCCTACGGTGCGCCGCTCGACCGTCTGTTCGGCGAGCCCGGCGAGATCTTCGTCGACAGTCTCCCGGGTGCCGCTGCCGAGCCGCTTCCCTTGATGGGCGAGGACCCGTTGGTGGTCCTCAGCGACCTGTCCGACGGCGTGATGCTGCCCGCGAGCGACCAGGCCGCGACGATGCACGAGAGCGCCGCCGTCTACGATTTCGCCGCCGACGCCCATGTCGTCCTCCATGTTCAGGACGGCATCAACTGGGACCAGCCGGATGCCGGGTGGTCGTTCGACCACGCCGGCTGATCCGGACTACGCCGCGTCGCCCAGCTCGAGCTGGACGAGGTTCATCCAGTAGGCCGCGCCGGTCGTCAGGATCTGGTCGTTGAAGTCGTAGAGCGGCGAATGCACGTTCTGGCAGCCACCTTCGCCGGCGCCGCCATTGCCGATCATGATGTAGGCGCCCGGCTTCTTCTCCAGCATGAAGGCGAAATCCTCGGCGCCGGCCAGCGGTGACGTGTTGGCCTCGACATGCTCGCGACCGACCGTCAGGGCCGCGGCTTCCACGGCGACCGAGGTCTGCTCGGCGGCATTGACCAGCGCCGGATAGCGCCGGTGATACTTGGAGATCGCCTCGCAGCCGCCCGCCTGGGCGATGCCCGACGCGACCTCGGCCAGCCGCCGCTCCAGCAGGTTGCGGACGTCGGCCGAGAAGCTGCGGGCGGTGCCGCGGATCAGCACTTCCGACGGAATGACGTTGGGCGAACCGGGCGTGCCGGCCGCAATATGGCCGACGCTCAGCACCGCGGCCTGGCTCGACGGCACGTTGCGGCCGACGATGCCCTGCACCGCGACGATGAACTGCGCCGCCGCGAAGGTGGGATCGGTGCCGCGATCGGGCATCGCGCCGTGGCCGCCGGTGCCCTTGAACACCACCTCCCAGCTGTCCGACGAGGCCAGCATCGCGCCGGTGCGGATGGCGAAGTGGCCGACCGGGAAGCCCGGCATGTTGTGCATGCCGTAGACCACGTCGCAGGGAAACTTCTCGAACAGGCCTTCCTCGATCATCACCCGCGCGCCGCCGAGACCTTCCTCGGCCGGCTGGAAGATGAAATGCACCGTGCCGGCGAAATCGGGCGCCGTCGCGAGCCGCTTGGCCGCGCCGAGCAGCATCGTCGTGTGCCCGTCATGGCCGCAGGCATGCATCTTGTTCGGAATCGCCGAGGCGTAATCGAAGTCGTTCTTCTCCTGGAGGTGCAGCGCATCCATGTCGGCACGAAGCCCGATCGTCTTCTGGCCCGGCCGGTTGCCCTTCAGGGTGCCGACGACGCCGGTCGTGGCGAGGCCGCGATGGACCTTGAGGCCCCACGAGGTGAGCTTGTCGGCCACGATCTGGGCCGTCCGCTCCTCCTCGAAGGCGGTTTCGGGATGACGGTGGATGTCGCGACGAATGGCGGTGAGATCGGCCAGGTCGTCGGCGAGAAGATCGGGTGTGTAACGGGTCATGGCAGAAAGACTAGCTTGGGCGGCTAAGGTCCGTCGAGCCGCGAAGCATCGCCACCCGGTTGTCCGTACCGCAGGCATCCTGCACAGTTCACCGTTTCCTCCTCCCGATGGACGGTCATGACAGAGTCCGCAAAGCTCTCCGGAGCAAGACCTCGCCTCTATCAGACGCCGTCGTCCTACTATTCGATGATCGCCCGCCTCGCGCTCGCCGAAGGCGGCATCGCCTATGAGCGCGTCTTCGTCGACATTCACTACCGGTTGAGCCAGCAGCAGCCGGACTATGTGCGGCTCAACCCGGGCATGACCGTGCCGACGCTGGTGCTGGCCGATCGCGTCCTCGTCGAGAGTCGCGACATCGCCCAGTATGCGCTGGGCGCCCCGACCGACGCCGAGACGAAGGCCTGGGTCGACCTTCACTATGCCTATCCGATCGAGGAATTGACCTTCGGCGGGATTCTCGCCCGCAATCCCCTGGCCCGGATCATGATCCCGAAGCGACTGGACGCGGCCCGCCGCCAGCTCCTGGCCCACGCCGCCGAGAACCCCGACCTCGCTTCCGTCTACGAAGCGCGCGCCGCGGTGTTTGCCGGTCGGATCAAGGCATTCGAACCGGACGCCGTCGTGGCGCTTTCGCAGCGGCGTCGCACCGAGGCCATCGGCTTCATGGACCGGCTGGAGCAGGCGCTGCAGGACGGTCGCCCGGTGCTGGCCCCGCCCGCCTACGGCGTCGCCGATGTGGTCTGGACGGTGTTCCTGGGACGCATGGAGTTCGCCGGTCTCGGGGCCGAAATCCCCAAGCGGCCGGCGCTTGCGCGCTACTGGGCCGCCCAGCAGGCGCGCCCCGGCTTTTCCGCTGCCGACATATGGACGAAGTTCCATATCGGCCGCCTGATCGGCGGGATTCTGGGCATCGGCAGGAACTGAGGCGGCGGATCGTCCGAGGGGCAGGCCGGGGGTGGCGTCCCCGCCCGCAACGCGCTAAAGCCGCGCCGCCATGATCCTTTTCCCCGCGATCGACCTCAAGGACGGCAAGTGCGTGCGCCTTCTCCGCGGCGACATGCAGCGTGCCACCGTGTTCAACGACAGCCCGGCCGCCCAGGCCAAGGCCTTTGCCAATGCCGGCTGCGAATGGCTGCATCTGGTCGACCTCAACGGCGCGGTCGAGGGCCATCCGGTCAACCGCGCGGCGGTCGAGAGCATCCTGAAGGACGTCGAGGTGCCGACCCAGCTGGGCGGCGGCATCCGCACCATCGAGAGCATCTCGCAGTGGTTCGATGCCGGGGTGAAGCGGATCATCCTGGGCACGATCGCGGTCAAGGAGCCGGGCCTTGTGAAGGCCGCCTGCAAACAGTGGCCGGGCCGGATCGCCGTCGGCATCGACGCCCGCGACGGCGTGGTCGCGGTCGACGGATGGACGCGGCAGAGCACGGTGCGGGCGCTCGACCTCGCCCTGCGGTTCGAGGATGCCGGGGTCGCGGCCATCATCTACACCGACATCGACCGTGACGGCGCCATGGGCGGCGTCAACGTCGATGCGACCGTCACCCTCGCCCAGCATCTCACGACGCCGGTGATCGCCTCGGGCGGCGTCAGCTCGCTCGACGACCTGCGCGAACTGCGCCCGACCGAGGAGTTCGGCATCATCGGCGCCATCGTCGGCCGCGCGCTCTATGACGGTCGCGTGACGGTGCCCGATGCCATCCAGGTTCTGAAGGGCGAGTAGCGGCGCCATGCTGAAGGTCCGCATCATCCCCTGTCTCGACGTGAAGGACGGCAGGGTCGTGAAGGGCGTGCAGTTCGTCGGCCTGCGCGATGCCGGCGACCCGGTCGAACAGGCCCGCATCTATGACGCCGCCGGCGCCGACGAACTCACCTTCCTCGACATCACGGCCAGCCACGAGAACCGCGACACCATCCTGGACGTCGTCGGCCGTACCGCAGAGCAGTGCTTCATGCCGCTGACGGTGGGCGGTGGCGTGCGCCAGGTCGAGGATATCCGCCGTCTGCTGCTGGCCGGCGCCGACAAGGTCTCGATCAACTCGGCCGCAGTGGCGCGGCCCGAGTTCGTGCGCGAGGCCGCCGAGAAGTACGGCGACCAGTGCATCGTCGTGGCGATCGATGCGCGCAGCAGCGGTCCCGGCAAGTGGGAAGTCTTCACCCATGGCGGCCGCAAGGGCACCGGCCTCGATGCCGTGGACTGGGCGCGGCGCATGGCGGAGTCGGGTGCGGGCGAGATCCTGCTCACCTCGATGGATCGCGACGGCACCAAGTCGGGCTTCGATCTCGAGCTGACGCGCGCGGTGTCGGACGCCGTACCGGTGCCGGTCGTGGCCTCGGGCGGCGTCGGCACGCTCGATCACTTCGTCGATGGCGTCACGAAGGGCGGCGCCTCGGCGGTGCTGGCCGCCTCCATCTTCCACTTCGGCGAATTCACCATCGCGCAGGCGAAGGAACATCTCGCGCGCGCGGGCGTTCCGGTGCGACAAGTCTCGCACGCCGCGTAGTTTTCGCGTAATGTTCCGGACGCCCGTACAAGAGGCGCGTTCAAGTGTTCGATCGCCCATCCCCCAGGGCGACGGAGTTCCCCGGATGGCGAAGAAGAAGAAACCCAAGAAGGCCCCACGGCCGAACATCGTGACGATCGACGAGCACGTGCTCGACCGTCTTTATCTCGTCATCGACAGCCGCAAGGGCGCCGATCCCGAGACCTCCTACACCGCGCGCCTGTTCAGCCGCGGCCGCCAGCAGATCGCCAAGAAGCTCGGCGAGGAAGCGGTCGAGGCGCTGATCGAGGGCATCCAGGGCGACAAGCCCAAGCTGATCGCCGAAAGCGCCGACATGCTCTATCACCTGCTCACCCTGTGGGCCGCCGTCGGCGTGCAGCCCAAGTCGGTGTGGGACGAGCTCGCCCGCCGCGAGGGCCTCTCCGGCATCGCCGAGAAGGCTAGCCGGAAGCGGACCTAAGCCATCGGCCTCGGCTGCACCGCCTCAATGCGGCGGCATCGGGATGAAGATCGGCGGTGTGCGGGTCGACTTGCTGCGCGCCTTGATATCCTCGTCGTTGGCGCCGTGCGGCTTCAGATAGACGTAGTACGGCGTGCGGCGCTCTACGACGTCGTTGCCCGGCTGGGCTTTCTCGCTGACCAGCAGGTCCGACTGGATGCGGACATGCATGTAGCCTGGGATCAGCTCGGCCCAGTTGGCCACGTCCGGCGTGAAGAGGACGTCGAACGTGTAGCCGTCCACCAGCTTCACGACGCCCCAGCTCACGCCCTCGGCCGGCCGTGACGGCACCTGCTGCCAGACCATGCCGGCCTGCACGTAGACGGCGACGGCGTTCAGCATGACGTAGAGCGGGCCCGCCGGACTGACATTCTGCAGGAAGAGGGTCATGCGGTACGATTTGCCGTCGGGCTCGTAGGAAATCCCCTTCAGCTCGACATAGAGCGAGCGCATCGCGGTGTTCTCGAGCATCAGCCTGGCCTGCCGTGCCTCCCGCAGCGCGCGCGCCTGGTAGAGGCCGACACCGGCATCGACCGCGAAGCCCGTCAGCAGCAACATGACCAGGCCGACCAGCACCGGCGAGCGCCAGAGATCGAAGCGACGCCCGAGCTTCACGGCGACATTGGCCGGCGCCTCGACCTTGCGCGGCGCGGCCTCGCGCAGCTCGTTCAGCAAGCCGCCCTGCGCCGGCGAAGTCTCGACCGGCGTCGCCGCGCCGAGGCGCCGGCGCAGGACGCGGATTTCGGACTGCGCCGCGCCGAGCTGGCGGCGCAGATCGGCGATCAGCGCGTCCTTGTCCGGCCCGGGCGCCCCGGGATCGGGGGGAGCCTCGCTCATGGCACGATCGCGCCATGGGCGATGTGCACGATCTGCTCGGCCTGCTCCGCCAGCGCCAGATTGTGCGTGACCAGGATCAGGGTCGTGCCGCGCTCGCGGTTGACGGCCAGCAACTCGTCCATGATCTCGATCTCGGTCTGCTCGTCGAGATCCGAGGTCGGCTCGTCGGCCAGGATCAGTGCCGGCTCGTTGATCAGGGCGCGGGCGATCACCGCCCGCCGTTGTTCGCCGGCCGACACCTCCGACGGGTAGGCGTCGAGATGGTCGCCCAGGCCCATCTGGCCGAGCAGCGCCGCCGCCCGGGCATAGGTCGCGGACGATTTCCTGCCACCGCCCAGCATGGCCGGCAGGGCGACGTTGTCGACCAGGCGCAAGGTCGGCAGCAGGCTGGCGAATTGAAAGACGTAGCCGATTCGTTTGTTCCGGAAAGCCGCCAGCGCGTTCTCCGACAGGCTCCAGATGTCGGTGCCGTCGACCGTCACCTGCCCCCGCGACGGCCGGCTGAGACCGCCGATCATCGCCATCAGCGACGACTTGCCCGACCCGGAACGACCGATGATGGCGGCGTAGCGGCCGGCCGCGATCTCGAGATCGATGCCGGCCACGGCCGCCACCTCGCCGCGTTCGGTGACGTAGTCCTTGCGCAGGCCGCGGCAGGACAGCATCGCCTAGCCCTCCCCGCGCACGAGGTCATAGGGATCGCGGCGGCTGGCGCGCCAGGCGGGATAGAGCGAGCCCAGGGCTCCGATGATCGAGGCCATCACCACCGCCGCCACCGCGACGATCACGATGCGCGGCCCGTCGAGCCAGACGAAGGGCACGCCGATATTCTCGAGGTAATAGACCAGCGAGCGCTCGTAGAGGCGCATCACCAGGACGCCCAGCGCAACGCCCAGCAGGCCGCCGGCGCCGGTGGCGATCACCGCCTCGATCACCATCATGCCGACGATCTGGCCGCGGCGCGCGCCGATCGCCTTGAGGAGGCCGAGCTCACCGCGCCTTTCCGTGACGATCGCCGAGAACAGAACGCTGACCATCAGGGCGGTGCTGGCGAACATCAGAACCATCAGCGCGAGGATGCCGTTCAGCAGCGCGGCCAGACCCTGGCGGATGCCGCTCATCGTCGAATCGCCGGTCACGACCTTGACGCCCTTGAGGGTCGATAGGATCGCGAAGCGCGCCTGCAGCGGCGTGGCGCCCGGCGCCAGTTCGACGAGGAATCCGCTCACCTTGCCCTTCTGCAGGACGGCGGGCGGACCGCCGCCATGGCCGTGTACCGAACCGGCCAGGGCTTCGAGCGTGTCGAAGGTCATGAAGACGCCGCGCTCGTGCGTGCCGACACCGGTCTTTCCCAGCCGTCCGTAGACCGTGTGCGCCTTGCCGAAAATCAGCAGCTCGGAGCCGAGGGGCGCGTCCCGCGCCGCGCCCAGGATGACGTCGCCGGGCCTCATGTCCCGGTTGATCTTCTCTACCAGCCAGGGCCGAACCGTGAAGTCCAGCATGGGGTCGAAGCCGATGAGATCGACCGAATCGTGATGGCTGCCAATTCCCGAATGCTCGACGCGCGCGATCTTCTGCGGCGCGGCGCGACTGACGCTCGCGATCCCGGCCTTGGCGAACAGATCCTGGTCGAGCACCAGGTCGGTGGGCTCGACGGTGAGCAGCGCCGCGGTGATGTTGGTGAGCGCGCCCTCGGGCACCACCATCATGTCGGCGCCGAGCCGCGTGAATCCCACGGCCATGCTGCTGTCGATGCTGCGCATCAGGGTCGCGCCGGTGAAGACGACCCCGCTGGCCACGGCGACGGCCATGATCAGCAGGAGGCTGCGCGCCTTGCGACGCCCGAGATTCTGCAGCGCCAGGCTGGCGAGCAGCCTCAAAGCGTGCCCACTCAGAGCGTACAGGAGCGCGTGTGCTTCATGTGCTCCAGCTTGGTCGGGATGATCACGCAGTCATGATGTCCGCCGTTGCTCGGCAGGATGCCGATCAGCGTGTCGGTGGACGTATCGATGACGGAGATGCCACTCGACTGGCGCTGGAAGCCGCTGAACGGCGTCAGCACATACTTGCCGTCGTAGGTTATGGCCGGCGTCTGCAGGTCGGGCCCGATGCCCTGGATCTCCTTCTTGATGGTCCAGGTCTTGGTGTCGATCACCATGATGCCGCTATAGGCGGGTGACGGATGCAGGATGGACAGGTAGAGCTTCGAGCTGTCCATCGAGAAGACCATGTGGAACGGGTTGGGATACTTGCCGCGCCACAGCGGATCCTCGACATGCGCGATCTTGCGCCACTTGGTCGGATCGGGATCGCTGCAGGAAAAGATCGAGCAGTTGTTTTCCCGCAGGTTGTTCATCATCACGAGGAACTTGCCGTCGGGCGAGAAGCCGATCTCGTGGCCCGGCGAGTGGATCTTGTCGAACACGACCTGCCACGTGTCCTTGTCGATCTGCTCGACCTTGTACTGGTCCTGCGAATCCTTGTTGAACTGCAGGAAGGCGGCCGGCTCGAAATTCTTTTCGGGGTCGAGGATGCAGATGCCGCCGCACAGGCGCACGACCGTCGCGGCCCAGCGGCCTTCGGGATGCCAGACCGTGCCGTCGGCGCCGGTGAGCGTCAGCGGCGCCTCGCCGGGCAGCGAGCCTTCCTCGACGAACAGCTCGCCCATGGGCACCATTTCCCAGTCGATCTTGTTGCCCTTGGTGCCGCGCAGATTGTAGAGGCCGGTGCTCTCGTCGGGATAGATCTTCTTTATGGTGAGCGTGCCGCCCTTGATCCACGCTTCGCGCAGATCGGGCACGTTCGGCGTCCAGTCGAACCTGAGCGCGGCCTTCACCTTCGAGGTGGTGCGATCGAAGCAGGCGGCGATGTCCTTCTGGCCATCGGTCACGAAATAGGACTGGGCATCCTTCGGATTGACGGTGACATGCACGCCGAGGCCGAGGCCCGTCGTCTCCGACACATTCTCGATCATCTGCATCTGCGTGCCGTCGAAGCGCACGCGATAGATGTTGGTGCCGCCCGGCACGTTCTCCGCCGTCACGTTGGTCGGAATGCCGTAGATCAACGAGTTCTGGCCGCCCTGCGTCGAGTTCACGAACTCGAAACCGTGCGTGGGATCGGAACTGGGGAAGGCGCAGAGATGATGGCTGATCGGATTGTAGTCGCCGTAGTTCCAGTACCAGATCGAGCCCAGCACGCGGTTGGAGTTGAGATCGATCGCATAGGTGCCGCCGCCCATCTTGGTCGGCAGCAGCGCCACCCAGTTGCCCAGGCTCTGCCCCCGGATGTCGGCGCTCGAATCGACGATCTCGCGGGTGATCGGGGACTGCTGCGCACCGGTGCCGGCGGCGCGGATGATGCCATTGTCCGAAGAGGAGCCGCCGTTCATCGCGCTGTAGCCGAGCACGGCCACTTCGGCGGCAGCCGCGGTGCCGACGGCGACGTTCAGCATCGTGCGCCGGCTGACCTTCGTCTTGACCTTGGGCTTGGTCGCCTCTTCGCGGGCCTTGCGCGTCGCCTGCTCGTGCTTGGCGACGAGATAGGCCTGGAACTCCTCGCGATCCTTCGCGAGGACCTCTTCGTTGCGCTTGAGGAATTCGTCGATCGAAGTCTTGGCAGCCGGAAGGTTGGATTCCGAACCTTGTTCGAGCGGGGCGATGAGGGGCGGGACGCTTGCGTCAGAAGAAACCGTGGTGACGGGTGTCTCTCGGGTGGGCTCAGTCATCGGCTGCTCTCTCCCCTTTTTTAAGAGCGCGAAGTCTAACCACGAGTGAGCGCAAAACGCATTCGTAAATTTGCAGTCGAGGTCGCTGATTTCGTCGAGTGTTGCGGGTAGGCTCTTTGCGAAGGAGTTCTTCGATGGATTACGCCGTCATCATCAGCGCCATCGTGCTCGGCCTTTCCGTGCTGGCCACGGCGGCGAAGTTCCTCGACTGGTTTCTCCATTCCGATCCCAAGACGATGGTGCGCACGCTGCGATGGATGGCGTTGCTGCTCGTCATCGTGGCGATTCCTCTCCTCGTGATGTTGATCATGCGCGAGCAGTACGCTGGCGCGATGCTGCTCGGCGCCGCGATGATCCTCGTGCCGACCTTCCTGAAATGGCGCGCGATTCTCGTTCCGCTGCGGGCTGCGTTCGCACAGTTCCGGGGCAAGCCGCAGCCTTTTGAAATGCCGCCGGTGTGGCAGGACCCGGCGCCTGCCGATCCTCGCGCCCTGCAACACGCGGCCGCTCTGCTCGAAGCCTATCTCAAGCACGCAACGCCGATTGCTTCATCGCAACGGCAGATATCTGCGCCTGCTGACGGTGAGGACAATGGCGGCATGTCGATGAAAGAGGCCTTCGAGGTTCTCGGTCTTGCCGAAGGCGCCGATCTCGCCAGCATCCACACCGCGCATCGTCGCCTGATGCGCGGCGCCGATCCCGATACGGGCGGTTCGCCCTATCTCGCCGCCAGGATCGATGAAGCGCGGGACGTTCTTGTCGGCGTCCTGCGGCGGCACGCGAAGCCCGCCGAAGTCCCGGGACGTCCGCGGCTGCTCAAAGGCTGAAGGTCAGCTTCGAAGCCGGCTAGTCGCGGAACACGGCCAGGTGAAAGGGCCGCTTCGCCGGCTTGCCGGCGACATCGTAGGTATGGACGTTCATCTTCATCGGGTCGGCCATCAGTCCGACGGTGCAGAAGCCGGGTTCCACTGCTTCCTGTTCGGTGCTGCCGATCACGCAGGAGAAGTTGGTCTTCGCTTCCTTCTGCAACGGCACCTTCCAGGTGATGACGTACTGATTGGCGCCCACCAGCTCGCACTTATCGATCATGTAACCGCGCGCAATCGATCCATCGGCCGCGATCACGCAAGCGAGACGCTTTTCGAATTCCGTCATGTGTCGAACCTTCCCTATAGTGCCGCTTCATTCAGTGGGCGGCGCGCCATGCGATTAACACGCTCGCCACGTAGCGTCATCGCAGCAAGACTCAGGAGTTTCGTAATGTCCGATTCGATGATCCCCGCCTACGATCGCACCAACGTCTTCGCCCGCATTCTGCGCGGCGAGCTGCCGTGCAAGAAAGTCTACGAGGACGACTTCGCGCTGGCCTTCCACGACATCGCGCCGCTGGCGCCGATACATGTGCTGGTGATCCCGAAGGGCGACTATATCAGCCAGGCCGATTTCGGCGCCAAGGCGCCGCCCGAGATGATGGTCGGCTTCTGGCGCGCCGTGTCGAAGGTCGCGCGCGATCTCGGTCTCGATACGGAAGGCTATCGTATCGTGGCCAATCATGGACCCAATGGGGGTCAGCTGGTCTTTCACTTTCACGTCCATATCTTCGGCGGCCGCACCATGAGCCATGCCATGGGCAGCATGCCCAGCCCGGACAACGCCGGTTGATCCGGCGTCGCGCCCTGCTGGCGGCCGGCGCGCTCGCGCCCGGCACCGCGTGGGCGCAGAAGCAGACGCGGACGCAGCGGTCGCCGACCGAGAGCGACTGGTACGCGAAGGGCAAGACCAAGGAGCGCCCGGTGCGCTTCGCCGGCCGGGACGGCGTGACTCTCGCCGGCACGCTGCTGATGCCGCTGTTCAGCGAGATCCAGTACGTGCCGGGCATCGTGCTGGTCGCCGGCAGCGGGCCGACCGACCGCAATGGCAACAACCCGCTCGCGCCGGAACGCATTGACCTGTTGAAGGACATCGCTGAGCTGCTGGCGCGCAACGGCATCGCCTCGCTGCGCTACGACAAGCGCGGCATCGGCCAGTCGACGCCGCGGCCGCGCGGTTCGCTGGAGGAACAGGAAGCCTTCTTCGCCTGGGACAATTTCGTGGCCGATGTCGAGGCCGCGCATGCCGAGTTGCTGCACCACGACGAGATCAAGCCCTACGCCACGGCCCTGCTGGGCCACAGTGAGGGCGGATTGCTCGCGCTCGCCGCGAGCAGAACCTTGTCTGCGAAGAAGCTGCATGCGCTGGTGCTGGCCGCCACGCCGGGCCGCCGGCTCGACGCGATCCTCCGCGACCAGATCGCGCGCAACGCGCCGCCGTCGCTGCGCCTCCCGACCGATCGCGTGATCGCCGCCATCCTCGAAACGGGGCGCGTGCCCAACAACCTGCCGCCCGAGTTGCAGCTCCTGTTCCCGCTCTATGCCGGGCCGTTCCTGCAGAAGCTCCTGTCCTTCGATCCCGCCGCCGCACTGGCCGACAGCCGCATGCCCTGCCTTCTCGTGCAGGGCGGCGCCGACCGGCAGGTCGTCCCGATGGAGGACGTCCAGCCGCTGATCGACGCGCTGCGGGACCGCGGCGTGTCGGGCGAGGCCGTGGTGATCCCCCAGGTCAGCCACAATCTGAAAGCCGTGACCGGTCCACTCGATCCCGGGTTCGCCGGGCCGCTGTCGCCCGCGGTCGAGGCAGCCCTACTGAAGTGGCTGGTGCCGGCGCTGGGCGCTTGATCGTCCCCGCCCGCCGGCCGATCATCGCGCCGAGACACGGAGGCGATTTGAAATGAACGTGACAGTGCGGCCGGTGACCGAGTCGGTCGGGGCGGAAATTCTCGGCGTCGACCTGCGGGCCTTCAGCGACGAGGACTTTGCCGCCATCGAGCGCGCCTGGTACGCGCATTCGATGATCCTGCTGCGCGGCCAGCAGCTCAGCGACGATCATCTGCTGGCCTTCAGCCGCCGCTTCGGCGAACTCGACCCGCCGCCCAACCAGGAACGCGGCCGCATCAGCCCGCCGGGCTATCCCGACATCTATGTCGTGTCGAACGTGCTCGACCCCAATGGCGACCCGATCGGCGCGCTGGGCGACGGCGAGGCGGTCTGGCACACCGACATGAGCTATCTCGACGTGCCGCCCGACGCGTCGATGCTCTACTCGCTGGAGATTCCGCCGACCGGCGGCAACACCTGGTTCACCAGCATGCAGGCGGCCTGCGACGCCCTGCCCGCGAGTCTGCGCGCGAAGATCGAGGGCCGGAGGGTGAAGCACGATGGCACCTACAATTCCGGCGGCTACCTGAGGAAGGGTGTGACGCCGACCGACGATCCGATGGTCGCGCCGGGCGCCTGGCATCCGGCGATCCTGCGCCACCCGGTCAACGGCCGCCCCACGCTCTATCTCGGACGCCGGCGCAATTCCTATGTCGAGGGCTACACGAAAGAGCAGTCCGACGCGGTGCTGGAAGAGCTGTGGGCGCATGTCACGCAGCCGCGCTTCGTCTACCAGCATGTCTGGAAGGTGGGCGACCTCGTGATGTGGGACAATCGCTCGACCATGCATCGCCGCGATCCGTTCGACAAAGCGGCCCGTCGCATCATGCATCGCACGCAGATCAAGGGGACGACGAAGCCGATCGCCTTCGCCGCCTGAAAAGCAAAAAGACGACAAATGAAAAAACGGTCGGAGGAAACATGCGGCGGCAGAAGAAGTTCTATGCCTGGGGTTACGCCGACGAGGACCTGACCCAAGACGAGATCCGTCCGTGGGAGGCCGAGATCGCCCAGCGCTACGGGCTCTCCGGTTTCGACGTGAAGCCGCCGCCCCGGGCGGATGAGATCGAATTGCGCAAGAGCCGGGTCGACGTACCGGCGGCGCTGCAGGCGATGGTGCGCACCGATCACCTGACGCGGCTCGAGCACAGCTACGGCAAGGCGGGCTTCGACACGTTGCGCATGTTCATGCGCTCGGTGCCCAACCCGCCCGACGCGGTGGCCTTCCCGGAAAACGAAGAGGACATCGTGAAGGTCCTCGACTGGTGCGACCGCATCGGCGCCAAGGCGATCCCCTATGGCGGCGGCTCGTCGGTGGTGAAGGGCATCGAGCCCTCCGCTTCGTTCGACAAGGTCGTGACCATCTCGACCCGTCACATGGACAAGGTGCTGGAGGTCGATGCGGTGAGCCAGGCCGCGCGCATCCAGGGCGGCATCTACGGGCCGGCGATCGAGGACGCGCTGCGCGACACGCCGTTCACCATGCGCCACTACATGCAGGCCTATCGCTGCTCGACCCTGGGCGGCTGGATCGCCACGCGCTCGGGCGGCCATTACGCCACGCTCTACACCCACATCGACGATTTCGTGGAAAGCACCCGGGTCGTGACGCCGGAAGGCACGCTGGAGACGCGCCGCCTGCCCGGCTCCGGCGCCGGCCCCAGCCCGGACCGGATGTTCATCGGCTCCGAAGGCATTTTGGGCATCATCACCGAGGCCTGGGTGCGCCTGCGCAAGAAGCCGACCTTCCGCGCCTCCGCCAGCGTGCGCTTCCGCGACTTCTACACCGGCGCCGACGCGGTGCGCGACATCACGCAGGCCGGCCTCTATCCCGCCAACTGCCGCCTGCTTGAGGCGCGCGAGGCGCTGCCCGGCATCCCGTGGAGCAACGAGGAGGCCGTGCTGGTGCTGGCTTTCGAATCGCCCGACCATCCGCTCGACGCCTGGATGAAGCGCGCGCTGGAGATCTGCGCCGCCCATGGCGGCGTCGCCGACCGGAGCGACGACGACGAGAATGCGCACCGCTCCGGCGCGGCCGGCGCCTGGCGCAACAAGTTCATCCGCGCGCCGCACTATGGCGAGCATGCGGTGGCGCGCGGCATCCTCTCCTCGACCTTCGAGACCTCGATGACCTGGGAGCGCACCCGCGACTTCCACGCCAGGATCACGAAGATCGCCAGGGACACGATCAAGGCGGTGACGGGCCGCGAGGGCACGGTGACCTGCCGCTTCACCCACGTCTATCCCGACGGGCCGTGCCTCTATTTCACCTTCGGCGGCCTGTTCGACCCGAAGAAGGACGCGCTGGCGCAGTTCATGGAGGTGCTGTCGACCTGCACCGCCGCGACGGTGGAGCATGGCGGCACGACCACGCACCATCATGCGGTGGGCCGCTTCCACCGGCCCTTCTACGACCGGCAGCGCCCCGAGTTGTTCGCCCGGGCGCTGCGCGGTGCCAAAAGGGAGCTGGATCCGAAGGGGATGATGAACCCGGGCGTGCTGATCGATCCGTGACTTAGCGACGTCAGTGCGCGGCCGTGACCGACCGTGGCAGCAGGAAGAACATGACAATCACGTGACGAATGAGCAGGAGCGCGCCCACACCCACGAAGACGAGGCCGGCCGCGACGAGATAGTCGTCGACCTCGCCGGTGTAGATAATGGTGTTGGGAATCTTGATCAGTTCGATGCAGATCTCGGCCATCAGGCCGATCGCGAGCTGGCCGACGCCGTAATTGTGACAGGCGTGATCGACGATCGTCTGCCACGCCTCGTCCGGCGCATCCAGCAGGCCGAAGATCTCGCGCAGGGTCTTGCGTTCCTCGAGGACGACGCCCCAGCCGATCATGATGATGCCGATGCCGGTGACGATATCCATCTCTTCCTTTAGGTCGGGCTTGGACCACAGGGCCGCGGAGACTTCCGTCAGGGTGATCAGCATGGGCACGCAGATCACGAGCGAGATGAGGCCGATCGTGTATCTCGAGGTCAGAACGGTCATGAGCGAACGGAACATCTTCGGGCTCTCTTCTCTTGTGTCCCCGGCCGGGCGCGGCCGCGACGATGAGACCCTATTCGAACGGCCGCTTCGGCATCAATCTCAGCGGCGTTATGTCCGACCCGGTGTCGGCACGGCCCCTCGCTGAGACAGGACCATGATCGACTGGCTGTATTCGCTTCCCGAGACCCTCATCCTGGCGGCCGGCGCGCTCGCGATGGTCGGGGCGATCCTCGCTTTGCCGTCGCTGGTGCACCGGCTGCCCTACCTGGTGACGAGCAACGAAAACAACGACTTCGTGCTGCGCATGCAGGCCACCTTGTTCACCATGACCAGCCTGGTGCTGGCCTTCACCCTGGTCGAGGCGGAGAGCAATTTCCGCAAGGTCGACTCGCTGCTGGCGGCCGAGGCGTCGCAGATCAACCGGCTCGACCGGCTGCTCAACCGCTATGGCGATGACTCGGTCGCCGGGCTCCGGGTCCACCTGCTGACCTACGCGAAGGCGATCGTCGACGACGAATGGCCGGCGATGCTGCGCGGCGAGGCCAGCGACAAGGTGCGCCTGGCCTTTGCGTCCCTGTCGCGCGGCATCCTCGAGATCGAGCCTCGGTCCGCCCGCCAGACGACGATCTATGCCGAGATACTGGGCTCCTTCGACTCGATCGCCGAGTCGCGCGACGCAAGGCTCAACGCCGTCACGCTCGCCCTGCCCGAGCGCTACTGGCAGGTCATCCTCTTCGCCGTCCTGATGGTGCTGTTCATCACCAGCACCATGGGCCGCAGCGCCTTCCGCGCCTATGTGCTCTCGGCCCAGATGGCCGTGCTGGGCGCCTTCATCGGATTCGTGTTCATCATGGACCAGCCCTTCAAGGGCCAGACCGCCTTGGATTCGGACTCGCTGCGGCGGACGATCGTTCTGATGGAGAACCGGCACCACTGACAGTCACGCCGCCAGCATCGAGCGCGTCTGCGGGCGGCGGTAGCTCAACGCCTCGGCGATGTGCAGACGACGCACCGAATCAGAACCGTCGAGATCGGCCAGAGTGCGCGCGACTCTCAGCGTGCGGTGCCAGGCGCGGGCGGAGAGGCCGAGCCGTTCGGCGGCGCGGGCGAGCAGCGCGCGGCCCTCCGCATCGGGCTCGGCGATGGCGGCCAGCAGCGCGCCGTCGGTGTCGGCGTTGCAGCGCGGCTTGGACCAGTTGCGCGCCCGGTCGGCCAGCAGGCCGGCGGCCGGGTCGGCTTCGACGGCGACCAGCTTTCCCTTGGCATTGAGCTCGGCCAGCCGCTCGCGCTGGACGGTGCGCGCGGCGGCGACGCGGGCGGCGATGTCGGCCGAGCTTTCGGCGGGGGGCGGCAAAGCGAGATCGGCGGCGGCGACGGCGGGCACCTCGATGGTGAGGTCGATGCGGTCGAGCAGCGGGCCCGAGAGCTTGGCCTGGTAGTCGGCGCCGCAGCGCGGGCCTCGGGCGCAGGCGCGATTCGGATCCATCAGATGGCCGCAGCGGCAGGGGTTCATCGCGGCCACGAGCTGGAAGCGCGCCGGATAGGTGACGTGCGCGTTGGCCCGCGCCACCGTCACCCGGCCGCTCTCCAGCGGCTGGCGCAGGGCTTCGAGGGTGGCCCGGTTGAACTCGGGCAGCTCGTCGAGGAACAGCACGCCATGATGGGCGAGCGAGACTTCTCCCGGCTTGGGCCGCGCGCCGCCGCCGATCAGGGCCTGCAACGTCGCGGAATGGTGCGGATCCCTAAAGGTACGCCGCCGGCTCAACCGCCCCTCGCCCAGGTCTCCGGCCAGCGAGCGCACCATCGAGGCTTCGAGCGCCTCCTCGGCGTCGAGCGGCGGCAGCAGGCCCGGCAGGCGCGCCGCCAGCATCGACTTGCCCGAGCCGGGCGGCCCGATCATCAGCAGGTTATGGCCGCCGGCGGCCGCGATCTCGAGCACCCGCTTGGCGCTCTCCTGGCCCTTGATCTCGCTGAGGTCGGGATAGGTCGCGCGGTCGTCGGCCATCAGCGCCTCGGGCGCCGGCAGGGTCTGCTGGCCGCGCAGATGGTTGATCAGGGAGAGTAGCGAAGGCGCGGCGATGATCGGCGGCCGTTCCGTGTCCGGAAGCGAGTCGAAGCCACCCCACGCGGCCTCGCCGCCGCACACCGCCGGGCAGATCACGCCCCGCCCCGAAGCCTGGGCGGCAATCGCCGCCGGCAGGACGCCCGGCACCCGGCAGAGCGAGCCGTCGAGCGCCAGCTCGCCCAGCACCACGAACCCCTCGACGCTCTCGCGCGGCAGCACGCCCAGCGCCGCCAGCAGGCCCAGCGCGATCGGCAGGTCGTAGTGGCTGCCCTCCTTGGCGAGGTCGGCCGGCGACAGGTTCACGGTGATGCGCTGCGGCGGCAGGGCCAGCCCCAGCGCCCGGAAGCAGGCCCGCACCCGCTCGCGGCTCTCGCCCACCGCCTTGTCGGCCAGCCCGACCACCGCGAAGGCGATGGTGCCCGGCGCCACCAGCACCTGCACATCGACCGGCAGGACATCGATGCCCTGGAACGCCACCGTCCGAACTGTCGCCTGCATGTTGAGCTCCCGTCCCGCGTCGGGAACAATTAAAGAGGTGATTGTATACTTGACTCATCATTTGGCTTGGCCTATAAGATGGCCATGTCCAAGAGCAATCCCCTGAACAACGCCATCTTCCAAGACGCCAGCAAGGCCCGCGCGTGGCTTGAGTCGCTGATCTGGGCTGGCGGTCGGGCTTGCGGCTACTGCGGCACGCTTGAGGCTTCCAGCCCTGTGAAGGGCCGCGAGGGCTACTACCAGTGCAAGGCGTGCCGCAAGCAGTTCACGGTTCAGGTCGGCACGGTATTCGAGCGCAGCCATATCCCGCTCAACAAGTGGCTCCAGGCTGCCTTCATTCTGGCCGCGTCAAAGAAGGGCATGAGCGCCCACCAGATGAGCCGCATGCTGGGCATCACCTACAAGTCGACGTGGTTCATGTGCCACCGTCTGCGCGAGGCTATGAAGGCCGGCAACCTGCCGCCGATGGGCGGCGAGGGCATGGTGGTCGAGGCCGACGAAACCTATTTCGGCGAGCTGCCCGCGCACAAGCAGCCGGTCCGTAGCAATCCCAAGGCGAACCGCCCCAAGCACGGCCCGACGTTCAAGCGCGCCATCGTCACTCTGGTCGAGCGTGGCGGACAGGCCCGCTCGTTCTATGCCGAGACGGCCAAGGTCGAGAAGGTCGCCGCCATCGTCCGCGAGAACGTCGCCAAGGAAACCCGCCTGCACACGGACACGTCGAGCGTCTACAAGAACGTCGGTAAGGACTTCGCCGCCCACGAGACGGTGAACCACGGCGAGAAGGAATACGGTCGCGGCGACGTGACGACCAACACGATTGAAGGCTTCTTCTCGATCTTCAAGCGCGGCATGAAGGGCGTCTATCAGCACTGCGACGAGCGCCACCTCCACCGCTATCTCGCGGAGTTTGATTTCCGCTACAACAACCGCACGGCGCTGGGCGTCGATGACAGCGAGCGCGCCACGAACATGCTCAAGGGCATCTCTGGCAAGCGCCTCACCTATCGGCGGATTAACGAGCGGGAAGCCTAGGCGCTGGGGGACGGCGGCACTGCGCCGACTGCTGGCGTCTATTCTGGACGAATAGAGAACGTTTGTGTAATTATATTGCCACGAGTCCGCTTTTTTATTTTACCTAATTGCGATGGCTGCCAAGAACATACATTTTGCATAGTTGGGGAGTACCTTTTGTTCTTCGCAGCGTTACACTCTCGCCCACATGTTGGGGGACGCGGACATGGACAACATTCAGACCAGCACGAAGATCGAAGAAATCAGCCCGAGCCTTTACGTGTCACATCACGCTGATGGCGTGCGCGTGGCGTCTGTAACGGACCCGCATTTCTGCGTCGCAAGGGATACTCGCGACGAGGCGATCAAGGTGGCTGTTGATCTACTGAAGACTTTCTACGAATGGAAGACCGGCAGCAAATTCGATTTGGCCGCTTCTGAATCGAAGCCGTATGTGCCCACGGTCAGATATCAGCCCTTCGTTCCGAATGAAGTTGTTCGGTTCGAAAAAAAGATCCGGGTAGCGGCCTAGACACTCGTGCCCTACTGCGAGATTCCTCCCGAGAGCTTAGAGCATCTCGGCCTTTTCGGGATTGATGTCCTTCACGAGACGCCCACAGCATTGATCGTGAGGTGCGTGAAGGGCGATGGCCATATCGAATATCCGGTAGATAAGGCGCGGCCCCATATCTGGTTCGACGATATCTCGGACGCCATCCAAATGGGCACGAAAGCCATCGTGCCTATGCCGGGCAAATAAGAAATCCTTTAGCGGGATATCCCCTTTGTCTTTGCTGCCTTCCTGACCGCGCGCTTCGGTTGCGATTGAGTCGGCTTGTGCGGCTGGTGGCCCATCTTGGCGGCCGACTTCACCAGCGACTCAAACCGCTCCCAGGCATCGGGCTCAAATTCGAGTTTGGGCGATGGAGCGGGTTTCTTGGGGGAGGGCTTGGGCATGTCAAAACCTGAAGATAAGAAGGCCGCAGCGCGCCGCCTGAAGCATGAGCGCGCCGATCTGCACGACGGCAATTCTAGCAGTCGCAATTAACTGGGGCACGCTGGAAGACCGGATGTCAGTACTGCTGTCCGCGTTAGTCTCCTCCAAGGAGCCAAACGCCGGGATCATTGTTTACTTTGTTCCCGAAAACTCCGCGACGCGCTTCTCGATCGTGGATCGGGTGGCTCGCCGCAACACTTTCATTCCCGCCACAGACGACGATCCCGAACTTCCCGCGATTGAAACGATCCATCTAGAATGGATGTCTTTCTTCAATTCATTGGGGCGTGCGCGGTCGGCCAGAAATCACATCACGCATGGCGTCATTAGGCTTGTTCCGTCTGGGAGATCTGGGCGCATGGTAACGCGCCTTGCGCCATCCATGTGGGACTACGACAGATGGGCGAACCTGAAGCCGGGGCAGGCGCCCGGCTTCTCGCATCAAGATGTTGAGCGCACCGCCGAGAAGATCGACGTTCTAGCGAAGCGGGCGACACTCTTTAGGACGGCCGCTCTGTACTGCCATGACGACAGGACAAAGCTGCAGAAAATAGCTGACGAACTAGTAGCTCATCGCCGCCGGCACGGCGGCCTCCTTCAAGACGACCAGATTCCTCAAGAACAGCTAGAGCCGCCTCGATCATCGGGTGGGTAATCACAAAGTCTTTCGGCCTGTCACGCTTGCCCATCGTCTTCGTCCTTTAATGCTGAGTCAAGTATACAATCGCCTTAAAGAACGCACAGTGCATTAGTAAAGCACGCAAAGGTTGCATATTGCTCTGCGACGCCTCGTAACCCTTCCTCGGCGTTCAGCCCGCCGCGACCCGTGCTAGGTTCCCGGCCGCAACGCGGGAGAGTTTCGTGACGGCCAAGCAGAAGATCGACGACCTCAATTTCACGCCGCCGGCGGCGATCACCGACCTGGCCGCCAAGGTGAAGGACTTCGTCAAAGACAAGATCATCCCCTACGAGACCGACCCGCGCTGGACGGCGCACGGGCCGACCGACGAATTGCGGATCGAGATGAACGAGCTGGCCCGCGCCGCCGGCGTGTTCGCCCCGCAGGTGCCGAAGGAATATGGCGGCCAGGCGCTGAGCCAGGTCGGCCGCGCCCATGTCTTCGAGGCGGCGGGCTATTCGATCCTGGGGCCGACGGCCATCCACTGCGCCTCGCCCGACGAAGGCAACATCCACCTGCTCGACGTCGTGGCCCGGCCCGACCAGCGCGAGCATTTCCTGAAGCGCATGGCGACGGGCGAGATCCGCTCGATCTTCTGCATGACCGAGCCCGGCGGCGCCGGCTCCGACCCCAGCCTGATGACGACCACCGCGCACCTCGAAGGCAACGAGTGGGTGATCAACGGCCGCAAGTGGCTGATCACCGGCGCCGAGGGCGCGGGCTGCGCCATCATCATGGCCAAGAACGAGGGCGGGCCGATGGACGGCCACGCCACCATGTTCCTGGCCGACCTGCCTGATCCCGCCATCCGGCTCGAGCGCACGCTCGACACGATGGATTCGAGCTTCACCGGCGGCCACGGCGTGATCGAGATCAAGAACCTGCGCCTGCCGGCCGATGCGGTGCTGGGCGAGATCGGCAAGGGCTTCCGCTACGCCCAGGTCCGGCTTGCCCCCGCCCGCCTCAGCCACTGCATGCGCTGGCTGGGCGCGGCGGTTCGCGCCCAGGACATTGCGACGGAGTACGCGCGCCACCGTGTCGCCTTCGGCAAGACGCTGGGCGAGCATCAGGGCGTGTCGTTCATGCTGGCCGACAATCTGATGGACATGAACCAGGCGCGGCTGTCGATCTGGCACACCGCCTGGCTGCTCGACCAGGGCGAGCGCGCCTCGAACGAAAGCTCGATGTCCAAGGTGATCTGCTCGGAGGCCTATTTCCGCGTCGCCGACCGCTGCATGCAGATCCTGGGCGGCCTCGGCATCAC
This sequence comes from Rhodospirillales bacterium 24-66-33, assembly GCA_002281855.1. GTDB lineage: Bacteria > Pseudomonadota > Alphaproteobacteria > Reyranellales > Reyranellaceae > Reyranella. Next base: position 179,613 of record NCHQ01000006.1, on the reverse strand, counting down.
CCGCGACACCGTGGTCGAGCGCTTCTTCCGCGACTCCCGCGCCTTCCGAATCTACGATGGTCCGTCCGAAGTCCATCGCTGGGCTCTGGGCGCACGCATCGTTTCGGGGAAGATGTAGGACGGAGACCATGAACGCGACGGCACCGGCTGACTCACTCGCAGCACGTCGCGACCGCGCGTTCGGCGCCGGCTCGCCCCTCTTCTACAACACGCCCCTGCACATCGTGCGGGGCCAGGGGGTCGAGCTGTTCGACCCCGAGGGCCGGCGCTACGTCGACATGTACAACAACGTGCCCTGCGTCGGTCACGCCAATCCCCACGTCGCCGAGGCGATGGCCCGCCAGCAGTCGACGCTCAACGTCCACAGCCGCTACCTGCACGAAGGCATCGTGACCTTCGCCGAGCGGCTGGCGGCGCTGCACGGGCCCGAGATCGAGAGCGTGATCTTCTCCTGCTCCGGCACGGAGGCCAACGAGGTGGCGCTGCGCATGGCGCGCATGGCGACCGGCAAGGCCGGCATCGTCTGCACCAACGCCACCTATCACGGCAACAGCGAGGCGGTCGGCAAGATGACGCGCATCGGCAGCGGTCAGAACACCGCCGGCGACGTGCGCGCGATCCCCTTCCCCGAGATGCTGCGCCCGCTGGTGCCCGGCGCCGGCGAGGACGAACTCTGCGAGGCCTATCTCGACCGTCTGCGGCAGGTCATCCGCAGCTTCGAGGAGGACGGAACGGGCTTTGCGGGCCTGATCGTCTGCTCGATCTTCGCCAACGAGGGCCTGCCCGACGTGCCGCGGGGCTTCATGGCGCGCGCCACCGAGATCGTGCACGAGGCCGGCGGCCTGGTGATCGCCGACGAGGTCCAGGCCGGCTACTGCCGCAGCGGCGTCTGGTGGGGCTACGACGTTCTGGGCTTCACGCCCGACATCGTGGTCACCGGCAAGCCGATGGGCAACGGCCTGCCGCTGGCCGCGACCGCAGCGAGCCGCAAGCTGATCGAGACCTTCCGGGCCGCCACGCGCTACTTCAACACCTTTGCCTCGAGCCCGCTGCAGGCGGCGGTCGGCATGGCGGTGATCGACGTCATCGAGCGCGACCGCTTGGCCGAGAATGTCGCCACCGTGGGCGCATTCCTGAAAGCGGCGCTGGCCGAGCGCCAGGGCCGCTTCGCGTCGATTGCCGATGTGCGCGGCCACGGGCTGTTCATCGGCGTCGAGATCGCCAAGACCGACGCCGCGCGCGAGCCCGACATGGACAAGGCGGTCGACATCATCAATCGCCTGAAGGATCGCGGCTTCCTCACGAGCAATGCTGGCGCCTACAGGAACGTCGTGAAGATCCGCCCGCCGCTGGTCTTCACGCAGGGGCACGCGGAAGAATTCATCGTCGCCTTCGATGCCACGATGGCGGAAGTCGACGGCTGAGCCCTCGATGGACAACGAGACCGTCGACCGGACGTTTACGCCCGCCGCGCGCGCCGCCCTGCAGGCCTTTCCGATCGATGCGCAGGACCTGACCCTGGTGTCGCTCTCCGAGAACGTGACGTTCCGGGTGACCGACGGCCGCGATGGCCGGGCCTACGTCTTTCGCCTGCACCGGCCGGGCTATCACACGCTCGAGGAGCTCGTCTCCGAACGGGCCTGGATCCGGGCCCTTTCCGAGGCCGGCATCGACGTCCCCCAAGCCGTCCTCACGCGCGACGGCCGGGACTATGTCCCGGTGACGATCCCCGCCACCGGCGAGCAGCGATTCGCCGGCCTGGCAAGCTGGACCGAGGGCCGCCTGCTCTCCGACGTGCTGGCCGAGACCGCCGACCAGCAGCGCGTCGAGGAGTCCTTCAAACAGCTCGGCGCCATCACCGCGGCGATGCACAACCAGGCCAGCGCCTGGCAGCCGCCATCGGGCTTCCGGCGACATGCGCTCGATAGCGACGGGCTGATGGGCATGGCGCCCCATTGGGGTCCCTTCTGGGAGCATCGCTCACTCTCGGCCGGCGAATGCCGCCTTCTCCTCGATGTCCGCCAGCAACTGCACGACATGCTGAGCCGCCTGAGCCGCGACCCGTCCGCCTACAGCGTGATCCATGCCGACATGCATCCGGGCAACATCGTGGTCGACGGCAACCGGCTGACCGTCATCGATTTCGACGACGCCGGATTCGGCTGGCATCAATACGACATCGCCACCGCGCTCACGCACTGGCAGACCAAGCCGAATGCGGCCGACATCGAGCGCGCCTTCCTGGCCGGCTATCGCGCCAACCGCCCCGTCCCCGACGAAGCGCTGAGCCTGATCGCGGAGTTCCGGCTGATCCGCTGGATGGCGACGATCGGCTGGTTCCACCAGCGCCCCGAAATCAACCGCCCGTCGTCGGTGTTCGAGGAACGGAAGGCCTGGGTCCTCGACCAATGCGCGGCGCGGCAACGCGCCCGGTCCTGACAGATGCCGCCGGCTCAGGGCCCTTGCAGAGCCTTCTTCACAGCGGCCGCGATCAGGTCGGTGGTAAGAGCCGAGGGATGGCCGTCGTGCGGGATGGCCAGCGTTTTGGGGTCCCTGCCGAACGTTGTAGCGGACTCGCCCACCATCGGCGCGCCGAGCTTGCGCAGGCGGACGAGCGTGTCGACGAGCAGGGGCTGCTCCACTTTCGAATCGCCGTAGCGATGCCGGGTCTGCTCGTCGGGCCAGGAATAGACGATGACGAGGGGCGCGCCGAACTTCTCGCGCGCCTCGGCCTGCAGCTTCGCCATCATCGCGAGGAACAGCTCGATCTGCTCCTTCTGCCGCTGACGCTGGCCGATCGCCTCTATGAAGGCGAATTGCTGACCGAGCAGGTAGTGCAGGCCGGCGACGGGATCGCGCCAGCGATGCTCGTTGAAGCTGCCGGTATAGCGCAGCTTGCCGTTCTCCAGCACATAGCGCGGCGAGGAGCCGAGCCAGGAGCCGTCGCCCGTCACCCGCTGCAGATGCGCCGGGATTATCCAGGTCACCACCGCCTTCACCTTGCGGTCGGCATAGCGGTCGAGGAGCCCGGCTTCGAAGGCCCGGACGAGATGATTGGGCCCATAGCCCGGCACGCCGAGATTGACGCTGCGGGCGGCGGGCGCGTTCTGCTTCGTGAATTGCGACGGCATCGTCTCGTCGTCGCGCAGCCCTTGCCCGAAAATGAAGGAATCGCCGATGAACAGGTAGGTGTCGGTCGCGTCCGGTGCCGGCGGCGTCACGCGCGCCGCGGCGGAATCGAAGTGATAGGTCTGGCGATAGACGAGCTCGGAGCCCCAGGTGGCGGTGGCGATGACTTCACTGTCGGGCTTCGGCCGGAACCCCAGGATCGGGTCGGGCGGCGGCCACCATTGCGGAATCGTGCGGGTCACGACCCCCATGTTCATCGCCTTGGGCGAGAGCAGGCCGGCGAAGAGGTCGAGCGCCACCAGGCTGAGCGCCAGCGCGGTCGCCAGAAGCGCGCCGCTGCGCCAGCGATTGCCATGCAACGTGACGACGCCCACGATACCCAGCAGGGCGGCGGCAACGCAGGCCCACAGGGCCGACTGCAGCACGAGCCCGGCCGCGAGGATCACGAGCAGAAAGGCGCCTACCAGCCAGAAATTGCGAAACCTGCCGGCCATTGACCTGAAAGCCTTCTCCCCGGATAGGCTGGGTGTAGGCGTTCGAAAGGAAAAACTCAATGAGCGGACCGTTGCCGTTGCAGGGCCTGAGGGTCCTCGACCTGGCCAGCTTCATCGCCGCCCCCGTCGCCACGACGGTGATGGGCGACTACGGCGCCGAAGTCATCAAGATCGAACCGCCCGGCGAGGGCGACCCGCAGCGCAAGCTCGGCCAGGCCCATTCAATTCCGCAGCATCCGGTCAACTTCTGTTGGCACATGACCAACCGCAACAAGCGCTCGGTCGTGCTCGACCTCAAGAACCCGCTGGGGCGCGAGGCATTCGACCGTCTGGTCGCCACGGCCGACGTCATGGTGGTGAACTTCCCGCTGAAGGTCCGCGAGCGGCTGCGCATGCGTTACGACGACGTGAAGCCTGCCAACCCGCGCCTGATCTACGCCTCGCTGACCGGCTACGGCGAGCAGGGCCCGGACGCCGACCAGCCGGGCTTCGATTCGACGGCCTTCTTCGCCCGCTCCGGCCTGCTCGACGCCTTGACCTACGAAGGCGGCCCGCCCGCCTTCTCTCTGCCCGCGCAGGGCGACCAGATGGCCGGCATGAACCTGTTCGCCGCCATCGCCATGGCGCTGCTGCACCGCGAACGCACCGGCGAAGGCAGCGAGGTCGGCACGTCGCTGCATGCGAGCGGCCTGTGGTCCAACGCGATCCTCGCGCAGGGCGCGCTGCTCGGCTCGTTCGTATCTCCGCGTCCACCGCGCACCAAACCGCGCAGTGCGCTCGCCAACCAGTACCGCACCTCCGACGGGCGCTGGATCCAGCTCACGATCGTGCGCGAGGACAAGCTCTGGCCCGAACTCTGCCAGGCGCTGGAACGCACCGACCTGATGGACGATCCGCGCTTCGAGACCACCGAGAAGCGGCGCGCCCACGCCCCCGACCTGGCGGCGATCCTCGATCCCGCCTTTGCGGGCCGTCCCTGGCCCGAGTGGAAGGAGCGCCTGCGCCGCCACGAGATCACCTTCGGTCTGCTCGGCGTCCTGCGCGACGTGCCCGACGACGAACAGGCCGTCGCCAACGGCGCGGTCGTGCAGACTCGGCAGGACGACATGCCGCGCGCGATCTCCGCGCCGATCCGAATGTCATTTGCACCCGAGCCGGTGGCCCCCGGTGCCGGCCCGGACCATGGCGCCCATACCGACGCGGTGCTGCGCGAACTGGGCTACGATCAACAGGGTCTCAACCGGCTTCGCGGCGCCGGCGCGCTGGGCTGAACGACGGGCGGGGCCGGCCACTCCCCGCGCCCGACCATGTCCTGCCTGCGACATTGCGCGGGGAGCTTGCGCTTGAGGGGCCCGGGACGCGGCCCGTAGAATAAGGTCATGGATCGTACGGGCCCCGTCACCGGCAGGCGCGCGGTCGCGTTTGCCGCGGCCCTGTTCGCGATCACACTCAATTTCTTCCAGCCGCTCGCTCATGCCGCCCTGCTGCGGGATGGCGGACCGATGGAAGCCGCGCGCTTCTGGGGCGTCTTCTGCCTGCCGGCTGCCGATACCGAGAGCGGCGAGGCCCCGATCCCGGAGGCCGCGAAGATCCATCAATGCTGTATCGGCCTCGCCCATGCGACGGCGATGGTCGGCCCTTCAGCGATCTTCACAGTCGTACCGCCGGTCGTCCGTCCGGTCGCCTTCATGGCCGCCGCCGCCCCGGTCGGCACGGTCGGCATCCGCGACGGTCCCCTCCAGGCCCGCGCCCCTCCCCTCATCGCCTGATCCCGCCGCGGGGCGCCTGCGCGTGCCCGCCGTGCTGCCTGCAACACCACCACGACCTGCCCGGCGAAAGCCGTTCGGAGGGGCGGTGCGTGATGCCGAGTGCTTCCTTCATTCCAAGATCTCCCAAGGAGAAACCATGTCATCCCTCGACCGCTATCGCGGTGCCGCTTTCGGCGTCGCCGTCGCCATCAACACCGGCTTGTGCATCCTGATCGGCTTTCTCGTCGGCGGGCTGCGCGGCGCCCAGATCGGCGTGCTGCTCGGCATCGGCCTCGGAGTCCTGCCGTCGGCCCTGCGCATCGCCGGCCGCCTGCTCGCCGATCCCCATGGCCTGCCGCGCCTCGTGGGGCGTGCCATCGCCGCTGCCGCCATAACGGCCGGCGCCGCCGTCGTGGGCGTGCTGGGCGGCGTCATGACGCTGATCGCCGCCCTCCTGCGCTGGCCGCTGCTGGTCGTGCGCTTCACCGTCGAGATCACCGCGGGTGTGCTGGGTCAGGTGTTGGCCGCCATCGGCCGCATCGTCGGCACGCCGCTCGGCCTCGCCAACATCGCGGCGCTGGTCGTGATCGCGGTCAACGTCGCCGGCCTCGACTTCGCGGGCCCCATCGCCTTCCTCGGGCTCGGCATGCTGATCCTCGTCCTGATGGTCAGCGAGAGCGAAGCCGAACTCGGGAGACAGGACCGGCCAGTCAGGTGACCCGGCGCTTGGCGAGTTTGCGGGCCAACGTGCGGCGATGCAGGCCAAGGCGGCGCGCCGTTTCCGAGACGTTGAACTCGGTCTCGACCAGCATCTCGTGGATGCGCTCCCATTCCAGCGTCTTGAGCGAGGTCGGCCGTGTGCCGAGCGGCACGGCGGCGTCGCCGTCGGCCCGTGCAAACGCCGCCTCGATGTCGTCGGCATTGGACGGCTTGGCGAGATAGTGGCAGGCGCCGAGCTTGATCGCCTCGACGGCCGTCGAGATGCTCGCGAACCCCGTCAGCACGACGATGCGCATGGCCGGATCGAGGGCGGCGAGGCGACGCACGCAATGCAGGCCGGAGTCGCCGCCGAGCTTGAGGTCGACGATGGCAAAGCCCGGCCGGAAGTCGCGCAGCGCGTCGTCGAGGGCCTCCGACGTCGCGGAAGCGCGCACCTCGTAGTCCCGGCGCTCGAAGGAGCGGCGCATGGCGCGCGCGAAGGCCGGGTCGTCGTCGACGATCACCAGGCGCGGCCTATCCGCCATGGCGCACCTCCAGCGCGAGGCGGGCGAGCGGCAGCCGCACGACGACACGGGCGCCGCCGCCGGCGCGGTTCTCCGCCCTGACCTCGCCGCCCAGCTTGCGCGTCACGTTGACCAGCAGGAACAGGCCGAGCCCGCTGCCCGGCCGCGATTTCGTCGTCTGGTAGGGCTTGCCGAACTGGACGAGGATGCGGTCGGCGAAGCCCGGCCCGCGATCCTCGACCGTCAGCACCGCCGCGTCGCCCTCCCGGCCGAGAGCGATCGATATCCAGCCGGGCGACGCCTCCAGCGCATTGTCGAAGATGTTGGCGATGCCTTGGGCCAGGACCACGTCGGTCGCGATGGCCTGGTCGGGCGTGAAGCGATTGTCGTAATGCAGGGCGGGCGGCCAGCGGCTGGTCCGCCAATCCTCGACCAGGGCATCGAAGAAGCGCGTGACGGTGGTGGGACCTGCGCCCTCGGCCCGCATCTCGCCCGACGAGGACAGGATCTTGGAGACGATCTCCTTGCAGCGCAGGAGCTGCTCCTCCATTGCCTCGAGGTCCTCGGCGAGATCAGGATCGGCAGTGAGAGCCGGCATCTTCTGCCAGTCGTTGACGATCACCGAGAGCGTGCCGAGCGGCGTGCCCAGCTCGTGCGCCGCCCCGGAGGCGAGCAGGCCCATGCGCACGACCAGCTCCTCCTCGACCGAGCGCTGGCGCAGCGCAGCGAGATGGGCGTCACGCTCACGCAGGTTGCGGCCGATGCGGGTGACGAAGAACACGATCAGTCCCGCCGCCAGCACATAGGCGATGAACATGCCCTGCAGGTGGAGACCGAAAGGATCTCCGTCATGGCGATGCGGCAGGTCGAGCGGACGGCTGAACAGGGTGAGCCCGACGAAGCAGGCCGTGGTCACACCGACCAGGATCCACGCCGGCCGCGCCTCCAGCAGTACCGCCGCGAGGATGACCTGCAGCAGATAGAGCGAGACGAAGGGGTTCGACGCGCCGCCGCTCAGATAGAGCTGGGTCGTGAGCGCGGCGACGTCGAGCAGCAGTTCGAGCAGCAGCGCGCCGCCCGTGGTCGACGCGCCGCTGCGATGACGCAACAGGCTGATGCCGTTCAGCACGACCAGGAACAGCACCACCGCCAGCATCGAGGACAGCGGCAGCGCGACGTGCAGAACGAACTGCACGAAGGCGATGGTCGCGATCTGCCCCAGCACCGCGATCCAGCGAAGCTGGATCAGCAGCAGAAGGTTCTTGCGGTTCGCGGTGTCCTGCGCGGAAATCGTCGCGCTCCTTTCGTGGCCCCGTCACGTCGACAGGAATACGTACAGAAGCGGCAGCCAAACGAAAGTGGTCGTCGCGAGACCCTTCACCGTCTGGTACGCGATCCAGAGCCAGAAATAGCGCCGAATCCAGATCGCGAAGCGGCTGCGGCGCGTCGTCGCCTGTGCAGCGACCGACGTCGCGACGGGGCTCATGGCCGCACCGGACGTTGCGCGGCGCCCGCGGCGCGGTTGGCCTCGTCGACACGGCGCATATAGTCCTCGGTCTTGGCGCGGACGAGCTCCCGATGAGGCGCCACGGCAGCCTCGCGATAGACGTGCCGTCCGGCGCCCATCAACCCGAGCACCACGACCATCAGGCTGCAGATCGAGACGAAGCTTCCGCCGATTCGTGCCGCCGGTCGGCGCGTTTCGACGAACATCAGCAGGGTCATCCAGATCGAGACCAGGATGGCCACACCAAAGATCCCCATCAACGTCGCGGGCGTGCCCTGGGTGGTGGGCAGGGTGAGCAGCGCGACCGGCCCGACGAAGAACTGGCCGACGGTCGGCCACAGGGCCCAGCGATAACCGGTTCGCATCAACTCGTCGCGCCGCCAGCCCGTGTCGGCCAGCGCCGCCTCGCTGCGCCGGCGGAACAGCCAGACCATAAGCAGGCCCGTCATCGCCGGGCAGGCCAGCAGGAAATGGGCGTAACGCGGCAGGACGTTCGGCAGCAGGAGCGCCGAGAAGAAGCCCTGCACCGTCCCCCACTTCTCCGGGAACAGCATCAGGTTCACGTTGGCGAGGAAGATCAGCGGGATGAACAGGAAGATCAGGCAGGACGCCGCGCCGATCGCGATGTGCAGTCCCTTGCGGCCGTCCATCGCGTGCCAGAGATACTTGTGGGCGTAGGTGAGCAGGAAGGCCACGACCACCAGCGGGACGATCGAGATCCAGAACGTGCCGGTGAGCGCGTTCGCCGTGTAGAAATAGACCGTATAGAGCGTGTTGATGGCGAGCAGCGGCCCGACACCCAGCACGACCGCGATGCTCTTGTTCGCGGTGATCGTCGAGGCGACCTCGTAGGCCAGCCGGTCGTAGCGGCGGTTCTTCAGACCCTTGATCTCGTACCAGACCGAGATCAGCGCACCGCCCACCATGAAGTTCACGAAGGCGATGTGCAGCAGGAAGAAGAACACGAGCACCACGACCAGCAGCGGCTCAGGCGCCGGCATGGGCAGCGGGATGTCGCGGGGAACGGGGATCTGGTTCACTTGCGTGCTCCCTGGGTCGGCGCCGTCGGACCGGAGGCCGCGCCATCGGCGAGCTTCGCCTCGCCCGCGGGGCGAATCGCGACACCCGCCTGCTGCGCGCCCGGAACCGGCGCCTTGTTGCCCTGGAGCTGCTCGAGATAGGTGGCGAGGAAACCCAGCTCGTCCTTGTTGCCCGGAAACGGAGGCATGTAGGGCTGGGCGTTGTGCATGTTGGCGATGTAGTCGGCCGTAAGGTCGGGCGTCCATCGCGCGTCGCCGAACATGCGCTGCAGATGGCCGGCCACACCATTGACGCCGTGCGTGGTGTGACAGCGCGAGCAGGTGTCCATAAACACGTCCTTGCCCTTCTGCAGTCGCGCGAGGGCCGCCGTGCGCTCCGCCTCCGGCAGGCTTGCCGGGACGAAACTCTTCTCGGCCTCGGTCAGCGGATTGGAGTAGGTCGCGTAGGCCAGCACGCCGTCACGCTGCAGCAGGGCATAGTCCTCTACGCGCAGGCCGTTGGCGTACATGTACTGGCCGATGATGTAGGGCTTGCGGATGAACTCGCGCACCCGTTCGAAGTGGCCGGTGAGCCACAGGATCGCGACGAAGGGCACCACGGTGGCGACACGCGGCAGCAGGCCCGGCCGCTTGATCGCGATCTGCACGATGACGAGGATCGCGACAACCGTCGCCAATGCGATCCAGAGGAAGTCGTCGAGCCAGCCGCTGAACTGCAGCGTCAGCGTCGAGACGGCGAGGTTGTCCTTCATCGCCGCCGGCACCACGCTGTAGTACCAGTAGCCGCCCGCAACGACGAAGGGCGCGAACAGCAGCGTCCAGATGCCGACCGCGCGCGTCGCCTCATTGCGGAACGGATCGGCGCGCTTGACGAAGAACGGAATGAGGAAGAGCGCGATGATGCCGGCCATGGCCGCCGCCAGCGGCGTGCGGAAGGCAAGCTGCGGCAGATACACGGGATTGCTGAAACCCGAGAGCAGGGTGTTCTCGGACAGCCAGTTGCCCGGATCCATCATGAAGCCGAGGATCGACACGATGATCGCCATCGTGATCCACGAGAACAGGCCGAGCGCGAAGCCGAGCCGGATGTGCCGCCGCTTGGCCGCGCCCTCGCGCCACGACTTCCAGGTGAGCGTATAGGCGAGGATCAGGCAGACCTCGGTAATGAAGACCAGCCACTCCACGAACCACGCCCAGAAGAACACGCGGATCAGGCTGCCGATCGAATAGGGATTGACCAGGGAGACGGACAGCCAGATGCCGACGCCGGTGAGCGCGCCCACGGTGGTGGTCACCAGGAAGCTCACGAACAGGATGCGGTAGGCGAGCCGGTCCCAGCGCGGGTCCTGCTTGCGATGCCCGTACCATTCCATGCAGGCGACCAGCGGCATCATGCCGACCGCCAGCCCGTGATTGATCAGCACGTGCAGGACGGCGATGACGGCGATCAGGCCGCGATTGCCGAAGACGTCGAGATGGAAGACCGGAAAGTCCATCTCACGCGGCCTTCGCCGGGGCCGGCGTCTCGTCGGCCGGCAGCGCGAGCATCACCAGCTCAAAGCCAAACAGCACAATCCCCGCAAGGTGCATCGTCGAACCCGCCGGAGCGGTCACGGCGAGATGAAGCCCCACCGCACCGAGGGTCAGCGCCGCCGCGCCGGGCAACCAGACCAGCACCCGGTCGAAGGCGGCTCGCGCGCCGGCAGCGCGGCGGAAGCTGGCGCGCAACGCGCCGCGCAGGCCGACGAGACCGGCCACAGCGAGGCACGACACGCCGACCAGCGCGAACAGCGTTGCGCTGTCGACCAGCGCCAGCAGCAGCACGAGCATCGCGATGTTGAGGACGACCGCGCGATAGGGCGCGGCAGTCAGCCAATCAGAAATGAGGCGCACGATCCCTCCGACGAGAATGGCGCGCACTCTCTTCGGGAGAACAGGTCCGCTGAATTGGACAAAAGGTCCAAGCGGCGAGGAAGGTCAGGACTCCGGAATCGTGCGGTCGATCTGCCAGGTGACGCCGGTGACGGTTGGATCGAGGCTGAGGCGGCCGACGATCTGCTCCAGCGCCGCGTCGTTGCGCTTGGCGGCGACGGCCTGCGCCGTCACCGTCACCTTGGACGTGTCGGCAATGTCCTCACTATCGAGGCGGCGCAGGCCGAGCCCCGCCTGCGCCAGCGCGGTGAGCAACAACGATCGCATCTGCGCCTCCTCGGCGCCGCGGCAGACCACTTCGACGGTGTAATGCGTTTCGCCGTTGCTGCTGGTCACGAGGCGGCTGTTTACGCGCCGGATGAGCGGCCGAAGGACGAGGTTGGCGGCGATCACCATGCCGGCCGCCAGCAGGGCCGGGCCGCCATGCCCCGCTCCCGCCATCGTCCCGACCATGGCCGAGCACCACAGCGTCGCCGCCGTGTTGAGGCCGTGCACGTTGACGCCCTCGCGCAGGATGACGCCCGCGCCCAGGAAGCCGATGCCGGTCACGACCTGCGCGGCCACGCGCGTCGGATCGCCGGCGCCGACCAGTCCCGAGAACGTGACGAAGCCCGCCGCGCCCAGCGCCACCAGCGCGTTGGTGCGCAGGCCCGCCATCTTCTGGTGCCACTGCCGTTCGAACCCGATGGCCGACCCCAGCAGCAGCGCCACGCCGAGACGCAGGGCCGTCTCGCCAAGCTCCAGCAGGTCGAAATGCAAGGTTCTGTCCTCCGCCGCCGCCGTCAGCCTGGATTGTCCAGGCTGAACACGTCGCTCACCTCATCATAGGCGAAAATCTCGCCGAAGCGGCCCCACGACGTGACGGTGCGCATTGTCTGCGCGGCGAAGGACTCGGACATGTGATCCTCGAGTTCGCCGCGGAAGCGGCTGCCCGGTGCGCGATGCGTGCCGCGCTCGTCGAGGACGCGGCGGATATGCCCCGCCAGCGGCACGTAGTTCAGGAGATGCTGGGCGAACAGCTTCTTGCGGGCATCGGGCTCGAAGCCGACGAACTGGTGTCCCGGCTCGGTGAGCTTGATGTCGCCGTCCCCCAGCTCGGCGAAGCGCAGGAGCTGCAGCACCTCGGCGACCGGGAACAGGTCGTCGACTTCCATGTGAAGGTCACCGGCCAGCTCCGGCAGGCCGGCATGGCCCTCGTGCGGTGCGGCAGCCACCGCCTCCATCAGGCCGGCGATCATGTTGGGCGACACCCTCGGCAGCAGCATGGCGAGGCCGGTGCCGAAGAAATGGCCCGGGCTCGTCTTGCCCCCGGCTCGCTCCGTCATGGTGGAATAGAGATTCTCGACGATCTGCCGGAACGCAGGATCGAGCCGATTGCGAGGATGGGGCAGGTCGATCTTGATCTCCGCCGCGACATGGCCGGGATTGGAGCCAAAGACCAGCACACGGTCCGACAGCAGGACTGCTTCCTCGATATTGTGCGTGACGACGGCGATCGCCGAGATCGGCAGGCGGCCCTCGATCCACAGATCCATGAGGTCGGTGCGCAGCGTCTCCGCGGTCAGCACGTCGAGGGCCGAGAAGGCCTCGTCCATCAGCAGCACGGTGGGCTGGACCACGACAGCGCGCGCGATGCCGACCCTCTGGCGCATGCCGCCCGACAGTTCCTTCGGATAGGCGCTCTCGTATCCGTCGAGCCCGATCAGGTCGATGGCGGCGAGCGCGCGACGGTGGCGCTCGGCCGGGGCGACGCCCTGCGCTTCCAGACCTATCTCCACGTTCTGCAGCACGGTGAGCCAAGGGAAGAGCGCGAAGGACTGGAACACCATCGCGACTTCCGGCGACGGCCCGACCACGCTCTTGCCCGCGATCCTCACCTCGCCCCCGGTTGCCGGCATCAGGCCGGCGAGGATACGGAGCAGCGTCGTCTTCCCGCAGCCGGAGCGGCCGAGGAACGAGACGATCTCGTTCTTGCCCAACGTCAGGCAGACATCGTCGAGGACCAGCAGATCCTCGCCGCTCCCCTTGGGATAGACCTTGCGGATGTGGTCGACGCTGACGAGCGTACGGTCGGCCACGGAAATCATCGTGTCCATTCGGTCTCTCCTACTCGAGCCTGAAGCGGTTCTCGGCGAGCCGGTAGAGCGGTCGCCACAGGATGCGGTTGCACGTGGTCACCATCAAAGCCATGACCACGATGCCCAGCACGACCCGCGGAAAGTCGCCGGCGGTCGTCGCGTCCGCGATATAGGCGCCCAGTCCCTGGGCCCGCAGGTGTGTGTCGCCCCAGCTCACCACCTCGGCGACGATGCTGGCGTTCCACGAGCCGCCCGCCGCGGTCAGCGCGCCCGTCACGTAGTAGGGAAGGATCGCCGGGACGCCGACCTTGCGCCACCACGACCAGGAGCTGATGCGAAAGAGCGCTGCCGCGTCGCGCAGGTCGGTCGGGATCGCGCTCGCGCCGGCGATCACGTTGAACAGGATGTACCACTGGGTGCCCAGGATCATGAGCGGGCTGAGCCAGATGTTAGGATCGAGCCGCAGGCTGACGATCGCCACCACGGCCACTGGAAACACGACGTTCGCCGGGAAGGCCGCCAGGAACTGGGCGACCGGCTGCAGGCTGGTCGCGAGACGCGGCCGCAGGCCGATCCACACGCCGATCGGGACCCAGATGAGGCTGGCGAGCGCGATCAGGACCAGCACCCGGGTCAGCGTCAGAAGTCCGTCGTACAGGGCGATGCGCAGATCGTCGAAGCCCAGGGTCGCGCGGGTGTACAGCACGATCTGCCAGAGCGCGTAGCCTGCCAGCAGGAGCAGAACCGCGATCCAGATCCTCTCGCCGGTGCGCGAGGGCGTGCCGAATTTCGGTTTGACCGGCGCGCTGGTGAGCGGCGTCGGCAGCAGCGAGACGCGGTCCGCCACCGAGCCGACGGCGCGAACGACGTGCGGGCGCACGCGACTGCGGCGCCAGAAATCGTAGAGCCACGAATGCGGCTGCGACTCGGCGGCCTGCTGCTCGAAGCGGAACTTGTCGGCCCAGGCGACGATCGGCCGGAAGATGAGCTGGTCGTAGGCCAGGATGACCGCGGCCATCGTGGCGATGGCGAGCAGCACCGCGTTGAGGTCGCGGGCCTGGATGGCCAGCGCCAGCCAGGAGCCAATGCCCGGCAGCATCAGCGTGGTGTCGCCGACCGTGATCGCTTCGGAGGCGACGACGAAGAACCAGCCGCCCGACATCGACATCATCGTGTTCCAGATCAGGCCGGGCGCGGCGAAGGGTACGTCGAGCCGCCAGAAGCGCAGCCAGGGCGAGAAGCGGTAGTGCCGCGCGACTTCGTCGAGGTCGCGCGGCACGGTGCGCAGCGACTGGTAGAAGCTGAAGGCCATGTTCCAGGCCTGGCTGGTGAAGATGGCGAAGATCGCCGCGCACTCCGCGCCCAGCACGCTGCCCGGAAAGAGCTGCAGGAAGAACGTCACGGTGAAGGTGAGGAAGCCCAGCACCGGCACCGACTGCAGGATGTCGAGCGCCGGCAGGATGACCAGCTCGGCCTTGCGGCTGCGCGCTGCCAGGGTCGCCACCACGAAGGTGAAGACGAGCGAGGCGATGATGGCGGCGAACATGCGCAACGTGGTGCGCAGGGCGTATTCCGGGAGGCGGGCGACATCGAGCGTGACCGGCACGGTTTCGAGCTGAGTGGCCGGCGCGGTCATCTCACGGAAGCCGTGCGCCACCAGCACGAAGACGCCGACCACCAGCACGAAGATGATCGCGTCGTAGAGGTTGGGCCGAAAGCCGGTACCGGCGACGCCGAGAGGCGTGGCGGTCCGGCGGCTCTGGTCAGGCCTGGAGACGAGCATGTGCGCTTTCCCGATTATCCGCAGAGGCACGGCGCCCGCCCTACCCATCGGGCCCGTTCTAAGACGGTAGGCTTTCGGTTTCGTGAATGCGCGTCGTTACGCCGCCGATGTGTACGGGTGGGCACCGCGGCGAATGGCCCTTGACGTCCGTGACGAGGCCCCGCTGACTGGAATCAGCAGGCGCGATCAGTAGATCGACGGCTCCGCGACAGGCTTGCCGAAGGCCGTCTCCAGGAAATCGAAGTCGCAGCCTTCGTTGGCCTGCCTGATGTGCTTGGTGAACATCCAGCCATAGCCACGCTCGTAGCGCGGCTCGGGCTTCTTCCAGGCCGCGCGGCGCTTCGCCAGCTCCTCGTCCGACACGTTCATGTCGATCGTGCGCCTGTCGACGTCGAGCGAGATCATGTCGCCGGTCTTCACCAGCGCGAGCGGTCCGCCGATGTAGGATTCCGGCGAGACGTGCAGGATGCAGGCGCCGTAGCTGGTGCCGCTCATGCGGCTGTCGGAGAGCCGCACCATGTCGCGCACGCCCTGCTTCACCAGCTTGGTGGGGATTGGCAGCATGCCCCATTCCGGCATGCCCGGCCCGCCCTGCGGCCCGGCATTGCGCAGGATCAGCACCGTATCCTCGGTGACGTCGAGATCCTCGCGGTCGATCGCTGCCTTCATCGACGGATAGTCGTCGAACACCAAAGCTGGCCCCGTGTGCTTCAGGAACTTCGGCGCACAGGCGCTGGGCTTGATGACGCAGCCGTCGGGCGCCAGGTTGCCCTTGAGGACGGCCAGCGCCCCTTCCTTGTAGATCGGGTTGGCGACGGAGCGGATCACATCGTCGTTGTAGATCTCCGCCCCCTTCACATTCTCGCCCAGCGTCTTTCCCGTCACGGTGAGCGCATCGAGATGCAGGCGATCGCGGATCTGCTCGATCAGGCCCGGCAGGCCGCCGGCGTAGAAGAAATCCTCCATCAGGTATTTGTCGCCGCTCGGCCGGATGTTGGCGATCACCGGCACCGTGCGGCTGGCGCGCTCGAAATCGTCGAGGCCGATCTTCTGGCCGGCGCGCCGCGCCAGCGCGATCAGGTGGATGATGGCGTTGGTCGAGCAGCCCATCGCCATCGCCACGGTGATGGCGTTGAGGAACGCCTCGTGCGTCAGGATCCTGTTGGGCGTCAGGTCTTCCCAGACCATGTCGACGATGCGACGGCCGCATTCGGAGGCCATGCGGATATGGTTGGCGTCCGCGGCGGGGATCGACGAGGCGCCGGGCAGCGACATGCCGAGCGTCTCGGCCATTGCCATCATCGTGGCCGCCGTGCCCATGGTCATGCAGGTGCCGTAGGAGCGCGCGATGCCGGCCTCGACATCGACCCAGTCGGACTCGGAAATCTTGCCGGCGCGGCGCTCGTCCCAGTATTTCCAGGCATCGGAACCCGAGCCCAGAACCTTGCCCTTCCAGTTGCCGCGCAGCATCGGCCCGGCCGGCAAATAGATCGTCGGGAGACCGACGCTGATCGCGCCGAGCAGAAGTGCCGGCGTGGTCTTGTCGCATCCGCCCATCAGCACGACACCATCGACCGGATGGCCGCGCAGCAGCTCTTCCGCGTCCATCGCCAGCAGGTTGCGATAGAGCATGGTCGTCGGCTTCAGCAGGCTTTCCGACAGCGACAGCGCCGGCAACTCGATCGGGAAGCCGCCGGCCTGCAGCACGCCGCGCTTCACGTCGTCGACCCGGGTCTTGAAATGCATGTGGCACGGCTGGGCATCGGACCAGGTGTTGAGGATGGCGATGACCGGCTTGCCCGCCCATTCCTCCGGCGCGTAGCCCATCTGCATCGCGCGCGAGCGATGGCCGAAGGCGCGCAGATCGTCGGGTGCGAACCAGCGCGCGCTGCGCAGCTGATCGGGAGTCTTGTTCCTTGGCTTGCTGTCCGGCATGGATTGTTTCCTCCGTGCCGGACGCGACCACATTCAAGGGATCACGGTCAAGCCGTGGTGCCGGCGTCTGCCAGAGGCTTGCTCATATAGACCGTGACGCCGAGCGCCGAACTCTCCTCGCGGTCGATGCGGTAGCCGACGGCGAGATAGAGTCGGATGTTCGCCTCGAACATCTTGTTCGTGTAGAGCCGCACCTCGCCATAGCCGAGGTCGAGCGTCAGGCGCTCGGCGTGCGTGAGCAGATGGCGACCGAGGCCGCGTCCCTGGAAAGCGGGCGCGACGGCGACGTTCTCGATCACCAGATGGTCGCCCTTGTCGATGGTCTCGATCAGGGCCGCGAGGCCGCCGTCGATAAAGGCAAGATCGATGCGATGCCGGCGCACCGCCTCGTCAAAATCGGCCCGCATCGGCAGCGGTTCGCGGCCGATGACGGGGACCCACTTGGCATAGGCCTCGCGTGTCAGCACACGCACGGCGGCGGCATCGTCCGCCACCGCGCGCCGCAGCGCCGGAGTCTCGTCCATGAGACGCGCCTCAGCCGACGGTGAGGCCCGTGGTTTCGGCGACGCCGGTCTTGAGGTTGATGCACTGCACCGCCGCGCCCGACGCGCCCTTGCCGAGATTGTCGAGCGAGGCCACGGCCAGCACGTTGCCCTCGGCATCGTTGCCGTAGACCGCGAGTTCCATCGTGTTGGTGTTGATCAGCCGGTCGGCCCGCAGGAACCGGTCGCGCTCCAGCCACGCCCGGTCGGCGAGCGGCCGCACCGGCACGAAGGTCTCGCCGGCATAGTAGTCGCTCAGCACCTGGTGGACGTCCTTGGCCGTCACCTGCTTCGTCGTGATGTCGCGCGTGATCGGCACCGTGATCAGCATGCCCTGGGCATAGTGGCCGACCGACGGCACGAACAGCGGCGCATGCGCGAGGCCGGAATATTTCTTCATCTCCGGCACGTGCTTGTGCGTGAGCTCGAGCCCGTAGAGGCCGAACGGCTCGACGCCCGGCTGCTCATGGACGGCGATCAGCTCCTTGCCGCCGCCGGTATAGCCCGACACGCCGAACACGGCGGGCGTGGAATCGGCGCGCACGATGCCGGCATCGACCAGCGGCCGCAGCAGCGCGATGGCGCCGGTCGGATAGCAGCCCGGATTGCTGATACGGTTGGAGGCGAGCAGCTTCTTGCGCTGGTCCTTGGCAAGCTCCGGGAAGCCGTAGGTCCAGCCCTCGGCCACGCGATATGCGGTCGAGGCGTCGATCACCACCGTGTCGGAGTCGCCGATGGCGGCGACCAGTTCCTTGGCCGCCGCGTCGGGCAGGCAGAGCACGGTGATGTCGGAGGCCTTGGCGACCTCGGCGCGCTTCCCTAAGTCCTTGCGGTCGGCCGGCGGCAGCTCGAGCAGCTCGATGTCGGCCCTGTCCTTGAGCCGGTCGAGGATCTGCAGGCCGGTGGTGCCGTGCTGGCCGTCGATGAAAATCTTGGTCTTGTTGCTGGTCATGGTCTTCTCTCTCGATGCAGGGCCTTGAAGGGGGCCGACTGGAGAAGGAAGTAGGGAAGCCGCTTCGTCTCTCCAGCGGCTTCAAGATACGGCGCGTTTGTTACTGTTGCGCGCGCGCGTTCTCTTACCGCTTTTGCGAGCGGCGACGTCGCGACCGGAGGAGGGCGGGCGAAATCATGCTGGGGCCGATATTTCATCGGGGCTCCCCCCTGTCAAGATGCCGCCGACGCGCTAGGTTCGATTATTCCCTGTTCTGGAGACAAGCCATGAGCCAGTCGCCCGCCGCCGCCACCCATCCGGAAGGCCTCTCGATGCTGGAGAAGCGCACCATCGAGGCCGAGATCCTCAAGGAGGTCTACGAGACCTTGAAGGCGAGCCACGGCGAGGAGGTCGCAAAGAAGACGATCGAGGAATCGGTGCGCCGCTCGGCCATCGAGCAGGCCCGCCAGTTCGCCGCCTCGGTGCCGGGAGGCACGTCCCTCAAGTCGTTTCAGGACATCCAGCATCTGTGGACCAAGGGCGGATCGCTGGAAATCGAGGTGCGCGAGCAGACCGACAAGACCTTCGTGTTCGATGTCGTGCGGTGCCGTTACGCCGAAACCTACAGGAAGATGGGGCTCGGGGAGATCGGCGGCCTGCTGTCGTGCAATCGCGACGGCGCCTTCTGCGAGGGCTACGACCCCAAGCTCAAGCTCGAACGCACGCAGACGATCATGCAGGGCGCCAGCCACTGCAATTTCAAATACACGTATGAAAGTTAGAGCCTTCTTGGCTCAAGCGTCCACCAGCACTACCTCATCCTGAGGAGCGGCCGCAGGCCGCGTCTCGAAGGATGGGCAACAGACATGGTGCTCGTGCCCATGCTTCGAGACGGCTGCTGCGCAGCCTCCTCAGCATGAGGTCTTGTTTGGTTCGACGTACTTCGAACCCGAAGAGCTAGTTCAGGAACTCCGCCACCACGATGTGGCCGTCCCTGGCGGGCCAGGTACGCGTGGGAATGCTTTCGTTGTTGAACACGGCCGTCACCGTCCGCGGCGGCGCCGCGTCGAAGGCCAGCCGCCCGGTGGAAATGCCCGGCACACCGTCGTTGATGCCGGGCGGCACCTTGCCGTCCAGCGAGAACTTGTCGCGACCGACGCCAAAATAGCCGCGCGGCCGGCTCATGAGGGTGACCGCCCCGGCGCCCTCGTCGGCCTTGCCGAAGGGCTGCGGCCGCAGGTGCACCACGTCGCTCGACCGCAGGAACGGCGAGCGGTAGGTGTGCGTCGTCGGCAGGCCCGCGATCCGCAGCACGAACTCGTAATAGGAATCGGAGCGGCCGACGAAGGGTCCCCAGACGCCGTCCTCGCCGGTGGTCTTGCGCAGCAGCGCCACCGCGCTCTTGCGTTCGCCCGTCTTTGCGTCGACCTCGAAGATCTCCACTTCCGCGCCGGCCACGGGAATGTTGGTGTAGGTGCCTTCGCTGAAGCCGGTCACCTTGCCGTTCAGGATCGGCAGCGGCTCCTGGGCGATGAACATGCTGCCCGGCGGCTTGCCGGTGATGTGCTCGAACATCGCGGCAAAGGCCAGCTTGTGGAACGCGACCTCGCGATGGTCCAGCCCGTCCAGGATCACGTTGCGCGCGCCCCGCAGCTCCGAGGCGTCGTAACCGACGCCGGTCGGCTTGCCGGGCGCGCCGACGAAACGGCCGTCCGGCTGGGAATACTTGTCGTTCCTGTCCGACCGGATGGCCATCATGTCGACCCCGGGGATCAGGTCGTCGGGACCGTCGTTCAGGCCCTTGAGCAACGGGAAGGCGCCGTTGAACTCGCTGCCGATCAGCAACTGTTCCGAGATCACGATGCCCTTGTTCGGCGTGCCACACAGAACGGCGTGGCTCACCATGTTGGCACCGCCATTCTTCAACATCGAGCGGATGGCATTGCCGCCGCGCGAGGAGCCGACCAGGGCGACCTTGCGGCGGCGCGTGGCCTTCAGGACCTGGAGTACGAAGCCCGACAGTTCCTTCATCTGGTCCTCGGCCGAGGACCGCAACGGCTGCGGCTTCGCATCGTCGGTGCGCGCGTTGGGGTAGACGAAGTCGATGGCGAAGAGCTGGTTGCGCTTGTAGCCGTTGGCTTCGAAACGCCACAGATTGTTGATCCAGAGCGCGCTGGAATCGCCGTTGCCGTGCACGAACACGACCGGCGGTGGCCCGACCTCGGGCTGCGGGCGGCGCGGCACCGGCTGGCCGAACGCCTTACCGGAAAGGGCAAGCGTCGGCGCCAGCACGGCAGCGCCGCCGAGCAGTGCGCGGCGGGTCGGGCCTTTCTTCGAGGACCTCAGCCCCTTGCTCATCACTCCCCCTGACAATCGTCCCCATGTTGGCAAATGGCGGGCGCCGGCGCTACGCTTGCCACATGTCCATTCGTTACGTCGACAGCCCGGTCGGCCGATTGGCCGTCGAGGCGGATCACGACGCCGTGACCTCGGTGCGCTGGTCCAACGGCGGAAGCGCAGGCGACACGTCGACGACCCCGGTGCTCGAAGAGGCCGTGCGCCAGCTCGAGCAGTATTTCGCCCGCAAACGCACGCGCTTCGACCTGCCGCTCGCGGCCCGCGGAACCGACTTCCAGAAGAGCGTCTGGAACATGATGTGTGAAATTCCCTTCGGCGGGACCGCGACCTATGGTGGCATGGCGATGGCCCTGGGGTCAGGCCCCCGTGCCGTCGGCATGGCCTGCGGCCGCAATCCCATCCCCATCATCGTACCCTGCCACAGGGTTCTGGGCAGCGGCGGCAAGGAAGGCGGCTTCTCGGGCGGCCAGGGCCTGCCGACCAAGCGCCAGCTGCTGGCACTCGAAGGCGTCGTGCTTCTTTAATTTCTCTGACGTTGCGTCGGCCGGACGCCCCGGCTACGGAAGCGTCATGCGCGTGCTGATCACCCGGCCGGAACGCGAGGCGACCACGCTGGCGACGGCGCTGGCCGAGCGCGGCCATGTCCCCGTCATCGCGCCCTTGTTCCGTCTCGAGATTCTGCATCCGCCGGCGGCCTTCGCCACGGATCTCTCCGAGTGCCAGGCCATCCTGCTGAGCAGCGCCAACGGCGCGCGCGCCCTGGCCGAAGCCAGCGAACAGCGCGGCAAGCCCATCCTGGCGGTCGGCGACACCACCGCCTCGACGGCGGAAGGGCTGGGCTTCGTCTCGGTCGCGTCCGCGGCGGGCGATGGCCGGGCGCTGGCGGATCTCGCACGCAAGCGCCTCGACCCCAAGGCCGGGCCTCTTCTGCACGTATCAGGCGTCGACATTGCCCAGGATTTCGCGGCCGCCCTGGCTCTAGACGGGTTCGAGGTGCGGCGCGTTTCCCTCTACGATGCCCGTGAGGAGACCGCCCTGCCGGACTCGGCGCGCGCCGCCCTCGAGGCGCGCGCGCTCGACGCCGCGATGTTCTTTTCACCGCGCGCCTCGGATCTGTTCGCCCGGCTGGTGAAGGAGGCCGGGCTTTCCGCGGCGCTGTCCAATGTCACCGCCATCGCCATCAGCCCGGCGGCGCTCGAGCCCTTGAGTGCCCTGCCGTTCAAGGCGACGGTGGCGGCAGCGCATCCCACCCGCCAGTCCGTCCTGGACGAAATCGACCGGCTGCCCGCTGAAGTCAGTGCGGGCGCCCCCCAGGCCGCCGTCGAGGCGGCCGTAGAAGGACCGAGCATCATGAGCGACACACCTTCTTCCCCCGAGTCGGCTGCGCCGCCGGCCGCTTCCGTGACATCCCGGCCGGTCGAGGTCCGCCGCGGCATCGGCGTGGTCGGTGCTTTCATCACCGGCCTGGTCGCCTCCTGCCTGGTGCTGGCCGGCGCGCTGATCAGCCTGCCCTATTGGCCGGCCGATATCCGCGCCCTGTGGCAGGGCCAGGCGGCGGCTTCCGCGACGCCGGCGCCCGCTCTCGACCTGCAGCAGGTTCGCCAGGATGCGGCCGCCGTCGCCAGCGCCTCCGTGGAGGCCGCCAAGCGAGAAATCTCGGCACGCCTCGACGATCTGGAAAAGCGTGTGCGCGCGGCCTCGGCCGCCGCCGCCGAACGGCCGGCCAGTCCCGGCAGCGGCGGCCCCGATCCGGCGATTGCCGAACTGCGCGGCAAGATCGAGGCGCTGGAAGGCCGCGCCGCAACGCCCGAGGCCGCGACCCCGGCCCCCGCACCGGTACCGGCGGCCCCCAGCCCGGAGCAGGAAAAGGAGCTCGCCACCCTGCGGCTCGAGCTCGCGACCATGCGCAACACCGTGCAGACGATGGACCAGACGATCGCCGTGCAGCGCGACCAGACCAAGCTGCTGGCCGAGGCCGTCGACAAGGCACGCGGCGAATCGAACGCCCGCAATGCCGGCGAACAGAAGGCGATGAGTGCCGCGCGGGCCTCCGCCCTCATCGGCATCGCGGCACGGCTGAGCGCGGCCGTCGAATCCGGCCTCCCCTTTGCCACCGATCTCGCTTTGCTGGCGCCGCTGGCCCAGGGCGACGCCAAGTTGGCCGAGAGCGCCACTGCACTGCAGGCCTATGCCCAGAACGGTGTCGCCGCGCGCGCCGCCTTGGTGGCGGAGTTCCCGGCGGTCGCCAAGGCGGCGCTGGCCGACGATCTCGCCGACGATTCGTTCGGCGAACGGCTGCTCGGCAAGGTGCGGGGGCTGGTTTCCCTGCGCCGGGTCGGCAACGACGTCGAAGGTGACGGCACGGAAGCGAAGCTCGCGCGGGCGGAAGCCGCCCTCGAAGCCGGCGACCTCGCCAAGGGGGTCGCGCTGGTGAAGACGCTGCCGCCGCAGACGGCGCGGGCCACCGCCGGCTGGCTGTCGCGTGCCGAAGCGAACCTCGCCGCCAAGCAGGCGGCCGACCAGATCTCCTCGCAGGCGGTCACCCTCCTCGGCTCGGCCCGGTAGGTCGCGCCATGACGATCCTGCGCACCATCCTCTGGTTCGTCTTCGCCATCGTCGCGATGCTGGGGGCGGTATGGCTGGCCGAACGGCCGGGCTCCGTCACCGCCGAGTTCCGCGGCTGGCGACTCGATACCAGCGTCGGCGTGTTGATGATCTCCGTGCTGGTGCTGATCCTGGTCAGCGTCGGCGGATGGCTTCTCTACCGCTGGATCGTCGGCGCCCCCGGCGCGATGCTCGAAGGCTGGGGCGAGAGCCGGCGCCGTCGCGGCTATCGCGAACTGACACAGGGACTCGCCGCCGTTGCCGCGGGCGACGGCGTGGAAGCGCAAAAGCATGCGCGCAAGGCCGAGCAGCTTCTGTCCGAACCGGCGCTCACCCTCCTTCTCTCGGCACAGGCGGCCCAGCTCAACGGCGACCGCGACGGCGCGCGGCGCGCCTTCACGGCCATGCTCGACGACGAGCAGATGGCGTTCCTCGGGCTGCGCGGCCTGATCGGCCAGTCGCTGCGCGACGGCGACCAGGCCCAGGCGCTGGCCCATGCCGAACGCGCCTTCCGGCTGCGGCCGCAGACGCCGTGGGTCGTGCATTCCCTGTTCGACATGCAGGCCCAGGTCGGCCAGTGGCGGGCTGCCCAGGAGACGCTGGAGACCGGCATCCGGCGCAAGGTCGTCACGGCCGACAAGGGCCGCACCCTGAAGGCGCTGCTGGAGGTCGAGCGCAGCCGCGAGGCCGAGCGCGAAGGCCGGCCCAGCGACGCGCTGGCGCTCGCCCGCGATGCGTTTGCGCTGGCGCCGGAACGCATCGCCGTGACGCGGCGCCTGGCCGAGCTGCAGCTCACGGCGGGCGACCCGAAGAAGGCGATGAAGACGATCGAGCGCGGCTGGGCGCTGGCGCCGCATCCCGATCTTGCGTCGCTCTATCTCGATGCGTCGGGCGAAACCGAGGCGCTGAAGCGGGTCGGCGTCGTGCGCCGCCTGGCCGGCCTGAACCCGTCCGACATCGAGAGCCATCTGGCACTGGCCCAGGCCTCGCTCGATGCCGGCCTGTGGGGCGAGGCGCGGCGCCATCTCGACAGCGCCGCCGGCAGCAATCCGTCGACCCGCGTCTGCCGCCTCATGGCCGAGGTCGAGGAGCGCGAGCAGACCGGGCCGGACAAGGTGCGCGCCTGGCTCAGCCGCGCCGCCGATGCGCCGGCCGATCGCGCCTGGCGCTGCAACGCGTGTGGCGCCCATCACGAAGGCTGGCGGCCGGTCTGCGAGAGCTGTGGTGCCTTCGGTACGCTGCAATGGCGGGCCCCCGGTACCTACGGACAGATCCTGCCGCCCGATGATACAGCCGTAAACAAGACCACGATGCAGCTCTCCCCCTCCCTTCCTCCCCCGTAAGACGGGGGAGGTGGCCCGAAGGGCCGGAGGGGGAAAGCGACCGAAGGAGGAAATGATGTTCGAGACGACGCTCGCGGGCAGCCTGCCCAAGCCGGCCTGGCTGGCCACGCCCAACGTCCTGTGGGCGCCGTGGACGCTGTCCGGAGAGCCGCTGTTCGAGGCCAAGGACGATGCCACCTTCCTCGCCATTCGGCGCCAGGAAGAGGCCGGTCTCGACATCGTGAGCGACGGCGAGCAGGCGCGGCAGCATTTCGTGCATGGCTTCCTGGCCGAGGTCGACGGCGTCGACTTCGGCAAGAAGGTCCGCATGGGCATCCGCAACAACCGCTACGACGCCGATTGCCCGACCGTCACCTCGGCGCTGAAGCGCCGCAAGTTCGTGCACGAGCGCGAGGCGCGCATCGCCCGCGCCGCGACCTCGCGCAAGCTCAAGTTCACCCTGCCCGGCCCGATGACGCTGATCGACACGCTGGCCGACGGCTACTACGGCGACAGGGTGAAGATGGCCTTCGCCTTCGCCGAACTGCTGAACCAGGAAGCGAAGGATCTCGAGCGCCTGGGCGTCGACATCGTGCAGTTCGACGAGCCCGCCTTCAACGTCTACCTCAACGAGACGGTGGACTGGGGCGTGCCGGCGCTGGAGAAGGCGGCCGAGGGGCTGAAGTGCACCACCGCCGTCCACATCTGCTACGGCTACGGCATCGAGGCCAACAACAAGTGGAAGGAGACGCTGGGCGAGAGCTGGCGTCAGTACGAGCAGACCTTCCCGGCGCTCGACCGCAGCTCGATCCAGCAGGTCTCGCTCGAAGTCCGCGACAGCCACGTGCCGCCCGAGCTGATGAAGCTCCTGAAGACCAAGACCGTGCTGGTCGGCGCCATCAACGTCGCCTCCGACAAGATCGAGACTCCGGAGGAAGTGGCCGCGACCCTGAAGCTCGCGACCGAGTTCGTCGATCCCGAGCGCATCCAGGCCTGCACCAACTGCGGCATGGCCCCGATGACGCTCGGCGTCGCCTACGGCAAGCTGCGCGCGCTCTCCGAGGGCGCGGCGCTGGCGCGGAAGGCGTTCGGCTGAAGAAGCTGCGCCAACGCGATGCCACCCAAGCGCGAGGATTGACTTACCACTTCACTCAGACGTGCATCTCGTAGCAAACTGGCCGGCATGAGCATGACGGAAACGCGGCCGATGCCGCCGGCCAGCCAACTGATCCGACAGGGATTCCAGCACTGGCGAGTCCATCAACGCGCCTTCTGGCTACTCGCCGGCCTCGGCGCGATCGGCATCGTTGTTCTGAAGATGGTCATTCCGAGCGGTTCCTCGGGTGTCGTGGCGGGATTGTACATTTTCGTCTTCGACCAATGGCTGAAACTGGCCCTGTTTCCCGACTGGAAGCAGCGCGAACCGGCCTTGAGGAAGAGCAAGGAGGGGCGACGCCTTGCGCAGCCCCGCTGGAGTTTCTGGGGGTTTGGCTTCGCCTATGCCTTCGTGGTGTTCGCTGCGGGAATGCTGCTGATCCTCCTCATGGCGCCGGAGATTTTTCGCGGCAGGATGGAAACTTCGACGGCCCTGCTCTCTGCGGTCGCCCTGGGGTTGGCTATGTGTCTTGCAACGCTGATCTTCGCACCAAGCTTGTTGTTCCTGCCCGCTGGTATCGCCGGGTTCGAATGGAACCTAGGCGACGCCTTTCGGGAGGCCAGCGGCATTCGGGGTTCGCTCATGGTGCTGGCGATGTCGGGCACGCTGATTGCGCTGGTTGGGCCTCTGCTGATATCCCTCAACACCCTTTTTCTGCCGCCAGGATTTCTTCTCCTTGCTCTTGCTTTCCAGGTCCTCGCGGCATTGCTGGATTTGTTTGCGCTCTATCTCGTCGCCTATGGCACCGCACGTCTTTTCATCGCGAAGACCGGCTGGCAGCCGACGCCTCTTCCCGAAGCTTGACCGAATAGCGAGAGGCGCAACCTCCAAGTGAACTTAGGTTGAGAGCATGCAGGAGAGCGACGCGATTCCGTCGACGGGCAGGCTGATCGGCGAAGCGTTCGATCACTGGGCCACGCATCAGGGACGATTCTGGATGATTGCCGGACCAGCCGGCCTTGTTCTTACAGCGCTCTCCTTCGCAGGGCCTCATATCTCGCCTCTACTATTTGGAGGGCTTGAGCCGGTCCTCGACTTTCGGCTCGTCCAGTCAGGTATTCATGTCCTTCTAATCGCCCTCGTTCTTTATCAGTGGTTCAAGTACGCGCTGTACGACGATTGGAGTCAGCGTCGTCGCACGCTCCTGGGAGAGGATCGATTCCCGTGGCGCGCGTTCGTCAGCGGCGGATTCATCGCGTTTTGGATGCTGCAGTGGCTTCTCTCCAACATCACCTTCACGCTCTGGGGTGAATTCGTCAGAAGTCAGATGCCGTCTCAGGAAGGCTTCAGACAAGGCGTGCCGATCACCTGGCTCGTTCACGTCCCCATCGGGTGGATCAAGGAACTCGCACTTGCCGGGCTCTTCGGCGGCTTCCTGCTGTTCCTGCCTGCGCGCGCGGTGGGTATTTCGTGGGGGCCTGGGCAAGCGTTTCATGAGGCTGCCGGCACCCGTCGCCAAATGATCGCGATTGCCTTGTTCCTGACGTTCCTGTTGTTCGTGAGTGAGAGGGCCTTAAACATCTTCGAGACGCTCGTCCTGCCACCGCACATATCGGGGTTCGCAGGCCTGATCATCCTCTTTGCCTCTACCCTGCTGCTTCGCGTCACCGAACTAATGACGCTTTACATGCTCGCCCACACCGTCAGCCGGCTGTTCGTCTTGAAGACGGGCTGGGCGCCCGAACCCTATCCGCAGCCTTGGACGTTGGACTCCACGGCACGCGAATGATCATCGAGCAATGACGAGCTATTCCGCCAACCGCTGGCGCAGCGCGTAGAGGGCGTCGAGCGCTTCACGCGGGGAGAGTTCGTCGGGGTTGATCTCGGCCAGGGCCTTCTCGACTTCCGACTCCTTCGTCTTCGCCGTGCCGCTCGCGGGACGCGCGGGGGCGGCCGCGAACAGGGGCAGGTCGTCGGCGAGGCGGGTCACGGCGCTGGACTGTTCGCCCTTCTCCAGCACCGCCAGCACTTCCTCGGCACGTGAGACGACGGCGGCCGGGAGGCCGGCAAGCTGGGCGACGTGAATGCCGTAGGAACGGTCGGCGGCGCCCGGCGCCACCTCGTGCAGGAACACGACCTCGTTCTGCCATTCCTTGACGCGCATCGTGTAGGGCGCCAGCGCGTCGAGTCGTTCCCTGAGCGCGCCCAGCTCGTGATAGTGGGTGGCGAACAGCGCGCGGCATTTGTTGACGTCGTGCAGATGCTCGAGCGTCGCCCAGGCGATCGACAGGCCGTCGAAGGTCGCGGTGCCGCGGCCGATCTCGTCGAGGATGACGAGGCTCCGCGCCGTCGCCTGGTTCAGGATCGCGGCGGTCTCGACCATCTCGACCATGAAGGTCGAGCGGCCGCGCGCCAGGTCGTCGGCGGCGCCGACCCGGCTGAACAGGCGGTCGACGATGCCGAGGGTCGCGGCCTTGGCCGGCACGAAGGCGCCGGCCTGGGCCATCACGGCGATCAGCGCGTTCTGGCGCAGGAAGGTCGATTTGCCGGCCATGTTGGGGCCGGTCAGCAGCCACAGCCGGCGGTCGGTGCCCAGCGCGCAATCGTTGGGCACGAAGCCCGCGCCGCCCTGGCGCGCGAGTGCGGCCTCGACGACGGGATGGCGGCCGCCCTCGATGGCGAAGGCCGGATCGTCGGCGAGGACGGGTCGCACGTAATTGCTGCTGGCGGCCAGTTCGGCCAGCGCCGAGGAGACGTCGAGCGAGGCCAGCGCGCGGCCGGCCGCCGCGATCGACGCCGACACCGCCATGACCTTGCCGACCAGCTCCTCGAAGACGGTGAGCTCCAGCGCCAGCGCCTGGTCGGCGGCGCGGCCGATGCGGGTTTCGAGATCGGCCAGCTCGGCCGTGCTGAAGCGCGTGGCGTTCGACATCGACTGCCGCCGCGTGAAGCCCAGCGCCGCCAGGTCGAGCTTGTCGGCGTGCGTGGCCGTCACCTCGATATGGTAGCCGATCATGTTGTTGTGCCGGATCTTGAGCGACGGCACGCCGGTCGCGGCCCGGTACTTGGCTTCGAGGCCGGCCACCGTCTTGCGGCTGTCGTTGCGCAGGGTGCGCTGCTCATCGAGCTCGGGCCGGTAGCCCGGCCGCACGAAGCCGCCATCGCGCACGAGGAGCGGCGGCTCGTCGGCCAACGCCTCGGCCAGCGCCGCCACGGTGGCGCCGTGGTCGGAGCAGCACATGACGATCTCCGCGAGCGGCGCCGGCGGCGGCAGCAACGCCTCCGGCTCGGCGCGCAGCGAGCGGGCCAGCGCCTCGCCCAGGTCCAGACCATCGCGCAGGGCCGCGAGGTCGCGGGGACCGCCGCGGCCGACCGACAGGCGCTGCAGGGCGCGCTCGATGTCGGGCGTACGCCGTAGCGCCTCGCGCACCCGCTCGCGCACGGCCGGCCGCTCGACGAAGAGCTGCACCAGGTCGAGCCGGCGCTCGATCTCGATGCGGTCGGTGAGAGGCGCGGCGATCCGCTCGGCCAGCAGGCGTGCGCCGGGGCCGGTGAGGGTGCGATCGATGGTGGCCAGCAGGCTGCCGTCGCGGCGCCCGTCGAGGCTCTTCACCAGTTCGAGATTGCGCCGCGTCGCCGGGTCGATCTCCATCGTGCCGTCGGCGCGCTCGCGGCGCGGCGGGAGCAGCGCCGGGCGCTTGCCGGCCTGGGTCAGCTCGACATAGTCGAGCAGAGCGCCACAGGCCGCGACCTCGGCCCGCGAGAAATCACCAAAACTCTCCAGCGCCGCGACGTTGAAGGCCTGCAGCAGGCGCTTTCGGGCATTGTCGCTGTCGAAGCGGGCCGACGGCAGCGGCGTCAGGACGGAATTCCACTCCTCCAGCACGGTCTTCAGCGGCTCGCGCGCCAGCAGACGATCCGGGATCAGCAATTCACCCGGTGCCAGCCGGGCCAGGGCGGCGGCAAGCTGCCCCGGCAGCAGCGGCTGGGTCGCGAAATCGGCGGTCGAGAGATCGAGCCAGGCCAGCGCCAGGTCGCCCTGCGCCTCGGACAGGGCCGCGAGATAATTGTGGCTGCGCGCATCGAGCAGCGAATCCTCGGTCAGCGTGCCCGGGGTGATGACCCGCACCACGGCGCGCTCGACGACAGACTTCGCGCCGCGCTTCTTGGCTTCGGCCGGGTCTTCGATCTGCTCGCAGACCGCGACCTTGAAGCTCTGGCGGATCAGGCGCGACAGGTAGGCCTCGTGGCTGTGCACCGGCACGCCGCACATCTTGATGTCCTGGCCGAGATGCTGGCCGCGCTTGGTCAGCGCGATGTCGAGCGCCGCCGAGGCCTTCACCGCGTCGTCGAAGAACAGCTCGTAGAAATCGCCCATCCGGTAGAACACCAGATGGTCCGGATGCGCGGCCTTGATCGCCAGATACTGGCGCATCATCGGCGTGGCCTCGGCGGGGATCGCTGAACTGTCTGGCACTGATGCTTCCTCGGGAGAGGTCCGGTCTAGCACACGCCGCACAGCGGTCCATGTGGACGACAGGTGGACGATATTTGGGCATGGAAGTTGCGCTGCAGCGCGGGATGGGTGTCTGGCACGCGCGGCGGAATACCGCCAATATGCGTGCTCAAATGGGAGAGAAAAAGCAGATGACGGGCAAGAGCTCGGAAGAAATGGTCAGCAACCAGATGGGCGATCTCGACGGCGACTCGCTGATCATGCATCGGACGGGGCGGCCCGGGAAAATCGAGATCATCGCCAGCAAGCCGCTGGTCACCCAGCGCGACCTGGCGCTGGCCTATTCACCGGGCGTGGCCGCCCCCTGCCTGGCGATCGAGAAGGACCCCTCGACCGCCTACGATTACACGATCAAGGGCAATCTGGTGGCCGTGATCTCCAACGGCACGGCGGTGCTGGGCCTGGGCGACATCGGGGCGCTGGCCGGCAAGCCGGTCATGGAGGGCAAGGCCGTCCTGTTCAAGCGGTTCGCCGACGTCGACTGCATCGACCTCGAAGTCGACACCAAGGACGTCGACCAGTTCGTGAACTGCGTGCGCTATCTCGGCCCGACCTTCGGCGGCATCAACCTCGAGGACATCAAGGCGCCGGAGTGCTTCATCATCGAGCAGCGCCTGCGCGAGCTGATGAATATCCCGATCTTCCACGACGACCAGCACGGCACGGCGATCGTGTCGGCGGCCGGCCTGATCAACGCGCTGCACCTCACCGGCCGCGACATCAAGGACATCAAGATGGTGGTGAACGGTGCCGGCGCGGCGTCGATCGCCTGCATCGAGCTCGTGAAGGCGATGGGCATGCCGCACGAGAACGCCATCCTGTGCGACACCAAGGGCGTCATCTACCAGGGCCGCACCGAGGGCATGAACCAGTGGAAGAGCGCCCATGCGGTCCGCACCAAGGCCCGCACCCTGGCCGAGGCGATGGAGGGCGCCGATGTGTTTCTCGGCCTCTCGGTCAAGGGCGCGGTCACCAAGGAAATGGTGAAGTCGATGGCCGCCAAGCCGATCATCTTCGCCATGGCCAACCCGGATCCGGAGATCACCCCGGAGGACGTGCGGGCGGCCCGCGGCGACGCAATCGTCGCCACCGGCCGCAGCGACTACGTCAACCAGATCAACAACGTGCTGGGCTTCCCCTACATCTTCCGCGGTGCGCTCGACGTGCGCGCCACGACGATCAACGAGGCCATGAAGGTCGCCGCCGCCGAGGCGCTGGCCAAGCTCGCCCGCGAGGACGTGCCCGACGAGGTCGACCGCGCCTATTCCGGCCGCCGCCTGCGCTACGGACCGGAATACATCGTGCCGGTGCCATTCGATCCGCGCCTGATCGTCGAGGTCTCTGCGGCCGTCGCCAAGGCGGCCATGGATTCCGGCGTCGCTCAGAAGCAGATCACCGACATGGCGGAATACAAGCGCAGCCTCTCGGGCCGCCTCGATCCGACCAGCCATTTCCTGCAGAGCCTGTTCGAGCAGGTGAAGGCCAATCCGCAACGCATCGTCTTCGCCGAGGGCGAGGAGGAGCGCACGATTCGCGCCGCCCTCATGTTCCGCGACAATGGCTACGGCACACCGATCCTGATCGGCCGCGAGGAGCAGGTGCGCGAGACGATGAAATCGCTCGGCATCAGTGACGACACCGGCCTCGAGATCCACAATGCGCGCCTGTCGACGAGGAACGCCCCTTACACCGACCTCGTCTACAAGCGCCTGCAGCGCGACGGCTACCTGCACCGCGACGTGCAGCGCATGGTCAACCAGGGCCGCAACGTCTTCGGTGCCTGCATGGTGGCGGCAGGCGATGCCGACGGCATGGTGACCGGCATCACGCGCCGCTTCCCCGAGTGCTTTGCCGACGTGAAACGGGTGATCAACATCGAGACCGGCAAGGTGCCGATGGGCTATTCCATCGTCGTGTCGCGCCAGGGCACGGTGTTCCTCGCCGACACCTCGATCAACGAGACGCCGAGCCCCGAGCAGCTCGCCATCATCGCCAAGCAGATGGTGAAGAACGCGCGCATGATGGGCCACGAGCCCCGGGTCGCGTTCCTCTCCTTCTCGAACTTCGGCAGCCGCGAGATCGAGCGCATCGACCGCATCCGCAAGGCGATCCGCCTGCTCGACGCCGAGCAGGTGGACTTCGAGTATGACGGCGAGATGCAGGCCGACATGGCGCTCGACTACGAACTGCTGAAGTCGACCTATCCGTTCACGCGGCTCACCGGCCCGGCCAACATCCTGGTCATGCCGGGACTGCACTCGGCCCACATCTCCTCGCGCCTGATGCAGTCGCTGGGCGGCGTGACGGTGATCGGCCCGGTGATCGACGGCCTGTCGAAGCCGGTCCAGATCGTCCAGATGGGCGCCACCGTCAGCGATCTCGTGAACCATGCGGCGCTGGCCGCCTACGGAGCGCTGATCTCGCGGAGGTAGGGCAACTCAGTCTCTTCCCCTTTGCGGAGTCCGCAAAGGGGAAGTGCCCTCGTCTTACGAGGGCGATGGGGTCATGACCCCTCCGACGGCGTGCCACGCCGTCACCTCCCCATTTGAATGGGGAGGCCAGCAAGAAAAGGCCACGGAGGTCACTCCATGACTCTCGAAACCTGGTGGCTCTATCTCGGCGCCGTCGTGCTGATCGCCTGCACGCCGGGGCCGAACGTGCTCTATGTGACGACGCGCAGCATCCGGTTCGGGCTGGGACCCGCCTTCATCGGCGTGGCGGGCTGCCTCACCGCGCTGGTGCTGATGCTGACAGGGTCAGTCGCCGGCCTCAGCGCGCTCCTGCTGGCGCTGCCCGGCGCCTTCGACGTGCTGAAAATCGCGGGCGCCGCCTATCTGGTCTATCTCGGCATCCAGGTCTGGCGCGAGCCCATCGCCGCGGATGCGCCACCGCCTTCCACCGGAACGTCGGGCGTCGCTCTGTTCCGCGGCGGCTTTCTGGTGGGGATCAGCAATCCCAAGCTGCTGGTCTTCGCGGCGGCGTTCTTTCCGCAGTTCATCGATCCCGCGCGCGCCTGGGGTTCGCAGTTCGCCCTGATGGTCGCGACCTTCCTGGGCGTCGAGCTGTTCTTCTATTCGGTCTATGCGCTCACGGGGCGCAAGCTCGCCGACCGCCTGATGCACGGGATCTGGCGCCGCTGGCTCAATCGCGCAAGCGGCGCCGTCTTCGTGGGCTTCGGCGTCGCGCTGCTGCGCTTCAAGCCGTGAGGGTCAGGCGACCTTCACCACCGTGAGCCGGTGCTTGCGGCCATCGCGGGCCGTCCAGGCAATCGACTGACCGACCGCGAGTCCGATCAGCGCTGCTCCGACCGGCGTCATCACCGACAGTTTGTGCGCGTCGCTGTCCTCGTCGACCGGATAGACCAGCGTCTCGGTGAGTTCGTGCTGCTCGCCATCGGCGCCGGCATCGGAGCGGAAGGTCACGATCGAGCCCATGCGCACGACGTCCGCCGGCACCTTGTCCTCGCTCACCACCTTGGCGCGCTCCATCTCCGACAGCAGCTCTTCCGCCACTTCGGGCAGCCGCTCCAGCGACGCGGTGGCGAGGTCTGTCAGACGGTCACAGTCGGCGTCGCTGACCACGATGTTGGGGACGGAACGATTACGTGCAACGGCGGGCATCGCGGATGCTCCTGCATTTGATGAGACGAATGGGATTTAATCGGTGATCGCGCAAAGGCGATCGTGCCCCGATGCCGGGACACAATGGCCGGCTCGGGGACTACGCTTCCGCGATCGGATGGTTCCGTCGCGGGACGCGCAAAAAGGGGCCCGAAAAGCTCATGAGGAGGAGTTAAGCCCCTCCCGTGTCGCCTTTCAAGCCGCTTTGCGCGCACGCTTCGCGAGATAGACCTGCAGGTGCGCGTAGGCGAGGCGCAGGTTGGGCGTCGCGATGCCGGCCTTCTTGGCGCGGGCGATCATGTCGCCGACGATATGGTCGGCCTCGACCATCCCGCCCTTCTCGAGATCGTGCAGCATCGAGGCGGTGAACTTCGAGCCCTTCACGGTCAGGAACGAGCGAATGGTCTTGAGGCCCTTTTCGCCGGGATCGTGCCCGGCGGCGGCCCCGACCTTGCGGCCCTCCTCGACCGTCTCCAGCACGATCGCCATGCCCTCGTCGGCTTCCAGCACGTCGCCGGACGAGCCGCGCATCAGGCAGCAGGTCGCCGCCAAGGTGCACAGCATGATCCACTTGTCCCAGAGATCCTGCACGATATTGGCGTTCAAGCCGCCATCGATGCCCGATGCCTTGATGGCAGCGTCGAGCTCGACCAGCGCCGCGCGCGCCGGCTTCCCGTCGCGCTCGCCGAACGAGATCACGGCGAAGGGACTGGTGTGCAGGATGTGGCCCTCCCCGTTCATGGCGACGCCGACCCTCGCCAGGCCGCCCACCACCTTCTCGGCACCGAAGCGGGCGTCGAGCGCCTCGAAATGGCGCATGCCGTTCAGCAACGGCACGATCGTCGTGTGGGCGCCGACTGCCGGGGCAATGGCGTCCATCGCCGAGTCGAGGTCATAGGCCTTGCACGTCAGAAGGATGACGTCGTACGGCCCGCCGCCTATGGATCCATTGGGGCCGCCGCTGACAACCGTCTTCACCTTCTGGGTGATGTCGCCCTTGGTGCTCCTGATCACAAGCCCGTCGCGCTGCAGCGCCTCGTTGCGACCAGCGCGCACGAGGAACGTCACGTCGGCGCCGCTCTGGTGCAGGCGTCCGCCGACATAGCCGCCGATCGCGCCGGCGCCGAGGATCAGGATCTTCATGGCAACCTCTACTTCAATCCACCGCGCGCCCGGCGGGCTTCGTATGTCTGCAGATGGGCATAGGCATAGCGCAGGTTGGGCGCGGCGATGCCGTGCTTGCGGGCGCGGGCCAGCATGTCGCCGACGATCTGCTTGCCCTCGGCCGCGCCGCCCTTCTCCATGTCACCCAGGATCGAGGCCACGGCCTTGGAGCCTTTCGCCGTCAGCATGCCCTTGAGGCTGGCCACGACCTTGTCGCTGGGCGGCTGGCCCTCGGCGACGGCGACCTTACGGCTCTCTTCCAGCGTCTCGGCGACGATCGCGGCGCCGTCCTCGCTCTCCATGATGTCGCCGATCGTGCCGCGCATCGAGGCACACATGCCCGCGATCGTCGACAGCATGATCCACTTGTCCCAGAGATCCTGGTTGATGTTGTCGTTGAGGCCGCCGTCGATGCCGGCCTTCTTGCAGGCGGCGTCGAGCTCGACCAGCGCCGGCCGCGCGGGCTTGCCGTCGCGCTCGCCGAACGACACACCCGAGGCGCCGCTGTGCAGGATCTCGCCGTTGGGGCCCAGCATGCCGGAGATGCGGGCGAGGCCGCCGGCCACGCGCGCGGCACCGAACTTCGCGTCGAGCGCGGCGAAATGGGCGTGGCCGTTCAGCATCGGCACGATGACCGTGTCCGGCCCGACCGCCGGTGCGATGGACTCCATCGCCGAATCGAGGTCGTAGGCCTTGCAGGCCAGCACGATGACGTCGTAGGGCCCGCCCTCGCTGCCCTTCGTCACGACCTTGACCGGCACGACGGCGTCGCCCTTCGGGCTCTTCACCACCAGGCCTTCCTGGCGCACCTTCTCGGCGCGCTTCTCGCGCAGCAGGAAGGTGGTGTCGATGCCGGCCTGGGTGAGGCGCGCGCCCCAATAGCCGCCGACCGCGCCGGCGCCGAGGATCAGGATCTTCACGTCTTGAGGTTCCTTTCGGTCAACCAGTCGTCGAGCCATGTCGCGAGGTCGTCGGTCTGGTGATGGATGTGGCTGAGGTCGGCGTCGGCCGCGCGCTTCACGCTCTCGTCGGTGCGGATCCACACCGTGCGCATGCCGATGTCGGCGGCGGGCTTCAGGTTGACGGAGATGTCGTCGGCGAAGGCGGCGCGGGTCGGATCGATGCCGTGCTTCTTCACCAGCGACTCGTAGATCTGCGGATGCGGCTTGGGCCAGTACTCGCCCGCGGCGATGTCGAAGATCGCCTCGAAATGATGCGCCACGCCCAGCCGCTCCATCACGCGCTCGGCGTGCGGCACGTCGCCGGCGGTGAAGATGATCTTGCGGCCCGGCAGCGCGCGCAGCGACGCTTCGAGCGCGGGATTGGCCTCGACCGGCGAGTAGTCGATGTCGTGGACGTAGTCGAGATAGTGCGTCGGGTTCACGCCGTGCAGGGTCATCATCCCGCGCATCGAGGTGCCGTGGTCGCGCCAGTACTGCTTCTGCACGACCCGCGCCTCTTCCGGCGTGACCTTCAGCCAGTCGGCGATGTAGCGCCCGATACGCACGTCGATCTGCGAGAACAGGTTGCAGCGCGCCGGGTAGAGCGTGTTGTCGAGGTCGAACAGCCAGACATCCGGATCGTGCGCGGGGGGATCGTATTTGCGTGCCATGGGACGCTTGGATTACCGGCCGGCCGTGCGCTTGTCGAGCCGGCGGATTATAAGGTCGGACAATGGATATTCAGACGATCGTCCTCCTCGCCGCCGTCGCATCGCTGGTCGTGGTGCTGGTTGTCGTGCTGATGCGCCGGGACGGCGGCAGCCGCGAGGCCGAGCAGCGGATGCAGCAGCAGCTCGCCCTGGCGCTGAGCCAGCAGGCCGAGACAGTGCAGCGGGTCGAGAAGTCGCTGCGCGAGCAGGAGCAGGCGCTGGGCAAGGTCGTCGCCGAGCGGCTCGACCGCACCGAGAAGGCCACGGGCCAGATCGTCACCGACCTGCGCGAGCGGCTGGTCCGCATCGACGAGGCGCAGAAGAAGATCGGCGAACTGTCGACCCAGGTCGTGAGCTTGCAGGAGGTCCTGTCCAACAAGCAGGCGCGCGGCGCCTTCGGCGAGGTCCAGCTCAACGACCTGGTCCAGAGCGCCCTGCCGCCCTCGGCCTACGATTTCCAGGTGACGCTCTCGACCGGCGTGCGCGCCGACTGCCTGCTGAAGCTGCCCAATCCGCCGGGCTCGATCGCCATCGACGCCAAGTTCCCGCTGGAAAGCTACAGCCAGCTGCGGGCGGTGCCGGCCGGCGACGGCGCGGCGCTGCTGGCGGCGCAGCGGAGCTTCCAACAGGCGATCCGCAAGCACATCGCCGACATCCGCAGCAAATACATCGTGCCCGGCGAGACCGCCGAATCGGCGCTGATGTTCCTGCCCTCGGAGGCCGTCTATGGCGAGCTGCACGCCAACTTCACCGGCCTGGTCGAGGAATCCTACAGGGCGCGAGTGTGGATCGTGTCGCCGACCACCATGATGGCAACCCTCAACACCGTGCGCGCCGTCCTGAAGGACGTGCGGATGCGCGAGCAGGCCGGCGAGATCCAGAAGATGGTCGGCTTGATCCTGGGCGACGTGAAACGTCTCGACGACCGGGTCGACAATCTCAAGAAGCACTTCGCGCAGACCGAGAAGGACCTGCGCGAGATCGATACCTCGACCACGGCGATCACCCGCCGCGGCGAACGCATCCTCGCCGTCGACCTCGGCGAGGAGCCCGCGGCACTACCGCCGAAGGTTTAGCGGGCAAAAAAACCTCCGTCGTCTCGACCGAAGCCTCGCGCAGCGAGGCGGAGCGGAGAGACCTGCTCTCGACGATTAGCCGGCTTTAGGTGGAGAGAAGATCTCTCCACTCCGCCCCTTCGGGGCTCCGGTCGAGATGACGGGAAGCTTCGCTGGGCGACTTAACCCCACGGCCCGCGACGCGGGGTCTGCGGGGCCGCGTTGCCCCAAGGACCCCGACCGGGCGCCGACGAGGCCTGCGGACGGGCCTGATAGGCCGGGGCCTGGCTCGCCATCGCCTGCAGGCGCCCGATGCGCTCCTCCATGGGCGGATGGGTCGAGAACAGGCTCGACATGCCGCCGGCCAGGGCGAGCGGGTTGGCGATGTACATGTGGGCGGTCGCCGGATTGCGCTCGGCCGCCTCGTTGTGGATCTGCTGCGTGCCGGCATGCAGCTTGGCCAGCGCCGAGGCGAGCCACTGCGGCTGGCCGCAGATTTCCGCGCCCATGCGATCGGCCTCGTATTCGCGGCCGCGGCTGATCGCCATCTGCACCAGCATGGCGGCCATCGGCGCCAGGATCATCGCGGCGATGGCGACGATCGGATTGACCAGCGGCCGGCCCTCGGAATCGCGGCCGCCGCCCATCAGGCCGCCGAAGCTGGCCAGCATGCCGATGGCGCCCGAGAGGGTCGCGGCCACGGTCATGATCAGCGTGTCGCGATGGCGGACATGGGCCAGCTCGTGCGCCATCACGCCGGCGACTTCCTCGCGGCTGAGATAGCGCAGCAGGCCGGTGGTCGCGGCCACGGCGGCATGCTCGGGATCGCGGCCGGTCGCAAAGGCATTCGGCTGGTCCTCGTCGATCAGGTAGACGCGCGGCATCGGCAGGCCGGCGCGCTGCACCAGCTCGTGGACGATGTTGAACAGCTCCGGCGCATTTTCCGGCCCGACTTCCTGGGCGTTGGCCATGCGCAGGACCATCTGGTCGCTGTTCCAGTAGGCGAAGAGGTTCATGCCCAGCGCGGCGACGAGGGCGATGACGAGGCCGGTCTGGCCTCCCAGCAGGTAGCCCGCCACGAGGACGAAGCCCGTCAGCGCGGCGAGCAGGAGGGCGGTCTTGACGTAATTCATGCCGGGTAAGTTGGTCTGCAAAAGTGGCGAATCAAGGTGGGGACAGGCATCATGCGGTCATGACCGACACCATCAAGCCCACTCCGCCGGAACCGCCCAAGGCCGACCCGGCAACTCCGCCCACCCCCGAGAAGCCCAAGAAGGTCGAGGAGATCGGCGGCCCGCCCGGCCCCGAGCCCACCCGCTACGGCGACTGGCAGTTCAACGGCAAGGTGACAGACTTCTGAGAGAAGTCAGTCATCCCGAGCGCAGCGAGGGATCTATTAGTGGCACGAAGACTGCCTCGCGGTGCTCGACACGACGAACTTCGAGTGACCCCATGAGCAAAGCCGACATCTTCCACCCCAGCTTCAAGGCGCAGCCCTGGTGGTGGGAGGCGTGGACGCCCAACAACGCGCTGAGCGTCGATCCGCCCGCGAAGACCGACGTGGTGATCGTGGGGGCGGGCTATGGCGGCCTGTCGACGGCGCTGGAACTGAGGCGCAACGGCATCGACTGCGTGGTGCTGGAACGCGGCGTGTTCGGCATCGGCGCCTCGACGCGCAACGGCGGCATGCTCTCGGGCGGCACCAACATCGCCAAGGGCCTGGGCGGCAAGAACCCCAAGGTCGAGGCCGAGTTCGAGGCGAACAAGGCTTCGTTCCTGGGCAGCGGCGCCGATTCGCTGCAGACCCTGATCGACATCATCCACCGCGAGAAGATCGATTGCGGCCTGATCACCAACGGCCGTTTCACCGGCGCCTGGACGCCCAAGCACTACGACGACCAGGCGCGCAAGGTCGAGATGTTCAACAAGTACGCCCATGTCGGCGCCGAGATGATCCCGCGCGAGCGGGTGCGCGAGATGATGGCGTCCGACTACTACTACGGCGGCATGTACGTGAAGAGCGGCGGCAATCTCCACCCCGCGCGCTACTACAAGGGTCTGCTCGAAGCCGCGCACGGCCAGGGCGCGGTCCTGTGCGGCGAGGTCGAGGCCGAGCGCATCGAGAAGACCAAGGATGCGAAGACCGGCAGCGGCTGGCGCGTGCTGACCGCCAAGGGGCCGATCGCCTGCAAGGAAGTCGTCATCGCCACCAACGGCTATACCGGCGACCTGACCCCGAAGCTGAAGATGCGCGTCGTGCCGGTCGCCAGCCACATCATCGCCACCGAAGAACTGCCCATGCCGGCGACGGACCTGATCCCGCTGCAACGCTCGATCGGCGACACCAAGCGGGTGCTGACCTATTACCGGCCCTCGCCCGACGGTCGGCACATGATCTTCGGCGGCCGCGCCCGCTTCACCGCGGCACCGCCGGAAGTGAGCGCGCCGATCCTCTACCAGTACATGATCGACCGCTTCCCGCAGCTGAAGGGCATCCGCATCACCCATGTCTGGACGGGCAACGTCGCCTTCGCGCTCGATTCGATGTCGCACATGGGCCAGGACGACGGCATGCACTATCTGCTCGCCTGCAACGGCAGCGGCGTCGCCATGATGACCTATCTCGGCACCCAGACGGCCAAGAAGATCGCCGGTGGCTCCAATGCCCCGGTCAATGCCTTCGACGGCCGCGAGTTCCCCGAGCACCCGCTCTACAACGGCGATCCCTCGCTCTATCTCCCGCTGATCGGCGCCCTCTACCGCACCCGCGACTGGCTCGACCGCAAGATGGCTTGATGCCGATGATACTGAAAAAGGTAAAATAGCCGTCGTCTCGACCGGAGCACCGAAGGT
Organism: Rhodospirillales bacterium 24-66-33; assembly: GCA_002281855.1. Classification (GTDB taxonomy): domain Bacteria; phylum Pseudomonadota; class Alphaproteobacteria; order Reyranellales; family Reyranellaceae; genus Reyranella. Next base: position 139,032 of record NCHQ01000006.1, on the reverse strand, counting down.
GCGGAGCGGAGAGACCTTCCCTCAACTAAAAGTCGGAAATTCGTGGAGAGAAGGTCTCACCGCTCCGCGCGGAGTTTACCCCGAGGTACTCGAGGGGCGCTCCGGTCGAGACGACGGCTATTTGAGGAACGAGAGAATGAAAGCTGACACCGACACCCTCCCCGTCTCTCTCGCCGACGTGCGCGCCGCGGCGGCGCGCATCGAGGGCGCCGTCGTCCACACGCCCTGCCTGCGCAGCGAGACGCTGTCGCGCATCGCCAAGGCGGACGTCTGGATCAAGTTCGAGAACCTGCAGTTCACAGCCTCGTTCAAGGAGCGCGGCGCGCTGAACACGCTGCTGCAGCTCAGCGACGAGGAGCGCCGTCGCGGCGTCATCGCCATGTCGGCCGGCAACCATGCGCAGGGCGTCGCCTATCACGCCGGCCGGCTGGGCATTCCCGCCACCATCGTCATGCCGTCCTTCACGCCCAACACCAAGGTGAAGCACACGCGTGGCCATGGCGCGCGGGTCGTCCTGATCGGCGACACGCTGGCGGAAGCGGCGGCCGAGGCCCATCGCCTGGCCGACGCCGAGAAGCTGGTGTTCGTGCACCCCTATGACGATCCGCGCATCATCGCCGGACAAGGCACGATCGCGCTGGAGATGCTGGAGGACGCGCCCGAACTCGACACGCTGGTCGTGCCGGTCGGCGGCGGCGGCATGCTGGCGGGCTGCGCCGTCGCCGCGCGCGGCCTGAAGCCCGACCTGAGGGTGATCGGAGTCGAGACGGCCGGCTACTCGGCCATGCGCCAGCTCCTGGCCGGCGAGCCGGTGACGGTAGGCGGCGACACGATCGCCGAAGGCATCGCCGTGCGCGACATCGGCCGGATGCCGCTCGCCATCGCCCGCGCGCTGGTCGACCGGGTGCTGGCGGTCGACGAGGTGGCGATCGAGCACGCCATCGCGCTGTTCCTCGAGGTCGAGAAGACCGTTGCCGAAGGCGCGGGCGCCGCGGGGCTCGCCGCCCTGCTGGCCCATCCCGAAGTCTTCGCCGGCCGCAAGGTCGGGCTGATCCTGTGCGGCGGCAACATCGACACCCGCCTGCTGGCCTCGGTCCTGCTGCGCGGCCTGGTCCGCGACGGCCGCATCGTGCGCCTGCGCCTGATGATCCCCGACCTGCCCGGCCAGCTCGCCCGCGTGGCCGGCCTGATCGGTGGTGCCGGCGGCAACATCGTGGAAGTGCAGCACCAGCGGCTGTTCGGCAGCGTCGTCGCCAAATCGACCGAGCTCGACGTCACCGTCGAATCCCGCGACCGCGACCATGCCCGCGAACTGGTCATGGCTCTCCAGGCCGAGGGCTTCACGGTCCGCGTCCTGGAGGGGGCGGACGCGTAAATCCGTCCCTTTCTCCGCACCAGAGACGGGGCTAAAAGACCGGCCATGTCCGCCTCGACCCAGTACGTCCCCTCGCCCACGCCCGACCTGGCCCGCATCCAGCGCGCGTTGATCTCCGTTTCCGACAAGGAGGGCCTGGTCGAACTGGGCAAGGCGCTGGCGGCGCACGGGGTGGAAATCCTGTCGACCGGCGGCTCGGCCAAGGCGCTGCGCGACGCCGGCCTCAAGGTGGTCGAGGTCAGCGATCACACCGGCTTCCCCGAGATCATGGACGGGCGGGTGAAGACGCTGCAGCCCTCGATCCATGGCGGCATCCTGGCCCGCCGTACCGACGCCGGCCACCAGAAGGCGATGAGCGATCATAGAATCGCGGGCATCGATCTGGTGGTGGTGAACCTCTACCCGTTCGAGGCTACGGTCGCGCGCGGCGCCGACTTCCCGACCTGCGTCGAGAATATCGACATTGGCGGTCCGGCGCTGATCCGCGCCTCGGCCAAGAACCACGACTTCGTGACCATCGTGGTCGACCCGAAGGACTATGCCTCGGTGCTGCAGGAGCTCGACGCCAACAAGGGCGCCACGACCCTGGCGCTGCGCCGCACGCTGGCGGCCAAGGCCTATGCCCGCACGGCGTCCTACGACTCGGCGATCGCCAACTGGTTCGCTGGCCAACAGGGCGAGACCTTCCCCGAGCGGCTGACCCTGTCGGCCGAGCGCGTACAGACCCTGCGCTATGGCGAGAACCCGCACCAGAAGGCCGCCTTCTACAGCGACGGCAGCAAGCGACCGGGCGTCGCGACGGCGCGCATGGTCCAGGGCAAGGAGCTGTCCTACAACAATATCGGCGACACGGAATCGGCCTATGAATGCGTCGCGGAGTTTGCCGAATCCGCCATCGTCGTCGTGAAGCACGCCAATCCCTGCGGCGTGGCCGTCGATGCCGACCAGTTCACGGCCTACCAGAAGGCCTATGCCTGCGATCCGGTGTCGATCTTCGGCGGCATCGTCGCGGTCAACCGCACGCTGGAGGCCAAGGTCGCGGCCGAGCTGGTGAAGCTGTTCCTCGAGGTCGTGATCGCGCCCGACGCGACGCCGGAAGCGCTGGCGATCCTCGCCACCAAGAAGAACGTGCGCGTGCTGCTGGCCGGCGCCCTGCCGGATCCGACCACGGCCGGCATGACGCTCAAGAGCGTGGCCGGCGGCTATCTCTTCCAGACACGCGACAACGGCCATCTCACCAAGGCCGACCTGAAGGTCGTGACCAAGCGGTCGCCGACGGCGAAGGAACTCGACGACCTGCTGTTTGCCTTCACGGTCTGCAAACACGTGAAATCGAACGCCATCGTCTACGCCAAGGACGGCGCAACGGTGGGCGTCGGCGCCGGTCAGATGAACCGCCGCGACTCCTCACGCATCGCCGCCATTCGCGCCGCCGAGTCAGGCGAGGCCGCGGGCCTCACCGTGAGCCCGGCAGTCGGCAGCGTCGTTGCTTCGGACGCCTTCTTCCCCTTCGCCGACGGTCTTCTGGCCGCCGCCGAAGCCGGCGCCACGGCGATCATCCAGCCGGGCGGCTCGATGCGCGACAAGGAAGTGATCGACGCGGCCGACGAAAAGGGCCTCGCGATGGTCTTCACCGGGATGCGGCACTTCCGGCACTGAGGCACACCCTCATCCTGAGGAGGCTGCGAAGCAGCCGTCTCGAAGGATGAGGTGGTAAAGGTATCGCTACCCGACCTTGATCTGCTTCGCCGACGCCATCGCCTTGCGGCGCGCGTCCTTGACCGTGCGGCCAGTCGCGAGCGCCACGGCCATGCGGCGGTGGCCCTTCACCTCGGGCTTGCCGAAGATGCGCACCGACGTCCCCGGCGCGGTGAGCGCCTTGGCGATGCCGGTATAGGTCGGGTCCTCGATGGTGCCGTTGCCGAGGACCGGCACCGAGGCGCCAGGTTGGCAGGTGATCTCGGGGATCGGCAGGCCGAGGATGGCGCGGACATGCAGCTCCATCTCACTCATGTTCTGCGAGATCATGGTGACCATGCCGGTGTCGTGGGGGCGCGGCGACAGTTCGGAGAACCAGACCTTGTCGCCCTTCACGAACATCTCCACGCCGAACAGGCCGCGGCCCCGGGCACCGCACAGCGCGTTCACGACCTTCTTCGCAATGTCGCGCGCCTTGCGCAGCGCCGGCTTCGACATGGCGTGCGGCTGCCAGCTTTCGCGATAGTCGCCGTCGACCTGGATATGGCCGATCGGCTCGCAGAAGCCGAAGCCGCCCTCGTGGCGCACGGTGAGCAGGGTGATCTCGTAGTCGAAGTCGATCGCGCCCTCGACGATCACCAGCCCGGTGCTGGCGCGCGTGCCCTCCATCGCGATCTTCCAGCTCTTGGCGACATCGGCGGGCTTGCGCGCAACGCTCTGGCCGTGGCCGGACGACGACATGGTGGGCTTGATGAAGCAGGGGAAGCCCACGGCCTCGGCGCCGGCCTGCAGCTCCTCGAGGCTGGCGGCGAAACGATAGGGCGAGGTCGGCAGTTTGAGTTTCTCGGCCGCGAGCTTGCGGATGCCGCGCCGGTCCATGGTGAGTTGTGCGGCGCGCGCCGTCGGGATGACGGTCCAGCCCTCCTTCTCCAGCTCGACCAGCGTGTCGGTGGCGATGGCCTCGATCTCGGGCACGATGAAGTCGGGCTTCACCGTCTCGACGACATGGCGCATCGCCCCGCCGTCACGCATGTCGAAGACGTAGGAACTGTTGGCGACCAGCATGGCCGGCGCATCGGCATAGCGGTCGCAGGCGATGACCTCGATGCCGAAGCGCATCGCCTCGATGACGACTTCTTTCCCGAGCTCACCCGAGCCCAGCAGCATGAGCTTCACGGCGGAGGGCTTGAGGGGCGTGCCGAATTTCTTGATTTTCATGTGTCAATGATAGCAGGCGAATGCGCAGGTCGTCCTGAGCGAAGCGAAGGACCTAGCCGGACGACCAGACGACTACGTTGCCAGCGTGAGATCCTTCGCTACGCTCAGGATGACAGAGTGCGCTAGGGCTTCGGCTCCGGCGGCGTCGGCGCCTTCTTCTTTCGCGTGAGCAGGCGGAAGAAGAGCGGCACGAACAGGATGGCGATGAAGGTTGCGGCCAGCATGCCGCCGATCACGCCGGTGCCGATCGAATGGCGGCTGGCCGAGCCGGCACCGCTGCTGATGGCCAGCGGCACCACGCCCAGGATGAAGGCGAGCGAGGTCATGACGATCGGCCGGAAGCGCAGACGCGCCGCCTCCATCGCGGCATCGTAGGCGGAGAGGCCCTGCTGGTAGCGCTGCGAGGCGAACTCGACGATCAGGATGGCGTTCTTGGCGGCCAGGCCGATCAGCGTGATGAGCCCGATCTGGAAATAGACGTCGTTCTCCAGGCCGCGGATCCAGACCGCCAGCAGCGCGCCGAACACCGCGAAGGGCACGGCGGTGAGGACAGCGAGCGGCAGCGACCAGCGCTCGTATTGCGCCGCCAGGATCAGGAAGACCATCACCAGGCCGAACACGAAACCCAGGCTGCCCGTGCCCTGGGTGGCCAGCTCCTGATAGGCCGACCCGGTCCAGCCGATCGTGTAGTCGTCGGGCAGGGTCTCGGCCACGAGCTGCTGCATGGCGGCGATCGCCTGGCCCGAGGAATAGCCCGGCGCCGGCCCGCCCAGGATCTTGGCGGCGGGGAAGATGTTGAAGCGGTCGACCGTGTCGGGACCGACGATGCGGGTCACCGTCACCAGCTCGTTGAGCGGCACCATGACGTTCTTGTCGGACTTCACGAAGACGTGCCGCAGGTCCTCCGGCCGCTCGCGGAAGTCGGACTCCGACGAGAGGCTGACGCGATAGGTGCGCCCGAACAGGGTGAAGTCGTTGACGTAGAGGCTGCCGAACGAACTCTGCATCGTGTCGAAGATCGAGTTGATCGGGATGCCGATGGCCTTCGCCTTGTCGCGGTCGACGTCGATACGGTACTGCGGCACGCTGGTGGAGAAGGTGGTGGAGACGCCGGCCAGTTCCGGATGCTTGGCCGCCGCGGCCACGACCTTGTTGGCCGCTTCCGCGAGGCTCGCCAGTGAGCCGCCCGACCGGTCCTGCAGGTAGAATTCGAAGCCGCCGGTCGTGCTCATGCCCTGGATGGGCGGCGGATTGAAGCCGATCACCACGCCGTCGCGGAAGTGGCTGTTCAACCCGGCAAGTGCCGGCGCGAGATTGCGCGCATCCTGGGCGGGCTCCTTGCGCTCGGACCAGTCCTTCAGCGTGACGAAGGAGATGCCGGAATTGGTCTTCTGCGCGCCCGACAGCAGGTCGAAGCCCGAGAAGGTGACGACGTTGGCGACGGCCGGATTCTTGCCGAGCTCCTCGGTCGCCTTGGCCGTGACTTCACGCGTGCGCGTCAGGGAGGCGGCGGGCGGCAGGGCCGTCACCAGGAAGACGTAGCCCTGGTCCTCGTTGGGCACGAGCCCGCCCGGTACGCGCTGGAACAGGTAGACGGTGGCACCGACGATCACGGCGAAGCCCGCCAGGCCGAACACGACCCTCTTCATCAGGAACGAGACGCCGCCGGTATAGCGATCGGTCACCCAGGCGAAGCCCGTGTTGAATTTCGAGAAGAACCATCCGGGCTTCTCGTGGCCAGGCTTCAGGATCAGGGCCGCGAGTGCAGGCGTGAGCGTCAGCGCCACGATGCCCGAGATCACCACCGACACGGCGATGGTGACCGCGAACTGACGATAGAGTTCGCCCGCCAGCCCGCCCAGGAAGGATACCGGGATGAACACCGCGCAGAGGACCAGCACGATGGCGACGACCGGGCCGGTCACCTCCTGCATCGCCTGGACCGCCGCGTCGCGCGGGCTCTTGCCCTGCGTGGTCACGATCCGCTCGACGTTTTCCAGCACCACGATCGCGTCGTCGACGACGATGCCGATCGCCAGCACGAGCCCGAACAGGGTCAGCAGGTTGATGGAGAAGCCCAGCAGGTACATGCCGGCGAAGGTCCCGACGATCGACACCGGGATGGCGATGATCGGGATGATCGTCGCCCGTACGCTCTGCAGGAACAGGAACACGACCAGCACGACGAGGATGACGGCTTCGATGAAGGTGATCACCACCTCCTCGATCGAGACCTCGACGAAGCGCGTGGTGTTGAACGGCACGTCGTAACGCAGCCCTTCCGGAAACCGCTTGGAAACGCGCTGCATCGTGTCCTGCACTGACTGCGCGACCTGCAGCGCGTTGGCGCCGGGCTGCAGATAGACGCCGATCGGCACGGCCGGTGCGCCGTTGAAGATCGCGGAGAAGCCGTAGGTGAGCGCGCCCAGCTCGACCCTCGCCACGTCCTTGAGGCGCAGCGATCCACCGATCTCGTCGGAGCGGATGATGATGTTCTCGAACTGGGTGGCATCGACCAGGCGCGCCGGAGTCGTCACCGAGTAGGTGAACGCCTGCGGGTTCTTCATCGGCTCCTCGCCGAAGCGGCCGGCGGCGAACTGCGAGTTCTGTTCGCGAACCGCGGCCGCGACGTCGCCCGGCGTCAGACCGTATTGCGCGAGCTTGTCGGGTCTCAGCCAGACGCGCATCGAGTAATCCGAGGCGCCGAACAGGGCGGCATCGCCGACGCCCGGCAGGCGGCGCAGCTCGTCGACCACGTTGACCAGCGCGTAGTTGCTGATGAACACGGTGTCGTAGCGCCGGTCCGGCGACGACATGGTCATCACCATCAGGATCGACGACGATCGTTTCTGGACGACGACACCCTGCCGCGCGACCTCGGCGGGCAGCAGCGGCAGCGCCCGCTGCACGCGATTGTTCACATTGATGGCGTTCTGATCGGGATCGGTGCCGATCTCGAAGCTGACCGTCAGGCTCATCGTACCTGACCCGGTCGAGGTGGAGCGCATGTAGATCATGCGCTCGACGCCGTTGATCTGCTGCTCGAGCGGCGCCGCCACCGTGGAGGCGATGGTTTCGGCGGTGGCGCCCGGATAGCTCGCCGTCACGACGACATCGGGCGGCACGATCTGCGGATATTGCGAGATCGGCAGGGCCCGCATGGCCACGAGGCCGGCCAGCACGATGACGATCGACAGGACGCTGGCGAAGACCGGCCTGTCGATGAAGAACTTCGAAATCACGGGCTGGTCCCGCTCCCGGCAGCGGCTGCCGGACTCGCGGGCGCGGCAGGTGTGACGGGCGCCACCGCCATCACCTTCATCCCCGGCCGTACGCGGATGACTCCCTCGATGATCACCCTTTCGCCCGCCTTCAGCCCGCTCTTCACGATCCAGCCCCGCTCAACCTCCCGGTCGAGCTTGACCGGGCGCAGTTGCGCCACGTCGTTGGCTTCAACGACGTAGACGGCCGCTCCCTGCGGCCCCTGCACGATCGCCGTCTGCGGAACCAGGATCGCGTTCGGCATCGTGACGCCCAGGATATCGACACGCACGAACTGGCCGGGCAGCAGGCCGCGCTCCTCGTTGGGAAACACCGCGCGGATCTGAACCGTGCCGGTGCGTGGATCGACGATGCCGGAGCTGGTGTCGACCCGCCCGTCCAGCGGATAGAGGTCGCCGTTGCCGAACCGCAGCTTGACCGTGACGTCGTTCTCGGTGAGCGGCCGGGCTCGCGTGGCGTTGATCTCCTTGAGTTCCCGCAGTTCGCCATCGGTCGTGGTGAAATAGACATAGGCCGGATCGAGCTGGGTGATCCTGGTCAACAGAGTCTGCTGCGGCTGGACCAGCGTGCCTTCGGGGGGCGAAGCCTCGATGCTGGTGAGGCCGGCGATCGGCGCCTTGATCACCGAATATTCGAGATCGAGTTCGGCGGTCTGCACGTCTGCCTTGGCGGACGCCAGCGCCGCCGCGGATTGTTCACGGGCCGCCGTCGCATCCTCCAGGGCCTTCTGAGTCGAGACCTGGCGGGCGGCGAGGCCCTCGACGCGTGCGAAGTTCTCGGTCGCCTGCGTCAGCGTCGCTTGAGCTTGGGCCATCTGCGCCTTGGCGCGCGCCAGCGAGGCCTCGAAGCTGCGCGGATCGATGCGGAACAGCACCTGGCCCGCCTTCACCGGCTCGCCGTCGGTGAACTGGCGCTTCTGCAGGATGCCGCCGACCTGGGAGCGGATCTCGACCACGCGGAAGCCCGACACACGGCCCGAATAGCGCAGAGGCAGCGGCACGTCCACGGCCACCAGCGTCGCCACGCCCACCTCGGCCGGCGGTGGAGCGATGGCGACCGGCGGCGCCGTGGGGCTGCGTAGAGCGAACCAGTAGACGGCAGCCGCCGCACTCGCGACGAGAATGACAGCAATGAAGGCAATGCGGGCCGGAGATGCCTTGACCATCTATGCCACTCTTTCCGTCGTGATCCTGCCGAGCAGCGGCGTCAGAAAAATGACGGACGATGAATCGTGTCCGGAACCCTCTTCGCACGTGAACATGACTCGCCCCCTCTCGACACCTGCAAGGCGACGTGCGACCACACCAGCCAAGCTCACCATCGAATTGAACGCGTGACTTCGCGCAACGTTGCCAAGCCATTGGCGAGCGGTGCTCGTGGGGCGGCAGGGTCAGAAGCCGTTTAACCCTACAGTTGTTGCTGAAAACTCGTTCCCGCGAAGTGCGTCGGTTACTCCGCGAGGAATTGACACGGCCTAATGGGGCAACCACATGTCGACTTCGCGACGCAGAATTGTTCGCGGGGGAGTCCAAGTGTCCGTACGTCGCCGCCTGCTGGCCGTCGCCAGCCTCTGCCTTTGGGCTTTTTCATCCGCTTCCTTCGCCCAGGGTGGTCCGCCCGCCATGCCGGTCGGCGTCTCCGAGCCGCTCGCCAAGCGCGTCACCCAGTGGGACGAATATTCCGGACGCTTCGAAGCCGTCGCCACTGTCGAAGTGCGGGCACGCGTCTCCGGTTTTATCGACAAGATCGACTTCCGCGACGGCCAGATCGTCAAAGAGGGTGATCCTCTGTTCACCATCGACAGGCGTCCCTACGAGATCGCGGTCGAATCGGCCGAGGCCGAGGTCGCGCGTAACAAGGCCCAGGTCGATCTTGCGGAACTGCAGGTCGGTCGCGGCGCGTCGCTGATTACCTCCCGCACCATCACCGAGGCGGAGCAGGATTCGCGCAAGTCGACGCTCGCCGTCGCCCGCGCCCAGCTCAAGTCCGCCGAAGCGGCGCTGCGCAACGCCCAGCTCAACCTCGAATGGACGAACGTCACGGCGCCCATCGCCGGCCGCATTTCGGACCGCAAGGTCGATGCCGGCAATTTGATCTCGGGGGGCCAGTCCGGCGCCACCCTGCTCGCCACCATCGTGACGCTCGACCCCATCCGCTTCGTCTTCGACATCTCCGAGTCCGATCATCTGCGCTACAGCCGCCTGATCCTGTCGGGCGCCCTCGCCTCCTCGCGCGACGGCGCCAATCCGGTCCGCATCCGGCTCTCCGACGAGACCGAGTGGAAGCGCACCGGCAAGGTCGACTTCGTCGACAATGCGATGACCGCGCGGTCGGGCACGATCCGCGTCCGCGCCCTGGTCGACAACAAGGACCAGCTGCTGACGCCCGGCATCTTCGGCCGCCTGCAGCTGTTCGGCGGCGAGTACGACGCGCTGCTGGTGCCCGACTCGGCCATCATCTCCGACCAGGCCCGCAAGATCGTGTTCGTCGTTGGCCCCGGAGATGTCGTGCAGGCCAAGCCCGTGACCCTGGGCACGATCGTCGACGGTCTGCGGGTGATCCGCTCCGGCCTGGAGCCCACCGACAAGGTGGTGCTCGACGGCCTCGCCAATCCCATGGTCCGGCCCGGCGCCAAGGTCGTGCCTCAGAAGGGCGAGATCGTCGCCAAGGCCAAGTAAGGGCGCCCTATGCGTTTTTCACATTTCTTCATCGACCGGCCGATCTTCGCGTCGGTGCTCTCGGTCATCATCGTGATCGTGGGCTTCATCGCCCAGCGCGGACTTCCCGTGGCCGAGTATCCCGAGATCGCGCCGCCGACCGTCAACATCACCGCGACCTATCCCGGCGCGTCGGCCGAGGTGATCGCCGAGACGGTGGCCACGCCGATCGAGCTCGAGGTCAACGGCGTCGACGACATGCTCTACATCGAGTCGCAGTCGACCGGTGACGGCCGTCTATCGATCAACGTGGTGTTCAAGCCCGGCGTCGACATCGATCAGGCCCAGGTGCTGGTGCAGAACCGCGTCGCGGTGGCCCAGCCACGCCTGCCCGAGGACGTGCAGCGTCTCGGCATCGTGGTGCGCAAGGCCTCGCCCGACCTGATGATGGTCGTGCACATGGTCTCGCCCGACGGCAGCCGCGACCAGCAGTACATTTCCAACTATGCCACGCTCTACGTGAAGGACGTGCTGACCCGCGTCGACGGCGTCGGCAACGTGCTGGTGTTCGGCGGTCGCGACTACTCGATGCGCATCTGGCTCGACCCGGCCCGGGTCGCGGCGCGCAACCTCACCGCCGGCGAAGTCGTGCTGGCGCTGCGGGCGGCCAACCTCCAGGTCGCGGCGGGTGCGGTCAACCAGGCCCCGGCGGTGTCGCCGGGCGGGTTCACCCTGTCGGTGCGTACGCTGGGGCGGCTGAGCTCGCCCGACCAGTTCGAGAACATCGTGATCCGGGCCGAACCGGATGGGTCCGTGACCCGCCTGCGCGACATCGCACGCGTCGAACTGGGTGCGCAGGACTACACGCTGAACGCCTATCTCAACAACAAGACGGCCACGGCGCTCGGCATCTTCCAGCGGCCGGGATCCAACGCGCTCGCCACCTCGGACGCCATCATCGCCGAGATGGACCGCCTGAAGAAGAATTTCCCCTCCGGCCTCGACTACACGATCGTCTACAATCCCACGACCTTCATCCAGGCCTCCGTCGACGCCGTCATCACGACCCTGTTCGAAGCGGTGATCCTGGTCGTGGTCGTCGTGATCCTGTTCCTGCAGACCTGGCGCGCGGCGATCATCCCGATCCTCGCGATTCCGGTCTCGCTGATCGGGTCGTTCGCCTTCATGGCCGCGGTGGGCATCTCCTTCAACACGCTCTCGCTGTTCGGCCTGGTGCTGGCGATCGGCATCGTGGTCGACGACGCCATCGTCGTGGTCGAGAACGTCGAACGCTACCTGACGCAGGGCATGTCGCCGAAGGAGGCCGCGCACAAGACGATGGACGAGGTCGGCGGCGCGCTGATCGCGATCTCGCTGGTGCTGATCGCGGTGTTCCTGCCGACCGCCTTCATCACCGGCCTGCAGGGTACCTTCTACAAGCAGTTCGCGATCACCATCGCCGCCTCGACCGCGATCTCGGCCTTCGTGTCGCTGACGCTCTCGCCGGCGATGGCGGCGCTGCTGCTGAAGTCGCATGCCCTGTCGCATGTCGAGAAGCCCAAGCCCGGCCTGATGGATCGCCTCGCCTGGCCGATCCACTGGTTCTTCGGCCACTTCAACCGCGGCTTCGAGGCGCTTTCGAACTTCTACGGCCGCATGACGGCGCGGGTGATCCGCATGGGCTTCATCATGCTGGTGATCTACGCGGGCCTGCTGGCGCTCACCCAGAACCGCCTCGTATCGACCCCGACCGGCCTGGTGCCGCAGCTCGACCGCTCCTACCTGATCGCGGCCATGCAGCTTCCCGCCGGCTCGACGCTGGAGCGGTCGGACGCGCTGGTGCGCAAGGCCAGCGAGATCATCATGTCGCGGCCGGGCGTCGCCAACGCCGTGTCGTTCGTCGGCTTCGACGGCGCGACCTTCACCAACGCGCCCAATACCGGCGTGATCTTCGTGACCCTGAAGCCGTTCAACGAGCGGCCGGGAATCACCAAGGACATGATCCTGGCCGATCTGCGCGGCCAGATGTTCGCGCTGCGCGAGGCCTTCGTGTTCGTCCTGGAGCCGCCCTCGGTGCCGGGTATCGGCACGGGCGGCGGCCTCAAGGGTTACGTCCAGGACCGCGCCTCGCGCGGGCTGACGGCCCTCGAAGGTGCCACCTGGGCTCTTGCCGGCGCCGCCGGACAGGCGCCGGGCCTCACCCAGGCTTTCACGCTCTACAATACGCGCACGCCGCAGATCTTCGCCGACATCGACCGGACCAAGGCCGAGCAGCTCGGCGTGCCGATCGCGCGCGTGTTCGAAACGCTGTCGGCCTACATGGGCTCGGCCTACGTGAACGACTTCAACATCCTCGGCCGTACCTACCGCGTGACCGTGCAGGCCGACGATCCCTATCGCCTCACCCTGCGCGACGTCGAGAACCTCAAGACCCGCAGCGTCAGCGGCGAGATGGTGCCGATCGGCGCCGTCGCGACCTTCGAGGACATCACCGGCCCCTACCGTGTCGCCCGCTACAACCTCTACCCGGCGGCCGAAGTGCAGGTGGCGCTGCAGCGCGGCTACTCCTCGGGGCAGGGTATCTCCACGATGGAGGCGCTGGCGGAGAAGGTGCTGCCGTCGGGTTTCGGCTTCGAATGGACCGAGATCGCGCTGCAGGAGAAGCTGGCCGGCAACACCGCAATCCTGGCCTTCGGCCTGGCCGTGCTGTTCGTCTTCCTGCTGCTGGCGGCACTCTACGAAAGCTGGCTGCTGCCGCTCGCCGTCATCCTGATCGTGCCCATGTGTATCCTGGCGGCCATGATCGGCGTGAACATCCGCGGCCTCGACCGCAACGTCCTGGTCGAGATCGGCCTGGTCGTGCTGGTGGGACTGGCGGCCAAGAACGCCATCCTGATCGTGGAATTCGCCAAGCAGGCGCACGAGCAGGGCATGAACCGCTTCGACGCGGCCGTCACCGCCTCAAAGACGCGCCTGCGTCCCATCCTGATGACCTCGCTCGCCTTCATCCTGGGCGTGGTGCCGCTGGTCATCAGCACCGGCGCCGGCGCGGAGATGCGCCAGTCGCTCGGCACCGCTGTGTTCTCCGGCATGATCGGCGTCACGATCTTCGGCCTGATCTTCACGCCGGTCTTCTATGTGCTCTCCGTCGGTCTGGCCGAACTGCGCTTCAAGTGGCGCAAGCAGGAGATCAAGCCGGACTTCAAGCCGGAATAGGTGTCGGAGCGGGTGGCGGGCGCATCAGGGCGAACGCCACCTGAACGATGCCGGCGGTGAGCCCCATCGCAACGCCAAGGCGCCAGGCGAGGTCGTAGGAGCCCAGCGCGTCGAACAGCAGACCGCCGCCCAGGGCGCCGACGAAGCTGCCGACCTGGTGGCTCATGAAGGCAACGCCCTGGATCATGGCCTGCCAGCGCAGGCCGAACATCTCGGCCACCGATCCGGCGACCAGCGGCCCGACGCCGAGCCACAGGAAGCCCATGGCCGAGGCGAAGACCAGCGTGCTGGCCGGCGTCGGCGGCATCACGAAATAGCCGGCGAGCACGATCGAGCGGGCGATGTAAATGCCGCCCAGCAGGCCGAGCTTGGACCAGTGACCGCCGGCCCAGCCGAAGAAGAGACTGCCGAACACGTTGAACAGGGCGATCGCCCCCAGCGCGCCGGCACTGAGCGACGGGTCCATGCCGCAGATCGCGAGATAGGACGGCAGGTGGGTCGTGATGAACAGAAGCTGCATGCCGCAGACGAAATAGGCCGCCGTCATCACCAGGAACGAGGGTTTCCGCAGCGCCGCCGCGAGCGCGAGGCGCGGCGAGGCGGCGCTGATGTCTCCCGTGGCAGGTACAAAGGGCGACAGGCGGTCGACCCGGCCGGCGATCCACGCGGCGGGCAGCATGAAGACGATCAGCGTCAGAAAGCCCAACAGTCCGGCGCGCCAGCCCAGTTCCGTCGTGAGCGTCTGGCCGAGCGGCGCCGAGAGCAGCGCCCCCAGCGATCCGGTTGCCGTGATCGCGCCCAGCACGAAGCTGCGCGACCGCGCCGGCACGGCACGGGCGCCCACGGCGAGCGAGATCGCCGAGGCGGTACAGGCCAGCGCCATCCCGATCAGCACGCCGCCGCCCAGCATCACACCGGTCAGACCGTCCGCCATCGCGAACAAGCCGAGGCCGACGACATAGAGCGCCGCCCCGCCGACCATGATCGGCCGGAAGCCCAGCCGCACCGCCAGCGCGCCGGCAATGGGTTGCAGTAAACCCCAGGCGAGGTTCTGGACGGACATGGCCAGGGCAAAGTCCGACACCGTGAGGGCGATGTCGCGCGTCAGCGACGGCATCACCAGCCCGAAACTCTGGCGTACGCCCATGCCGAGGCTCAACATGACCGAGGCGCCGATCAGGATCGGCAGGACGGGCCGCAGGTCCTTGAGAATGGTCATGGCACGCCTTCCGAATTACACAGATCTGTGTAATCTACGGAAGGCACCGGAGAGGGGTCAAGACGGCATGGCGAGAGCGGATGTCAGGGCTGCGATGCAGGAACGCATCCTCGAGACGGCGGACCGGCTGTTCTACGGCCAGGGCATCCGCGCCGTCGGCGTCGACACGATCGCGGCCGAGATCGGCATCAGCAAGCGCACGCTGTACAATCATTTCCCGTCGAAGGACGACCTGATCGTGGCGTATCTGTCGCGCCGGCTGAAACCCGCGCCGCCGTCCGACCGGCCGCCGCTCGAGCAGATCATGGGCGCCTTCGACCGGCTGGAACGGACCATCGCGACCGGTGTGTTCCGCGGCTGCCCTTTCGTGAACGCCGTGGCCGAACTCAAGGAACCGGCGCATGCCGCGAACCGGATCGCCCTGGCCTTCAAGGAACAGAGGCGGGTGTGGTTTCAGGGGCTGCTGGAGCGGCTCGGCATCGGGACGGCCGAAGCGCTGTCGATGCAACTCCAGATTCTGATGGATGGCGCCATCGCGGCCGCCATCGTACGCGGCGACCCCGCCGTCGCCGCGGCAGCACGGGCAGCGGCGAAAGTGTTGCTGGAAGCGGCCTCGGTCAGCGCGCCGCGGCCGACACCCAACGACTGAAGTCGCGGACCAGTTGAGCGAGTGCGGCGCTGCGCAGGCGGTGCGCCCGGGCTTCGAGAGCACGACGTTCGGCAATGGTGGGGTAGGAAACGGTGAACATGAGACCTCCAAGGGTTGAATTGAACCTAATTCTGTTCTTCTCGGAGGTTAATACAGAGTGTATGACGAACACTCGTGAACGGAATTCATTAATTGCGCAATGATCGACCACGCAAGCGAGATGGCGGCGTTCGTCCGCGTCGTTGAGTCCAAAGGATTTTCCGCGGCGGCACCTGGTCTCGGCCTGACCCCGTCGGCGGTCAGCAAGCTGGTGACCCGGCTGGAAACCCGGCTGGGCGTACGTTTGCTTCAGCGCACGACGCGGGCGATCAGCCTCACCGAGGAGGGCGAAGCCTTCTATGCGGCGGCGCGGCGCATCGTGGGCGAGATCGAGACGCTGGAGAACCAGATCAGCGGCCAGAGCGGCACGCCGCACGGGCTTCTGAAGGTCACGACGTCGCTGGCCTTTTCGACCCACCAGCTGGCCCCCGTCATCGCCGAGTTCCTCGAACGCTATCCGCTGCTGCAGCTCGAACTGATGCCGACCGACCGCGTCGTCGACATGATCGAGGAAGGGGTCGACGTCGCCATCCGCATCGGGCGGCTGGCGGACACCAGCTTCATGGCGCGCAAGATCGGCGAGGATGTGCGCCTGGTCTGCGCCTCGCCGTCCTATCTCAGGAACCGTCGCCCCCTGCAGCGGCCCGAGGACCTGACCCGCCACAACTGCATCGTCTCGCGCGACCGCACCTACCTCAACCGCTGGCCGTTCCGCATTGATGGCGAGATCCGCGAGATCGAGGTCGGCGGCCGGGTCGCCGTCACCGAGGGCGAGGCCCAGATGCGGCTGGCGCTTCAGGGGTTGGGCATTGTGCGCCTGACCCGCCTCACCGTCGCCGCTGCGATCAAGAATGGCGACCTGGTCTCGCTGCTGGAAGAGTTCCGCGCCGAGCAACCCATCCCGATCCATGCGGTCTACCCGCACCGCCGGCACCTCGCGCCCAAGGTGACCGCCTTCATCGACTTCATCCTCGAGAAATTCACGCCGCCGCCATGGGAGATGCTAGGCTCCTCACCAAACAAGGACAGCAATCCTTGAGGGAGGGACCATGGACACCGACACCGATCTTTTCGTGCAGGCCTTCTGGGTGAAATGCCGCGACATCATCCGGCCCGAACTCGACGTGGCCATCGATGCGATGCGGCACGCAGGCCACGAGGCCAACATCTCGACCCTGGAATTTTCGCCCGACGAGAAGAGCGCGCCCGAGAGCGGCCCGACGCTTACCCTGACCATCCACACCAGTGGCGCGGGCGACACGCGCGTCCTGCGCTATCGCGGCGACGTGGCATCCCGCGAGATCGAGGTCATGGCCTCTGACTGCAAGACCTCGAGCTATGATCTGTCGGCCGTCACCCACGATGGCGTGAAGCACGACATCGCGCTCTGTTTCGGCTCGTTGCTCAAGACCAAGTAGACCCCAAGGAGGATCCCATGGCCGACGCCATCGACGACCTGTTCCGCCGCTTCGGCAAGGCTTTCAACAAGGCCGATGTCGACGCGATCGCCGACTGCGTGACCGACGATTTCGAATGGCGCCTGAACACGGGCGGCGCGCCGACCGGGCGCGTGCTCAAGGGCAAGGAGGCGCTGCGCGCGCACTTCGCCGACAAGAGCACGGCGCATCGCGAGGTGCGTTTCTCCGAGGCCAGCATCCATCGCGCTGGCGACAAGCTGTTCGGGACCTTCCGCGCCACCGGCATCGATCATGCCGGCAAGCCGTTCGATCGCTACGGCATCGACCTCTACGAGGTGAAGGACGGCAGGATCGCGCTCAAGGACAGCTACATGAAGGCCGAGTGATTTCGATGTCGAACGATACCGTCCTCTGGGAAATCGACCGCCGCGGCGTGGCCACCGTCACGCTGAACCGGCCCAAGGTGAACAACGCCTATAACGGCGACCTCATCCAGGGCCTGCACGACGCGATGGATGCGCTGGGTTCTGAGAGCAACCTTCGCATTGTCGTGCTGCGCGGCAACGGCAAGCACTTCCAGGCCGGCGCGGACCTGTCATGGATCACCGGCGTCGCGAAGCAATCGCCGGCCGAGAACGAGAAAGTCAGCCGTCTCACCGCCGAGGCCGTCAAGCGGCTCGACACCTGCCCGGTTCCGACCTTGGCGCTGATCCAGGGCGGCTGCTTCGGCGGCGGCACCGGCATCGCCGCGGCCTGCGACGTCGTCGTGGCCCAGGAGGACGCGCTCTTCTCCATCAGCGAGACGCGCTGGGGTCTGATGGCCGGCATCATCCTGCCGCAGCTCTGCCAGGCGATCGGCCTGCGCCAGACCCGCCGCTATGCACTGACCGGCGAACGTTTCGGGGCCCACGACGCGCGCCGTCTCGGCCTGGTGCACGAAGTCTGCCCGGTGGGTGGTTTCGCCGATGCCGGCGAGAAGATCGTCGAGTCGGTCCTGATGAATGCACCGCGCGCCACCACCGCGACCAAGCTGCGCTCGCTCGCTTCGGCGCGCGCCTTCATCGACGAAGGCGAGTTGCGCGACCTGATCGACGAACACGCCCGCACCCGCCAGCAAGACGAAGCCACCGAAGGCCTTGCGAGCTTCCGCGAGAAGCGCAAGCCGTCCTGGTATCCGGGGTAAAAAAAGCCGTCGTCTCTTCGCTCCGGTCGAGACGACGGCTTTTCTTTTCTTGTCATCCTGAGCGCAGCGAAGGATCTGGCGCCAGCAACAGAGTCCTTTGCTCGCTCCGTCAGGTCCTTCGCTGCGCTCAGGACGACAGCGATCTACTCCGCCGCCTGCTTCTGCGCGAGGCGGTCCGGGGTCAGCGTGTAGGTCGTGAACTGGCGGTTCAGCGCCGGCATCGGGCAGGCTTCGAGATGGCCCTCGGCCGGGCGCATCAGGATCATCGCTGTCGTGGCCGTCATGACACCGCGCGTGTTCATCCGCGGCGGGCGGCAGACCGAATGCGGCGTGCCCCAATCGTCGAAGAAGGCCTGGCGGAAATCTTCCAAGGTGAGCTTGCCGCGCTTGGGCGAGAGCTGATCGCGCACCCGCTTGTCGCGATAGATCGAGTCCGGCGTCTCGGCGAGGCCGGTGTCCTTGACCTTGGCGCGCGCCGAATCGGCGATCCAGTGATTGGCGTGGACGTAGAGGCCGCGGTCGGGCGCGATCCAGAACGTCTCGTCGGGCGCGCATTCGAAGCCGAAGGCCTCGCCGCCGCCCCCATCAACAGTCGCGTGACTGACGGCCATGTGGTTGGAGCCAGGCTTGGGTGTCGACACGATGGTCTGCACCGCGTTGGCGAGATGGGCGGCTTCCAGCACCTTGCGGCGGATGAAGGGCAGCGGCACACCCTGCCCGCGCTGATAGTCACGGTCGCATTCCAGGGCGTTGGCGGTGAGGCCGATGCCGGCCGAGTTGAGGCCCGAGCGCGCGAGACCGCCCGCTTCGGTGAAGGTGAGGATGTCGGGCCCGTCGTCGCGGCGGATGCGCAGCACCACGCCGGTCTCGGCGCATTCCGACCGCCAGTCCCAGTTCTGTCCATGTAGCAGGACACCATCGGCGCTGGCTTCGGGCAGCGCGAGCGCCGCCGTGCAGCCGTCGGGAAAGTGCTTGGCGGCCTGCTGCTTACGCGCCGCCACCACCATCTCGGTGCGGGCGTTCATCAACACCACGGCAGCGAAGGGCTCGTTGGCCCCCTCGGCGATGCCGCGCATTTCCTCGACATAGGCCGGATCGAACCTGTCGATGAGCGGCACCGTGGCCTCGGCGCGCCGCTCCAGTTCCTTCCAGTCGACGCCCGACTTGAGCAGCGACTCGGCATACATCTTCGCGCCGCGCTTCAAACGATCTGCGGCGGCCTTGCCATGCATCCGCCCCCGCTCCCGGGGACCGCCGGACAGATCGATCAGCGGGAAGGGAGCGTAGTCGGTCATGGGAGCCTCTTAAGGGTGACCCAGCAGGGCCTGGCGGAAACGGTCCTTGAGATGCGCGCCATCCTGCGGCGGCATCACGAATTCGAGCTTCTCTACCATGACCTTGACGAGCCGGAACACCGGCCCCTTCTTGGTGCGCACGTCCTTCACGAACTCTGCGACCTCACCGGCCTCGCGCACCGTCGTGGCGTCGGCGATGCCGCAGCCGCGCGCGATCATGGCGAGATCGGTGCCGGCGCCGGAATCGGTCGGGCCGTTGTTGCGCGGGCTGGTGTGCGTGGCCTGGTTGCCGGTCTCGCCGAACTTCTCGTTGTCGAGCACGACGATCGCCAGGTTCTCCGGCATCTGGGTCGCCACGGTGGCCAGCGAGCCCAGGCTCATCAGCATGTCGCCGTCGCCGGTGATGACCAGCACGCGCTTGCTGGGCTGCGCCAGGGCCAGCCCCAGGCCCATGCCGACCGGAGCGCCCATCGAGCCCCACAGCGGCATGTTGAGCGGCCGATCGCCCGCGGCGGTGATGTCCCAGTTCGACGAGCCGAGGCCCGCGATCACCAGCAGATTGTCGTCGGCGCCGTCGAGGAGTTGCTTCACCAGCGGGCGGCGCTGCAGCGTGGCCCTGTGCGCGTGCGTGCTCATCTCACTTCTTCCCGAAATTCTTGATGCCGATCAGCTTCTGGCGCAGCAGCACGGCGACGGCCTGGCCGCCGTTGAAGGCCGAGCGCGCGGCGGCGTCGACGGTGGCCTTCACCTCGGCGGCATTGTCGACCGAGTAGAGCAGCACGCCCATCGCCTCTAGCACCTTCGGCGTGCCCTGGCCCATCGGGTACTGCCAGGAATTGAACTCGCCCCAGTCGCCGCGCATCGTGATCAGGGTCAGGAACGGAAAGCGCAGCGTCTTGGGCATGCCCATCAGGTTGATGGTGTTGCCGACGCCCGAGCTCTGCATCAGCAGCACCGAGCGCTGGCCGCCCAGCCACGCGCCGGCAGCGAGCGGAATACCCTCCTCCTCGGTCGTGAGGGCCAGGGTGCGGATCGAGTTCGACGTCTGGCAGGCCTCGATCAGCCGTCCATGGCCGGCATCGGGCACGTGATAGACCTGCTTCACGTCATGGTCCTGGAAGACCTCGAAAATCTGGTCGCGCCAATCAACTTTGGAAGGGGCAGGCTGCGTCGGGGCGGCGGTCATGTTTCTCCCATCCGGCTCAAGTCGGCGGGCACCTTAGCTATAACGCCAACGAAACTCGACGACCGTTGGGAATGAACAGATATAACTATATTGTATCGCTCGATGGAGATTTCCCAGCTTCGCACCCTGATCCATGTCGCCGAGCTCGGCAGCCTGAGCAAAGCGGCCGACCGGATCGGCATCGCCCAGCCCGCGCTGAGCCGCCAGATCCGGATGCTCGAGGAGGAGCTGTCGGTCCGGCTGTTCACCCGGCATGGGCGAGGCATGGTCCTCACGGACAAGGGCCGGGAGATCCTCGAACACGCCACGCGCGTCATGACCGAGCTGGAGGAGATCCGAGCGACGGCCTCCGATCTCGACGCACCTCTGCGGGGCAGGATCTCCATCGGCTTTCCGCCGACGGTGGCCGACATCCTCTCGCTGCCCCTGGTTGCCGCTTTCGGAAAGAGCCATCCGCAGGTCGAGCTGCGACTGGTCGGCGCCTATACGGGCCATCTGCTCGACTGGCTGCATCGCGGGGAGATCGACGTCGCCATCCTCTACGATCCGAATTCTGTCCGATCGCTGCGGTCGGAGCCGTTGCTGATCGAGAACCTGTTCCTGATCGGACCACCCGATTCAGGACTCTCCGGCGAACGATCGATCCCGTTCAAGGACCTCGACGGTAAGCGCATCCTCCTGCCCAGCACACGGCACGGCTTGCGAACCATCGTCGAGCAGTGCGCCGTGGAAGCCGGCATCGCATTGCACATTGCCATCGAAGCCGATTCCTACGCGACCCTGAAGGACCTGGTGCGTCATGGTCATGGCTGGACGATCCTGCCGCTGTCGCCCATTCACGACGACATCGCCGCGGGCCGCCTGGCCGCGGCACCCCTGACCGATCCGGCGCCGGTCCGGCAGCTGGTCCTGTCCTATCCGGCAGACCGGCCGGTCTCCCGCCTCACACGATTTGCCGGCGAGACGATCGCCGACATCGTTGCCGACCATGTCGAACGGAAGATCTGGCCGGGACGACTGCTCG
The DNA here is from genome assembly GCA_002281855.1 of Rhodospirillales bacterium 24-66-33. Taxonomy (GTDB): domain Bacteria; phylum Pseudomonadota; class Alphaproteobacteria; order Reyranellales; family Reyranellaceae; genus Reyranella. The sequence goes on along the minus strand of NCHQ01000006.1, from coordinate 117,513 downwards.
GTCGCGGGCAGATCAGAACGGCTTGAGCACCACCAGGAAGACGATCGCGACCATCAGCAGGGTCGGCACCTCGTTCCACCAGCGATAATAGTTCGCCGGGCGGACGTTTCGGTCCTCCGCAAATGCCTTGCGCCAGCGACCGTACAGGTGATGCACCACCGTGAGGACGCAGACGAAGGTGAACTTGGCGTGCCACCAGCCGGAGTGCCACCACTCGCCCTGCCAGGTGAGCGCGAGGCCGAAGATCCAGGTCGCGATCATCGCCGGGTTCATGATGCCGCGCAGCAGGCGCCGCTCCATGGTCTTGAAGGTCTCGCTCTGCACCGAGCCCTTCTCCGCATCGGCGTGATAGACGAACAGACGCGGCAGGTAGAGCAGCCCGGCCATCCAGGCGATCACCGAGATGATGTGCAGCGCCTTCAGCACCTCGTAGAGCATCACGCCGCTCCGGCGATCAGCGGACAGCCGCGGTGGCTGGCGCTGCAGGGCATCGACTTCGCACCATGGCAGATCGCAACCTGCGGTTCGGCCAGGATGGCACGTACGCGATCCGCCAGGCCGGCGATGAAGGCAGGATGTGTGCCCACGGTCGGAACGCGCACATAGGCAGGCACGCCGCTCTTCTCGCTGAGATGGCGATATTCGATGTCGAGCTCGACCAGGGTTTCGGAATGCTCCGACACGAAGGCCAGCGGATAGAGCACGATGGCCTTGCCGTCGCTGCCGGCCCGCTCGATCTCCGCGTCGGTCGAGGGGCCGATCCATTTCAGGGGCCCGACGCGGCTCTGGTAGCAGACCGACCAGTCGAGACCGCCGATTCTGTCGGCGATCGCCTTGGCGCTGCGCTCGACTTGCGCCTGGTAGGGATCGCCGGCCTTGACGATCTTTTCGGGAAGCCCGTGCGCCGAGAACAGCACACGCGTGGGCCGATCGGCCATTTCGGCGAGGCCCTGCTTCACGAGATCGACGGAGGCCGAAATGAATCCTTCCTCATCGGGATAGCAGCAGACGGTTTGTGTCGGCACGTCGAGCTTCGCGGCGGCGGCGGCTTCCTTCCAGGCCTTCACCGACGAGGCGGTCGTCGTGGTGGAGAATTGCGGATAGAGCGGCAGCAGGACGATGCGATCGGGCGCGAAGCGCTTCACAGAGCGCACGACGGCGTCAGTCATCGGGTGCCAGTAGCGCATGCAGACATAGCCGCGCCATTCATGTTCCGAGCCCAGCGCCTCTTCGAGTGCGCGGGCCTGGGCTTCCGTCTGCCCGAGGATCGGCGAGCTGCCGCCGATCTGAGCGTAGATGGCTTGTGCCTTGGGCGCACGACGGCTGGAAATGAAACGCGCCAGCGGCAGCCGGAAGAACGACGGCAGCGAGATGATCGCCGGATCGCTGAACAGGTTGCGCAGGAACGGCTGCACGGCTTCCGGCGAATCCGGGCCGCCGAGATTGAACAGGACGATGGCAATCTTCATCGCGCGATCTCAGCCCGGCTTCCAGTTGCGCACGATCTCGACCAGACGCGCGACATTGTCGGGGGGCGTCTGCGGCACCACGCCGTGACCCAGATTGAACACGAAGGAGCCGTGCCCAAGCTTGTCGAGAATGCGGTTGGCCTCACGCTCCATCGCCTCGCCCCCGGCCACCAGCATGATCGGATCGAGATTGCCCTGCACGGGGATGTGCGGCTGGATTTCCTTCGCCGCCCAATGCGCGCCGATGCCGGTATCGAGCGAGAGCGCGCTGAACGTCTCGGGCAGGCGATACATCAGCGCCGCCGGTCCGACTGCGCGCGGGAACGCGATGATCGGCACGCCGGGATGACGCTCGCGCAAGGACTTGGCGATCCGCACCATCGGATCGAGCGACCAGTGGAAGAGTTGCTCTTCCGGCAGGATGCCCGCCCAGGAGTCGAAGAGCTGCACCGCATCGACGCCGGCTTCGACCTGATGGCCGAGATGATCGACCACCGCGTCGACCAGGAGATCGATCAGCAGCTTGAAGGATTCGGGATGGGCATAGGCCCATTTCTTCACCTTGGCGAAATCCTTGCTGCCGCTGCCTTCGATCATGTAGCAGGCGAGCGTGAACGGTGCGCCGGCGAACCCCAGCAACGCCGTGTCCTTCGGCAGTTCGGCGCGCGTCTGCCGGATCGCCTCGTAGACCGGGGCGAGATGTTCCTGAAGGCGCGCTCGTGACAGCCGGCCGAATTGCGAGGGGTCGGTCAGCGCTTCCAGCTTCGGTCCCTCGCCTTCCGCGAACCAGACCTTCTGGCCAAGCGCATCCGGGATCACGAGGATGTCGGAGAAAATGATCGCAGCATCGAGCCCGAACCGGCGGATCGGCTGCAAGGTCACCTCGACCGCCTTGTCGGGCGTGTAGCAGAATTCGAGGAAGGATCGCGTCGTCGACCGCACCGCACGGTACTCCGGCAGGTAGCGTCCCGCCTGACGCATCAGCCAGATGGGTGGCGTCGGATGTCTCGTTCCGGCCAACGTCTCGAGGAACTTCCCCCTCGGGTTCACACTGCTCAAGCTCTGTCCCTCATGCTTCCTTCTACTCTATTCATATTAGGTAGTAGCAGTAGTAGGGCCTGTGCCATGTGGGGATACGCCCTATTGGTGATCGCTCCCCAGGGGGCTGTGGACCGGATCGTACCGATTCCAAGCGACTCCAGGGCCTGATTCCCGACTCGCAGGTCATTCATCCCGAGGTGTACGCAGGGGACGACAAGTTGGACGGGTGAGGCGAGTCGGGTCCTGAATCGGCTGGGTTTGGATGGCCGCGCTGTTTGTCCCCGAAATGCCCGGATCAATCCCGCGTTTCTCCCGGCCTCGCTGTGGGGTAAAACGATCCGTGGCCAACCGCAATTTTCACGTCCATCTCGTGTCCGATTCGACCGGCGAGACCGTCTCGAGTGTCGCGCGCGCCTGTCTCGTCCAGTACGAGGGCATCTTCGTTCAGGAGCATGTCTGGTCACTGGTGCGTTCCCCGGCGCAGATGGAAAAGGTGATGCAGGCGGTTGAACGCGACCGCGGTCCCGTCCTCTATACGCTGGTCGATCCCGAGTTGCGCGACGTGGTGCGCGATCATTGCCGGCGCCTGCAGCTTCCTTGTGTCGGCGTGCTCGACCAGGCGATGAGCGTGCTGGCGGTTCATTTCCATTCCAAGAGCGAGCAGTGGCCAGGCCGCCAGCATCAGCTCGACGAGGGCTATTTCGACCGGATCGACGCGATGCATTTTACGCTGGCGCACGATGACGGCCAGTCGACACACGACCTCGACGATGCCGATGTCATCCTGGTCGGCCCCTCTCGCACCTCCAAGACACCGACCTGTGTATATTTGGCCAACCGCGGCGTGCGCGCCGCGAACGTGCCGCTGGTGCCGCAGGTACCGCCGCCGGCCGAGCTCGAGGAGGCAAAGCGGCCGTTGATCGTCGGCCTGATCACCGATCCGGAGCGGCTGGTGCAGATCCGCGTCAACCGCCTGCGGCTCATGCAGCAGGACACCGAGAGCGACTATACCGATATGGATACGGTCCAGAGCGAGATCCAGGATGCCCGTCGCCTCTATGCCCGCCGCAAGTGGGCGACCATCGACGTGACGCGACGCTCGATCGAGGAGACGGCGGCGACCATCCTGCAGATGCTGGCGACCCGCCGGGAGCAGAGGCTCCAGGCGCCGTAGGGACAACGAGGCAGGAGGCGACCATGAAGGCAGCCTGGGTAGCGTTTGGTGGGATTCTCTCGTCAACGGCGGCCCTTGCAGCCACCGATATCGCCGTGACGCGCGGCAGCGATTCCAACGTCTATGGCAACTGCGTGCCGAGCCTGGTGGTCGAGAACAAGTCGGGGGAGACGATCGACTATCTTCAGGTCGATGTCGTGCTTGCCCTGCGCGACGGCCGCCAGCGGACCATCGAATTGAAGTCGGCCTATCGCGGCGGGGTGCCGGCTCCGATTGCCCCGGGCGCCAAGGCCACCCTTCGGCAGCATCTGGATACGTCCCGGGCCCTGGGCGTGCCCTGCGGGGAAGTCGGCGAAAGACGGGTCTCCCGCACGATCTGTGAGACGGAACATGGCACAATGTGTGCATCTTCTGTCTTGGTGCAACCCTGAGGCAGTCTTCCATGAATCTCCGTCGTAGGACCGTGCTGGGCGCCGCAGGCGCATCGCTTCTCGTCGCTCCGTCCATCGGTTCCGCCGTCGCCCAGGATTATCCGAGCAAGCCGCTGAAGATGATCGTGCCCTACCCGCCCGGCGGCGGTACGGACGGGCTTGGTCGTATCACCGCACAGTTCCTGTCGGAGAAGCTCGGCCAGCAGATCGTCATCCAGAACATCGGCGGCGCTTCCAGCACCATCGGCTCCGACACGGTCCGCCGGGCCGAGCCGGACGGCTACACGATCCTGTTCAACGCCAGTCTGTTCGTGCTGGGCAAGACGGTGGTGCCCTCCTGCCCCTACGACCCGCAGACCGATTTCCGCCCGATCGCCCAGGCCGGCGAGGCGCCGCTGGTGCTGCTGGCTAACAACAACGTGCCGGGCACCGACTATGCGGCCGTCATGGCGGCGGTCGCCAAGGATCCGAAGAAATTCTTCATCGCGATATCCTCGGGCGGCTCGGCCGGCCATATCGCCACCCTGGCGTGGTTGAAGCGCATCGGCATCCCGCTCGACCAGATCCTCTACAAGGGCACGGCGCCGGCCAATACCGACCTGATGGCGGGCAGCGTCCAGTTCTTCATGGATCCCTGGACGGCGCTTCTGCCGCTGGCCACGTCAGGCCGGGCCAAGGGCCTGTTCGTGACGTCCAAGCAGCGCACGCCGCTCGCGCCGAACATCCCGACGTCCGCCGAAGTGGGCCTCAAGGATTTCAACCTCAGCTCCTGGTATGGCGTGTGGGCGCCCAAGGACACGCCGGATGCGGTCGTGAACAAGCTGGCCGCCGGCATGGCCGCGGTTTCGAGCGACAAGGGATTCATCGAGAAGACGACGTCGCTCGGCATCGTCCCGACCGCGCGCGGCCCGAAAGAGTTCGCCGCCTTCATTAAGTCGGAAGTCGAAACCAACACCGCGCTGCTGAAGGCCGCCAACTTCAAGCCGGAGTGAGGCTGGGGGCGCGCTACTCTGCCGCCTTCGCCACCGGGTCGAAGCGGGAGTCGAAGTCGCGGATGGCGGCTTCGACGGCAGCCGAGATCTGTTTCAGCTTGTCGGGGTGCACGACCTTCAGGCCGAACAGGTCCTTGATATAGAAGACGTCGACCGCGCGCTCGCCGTAGGTCGTGACATGCGCGGTGGCGATCTGCAGGTTGAGGCGCGTGAGCGCGCGCGTGACGACGTGCAGGAAGCCCGGCCGGTCGCGGCCGTTGACCTCGATCACCGTGAAGGCGTCTGAGGCGTTGTTGTCGATCAGCGCTCGGGGCTCGACGGTGAAGACGCGGTCGCGCTTGGGCCACGAGCCGCGCTGGCTGTCCAGCTCGCGCTGGATGTCGAGACGGTTGGACAGCGCCAGCTCCACGCGCGCCGCCAGCCGCGCCAGCCGCTGCGGCCCGTCGAACGGCTTGCCCTCGAGGTCCTGGATCCAGAACGTGTCGAGCGCCATGCCGTTGGCCAGGGTGAAGATCTTGGCGTCCACGATGTTGGCGCCGCTGATCGCCATGGCGCCGGCGAGGCGGGCAAACAGGCCATGCGTGTCGAGCGTGTAGATCGTGACCTCGGTCACCGAACGCTCTTCGTCGACCCGATGCTCGATGGCGAGCGGCTGTTTGCCCCGTTCGGCGCCCCGCACCAGTTCGGCCTGGCGGACCAGCGTCTCGATCGGGAAGGACAGCCAGTAGGAGGCGTAGCCGCGGGCGAAATGCGCCTCCTTGTCGGCGTCGCTCCAGCCCGGCAGTCGCTTCGCGACCTCGGCCTGTATGTGCTTGATGCGCTCGGCGCGGCCGCCGCTCAGCGTGCCACCGGACAGGACCTGCTCCGTCGCATTGTAAAGCTGGCGCAGGAGCGCGGCCTTCCAGTTGTTCCAGACGTTGGGCCCGACCGCGCGGATGTCGCACACGGTCAGGACCAGCAGCAGGCGTAGGCGTTCGGGCGACTGGATCAGGGCCGCGAAGGTCTCGATGGTCTTCGGGTCCATCAGATCGCGCTGGAACGAAGTGGCCGACATGGCGAGGTGATAGCGCACCAGCCAGGCCACGGTCTCGGTCTCGGCGGCGCTGAGGCCGAGGCGCGGTCCGAGCTGCATCGCCACATCGGCGCCGAGGATGGAATGATCGCCGCCACGGCCCTTGGCGATGTCGTGTAGCAGCACCGCGAGATAGAGGACCGGCCGTGAGAGGATCTTGTGCACCACGTCGGCCGACAGAGGATGGTCTTCCTTGAGGACACCTGATTCGATCTTCGAGAGGATGCCGATGGCGCGGATCGTGTGCTCGTCGACCGTGTAGGTGTGATACATGTCGTGCTGCGTCTGCGCGACCACCCTGCCGAAATCGGGCACGAAGCGCCCGAACACGCCGGCCTCGTTGAGGCGCCTCAAAGTCGTCTCCGGATCATGGCGCGACGTCAGCATCTCCATGAACAGCCGGTTCGCTTCCGGGTCGTTGCGAAGCCTGTCGACCAGCCGGATGTTCTGCGTGATCAGCCGCAAGGTCGCAGGATGGATGTCGAGGTCGTTCTCCTGTGCGACGTGGAAGAGGCGCAGGATCGCCACGGGATCCTTGGCAAACGAATCGGGTGCCGTGACGGCCAGGCGTTCGCCGTCGAGGCGGAAGCCTTCGAGCTCGCGCGGCCGCAGACTTTGCCACAGCGCGGCGAGCTTGGGCTTGCGGCGGCGGCTGTCTTCGAGCGCGGCCACGAAGATGCGCGTCAGGTCGCCCACTGTCTTGGCGTGAAGATAATAGTGTTTGGTGAAACGCTCGACGCCGCGGCTGCCCGGCCGGTCCTGATAGCCGAGGCGGGTGGCGATCTCGCGCTGGAGATCGAACGAGAGGCGATCGTCGGCGCGGCCCGTCAGGTAATGGATGTGGCAGCGCACGGTCGAGAGGAAACGCTCGGCCCGTTCGAAATGCCGGGCTTCTTCCTTGGTGAGCACGCCCTTGGCGACCAGCTCGCCGGGCTCGCTCACGCGGTAGAGATACTTGGCGATCCAGAAGAGCAGGTGCAAGTCGCGCAGCCCGCCCTTGCCTTCCTTGACGTTGGGTTCGACGACATAGCGCGAATCGCCCATGCGATGATGGCGCTGGTCGCGCTCCGCGAGTTTGGCATCGACGAAGTCGCGGCCGTCGCCCGTGTAGAACTTCAGCGCGAAGCCGCGCTGCAGCTCGTCGAACAGGGCGCGGTCGCCCCACAGGTAGCGGGCTTCCAGCAGCGCGGTGCGGATCGTCTGGTCGCGCTCGGCGTATCGCAGGCTCTCGTCGACCGTGCGGGTCGCATGCCCGACTTTCAGGCCGAGATCCCACAGAAGGTAGAGCATGAACTCGACGATCTGCTCGCCGCGCGGTGTCTGCTTGTAAGGACGCAGGAACAGAAGATCGATGTCGGATAGGGGCGCCAGCTCGCCACGGCCGTAGCCGCCGGTCGCGACCACGCCCAGCCGCTCGGCGGCGCTGGGATTGGCTGCCGGATAGGCATGCTGGTCGGCGAAGTCGAACAGGACCCGGATGATCTGGTCCATCAGGTAGGAGGTCGCGGCCAGCACCGCCGGCCCATCATTCTTGAGCGGGCCCGGCTCTTCGAAACGACGGCGAATCTCGGCCCGGCCCTTGGTCAGCGCATCGCGCAACAGGGCGAGCACCGGCGGGCGTGGTGGCTCGCCACCGTCCGGCAGGTCCTCGACCAGGTGGGCGAGGGCCTCCTCTAGGGTGCGGCGGCGCACGATGCGGCGGCGGTCCGGAATTTCGTCATAGGGCTGGGCCATGGCGGGCGGATACTACAGGGTGCGGGTGGCCTAAAGTAGGCCTCATGAGCGGCGCTTCCCTCTCGCGGTAGATCGGGTGGGTCCCGAGCCCCGCCGATTTCGTGCGATACTGGCTGCCATGTCGTTCAAAATCCTGCTCGCAGCCCTCGCGATCCTGTGCGGCGCCAGCCCGGTTCTGGCGCAGGGCGCGCGCCCTGCCCCTCCTCCGGCGGCGCCCGCTTCCGGCCTGATCGACCTCAACAGTGCCAGCCGCGACGATCTCATGGCGCTCGACGGGATCGGCGAAGTGCGTGCCGACGCCATCATCCGGGCCCGGCCCTTCAAGGCGAAGACCGAACTGGTCGAGCGGCGCCTGATTCCCGAAGCGCTGTACGAGAAGATCGCCGACAAGGTCATGGCGCGCCCGGTGCCGGCTGCCCCCGCGCCGCGCCCCGCTCAACCGGCGCCCAAGCGGACGTGACCGACGCCACGATCTATGCGCTGGGCACGCCGACGCCCACGCGTGCGCACCCCGGCGCGCTCGCCGTCGTTCGCGTGAGCGGACCGCGTGCGGGCGACGCGGTGGAGCAACTCACCCGGCGGCCCCTGCCGGAGCCCCGGCGCCTGGTCCTGCGTGCCCTTCACGATCCCTCGACCGGGGAGGTTTTCGACAAGGCACTCGTCGTCTGGTTCGCGGCGCCGAACACCGAGACCGGCGAACCGATGGCCGAACTCCATCTCCATGGCGGCCGCGCCGTCGTGGGCGCGGCGATGGATGCCCTGGCCCATCTGGGGTTCTGTCGACTGGCCGAACCCGGCGAGTTCACGCGCCGCGCCTTCGAGCACGGCAAGCTCGACCTCACCGAAGCCGAGGGCATCGCCGATCTGGTGGCGGCCGAGACGGCCGCGCAGCGGCGGCAGGCGCTGCAGCAGATGGAGGGCGCCCTGCACCGGCTCTACGAGCAGTGGCGCAGCAAAGGGGTGCGGGCGCTGGCCCATCTCGAGGCGGCGATCGACTTTCCCGACGAGGATCTGCCGGAGGGACTGGCGGACGAGGTGCGGGTCGCCATCGCCGGCCTGCGGGACGAGATCGCGATTCATCTCGCGGATCGTCGTGGCGAGCGGCTGCGCGACGGGCTTTCCATCGCGATCATCGGGCCGCCCAATGCCGGCAAGTCCTCCCTGCTCAACCTGCTCGCCCGGCGCGAGGCGGCGATCGTCTCGGAGACCGCCGGCACGACGCGCGACGTGATCGAGGTGCATCTCGATCTCGGCGGCTGGCCGGTGGTGCTGGCCGATACGGCGGGCCTGCGCGAGTCGGGCGACGCCGTCGAGCAGGAGGGCGTCCGCCGGGCCCGGGCGCGGGCGGCGGCGGCCGACCTGCGGGTGCTGGTTCTCGACGCGTCCGGCGATTGGCGTTCGGACATGCACGCGATCCTGCGCTCGACCGAAGGCTGGAACCCTGAGCGCGACATCGCCGTGGCGAACAAGGCCGATCTCGTGGCGATCGACGATCCTCTGGTCGTCGCCCTGTCGACCCGGGACGGGACCGGCCTGCCCCGGTTGCTGGCGCGTCTGGAGCAGGCCGCGTCGGCGGCGATGGAGGAAGGCGCCGGTGCGCCGCCGCTCACGCGGGCGCGCCATCGCGAGGCGCTGCTGGACTGCCAGGCGTCCCTGGCGCGCGCGCTGCACGCGCCGGAGGTGGCGCTGGCGGCAGAGGATCTTCGACTGGCCGTGCGTGCCATCGGCCGCATCACCGGGACGGTGCGCCTCGACGAACTTTTAGACGTGATCTTCCGCGACTTCTGCATCGGGAAGTGACGACACCGCAACGACTCCTGGCCGGAAACGTTCAGGTCGCGGCATAGTTCGCGACGCGCGAGTGGTGGTTCATGCGCAAGGACAGTCTGGCTCCCTATCGCGCCAAGCGCGACTTCAACCTGACGGAGGAACCGTCGGGAGCCTCGTCGTCGGTACCGAAGTCGAAGCAGCTGCGGTTCGTCATTCAGCGTCACGATGCGACGCGGCTCCACTACGACTTTCGCCTCGAACTCGACGGCACGTTCAAGTCGTGGGCCGTGACCAAGGGCCCGTCGCTCGATCCGAAGGTCAAGCGCCTGGCCGTCGAAGTGGAGGATCATCCCCTCGATTACGGTGACTTCGAAGGCACCATTCCCGCGGGCCAGTATGGCGGCGGCACGGTGCAGCTCTGGGATCGCGGCTACTGGATTCCGGAAGGTGATCCGCATGAGGGGCTGAAGAGCGGCGACCTGAAGTTCACGCTGGTGGGCGAGCGGCTCGAGGGAAGCTGGGTGCTGGTGCGCATGAAATGGGACCGCAAGGGCGGCAAGCGGACCAACTGGCTGCTGATCAAGCACCGCGATGCGTCGGCGCAGGAAGGCGACGACGACAAGATTCTGAAAGATCCCAAGTCGATCGCTTCGGGCCGCACCCTGAAGGAGATCGCGCTGGGCAGCGGCAAGGCGCCGACGCCCTTCATGACCGGCAAGAAGCGGAGTGCCGGCGCGGTCTGGCACAGCAACCGGAAGGATGGTGGAGATCCGGCGCCCAACCCTGTGCCCGCGAAGTCGAGGTCGAGGAAAGCCAAGGCTGAAAAGGTCGCGGCGATGCCGAAGTTCGTCGAGCCGCAACTCGCCAAACTGGTCGAGCGCGCCCCGGCCGCGGCGGGATGGGCACACGAGGTCAAGTTCGACGGCTATCGTCTGCAGCTTCGCGTCGAGGACGGCGACGCTCATCTGCGCACACGCAAGGGGCTCGACTGGACCGAGAAGTTCGCGGCCATCGCCCACCAGGCAGAGAAGTTGCGGGACTGCATCCTGGACGGCGAGGCGGTGGCGCTCGCCGCGCATGGCGCACCGGATTTCGCCGCGCTGCAGGCCGCCCTGTCGGAAGGCCAGTCGGAGAAGCTGATCTTCTTCGCCTTCGATCTCCTGTTCCTGGAGGGTGAAGACCTGCGCGCGCTGCCGCTGTCGGAACGCAAGGCGCGCCTCAAGCAGGTGCTCGACAGGCTGCCCGACCGGAGCGCTGCCCTGCGCTATGTCGATCATTTCGAAACCGCGGGCGATGCGGTGCTGCAATCGGCCTGCCGCATGCACCTCGAAGGGATCGTGTCGAAGGAACTCGACGCCCCCTACAAGTCGGGGCGCGGCGGCAGCTGGACCAAGGCCAAGTGCCGGGCGGGGCATGAGGTGATCATCGGCGGCTGGACCAGCGAAGGGCGTCGCCTGCGCTCATTGCTTGCCGGCGTCCATCGCGGCGACGGCAAGAGCCGGAAGCTCGTCTATGTCGGCCGCGTCGGCACCGGCTTCGGGGAATCCGTGATGCGCTCGCTCGTCCCGAAGCTGCGGGAGGTCGAAAGCAAGACCAGCCCCTTCGCCGCCGGAGCGAGCCCGCCCAAGGAAGCGAACATGCATTGGGCCCGTCCCGATCTGGTGGCCGAGATCGAGTTCGCCGGCTGGACCGGGGCCGGCAATGTACGACAGGCTGCGTTCAAGGGACTGCGCGGCGACAAGCCGGCCGAGGAGGTCGAGGCGGAAGTCGCGGCGAACCCTGAGAAGGTCGAGATGGCCAAGCCCACGCCCCGCAAGACGTCCACGCGCAAACGCACGACCGAGACCACCTCGTCGGGCAAGGCGATGGTGATGGGCGTGTCGATCTCCCATCCCGACAAGCCGCTGTGGCCTGACGAGAAGCCGCCGGTCACCAAGATCGAGCTGGCGCGATATTACGAGGCGGTGGGCGACTGGATGATCGATCACATCGCGGGACGCCCCTGCTCGATCGTGCGCACGCCCGACGGGATCGACGGCAAGCAGCACTTCTTCCAGCGTCATGCCATGGCGGGTTCGTCGCACCTTCTTTCAGAAGTGAAGGTCGACGGCGACAAGAAGCCTTATCTCCAGATCGACCGGGTGGAAGGACTTGCGGCCGTGGCGCAGATGGGCGCGACCGAGCTGCATCCGTGGAACTGCCAGCCCGGCAATCCCGACCTGCCCGGCCGCCTGGTCTTCGATCTCGACCCGGCGCCGGACGTGGGCTTCGACGCCGTAGTCTCCGGCGCGCGCGACATCGCGGCGCGGTTGCGAAAACTCGGCCTCGTGCCCTTCTGCAAGACGACCGGCGGCAAAGGTCTTCATGTCGTGGTGCCCCTGACCGACGACAAGAAGAGTCCCGATTGGGACACGGCCAAGACCTTCACCCGGGAGATCTGCCGCCGCTTGGCGGATGAGGAGCCCGACCGTTACGTGATCAACATGGCGAAGAAGGAACGGACCGGCCGCATCTTCCTCGACTATCTGCGCAACGATCGCACGGCCACCGCTGTCGCGCCGTTGTCGTCGCGCGCCCGTCCCGGCGCCACCGTGTCGATGCCGATCGAATGGACGCAGGTGAAGAAGGGCCTCGATCCGACGAAGTACACGGTGCGCACCGCGCCGGCGCTGCTGAAGCGCAACAAGCCGTGGAAGGATTACGCGAAGTCCGCGCGTCCGCTGCGGGCCGCAATCGAGAAGCTCGTGAAATCCTAACCCACCATTCTTTCCACCCACCAACTGTCATCCCGAGCACAGCGAGGGACCTTTCTCTTGAACCCGGTAAAGGTCCCTCGCTGCGCTCGGGATGACAAAAAAGTCGGAGTAAAGTCATGGCCAAAACAAAAGCGATGCGACCGACCTGGGAGGGCCATCTGCGGCTCTCGCTGGTGACCTGTCCGGTCTCGCTCTATACCGCCACCGAGCGTGCTGCCGACATCCATTTCAACCTGATCAATCCCAAGACCAACAACCGCATCCGGATGCAGTCGGTCGATGCCGGCACCGGCGAGCCGGTGGAGCGCGCCGATCTCGTGAGAGGATTCGCCGTATCGAAGAACAAGTACGTGCTGTTCGAGAAGGAGGAGCTGGACTCGGTGCGGCTCGAATCGACGCGCATCCTCGACATCGAGGAATTCGTCGATGCCGCCGACATCGATCGCATCTACTGGGACGAGCCCTATTACCTCGCCCCCTCCGGCAAGACCGGCATCGAGGCCTTCTCGGTGATCCGGGCGGCGATGGACAAGCAGAAGAAGGTCGCGCTGGGGCGCGTCGTGATGCACCAGCGCGAACGCATCTGCGCGCTCGAGCCACGGGACGGAGGCATCCTGCTCACGACCTTGCGGACCCACGACGAGATCCGCGCCACGTCGGAAGTGTTCGATCGCACCCTGCCGAAGCCCGACGCGCGCATGCTGCAGATCGCCGAGAAGATCATCGAACAGCAGGATGCCAGGTTCGATCCGACCCGTTTCACCGATCGATACGAGGACGCGCTGCGTGAACTGATCGCCAAGAAGAAGAAGGGACAGCCCGTGATCTCGGAGGCGCCCGCACAGGAAGAAGAGAAGGTCGTCGATCTCATGGAGGCCCTGAAGAGAAGCCTCAAGGGCGGGAGCGGGCCGTCACGCGAAAAGGCCGACCGCTTCCTCGAGGCGCATGGCCGCACGGCCAAGCCCAAGGCGAAGAAAGCCCGGCGCAAGACGACCTCCCGCAAGCGGGCGGCTTAAATGAGTAGAACAGCTCGCCCTCTTGTCATCCTGAGCGACGCGAAGGATCTCACGCTCGCCAGGGTGCCTGGTGGTCGTTCGGCAAGGTCCTTCGCGTCGCTCAGGACGACTCTCTGATTACTCTCACCGCTCCCATGCCACCGGCTGGGGAATCCCGTCCACGGTGAGGTGCCGGAACGTGACGCCATAGGCGGCCTCGATCACGCCGGCGGCCAAGGCAACCGACGGCGGGCCGTCGGCGGCGACCTTGCTGTTGGCCAGCACGACGATTCGATCGGCGAAGCGGGCGGCGAGGCCCAGATCGTGAAGCACCACGATCACGCAGGCGTTGCGCGCCGCCTCGGCGCGCAGGATCGTCATGGTCTCCAGCGCATAGGCCGGGTCGAGGCTGGCGACCGGTTCGTCGGCCAGGAAGACCGCCGCTTCGGTCGACAGCGCTCGTGCCATCATCACGCGGGCTCGCTCACCCTGCGAGAGCGTGTCGACGGGCCGCTCCGAGAGCCGCATGCCGTCCACGCGTTCGAGCGCGCGCTGAACCGCCTGCGCGTCCTGCGCCTTGAGGGGCCGGCTAAGATCGGCACCATGCGGCAGCCGGCCGAGGGCCACCAGGTCGCGCGCGCGCAACGGCCAGTAGGCGGAAGCCGCTTGCGGAAGGTAGGCGATGCTCCAGGCGCGAATGGCGGCACCGAGCGAGGCCAGGGGCTGACCGCGCAGCTCGACTTCCCCGGCCGACGGCGCATCGAGGCCCGCGAGATGGCGCAGCAGGGTCGTCTTGCCCGCGCCGTTGGGGCCGACGATGGCGGTGACCTGGCCCGCTTCGAAAGCGAGATCGATGCCGTCCAGCACCACGGCATGGCCGCGGCGGCTCACGAGACCGCGCACGGAAATGGCGCTGCCGGTCGTGCTCATGTGGCGAGCCAGGCGGCATGGGCCTTGCGCACCGCACGCACCAGGAAGGGCGCGCCGACCAGCGAGGTGAAGACGCCGAGCTGGAGTTCGGATGCGGTCGGCAGCAGACGCACCGCGATGTCGGCGCCCAGCACGAGCGCGGCGCCGACCAGCATCGACGGAACGAGCGTTGCGCCCGGGCGGAAGCCGACGCGCGCGCGGATCAGGTGAGGTGCGATCAGGCCGACGAAGCCGATGACGCCCGCCACCGAGGTGGCCGCTCCCACCATCAGCCCGACGCCGAGCGTCAGGCGAAGACCGAGCGATTTCGTATCCGCGCCGAGGCTGCGGGCCGTGTCCTCGCCCAGCGACAGGGCATCGAGCCAACGTCCGACGCCCAGAACGATGACCGCGCCGACAACCATGAACGGCGCGGCGATGGCGAGATGGCGCAGGTCGCGATCGACGATTGAGCCGGCCAGCCAGAGTGAGATTTCCTGGTAGGCGAAGGGATTGGGGGACAGCGCGAGGACCAGCGAGATCAGTGCGGCGGCGATGGCGTTGATCGCCACGCCCATCAGCAGCAGCGAGACGGTGCCCGTGCCGGAGCGCACCGCGCCCATCAAGAGGGCGACGGCAATGGCGGCGCCGGCGATGCCCGCCAGCGGCAGCGCCAGGGCGAAGGCGGCGGCGAGGCCGCTGTAGAAGGCGCAGACGGCGGCGAAGCCGGCGCAGGCCGACACGCCGATCACTCCGGGTTCTGCGAGCGGATTGCGCAGCCAGCCCTGCAGCACCGCACCGCTCAGGCCCAGCACGCCGCCGATCAGCAGACCCAGGGTGGCGCGCGGCAGGCGCAGCTCCCAGACGATGGCCCAGCCGACCTCGGTGCCGAGCCGCCAGGGCCACCAGGCCGGACCGACCGCCAGCGACAGCAGGAAGAGCGCGGCCACCAGCAGGAGGAGCCAGCGATTCATGGCCGCGCCTCCGCCAGTAGCCGCATCACCTCGAAATTGTCCGGCCCGGCGCAGATCGAAAACCGGGTCGGCACCGACGCGAGCTTCGTCTTGCCCGCCAGGGCGAGCAGCGCGTGATGGCCGACGAACTCGGTGGCGCGGGCCGGGTTGTCGTTGGCCGTCCCGTCGAGCACCACGAGGTCGGGCTGGCCGGCGAGAACGGTCTCGAGCGACAGGCGGCCGAAGGAGCCGATGCCGAGCTCGGCGGCGAGATTGCGGTAGCCCGAGAGTCGCAGCAGTTCGTCCATCAGGCTGCCCTTTCCCGAAGTCCCACGATTGGCCTCGAGATAGACCGCCGTTCCGAGGGGAGCGGCGGTCCAGGTCAGCCGGCGACGCTCCATCTGCATGCCGGCGATCAGGCGTCGGCCCACGTCTTCGCGGCCGAGTGCCGTCGCCATCTGCTCGATGACGGTCTCGGCCTCGCCGATCGACGTCGCCCACGGCAGTTCGAGCAGACGGACGCCGGCGCCGCGCAGCAGGCGCTTGAGCGGGGCGTGGCTGTCCGCGCCGAGGATCACGAGATCGGGCCGCAGCACCAGGATCGTTTCGACGGAGTCGCGCACCGGTGCAAGAGCGGCGGCGCGGTCGGCAAGGACGGAAAGGTTCGGATCCTGCGACAGATAGCTCACGCCCACGAGCTGCCCGGGGGCCGCCAGCCGGAGCGCCATCTGGTCCAGGCAGAGATTGAGCGTCACCACGCGCTGCGGTGTCTGGGCGGCGGCCGGGAGGGCGGCAAGCAGCAGGACGAGGCACACGAACGAGCGAAAGAGATTCTTAAAGGACCCGTCGTCTCGACCGGAGCGCGCAGCGCGTAGTGGAGAGACCTTCCCTCTGCGATTTGCCGGCTTTTGGTGGAGACAAGGTCTCTCCGCTGCGCACCTTCGGTGCTCCGGTCGAGACGACGGGGGGTTGCGAGGGGGCATGTCTAGGCGGCGCCTGTGATGCGCCAGTTGGTCAGGCGGTGCGTGTTGGTGGTCCAGTCGACCAGCGCGATCCTGGGTTCCGGCGAGGCGTGCGAGAAGGCGATCGCGCCGTCGACGGCCGCGACCGACTGGGCCTCATCGAAATCGAGGACATCCTTGCCGGTGCGATTGCAGACGAGAACAGGCCGGCCGGTCTTGGCGGAAGCGCGCTCCCACTCGCCGTTCGGACCGTGAAGGCCCGGGGCCCAGGCGGCGGAGGACAGGAGCAGGTCTACGCCCTGGACCGCGGTCTCATCGACGAGGCGGGGCGAATACATGTCGGCGCAGACGAAGAAGCCGAGCCGGCCGATGCCCTCTATCGTGAACACCGAGGTACGGTCGCCCGGCGTCGACCAGGATTCGGACCCCACCCGCAAGGCGTTCACCTTGCGGTGGCGGCCCACCACCGAGCCGTCCGGTGCGAACAGGACCATGCTGTTGAACAGCTTTCCGTCTTCCGGGTCTGCTTCCGGCGTGCCGAGCACCAGGGACGCCTTGCTCTCCCGGGCGAGCGCGCCGGCCCAGGCGAACAGCGCGGGTTGCCCCGCTGCGATCCAGTCGGTGCCGATGAGATCGCGGAAGCCATAGCCGCTCACGGCGAGTTCCGGCGTCACGATCAGTCGCGCGCCGTGTGCCGCGGCCCGGCGCACGGCCTGCTCGAGGGCGCCCCTGTTCGCCTCGATCTCCCCGGGACGGGGAGCGAGATGGAGCAAGGCTATGGTGGTCGTCGAGGCGGCGGTCGCTTGGGTCACGATAGCGAAAGCTACGCCACCAGCGAAGACTTGCAGCAAGTTTCGCCGATGGCGCAGTCGCATCGTCACTTCAGAACTTGGCCTTCACGCCGAAGAAGGCCTGGAAGTACGGGGCCTGATACCCTTCCGGCTCCTCGTACACCCGGTCCAGGACGTTTTCGGCACGGGCGAAGAGCTGGACCGACGGGATCACGTCGTACTGCGCCGTGATGCGAACCAGCGTATAGGGCGCCGGGGTCATGAATGCGCCGGTCGTGGCATTGATATCGGTTCGGCTGTTGACCTGCAGCACGCCGATCCCGAACAGGGTGTTCTCCCACGGCCGCACCTCGGCGCGGATGTTGAAGGTGTCGCCCGGCCGGCGCACCAGCGGCTGGTTGGCGTCGACGTTACGCGCGATGAGGTGCGTGTAGTCGAAATGGAGATCGAACCACTTCAGCGGGCTGATCTGGAGTGTCACCTCGAAGCCTTCGGTCTGGGCGTTGGCGACGTTCTGCATCAGGGCGAAGGTAGGCGGCGCGCACTGGATCAGGTTCGAATAGGTATTGAAGAAGTAGGTGATGCCGGCCTTCACCTTGCGGTCGAAAATCCCCTGCTCCACGCCAACCTCGTAGCCGCGGCTGTACTCGGGCTGGAGGTTGGGATTGCCGCCGCAGAACGGCCCGGGACCGAACATCTCGATCAGTGCGGGTGCCTTGAAGGCCGTGCCGTAGGACGCCTTGATCTTGGTGTCCGTCGGTGCCCAGAGATAGGACGCGCCGGCGCGCCAGGTGCCGACCGTGCCGAACATGTCGTTCATGTCGATGCGGCCGCCGACGTTGAGGTTGAATCCGTCGAACGGATTGAGACGAAGCTGGCCGTAGATGCCGGTCTGCGCCATCGTTCCCCACGCCTGCGTATAAGGTGTGAACGGGCCGACCGTGTTGGTGTAGGCCCACTGCCGATCGTAATCGATGCCGCCGATCACTTCGACCTGATCGATGATCTTCACGAGGTTCTTGAAATCGGCTTGCAGGCGGCGGCCGTTGAACCAGCTGTCGGTATTGAACGGGAACGGGTTCTGCACGCTCGCATAGTCGAGATCGTGCCGTGTGATCGTGCTGTAATTGACCCCGACGACCGGCTTCCAGCGTCCGTCGAAATACGACCCTTCGAGCTCGCCGCGCGTGTAGAACTGCGACGAGTAGCCGTTGGCATTCGGATCTTCCTGCCCGACCTGGTCGTAGTTGACCTTGCTGTCGATGTAGCGGCCGTACCAGTTGAACTGCGTGTTGTCGTTGATCTCGAAGCCGAGGCGCGCCGCGAGCGTGATGTTGCGATAGGGATCGATGTCGACGTAGCCGCCGTTCGGCGTGAAGCGGGCCGGCACCGGCGTATCGTTCGGGCTGAACGTACCGGCGGCCGTCAGGTTGTAATTGAATCGTCCCACACTACCGCGCACGTAGGCGCCGCTGTTGCTTGTCAGCCGCGTGCCCAGTTCCGTGAAGGCCGCGCCGTTCATCGGCCCCTTGCCGGCCTTGGTGACCATGTTGATGACGCCGCCCATCGCCTGGCTGCCGTACATCGTCGACATCGGCCCGCGCACGACTTCGATGCGATCGAGATTCTCGGTGAGGAAGTTGCCGAAGTCGACCGCGCCGCTGCCGCTCGATGGATCGCTGACGTTGACGCCGTCGATCAGCACCAGCACGTGGTTGGCATTGGAGCCGCGCACGAAGACCGAGGTCAGTGTGCCCACGCCGCCGGACTGTTGCACGGAGACGCCGGGGACGGTCTTCAGCACTTCGGCGGCCGTGCGAAGCTGCCGGCGCTGCATCTCTTCCTGCATGACCACGGTGTAGCTGGCGGTGACCTTGCTCGGATCGGTCGGGAAGCGATCGGCGGTCACGACCGTGGCGGGCATCATGGCGTCCGGCTCGGTCTGGGCCTGCGCCGTCAGGGGCGCGGCGAGAGACGCCAGGAACGGAAGGACGAATAGAATTCGACGGATCGGCGTCATAGACGGATCTCCCAAGACAGAACACGCACAAGGCGCGTCACCGCTCGGTTGACCGTCCCGTTGGATTGTCCCGTCCATCGGAAGAGCGACGCTATCGCCGGCAGGTCTTCTGGCTCGCGGGTCACGGCTCCTGCCCGTCTTCCCAGACTTTCGTCCAGTGACTCTGGGGCAGTCGCTCGCCGCTTACAGCTGCGGGTACAGCTGCCGATTAGCCCCCGAAGGGGCAGCACGGCATTCCCTGTTAGCCTCCGGTTAAGGAGGACCGTCGATGCGCACTGGTTAAGGCACGCCGGCCATGGCCGTCAAGATTTCGTGAATAGCTGCCTTACGACACGGGTACGCTCTGTGGTTCGCGGGTTACACTTGGGCATGACCAGAATCCTGCTGACCCGCCACGGACACGTCGACGGCATTCACCCGGCCCGCTTCCGGGGCCGCACCGACCTTCCCCTGACCGACAGAGGGCTGGCGCAGGCCGACGCGCTGGCCGCGCGAATCCATGCGCGCTGGAAGCCGGTTGCTGTCTATACGAGTTCGCTGCAGCGCTGCGTCGTCACGGGCGCCCGGGTTGCACAAGTCTGCGGTATTCCCTCCTCGGTTCATGAAGGCATGGGCGACATCGACTATGGCGCGTGGCAGATGCGCACCCATGACGAGGTCGGGAAGGAGGCGCCGGACGCGTATCGCCTATGGCGACGTGCCCCTCACCTCATGCGCTTTCCCGGCGGCGAATCGCTGCAGGACGTTGTTGCCCGCACCGCGAATGCGCTGCGTTTGGTGCTGGACCGGCACAGCGGCGAGACAGTTGTCCTGGTCGGGCATGACAGCGTGAATCGCGCATTGCTGCTGCAACTCCTCGATCAGCCGCTGTCGGCGTACTGGAAGCTGGCGCAGGACCCATGCTCGCTGAACGAGGTCGAGATCCTGGCGGATGGCGACGTACGCGTGGGGTTCATCAACGACACGAGCCATCTCGACCAACTGGACCGCCGCTGACGGGAGGCGTAAATGGCCCGGCATGAGGGCCTTCTCGTATGACGTGATCGTGGTGGGGGGTGGTCATGCCGGCTGTGAGGCTGCGGCCGCATCTGCTCGCCTTGGCGCCCGCACCCTTCTGCTCACCCATCGAATGGAGACGATCGGCGAGATGTCCTGCAATCCCGCGATCGGCGGGCTGGGCAAGGGACATCTCGTCCGCGAGATCGACGCACTCGACGGAATCATGGGCCGCGCGATCGATCGCGGCGGAATTCAATTCCGCACACTGAACCTGTCCAAGGGTCCGGCCGTCCGGGGCCCACGGGCGCAGGCCGATCGGAAGCTTTACCGGCGGGCGATCCAGGAACTGCTGGCGGAACAGGCGAACCTCGAAATCCGCGCCGAGGCGGTTGCGGATATTCGCATCGATGCAACGGGTGCGTGTGCAGGGGTCATCACCGAGTCGGGGTCCGAGATTGGCGCCGGGCGGGTGATCCTGACGACGGGGACCTTCCTCCGCGGCCTCATCCATATGGGCGAGACCAAGATCCCGGCCGGCCGCGCGCGGGGCGATGGAGTCGAGGAGCCCTCGACGGCGCTGGCGCTCACCTTGCATCGGCTGGGCTTCACGCTGGGGCGACTGAAAACAGGGACCCCGGCGCGCCTCGATGGCCGGACGATCGACTACGCCTCCCTGGAGCGTCAGGATGGCGACGATCCGGCGAAGCCATTCTCCTACTTGACTAGTCGGATTACGACCCCTCAGGTCCCTTGCCACATCACGACGACCACGGCCGAGACGCACGAGATCATCCGCGCCAACCTCCACCGGGCGCCCATGTACTCCGGGCAGATCGAAAGCGTGGGGCCGCGTTATTGCCCATCGATCGAGGATAAGGTGGTGCGGTTCGGCAACCGGGACCGCCACCAGATCTTCCTCGAGCCGGAGGGCCTGGACGACGACACCGTTTATCCCAATGGCATCTCGACCTCGCTGCCGCAGGACGTCCAGCTTGCGATGCTCCGGACCATACCGGGCCTGGAGCATGCCGAGATGTTCAGGCCCGGTTACGCGATCGAATACGATCATATCGACCCGCGCGAACTCAACGCGACCTTGGAAACGCGCCGTGTTCCGGGCCTCTTCATGGCCGGCCAGATCAACGGCACGACGGGATATGAGGAAGCGGCGGCACAGGGGTTGATTGCCGGGTTGAATGCGGTGCTGGCAAAGCCGTTCGTCGTCGACCGCGCGGATGGTTACCTTGGCGTCCTGATCGACGACCTCGTCTCCCTCGGGGTGACGGAACCCTATCGGATGTTCACCTCGCGGGCCGAGTACCGTCTGTGGCTACGCGCCGATAATGCCGACCAGCGGCTGACTCCGCGAGGACTCGAGATCGGCTGTGTGGGCAATGAACGGGCGGCAATGTTTCACGTGAAACATCGGGCCCTCGAAGCCGCCCGATCTCTTGCGGGCAGTCTCCGGATCAGCCCGTCGGCCTTGGCGAAGCGCGGGATCGCCATCAATCAGGACGGCGTCGCGCGGTCGGCGCTCGATCTGCTCGCCTACCCGGAACTCGACTGGGATCGTCTCGTTGGCGTATGGCCTGAACTCGCTGCCGTCTCGCCGGAGTTCGTGGAACAGCTTACCATAGATTCGCGCTACGAGGGATACCTGTCCCGGCAACGCGGCGACATCGCCGCCTACAGGCGGGACGAAGCCCTGAGCCTGCCCCCAGATCTTGATTATGGCGCCATCGGAAGCCTGTCGACTGAGGTTCGCCAGAAGCTGGAAGCCAATCGTCCGGCAACCCTCGGACAGGCGGCGCGCATTTCGGGTGTGACTCCGGCGGCGCTGGTTGCCCTCCTGAAACATGTCCGTCGGCGGGCTGCCTAGCCGTGGATCCTCTTTCCGATGTTTCACGTGAAACACTCCGCCGCCTGGAGATTCTGGTCGAGACCCTGAATCGGTGGCAGAAGGCCATCAACCTGGTCGGACGCAATACCTTGGAGGGGGCCTGGAAGCGCCACGTGGTCGATTCCGCCCAGGTGGTTTCCCTGATCCCGGCAAATGCCAAGTCACTCGCCGACCTGGGAAGCGGGGGCGGATTTCCCGGCCTCGTCATCGCGGCCCTACGCCCGGACCTCTTGGTCACCCTGATCGAATCGGATGCGCGGAAAGCGGCTTTCCTCGGGGAAGCCGGGCGGAAAATGGGGCTGGAGAGGCCTCCCACGGTGGTGGTGAAGCGGATCGAGATGGCGCCGCCGGCGGGGGCCGACGTGATCACGGCAAGGGCCCTTGCGCCCCTGGATCAATTGCTCGCATGGTCGGATCGACATAGGACAGAGAACGCCACCTGCCTCTTCCACAAGGGCAAGGGTTGGCAGGCCGAGGTGGACGAGGCGAAGAAGAAATGGGACTTTTCACCCGATGCCATTGCAAGCGTGACCGATCGTGACGCCGTCCTCCTCCGAATCGGCCCCTATACCGGCGCCCCAGATCTTCGCGATCGCCAACCAGAAGGGCGGCGTCGGTAAAACGACGACGGCCATCAACCTTGCCACGGCTCTCGCGGCGGTCGGGGAGCGGGTCCTCCTGATCGATCTGGATCCCCAGGGAAACGCCTCGACCAGTCTAGGGGTGGGTCGAAATGAGCGCTCACCCGGATCATACGAGTATTTGCTCGGTCTGAAGCCCATGGGCGAGTGTGTCCGACAGACCCGCATCCCGGGGCTTGAGGTCATGCCGGCGTCGGTTCAACTCGCGGGCGCCGAGATCGAGTTGATCGACATGGAGCGTCGTGAGAACCGGCTGGCGGATGCGCTGGCGGCGCCGGAGAGCGACGCCCGGCAGCGCTGGAACATCGTCCTGATCGACTGTCCCCCGTCCCTGGGCCTCGTCACTCTCAATGCCCTGGTGGCTGTGGATGCGGTCCTCGTTCCCTTGCAGGCCGAGTTCCTGGCCCTCGAAGGGATCGGCGCGCTGGGCAATACGATCGAGCGCGTGAAGAAGCGCCTTAATCCAAGATTGCACATCTTCGGCGTGGTCCTGACCATGGTGGACCGCCGGATGACCTTGAGCCAGCAAGTCGTGGCCGATGTCCGCGGCCATTACGGCGAGCTCGTTTTCGGGACGACGATCCCGCGCAACGTGCGCATTGCCGAAGCGCCGTCCCACGGCATGCCGGTGTTGATCTACGATAATGCCTGTGCCGGATCGCAGGCCTACATTTTGCTGGCGAGCGAGTTCATCCGCCGCCGGCGCCTCGCCGCAGAACAGGCACCCGTACAATGACCCAAGCTCCCAAACCGCGCGGCCTCGGCCGCGGCCTGTCCGCTCTCCTCGGCGACGACGAAGTCGCCGCTGCGGTGACGCCTCCTCCCGCCACTCCGTCGGCGTCGCCGCAACCGGTGGTTGTGACGCCGGAATCGGGTGCTGTCGAAAATGCGCGCCCCTCGCCCAACAAGACGCCGCTCACTTTGCCGATCGGCCAGCTCAAGCCCGGCAAGATGCAGCCGCGCACCAGTTTCGAGGGCATCGAGATGCTGGTCGAATCGGTCAAGGAGTATGGCCTTCTACAACCTATACTTGTGCGCCCGCTGCGCGACTCGGCCGATTCCTACGAGATCATCGCCGGCGAGCGCCGCTGGCGGGCCGCGCAAAAGGCCCAGCTTCACGATGTTCCCGTCGTCATCCGCAGCATCGACGACAGGGACGCCCTGCAGATCGGCCTGGTCGAGAACCTTCAGCGTTCCGATCTCACCGCGATCGACGAGGCGCAGGGCTACAAGCGGCTGATCGAGGATTACAGCCACACGCAGGAAGACATTGCGCGCATGATGGGCCGCAGCCGGCCGCATGTCGCCAACACCCTGCGGCTTCTCGACTTGCCGCCGGCCGTTCAGGAGATGGTGCGCGACGGTGACCTGTCCGCCGGCCAGGCACGTACACTGATCGGTGTACCCGACCCGTTGGCGATGGCCCAGCGGGCCGTTGCCGAGAAGCTCACCGTACGTGACCTCGAACGCCTGACCGGCGAGACGAAGAAAACCGCCAAGGGCGGCGGCTCGAAGGCCAGCCCGGCCGCCGGCGGCGCCGCGCCGAAGAGCGCGGACACGCGCGCCCTCGAGAAGCGTATCGAGGAAGCGCTGGGCCTCAAGGCAGACCTGACCCTTCGCGGCCTCGGCGAGCAGAGCATGCTCACCCTGGAGATTCGAGATTTCGATCAGCTCGACACGGTGGTCGACAAGCTCACGCGGCGTTGACGTCAGTTGGCCGCCATGGCGCGGTTGCCGTCCGTCACCGCGGCGCGGCCCTTGTCGGCTGTCACTTCGCCTGCCACACAGCGCGGATTGAGCGGAAGCCCCGGCCATACATCCACTTCGAGAAAGCGGATCTCGCCGGGCGCCAGATCGACGGTGGCTGCCTCCGCCAGCGGCTGCGTCAGCGGCGCGTAACTCGGTACGCTGCAGGTGATGACGTGCCGTCCCGGCACGACGTCGGCGCGGATCCAGGTTCTATTGGCCAATGAGCCGATCGGCTGCTGATTGTCCGCGAGCGAGAAGACGGCCTCAGAGCCGAGCACCGACGTTCGATAGAGATACAAAGCGGACTGACCGGGCGGTGGCGGGTCGAACCGCTTGCCGTCCGCATCGGCAGCGGGCCCCGCCATGGGAACGCTGGCGCAGGCACTCACCAGGAACGACGCCGCCAGAAGGCAACCCAAAGCGCGCACGTTCCTCTCCACAAATGTGTAACGGTCGCCAAGCAACGCAACGAGCGCGACGCCGTTCCTCGGAACATCGGCGCGACGGCGGCCCTCGTCGCGGAACCTCGCGCGGGATCGAGCGTTGCTGCGCCATGGCTAGTGAAACGCTGCACGAAGACCCGGCCAAGCTCGGCCCCGAGGTCATTGATCGCCATCGCGCGATCGTTTCCCTCATGGAAGAACTCGAGGCCGTCGACTGGTACGACCAGCGGGCCAAAGCCACGTCGAACGCCGAGTTGCGCACCATCCTCGAACACAACCGCGACGAGGAAAAGGAACACGCTGCGATGGCTCTCGAGTGGCTACGCCGTAACGACCCCAAGATGGATGAGCATCTGCGGACGTTCCTGTTCAAGGAAGGTCCGATCAAGGAGATCGAGGCCGACATGAAGGGCGGCGGGTCTGGCGGTGACGAAGCCGAAAGCGTCTCCACTGGCAGTCTTGGAATCGGCAGCCTTCGCCGGAAGTCCGATCAGGTGAGAAAATGAAGAACCATCTCTTTCGTGATCGCGCACCCATCACCGAAGCCGGTTGGGAAGAGATCGAGAAGGAGGCGACGCGGACGCTGCGTACCCTGCTCGCCGCCCGTCGCGTCGTCGATTTCCGCGGGCCACTCGGTTGGGGTGCGTCCGACGTCGAGTTGGGCCGCGCCGATCCGATCGCCTCGCCGCCGGGCGGACAGAACGTGCGAGCGCTGCTGCGGCGGATCCAGCCGCTCGTCGAACTCCGGATACCCTTCGAAGTGACGCGCGCGGAACTGGACGCCATCGATCGCGGGGCACGCGATCCGGATCTCGATTCGGTCACGGCGGCGGCGCGCGAGATCGCCATCGCGGAGGACCGCGCCATCTTTCACGGTTACACGGCGGCCCAGATCATCGGCATCTGCGAAGCGCAGAAGGGACAGGCGGTGGCGATGGGGACCAGCCACGCCGATTACCCCGACGCCGTGGCGGCAGCCCTGAAGAAGCTTCGCGACGAAGGCGTCGAAGGTCCGTTCGCCGTCGTGTTGAGCGAGCAACTCTTCAAGGACCTCCAGTCTCGGACCGACGGAGGCTATCCGATCCTCAGCCACGTTCAGCGGCTGATCGACGGTGAGGTGTATGCCGCGCCTGGCCTCGATGGGGGCCTCGTGATCTCCCTGCGCGGGGGTGATTTCGAACTGACGGTCGGACAGGATTTCTCGATCGGATACCTGGAGCACGACACCGAGCGCGTGCGCCTCTACATCGAAGAGAGCTTCACCTTCCTCGTCCTGTCGCCGCAGGCGGCGATTCCGCTGACGCCGACCGGCAAGTAGAAGCCTAACGCCGGGCCTTTGCCGATCGCGCCGCCTGGCTCAGGCGGAGGCAAAGGCGGCGGGCAATGGCTTCATGCGGAAGGCCCGTCCGCTTGCAGTCGATCTCGGCATCGAGGATCGTGGAGACAGCCGCGTTCAGTCGCGGCAGCGGCCAGGTCCGTAAATGCCTCTCGAAACGCTGGCGCACGGGGCCGCCCCGGGGCAGTCCACGCGCCTTGAACAGGGCGCCTTCGAGGTTCAACCCCTTGGCGACGTGTCCCGAGACGAGATGAAGCTGGTCGGCGTGTCGCTGCAGTGAGCGCACGAGCTGCACCGGATTGCCGCCTTCGGCGAAAACACGGTCGAGCGCCCGGTCGAGGGCCACCACTTCGCCATCGAACGTCGCCGCGATCACGTCGTCGATGCCGATGGACGCGGTGTCGCCGAGAACGGCCATCGCATCCTGCAGCGTGATGCTCTTGCCGGCATCGGATCCTTTGTAGAGCAGCAGCTTGTCGATCTCGCCGCGGGTCTGACCGCGATCGCCGCCCAGCCGCTGCACGATCCAATCCAGGGCCTCGGGATCGACGCTCAGCCCCTGGGCACGGGCGGCGCTTTCGACCAGCCCTTCGAGCGCGGCCTCATTGTCCATGTAGCAGGGCAAGGCGGCCAGGCTGGCCTCGGTTTCGGCGAGGGTGCGCAGATTGGAGCGCGGCGTCAGATTACCGGCTTCGACGATGATCAGCGCATCGCCCGCAACGGCCTCGACGAGGTTCTCCAGCGCCGCAACGGATTCTTCGCCAGCGGGTCGGACGCGGATCACACGCCGTCCGCCCATCATCGAAAGAGCGCCGAACTCGTCGGCCAGCCGCGCCGGATCCTGCTTCAGCACGTCTCCGGCGATGTCGACCACGCGGAACGGATCCTTGAGATCCTCGCAGACCGACCTGGCGAGCGTGACGGCGCGCTCGGCGACCAAGCCGTCGTCGTTGCCATAGATCACCACGCCCCGGACCTTGGGATCCGGCTTCTTCAGGAAGGACTCGACCTGTCGTGCTTCGATCTTCACGGCCCGTCTATAGCATGGGCCAGGCTGCGGGAGACGTCAGCTCTTGTCGGTCGACGGTTCGCTTTCGCCCGCCGCGGCTTCTCCACCCTCTTCCAGCCTGGCGCGCTCGCGCGCGGCGCGCTTGGCTTCGGCCTTCTCGGCGACCTTGATGGCCTTAAGGCGTTCGCGCTCGCGACGCTCGAAATCGTAGTTCGGCTTGCGTGCCATGTTTCTGGCCCTTCCTGGCTCTGCGGCCCTAGACTACAACATTTACGATGCGGTTCGGCACGACGATCACACGTTCGGGTGACTTGCCGTCGAGGCTGCGGACGCGCTCTGGCAGGGCCAGTGGCGCGCCCTCCGCCGTCTCCTTTACCGCCGGACCGTCGTCGTTTCCGTAGATAACCACGCCCCGGACCCTGGGATCGGGCTTCGCGAGCAAGGCAACGACATGGCGTGGCTCGGTCCTCACGCTCGTCCTGCGCTTCGCCCGGCACACCAGGCGGCCCACATATCGCGATAGAAGCCTTCGACGGCGCGAGTAAGGCGCGGCCCGTCGCAGAGCGGCGACTTTTCGACCGTCTGGCGCAGCTCGCGGTGATGCGCCTCGAGCCGTCGACGATCATCTGCCAGCGCTTTCGCCGTTCGTACATATCCCTCGACATCGAGGGCAACCAGTTCTGGCAATCCGACCGTCGTGAGGATGCTCGCCGCGGCGCGGCTGACCCACCGTGGACCTTGCAGGGTCACGACTGGGACGCCCATCCATAAGGCTTCTGCGGTCGTCAGGCCACCCCCATAGGGGAAAGGGTCCAGCGCAATGTCGATCCTGTTGTAGGCGGCGAGCAAGTCGGCGCGCGAGGACGGTCCTTCAAGGGTCAGCCGCTCGGCGCCAATGCCGTGGACCGCGAACTGCCCCAACATCTCCTGCCGTATGGTGGGATTGTCGACGAACGCCGTCTTCACCAGCAGGCGACTGCCGGGCGTGGCGTTCAGCACACCGGCCCACAGCCCGATCGTTGCGGGCGTCAGCTTGGCGCGGTTGTTGAACGAGCCGAACGTCAGGGGCCGCTCGGCCGGCCGGTCGACCAGCGGGACGTTGAAGGCCGGGGGCGTGAAGCAGAAATACGTCTGGGGCAGCCGCCATACCTTCTCGGTAAAGGACGCCTCGTCGCCCGGCGGGACGACAATGCGATCGGCCAGGATGTGGTCCATTGCGGTGAGCCCGGTCGTATCGACATAGCCCAGCCAGGTGGCCTGCACCGGTGCGGGTTTCAGGGCAAAAAGAGGCAGCCGATTGCCCGACGTGTGCCCCGAGAGGTCGACGAGGATGTCGATCGCGTCGCGCCTGATCGCGGCATCGGCCGCGGCATCGGACACGCCGGCGATTATGCGCCAGTGACCGGCGCTCTGGCGCAGCCGCCGGGTCACGTCGTCCTCGATGCGGGCGTTGCTGTAGCAGAAGATCTCGACCATGGCCGGGTCGTGGGCGGCGAGGATGCCGTCGAGGAAGATGCCGACGGGATGTGAGCGGAGATCGGCGGAAACGTAGCCGATGCGCAGACGTCGATGAGGATCGGCGCTGTTGGAAAAGACCTGGCGGGCGCTGCTGGCCACCTCGATAAGCCGCGCGAACCGGCGTGCCTCGTCGAGCGTGTTGCGCTGAACGAAGCGCTCCGAATAGTGGAGCGTCATGAGCAGGTTGCTATGGGCCTCGGCGAAGCGCGGTCTCAGGCGAATCGCCTGTTCGTAGCACTCGATCGCCTCGTCGAGCAGGCCCTGGTCCTTCAGCGCATTGCCGCAGTTCGAAAGAGCTTCGGGAAAGTCGGGCTTCAGCGCCAGCGCCCGGCGAAAGTGGCCGACGGCTTCGTCCATCAGGTTGCGTTCGCGCAGGGCGTTCCCGAGATTCGACAGAGCCTCGGGATAGTCCGGCCTGAGCGCGAGTGCCTGCCGGTAGCACTCGATCGCCTCGTCGAAGTGCCCCTGCTCCTTGAGCACGTTGCCGAGGTTGGAGAGCGCTCCGGGATAGTCGGGCTTGAGGCTCAAGGCTCGCCGGAAACTGGCGACTGCCGCGTCCAGGCGACCGAGATCCTTCAGCGCAGCGCCGAGATTCGACAGCACCTCGGCCGCGTCGGGCTTCAGCGCCAGCGCCTTCTCGTAGCAGGCGACGGCTTCGGCAGGCCGGCCGAGGTCCTTCAACGCCAAGCCGAGGTTGGACAGCGCTTCCGGTACTTTCGGATTGAGCTGGAGCGCGCGTTCGTAGTCGGCGACCGCTCCCGCCAGATCACCGGCCTGGTGACGCCGGACGGCTTGCGCCAGCAGCGTCCTCGCCGCACCGGGTCCCCCGGCGAGGCCGGTCGGCGATGCTTTGGCCGCTTTCTCTGCTCGCCTCTGTCGGCGGTTGGTCGACATGGTCTGTTTCCCGGACGGCACGCCTCGAGGCGAGGCCTCACACCACGACGTTTACGATCCGGTTCGGCACGACGATCACCCGCTTCGGGGTCTTGCCGTCGAGGCCGCGCACGAGCTCCGGAAGCGCCAACGCCGCGGCTTCCGCCGCGTCCTTCGACGTGTCCTTGGCGAGTGAAATGGTGCCGCGCAGCTTGCCGTTCAACTGCACGGCAACGGTAACGGTGTCATCGACCAGGAGTTCATCCTCGGCCGTCGGCCATGGCGCATCGGCAACAAGGCCGGTGTGGCCCAGCGCGTGCCACAGTTCCTCGGCGAGATGAGGAGTCATGGGACCGATCAGGCGCACGAAGATCTCGAGCGCCTCGCGCAGCGCCCACCTGGTGCTCTCGTCTTTCGCCTCGACCGAATCGATCGTGTTGGCGAATTCATAGAGTCGCGCCACGGCCTTGTTGAAGTGGAAGGCCTCGATGTCGGCGGAGATGCCCGCGATCGCCTTGTGCGCGGCGCGGCGCAGGGCGACGGCCGCGTCCGCGAACGTCGCGGGCCTCGGCGTGCCGACCGCCGGCAGGGCCTCGATCGCCGAAGAGGCGATCCTGAACAGGCGCTGCTGGAAGCGCCAGGCGCCGGTGACGCCGGCCTCGGTCCATTCGAGGTCGCGTTCGGGCGGACTGTCGGACAGCATGAACCAGCGCGCGGTGTCGGCGCCGTAGTCGCGGATGATCTCGTCCGGGTCGACGACGTTCTTCTTCGACTTGGACATCTTCTCCGAACGCCCGACCTCGACCGGGCTCTTGTCGGACGTGCGCACGACCTTGCCGCCGTCGCGCTCGATCTCCTCGGGCGTCAGCCAGGTGCCGTCGCTCGCGCGATAGGTCTCGTGGCAGACCATGCCTTGGGTGAAGAGGCCGTCGAACGGCTCGTCACGGTCGGTCATCTGGACCTCGCGCATGGCGCGCGTCCAGAACCGCGAATAGAGCAGGTGCAGGATCGCATGCTCGACGCCGCCGATATATTGATCGACCGGCATCCAGTACTGGTTCTCGTCGCGATCGAACGGCGCCGTCTCGAGCTGCGGCGACGTGAACCGGTCGAAGTACCAGCTCGAATCGATGAAGGTGTCGAACGTGTCGGTCTCGCGACGCGCGGGCTTGCCGCAGGTCGGGCACGGCACGTGTTTCCACGTCGGATGGCGGTCCAGCGGATTGCCCGGACGGTCGAAGGTCACGTCTTCGGGCAGCTGTACGGGCAGGTCCTTGTCGGGCACCGGCACCACGCCGCAGCTCTCGCAATGGATCGCCGGAATCGGACAGCCCCAGTAACGCTGACGCGAGACCAGCCAGTCCCGCAGGCGATACTGAGTCGTCCCCTTGCCGACGCCCATCTCCTCAAGGCGTGCGATCACCCGCGCCTTCGCCTCCTCGACGCCGAGCCCGTCGAGGAACTCCGAATTCACGATGAGGCCGTCCTCGACGAACGGCGCAGCGGAGATGTCGAGCGTCTTGCCGTCCGCCGGCGCCACGACCTGCAGGATCGGCAGGCCGTACTTGGTCGCGAACTCATGGTCGCGCTCGTCGTGGCCGGGGCAGCCGAAGATCGCGCCCGTGCCGTATTCCATCAGCACGAAGTTGGCGGCATAGACCGGAACCGTCTTGCCCGGGATCAGCGGATGCCTGGCGAGCAGCGGCAACTTGTAGCCCTGCTTCTCGGCGGTCTCGACCTCGGCCGCCGCCGTGCCGGTCTTGCGGCATTCGGCGATGAAGTGCTGCAGGCCGGGATCCGAGGGAGCCAGTCCCGCAACCAGCGGGTGCTCGGCCGACAATGCCATGAACGAGGCGCCGAACAGCGTGTCGGGACGGGTCGTGAAGATCTCGAGTTTGCCCCCATCCTTTTCAGGCAAGGCGGCACCCGAGGCGTCGGTGAGCTGCCAGAAGACGCGCGCACCCCGGCTCTTGCCGATCCAGTTCGCCTGCATCAGGCGCACCTTCTCGGGCCAGCGGTCGAGCGTGTCGAGGCGGCTCAGCAGCTCGTCGGCGAAGTGCGTGATCTTGAGATTCCACTGGGTGAGCTTGCGGCGCTCGACGGGCGCGCCGGTTCGCCAGCCCTTGCCCTCGATCACCTGCTCGTTGGCCAGCACCGTGTTGTCGACGGGATCCCAGTTGACCCAGGCCTCCTTGCGGTAGGCCAGCCCCGCCTTCCAGAAGTCGAGGAACATCTTCTGCTGGTGGCGATAATAGCTCGGGTCGCAGGTCGCCAGCTCGCGGCTCCAGTCGAGGGACAGGCCCATCGACTTCAGCTGCTTCTTCATCGAGGCGATGTTCTCGTAGGTCCACTTCTTGGGATGGACCTTCTTCTCCATGGCGGCGTTCTCGGCCGGCAGTCCGAACGCATCCCAGCCCATCGGATGCAGGACGTTGAAACCCTTGGCCCGCTTGTAGCGCGCGATCACGTCGCCCTGCGTGTAGTTGCGCACGTGGCCCATGTGGATGCGCCCCGACGGATAGGGGAACATCTCGAGCACGTAGTATTTCGGGCGCGCCTTATCCATCGCGGCCCTGAAGGTCTGGCGCTCTTCCCAGACCTTCTGCCACTTGCTCTCGGTTTCGGTGAAATTGTAGCGCGCGGTGGGCGCTGCAGGCGTGGACGACACGGAGATGTTCCCGAAAAAGGGTGTTCCGAAAAAGACGGAGGCCGCAGCGGATGCCCGCTGCGGCCTCTCACGTCAAGCTCTTGACCGAGAGGAGCGCTGCCGTCTCAGGAGCCGCCGGCAATGCGAAGCTGCCGGGCGCGCGTCAGGATGGCGTTCTCGATGTCGATGTTGGTCCGCGGATCGACCTGGGCGTCGACCCAGTTGCCGCCCCTGGGGCTGGTCTGCTGCTTGAAGACCGAGACACGGACCCCGTCGGCGCGGAGCTCGCGGTCGAGGATGGTGACCTGGACCTTCATGCGCTCGTTGGGCGTTTCCGCGGGCGTGTACCAGTCGGTGATGATGACGCCGCCGAACGGATCGGCCGATACCAGCGGGATGAAGTTGATGGTGTCGAGCGACGCGCGCCACAGATAGGCGTTCACCGCCACGCCTGTGCCGGTGTCGTCCCTCTTCTCCGCCTTGGATCCCAGGAGGCCTCCGGGACCGAACAGGGTGCCTTGCTCCTGGGTACGGCTACCCAACCCGGATCGGACGTCGTCTCGGCTGCGATCGCCGGTCGGACCGGTGGCCCTCTCGTACTTGCTGGTCTCGTCGGCGCAGCCGGAAGCGGCAACAGCCACCAACGCAGCGGCGACAATGCTCACGAATCTGGACGGTCCCGTCATAGAATGGCGCCTTGATCTTCCCATGGGCCGCAATTCTGCGGCGGAGACAGTGGCGGGGACCATAGGCTCAACGAGCCCCGAACTGCAAGCGGCGGGGCGATATGACACAATGAGATGCTATCAAAAACCCATTGTGCGTCAATGCGAGTTGCATTATGGGACTTATTATCCCTGAGGCATTGTCGAGGGCCGTCGGGCGCTCCAAATTGTGACAAAGACGCCACAGGTGCGGGCAGAATGAAGCCGTCGGGCGACCATTTCTTGACCCTCGTTTTGGCGAAGTGTTTTATAGCCCTGCCGCATTGGTGGATTCCGTGGCCTCTTGTTCAGGCTTCCAGTTCCCGCCGGTCGGACAGGCCTTTTGGTACGTACCAGTCTCTGATCAATGAGAGAGGGAGAATGATGAAGAAGCTTCTACTTGGCTCGACCGCCTTGGTCGTCGGTGGGCTGATGGCCGCCCCGGCCATGGCAGCCGATCCGATCAAGATCGGTGTGGGCGGTTATTACACCTTCTACGCGATCGCCGGCGGCATCCAGTCGACCTATGCCACCAACGGCACCTGGGCGCAGTACAAGGGTCTCAATTTCCAGCAGGAAGGTGAAATCCACTTCAGCGGCCAGACCAAGCTCGACAACGGCACGTCGGTCGGTGTTTTCGTCGAGCTCGAAGGCTGGGCGCAGGGCAGCTCGGCGACGACCGGCGCCGCCTGGATCGACGAAGCCTATCTGTTCGCCTTCGGCGACTGGGGCCGCGTCGAGTTCGGTGCGCGCGACCCGGCGACCTACCGTATGTACTACGGCACGCCGTCGGCCCTGATCGGCTTCGGCGCCGTTCAGCACACCACGAACTTCGCCTGGGCCAACCAGAGCGTCATCAGCAACAACAAGGCGTGGTTCCACGCCACGACGACGACGAACGCTGGTCAGTTCCAGGACGCGCAGGGCATCAACTACTTCACCCCGCGCTTCCAGGGCCTGCAGATCGGCGTCGGCTACCGTCCGAAGGTCAACGTCAACCCGCAGGGTGGCGCTGGTTCCGGTCTCGGTGTCGGTCCGACTTCGGGCGCCACTGGTGTCTGCGGTTTCTCCAACGCCACTTCGTCGCCGAACTGCCTGACGAACGACTACTCGTATCAGGACGTGTTCGACGTCGGCGCCAACTACCTGAACAAGTTCGGCGATGTCACGGTCGCTCTGTACGGCGCGTTCCTGTACGGCAGCTTCATCCCGGGCAACCAGCCGTTCGCTGGCGCCGCCAACCTGTCGACCGGTGCCAATGCGACGGCCTGGAAGCAGTGGGTCGTCGGTGCTCAGGTCGGCTTCAAGGGCTTCACCCTCGGTGGCGCGCTTGGCTGGGACAACCAGGGCCTTGGCTCGAACTACTACACCGGCCAGAACAACGACACGCGCTTCTACACTGCGGGTCTGATGTATGAGACCGGCCCGTGGCAGATGTCGGTCGGCTGGACCGGTTCGTACAACAACAACGGTAACGGCTCGGTCGGCTGCAACACCATCGCAGTCAACAGCGCCACCTGCACCAATCCGGCCGCCACCGGCGTCCCGGGTGTGAACTCGACCGCGTTCGGCAACGGTAGCAACCCGTCCAACCTCTCGTTCGGCCAGGAGTCGGTCAACAAGTGGGAAATCGGCGTGAACTACGCGCTCGGGCCGGGAGTCAAGCTCACCGGCGGTGGTCTGCTGTACTCGGCTTCGGGCCCGTCTGCTGCCGTCTCGGGCAACAGCTGGGGTCTGCTCCTGGGTATGGACCTGCGCTTCTAGTCGCAGGACGATCCGAAAATTGGAAAGAGCGGGCGAAAGCCCGCTCTTTTCTTTTGTGCCCACGTCTTTTGCGGCCCTGACGGGGCGGCCCTAAGTCGAGAGGCGTCGTCCCACCAGATTGACGGACAGACAGGGCAGATAGGTGCGGGACACGGGCAGGCGCTCGGTCGCCTGGCGTGCCAGAACGGCACGGTTGTCCTCATGGTCCAGAACGAGCTGGAACAATCCCTGTTCGACGGCGCCGGCGCCGGGATCGATTGCCGGCCGGCCGTCACGTTCGATCCGATAGGCGACGTCGAGCCCGACATCGCCCCCGCTGTAGAAGGACGAGGCGATCTCGAGTCCTTCGAAAAGCAGCATCAGTCCGCGGGCCGAGAAGCGCCAATAATCGTCCGGCGCGGCATGGAAGGCGTGGGACCAGGCAGCCGAGACATAGGCGAGCGCGCCCGATCCCAGCACACGCTCGATGTTCCGCGCCGCGCGCGCCGGGTGGCGGGTATGCTCCAGCACGTGGCAGCAGATCACGAGGTCGAACGGCTCTTCTCCGAGCCGGCTCTTCAGCGTCCGTGGGTCGCTGCAGATGTCGGCGACGCAGTCGACATTGGCACCCTCGAATAGATCGAGCCCCACGAAGCGGGCCTTCGTGCCGAAGCGTGCGAGAATCGCCTTGCGCCAATTGCGTACGTTGCGATCGGAAACGAGGGTGCGCGCGCCCACCTGCAAAACCCGCGGCCCGCGCTTGCCAACCGATTCGCCCACCAGATCCAGCAGGCGGTCGACTTCCCGCGTAACGCTCGTTCCGACGACGCGAAGCTCACCGGGGCGCAGCTCACCAGGAGTGGCGCCACCGCCCGCCATCAGTCGCGCACGACCAGGATATGCATGCGGCGCGGGCCGTGCGCGCCCAGTTCCATCGCCTGCTCGATGTCGCCGGTGCGCGACGGTCCGGTGATGGTGTTGACCGTGCGCGGCATCAGGTTCTTGCCGTAGCGTGCGCGAAGCCGTCCCCAGACATCCTCGTAGCCGCCGACGATGTCGCCTTCGCGCAGCACGACGACATGCGTGTCGGGCAGAAGGTTGAGCGACACCGGATGATCCGGACCGGAGGCCATCACGACGGTGCCGGTCTCGGCGATGCCGGCAAAGGCGCCGGTCACCGAGACCTGGTCGCTGCCCTCTCCGCGCCCACGCCGGATCGACAGCATCTTCTGGCTGGCCCAGTCGTAGCCTTCGAGCAGTGGAGAGGGCGCCATCGCGACGGTCGCGGGCAGGTTGTTGCGCGCGAGGTAGGCGCTCACTTCGCCCGGCACTTCGGCTGGTCCGACCCGCGCCACGGTGGCGTTGAGGGTCTCGGCCCACTGGCAGAACAGAGCAACCTTCTCGGCCTGAGGCAGCTGTCCGCGCGCGACCGACGGTCCGCGCGGCGGCTCGGCCAGGCGTGTCTCGACGACTTTGCGGGCCTCGCCGGCAAGTTCGCCGCGACGCAGCGAGCGGCGGATGCCCCCCAGGATCTGGGCCCGAGCCGTGCCATCGCCATTTCTCAGCGCGTCGCTCATGCCTTCCTCTTCGCCCAGCGTGCATGGAAGGTACCGCCGGGCTGCGGCGCCGGAAAATCTCGGAAGCGCGTCCAGCCGGACGCCAGCGGCAGGGCTTGATAACGGCCGTCGGCGCGCCCGAAGAGCGCCAGCATGCGATTGGCCATCGCCGTGAGGCGGCGATAGAGAGCGGGCCGGCGGGCGACGAAGCTCCACATCGCCAGTCCCTGGCGGACCGCCTTGGGCGTAAGATGCTTCTCGAACTCGCGCTCGCGCCAATGGCGCATCAGCTTCGGCAGCGGGATGCGGACCGGACAGACACTCTCGCAACGGCCGCAGAAAGTCGACGCATTGGGGAGGTTGCTCGCCTCCTCGACGCCGACGAGCTGCGGCGTCAGCACCGCGCCCATGGGACCGGGATAGACCCAGCCGTAGGCATGGCCGCCCACGGCGCCGTAAACCGGGCAATGATTCATGCAGGCGCCGCAGCGGATACAGCGCAGGATGTCCTGCATCTCCGTGCCGAGCACGCCCGACCGGCCATTGTCGAGCAGCACCACGTGATACTGGTCCGGCCCATCGAGATCGCCCGGCTTCTTCGGTCCCGTGTTCAGGGTCGTGTAGGCCGACGATTCCTGGCCGGTCGCCGAGCGCGCCAGGACGCGCAACAGCACCGCCGCATCCTCGAGGGTGGGAATCACCTTCTCGATGCTGGCCAGCACGATGTGCATCCTGGGCAGCGTGTTCGACAGGTCGGCATTGCCTTCGTTGGTCACCAGCATCGACGAGCCGGTTTCCGCCACCAGGAAGTTGGCGCCCGTCAGCCCGACATCGGCATCGAGGAACTTCTGGCGCAGGACGTAGCGCGCTTCCGCCACGAGATCGTTCCGCTCCGTCAGGCGCTTGTCGAAGCCGAGCTTGGCGTGATGTTCGAGGAACGTGTCGGCGACCTGGTCCTTGGTGAGATGGACGGCCGGCGCGATGATGTGGCTGGGCGGTTCGTTGCGCAGCTGGATGATGTATTCGCCGAGATCGGTCTCGATCGGCGCGATGCCCAGGGCCTCGAGATGCTCGTTGAGCGCGATCTCTTCCGCCACCATCGACTTCGACTTGGCGACGGTGCGGGCGTTCACGCTCTGACAGAGCTCGGCGATGATGCGCCGCGCATCGGCGGCGGTCGGCGCCCAGTGCACGTGGCCGCCCAGGCCAATCACCTTGCGCTCGAATTCCTCGAGGTAGAAGTCGAGATGGGCCAGCGTGTGGTTCTTGATGTCGCGCGCGCGATCACGCAGCGCCTCGAATTCGGGCAGCCGCTCGGCCGCCTGGCGCCGCCGCTCGGAGAAACCGACCTTCAGCTTGGCCAGCGAATCCTGCAGGTTGGGGTCGGCCAGCGCGTGATCGACATTCGCCTTGAAGGCATGGGCGGTGGATTCCATCAGCCGTGCTCCGGTTCGCCGATCGCCGGCAGGTCGCCCATGCCGGCCAGGACTTCGGCGACATGGCGCACGCGCACGGCGCTGCCCTCGCGCTGCAGCTTGCCGGCCATGTTCATCAGGCAGCCGAGATCGCCGGCCAGCAGCGTATCCGCTCCGGTGGCCGCGATATCGGCGGACTTCTCGCCCACCATGGCGTTCGAGATCTCAGGATACTTCACGCAGAAGGTGCCGCCGAAGCCGCAACAGACTTCGGGCGTCTTCATTTCGCGGAGCTCGAGTCCCTGCACCGATCCCAGCAGGTTGCGCGGCTGAGCCTTCACGCCGAGCTCGCGCAGGCCGGAGCAGGAGTCGTGATAGGTCACGGCGCCGGGGTAGCGTGCGGCGACGTTCCTGACGCCCAACACGTCCACCAGAAATGAAATCAGCTCGTAGCTGCGGCCGGCCAGGTTTTCCGCGCGGACCTTCATGGCCGGATCGTCGTCGAACAGGCCGGGATAGTGATGCGACAGCATTCCGCCGCAGGAGCCGGAGGGCGCCACGACCGCGTCGTAACCTTCGAAGGCGTCGATCACCTGCGCGGCGATGGCGCGTGTCGTGGCGCGGTCACCGGTATTGTAGGCCGGCTGTCCGCAGCAGGTCTGGAGCGGCGGCACCTCGACGGAGCACCCGGCTTCCTCGAGCAGCTTCACCGCGGCGAATCCCACCGACGGCCGGAACAGGTCGACGAGACAGGTAACGAAAAGCGCGACGCGGCGCGGGCGGGTGGAGGGCATGGCGAGCGAGCTGGACACGCCCCGACCATGGCAGCGGCGAAATTGGCATGCAAGATGCCGGTGCAGGTTTGTCCCGGCCCGTTCCCGGAGGGGTTCAGTTCTTGTTGGGGACCAGGACGATGGCGCGGCCATCGCTGTTCATGCGGCCGGCCCATTCGGCTGCCTGTGCGCCGGCGCCGTAGAAGACGTCGCCACGGGCCGGTCCCTTGATGGCGGCGCCCGCATCCTGGGCGATCATCAGGCGGCGATAGGGTTCGGTGGCGCCGGGCTTGCGATAGACCGGACGGCGCGTGTCGATCCACACCGGGGTGCCATAGGGTGTGATCGTGGGGTCCACCGCCATGCTGCGCTGGGTGGTGAGCACCACGCCCTCGGCGCCGATCGGTGCTGAAGTCCGGGTGTCCCTGAAGAAGATGTAGCGCTCGTTCTTGCGCATCACGTCGCGCGCCTGCTGCGGATTGCGCTTCAGCCAGTCACGAATCGCGGGCCAGGTCGCATCTTCCTTCTTCATCACGCCCATCTCGACCAGCACGGCGCCGATCGCCGTGTAGGGTCGATTGTTGGAGCCGTCAAAGCCGAGGGTCATGGTGCCGCCCTCCGCGAGCTGGATACGGCCGCTGCCCTGGACCTGGACCTCGAACAGGCCGACCGGATCCTGCACGTAGGCGATCTCCAGGCCCTTGCCCTTCAGCGCCCCCGCCTCGATCTCAGCGCGCGTCAGATAGGGCTTGTCGGTAAGGTCGGGCGGCTTGCGATAGACCGGCACGGTGAAGAGCCGCGAAGGCACCTTGCTGCCGCGCAGCTCCGGTTCGAAATAGCCGGTGAACTTGCCGGGGACCTTGATGATCAGCGGCCTGAAATTCTCCTCGAAGAACAGCCGCGATCCCCGCGCGTCTCCGGTCTTCACGGCGGCTGCCGCCCCGCAGATGCGTGCCCATTCGGCCGGAGTGATTGTCTTTTCGCCGCCATCCGTGGCGATCCGAACGTCGGGGCCGGCCGTCAGCTTCGGGCAGGAGCGGCGGAACGCGACGAGGGCCTCGGCATGACGATCCTGCGCCCACCCCGCGATCTCGTTGTAGGACGTCGGCTCCATCGCAATCCGCTGCTGCGGCGGGGCGCCGGGCGTTCCGGCACAGGCGGAGAGCAGGCCGGCCGCAGCAAGCATAGCCGCAACACCGGCAAGAAGGCTCCTTCGCATTCCCGGAAAAGCCTCCCTAGCCTTCGCTTTCGGTCTTCACGAGCTGCCAGTTGGGATCGCTCGAAGTCGTGTCGCGACGGAACGTCCAGAGGTCGACGACCTTCTGCACTTCGTTCGGATTGCCATCGACGATCTGGCTGTCGGCATTGCGCACGACATTGATCTGCTCGCTGACGAAGCGGACGGTGACGACGGCATTCGGACCCTGCATCTCCGCATCGGCGACATCCGACGCTTCGAAACCGATCAGTGTCGTTTCGGCCTTTTCGTTGCGCTCGATGCGACCGCGAATGGCGGCCTCGAAGCTTGCGTAGGTGGTGCTGTCGAGCAGGGGCTTCAGCGTGGCGGTGTCGCCGCGCGCGAAGGCCTCGACAATGGCGGTGAAGGCCGCGCGTGCGCCGCCCGTGAAGCCGATCGGCTCGAAGGCCGGATCGGCGGCGCGAATGGCGGCAACGCCGGCGGCTGCGGTCGGCAGGACGGTGGCGCGAATGCCGCCGGGCCCGGTCGTGGGCGACGATTGACGCGGCGCGGGCGCATTCGCCGTCGGCAGCGGGACCACGTTGTCGTTACCTTGCGACGCGTCGCCTGCACGCGACGGCGGCGGCGCGGGTGGCGTGAACGGATCGCGGGCGGGCGGCTGTTCGCTGCCCGTGCGTTTGCCGAGCACGGACCGCAGTCGCAGGATCAAGAAGACCGCGACCAACCCGATCAGGATGATGTCGTAGTTGTTACCCACGATGGCGCTCCACTGTCACAAATTACATAGGCTGCGAATGGGCAAAGGGCAAGGCGACCTCCCCGCCGCGCTTCCCGGATCAGCCCCGCGCCTCAGGCGGCCAGCACCACAATATCGACAGATTCCGTGACCCCGCCAACCTTGCGATCCGGACGACGCTCATGCGCCGTGGACGACCGATAGCCCTGACGCTCGGCGAGTGCATAGGTTGCGCCGTCGGTCAGGGCGCGGGTTCCCTCTTCCTTGTTGTGCTTCTCGAGCTTCGACGCGAGGTTGACGGCTTCCCCGATGACCGTGAATTCGAGACGCTCGCCGTCGCCGACGGCGCCGAACACGACACGCCCCGATGCGACGGCAAGCCCGATCTCGAGCGCCGGCAGGCCGGCCGCGCGACGTTGCTCGCGCCACACGGCGGCAGCCGCCATCACGGCATCGGCCGCCCGCAGCGCGTCCGCGGCGGCCGTGGCCGACGGCATCACGGCGCCGAACGACGCCAGGATGCCGTCGCCCAGGAACTTGTCGATGCTGCCGCCGGCCTCAGCGATCAATGGGCAGACGCGGCCCTGATAGTCCTGCAGGACCTTCATCACTTCGTCCGGCGGGAGTTCCATCGACAGGCCCGTGAATCCGCGCAGGTCGACGGTGACGATGGCGACGTCGCGCAGCTCGCCCTCGCCCGCCTTGATCGAAATCGCCGCGCCGCGGATGCGCGCCGCCACTCCGGGATCGAAGAAGCGTGACAGATCCTGGGCCGCGGTGCTTTCGCTCACCGCCTGCACCAGCAGGTGACGGGCCCGCGAGATGGCGAGCGCCAGCACCAGGGTGGTGAGAAGGATGGCGATGATCTTGTCGACCTCGGCATGCACCAGCAGCGCGTTCGAGGTCATGTACTCGACGAAGTCGTCGGTCGGATTGGCCGGTCCGCCGCGCCCGCCCACGGCGTAGAGGATGAGGCCGATCCAGCCGGCGATCGCCGTCAGGCCGGTGAACAGGACGAAGCGTGCCTCGAAGCGCAACGCTCGCAACGCGATGAACAGGAACACGTACAGGAGCGTCGGCACCTTCAGATAGAAGACGGCCGGCTGGGCGTACTTGTAATGGAACGAGTAGATCAGCCCCATCAGCAGGAGCATGTCGGCGATCACCGACAGATAGAGCATCCAGGGCCGCAAGAGGCGCGCATAGGCCAATGCCAGGCGCAGGAGACAGAAGGCGCCGTAGATGACCAGCACCTCGAACTCGAAGGAGTAATCCTCCTGCACCACACCGCCCGGCATGGAACTGGTCTCATAGACGGTGGCGACCAGCACGACGATGACGAGCTGGACCCAGCCGATCAGGATTTCGCTCTGTTCCTGCTGGCGTTCGATTGCCGCGCGCACCCGGTCGGGAAGCTGGGCCGCATCGCCTCTGCCGAACAGCCAGAGGCGCAGGCGGCGCAGCATCAGCGCTTTTCCAGCCAGAGGCTGGCGGGTAGCGCATCCGGCGGTCGCGGCAGGCGCGAGATCACCGAGGCGGCCAGCCGGTCGGCCATGCGCCGCTCCGCCCAGACGCTGGAGAACAGCGGCTTGAAGGCGCCGCTCGTCAGCAGCGGCACCACGCCCTGCTGCTCGTTGTAGGCGCGCCAGTCCCAGATCGAGGGATAGTCGAACGGCAGGAAGATGTCGTGGATGTGCACCAGCGTGCCGGACGGCAGGCGCGGCAGGACGCGATTCAGCAGGATGTCGACGTCGCTGCCCGGCATCAGGATGTGGCTGGAATCGATGAACAGCACGTCGCCCTGCACCAGGCGATCGAAGACCTTGTCCGGGGCGGC
Source organism: Rhodospirillales bacterium 24-66-33 (assembly GCA_002281855.1). Classification (GTDB taxonomy): domain Bacteria; phylum Pseudomonadota; class Alphaproteobacteria; order Reyranellales; family Reyranellaceae; genus Reyranella. The sequence continues at coordinate 75,367 of NCHQ01000006.1, read as the reverse complement.
CTGCAGGGTCGATGACTTGACGCGCACCCCGGGCAGGTCGGCAATGTCCGCGCGCGGTGCCGGATCGATCGCCAGGATTTCGCCGACGCCCCCCAGGGCCTTGGACAGCAGCCGCGTCGAATGGCCGGAGCCCACCTCGATGATGTTCCGCGGCTTGCGCTCCCGGACCAGCGCATAGGCCACGGCCGCATCGAGCGACGGAAACCACGATTGCTCGAACATCGCCCTGTAGCTCTCGAGCGCTTCTGCCCGCGCGTCGACCGCGTCGAGCACGGCGCCGAACTGGTCGGCATGCTCCTCGAAGAGGCGCTCGATCGCTGGATAGGGGGGCTGGGTGCCCGGCGGCGGCAGCAAGGGCGCATAGCGGTGCGGAATGAACCAGCCGCGCGGCTTCAGGCCGAGCACGGTCGGCAGTCCCAGGGCGAACCGCCGCCAGCGGCCGCGGAGCTTCGATTTGGCGCTCATCGAGATCTGTTCACGGCGTCAGCGTCAGGCCTTCGTGGGCGACGAGGACCCGCGGCAGGCCGCTCGCCGCAATGCCCGGACGCGCGAGCGCGGCTTCGCGGGCGACACCGTCCATGAAGGCGTCGTCGTGGCTGGGATCGTGATGGAAGATCGCCAGGGTGCCGACGCCCGCCGCGTCGGCCACTCGCACACCCTCCTGCCAGGTCGAGTGGCCCCAGCCACGATAGCGCACGTATTCCTCGTCGGTGTAGCTCGAATCGTAGATCATCACGTCGGCGCCGCGGCACAGTTCGACGATGGTGGAGTCGCGTTCGCCGTCGCGATGTTCGGTATCCGTGATGTAGCAGATCGACTTGCCGAGATGGTCGATGCGATAGCCTGTGGCGCCGTTGGGATGGTTGAGAGGTATCGTGCTTACGGCAACGGCGCCGCACGACAGGGTCTCGCCCGACTTGAACTCGCGGAATTCGACCCCGGCCTGGAAGACGTCGAGCGATACCGGATAGAGCGGCGCCTGCATCAGGTGCCCGACCACCTTCTTCAGCGTGTAGGGCGCCTCGAGATGGCCGGCCCACATGCGCACCGAATTGCGCCGGTCGAACAGCGGGGCAAAGAAGGTAAGGCCCGAAATGTGGTCGAGATGGGTGTGGGTGAAATAGATGTCGATGTCGAGCGGGGGGTGGCGCGCCAGTTCTACGCCCAGCGTGCGAATACCGGTGCCCGCGTCGAAGATCAGGCGACGACCGCCGGCGGTGACTTCCAGGCACGACGTATTGCCGCCATAGCGCACATATTCGGCGCCGGGACACGAGATGGATCCCCGCACGCCCCAGAAGCGGACTTTCAGACCTTCGACCAATCAACCCTTCCCAATCGAGTGTGGCGCCAGAGTCCACAGGCAGGTGCGTCCCGTCAACCGATGCGCGAGGGTCCCGGGAACTGGCCGCATTCTTGCGTGGCGATCCGGGCGGCTGTTTTTCGCGTATTCTTGCAGTCGGCGGTCGAATCCGGCGTCCCGACTGCGTTGCCTACCGGCCTGTTCGGAGCAATACTTTGCCTATGGAACCCATCAATCAGGCTTCTACCCCGGCGCTGGCCGCGCCGCCCGTGCGTTGCGCCAAGTTCGCCATCGGCCAGGTGGTGAAGCACCGCATCTACCCTTTTCGCGGCGTGATCTTCGACGTCGACCCGGTGTTCGCCAATACCGAGGAGTGGCTGTCGTCGATCCCTGAAGAGGTGCGGCCGCGCCGCGACCAGCCCTTCTATCATCTGCTGGCCGAGAATTCGCAGACCACCTACGTGGCCTACGTGTCGGAGCAGAACCTGCTGGCCGACGATACCGGCAAGCCGGTGTCGCACCCGCAGGTGCCGCAGTTCTTCAAGGAGCTGAAGCGCGGCCATTACGTCTCGCGCGAACGGGCGCTGCACTAGGTCTTCAGCGTAGCGCTGCCGCCACCTGATCGACGGTGGCGGTCCAGCCGACGATCGCGCCCTGGGCGCGGATCATGTCGAGCGCCGCCTTCTTGAATTCCGGGAAGTAGCTTTCGGTCGCGTCCTCGGCCAGCAGACATTCGAAGCCGCGGTCGTTGGCCTCGCGCATGGTCGTCTGCACGCAGACCTCGGTCGTGACACCCGCGAACACCAGATGCGTGATCGCGCGCTCCGCCAGGATGTCGCCGAGCGGCGTCGCGTAGAACGCTCCCTTGCCCGGCTTGTCGAGCACGATCTCGCCCGGCTTCGCGGCCAGCTCCGGCACGATGTCGGCGCCCGGTTCGCCCGCGATCAGGATGCGGCCCATCGTGCCCGGATCGCCGATCCGCATCGACGGCTTGCCGCGCAGCCGCTTGGCCGGCGGGCAGTCCGACAGGTCGGGCCTGTGGCATTCGCGGGTGTGGATGATGGGCAGCCCGGCGCTGCGGAACGATTCGATCAGCCGGCCGACCGTCGGCACGATTGCCGACAACAGGCTCACATCGTTGCCCAGGGTCGCGCCGAACCCGCCGGGCTCGATGAAGTCGCGCTGCATGTCGATCACGATCAGCGCCGTGTGCGCGGGATCGAAGGTGAAGTCGAACGGCTGGGCGGCGATGGTTTTCACGGGCGCACCATTGGTAGTTCAAAAATTGGTGTCATCCCGAGCGCAGCGAGGGACCTTTGCGCGGCGGCAATTAAAGGTCCCTCGCTGCGCTCGGGATGACAACGAGGCCCGGATTGGCGCCACGTGCTCAATGCCCTGCCATGGCGCGGCCGATCGCGCCGACGTCGGCGCTGGCCGAATCGGTCTGCAGGGCCAGCCTGCCGTCGAACATGACGACGATACGGTCGGAGAGCTGCAGGATCTCGTCGAGATCCTCGCTCACCAGCAGCACGGCGGCGCCGCGATTGCGGGCCTGGACGATGCGGGCGCGGATCTCGGCGACGGCGGCGAAGTCGAGGCCGAAGCAGGGGTTGGCCACGATCAGCAGGTCGCCTTCGCTCGACAGTTCGCGCGCCAGCACCGCGCGCTGCACGTTGCCGCCGGACAGGCCGCGGATGGCGGCGTCCGGTCCCGGCGTCTTCACCTTGTAGGCCTCGATCAGCTTGCGCGCGGTCTCGCGCATTGGGCTGCGCCGGAGGCGGATGCCGTCCGGCGAGGACGGCGGCTGGTCGAACGAGCGCAGCGCGATGTTCTCCGCCACCGACATATCGGCGACGCAGGCGTTGCGCAGCGGCTCCTCCGGCAGGCAGGCGATCTTGTGACGGATCATCTCGGGCCGCGTCGCGGTGTAGACCTCGCCGTGCACCAGCATGCGGCCGGCCTCGTGGTCGCGCTGGCCGGCCAGCGTCTCGACGAGCTCGCGCTGGCCGTTGCCCGACACGCCGGCGACGCCGACGATTTCGCCGGCGCGGATCTCCAGCGCCAGCTCCTCGATCGCGCGCTGGCCGACATTGTCGGCGACGCTCAGGCCTTCGAGTTTCAGGACGACCTTGCCGGGCGCGCGTGTCTCACGCTCGACGACGGTGCGCGTCTCGCGGCGGCCGACCATCATCTCGGCCATCCTGTCGTTGTCGAGTTCGCGCGTCGGCTTCGTGCCGATCAGCTGGCCGCGACGCAGCACCGTGACGGCATCGCAGTAGGTGTTCACCTCACGGAACTTGTGGGTGATGGTGACGATGGTGATCAACCCATCGGTCGTCAGCTTCTTCAAGGTGGTCAGCACCTCGTCGGCCTCGTCCGGCGTCAGCACCGACGTCGGCTCGTCGAGGATCAGCAGATTGCGCTTGAGGTAGAGCTGGCGAAGGATCTCGCCCTTCTGCTTCTGCCCGGCCGCCAGGTCGGCGACGGCCATGTCGACCGGCACGGTGAACGGCGTCGTCTCGAAGAACGCCTTGAGCGCCCGCCGCTCCGCCGCCCAGTCGATCACCGCCGGCAGGTCGCCGCGCGACAACACGAAGTTCTCAAGCACCGTCATGTTCGGCACCAGGGTGAAGTGCTGGTAGACCATGCCGAGCCCCAGCTCGTGCGCCTGGCGCGGATGGGCGATCGTCACCTCCCGCTCGTTCAGCAGGATCTGGCCCTGGTCGGCGGCGTAGTAGCCCATGGCGCACTTCACCAGCGTGCTCTTGCCCGCACCGTTCTCGCCCAGCAGGGCATGGAAGGCGCCGGCCTCGATCTTCACCGAGACGTCGTCGAGCGCGGCCATCGCGCCGAAGCGCTTGGTGAAGCCGATCAGCTCGAGGGAAGGCGCGGTCACGCCAGCGCCTTCAGGATCGCGCCTGAGTTGGCGACGGCACCGAACACACCGCCCTGCATCTCGACCATCTTCAGTGCCGCATCGTGATTGCCCCGGTCGGTGGCGCCGGTGCAGTCCTCCACGATCAGGCATTCGAAGCCGCGGTCGTTGGCCTCGCGCATCGTGGTGTGGACGCAGACGTCGGTGGTGATGCCGGTCAGCACCAGATTGTCGATGCCGCGCGTGCGCAGCATCAGTTCGAGATCGGTGGCGCAGAACGAACCCTTGCCCGGCTTGTCGATGATCGGTTCGCCGGCGATCGGCGCGAGCTCGGCGATGATCTCCCAGCCCGGCTCGCCGCGCACCAGGATGCGCCCGCACGGACCGGGATCGCCGATGCCGGCGCCGATCTGCTGCGAGCGCCAGCGCTTGTTGGCCGGCAGGTCGGAGAGGTCGGGCCGATGGCCCTCGCGGGTATGGATCACCGTCCAGCCCGCCTTGCGTGCGGCGGCGAGCAGCTTCCCGATGGGCTCGATGGGTGCGCGGGTGAGCGAGAGGTCGTAGCCCATCTTGTCGACATAGCCGCCGACGCCGCAGAAATCCGTCTGCATGTCGATGATGACCAAGGCCGTATTGTCGGCGCGCAGTGCGCCGTTCCACGGCCAGGCATAGGGGCGGGAGTCGATGTGGGTCTTGGTCATGCGGGCTCCTACTTGACCGCGCCCAGCTCGGCCGGCGCGCCGCGCACGCTGCGCGCGGGCGAGCAGGTGGCGATCATCAGGGCGAGCGTGAGGACGTAGGGCGCGGCGCTGAACAGGTAGTAGCCCTGGGTCACGCCGACCGACTGCAGTGCCGGGCTGATCGCGCCGGCGGCGCCGAACAGCAGCGAGGCCCACAGGCAGCGGATCGGGTCCCAGCGCGCGAAGATCACCAGCGCCACCGCCATCAGGCCCTGGCCGCTCGAAAGGCCCTCGTTCCAGCTGCCGGGATAGTAGAGCGACAGGAAGGCGCCGCCGATGCCCGCGAAGGCGCCGCCGACCGCCGTCGCCATCAGCCGTACGCGACCGACCGAAGCGCCGATCGCCAGGGCGGCGTCGACGCTCTCGCCGGCGAGCCGGACGATCAGGCCCCAGCGTGTGTTCTTAAGCGCCCACGCCAGCGCAAACGCGAGTGCGATGCCGATGAGGAACAGCGGATTGACCTGCAGCGCCTGCTGCACCTGCGGGATGCTGCTCCAGGCGCCGAGATCGAGCGCGCCGAGGTTGGGCGCCTTGGGCTGGATGTAGGGCTTGCCCAGGAAGAAGGCGAGGCCGGTGCCGAACAGCATCAGGCCGATGCCGGTGGCGATGTCGTTGACCTTGGGCAGCTGGCACAGCGCGGCATGCAGCGCGCCCAGCAGCAGGCCGACGAACGCTGCCACCAGCACGCCGAGCCACGGCGAGCCGCTCAGCAGCGCCGTGCCGTAGGCGCTCATCGCGCCCATCATCAGGGTGCCTTCGAGGCCGAGGTTGATGCGGCCGCTGCGCTCGGTCAGGCACTCGCCGAGGCTGACGAAGATGAACGGCGTGCTGACGCGGATGGCGCCCGCCAGCATGGCGAGAGGCACGCCCCACAGACCGATGTCGCTGCCGTCCATGCTCAGCGTCCCTCCACTGCCCGGAAGCGCCACAGCCAGGCCCACGACCGGCCGTAGAGCGTCTCGCTGGCCAGGATGCAGACGAAGATGATGCCCTGCAGCACGACCACCGCCGCGTCCGGCAGGTCGAGCCGGCGTTGCAGCAGCCCGCCGCTGGCGCCGATGCCGCCCAGCAGGATGGCGACCGGAATGATCGCCAGCGGATGATGGCGCGCGAGGAAGGAGACGAGGATGCCGGTGAAGCCGTAGCCGACCGCCAGCGAGGCATTGGCCTTGCCGTGCACCGCCGCGACTTCGACCATGCCGGCGAGGCCCGCCGCCGCGCCGCCGGCGGCGCAGGCCACCAGCACGTAGCGGCCGACATTCAGGCCCATCATGCGCGCGGTCTTGGGGTTGCCGCCGATCACCTGCATGGCGAAGCCGAAGGTCGTGAAGCGCTGCACGCCGTAGCAGAGCAGGCAGGCCACGATGCCGAAGGCCAGGCCCCAATGGACGTCGCTGCCGCCGATCGTGCCCAGCATGTTGGCGTCGCCGATCGGCGGCGTCGACGGCTTGTTGAGGCTCGACGGGTCGCGCAGCGGGCCCTCGACGAAATGGTTCATCAGGGCGATGGCGATGTAGGTGAGCAGCAGGCTGGAGATCGTCTCGTTGACGCCGCGATACTGGCGCAGGCCGCCCGCCAGCGCGATCCACGCGCCGCCCACGACCATCGCCGCCGCCGCCATGGCGAGATTGGTCACCAGCGGTCCGGAGGCGGCGACCGCGACGCCGGCCGCCGCGGCCGCCACGCCGCCCAGGACCAGTGCCCCTTCGTTGCCGATGATGATCAGGCCGAGCCGTGCCGGCAGTGCCGTGCACAGTGCCGTGAGAATCAACGGCGCCGCGCGCGTGAGCGTGTTCTGGAAGGAGAACCAGCTGCCGAACGCACCCTGGTACATCAGCGCATAGGCCTCGAACGGATCGACGCCCGCATAGAGGATCAGCAGCAGGCCGAAGATCACCGCCGCCGCCAGCAGGGCCAGCGTCGAGACGGCGATGCGTTCGAGGGCCGTGTTCATGCCTATGCCAACCCCTGGAGCGGAGGGAGATGTATCGACTCTACCCTTCCTCCCCCGTCATGCGGGGGAGGTGGCCCGAAGGGTCGGAGGGGGACAGCCATAAGTCTGATCTCTTCCCGGTCGGCAATCATCGTTTTGCTTTCCCCCTCCCGGCCTCCCCCGTGAGACGGGGGAGGAGAAGAAGAGTTGCTCGCCTCACGCGTGCGCGGCCCTTAGGACGTCGCGCCCAGAACGCCTTCGACAAGGTAGTTCATGCCCTCGAGGACCGGCTCGGTCTGGGTGTAGGTCGTGCCGGCGGCGATGACGGTGTTGCCCTTGTTGTCCTTCAGCGGCCCCTTGAAGATCGCGAAGCTGCCGTCGACGATGCCCTTTCGGGCCTCCTCGACCTTGGCCTTGGCGGCATCGGACACGGCCGGACCGAAGGGCGAGTTCTTGACGTAGCCTTCCTTGAGGCCGCCGCGCACGAAGTTGCCCGGTACGCCGCCCTTCTTCATCGTCTCGACGAAGTCGACGTAGATCTTCTCCCACTGCCACTCGGCACCGGTGAGGTAGCCCTTGGGGGCGAGCTTGGCCTGGTTGGTGTGGTAGCCGCAGGTGTAGATGCCGGCGCGTTCGGCTGTCTCGATCACGACCTTCGGGCTGTCGACATGGCAGGTCACGACGTCGACGCCCTGTGCGATCATCGAGTTGGTGGCCTCCGCTTCCTTGACCGGCAGCGACCAGTCGCCGGTGAAGATCACCTGGCAGGTGACCTTGGGATTCACCGAACGCGCGCCCATGGTGAAGGCGTTGATGTTGCGCAGCACTTGCGGAATCGGCTTGGCCGCGACGAAGCCGATCTTGCCGCTCTTGGTGGTCGAGCCGGCGACGATGCCGCTGAGATACTGCGCCTCGTCGATGTAGCCGAAGTAGCTGCCGGTGTTCATCGGGTTCTTGCCCGCGGTCCACAGGCCGCCGCAGTGGCGGAACTGGATCTTCGGATACTTGGCCGCCATGCGCAGCATGTGCGGGTCGAAGTAGCCGAACGAGGTCGGGAACAGCAGGGTGGCGCCGTCCATGTTGATCATGCTCTCCATCGATTTCTCGACGGCGACGGTCTCCGGCACCTTCTCTTCCTCGACGACCTTCACGCCGGCCATCTTCTTCAGGACGGCCGCGCCCTCGGCATGGGCCTGGTTGTAGCCGTAGTCGTCGCGCGGCCCGACATAGATGAAGCCCACCACCAGCGGCTTCTGCGCCTGGGCGCCGCCCGCGAGACCGAAAGCGACCGCGCTCGCCGCACCGCCCAGAAGTGCCCGTCGGCCGATATTGAACTTGTCGATCATCGAACGTCCCCCTCGATCGCGTGTCCGGCCGTCGCGGCCCCGCAAGGGAAACAGCAAGCGGTGTGCCACGCCTCGAAAGCAGGGGTTTCTGGCCCGGTCTTGCGGAAAAACCGAGCAAACACGGCACTCTCGCGCTTTCAGCCGGGGCGGCGTGCCCTGCTGATGTCAATCTTAATTGTATGCAATTTCATCGTCTTGCATTCTTTTTGGACACCATGTGCACATATATTCGCTTTGGCATTGATATTGTATGCAGGTCGCCATGAGCTCCGATCCCAATCCCACCCTCGCCGACAAACTCGCCTCGGCCATTGCCGACGGCATCCTGAACGGCACCTTGCCGCCCGGTGAACGCCTCGATGAGGTGGGTCTCGCCGAGCAGCATGGCGTGTCGCGCACCCCGGTCCGTGAGGCGTTGCGCCAGCTGGCGATGAGCGGCCTGATCGACATGCGACCGCGCAAGGGCGCGATCGTGTCCAAGGCGACGCCGGAGGAAATCGAGAGCCTGTTCGTGGCCATGGCCGAGATGGAAGCGACCTGCGCCCGGCTCGCAGCGATGAGCATGACGCCGATCGAGCGCCGTCGTCTTCAGGCGCGGCACGAGGCGATGATGGCGCTCGCGTCGGCGGGCGAGACCGAAGCCTATTCCGATGCCAACGTCGCCTTCCATTCGGCGATCTATGTGGGAGCGCACAATGCGCCGCTCGCCGACTATGCGATGAACCTGCGCCGCCGCGTCGGCCCCTATCGCCGCGCCCAGTTCCGCGTGGACGGCCGCCTGCTGCGCTCCAACCAGGAACACGACGCCGTCGTCCGCGCGATCGTGTCCGGCGACGCCACCGGCGCCCACGCCGCCATGATCCACCACGTCAGCCTGGTCGAAGACGCCTTCGAAGCCTTCGCCGCAATCAACGCGGCTTGAGACGACGCCGAAAAAATCCGTCATCTCTCCACTCCGCACCTTCGGTGCTCCGGTCGAGACGACGGATAAAGTGGAACCGTCACCTCGACCGGAGCCTCGCGCAGCAAGGCATAGTGGAGAGATCTTCTCTCCACGATTTGCCGGCTTTTGGCTGAACGAAGGTCTGTCCACTCCGCGCCTGCGGCGCTTCGGTCGAGGCGACTGACAAAATAGAACCGTCATCTCGACCGGAGCCTCGCGTGGCGAGGCGTAGTGGAGAGATCTTCTCTCTGCGATTTGCCGGCTTTTGGTTGAACGAAGGTCTCTCCACGCCGCACCTTCGGTGCTCCGGTTCGGGCGGGGTAACCGCCGCCCTGAGACGACGGATATTGCGAGCTAGAGTATCTCGTTCGACAGATCCAACCATTCGGGGTTGGCGCTTTCGATCAGCGCGATCTTCTTGTCGCGACGCCACTTCTCGATCTGCTTCTCGCGCTCGATGGCTTGTGGCGCTGTCGCGTGTGACTCGAGGTAGACGAGTTTGGTGATGTTGTAGCGAGACGTATGCTCCGAAAGTCCCTGGCGGTGCTCGTCCAGCCGACGACCCATATCGGTCGTGATTCCGATGTAGAGTGCGCGATGGTTCGCACTGGCGAGAATGTAGACGACGGGTTGGCGCGCCATAAGGGTCTATTCTGCGAAGGCCTTTTGCTTCGGCAAGGTCTCTCCGCTACGCGCCTGCGGCGCTTCGGTCGAGACGACGGGCTATCTCAATTCAGCGCGAACGGAAAATACTTCTCGTTGATCTTCTTGTAGGTGCCGTCGGCCATCATCTCGCCGAACGCCTTGTTCAGCGCCTCGCGCAGCTTTGCGTCTTCCTTGCGCAGGCCTGCGGCGACGCCGACGCCCAGGGTCTGGGTGTCCTTGATGTCTTGACCGACCAGCTCGCAGCAACTGCCTTCCGGCTTCCGGCTCCACAGCCAGAGCTGAGCCTTGTCGCCGAACACCGCGTCGACCTCGTCGTTGGCCAGGGCGTTCAGCGCCTCGGCGACCGAGGCGTAGCGCTTGAGCTGGGCGGAGCGGCGGAAGCTCTTGTCGGCCCAGTCGGCGTGCGTGGAATCGCGCTGGATGCCGATGCGCTTGTTGCGCAGCAGCGACGGCGGCCCGTCATAGGGCGCGCCCTTGGGGGCGATGAAGGCCCCGGGCGACAGGTAGTAGCGACGCGACAGGCCCATGCGCTGGCGTCGCTCGCGCGTCACTTCCATCGACGACATGATGATGTCGAACTTCTTGTCCAGCAGGCCGGGAACCAGCTCGTCCCATTTGAGCGCGATGAACTCACACTCGGCCTTGATGCGCTGGCAGGCTTCCTGCGCCAGCTCCATCTCGAAGCCGGCCGGCATGCCCTTGCGGTCGAGATAGTTGAAGGGCGGGAAGGCGCCCTCGGTGGCGATGGTGATCTTGAAGGCCGGCGGCGTGAAGGGCGACTTTGGGCCAGGCTTGGCGGCCGGTGCCGCCGCGGGCTTTGCCGCCGGCTTCTGCGGCGGCTGTTGCGATTGCGCCGCGGCGGCGCCCGTCAGCGCCACCAGTGCGACCAGGGCGGACAGGATCCTCATGCGACCAGCCGCTCGAGAAGGGCGTTGAGCCGCTGCCGACCCTCCGCGGTCGCGCGCAGATGGGTGGAGTCCACCTCGAGGAAGCCCGCGCGCACCAGCGGTTCGAGCCGCGCGGTCTCGATCGCTTCGACCGGGTCGACGCTCGTGACGGAGGCAAAGGTGGCGCGGTCGATGCCGTCGGCCAGCCTCAGTCCCATCATCAATGCCTCCTCCACCATGTCCCGCCCTTCGACCGACGAGGTTTCCGCCGTGCCGTGGCCCGCGCGCTCGACGGACTCGAGCCAGGCTTCAGGCCCGCTCGACCGGCGGGTCGCCTTCTTGGTCGATCCCACGGCAAAGCGGCCATGGGCGCCGGGTCCGATTCCGACGTAATCCTGATACCGCCAGTAGATCAAATTATGGCGGCAGGCGGCACCGGGGCGTGCATGGTTCGAAATCTCGTAGGCCGGCAGGCCGGCCTGGGCCAGCCGGGCCTGCGTGTGCTCGAACATCGCGGCGGACGCGTCCTCATCCGGCAGGACGAAGGTGCCGCGGGCATGGTCCGTGAAGAAGCGCGTCCCGCGCTCGATCGTGAGCTGGTAGAGCGACAGGTGCTCGCCGGCCAGCGCGAGCGCCCGCTCCAGCTCCTCGGCCCAGGCCTCCGGCGTCTGGCCGGGCCGCGCATAGATCAGGTCGAAGGAATGGCGCGCGAAATGACGTCGCGCCGTGGCGAGCGCGTCCAGCGCCTCGTCCGTGGAATGTTCGCGCCCGAGGAATTTCAGCGCCTGCGGTTCGAGCGCCTGGACGCCGAGCGACACGCGATTGACGCCGGCCTCGGCCAGGGCGGCGAAGCGGCTGGCCTCGACCGAGGTCGGATTGGCCTCCAGAGTGATCTCGACCTCGGGCGCACTGTCCCAGAGTTGCCGCGTGCGCGCGATCAGCGCGGCGACGGTCTCGGGCTCCATCAGCGAGGGCGTGCCGCCGCCGAAGAACATCGTCTCGACCCGGCGGTCCGGGGCCTCGCGGGCGGCATGCTCCAGCTCGCGCAGGAGCGCCGTGCGCCAGCGCGCCTGCTCGACGCCGTCGCGCACGTGGCTGTTGAAATCGCAATAGGGGCACTTCGACTTGCAGAAGGGCCAGTGGACATAGACGCCCAGGGGCGCCCGGCTCATCCGAAGCAGGCCTCGACCATCATCCGGAAGGCGCGGCCGCGATGGCTGATGGCGTTCTTCTCGGTGTCCGACATTTCCGCCGTCGTACGCCTCTCGCCAACCGGCTGGAAGCAGGGATCGTAGCCATGACCGCCCGTACCGCGCGGCGGCCAGACGATGGCGCCGTCGAGCGTGCCATGGAACAGCTCGACATGCTCGTCGGGCCAGGCCAGCGCCAGCACGCAATGGAAGGTCGCCAGGCGCGCCGCATCGGTCTTGGGCACCTTGCGCGCTGCCAGCTCGTCCTGGATGCGGCGCATGCCGACCATGGCGTCGCGCGTCGGGCCTTCCCAGTCGGCGGTGTAGACGCCGGGCTGGTGATCGAGCGCGTGCACGCTGAGACCGGAATCGTCGGCCAGCGACGGCAATCCGCTTCCCCGCACGGCGGCCAGCGCCTTCAGGGTGGCATTGTCCTCGAAGGTCGTTCCCGTCTCGTCGGGCGCCGGCAGGCCGAGATCGGCGGCCGAGACGATCTCGACGCCGAACGGGGCCAGCATCGTGCGGATCTCGCCCGCCTTGCCGCGATTGTGGGTCGCCACAACGAGCTTGGGCAGGGCGAAGCGCCGCGCCATCAGCTCTTCCCGATGGCGAGTTTCTGCAGGTCCACCAGTTCGCCGATGCCCTTCTTGGCCAGAGCCAGCAGTTCGAGGAACTGCGCCTCGGTGAACGGGTCCTTCTCGGCCGTGCCCTGCACTTCCACGATGCCGCCGGCGCCGGTCAGCACGAAGTTGGCATCGGCATCGGCCTTGGAATCCTCGGGATAGTCGAGGTCGAGCACCGCGGTGCCTTCCCACAGGCCGCACGATACGGCCGCGACCGTACCCGTCAGCGGATTGACCGCCAGCTTGCCGTCCTTGATCAGGCGCTCGTAGGCGAAGTGCAGGGCCACCCACGCGCCGGTGATGCTGGCCGTGCGTGTGCCGCCGTCGGCCTGCAGCACGTCGCAGTCGATGTTGATCTGGCGCTCGCCCATGGCCTGCAGGTTCACGACGGCGCGCAGCGAGCGGCCGATCAGGCGCTGAATCTCCTGGGTGCGGCCCGACTGCTTGCCGCGCGCGGCCTCACGGTCCGTGCGGGTATGGGTCGAGCGCGGCAGCATGCCGTATTCGGCCGTGACCCAGCCGCGGCCGCTGTTGCGCATCCAGGGCGGCACCTTCTCGTCGACCGAGGCGGTGCAGAGAACGTGCGTGTCGCCGAACTTCACCAGGCACGATCCCTCCGCGTGACGGGAAAAGCCGGGTTCCAGGGAAACCTGGCGAAGCTGGTCGGGGGCGCGGCCTGATGGGCGCATTTATTTCTCCTGCGGGCGGGCGGCCGGTGTAGCGCCCGGACGAGGGCGAATCCAGACGCCATCCGGCATTCGAGAGCGGCTTCATTGACCGTGCTCCCCGCACTACCTACATTTTCCCAATGGCGATTCACCGCATCGGCATGCCCGGGGGTGCCCATGCCGACACCCCGACAGCACAACGAGCCGCCTCCGTGGCGGAACTTAATGAGCGCGCCCGCGAGGTGTTGCGCCACGTCGTGGAAGGCTATGTCGAGACCGGCGAGCCGGTGGGCTCCCGCGCCCTCACCCGCAAGCTCACCGAGACGCTGTCGCCGGCCACCATCCGCAACATCATGGCCGACCTGCAGGACGCCGGCCTGCTCTATGCGCCCCACACCTCGGCCGGGCGCCTGCCGACCGATGCCGGGCTGAGGCTGTTCGTGAACGGCCTGCTCGAGGTCGGCAACGTCTCCGAGGAGGAGCGCGAATCGATCGAGGCGCGCTGCGCCCCCTCGGGCCGCAGCGTCACCGAGGCGCTGGAACAGGCGACCGCGATGCTGTCGGGCCTGTCGCGCTGCGCCGGCCTCGTGATGGCGCCGAAGACCGAGCAGCCGCTGAAGCACATCGAGTTCGTCAATCTCGGGCCGGGCCGTGCCCTGGTCGTGACGGTGACGCAATCGGGCCATGTCGAGAACCGGGTGATCGACACGCCCATCGGCATGCCGCCGTCGGCGCTGACCGAGGCCAGCAACTATCTCAACGCGCGGCTGAGCGGACGCACCTTCGACGAGGCGCGCCGATTGATCCTCGAAGACATCAAGCTCAAGCGCGCCGAGCTGAACGACCTCACGGCGCGCGTGATCGAATCGGGCCTGGCCACCTGGTCCGGCGAGCCGGGTGGCCGCGCGCTGATCGTGCGCGGCCAGGCGCGCCTGCTCGAGGACATCACCGCGATCGAGGATCTGGAGCGCGTGCGCATCCTGTTCGATGCGCTGGAGCGCGGCGAGAGCTTCGTGCGCCTGCTCGAACTCGCCAATACCGCGACCGGCGTGCAGATCTTCATCGGCGCCGACAACCCGCTGTTCGCCAACACCGGCTGCTCGATGGTGGTCGCGCCGTTCCGCGATTCCCAGGAGCGCATCCTGGGCGCCATCGGCGTGATCGGCCCCACGCGCCTCAACTACGCGCGGATCATTCCGCTCGTCGACTATACCGCCCGCGCCATCGGGCGCGTGGTGGGTTAAGGCGCGTCCGCGCTCACCAGTCCTTTTCGTCGAAATCCTCGAACTGCTTCGCGCGCGGGTCCTCTTCGGAGGGCGGTGGGGCTTGCTCGGCAGCCGAATGCGACAGCACGCGCAGGCGCGTCTCGCGGGTGAGCAGCGGCAACAATTCGAGAAGATCGTCGCGCGCAAAGGCGACGCAACCCTGCGTCCCGGCGTAATCGTCGCGCGCGATGTGGAGGAAGATGGCGCTGCCCCATTCGCCCTCCGGCGGATCGTCGTTGTAGCCGACGACGACGACGAGATCGTAGAGCCCGTCTTCGCGCCACATCTTCTCGGCGCTCCATTCGTTGGGGATGTTGACCAGCCGGTTGTAGCTGGGCGAGCGCGGGTCGTCGCACCAGCCGTCATGCTCGCCGATCGGCCGCGCCGGCAGGGCGCTCTTGGGAGAGTTGGGCTTGGGCAGGACCACCAGGTCGTTGCGGTAGTAGATGCGGCGCAGCGGAAACTCGCCGACCGGAGTCGCCGAATCGCCCTCGACCTTGTCTTCGCGGATGCCGCCTGCACCCACGGTGCAACGCCAGCGTCGCCCACCCAGGGTGGCCCAACCCAGTGACCCCTCGGCCGTATCGGCCTGTACGATCAGGACATTCTCGTCGGTCATTGCCCAGTACTCCCGTGCCCTTCATAAAGGCACGCTCTTGAGGGAGAAAGCGATGGCTTATGTCGTAACGCCGCCGGCCACGGTCGGCGTGCCGGTCCACGGAACCGGCGATCTGTTTCCGGTGCGCCGGATCTTCTGCGTCGGCCGCAACTATGCCGCCCATGCCCGCGAGATGGGACACGATCCCGACCGCGAGCCGCCGTTCTTCTTCACCAAGCCGGCCGACGCGATCGTGATCTGCGCCGACCCGAAGAACCCGACCAAGGTCGCCTATCCGCCCGCCACCAAGAACCTGCACCACGAGATGGAGCTGGTCGTGGCGATGAAGTCGGGCGGCAGCGACATCCCGGTCGAGAAGGCGCTGGACCACGTGTACGGCTATGGCGTCGGCCTCGACATGACGCGTCGCGATCTGCAGAACCAGGCCAAGGACATGGGCCGCCCGTGGGACATGGGCAAGGGCTTCGACCAGTCCGCGCCGATCGGCGAGATCTATCCGGCCGCCAGGATCGGCCATCCCGCCAAGGGCACCATCCAGCTCGACGTGAACGGCAAGACCCGCCAGAAGTCCGATCTCAACGCGCTGATCTGGAGCGTGCCCGAGACGATTTCCTACCTGTCGGGCCTGGTGGCGCTGGCCGCGGGCGACCTGATCTACACCGGCACGCCCGATGGCGTGGCCGCCGTGGTGAAGGGCGACACGCTGTCCGGCTTCGTCGACGGCTGCGGCACGGTGACGTGCGTTCTCGTGTGACGTTCCGGGGTGCAGCTAGATTTGCTGCGCTCTAAAGGTGTCGCACTGGCGCGGATCTCCCGTTTCCAGGCCTTTCCGGAACCAGCGCGCGCGCTGCGCACTGGTGCCGTGGGTGAAGCTGTCGGGCACGACACGGCCCTGGCTCTGCTTCTGCAGCGCGTCGTCGCCGATCGCGCTCGCAGCGGCCAGCGCCTGATCCACGTCCTTGTCGTCGATCATCTTGCCGCCGCGCTGCCGGTCGGCGCGGTTGGCCCACACGCCCGCAAAGCAATCGGCCTGGAGTTCGGTGCGCACCGAGAGCGCGTTGCCGTCGCGCTTGCTCATGCTCTGGCGCATCTGCTGCACCTTGGCCGAGATGCCGAGCTGGTTCTGCACGTGATGGCCGATCTCGTGGGCGATCACGTAGGCCTGGGGGAACTGACCGGGTGCCTTGAAGCGCCGCGCGAGCTCGTCGAAGAAGCCGAGGTCGAGATAGACGCGCTGGTCGGCCGGACAATAGAACGGACCCATCGCGGCCTGGCCGACGCCGCATTCGGTGCGCGTGGCGTCGCGGAACAGGACCAGCTTGGGGTCGCGATAGGGGCGGCCCATGCCCTGGAAGATCTCGTGCCAGACATCCTCGGTGCTCTTGAGCACGCGCGACACGAACTGGGTCTGGGCGTCGCTGGCCGGCGCGGCCGCGCCCGGCGTGCGGCTGGCGGATGGGGAGGGAGGCGCCGGCGTGTAGCTCGAGGTGCCGCCCCCGCCGCCCGCGATGTCGCTCAGGATGGCGCCCGGATCGGCGCCCATGATCATGGCGATGACGACGAACGCCACCAGGCCGAAGCCGCCCTTGAACAGACCGCCGCCGCCCCCGCCGCCGATCGGAATCCGGAAGCCGCCGCCGCCCAGACCGCCGCCTCCGCCACCGAACCCGCCGCCTTCGCCGCGGCGATCCTCGATGTTTCTGCTCTGGTCGCCATCAATCTGCATGGCAGGTCTCCTTGGCCGCAATGTCCCCGGCGAGATCGTCTCCGGTTCGTCTATAGTGCCCGGCGATGAGTCTCACCATTGCGACCTGGAACATAAACTCGGTCCGGCTGCGGATCGGAAACGTCGAACGGTACCTGAAGTTGCGCCAGCCCGATGTGCTGTGCCTCCAGGAGACCAAGTGCCCGGACGAGTTCTTCCCGCACGACGCCTTCGAGCGCATGGGCTACACCCACCGCTTCGTGCAGGGCATGAAGGCCTATAACGGCGTGGCGATCCTTTCCAAGGTGCCGTTCGCCGCCGGCACCATCCATCATCGCTGCGGCAAGGAGGATTGCCGTCACGTCGAGGTCGCGCTCGATGTCGGCGGCGATCCGATCCTGCTCGACAACCTCTACATCCCCGCGGGCGGCGACATTCCCGACCCCGAGGTCAACGTGAAGTTCGCGCACAAGCTCGACTTCTATCGCGAGATGGCCGCCTGGTATGCCGAGCGCAAGCCGGGCCCGCGCGCGCGCAAGGGCCTGCGCCGCATCACGGTGGGCGACCTCAACGTGGCGCCGCTGGAGCACGACGTGTGGAGTCACAAGCAGCTCCTGAAGATCGTCTCGCACACGCCGGTCGAAGTGGAGTTGTTCGAAAGGCTCCAGGCCTCGCTCGACTGGATCGACGTGCCGCGCCAGTTCGTGCCCGAAGACCAGAAGCTCTATTCGTGGTGGAGCTATCGCAATACCGACTGGCGCGTCTCCAACCGCGGCCGCCGGCTCGACCATATCCTGGCGAGCCCCGCTCTTGCCGGGGCAATTCGCAGCCACCACATCGACGTCGATCTGCGCGACTGGGAGACGCCATCGGACCATGTGCCTGTGTCGGCGACGTTCGAGGTTTAGGGGGAGCCTGCCATGATGCAAATAATCTTCACCATTCTGATCGGCTTCGTCGTCGGTCTCCTGGCCCGCTGGATCGGTCCCGGCGAGCAGATCCAGGGCTTTTGGATCACCGTCCTGGTTGGCGTCGTCGGATCGGTGATCGCGACCTACGGCGGTCAGGCGCTCGGCCTCTACCGTGCGGGTCGCCCGGCTGGCTTCATCGGTTCGGTGATCGGCGCGATCGTCCTGCTGGCGCTGGTCCAACTCTTCGGACGTTAGTTCCGCCGTCAGCTCACGCGATACAGGAAGTACCGGTCCGCCGGCACGCCCGGCGGGTCCGGCAGACGCTGCCAGCGCGCGACGTCGAGCGCCTGGTTGGCCAGCACATAACCTCCTGATGCCGCGAGCCGGTCAAGCGCCGGTCCCAGCCACTTGCCCATCGCGACGTTGGCTTCGTGATCGCCGGTGCCGAGATCGGTGTGGATCAGGGCGGCCGTTGCCCCGAGCTTTCGCGCGGCTTCGTCGATCGTCCGGTCGGCATCGCCGAGGAACAGCCGGTCGTCGGGCGGGACACAGTCGGGATGGGCCGCGACCTTGCGTTCGAACACGAAGATGGCCCGGCCGGGAAAGAGCTCGCGCAGGTGGTCGTAGGTGCGGCCGTTGCCCAGGCCGACTTCGAGGATCGGACCCGGCACGGCGTCGATGGCGGGCTTCAGGAAATTCAGGCAGTCGCGCTGCGCCTGCATGCGTGCGATGAAACTGTCGAGACGACTCATATTGATGCGATCAGCCAGCCCTGGTGGCGGCGCGCAGTTTCTGGTTGGTATCCTCGAGCCGGTGCGCCAGCTCGCGCATGATCTCGATGGCCATCTCCGGGAACTCCGCGACCAGGCGATAGAACATGTCCTTGGTGATCTTGAGCGTGGCGAGCGGCTCCTTGGCCTTGATGGTCGCGGTGCGCGGCACGTCGCACAGGATGGCGATCTCGCCGAAGAAGCTGTTGCGCTTCATCTCGGCCACCGAGATCTGGCCGTTCGGCGTGTCGATCAGCACGTCGGCCGTGCCGCCCAGGATCACGTACATCGTGTCGCCGGGATCGCCCTGGTGACAGACCTCCTGGCCGACGCCGAAATTCACCCGCTCGCTGGTGAAGGCCAGCAGCTTAAGCCTCGCCTGCTCGACCTTCGAGAAGATCGGCACACCCTTCAGCAGCTCTACCTCTTCGTTGAGGTTCATCGCGTCCTCCTCGATGCGCCCTACGCCGACGCCATCAGCTCGGTATAGAGCCCGCCTCTTGCCGCCAGCTCCGACGGCGATCCCTGGGCGACCACGCGGCCACCCTGCATAACGACGATCTGCTCGAACGGCTCGGCCTGGTTGGGCCGGTTGGCGATCCAGAACACACCACAGCCGCGCTCGGTAGCATCGGCCAGAATGTTGTCGCGAATGCGGTCCTGGGTGCGGCCGTCGAACATGGCCACCGCTTCGTTGACGACCACGAGCTGCGGCCGCTTGATCAGGGCGCGGGCGATTCCGAGCTTCTGGCGCTGGCTCGCCGGCAACCGCTTGCCGCCGACGCCGACATTGTAGTCCAGGCCGACCTCGATCACCGAATCGCGCAGGCCGAGCTCGTCGAATACCTGGGCGATCAGGGTGCCGATGCGCTCGCCGGCCTGCGCCTGGCCGTAGACCAGGCGCCCGAACAGGATGTTGTCCTGCAGGGTGGCGGCGCTGTTGTAGCGCTCGAAATCGTAGAACTCGACGGCGTCGCGCAGGTTGGCCGGCAGTCCCTCGGCGAAGGCGCGGCGGGCGCCCAGGATCCGCTCCTCCATGGCCGCGTCGATCAGGCCGAGGCGATGGCGCGCTTCGATGTAGCGGAACGGCAGCGTCATCAGGCGAATGCGGTCGGCCTCGGGCACCGCCTCGATGCCCTTGCCGCCGAGACGCTGAAGCAGCAGGCGGACGTTCGGTAGCTCGTCGGCCGAGATGAAGCTGTACTGTTCGAACAACGGATTGTCGGGCGACAGGCCGGAGAACAGCTCGACCATGGTCTCGGCGATGCTGAGACCCATGCGCTGCAGGTCGACGTCGAGCCCGGTCTTCTGCAGCACCGACATCACGTAGGGATCGGCCGCGAGATTGTCGCCGTCGAACTGTTTGCCGAGCGCGGTGCCGAACAGCAGGTTCTCGGCGACCGACAGGTTCTTGTTGTAGTGATCGTCGTTGAACGGCTCGACCAGGCCGGCATAGGTGCCGTCCTGCAGGTGCTCGTGCAGCGTATGCCGGGCCTTCAGGATCTTCTCGGCCAGGTCGGGCCGCTGCGCCGCGTCGACGGTGCCGCGCAGGCCCAGCGAATAGATGTCCTCATCGAGTTCGACGTGCTTCAGCACCCGCACCATGCAGGGCAGCAGGTCGGCCGGGCCGGTGGCGCCGGCCAGCTCATAATCGACCCAGTCGGCATTGGGGTCGAAAGCCGGATTGCCGGCGCGCTCCGACTCCTTCCAGAATACCTCACGTATCGCCCGGGTGGCATCGTCGTAGACCGCCGGGGCCACCGGGCGCAGCTTCAGGCCGAACAGCAGGTTGTCGCGGACCGTCAGGGGGAAGAGGTAGGTGTCCTGCCCGACATAGGCCAGCCGCGCACCGATGACATACTCGGGCAGCTGGAAGAAATCCTTGCCGTCGATGCGGACCGAGCCGCTGGCCGGCAGGGTCTGGCGCGCCAGCACCTGGCCCAGCACGTCCTTGCCCGACCCCGAGCCGCCGATCACCGCCACGCGACTGCTGGTCTGCAAGGTGAGCGAGAGGCTGTCGAGCTGCTTGATCCGGCCGTCCTCGGTCACGACGACGCCGGCCAGCGCCAGCTCCTTGCCGAGCGGCGGCGGCGGCCCGTCCGGGATCGCCTGGAGCGCCGGCGGCATCATGCCTTCGGGCTGGAACTGGTCGATCACCTGCTCGTACTTGATCTGCACGTCCTGGCGTTGCTGGTCCCAGTCGATCAGCTCCTTGATCGGCGACGGCAGGTCCTTGTAGGCGAGCAGCACGCCGACCACGGCACCGACGTCCATCTGGCCGGTGATCGCGAAGTAGCCGCCGACCAGGTAGATGGCGAAAGGCGTCGCCTGCGACAGGATGTTGTTCCAGAACTTGGCGACGAATTTCTTCTGGTAGAGGTCGAAGCGGATCTTGAAGATCAGGCCCAGGCGCTCGGAAATATCGGCGCGCTCGTAGTTGGCGGCACCGTGGATGTGGATTTCATGCACGCCGTCGGCGGTCTCGGCGATGCGGCCGGCGAGCTGGCGGGCCGAGATCTGCCGCTGACGACCGAGCACCAGCACGGGCTTCCTGAGGCGCGGGATGATCGACATCTGAACGGCCAGCAGGACGACCACGATGATCCCGAGCAGCCAGTTCTGCATCATGATGAAGATGATGGCCGTCAGCGCCTGCCCGCCCAGGAACATCGGCTGCACGTAGGCATCGCCGATGAAGCCGCCCAGCGGTTCGACCTCGTCCTTCACCATGGTGGCGAGTTCGGCCTGCTTGACCTTGCGGAAATGGGCCGGCGGGAAGCGCAGGATGCGGTCGTAGAGTTCGTAGCGCAGGCGGCGCAGCATGCGCTCGCCCATCCGGCCCTTCTGGGTGTTGATCGTCTTCTTGAACAGGCCGTTGACGACGACGGCGCCCAGGAAGACGAAGCTCATCACCACGAGATACTGGAGCTGGTCGACCTGGAATCCGTCGAAGAAACGGATGACCCGTCCCGGGAAGATGGCGGAGAGATCCAGCTCCCAGACCAGGAAGGGGATGGTCTTGCTGTCCTTGAACGCGTTGCCCTGGATGCCGTTGTTGATGACCGATTTCGGCACCGTCAGCGACATGAAGTAGAAAACCTGGGCCAGGACCACCAGCAGCAGGATCACGATCTGCTCGGGCCGGCTGTGCCGCCATATATAGGAGAAGAGACTACGTTCCATGAATCCTGCGTCGCCGCGGTCGCACCTCCCCCTATAGGCGATCAGTGCCTTGATTACATTAGGTATTTGCCGGTTTGCCGCACCGGGGTTCGCGGCGCCCCCCGCTTGTGGCATAGTCGGCCCCGTCGTTCACCGGTCGGGGCAGTAGCCGCTTCGGCGAGGGAGAGGCTTATGCCTACCAGCACCCGGTCCAAGCGCGTACTCCTCTACAGCCACGATTCCTTCGGCCTCGGCCATGTGAGTCGCTGTCGCACGATCGCCAATGCCATCGTCGAGGCCGACCAGTCCGTGTCGGTGCTCATCCTGTCCGGCTCGCCGGTCGTCGGTTCGTATGAATTCCGCTCCGGCGTCGATTTCGTGCGTATCCCCGGCGTCGTGAAGATCGACACCGGGGAGTACGACTCGGCCAACCTGCGCATGAATGTCGAGCACACGCTCGAGATGCGCACCCGCATCATTCGCGACACCGCCGACATTTTCCGCCCCGACCTCTTCATCGTCGACAAGGAGCCGCTCGGCCTGCGCGGCGAGGTCGGTCCCGCCCTGCGACTGCTCAAGGACCGCGGCACGCCGCTGGTCCTCGGCCTGCGCGACGTGATGGACGATCCCGCCCAGCTGGCCAAGGAGTGGGAACGCAAGAACGTCGTGCCCGCACTGCGCGACCTCTATGACGAGATCTGGGTCTATGGCCTGCCGCAGATCAACAAGCCGCTGACCGGCATCGACGTGCCGCCGTCGGTACGCCACAAGATGGTCTATACCGGCTATCTGCGGCGCGAATTGCCGCTGCATGGCGACGTGCCGCACGAAATGGAGGAGGTCGACGGGCCCTTCATCCTGGTGACGCCGGGCGGTGGCGGCGACGGTGTCGAGCTGGTCGACTGGGTGCTGGCCGCTTACGAGACCGACCCGAACATTCCCTACGGGGCGGTCATCGTGTTCGGGCCGTTCATGCCGGCCACCGCGCGCGAGGCCTTCAAGGAACGGGCCGCGAAGTTCCCGAACATCCGGACGCTCACCTTCACCAACAATCTCGGCGCGCTGATGCAGCGCGCTGCCGGTGTCGTTGCCATGGGCGGCTACAATACGTTCTGCGAGATCCTGTCGTTCGACAAGCGGGCGATCATCGTGCCGCGCACCCAACCACGCCTGGAACAGTTCATCCGCGCCCGCGCCGCCCGCAACATCGGGCTGATCGAGATGCTCGATCCCGGCCGCGGCCTCGACCCGCAGGCGATGGCCACGGCGCTGCGCCAGCTGCCGCAACAGGGCCTGCCGAGCGACGTCGTGGTGCCGGGTTTGCTCGACGGGCTGAGCAGCGTCTGGCGGCTCGTCTCCAAGCAGCTCTCACATCCCCACCGTGGCCCGGCTTCGCTCGAGGTCGCGGAAGGAGCCGGCGCGAGTCCGGGGGGCGAACTCGCCTCGGCGGACCCGGTCCCCTCGCCGGGACGCCACCGCAGCTGATTTCCAGACGCTGATGTCGAACGACAAGAACGGGCCTAAAGTCGCGGTCATCCTGAAGGGCTGGCCGCGCCTCTCCGAGACCTTCATCGCCCAGGAGATCGCCGGACTCGAGGCGCGCGGCGTGGCGCTCGAGCTGTGGTCGATGCGCCGTCCCACCGACAAGGCCCGCCATCCCGTCCATGACCGGGTCGCCGCCCGCGTCGTCTATCTGCCCGAATATCTGAAGGACGAGCGGCAGCGCGTGCTCTCGGCCTGGCTCAAGGCGCGCCACTTGCCGCGGTACGCCGCGGCGCGGGCCAAATTCCTCGCCGACCTGCGACGCGACCGTACCGCCAATCGGGTCCGGCGCTGGGGCCAGGCGCTCGTGCTGGCGGCCGAGCTCCCCGACACGATCGAGCGGCTGTACGCGCATTTCCTGCACACGCCGGCGTCCGTGACGCGCTACGCGGCCACGATGCGCGGCCTGCCCTGGAGCGTCTCGGCCCATGCCAAGGACATCTGGACCAGCGAGCCCTGGGATGTGCGCGAGAAGCTCGAGGACTGCGCCTGGCTGGTGACCTGCACCAGGGTCGGGCTGCAGCGCCTGGAAGAGCTGGCCCCGACGCCCGCCAAACTGCGGCTGGTTTATCACGGGCTCGACTTCGCCCACCTGCCGCCGCCCCCGCCGGCGCGGCCGCCGCGCGACGGCTCGGATCCGGCCGATCCCGTCGTGATTCTCTCGGTCGGCCGCAAGGTCGAGAAGAAGGGCTACGACGATCTCCTGAACGCCTTGGCATTGTTGCCGGCCGGCCTGCACTGGCGCTTCGAGCATGTCGGCGCCGGCGATCTTTCCGAGGCGTTGAAGGCCCAGGCGGCGTCGCTCGGCCTTGCCGATCGCTGCCTGTGGCGCGGCGCCCAGCCGCAGAAGGCCGTGTTCGAGGCGCTCGCCCGCGCCGATCTGTTCGTCCTGGCGAGCAAGAGGGCCGCGGACGGCGACCAGGACGGCCTGCCCAATGTGTTGATGGAAGCCGCCCATCAGGGCCTGCCGCTCGTGTCGACCCAGGCGGCGGCCATCGGCGAATTCGTGGAGGATGGCGAGACCGGCCTGCTGGTGCCGCCTGCCGCGCCCCGGGAGTTGAGCGTTGCGCTCGCGCGCATGGTTGCCGATCCCGGGCTGCGGCAGAGGCTGGCGCAGCGTGCGGGCGAGGTCGTGCGCACACGCTTCTCCTACGAGGCCGGCGTCGATTGGATCGCCGCGGCCCTGCACGGGAGACCGGGCGAGGACACCGTAGCCGCCCGCGCCGCCGAGTAGCCGTGCGCGTGCTGCTGCACACGCCGCTGAAGGCACCCGACAGCCCCGTGCCGTCCGGCGATCGGGAGATGGCGCGGGGTCTGGTCCGTCTTCTCGAACGGCTCGGCCACCGGGTGATGATGCCGCTGTCGAGCCGTGTTGTGCCCGGTGTGCCGCCGTTCGAGGCCCATTTGACGCTGGAGCGGCGCGCCCGCGCCCAGGCCGGGCGCCTGATCGCGCGCTGGCGAGCCCTGCCGGCCCATCATCCGGAGCGGTTCGATCTCTGGTTCACCTATCACTGCTACTACCGCAAGCCGGATTGGCTGGGCCCGGTGGTGACGCGGGCGCTGGGCATCCCCTACGTGATCGCCGAAGCCTCGCACGCCCCGCGTCGTGCGCAGGGTCCGACCCGGGCCGGCCATCGCGCGGTCGAGCGGGCGCTGGCGGCCGCCGACCTTGTGCTGAGCGTCAATCCGCGGGACGTCGCGGGGGTGAAGGCGCGTCTGCGGCCGGGGGCCCGTCAGGCCTGGCTTCCCCCTTTCATCGATGTCGCGCCGTTCCAGGTGCCGCCCCGCCGCGACCCCGCCCAACCGGCCCTGCTGCTCAGCGTCGGGATGATGCGCACGCGCGACAAGCTCGACTCCTATCGGGTGCTCGCCCGTGCCTTCGGGCTGCTGATGGACAGGGAATGGCGGGCTCTGCTGGTGGGCGACGGTCCCGCGCGGGCCGAGATCGAGGGATTGATGGCGCCGTTCGGCGCGCGCGTCCGTTTCGCCGGCGCCGTGCCGCACCGCGAGCTGCCGGCACTCTACGCGTCGGCAGACCTTTACCTTTGGCCCGCGATCAACGAAGCCTATGGCATGGCCTTTCTCGAAGCACAGGCAGCCGGCTTGCCCGTGGTCGCCGGCCGCACCGGCGGTGTCCCCGCGGTCGTGGCCGACGGTATGACGGGTCTGCTGACGCCCATCGGCGATTCGGCGTCGTTCGCCGCAGCCGTGGCGCGGCTGCTCGGTGAGCCGGCGGACCGTATGCGTCTCGGGGCTGCCGCCGCCCGGCGGGTGGCCGCGCATCACGACGAGCGCGCCGCCGCGCATGCACTCGCAACGGCGCTGGCGACCCTGCCGGGCGTGAAGAGATGAGGGCGGTGCCCTTCGCGCTGCTGCGTCACGCCCCGACGACGTGGAATGCCGATGGTCGGCTGCAGGGCCTCACCGACACCCCTCTCAGTCCCGAAGGCGAGAGGGCGGCCCGGAGCTGGCGCCTGCCCGCGCCGGCCGACGCCTGGAAACGGGTCAGCAGTCCGCTGCAGCGGGCTCGCCGCACCGCCGAACTCGTTCGGCCTTCGACGTCCGTCACCATCGACTCGCGGCTGCGCGAGATGAGCTTCGGCCTCTGGGAGGGGTTCACGGTGGCGGCGCTGCGCGCGACCGGCGGCGAGGCCTTCGCGGCGGCGGAAGCGGCCGGGCTCGACTTCCATCCGCCGGGCGGAGAATCGCCGCGCATGACGATGGTCCGACTGTCGCTCTGGAGTTCGACATTGAGCGAGCCCGTGGTCGCGGTGTCGCACAAGGCCGCGATCCGGGCACTGCTGGCGCTGGCGACCGGCTGGAACATGCTGGGCCGGCCGCCGCACAGGCTCGACTGGAAATGCGCACACTTCTTTGTCGCGCATGACGGAGGATGCGTCGCGATCGAACGCCTGAACGTGCCGCTCACCCGATGACCGCAAGGGTCTTCTTCTATGTGCAGCATCTGCTGGGTATCGGCCATCTGCGACGCGCCGCGACCCTGGCGCGGGCGCTGGCGGCGGGTGGCTTCGACGTGCTGCTGGTCTCCGGCGGTGCCCCGGTCGATGGGCTGGCGCTCGGCGGCGCGCGGCTTCACCAGCTGCCGCCGGTGCGCGCCGCCGATGCACGGCTGAAGGAACTGGCACGGCTCGACGGCTCGCCGCTCGACGAGGCGTTCCGCGCCAGCCGGACGCGGCAACTGCTCGATCTGTTCGAGGCCGAGCAGCCCGACATCCTGCTCACCGAGCAGTTTCCCTTCGGTCGAACGCAGCTCCGCTTCGAGCTGCTGCCGCTGCTGGAGGCGGCGCAGGACCGGCCGTCCGCGCCGTGGATCGTCTCGTCGATCCGCGACGTGCTGCGCCGCACCGCCTCGCCGGCGCGCGTGGACGAGATGGTGCAGACCTTCGAAGCCTTCGACGCCGTCCTGGTCCATGCCGACCCGGCCCTGGTGCGGCTCGACGACAGTTTCCCCGCCTGGCCCGACATCCAGGCGCGCGCGCTCTATACGGGATATGTGTCCGACCAGGACGCCCCCGTTCCCGACAGCGCCGTCGGGAAGGGCGAAGTGATCGTGTCGGCCGGCGGCGGGGCCGTCGGTGCGCCGCTTCTGCAGGCGGCCCTTGCCGCGCGTCCCCTGACGGCGCTGGCCGACCGCAGATGGCGTCTGCTCGTGGGCCCGAACATGCCCGACGCGGAACGCGCGGCGCTCGCGGCGTCGGCGGGCCCGGATGTGATCGTCGAGCCGGTGCGCGCCGACTTCCCCGCCCTGCTGCGGAACGCTTCCCTGTCGATCTCGCAGGCCGGATACAACACTGTGGTCGAGACGCTCTGCCACGGCGATCGTGCCGTGCTGGTGCCGTTCGGCACGGCGCGCGAGACCGAGCAGGCCGACCGGGCCCGCGTTCTGGTCGAGCGCGGCATGGTGGCCGCCGTCGCGCCCGGTGAACTGACGCCGGAGAGCCTTGCGGCCGCCATCGCGCGAGCCTGGGCGGGACCGTCGATCCGCAGCTTTCCGCCGGTCGATGGGCGCGGGGCATCGGCCACGGTCGCGGCGCTCAGGCAGATGGTGTCGCCGTGACCCGCTGGCAGGCGCTCGCCGACGAGGACGCGCGCTGGGGTGAGTCGGGCCGCGCCGCCGAACTCTGGTGGCGCGACGACGATGCGAGCGACGTGACACCTTCCCTCGATCGCCTGGTCGGGCTCGCGCGCGACACGGGCATGCCCCTCGCGCTCGCGGTGGTGCCGGCTCAGGCAACGGCGGCGCTGGCCGACCGTCTTGCCGATGAACCGCTCGTCGATGTGCTGCAGCACGGCTATGCCCATGCCAATCACGCGCTTGCCCCGGAGAAGAACATCGAACTGGGGACGCAGCGTCCGGCCATGATGACCCTCGGCGAGCTGGCGACCGGCTGGATGGCGCTCGAGCGTCTGTTCGGACCGCGTGCGCTCCCCGTCATGGTGCCGCCCTGGAACCGTATCGCGCCGGTCCTGGTGCCCACGCTCCCCGAGATCGGCTATCGCGGGCTCTCGACCTTCGGTCCGCGGGCGCGCGTCCATCCGGTGCGTGGTCTGCTGCAGGTCAATACGCACGTCGATCTGATCGACTGGAAAGGCGGCCGCGTCTTCGCCGGCGAGGACGCCGCGCTCGGGGTGCTCGTGACGGCTCTCGAACGGGCGCGCTCCGGCGGCGGAGAGCCGGTCGGCATTCTCAGTCATCATCTTGCGATGGACGCAGGGGCGTGGGATTTCCTAAGGTCATTGTGCGAAAGAATGAAAACTTTGGAGAACATCCGGGTGCGTCCGGCGCGCGCGCTGTTCGGCCCATGATGCCGACCGAGGGAGGGCGCGGGTGAATTCCGTCGATCTGCGCTATCCGCAGCAGACGCTCGTGGCGGATTATCTGCGCGCCGCGACCGGCGTGGTGCTCTGTGGCGCGCCGCTGCTGTTGCTCGACGTCAACCGCTGGCTGGCCGCCCTCCTCCTGGCAGGTTTCGGACTCTTCGCCCTCTTTCTGCTACGCACGGCCCTGCGCCACCGGACTCGCTTTGTGCTGAGCCCGGACTCCCTGCGGGCCGAGGGGCCGGCCGGGACCGTGGTGGAGTGGAACCGCCTGGACAGGATGAAGCTCAGCTACTTCTCGACCAAGCGTGACCGGTCGGACGGCTGGATGCAGCTCGGCGTCGGCTCGACAGGCGGCAGGCTGGTGAAGGTCGATTCCTCGCTCGAGGGCTTTCACGATATCGTCGCGCGCGCGGCGGAAGCTGCCGAAGCGACGGGCGTCGCGCTCGGCGATGCGACGCGCGCGAACTTGAGGTCGATGGGGATCGTGGTGGCGGGTCAGGAAGAGACGGTATGA
Source organism: Rhodospirillales bacterium 24-66-33 (assembly GCA_002281855.1). Classification (GTDB taxonomy): domain Bacteria; phylum Pseudomonadota; class Alphaproteobacteria; order Reyranellales; family Reyranellaceae; genus Reyranella. The sequence goes on along the minus strand of NCHQ01000006.1, from coordinate 46,863 downwards.
AGGATCTGCTGCGAGTCGAGGACCTGACGGTCGAGTTCGGCGTCCATGAAGGCGTGCTGCGCGCCGTCGACAAGGTTTCCTTCTCAATCCCGCCCGGCGGGACCGTGGCGCTGGTGGGCGAGTCGGGCTCGGGCAAGTCGGTCTGCAGCCAGGCGATCATGGGGCTGCTGCCGCGCACGGCGAAGATCACGACGGGCTCGATCCTGTTCCAGGACCCGCGCGTCAACCAGGGCGTCGTCGACATCGCGCGCATCGATCGCTCCGGCCCGGCCATGCGGCGCATCCGCGGCGGCCAGATCTCGATCATCTTCCAGGAGCCGATGACGTCGCTGTCGGCCCTCCACACGGTGGGCGACCAGATCGGCGAGGCTGTCGAACTGCACGGCGCGCAACCCGGCAGTCCGCTGGGCGGCGAGGCCGGACGCAAGCTCAGCCGGGCCGAGATCGACGCGCTGACCGTCGACATGCTGCGCATGGTGGGTTTCCCCGACCCCAAGCGCGCGCTCCGAACCTATCCCTTCGAATTGTCCGGCGGCCTGCGCCAGCGCGCGATGATCGCCATGGCGCTGGTCTGCCGGCCGGCGCTGCTGATCGCCGACGAGCCGACCACCGCGCTCGACGTCACCATCCAGGCCCAGATCCTGCGCCTCATCAAGGACCTGCAGAAGGAACTTGGGATGGCGCTCCTGATGATCACCCACGATCTCGGCGTGGTCGCCAACGTCGCCGACGACGTCGTGGTGATGTATCGCGGCAAGGTCGTCGAAGCGGGCGATCTGCGCGACATCTTCGGCGATCCGCAACACCCCTACCTCAAGGCCCTGCTGCAGGCGGTGCCGCGCTTCGACATGAAGCCCGGCGAACGGCTGCAGCCGATTCGCGAAATCAAGGGCACGACTGGCCATCTGCTGAAGGAGAAGCCGGTCTCCGCGCCCACGGAGAGCTTCAATCCCGAGGCGCCGGTGCTCAAGGTGCGTCACGTCACCAAGACGTTCCGCATCCGCAAGGCCGATACGCTGATGGAACAGCTGATGGGCGGCGGCACCACCCGCGCCGTCCGCGCCGTCAACGACGTGAGCTTCGACGTGCTGCGCGGCGAATGCCTGGGACTCGTGGGCGAATCGGGCTGCGGCAAGACCACGCTCAGCAAGATGCTGATGCGCGGCATCTCCGCCGACGAGGGACAGGGCGGCCGCGTGATCTTCGACGACTGGGGCCGCAAGATCGACGTGATGAGCCTGGAAGGCACGGAGCTCAACCGCTTCCGCACCAAGCTCCAGTTCATCTTCCAGGATCCGTTCGGCTCGCTCAATCCGCGCATGACGGTCTACGACATCCTGGTCGAACCGCTGGTCATTCACGGCATCGGCGACGATGCCTATCGCCGCGAGATGGTGGCCGAGCTGATGGAGATGGTCGGCCTCGACCGCCGGCACCTGAGCCGCTACCCGCACTCCTTCTCCGGCGGCCAGCGCCAGCGCATCGGCATCGCGCGCGCGCTCGCGCTGCGGCCCGACATGGTGATCTGCGACGAGCCGGTCTCGGCGCTCGACGTGTCGATCCAGGCCCAGATCCTGAACCTGCTCAAGGACCTGCAGAAGCAGCTCGGCCTCACCTATCTGTTCATCAGCCACAATCTCGCGGTGGTCGACTACATCGCCGACCGCATCGCCGTGATGTGCGCCGGCCGCCTGGTCGAACTCGCGCCCGCGGGCGAGCTGTTCCGCAACCCCATGCATCCCTACACCAAGGCTCTTCTGTCGGCGGTGCCGATGCCCGATCCCGACGCCCGCCTCGACCTGGGCGCGCTGATGGAGGGCAAGGCGTCCGATCCGTCGGTCTGGCCCGAGCCGTTCCGCGACGACGGCAAGACGCCCCTTCTCTGGACCGAGGCCGAACCGGGTCATTTCGTGCGCGTCTCGCAATCCGCCGGACGAGAGGTGGTCTGACATGCTGCACTTCATTGTCCGCCGCGTTCTGCTGATGATTCCAACGCTGTTCGTGATCAGCGCGCTCGTCTATTTCATCATCGACCTGCCGCCCGGCGACTGCGTCACCTCGCAGATCGAGGAGCTGCTGGCGCGCGGCGATCCCGACGCCCACCAGCGTGCCGAGGAGCTGCGCCAGCTCTACGGCCTCAATCTCCCGCTCTGGCAGCGCTACCTGGAATGGGTTGCCGGCATCTTCCGCTGGGACTTCGGGCTGTCGTGCCAGGACACGGTGCCGGTCGCCGACCTGATCAGCGAACGGATGATGCTCACCATCGTCATGGAGACCTGCACGATCATCTTCATCTGGGTCGTGTCGTTCGTCATCGGCGTCTATGCGGCGACCCATCAATACAGATGGGGCGACTACGTCGCGTCGTTCATCGGCTTCATCGGCCTGTCGATCCCGAACTTCCTGCTGGCGCTGGTGCTGCTCTATGTCGGCAAGGTCTATTTCGGCCTGTCGATCGGCGGTCTCATGGACCCCGAGTACATCGACCAGCCGCTCAGCTGGGGCAAGGTCGTGTCGGTGATGCAGCACCTGATCATTCCGGTCGTCGTGATCGGCATGTCGGGCACCGCCGGCATGATCCGCCGGCTGCGCGCCAACCTGCTCGACGAGCTGCAGAAGCAGTATGTCGTCACCGGCCGGGCCAAGGGCCTGCCGCCGATGAGGCTGCTGGTGAAGTATCCCCTGCGGCACGCCATCAACCCGTTCGTCGCCGACATCGGCGGCCTCCTGCCCGACGTCATCTCCGGGTCGGTCATCGTCTCGGTGGTGCTGTCGCTGCCGACCACGGGCCCGATGCTGCTGAGCGCGCTCAAGACCCAGGACGTCAACCTGGCCGCCACCTTCCTGCTGTTCGTGGCGGCGCTCACCGTCGTCGGCATGCTGATCTCGGACCTGGCGCTGGCCGCGCTCGATCCGCGCATCCGGTTCGGCGCCGGATCGGAAAAGTGAGGGTGCCATGACCGACACGACGCCCTCTGGCACGACCCCCGAAGCTCCCCGCCGCGCGCCTCACTTCGTCTCGAAGGAGCCGTGGGATCCCTATGTCGCCGACAAGCTGACCGCCGAGCAGGAACGCTACTACATGGCGGGCCAGTGGAAGCTGATGTGGTGGCGCTTCCGCCGTCACAGGCCGGCCGTCGTCTCCATGGTCTTCCTGCTGCTGATGTATTTCTCGACGCTCATCAGCGAGTTCATCGCGCCCTACGACCTGCACACGAGACATTCGCGCTACATCTTCGCCGCCCCCCAGTCGGTCCATCTCTTCCACGAGGGCTCCTTCCTCGGGCCGTTCGTCTACGGCCTCAAGATGGAGCGCGATCCGGCCACGCTGCAGCGCATCTATTCGGCCGACACGACCAAGCCGCAGCCGCTGCGCTTCTTCTGCCTGGGCGAGAGCTACGAGTTCTGGGGTCTGATCGAGGGCCGCTTCCATTTCGTCTGCCCCCCGGAGGACGGGACCTTGTTCCTGCTCGGGACCGACCGATTGGGAAGGGACATGTTCAGCCGCATCGTCTACGCGGCCCGGATCTCCCTCACCATCGGTGTCATCGGCATCGCGCTGTCCTTCACGCTCGCCCTGATCCTGGGCGGACTGGCGGGCTATTACGGCGGCTGGATCGACAGTGTCGTCCAGCGGCTGACCGAGATCATCAAGAGCTTCCCGCACCTGCCGCTGTGGCTCGCTCTGTCGGCGGCCCTGCCGGTCACCTGGTCGCCGCTGCTGGTCTATTTCGGCATCACCATCATCCTGGCCCTGCTCGACTGGCCGGGCCTGGGCCGCGCCGTGCGCTCCAAGCTGCTGTCGCTGCGCGAGGAGGATTACGCGGCGGCCGCCCAGATGATGGGCGCCAAGCCCGCCCGCATCATCGGCCGCCACCTGCTGCCCGGCTTCATGAGCCACCTGATCGCCTCGGCCACCCTGTCGATCCCCTCGATGATCCTGGCCGAGACGGCTTTGTCCTTCCTGGGCCTCGGCCTGCGGCCGCCCATCACCTCGTGGGGCGTGCTGCTCAATGAGGCGACGGACATCAACGTCGTGGCCGTGAACTGGTGGCTGATGCTGCCGGTGGTGCCCGTCATTCTCGTGATCCTGGCGTACCAGTTCATGGGGGATGGGATGAGGGACGCGGCGGATCCCTACGCGTAAGCGCGCAGCGCTTACGCGTGGCGGGCGGCAGGGCCTGTAATCAGGCCCGGGAGCCCGCACGGCTCAGAACGGATGAGGGTGGTCCAACCACCCTCAAGCCTCTGAAATTCTTATCTATTCTGCACGGTGCAGGCTCTCGGGCCTTCGTCGCTGCGCTCCTGCAGGCCCTGCCGCCTGCCGGCCGCGCCCCGCTGCGCGGGGCGAGGCCTAAATACCCCGATTTTGCCCTAATTGGGTCTAGCGACGGCCACCCCGCCTTTCCATCTTCCTTCTTGTATCTCCCCCGAACGTGGTCCCCCCAAAGCCACGTTCTAGCCTCCTCGGAGGCGCTCAGGCCGTCATCTCACCTCCCCCGAGATGACGGCCTTTTTCTTTGCCCGCGACCCGCATGCCCGCTGCCCCCGTGCTAGGAGGGCGCCCATGGTGCCTCCGCTTCTCGAAGTGCCCCCGGTTTTCGAGGTGAAAGACCTGTCCTGCCGCCGCGGCGGCCGGCCGGTGTTCGATCGCCTGTCCTTCGGGCTGGGCGCGGGCGAGCTGCTGGCGCTGACCGGACGCAACGGCAGCGGCAAGACCAGCCTGCTGCGGGCGCTGGCCGGGCTGACGCCGCCGGAGGCCGGCACGATCTCCTGGCGCGGCGTCGACGTCGCCGGGGATCCCGAGACCTGGCGCGGCCGGCTGGCCTGGCTCGGCCATCTCGAGGGGCTGAAGGGCGACCTCACGGTGGTCGAGAACCTGCTGATCGCCGAGCGGCTGCGCGGCGGCGAGGCTGGCGACCGCCTGGACGGCGCGCTGCTGGCCTTCGATCTCACCGGACTGGCCGTCCGGGAAGTGCGCACCCTGTCGGCGGGTCAGCGTCGCCGCACGGCGCTGGCCCGGGTCGTGCTGTCCCAGGCGCCGCTCTGGCTGCTCGACGAGCCGCTGAACGCGCTCGACGCGCCGGCGCAGGCGGCCTTCCGGACGGCGCTGCAGACCCATCTCGCGGCCGGCGGACTGGCCATCGCCGCGACCCATGCCGAGCTGGGCATCGAGGGCGCGCAGCGGCTCGACCTGCGCGGCGGCGGCCTGCGGGACGAGCCATGAGCGGCTTCACGACGCTTCTCGCGCGCGACCTGCGCCTGGTGCTGCGGCGGCCGGGCGATGTCGGGGTGGTGCTGGCCTTCTTCGTCGTGGCCACGGTGCTGTTCCCGCTGGGCATCGGCCCGGAGACCAACGTGCTCGCCCGCATCGCCGCCGGCGTCCTGTGGTGCGCCGCATTGTTCGCGGCACTTCTGTCGCTGGAGCGGCTGTTTGCCGCCGACTACGAGGACGGCACGCTCGACCTGCTGCTGCTGGCGCCGTGGCCGCTCGAGCTGGCGGCGCTGGCCAAATGCCTGGCTCACTGGATCGTGACCGGCCTGCCGCTCAGCCTGCTGGCGCCGGTTCTGGGCATCGCTTTCGGCCTCGACGGGCCGAGCCTGCTGGCGCTGGGCGCGACCCTGCTGGTCGGCACCCCCACTTTATCGTTGATCGGCGGGCTCGCGGCGGCCCTGACATTGGGCGCGCGCAAATCCGGCGCGCTGCTGGCGCTGCTCGCGCTGCCGCTCTGCGTGCCGACCCTGATCTTCGGCGCCGGCGCGATCGAGACCCTGGCGGCGGGTGACGGCATCGTGACACATGTCGCGATCCTCGCCGCTCTTGCATTGGTCGCCCTGGCCACGACGCCTTGGGCGATTGCCGCAGCCTTGCGGCAAGCCGGCGAATAGGGAGGATGAGGCCGATGGCCGACCTGCATTTTCTCGCAAATCCTGCACGTTTCCGCCGCTTCAGCCAGCGCGTGCTGCCGGGCCTCGGCTTCGCCACGGTGCTGATGCTGGCGGTCGGCGTCTACATGGCCTTCTTCGTGGCGCCGGAGGATTACCAGCAGGGCAAGACGGTGCGGATCATGTTCCTGCACGTGCCGTCCGCCTGGCTGTCGATGGGCGGCTACGCGCTGCTGGCGGCACTCGGCGCCTCGCTGCTGGTGTGGCGCCATCCGCTGGCGGCGCTGATGGCGCGCGCGGCCGCCCCCGTGGGCGCGAGCTTCGCGGCGGTGTGCCTGCTGACCGGCTCGCTGTGGGGACGGCCGATGTGGGGCACCTACTGGGTGTGGGACGCGCGGCTCACCTCGATGCTGCTGCTGTTCTTCCTCTATCTCGGCCACATTGCGCTCAGCCGTGCCTACGATTCGCCCGAGCGCGGCGATCGCGCGGCGGCCATCCTGGCGCTGATCGGCGTGATCAACCTGCCGATCATCAAGTTCTCGGTCGACTGGTGGAACACGCTGCACCAGCCCGCCTCGATCACGCGGCTCGACGCGCCGGCGATCCACAATTCGATCCTGGTGCCGCTGCTCTGGATGGCAGTCTCGCTGCTCTTCCTGTTCGTCTACCTGGTGCTGCTGCGCACCGAGACCGAGATCGACCGCCGCCGTCTCGAGAATGCCGAGGCCGCGGCATGAGCAACCACGCGGCCTATATCCTCGGCTCCTATCTCGTCGCCGCGCTCATTCTGGGCGGCCTGGTGATCGCCTCGCTCGGCGCGCGCAAGCGGGTGCGGCGCGAGCTGGCGGCGCGCGGGCTGGAGCGGCGGCGATGACGCCGAAGCGCCGTCGCCTGTGGTTGCTGCTGGGATCGCTGGGAACGCTCGGTGTCGCCGCCGCGCTCGTGCTCACGGCGCTGAACGACAATCTCGTCTTCTTCTATTCGCCGACCCAGGTCGCCGAGAAGAGCATCGGCCCCGACCGCCGCTTCCGGCTGGGCGGCCTGGTCGAGGAGGGCAGCGTCCAGAAGGACGGGCAGACCGTGCGCTTCACGGTCACCGACACCCACAAGACCCTGAAGGTCGTCTATCGCGGCATCCTGCCCGACCTGTTCCGCGAGGGGCAGGGCGTGATCGCCGAGGGCTCGATCGGCCCCGACGGCGTGTTCACGGCGCGCGAGATCCTGGCGAAGCATGATGAGAATTACATGCCGCCGGAGGTCGCGAAGGCGATCAAGGAAAGCGGACAGTGGAAAGACAAGAAGTGACCGGTGGTGCGGACCCCCTCACCCAGCCTCTCCCCCAAGGGGGAGAGGAGCATGAGGGCGGGCGCCTCTTTCTTCCTCCTCTCCCCCGTGAGGGGGAGAGGCTGGGTGAGGGGGCGTCTTGATACCGGAGCTTGGTCATTTTTCGTTGATCCTCGCGCTGGCCGTTGCGCTGGTTCAAGGCACGCTGCCGCTCGTCGGCGCGTCGCGCGGTGATCTTAGGCTCATGGCCCTCGGCCGCACCGCCGCGCTGACGCAAGCCTTCCTCGTGCTGCTGGCGTTCGGCGCGCTGACGCAGGCCTATGTCACGTCGGACTTCTCCGTCCTCAACGTCGTCGACAATTCGCACTCCGCCAAGCCGCTGCTCTACAAGATCAGCGGCGTGTGGGGGAACCACGAGGGGTCGATGCTCTTGTGGGCGCTGATCCTCGCGCTGTTCGGCGCGGCGGTCGCGGTCTTCGGCAACAACCTGCCCGACACGCTGCGCAGCCGCGTGCTGGCCATCCAGGCGCTGATCGGCGTCGGCTTCCTGGCCTTCCTGCTCTTCACCTCCAACCCGTTCCAGCGCGTGTTCCCGGCGCCGCCCGACGGCAACGGGCTGAACCCGCTGCTGCAGGATCCCGGCCTCGCCTTCCATCCGCCGCTGCTCTACCTCGGCTATGTCGGCTTCTCGGTGACCTATGCCTTTGCCGTCGCCGCGCTGCTCGAAGGCCGGGTCGATGCCGCCTGGGCGCGCTGGGTGCGGCCGTGGGCGCTGGCGGCCTGGTGCTTCCTGACGCTCGGCATCGCGCTGGGGTCGTGGTGGGCCTATTACATCCTGGGCTGGGGCGGCTTCTGGTTCTGGGATCCCGTCGAGAACGCCTCGCTGATGCCGTGGCTGGCCGGCACCGCGCTGCTGCACTCGGCCATCGTCGTGGAGAAGCGCGATGCGCTGAAGAGCTGGACGGTGCTGCTGGCGCTGCTGGCCTTCTCGCTGTCGCTGCTCGGCACCTTCCTGGTGCGCTCGGGCGTGCTGACCTCGGTGCATGCCTTCGCGCAGGATCCGGCGCGCGGCATGTTCATCCTGGCCTTCCTGCTGTTCGTCACCGGCGGCGGCCTCGCGCTCTACGCCTGGCGCGCGCCGCAGCTGCAGGGCGGCGGCCTGTTCCAGCCGGTCAGCCGCGAGGGCGCGCTGATCCTGAACAACCTGCTCCTGTGCACGCTCGCGGCCACGGTGCTGCTGGGCACGCTCTATCCGCTGTTCCTCGACCTGTTGACCGGCAACAAGGTCTCGGTCGGCCCGCCGTTCTTCAACGCGACCTTCGTGCCGCTCTGCGCGCCGCTGTTCGCCGCGCTCTGCGTCGGCCCGTTCCTCGGCTGGAAGCGCGCCGAACTCTGGCCCGCCCTGATGCGCCTGCGCGTGGCGCTGGTCGTGTCGCTGGCCGCCATCGTCGTCGCGATGACGATGATCGACAGCCGCTCGACGCTTGCGGCCCTCGCGTTCGGCTTCGGCGTCTGGCTGATCGTCGGCAGCCTCGCGTCCCTGACCGACCGCGTGCGCAGCGGCACGCTCCGCACCCTCCCGCGCTCGACCCTGGGCATGGTGATCGCCCACGCCTCGCTGGGCGTCGTCGTGCTGGGCTCGGTCGCGACCTCGTCGTGGAACACCGAGCTGATGCACACGATGAAGCCCGGCGACCGCATCGACTTCGCCGGCTATTCGGTGCAGCTCGAGCGCATGGACGAGGTGCGCGGCCCCAACTACATCGCGGAGCGCGCGACGCTCGCCGTCAGCGTCGGCGGCAAGCCCTACACCGTGCTGCAGCCCGAGCGCCGGCTGTTCACCGTGCAGCGCCGCCAGGTGGCCGAGACGGCGATCCAGACCAACGGGCTGCGCGACTTCTACGCCACCCTGGGCGAGGGCAATCCGCAGCAGGGCTGGGTGATCCGCCTCTATCTCAACCCGCTGGCGCCGTGGATCTGGCTGGGCGCGGCGCTGTGCGCGCTGGGCGGCTTCGTCTCGCTGTCGGACCGGCGGCTGCGCATCGGCGCGCCGTCGCGCAAGCCCGCGCTTCAGCCGGCCGAATAGATGCGCCGCCTCCTCTTCATCCTGCCGCTGCTGACCTTGGCGCTGATGGCGGGCTTCTTCGCCTGGTCGCTGACCAGCGGCCGCGACCCCGCCTCGATCGGCTCGGTGGTGGTGGGAAGGCCGGCGCCGAAACTCGATCTGCCGGCGCTGCGCCCGGGCGAGCCGCCGCTCACCGATGCGGATCTGCGTACCGGCAAGCCGGTGATCGTCAATTTCTTCGCGAGCTGGTGCACGCCCTGCCTCGCCGAGCATCCGCTGTTCACGCGACTCCGCGAACGCGAGGGCGCGACGATCGTCGGCATCGCCTGGAAGAACAAGCGCGACGACGCGCTGCCCTGGCTGAAGCGGCTGGGCGATCCCTTCAAGCTCGCGGGCCTCGACCTCGACGGCAAGACCGGCCTCGACTGGGGCCTGAGCGGCGTGCCCGAGACCTACCTGATCGACGGCACCGGCATCGTGCGCCGCCACTATCGCGGCCCGATCACCGAGCGCGATCTGAACGAGACGATCCTGCCGTTCCTCAAGGGGGCGGTGAAGTGATCGGCGCCCGTCGTCTCTTCTTCATGTTCCTCTCCCCCTTGGGGGAGAGGTTAGGTGAGGGGGTGCGTCGCCCCCTCACCCTGCCTCTCCCCCTAGCGGGGGAGAGGAGCTTGAAGGCGTTATGCTGCGTCTTGCTTCTGCTGTTCACCCTCCCCGCCCTCGCCGTCGAGCCGTCCGAGATCCTGCCCGACCCCGCGCTCGAAACCCGCGCGCGCGAGATCGGGCGGGCGTTGCGCTGCGTCGTCTGCCAGAACCAGTCGATCGACGATTCCTCGGCCGAGGTGGCGCGCGACATGCGCCGGGCGGTGCGCGAGCGGCTGACCGCCGGCGACAGCGACGGCGACGTCTTCGCCTACATGGTCGCGCGCTACGGCGACTACGTGCTGCTGAAGCCGCCCTTCAAGGCCGGCACGCTCATCCTGTGGCTGGGCGCGCCGTTCCTGCTGCTGGTCGCCGGCGCCGCGCTCCTCCTCGCCGCGCGCCGCCGCCGGCACACACCGATCGCAGCACCCAAACCGCTCGACGAGGAGGAGCGCCGCCGCCTCGACGCGCTCCTGAAGGGCTGACGGCCATGCTCGAATTCCTGCTGGCGCTGCTCACCACCGCGACCGTTGCCGCCCTTCTCTGGCCGCTGCTGCGGATGCGCCTGCCCGCCCGCGACCGGCTCTCCGGCGAACTGGCGATCTACCGCGACCAGCTGGCCGAGCTGGAGCGCGAGCGCGAAGCCGGCACGCTGAAGGCCGCCGAGGCCGCCGCCGCCCGCACCGAGATCGAGCGCCGCATGCTGGCCGCCGGCGACGCCGCCACGGGCAGCGCCTTGGGCACCACCAAGGGCACCGCCAAGGCCGCGCGCTCCTCCGACGCGGTGCAGAAGTGGCTGCCGCCCGCGCTCTCGCTGTTCGTGCCGCTGCTGGCGCTCGGCCTCTATCTCCAGGTCGGCCGCCCCGGCCTGCCCGCCGCGCCGTTTGCCGATCGCGGCACCGAACGCCCCGCCCCGTCCCGCCAGATGGACGTCGCCGGCCTGCTGGCCGAGGCGCGCGCCCGCCTGGCGCAGGACCCCAACGACGCCGAAGCGCTGGCGGCGCTGGGCGAAGGCCTGACCCTGGAGGCCGGCGGCACGGTCACGCAACCGGCGCTCGAGGCGCTGCAGCGGGCTCTCCCGGCGCGGCCCGACGATGCGCGCATCCTCTACTATCTCGGCCTGCACGAGGCGCAGAGCGGCGACTCGAAGGCCGCGATCGCCCGCTGGCGCGCCCTCGAGGCCGGCAGCCCGCCCGACGCGCCCTGGCTGCCGATGCTGCGCGCCGAGATCGCGCGGGTGGCGAAGGCCGCCGGGATCGAGCTGCCGCCGGCCGCGCCACCGCCCGCCCCATCAACGCAGTCCCCGCAATCCACCACGCCGCAGCCCAGCCGCGAGCAGCAGGAGGCGATGGCCCAGCTCACGCCGGAGCAGCGCCAGCAGGCGATCCGCTCCATGGTCGAGGGGCTGGCCGCGCGCCTCGCCGACGCGCCGCAGGACCGCGCCGGCTGGCTGCGCCTGGCCAATGCCTGGAAGGTGCTGGGCGAGAACGCCAGCGCCGCCGATGCCTACGGCCGCGCCGACACGCTGGCCCCCGTCGACGCGCGCATCCTGGCCGACTGGGCCGAGGCGCATGTGCGCCAGCTCGCACCCGGCGCCGTGCCCTCGCCGCAGGCCGTGGCCGTGCTGGAGCGGCTGGAGAAGGCCGAGCCGCGCAACGCGCTGGCCCTGTTCTACCTGGGCGTCGCCGCCGAAGCCGCGGGCAACAAGCCGGCGGCGCTGCAGCGCTGGAAGACGCTGCTGGCGTTGTTGCCGGCCGACGCGCCGATCCGCGGGATGCTGGAGGAGAGGATCAAGGCGGCGGGGGGGTGAGGTTTCACGGACGAGAACGGTAACCGAGACTCACCAATGGGGAGGTTGAGTTGGCTGGCTTACAAGGCATCAATGATCTGAAGAAATTGTTCGCTCCACTCGGCGTCAAGACGATCTACATAAAGCTGCTGGCAAAGCAGCAGGACAACGACAAGAATCAGATTTACCTCGGATCCGGTCTGGACGGCGTAGCCAATCTTTTTCCGGCAAGCATCGGGACGCGATCGGCGAGCCAAAGTACGGCCAAGAGAGAGTCAGCAAAAGGTCGGCCAAAGCTCGAAGCAGCACTGGACTTTGCTTGGCTGGATGCACAAGGGAAGGAGCACCTTGCTCCGAATACCCGCATTATTGACTATTTCCAGTATCCTGAAGTGAGGTTGTCTGGATTCCTCAAAGGATGTGATCATCCTCCGGACAGTCTCAGGCGCACCAAGCAAGCACAGTACGGTAGGCGCATTCTTGCCTTGGGAGTGCGTTCGACAGGTCGAGTGGTGGGCTACGTCCTTACCGAGCAGACCGATGATCTCGCGAACAATTTCCCCGTTCTTCCTGAGCTGCCTGGAGCACGTGTCCTTCGCGTGTTGCCGATCGGAGGTTCGGTCGGTTCGACGCCGTTCGATCTCTTGAGAGCAGAGTTGCATGTTATCGTGAAGGGCGGTTGGCACCCTTCGGTAATCTTGAGGCCCGGCGCCGCTTCACCGCAGGCGTTCAAGGGTGCACAGGGTGCGGGCTTCACGCTTGAGGCTTTGTTAGGTGTCTCCGCTAACGCCAAACAGTCGCCGGACAAGCACGGTTATGAAATCAAGGCACATGGCGGGTCCAGAATAAGTCTTATGACCCCGAGTCCCGACGGCGGTTATCAAGGCTCACACACGTTCCGTGAGTTCATGGACAAGTTCGGGAGCGATGCCAAGAAAGGCGATGGCAGTAGACGCTTTACCGGCATGTATCGATCCGGCTTTCCAAATCAAACAAATGGAATGGTGCTTGTTGTTGAAGGATATGACGCCACTGAAGACAAGTTTCAGGATCCGGCGGCTGTAGCCGTTGAGCTTCGCTTGCCTGAGACTGGAGTAGTTGTTGCATCGTGGTCGCTGGCGCGACTTGCAAACGCTTGGAACAACAAGCACGCTTCTGCGCTATACGTCACCTACGAGAGCCGACCGTCGGCCATTGCTGCGCATGGAAGCGACTACCGGTATCACGAGAAGATCGTGGTAGGAGAAGGCACAGACGTCTGGCGTCTTCTGAGGGCCATACATCGTGGTTTGGTGTTCTACGATCCAGCGCATTCGATTTACGCGGACGGAAAGGCAAAGGTTCGACCACAGTGGCGAGTAAACACGAAGCAGTTGGTGCTTGCCGCCAGGGTTCTGTATGCAGAGGTAAGGTCGATAGATCTTTGAGTGCAGCTCGGACGTTAGAATCCACGTAGATTGAGGGTCGATTGATTACCTCTGAGCCAAGTTGTGCAACGGGTAGCAATCTTTTCGATCGGAATTCTAGTCCGCCCTTTGAGAGCACACTCCCAGATTTGGGCTACGCGCCAGCCGTCGGCACGTAGCGCGCTCAGAGCGCGCGCATCAACTTCTCGATTGCGCCTGATCTTTTCAGTCCAGAATTGTGTTCTGGTTGAGGGCATCTTGAAGAGGTGGCAGTCGTGTCCATGCCAGAAGCATCCATGAACGAGAATCACCGCATTCCATTTCGGTAACACAATATCAGGACGACCCGGGAGATCTCGAACGTGCAGTCTGAACCTGTATCCAAGCCTATGCAGTATGGAGCGTATGGTTAGCTCGGGTTTAGTATTCTTTCCGCGAATGCCCGCCATCATTTGGCTGCGCACTTTGGCTGATACGACGTCAGTCATCGGCAGCGTACGCTTCCGGTGCTCTGTGTTTGAATAATGGAAGCCTCGGCTCGTTCTGGCCGGCCTTCATATCAAGGACGCAAGGGACCATGGCAGCGGCAACTGCTCTAATCACCGGAACTACAACCGCATTGCCAAACTGCTTGTAGGCTTGAGTATCCGACACTTCGATGCGAAACGGCGCTCGCCCAGTTTCGTCAAAACCCATCAAGCGTGCGCATTCGCGAGGCGTCAGTCGTCGCGGTGGCTTTTTCGGTCCCTGATCGATCAGAATTTCAGAGCCATCTTTGTAGTAACGTGCAGAAAGTGTGCGCGCGACTTTGGTGCCATCAACAAGCCCGTAGCCAAAACCGTTACCGGCTGCTCGATGCTTCTCTGCATAATTCCTAAGATATAGCCACAGGTGTTCGGTGAGCGTGTACTTGGGATTCACTCTTGTCTTTGGCCCAACTACAAACCTTCCGTCCGGCTCCTCCGACTTGGAATGAAGGATGCTGCCCATCTTTGGTCCGCTTGCAGAGGCAGGGATTCGTACGTCTTCCCATGAAAAGCCTACGTCTTGCTGGAATCCTACAATGATTGTTCTTTCTCGATGCTGCGGCACGAAACCCTTTGCGTCCAACACCTTGTAATCAACCCAATAGCCAAGTTGATGGCGCAGAACATCGAGAATTACACGGAGTGTGTTGCCGCGATCGTGGCTCACAAGGTTCTTTACGTTCTCCAGCAGGAAAGCCTTGGGCTTCTTCAGCTTGATGATTTTGGCTAGTTCGAAGAATAAAGTCCCTTGCGCTTCACACGCGAAACCATGCGCCTTACCAAGAGCGTTCTTCTTCGACACGCCAGCAATGCTGAATGGCTGGCATGGAAATCCTGCAACAAGAACATCGTGATCCGGAATTGAGCGGATCAACTTGTCTTCCTTTGTGATTTCGCAGATGTCTTCATAGAAGGGGTGCTCACCAATCGGAAAATTGGCAGCGTAAGTTTCGCGCGCATACTTGTTCCATTCGCAAGTCGCGACGCATTGCCCGCCGACCGAATCGAATGCCAATCGCATTCCTCCAATACCGGCAAAGAGGTCAATAAACGTGAACTTCGCGCTATTCACGCTTTCCCCAGAGCGTTCTCGCGCGCGCCGCTCAAGCACATCGGTTACCAGCTTGCGGGGGCGGATTTCTCCGCATTCCCATCGATAAACAGTGCGCTCTTCACATCCAACTAAATCGGCCACTTCTTCTCGGGTCAGTCCCGCGCGTTCGCGCAGTTCTTGGAAGCTCATATCGGACGGCATGGTCACGTAGCTCCATGGGGAATTATTTTGACAATCTGACATGAAAACACCCCTTTGTATATGCAACTATTGCGTGTGTATCGTGTCGTAAAGACTATCAAGGAGATGGCCCGTCTGTATAGATCTGCGTCAGCTTGATTACCTCCCAGACAATCGCCGCCTCGCCTGTGCTGGCCTATCTCCCGCGTGGATCAACCATCCGCAGGAGGAAGCCATGTCCCATCCCACCGCCACGCCGGACGCCGTCGTCGAGGCCTACGTCGCCACCTGGAACGAGACCGATCCCGCGCGCCGCCGCGCCGGCCTTGCGGCGGCCTGCACCGAGACGGGGATCTACCGCGATCCGGTGATGGCGAGCGACGGGCCTGCCGGGATCGACGCCATGCTGGCGGGCGTGCAGGCGAAGTTCCCGGGCTTCGTGCTCAAGCGCACCTCGAAGGTCGACGCCCATGGCGGTTCCCTGGGCGGCCCCTCTGGCAGCTCAGTGGGGCTCTATCTGCGCTTCACCTGGTCGCTGGGTCCGGCCGACGGGCCCTCGGTCGTCGAGGGCGTCGATTTCTGCACCCTGGCGCCGGACGGGCGGCTGGCGTCGGTGGTCGGGTTCATCGACAAGATGCCGGGGTGAGAACACACGCGAGGGTGGCCGTCCTTCTCAGGACGGCAATTCCTTATCCCGTCTGATGGGTTATTCTCGTTCCGACCGAATGGTGCCGGGCCCACGGAGCCGAAGGATGAGGAAGGTCGAGATGGCTGGGGATCGGTCGAAGGCTGAGTTGGATCGCGAAATCGATCGGGCCCTGGCGCGCGGCCGTCGCCGGGCCGTGACCGAGCCGCAGGCCGAGCGCGCGCACTATGAGCGCCGGACGGGCCGGGTCGTGGTCGATCTGACCAACGGCTGCAGCTTCGTCTTTCCGGCGCGCTCGCTGCAGGGGCTGGCGCAGGCGACCGACGCGGAGCTGGCCGACGTCGAGATTCTCGGGGCCGGCCATGGGCTTCACTGGCCCGCGCTCGATGCCGATTTCACCGTGCCCGGCCTGCTGATGGGCGTGTTCGGGACCCGCGCCTGGATGATGTCGGAGCTGGCCCGCCGCGCCGGCCAGACGAAATCCAAGGCCAAGGCCGCCGCCGCCCGCGCCAACGGCCGCAAGGGCGGCCGTCCGCGACGGGTGGCGTAAACGAAATATCCGAAATAAACGAAACAACTGAAGTGAATGCCGCACCCCTGCGTGCGACTCGGTCGCAGTTTGTCTATTTCCGTCGTCCCAGGGCGGGGGTTACCCCGCCCGAACCGGAGCGAAGCGGAGTGGCGGGACCTACCCACCTCATCCTGAGGAGGCCACCCCTCGAATGCCTCGGGGTAAACTCGTGGCCGTCTCGAAGGATGGGCAACACACGCGGTGCTCGTTCCCATCCTTCGAGACGCGGTCCTGTGGACCGCTCCTCAGGATGAGGTTTGTGTGCTCGGAGCCGGGCGATTCGATCTCGCCCGGCAAGTTCTTCCTAGGCCGCCTGCTTCACCTCGACCGGCTCGCTCCGGATCAGGTGGTCGAAGGCCGACAGCGCGGCCTTCGCGCCCTCGCCCATGGCGATGACGATCTGCTTGTAGGGCACGGTCGTGGCGTCGCCCGCGGCGAAGATGCCGGGGACCGAGGTCTGGCCTCTTGCGTCGATCTCGATCTCGCCGCGCGGGCTGAGCTCGATCGCGCCCTTCAGCCACTCGGTGTTAGGTACCAGGCCGATCTGCACGAAGATGCCCTCGAGCTCGATTGTCTTCTGTTCGCCGGTGGTGCGGTCCTTGTAGGCGAGGCCCGTTACCTTCGCGCCGTCGCCGTGCACCTCGGTCGACTGCGCCGAGACGATCACCGTGGCGTTGGGCAGCGAGCGGAGCTTGGCCTGCAGCACCGCGTCGGCGCGCAGCTGGCCGTCGAACTCGATCAGCGTGACGTGGCTCACCAGGCCCGCGAGGTCGATCGCCGCCTCGACGCCGGAATTGCCGCCGCCGATCACCGCCACCCGCTTGCCCTTGAACAGCGGGCCGTCGCAGTGCGGGCAGTAGGCCACGCCCTTGTTGCGATACTCGGCCTCGCCGGGGACGTTCATCTGCCGCCAGCGCGCGCCGGGCGAGAGCACGATGGTCTTGGCCTTCAGGGTCGCGCCGTTCTGCAGCTCGACCGTGGCCAGGCCGCCCGGCTGCGTCGCCGGCACCAGCCTGGTGGCGGTCTGCAGGTCCATCACGTCGACCTCGTAGTCCTTGACGTGCGCAGCCAGTTCCGCGGCCATCTTCGGGCCCTCGGTGTGGGAGACCGAGATGAAGTTCTCGATGCCCATCGTGTCCAGCACCTGGCCGCCGAAGCGCTCGGCGGCGATGCCGGTGCGGATGCCTTTTCGCGCGGCGTAGATCGCCGCGGCCGCGCCGGCGGGGCCGCCGCCGACCACCAGCACGTCGTAGGGCTTCTTCGCCGCGATCTCCTCGGCCGCGCGTTCGCCGGCGCCGGTGTCGAGCTTGGCCAGGATCTGCTCCAGGCTCATGCGGCCCTGGCCGAACGGCAGGCTGTTGAGGAAGATCGAGGGCACGGCCATCACGCCGCGCTTCTCGACCTCGTCCTGGAACAGGGCGCCGTCGATCGCGGTGTGGCGGATGCGCGGGTTCAGCACGCTCATCAGGTTCAGCGCCTGCACCACGTCGGGGCAGTTCTGGCACGAGAGCGAGAAATAGGTCTCGAACGTGTAGTCGCCGTCGAGGCCCTTCACGCGCTCGATCGTGTCCTGCGCTTCCTTGCTCGGGTGACCGCCGACCTGCAGCAGCGCCAGCACCAGCGAGGTGAATTCATGGCCCATCGGGATGCCGGCGAAGCGGACCGAGATGTCCGTGCCGGGCCGCACGATGGCGAAGGACGGCTTGCGCATGTCCTCGTCGGCCTCGGCGAAGGTCACCTTGTCCGAGAGGCTGGCGATCTCCTGCAGCAGCTCCTTCAGCTCGGCCGACTTCGCAGAGTCGTCGAGCGACGCCACCAGCTCGACCGGCAAGGTCAGGCGCTCGAGATAGCCCTTCAACTGCGTCTTGAGGTTGGCGTCCAACATGGGAGGTACTCCTACTGAAATGTAGCGAAGCGGAGTGGAGGGACCCCCGATGAGGCCCCTCCGCCCTTTGGCCAGATCTTGTGGTTAGATCTTGCCGACCAGGTCGAGGCTGGGGGCGAGGGTCTTCTCGCCTTCCTTCCAGGCGGCCGGGCAGACTTCGCCGGGATGCGAGGCGACGTACTGGGCCGCCTTGACCTTGCGCAGCAGCTCCGAGGCGTCGCGGCCGATGCCGCCGGCGGTGATCTCGACGATCTGGATCTTGCCGTCCGGGTCGACCACGAAGGTGCCGCGATCGGCCAGGCCGGCTTCCTCGATCATCACGCCGAAGTTGCGGGTGATGGCGCCGGTCGGGTCACCGACCATGACGTAGTCGATCTTCTTGATGGCTTCCGACGTGTCGTGCCACGCCTTGTGGCTGAAGTGCGTGTCGGTCGAGACGCTGTAGATCTCGACGCCCAGCTTCTTGAACTCGGCGTAGTTCGTGGCCAGATCCTCGAGCTCGGTCGGGCACACGAAGGTGAAGTCGGCCGGGTAGAAGAACACGACCGACCACTTGCCCTTGCCCTTCAGGTCGGCGTCGGTCACGTCGATGAACTTGCCCTTCTGGAAGGCGGTGGCCTTGAACGGCTTGATCTCGGTGTTGATGAGGGACATTGGCTTGAAACTCCTTGGTTAACTCTTCGCAACGGTTACTTAGGGGCATTCTAAGATCGTTTAAAGCGCAAAATACCGAATTGAATAATCGCAAAAAGCGATTATATGCCCAGCATGAAACCTATCCCGACACTGCGACAGCTCCGCTACCTGGTGGCGGTGGTCGATCGCTGCCACTTCGGGCAGGCGGCGGCGGCCTGCAGCGTCAGCCAGTCGACCTTGAGCGCCAGCATCCAGGAGCTGGAAGAGCTTTTAGGGGCGCCCCTGCTCGAGCGGACCAAGCGCTCGGTCGTGCCGACGGCGCTGGGGCGGAACGTGGCCGAGCGCGCGCGCGGGCTGCTGAAGGGCGCCGAGGATCTGATGGATGCCGGCCAGGCGGCGCGCGATCCGCTGTCGGGGCCGCTGCATCTCGGCGTCATCCCGACCATCGGGCCGTTCCTGCTGCCGCGCGCCATGCCGCGCCTGCGCGAGAGCTTCCCGAAGCTGCAGCTCTATCTGCGCGAGGACCAGACCGCGCGCCTGCTGGAGCGGCTGGACTCGGGCGAACTCGACGCCGTGCTGCTGGCGCTGCCCTATGCGCTGGGCGACCTCGAGGTGATGGATCTCGGCGAGGACCGCTTCTCGATCGTCCAGCCGGCCGACCACGTGCCGGCGGCCAACCTCGCCGACGAGAACCTGCTGCTGCTGGAGGATGGCCACTGCCTGCGCGACCAGGCGCTGGCGGCCTGCGAGCTGGAGGGCGCGCGGCGCAATGCCGGCTTCAACGGCACCAGCCTGCACACGCTGGCGCAGATGGTGGCGAACGGCTTGGGCGTCACGCTGATGCCCCAGATGGCGCTCGACGCCGGCATCCTGCGCGGACTCGACGTGACGGTGCGGCCCCTCGACGTCACGGTGAGGGCCGGCGCCGTCCCGCACCGCCGCATCGGCCTCGTGTGGCGGCGCTCCTCGGCACGCACGGAAACCTTCCGCGCACTCGGCGGCGCGTTGAAGGCTGAACTCGCTCAGTCATGAAGAAGTGCAGGTCAGGTCTGCAGGATTGACTCGACAGGTCCCACAGGCAGCTGTGCTACTTCGAAAATGCAGAGAATAAAGGCCTGTGCGCCCGACCGCGGATCTCGCGGTCGGGCTCTTTTTTTGTCCAGGCGGTGCCGTCGTTACGGCTGCTGGCTGGGCGCCGGCGTGACTGGCTCGGTCGGCGTGGCCGGGACCGGAGTCACCCGCGGCACGGTCGGAGTCCGCGTCTCGTTGGTCCGCGCGTCGATCGTGGCCGGATCCGGGTTGCGGGCCAAGTCGTTCCGCTCGGCGCGGTTGCCCGAGAAGAACATCAGGCCTGCTGCCGCCACGACCGCGGCCACCACGCCCACCACCAGATAGAGTCCTCGGCTCGGCGTGCGCGGCTGGAAAGCCACGTCGTCCTCGGGGAGGGGCTTGTCGAGTCTGGGTTCATGATCGCTCATCGCCTTTACTCCTGAGGCGCCGCCGGCGTCGGGGTCGGGGCCGGTGTGTCCGTTACCGTCCGCTCGATCGGCGCGGGGGCCTGCGCCTGCTCGGGGCCGATGGTGTCGTTCATCGGATTGCCGAAATAGAGGAAGCCGCCCACCAGGACGACCGCCGCCAGCGCCGCCAGCAGGATGTAGCCGGGACGGCCGGTGTCCGGTGCGCGGTAGGGATCGGTGGGGTCGTAGCCCGAACGGCCGGGACCCGGGTTGGGATCGTAATTGCTCATCTGGTCTTCCTTTTGCTGTGACTGGAGAACCAACGACTCCTCGCGATGGATGGTTTCACCGGAGGGGGGTGCCTGCTACTCTGCCCTGCAAATTCCGGAGGTCTAGAAAATGCCAGATTCGCTGCCTTTTTCGGCTCCCCCCAAGGACCCGGCGCTGCTCGACGCGGCGGGTGCGCGGGCGCTGGTTGCCTCCTACGCGCCGGTCAGCACGACGGCGGCGGTGAAGGACATCGGTCGCATCGATGCGCATATGGGCCGCTTCATCGCGCTCTCGCCGATCTGCCTGATCTCGACGGCGGATGCGTCGGGCAAGCAGGACGTGACCCCGCGCGGCGACCCGCCGGGCTCGTTCAAGGTGCTCGACGAGAAGACGATCGCGCTGGCCGACCGGCCGGGCAACAACCGGCTCGATACGCTGCGCAATCTCCTGGAGAACCCGGAGGTCGCGCTGATCTTCCTGCTGCCCGGCGTCAACGAGACGGTGCGGGTCGCGGGCACGGCGCGCCTGTCGGTCGATCCGGCGCTGCTGGACACGATGGCGGTGCAGGGCAAGGCGCCGAAATGCGCCATCGTGGTCTCGGTCCGCCAGGCCTACCTGCACTGCGCCAAGGCGCTGCTGCGCTCGCGCCTGTGGTCGCCGGACTATGTCCAGCCCAAGGGCGCCTTCCCGTCGATCGCGCGCATGGTCGGCGACCAGATCGGCTTGAGCGAGGACGAGAAGAAGAAGCGCGAGGCGGTCACCGAGCACGCTTACAAGGAAGGTCTATGGGCACCTATACAGTAACCGGCCAGCGCGCCCGCCAGATGCGGGTGGTGCCGGCGGAGGTGCTGAAGCGCCTCTATGCCCGTGACGATACCAAGGGCCTGATCCAGACGGCGGCGCATTGTGTGCTGCTGGTCCTCGGCGGCTGGCTGGTGCTCGAGACCCGTGGCACCTGGTGGGTGCTGCCCGCGCTGCTGCTGCAGGGCATCTTCGTGAATTCACTGTTCGGCGCCATGCACGAGTCGGTGCACTACGGCTCGTTCAAGACGCGCTGGATGGCCGACCTGCTGGCCTTCTTCTCGGGCGCGGCGATCCTGAACAATGCCGGCTTCTACCGGCACTATCACCTCGCCCATCACCGCTACACCCAGGATCCCGAGCGCGATCCCGAACTGATCACCTCGGTCACGCCGACCGGGTGGCGCAGCTATCTGTTTCGCATCAGCTCGATTCCGTTCCTGATGATCCGCGTGCGCGACATCTTCCTGTTCCCCTTCGGCTTCAAGGGCGACGTGACCTACATCCACGACTCGGCGTGGCCCGAGGTGCGGCGCTGGGGGCGCTGGCTGCTGGCCCTCTATGCGGTGCTGATCGTGGGCTCGATCCTGCTGCGGACCGACGTGCTGCTCTGGGTCTGGTTCATCCCGCTGCTGGTCGGCCTGCCCCTGCTGCGGCTCTATCTCCTGACCGAGCATACGCTGTGTCCCAACAGCGACGACGGGTTCGCCAACACGCGCACGACCCTGTCCAACCCGATCGTGCGCTTCCTGATGTGGAACCTGCCGTACCATGCCGAGCATCACCTGCTGCCCAACATCCCGTTCCACCACCTGCCCGAGGCGCACCGGCACCTGCGGCCGCACCTGAAATACGTCGCGAAGAGCTATACTCAGACGCATGGAGAGATCATCCGCAGCTTCGGCTGAGGGGGGGCGGACATGGCGAAGGAAGGCATCTGGTCGGCCGATCACGTCCGGCTGCAGCGCGGCGGCACGCTGAAGCAGGCCCGCATCGTGTGGAAGACCTACGGCACGCTGTCGCCCCGGCGCGACAACGTCATCCTCTACCCGACCAGCTACGGCGCCCATCACACCGACATCGAGTGGCTGGTCGACGTGCGGCGCTGCCTCGATCCCAGCCGCTACTTCGTCGTCATTCCCAACATGCTGACCAACGGCCTGTCCTCGTCGCCGTCCAACACGCCGGATTTCCCCGAGGTCACGACCTACGACAACGTCATGCTGCAGCGGCAGATGCTGGTCGAGCTGTTCGGCATCGACCGGCTGAAGCTGGTCTATGGCTGGTCGATGGGCGCCCAGCAGGCCTATCACTGGGGCGCGCTGTTCGGCGAGGCGGTGGAGCGCATCGTGGTCAATTGCGGCTCGGCGAAGACCGCGCCGCACAACTTCGTCTTCCTCGAAGGCATCCGCACCACCCTGGAGGCGGCGGCGACGCCGCAGCTCGGCTTGCGGGCGATGGGCCGCATTTATGCCGGGTGGGCGCTCAGCCAGACCTTCTATCGCCGCGAGATGTGGCGCGGGCTGGGCTTCACCAGCCTCGAGGATTTCCTCGTGCGCTCCTGGGAGGCCAACTTCCTGCGGCGCGACAGGAACGACCTGCTGGCCCAGCTCTGGACCTGGCAGCATGGCGACATTTCGGCCAACGATCTCTATCGCGGCGATCTGCAGATGGCGCTGGCCGGCATCAAGGCGAAGGTGCTGCTGATGCCGTCGGCCACCGATCTCTACTTCCAGACCGACGACAACAGGGAAGAGTTGCCGTATCTGAAGTACGGGAAGCTGGTGGAGATCCCGTCGGTCTGGGGTCATCGCGCCGGCAACCCGCGCGACAATCCCGAGGATGCCGCGTTCATCGATGCCCAGGTGGAGGCTCTGCTGAATGATTGAGCTTCTGCCCGCGGACGGGCTGGTGATCGTCGCCAAGCACGAGTGCCATACCTGCGTGCTGGTCGAGCCGGTAATGCAGAGCCTCGACAAAGCGGGCCCGCTCACCGTCATCACCCAGGACGATCCGGCCTTTCCCTCAGGCGTCGGCCGCGTGCTCGACGACCAGCAGCTCGAACGGTCGTTTCATCTCAACATCGAAGCCGTGCCGACCCTGATCCGCTACGAAGGCGGCCGCGAGGTCGGGCGCACCGTGGGCTGGGATCGCGCCGAATGGACCCGGCTGGCCGGCCAGGCGGCCGCGGGCGAAGGCCTGCCGGCCTGGCAACCGGGCTGCGGCTCGCGCAGCGTCGAGCCCGGCGTGCAGGAAGCGCTGATCGCGCGCTACGGCGATCCCGGCCTCGCGTCGCGCGAGATTCCGGTCGGCGAATGGGACGATCCCATCGAGGCCTGCTTCGAGCGCGGCTGGAGCGACGGCCTGCCCGTCGTGCCGCCGACCGACGAACGCATCCTGCGCATGCTGGGCGGCACCGACCGCAAGCCCGACGAAATCGTGGGCCTGATCCCGCCCAACCTTGCGCCCTGCACGGTCGAGAAGGTGGCGATCAACGCCGTGATGGCGGGCTGCAAGCCGGAATACATGCCCGTCGTGCTGGGCGTGCTGGAGGCGGCGCTCGATCCGCTGTTCGTGCTGCACGGCCTGCTCTGCACCACGCATTTCGCGGGGCCGCTGGTGATCATCAACGGACCGGCGGCCAAGGCGGTCGGCATGAATTCCGGCATCAACGCGCTGGGCCAGGGCAATCGCGCCAATGCCACGATCGGCCGCGCGCTCCAGCTCATCGTGCGCAACGTCGGCGGCGGCCTGCCCGGCGGCATGGATCGCGCTACCCTGGGCAATCCCGGCAAGTACACGTTCTGCTTCGCCGAGGACGAATCCGATCCCGACTGGGAGCCGCTGGCGCAGCGCCGTGGCATCGCGGCCGGCAAGAGCGCCGTCACGCTGTTCCATGCCGAAGGCGTGCACGGCTTCATCGACCAGAAATCCCGCACGCCGGAAGAGCTCGCGCGCTCCCTGGCGATGGGCCTGTTCGGGGTCGGCCATCCCAAGCTCTGCGACTCGGGCAACGCCGTGCTGGTGCTCTCGCCCGAGCATTACCGGATCTTCAAGGAGGGCGGCTGGAACCGCCGGCGCATCGAGGACGAACTCTATCAGGCCCTCAAGCGGCCCGGCCGCGACCTGATCCACGGGGCGCAAGGCGTGGCGGAAGGGCTGCCCGCCTCGATGGCCGACAAGATCGTCGACAAGTTTCCGCCTGACGGTCTGCTGATCGTTCGCGCCGGCGGCCCCGCCGGTCTATTCTCCGCCATCATCGGCGGCTGGCCCGGACAGCGCGTGCGCGAGGAATGCCAGGCCGTCACCCACGAGATTCGCTGAAGGACACCGGTTCATGAACTATTCGAGCAAGCTGCGCGATCCCACGGCCGAGACCTCGCCGACGCGCCGCGCCCGCCTCGCCCCGCCGCCGTCGCTCGACGGCAAGGTCGTGGCGCTGATGGATATCGGCAAGTCGGGGGGCGCGGTGTTCCTCGACCGGCTCGAGGGCCACTTCAAGGCGGCCGGCGTGGCCACCAAGCGCTATCGCAAGCCCACCAACACCAAGGTCGCGCCGGCGTCGGTGCTGCAGACGATCGCGGCCGAGGCACAGCTCGCGGTGATCGCCTTAAGCGATTGAGGCTCCTGCACATCGTGCAGTCTGCACGACCTACATAGTCTCGACGGCCGCGGCCTGCCCGGCGTCAACATCGTGACCACCGAGTTCGTGGACGGCGTCACCGCGCAAAGCGATGCGCTGGGCTTCGAGCCGGCGGTCGTCTACGTCCCGCATCCGATCCAGAACCGCACCCGGGCCGAGATCGACGAGATCGCCGACCGCGCCTTCGCCCAGGTGATGGCGCTGCTGAAGAGCGCTTAGGACAAAACTGTCGTCCTGAGCGCAGCGAAGGACCTGGCGGAGCGACCAACGGACTGCGTGGCCGGCGAGAGATCCTTCGCTTCGCTCAGGATGACAAGTGTGGGGACCGTCGCCTCCAGCTGCTGCCGCCTAATCCTTCTCCGGCACGATCGCCGGTTGGACGATATCGTCGACGGTGACGTCCGCGTCGGGCTCCACCGGGGCGCTCGACTGCGGCGGCAGCGGAGCGTTGGCCAGGAAGGCCGCGACCACGGCGGCCGTCGCGCGCGGCGCCTCCTCCATCGGGTTGTGACCGAGATTCTCGAAGATCTCGAGCTTGGCGCCCTTGATGTCCTCCTGGAAGCGGAAGGCATCGGCAACCGGGACCCAGCGGTCCTTGGCGCCCCAGATGATCAAGGTGGGCACGTCGAGGCGCCTCAGCATCGTCGGATCGAGCGGCTCCTGGGTGCGGGCACGCTGCAGCGTCGCCTCGCGGTTGCCGGGGAAGCGCTGCAGCTCGGCATAGCGCTTGACCCTCTCGGCCGTCACCATCGCGGGATCGGCATAGGCGTCGGCGAGCGACCGGCGGACCATGCCCTCCGGCTTGAAGTAGATGCCGAAATCGCCGACCAGGGGCGTGCGGGCCAGCCGGGTCGGCAGCGGCGCGCTGCCATCCTGGCGCGGATAGCCGGCGGCATCGACCAGCACGAGCTGGATGACGCGATCGGGTCGCGTGGCCGCAAAGGTCCAGGCGACGGCGGCGCCCAGCGAATGGCCGGCCACGACGACCTTGTCGAGGTGCAGCGTGTCGATCAGCACCTCGATGAAGTCGGCATAGGCCTCGACCGTGTACTCGTCGCGCGGCCAGGTGCCGGTCAGGCCATGGCCCGGCAGGTCGACGGAGATGACCCGCGCCTCCTTGCCCAGCTCGCGCGCCCAGCCCTCCCACACGTGCAGCGAGCCGTTCGAGCCATGAATCAGCACGATCGGCACCCCGTCGGGATTGCCCTGCTCGCGGACATGGGCGCTGACGCCGCCGACATCGACGAAGCGCGAGCGGTCGTTGGCGTAGCGCGCGATCAGGGTCTCCGGCGGCAGCGACGGCGCGTAGGCCCACATCGCCCCGCCCGCGAACACCGCCGCGGCGAACAACGCATAGAGCGGCCAGCGCCAGGGCGGCGCCTCGTCCCTACGACGCCGCGGGGCCATCGCCCGGCCTGTCGGGGGAGCTTTCCTTCGTCTCGGGCGAGGGATCGGCGTGGAGGGAGAAGTTCACCTTGTCGAGGCCGCGCAGCCTGATTTCCGGGACTGCAGCTGGATTGATGATCTTCTGTCCGATCAGCTTGGCCAGGATCGCCCGGTTGAGATCGTTGGTCACGATCAGCCGGTCCTCGAGCCGCGCGACGAACACGAACAGCTCGAACTGGAGGCCGTCCGTTCCGACCTTGACGAAGCGCACGATTGGCGCCGGGATTCGCAGCACGCGCGCATGCGCCAGCGCCGCCTCGCGCAGGATCGACTCCATGGCATCGACGTCCGAGCCGACCGGCACGGTGAGGGTGATCTCGAGGCGGCTCGACGTGTCGGAATAGGTGCGGTTAACCACCGGATTCTGCAGGAACATGCTGTTGGGTACGATGACGTGCGTGCGCTGGAACGTCTCGATTTCGGTGGCCCGGATGTTGATGCGCCGCACGAAGCCCTCGTGGCCGCTCACCGTCACCCAGTCGCCCGCCTTGATCGGCCGTTCGACCAGCAGGATGACGCCCGAAATCACGTTGTTGGCGATGTTCTGGAGTCCGAGGCCGATGCCGACCGACAAGGCGCCCAGGACGATGGCCAGATTGGTGAAATCGACGCCCAGGGCGCCGATCCCCACCAGGATGGCGATCATCACGCCCGCATAATTGAGGCCGGCATCAATCGACTGGCGCAGCGGCAGCGGCGCGTCGACGGTCGGCATCACGCGGTCGCGCACGATGCTGCGCACCAGGCGTGCCAGCAGCATGCAGACGAAGAAGGCGACGATCGCCATGCCGACATTGCCGAGCGAGATGGTGACGCCGCCGACTTTGACGCCGCGCACGAGCTGGCCCAGGCCGTCGAGCATCGCATCGGTGTCGACGTTCCAGGCCGCCGGGATGGCGATCGCCAGCAGCAGGACCAGGGCGGCGTCGAACAGCAGCAGCACCAGATACTGGCCGCGCAGCGTGCTGTCCGGTGCGAGGCCGAAGGCGCTGCGGACGAAGGTGCCGGAGGGCGTGCCCGGGGCGGCTGCGGCGTCGAGGAGATCGGCCACCAGCTTGTGCAGAAGGAAGGCGATCGCGATCAGCAGGCAGGTCGTCGAAATCGCGGTGTGCAGGTGCGCGCCCAGGGTCGCGTAGCCGATCAGCGAACAGACGATCGACGACAGGACGGCGACGACCAGCAGCAGGCGTGCGACCGCCCACCAGGTCCCGCCGATCATCGGCGGCAGTTCGGAACCCTCGGGGCGGTCGGCGTGCCAGGCGCGGTTCGACAGGGTCGGCAGGCTGAGCAGGGCCACGACGGCCGTCAGCACGACGGCGCCGACCGAGGCGACGGCATCGCGGCCCTCGCCGCGGCTGAGCGCGAGGTAGACGAATTCGAGCGGCAGGCTGACCGAGTAGAGCCGCCTCAGCGCTCTCGACAGGTAGTGGGCACTGTCGTCGCTAAACGGCAGGACGCGCCATTCGGGGCGTTCCGGCGACAGGGCTGCGGCGGTCATGCCGAACACCAGCAGCAGCAGAATGAGGCGACCCACGGCCTCGGGGATCAGGACGTCGATCGGCGACGGCGGATTGCTCGCGAGCAGGAGCTTGCCGATCAGCCACACCGCCAGGACGGGGACGAGCACGAGGCCGAGCCCATCGATCGCGCTGACGATGGTCTGGTCGCGCCGGGCGTCGATGTGCGTGCCGCCCCGGCCGAAGCGCCGGCGCAGGGCGCGCCCGACCCACCACAGGATGATCGTGAGCGCGGCCCAAAGGCCAAGCGGCACCAGCTCGGGGCTGCCGGCGCTCAGGGTGAGGAAGCCCTCCTGGCTCCAGTTCGCCATCGCGCCGGTCAGCGTCTTCACCGACGCCACGAACTGCGGGCCGATCTTGTGCCATACGCCGGGCGAGAGCGGAGACGGGTCGTGTCGCAGAAGGGTCCGCAGCACCAGTTCGCCGCGCAGCTTGGTCAGCCGCTCCAGCAACTGGTCGGCGCGGGCGATCACCACCTCGCTTTGCTTGACCCGGCTCTCGGCGATCGTGGCCTGCTCGGTGAGCCGTTCGCGGTCCGCCTTCACGGCATCGGTTTCCGGCGGTGCGTCGGTGCCGGGCTTCAGTTCGAGCGGGGCCAGGAGCTTCTTTGTGTCGGCAAGGTCGCTGCGGGCGAAGGCGGCGGCGGCCATCGCGGCGGTGCGAACGTCGGTCGTCTGCTCGCGCAAACCGTCGATCTCGACCGGCAACAGGTCGGCCTGCTCGGTGCGGGTGGCGATGCGGTCGAGCTGGCGACCCCAGAGTTCGGCGAGCTGACTGAAGGGCCGCTGCGGCTGCGGCACGGTCTGGGCGGAAGCAGCGACGCTTGCGAAGAGCAGCGCGAACCATGCGAGGCGAGCGAGAGATCGCATTCGGTGCGCAATTCCTGGAAACGACGAAAGGCTTTGCATGGTCACTACCACGGGTGGCCCGGAGCAAGCCACGACGCAGACTGTCTGGCTGCCCAGAAGGGCGAAATCAGGGCGCCGCTTCGGCGTTGACAGCGTCGTGGCGACGCGGAACCTTGCCGCCCGAAATGTGAAGGGGAGACGAGAGATGGCCGAGGGCCAAGGATCCGTGGGCGAAATCCGCATCGAGCCCGACCGGCTGCACGCTTTCACCATGGCGATCTGCCGGGCCGACGGCAGCTCTGCCGAAGAGGCGAAGCTGGTCGCCGACCATCTCGTGCTCGCCAACCTGTTCGGCCATGACAGCCACGGCGTCGGCATGATGCCCTCCTATATCCAGAACACCCTCAACGGCGCCTGCAAGCGCAACCATCACGCCGCGATCGATCGCGACAACGGCGCGGTGATCGTGGTCGAGGGCGGCGCCGGGTACGGCCAGGTCATCGCCAAGGAGGCGATGGACATCGGCATCGAGCGGGCGAAGAAGCACGGTGTCTGCGTCGTCGGCCTGAAGAACTCCCATCACATCGGCCGGATCGGCCACTGGGGCGAGCAGTGCGCGCGCGCCGGCATGGTGAGCACCCATTGGGTGAACGTGCACGGCCACAAGTCGTTGGTCGCGCCGTTCGGCGGCGCCGAGGCGCGCTTCACCACCAATCCCTACTGCACGGCCATTCCGCGCAAGGGCCGGGAGCCGATCGTGCTCGACTTCGCGACCAGCCAGGTCGCGATGGGCAAGGTGAGGGTCGCCAACAACAAGAAGATCCAGATGGAGGAAGGCCTCCTGATCGATGCCGCCGGCAACGCCACCACCGAACCCGGCGTGATGTACAATCCGCCCTACGGCGCCATCCTGCCGTTCGGCCTGCACAAGGGCGGCGGCCTGGCCGTGATCTGCGACCTGCTGGCCGGCGCGCTGACCGGCGGCCGCACGCACAGCCCCCGCACGATCAAGAAGAATGGCACCGACATCATCAACAACATGCTGTCGATCATCATCGATCCCGACTCGATGGGCGGCACCGCCTTCTTCGAGGACGAGGTCGATACCTTCATCGACTGGGTGAAGTCGGCCAAGCCGCAGCCCGGCGTCGACGAGGTGCTGGTGCCGGGCGAGCCCGAGCGGGCGCGCAAGCTCGATCGCGAGAAGAATGGCGTGCCGATCGACACCACCACCTGGCAGCAGCTCGTCGACACGGCCCGCAAGGTGCGTTTGAACGACACGGATATCCCGCAGATGGCCGGCGCCTGACGCGACCGGAGCCGACAGGAGAGACCGACCATGGCCAAGATGAAGCTCTACTACTCGCCGGCGTCGCCCTATGCCCGCAAGGTCAGGGTGCTAGCGATCGAGGCCGGCCTCGACAAGAAGATGGACATGGTGAACGTGGCCCTGACGCCGGTGGCGCCCAATGCCGACGTCGACAAGCACAATCCGATCGGCAAGATCCCGGCGCTGTCGACCAAGAACATGGACCTCTTCGATTCGCCGGTGATCTGCGAGTATCTCGACAGCCAGCACAAGGGCCGCAAGCTGTTCCCGCGCAAGGGCCGCGAGCGCTGGATGGCGCTGCGCCAGCAGGCCATGGCCGACGGCCTGCTCGATGCCGCGCTGCTCGCCCGCTACGAAGGCTTCCTGCGGCCGGAGGAGAAGCGCTGGCCCGACTGGTCGAAGGGCCAGATGAAGAAGATCGACGGCGTGCTCGACCAGCTCGAGGCCGAATCCAAGGCGCTCAAGGGCAAGCCCACGATCGGCACCGTCTCGATCGGCTGTGCGCTGGGCTATCTCGACTTCCGCTTCGGTCACCATGACTGGCGCGAGAAGCGGCCGAAGCTTGCCAAGTGGTTCACGGCCTTCGCCAAGACGCCGTCGATGAAGGCCACCGTTCCGCCGCCGGCCTGAAGCCATGACTGCCGACCAGATCATCGCCCGCCTCGGCCTGCAGCCGCATCCCGAGGGCGGACACTATCGCGAGACCTTCCGTGCGCCGGCCGGACAGGACGGTCGTGGCGCCAGCACCGCGATCTTCTTCCTGCTGAAGGCGGGGGAGCGTTCGCATTGGCACAGGGTCGATGCCGACGAGGTCTGGCATCACTATGACGGCGCGCCGCTCGAGCTTGCGATGAGCGACGATGGTCGGAAGGCGCGCCACCTGCGTCTCGGCCGCGACTTCGGTCTGGGCGAGACGCCGCAGATCGTCGTCCCGCGCGGCGTCTGGCAGGCCGCCCGCTCGCTCGGCCACTGGACGCTGGTCGGCTGCACCGTGGCGCCGGCCTTCGACTTCGCGGGCTTCGAGCTTGCCCCGCCCGGCTGGGAGCCT
Source organism: Rhodospirillales bacterium 24-66-33 (assembly GCA_002281855.1). Classification (GTDB taxonomy): domain Bacteria; phylum Pseudomonadota; class Alphaproteobacteria; order Reyranellales; family Reyranellaceae; genus Reyranella. The sequence continues at coordinate 15,932 of NCHQ01000006.1, read as the reverse complement.
GGCGTCTAAAAATCCGTCGTCTCGACCGGAGCGCGCAGCGCGGAGTGGAGAGACCTTCTCTCCACCGATAGCTGGCAAATCGTCGAGAGAAGGTCTCTCCGCTCCGCCTCGCTACGCTCGGCTCCGGTCGAGACGACGGAGCTTTTTTAGAGCTTCCAGAGTTCGCGTGAGGCCAGCACGGCGCCGACCGTGACCAGCAGGGCCGCTGCGATCAGCGTGCCGGTCGGCTCGGCCAGCCCGAAGAGCATCAGGATGGCCGTCGAGAGGATGGGCGTCGCATAGGAGATCGCCCCCAGCGCGCGGATGTCGCCGCGCTTCACCGCGTGATCCCAGAAATAGAAGGCCGATCCGGCCGGACCGAGTCCCAATGCGAGGACGGCGAACCAGGCGGTGCCGGTGGCGGGCCAGACGGTGCGCTCGAACCCGAGATGACAGGCGAGCGAGAGCAGGGCCGAGGCGGCGCAGAAGGCGGCGATGGCGTCGGTCGGTGTTTCCCCGAAGCGGCGCGACAGAACCGAGTAGATCGACCAGGCGAAGGCGCAGCCCAAGGCCAGCAGGTAGCCCAGCGCATGGTTGTCGGCGAAGCTCAGTCCGCGGCCGAAAGCCAGCAGGGCGACGCCCGAGAAACCCAGCGCGGCGCCGGCGAGATGCGGCCAGTGCAGCCGCTCGCCGGCCAGCGGCGCCGAGAGCAGCACGATGAGCAGCGGCCACAGGTAGTTGATGAGGTTGGCCTCGGCCGGCGGGGCGAGCTGGAGGGCCGCGAAGTAGAGCGCGTGATAGCCGAACAGCCCGCCGATCCCGAGCAGCCAGACGCGCGCCGGCCAGCCCACCAGGCCGGCCCAGCCGACCCCGTTGGCCCGGGCGCGCACGATGCCGATGGCGGCGCCGACCGCGAAGGTCATCGCGACCATCTGGAACGGCGGGATCGGTCCGGCCGAAACGGATAGAAGAGCGAGCGAGCTCCACAGGCAGATCGAGATCAGGCCCGCCGCCATGGCCCGGCGCCGGACGGTGTCGGCTGTGGTCATTGTGGCCGCATAGAGAACGGGACGGGGATTGTCGAGCAGATGCGCGGACGTCGATTCACGGTTACGATAAGATTGCAGCGGAGCCTGGATGTTCGTTAGGCCGACCAATCCGATCAGTCATCGACTGGCGCGTATCGCCTTCATCTTAGCGACCGTAGGGTCGCTGATCGTCGCCGTTTCCGGGCCGCTGCACCGCTTTCTCGGTCTCGACATAGAGGCTGCAATCGCGGTCTTCCGCTACGGCTTCTATCTGACGGTGGCCGGCGTCGCGCTGGGACTGGCCACCATCCTGCCCGCCCGCCCCGGCGATCGTCGCCGAGGCAGCGTCGCCGCCTTCCTTGCCATCGTGATCGGCGCCGCCGGCGCCTGGGTCCCGCTGCACTGGTTCCTGCAGGCCCAGCACCGGCCCGCCATCAACGACATCACGACCGATACGGCCACGCCACCGCCGCTGGTGGCGACGGCGCAATTGCGGCGCGGGGCACCCAATCCGCCGACCTATCCCAAAGATAATGCCGCCCTGCAGCGTGCCGCCTTCCCCGACATCGAGCCCGTAACGCTGGCTGTGCCGCCGGCCGAGGCCTTCAAGCGTGTCGAGCGCGTGGCCACGGCCCTCGACTGGGAAATCGTGGCGCGTGTGCCGGCGGACGGCCGCCTGGAAGCCTTCGTGATCAGCCCTTGGTTCGGCTTTCGCGACGACATCGTCGTCAGGGTTCGCCCCCAGGGCACGGGCAGCCGGGTCGACATCCGCTCGAAGAGCCGCATCGGGGAGGCCGATCTCGGCGGCAATGTCGATCGCGTCCGGGCCTTTCTCGCCCGACTGAAGAGCGAAGGGTGACCGAAGGCGTCAGGCGGTTGGCAGGTTGAAGCCAAAGACAGTGCCGCGCTCGTTCGATGCGATCAGGGCGATGTCACCACCATGCAGGCGCACCAGGTCGCGGGCGATCGCGAGGCCGAGGCCGGTGCCGCCCTGCCGTCCACCGGTGGTGAAGGGTCGGAACAGTTGTCCTATGACCGCCGCGGGGATGCCGGGCCCGTTGTCCGCGACCTCTATCAGGAGGGAGCCCGCGCTGCGCCGGGCGCGGATGGTCACGCTCGTCGCGCCGGCTTCGAAGGCGTTGCGTCCGAGATTGATGAACACCCGGTAGAGCAGGTCGCGGTCGCAGCGCGCGATGCCTCTGTCGCCGATTTCGTTCAGCCAGCTCCGCAGGACATTGGGATCCTTGTCCTCGCACTGCTCCTGCAGCGCCACGCCGACTTCGTCGACGAGGTCGGCGAGATCGACTTCGGCCAGCCGGGGCGACGGCTTTTCCCGGACATACTCGATGGCGTCGCTGGCGAGGCGGGCGGCGCGGTCGATCGTGTTGAGGATGGTCGGCGCGAGCGCGCGCGTCCGTTCGTCTTCACTGCGTGCCAGGCGATCCGACAGCAGGCGCGCGGTCGAGAGCATGTTGCGCAGGTCGTGGTTGATCTTGTTGGTCGCTGCGCCGACCTCGGCCAGGCGCGACTTCTGGCGCAGCGACGCCCGCAGCTCGCGTTGCAGGATCTGGAACTCGTGATCGACCACGCCGATCTCGTCGTTGCGTCGCACGGGTGCGCGCTCCGAAACGCCCTCTTCCGGTGCCCGACGGAAGGCGACCATCGCCGCCGAGAGGTCCTGCAAGGGCCGGACGACCAGCCAACGCAGCGTCAGATAGAGGAGCGAGGCGGTGAACAGCGCGACGATGATCGACAGGATGAGGATGCGGCTCGTGTAGCCATACATCGCTGCCCGCATCGGCTGCTCGTCCAGGACGATCCAGACCATGGCGCCGGGGAGCCGGACCGATTCCCCACCGACGCGGATGAGATGCGAGCCGTCTCGCGCCATCGCTTCCAGGGCATCCAGGATCAGGCCGAGCGCCCCGCGGTCCTTCAGGTTGAAGCCCTGCATCTCGGGCCGGGGCTCGATGTTCATCAGGGCGCGCTTGGGCTTGTTCGGCTCGAGCAGCACGACCGCCTCGACACGCGCATGGGCGAGCAGCGATCCCTTTACCTGCTCCGTCACCATATTGTCGGGTGTCGCATCGAGGGCCAGTGCCGCCAGCGTGCCGCTCTCGATCAGCTGTTCGAGATAGACCAGCCTGAAGCGGGCGATCGACGGCAGGAAGATCGCCACCTCGGCCGTCATCACGGCGACGATGACGAGGCCCAGGATGCGCCAGGACAGGCCGAAGGTCGCGGTCCGCCGCCGCGCGAGGCGGGCGGTCTCGGCCGGCAGGGTGACGTCGGCGCTCATCGCTTGCTTCTACCAGACCGGCAATCGCGCGAGAAACCGAACGAGGAGGCGCGTGCGCGGCCCGAACAGGGTTTCGGTGTAGTAGCTCCCGGCGGCCCGCTTGGCGGTTTCGCCGAGCGTCGGATAGGGCGGCACGAAGCTCGCCAGGGTCGAGATCCTGAGCCGGCCGGAGAGGGCTAGGCACCAGCTCTGGATCAGCTCGCCCGCATGCGGCCCCGCAATGCCCGCCCCCAAGACGCGACCGCGTCGGTCGGCGATCACTTTCACCAGCCCGTCGGTCTCGCGTTCGGTCTGCGCGCGCTCGTTGTCGGCGAACGTCCAGCGCAGCACCTTGACCGCGTCGCCGTACCGGGCACGCGCGTCGCGCTCGTTGAGGCCGACCTGCGCCAGTTCGGGATCGGTGTAGGTCGCCCAGGGCACGATACCGGGATCCAGTCGGGCAGGCGCGCGGAACAAGGCACCGCGAATGAACAGCGAGGCCTCATGGCCTGCCATGTGGGTAAAGGCGTAGCGGCCGTTGCAGTCGCCGATCGCCCAGACGTTGCGGTTGGACGTGCGCAGGGACTCGTCGACCGTGATGCCGCGCTTGTCGTGGGCGACCCCGGCCTTTTCGAGGTCGAGACCGTCCACCGTCGGGACGCGGCCCGTCGCGACCAGGAGATGGGAGCCCTCGATGCGGCCGCCCGGCTCGAGCACGGCCGCGATCCCGCCCGCCGTGCGTTCGATCCGCGCGACCTTCGTCTTCTCGTGCAGCGTCACGCCTTCGCCGCGCAGGCGGGCGACGACGATTGCTGAGAGTTCGGAATCGTCCTTGGCAAGGCAGGTCGCCGCTTCCAGCACGGTGACCCGGGCGCCCAGCCGCCGGAAGGCCTGCGCCATCTCCAGTCCGATCGGGCCGCCGCCCAGCACCAAGAGGTGCGAGGGCAGAACGCGGTTGGCGAAGATGGTCTCGTTGGTGAAGTGCGGCACGTCGGCGAGACCCGGCACAGGCGGCAAGGTCGGACGGGAGCCGGTCGCAAGCACGATGCGCTTGCTGCGAATGCGATGGCCGCCGGCCTGCAGCTCGGTGCGGCCGGTGAAGCGCGCCTCCTCGCGCAGGACGCGCACGCCGAGCTTTTCGAAGCGCTCGACCGAGTCGTTGGGCGCGATGGACGCAATTACGCCGGCGACGTGATCCATCACCTTGCCGAAATCGACGGTGGGTTCGACCGGGGCGATGCCGAAGATCGCGCCGCTGCGCTGCGCCTGTGCCGCCCTGGCCGCTGCGATCAATGCCTTCGAGGGGACGCAGCCGTAATTGAGGCAGTCGCCGCCCATCAGACCGCGCTCGATCAGCACGACATCGAGGCCGAGTTGCGCGGCGCCGGCTGCCACCACGAGCCCGGCCGAGCCGCCGCCCACGATGCAGACGTCGGGGGTGAGCATGGCGCTCATCTCACGGGGAGCGTTGCCGGCGCAGGCGGGCGAAGACGACGGGCAGGAGTGCCAGCACGGCAAGGCCCAGCAGCGGCAGCAGAATGCGCCATTCGAAGATGACGCCGAGATCGGGGTGCTCGCCGCGCTTCAGGACGGCGCCGAGGCCTGCCCCGACGCCCGCATAGACGATCGAGGCCGGTACGATGCCGATCATCGTTGCGAGCGCGTAGTTTCTCAGTCTCATGCCGAGCAGGGCCGGCACGATGTTGACCAGCCAGAAGGGAAATACGGGGACCAGTCTCAGGAACAGGAGATAGTTGAAATCGCTTTCTCGGAATCCATCCTCGAAGCGCGCCAGCGTTGCGCCGGCGCGGGCCCGGAAGAGATCGCGAAAGGCATAGCGTGCGGCCAGGAACACGGCGATCGAACCCAGGGTCGCGCCGATCACCGACAGGCCGGCGCCCGCCCAGGTACCGAACAGGAAGCCGCCGACCGGAGTCGCCAGCACGGCGACGGGCAGCGAGAAGGCCACCATGACCGCGTAGGCCAGCAGGAAGGCAAGTGCCGCCAGTGGGCGATGGCCGGCAACCCACGTCGTCAGCGTGGCCTTGTGGCGGACCAGCATGTCGTAGGAGATATAACGCTCAAGCCCGAGCAGCAGGAAGGCGGCCAGCCCGACCAGCAGGATCGCCACTGGCAGCAGCCGGCGCAGTGTCGATGTATCCATCTGGCCTTTCGTCTCCCCCGCCTCGATATTGACGCTGCGGGGCCGATCCTCAAAGCACATGCTGTCACGCCTGAGTGATTGGCAAGCCGGGGGCCGTGGCGGCGACACTCGGACGAGCCCTGAATCGCTGCCACCATGCCGAGAGCCGCGGCCGTGCGGCCAGCAGCTCCGCCCCGCGCGGCGACTGCGCGAAGTAGGCGACCATCGCCCCCAGATGAAAGTCGGCGAGCGAGATGTCGGGGCCCGTCAGCCAGGGATCCGCCGCGGCCAGGTCCTCCAGCGCGTCGAGCACCTTGGCGGCGGCCGAGAGACCTTTCTCCAGTTCCGCGGTATCGCCCGCCGTGCCCATGTGGGGTCGAACGACATCGTGGACGAAGACCTGGCGGACAAGCGGCCAGTAGGCGTAGGCGTCGACCACGCCCATGATCTGGTCCATGCGCGCGAGCCGCTTCGGGTCGACCGGCTGAAGAGCCGGAGCGGGAAAGAGACGGTCCAGGTATCGGATGATGGCGCCCGTCTCATAGAGGGCGAAGCCGTCATGGACGAGGGCCGGCACCCGGCCGAACGGGTGAAGCGCGAGATAGCCGGGCGGAAGATCGGCCGAGAACGGGTTCACCTCCACGCTTTCGTAGGCCAGCCCCTTCTCGGCCAGGACCAGGCGGACGATGCGGACATAGACGCTGTAGCGATAGCTGTGAAGGATGAGGGCCATGGGCCATCCTAGCCCTCGTTGACTCCGAAGGATCACACGCTTATTACCCTCGCCCACGGAATTTGCTCCCGGTGCACCGCGCGGGAGCTTTGTTGTGTTTAAGGAGTTGCGTCATGAAACGCACCTATCAGCCGAGCAAGCTGGTCCGCGCCCGTCGGCACGGATTCCGGTCCCGTATGGCGACCGTCGGTGGCCGCAAGGTCATCGCGAACCGCCGCCGGTCCGGCCGCAAGCGTCTGTCGGCCTAGTCCTATTGGCTGCGGCGCGCCTCGGGCGTCTGCCGAATCGTAGCGACTTTCTGCGCGTCCAGGCCGGGCGGCGATGCGCCATGCCCGGATTCGTGCTGCAAACGGCCCCCGTCCCTGCCGATCTCGGCGGCCCCGCGATCCGGGTCGGTTTCACCGTGAGCCGAAAAGTCGGCAATGCCGTCGTGCGCAACCGGGTTCGCCGCCGCCTGCGCGAGATCGCCCGCCAGGTCATCCCGCACGCGGCCAGGGCCGATCATGATTATGTGCTGGTCGGCCGCCAGGGCGCTCTCGGCCGTGACTTCCTGGCGATGCGGGCCGAGTTGCAGGAGGCCCTGCGGCGCCTCAAGGCCCTCGCCGCGCCCCTAGCGACGCCATGACGTGCATTGGCAGCTTGCGCCGGGCCGCTTAAATCGCCAGTTTCCGGGCCGCATGATGTCCTTGGTCCTGCGCGGCGCGATTCGCTTCTACCAGCTCACGCTCGCCTACTTCTTCGTCGGTGCCTGCCGCTACGAGCCTTCGTGCTCGGCCTACGCGGTCGAAGCCGTGTCGAAGCATGGCGCGCTGCGGGGAAGCTGGCTCGCCGCTCATCGCCTGTGCCGCTGCGGCCCCTGGGGCGCTGGTGGCTTTGATCCCGTTCCGCCGGCCGCCGCCCGCTCGCGTGCGCCGCTTTCCTGTCACCCTGCCCGGCGCTCCTGACGCGCCACGAAAGATCGCCGACCAATGGATCAGAAGAATTTTATCGTCGCCATCGTCCTTTCGGTGCTGATCATCGTGGGCTGGCAGGTGGCGTTCCCGCCGTCCAAACAGGCGACCAACACGGCCCAGCAGCAGACGGCCGGCCAATCGGGCGCGCCTGCCGCCCCGGCCGGTCAGCCGGGCACGCCCGGGACGCAGCCCGGTCCGGGCACCACGCCGATGCAGCAGCCCGTGGTCAGCCGCGGCGATGCCGTCGCGCTGACGCCGCGCGTCACTTTCAATACGGCCGAGCTCATCGGCTCGATCTCTCTCAAGGGCGCGCGCATCGACGACGTGCAGCTCGTCAAATACCGCGAGACCATCGATCCCAAGAGCCCGCCGGTGCCCGTCCTCTCGCCGGTCGGCAGCGAGCATCCCTATTATGCCGAGTTCGGCTGGTCCTCCTCGGACGCCGCGATCAAGGTGCCGGGCCCGGAAACGGTCTGGACGGCCGAGGCGCCGACGGTGGCGCCCGGCAAGCCGGTCAAGCTCACCTGGGACAATGGCGAAGGTCTGGTGTTCGGCCTCACGGTTTCGATCGACGAGTTCTTCATGTTCGACGTGAAGCAGACCGTCGACAACAAGACCGACAAGCCGGTGACGCTGTTCCCGTGGAGCCTCATCGTCCGCTACGGCGAGCCCAAGTACGAGGGCATGTACATCCTCCACGAGGGTCCCTACGGCGTCTTCAACGATACGCTGAAGGAGTTCAGCTACTCCGACTTCAAGGGCAACAAGCAGCAGAAGATCGCCACCACCGGCGGCTGGGTCGGCATCACCGACAAGTACTGGATGTCGGTGCTGGTGCCTGACCAGAAGTCGAAGGTCGACGTCTCGATCAAGCAGACCGGCGCCGGCGCCGACGTGAAATATCAGGTCGACTATGTCGCGAGCGGCGTGACGGTCGCTCCCGGTGCCAATGCCACGACGGATGCCAAGCTGTTCGCCGGCGCGAAGATCGTGCGGGTGATTTCCGATTATGAAAGCAAGTACGGCATCGCGAAGTTCGACCTCACGATCGACTGGGGCTGGTTCTGGTTCTTCACCAAGCCGCTGTTCTGGCTGCTCGAGTGGCTCTACGTGCATCTCGGCAATTTCGGCCTGTCGATCCTGGTGCTGACCGTGATCGTGAAGGCGGTGTTCTTCCCGCTGGCCAACAAGTCCTATGCGGCGATGAGCAAGATGAAGCGGCTCCAGCCCGAGATGGAGAAGCTCAAGGAGCGCTACGGCGAGGATCGCCAGCGCATGAACCAGGAGCTGATGCAGCTCTATCGCCGCGAGAAGGTGAACCCGGCGGCCGGCTGCCTGCCCATCCTCGTGCAGATCCCGGTGTTCTTCGCGCTCTACAAGGTGCTCTACACCACCATCGAGATGCGCCATCAGCCGTTCTACGGCTGGATCAAGGACCTGTCCGCGCCCGATCCGCTCACGATCCTGACCGGCTTCGGGATGGTTCCGTGGGATGTCCCGTCGTTCCTGCACTTCTTCAACATCGGCATCTGGCCCATGATCATGGGCGTCACGATGTATCTGCAGCAGAAGCTGAACCCGCAGCCGACCGATCCGGTGCAGGCGCGCGTGTTCCAGTTCCTGCCCATCCTGTTCACCTTCATGCTGGCGCCCTTCGCCGCCGGCCTGGTGATCTACTGGGCGTGGAGCAACACGCTCTCGATCGCGCAGCAGTACATGATCATGCGCCGTCACGGCGCGCCGATCGGCGGCAAGGCGGTACCGGCGACCCCGGCACCGGCGGCTCCCACCAACGAAAAGAAGGGCGGCAAGGGCTCCGGTAAGAAGAACTGATGCCCGACAAGTCACCCGACGCCGAAGAGGAAGGCCGTACGCCCGAAGAGATCGAGGCGGCCCGCAAGCTGTTCGCGGGCCCCTGCGACTTCGTCTCGGGCGCCGCGTCGATCGAATCGCTGCCCGGCATCTCGCTGCCGGAAGTGGCCTTCGCCGGACGCTCCAATGTCGGCAAGTCGAGCCTGGTGAATGCGCTCACCGGCCGGCGCACCTTGGCGCGCGTGTCGGGCAATCCCGGCCACACGCGCCAGGTCAACTTCTTCAACCTGGCCGACCGGCTGATGCTGGTCGACCTGCCGGGCTACGGCTTCGCCAAGGTCTCGCGCTCGATGAAGGAGACGTGGCAGGACCTCGCCTCGGCCTATCTGCGCGGCCGTCCGACCCTGATGCGCATCTTCGTGCTGATCGACGGCCGTCACGGGGTGAAGGAGAGCGACCGCGAGACGATGCGCAACCTCGACAGCGCCGCCGTCTCCTACCAGCTCCTGCTGACCAAGACCGACTATCTGCGGGCCTCCGACGTCGCCGCCGCCGTGAAGGCCGCCGAGGCAGTGGCCCGCAAGCACGGCGCCGCCCATCCCGAGGTCCTGCCGACCAGCAGCGAGACCGGCTTCGGCATTCCCGAACTCCGCGCCGACATCGTGGCGGTCGCCCAGGTTTAGGCTTCGGTCTGTCGTCCTGAGCGAAGCGAAGGACCTGACTTGGCGACCAAAGGACTCCGTAGCTGGCGCGAGATTCTTCGCTGCGCTCAGGATGACAGGATTGGGGTGTAGCGTTCGAAGCCTCTACGCCGCGTCGTGGAAGATCAGGCCGAGGGTGAAGCGTTCGCCGGTGCGCAGGCTCGAGACGCCGTGGCGCAGGGCGGTCCGGTGCCAGCCACGAACGCCCTTCGCCGGCCGCTCGTTCACGGCGAAGATCGCGGCATCGCCCTGTTCCAGCGGCACGACCTCGCCGCGTGACTGCATGCGCGCCCGCTGCTCGACCAGCATGAACTCGCCGCCCGTGAAGTCGCGGCCCGGGGCGCTCAGCAGCACCACGACCTGCAGCGGGAAGACCATCTCGCCGTAGAGATCGCGGTGCAGGCAGTTGTAGTCGCCCGGCCCGTAGCGCAGCAGCAGCGGCGTCGGCCGGGTCTGCCCGGCCTCGTGGCATTCACGCAGCCAGTCGTTCAGGGCGGGCGGGAAACGCCGGGGCCGTCCCAGCCGTTCGTTCCACTCATTGGCCACCTTGGCCAGCGCAGGGTACAGCGCCTGGCGCAGCCGCTCGACGGGCGCGGGCAAGTCGTAGGCGAAATACTGGTACTCGCCCTGCCCGTAGCCGTGGCGCTGCATGACGATATGTTTGCGAAATCGTGACGGCTCGGGCCACAGCGCGGCCAGCGCGCGGCATTCCTCGGGGGCGATCAGGTTGCGCGCCACGGTGAAGCCGCGATCGGCCAGGGTTTCGCTGTCGAAGGGGTGGGAAGCTGCCATGCGGACATCCTGACGCGGCAGGTCCGGTTCTTCTATCCGCGAGCCGCCTAATATATTATGCGCCTGCGCGAATTGCTCGGCCCTCTCCCGACCCGGAGAGGGCTTTCGTTCAACTGGGGATGCTGTGAAATGGCCGAGCCTGTGCAACCGGACAAGGAGCAGAAGCGGCTCATCCGCATGGCGGAGACCATCTCCAAGGCGCTGCCGTACATGCGCCGGCACAACGACGCCACCTTCGTCGTGAAATACGGCGGCCACGCCATGACCGACCCCAAGCTCGGCGACCTGGTCGCCCGCGACGTCGTGCTGATGAAGCAGGTCGGCATGAACCCGATCGTGGTCCATGGCGGCGGCCCGCAGATCAACAAGATGCTGGAGCGGGTCGGCATCAAGAGCACGTTCGTGAACGGGCTGCGCGTCACCGACGCCGCGACCATGGAGATCGTCGAGATGGTCCTGGCCGGCTCGATCAACAAGGCGATCGTGGCCGACATCAACGAATGCGGCGGCATCGCCGTCGGCATCTGCGGCAAGGACGGCAATCTGATCCTGGCCAAGAAGGTCACGCAGATCCGCGATCCCAAGACCGGCGAGCTCCTGAAGGTCGACCTGAAGCAGGTCGGCGAGCCGGCCAAGATCAACGTCATGGTGCTGGAGCAGCTGCGCCGCGCCGACGTGATCCCGGTGGTCGCCCCGATCGGGTTCGGCGTCGACGACGAGCTGACCTACAACATCAATGCCGACACCTCGGCCGGCGCGATTGCCGGCGCGATGAAGGCCAAGCGCCTGCTGTTCCTGACCGACGTGCCGGGCGTCCTCGACAAGGACGGCAAGGTGATCCCTGACATGACGATCGAGCAGGCGCGCGCCCTGATCGCCGACGGCACGATCTCCGGCGGCATGATCCCCAAGGTCGAGAACTGCATCGATGCCGTGAACTCGGGCGTCGAAGCCGCCGTCATCATGGACGGTCGCGTGCCCCACTGCCTTCTGCTCGAGGTCTTCACCGAGGCGGGCGTCGGCACCATGGTCCGGCGTACATGACCGGGCCTGACCCGGCCCCGGCCTTGAAAAGCCCCATTCTCACGCATATTTAGGCCCGATGGCTCTCCTGCCGATCCTGACCGCGCCCGATCCGCGCCTGAAGAAGAAGTCCCTGCCCGTCGACACGGTCGACGCCGGCGTGCGCCAGCTCATGGATGACATGCTGGAGACGATGTACGACGCGCCCGGCATCGGTCTCGCGGCGCCGCAGGTCGGCGTGCTGAAGCGCGTCATCGTGCTCGACATCGACCGCGAGGACACCAAGACCGGCCCGCTCTTCATGGCCAATCCCGAGATCGTCGCGGCCTCGGACGAGGACGTCTCCTACGAGGAAGGCTGCCTGTCGGTGCCGGACCATTATTCCGACGTGGTCCGTCCCGCGACGGTGACGGTCCGCTACCTCGACCGCGACGGCAAGCGGCAGGATCTCGCCTGCGAAGGCCTGCTGGCGACCTGCGTCCAGCACGAGATCGACCATCTCGACGGCGTGCTGTTCATCGACCACATCTCGGCGCTCAAGCGGAACATGATCCTGCGCAAGCTGCTGAAGGCACGCAAGGAACAGGAACGCGACGCGGCCGAAGGCCGGCCGCCCAAGGCCCACCCGAAGGAAGACCCCGAGCACGTGATCTAGGGTCTTTTCGCTTCAGGTTCACCCATACCACCTCATCCTGAGGAGGCCCGAAGGGCCGTCTCGAAGGATGGGTGACAGACGTGGTGCTCGTGCCCACCCTTCGAGACGCGCTCCTGCGGAGCGCTCCTCAGGGTGAGGTGCTTTCGGAAGGTCCGATATGATTCCGTCTCAGCCGGAGACACCTTAGGCGGCGACCGGGACCGTTCAATCGATCAACTTGCCGTCGGCGTCGAAGAACGGATACGGGCCGTCATAGTCGCCGATGACGGCGGCGTAGGTCACCAGCTGGCCGTCGTTCCACCAGTGCAGCATGAAGCCCGGCGGCTCCATGCGGAACCGGCTGGGCGCGTCGGGATGGATGTCGAGCGCGACCTGGTGCGCCGGGCTGGGACAGGTCAGCGCCGCCCGGCCGCCGACCTGGGCGTGGATCGTGCGATGGAGATGGCCGCACAGGATCAGCTCGACCTGGGCGTGCTGCGCCACGATCCCGGCAAAGGCCTCGCGACCCAGAAGGCCGATCTTGTCCATGTGGCCGATGCCGGTGACGAAGGGCGGGTGGTGCATCATCACGAGCGTCGGCACATCGGGCCGCTCCGCCAGTGTGCGGTCGAGCCAGTCGAGCCGCTCGCGGCAGAGCTCGCCGCCGCCCTGGCCCGGGATCAGCGTATCGAGGCCGACGAGGCGCAGCGGATACTCGTCGATCGCGAACTGGAGGAACTTGCCCGCCGTCGGCAGGTAGCCGCCGTCGCGGAAGGCGTCGCGCATCGCCTCGCGCTCGTCGTGATTGCCGGGGATGGCGATGATGCGCTGCTGGATCGGCGCCAGAATTGATTTCAGGTGCGCGTATTCCTCGGGTCGCCCGAGATCGACCAGGTCGCCGGTCAGCAGGACGATGTCGGGCTGTGGCTTCAGCGCCAGCAGCTCCTGCACGCAGCGTTGCAGCATGGAAGCCGTGTCGACCTTGCGATAGGCGAGCTTGCCCGGCAGCTTGATATGGGTGTCGGTGATCTGGGCGATCAGCATGGCAGTCTCCTCACAACACCAATAGGCCGCGCGGGTCGATGGCGAGCCCGACGGCGTCGCCGTGGCTGAAGTCGCGCCGCGCCGTGCTCTCGATGACCAGCGGCTGGGCCTCGCCCGCGTCCACGAACAGGCGCGTGCGGTCGCCCAGGAAGAAGGCGGCCGCGACCGTCCCCTTGAGCCCGGTGGCCTCGCCGCTCTCGACCACGCGGATGTCTTCGGGCCGGAACAGGATCTCGGTGGCGCTCGACGGCGCGTCGGGCCAGGCGATTCCGCCGGCCTTGCAGGTGAACCTGCCGTTGTTCATCGAGCCGGTCAGGCGATTCATCGTGCCGATGAATTCGGCGACGAAGCGCGTCGCGGGGCGCTGATATATGTCGCGCGGCTTGCCGATCTGGGCGACCCGGCCATGCTCCATGACGACGATGCGGTCGCCCAAGGCCATCGCCTCGGCCTGGTCGTGCGTCACGTAGATCGCGGTGATGCCGAGCGAGCGCAGCAGCGAATCGATCTCCAGGCGCAGTGTGTCGCGCAGCTTGGCGTCCAGCGCCGTCAGCGGCTCGTCGAGCAGCAGCGCGCGCGGCCGGACCGCGATGGCGCGGGCCAGCGCCACGCGCTGGCGTTGCCCGCCCGAGAGCTGATCGATGCGGCGATCCGCGAGCCGCGTGATCTGCATCATCCCCAGCATCTCCGAGACGCGCGCCTTGATCTGGGCGTCGGGCACCTTCCGGATCTTCAGGCCGTAGCCGATGTTCCCGGCCACCGTCATGTTGGGAAACAGCGCATAGGACTGGAACACCATGCCGACATTGCGCTGCTCGATCGGCAGGTGCGTGACGTCGACCCCGTCGAACAGCACCTTGCCGCCGGCGTCGGGCTCTTCGAGGCCGGCGATGATGCGGAGCGTCGTGGTCTTGCCGCAGCCCGAGGGGCCGAGGAACACGACGGTCTCGCCGGCATGGATGGCGAGGTCGAGCGGCTCCAGCGCGCGGGTACCGTCGGTGAAGGTCTTCGCGCAGTTGGTCAGGGCAATGGAGACGGGTTTGTTTCCGGTATCGGTCATTCGGCGTCCTCTGCCACGAACTTCGCCGGGCGCGGCTTGGCGAAAGCCTGGAGCGCCAGCAGGAGCGGCATGATCATCAGGAAGAACACGAGGGTATAGGCGCTGCCGACTTCCAGCCGCAGCGAGGCGTAAGCATCCGCGAGGCCCACAGGCAGCGTCTTGGTGAAGGGCGTATGCAGCAGCCAGGTCATGTTGAATTCGCCCATCGACAGGGTCACGACCATCAGCGAGCCGGCAAGGATGCCCTGCCGGCAGTTCGGCAGCACGATGTCGCGGAAGCGCGGCCAGAAGCCGGCGCCCAGCGACGCCGCGCCCTCTTCGAGCGTCTTCAGGTCGATCGCGCTCAGGACCGCCAGCACGCTGCGCACCATGAAGGGCAGGGTGAAGAGCACGTGGCCCACCAGGATGAAGGCCCACGAAGTGCGAAAGCCCGACAGGCTGCCGTAGGTGACGATCAGCGCCAGCGCCGTGGCGAGCCCCGGCACTGCCACCGGCAGCACCAGCATCTCCTCCAGGGCCCGGGTCAGCGCGTTCTGCCGCTTCGCCAGCACGTAAGCGGCCGGAACCCCGATGACCAGCGTGACGGCGAGACAGGCGAGCGACAGGCCGATCGAGAGGAAGATCGTGTCGCGATAGCCGTTCCACACTTCCATGACCCAGCGCAGGGTGAGGCCGCTCTCGATGCCGACGAAGTAGTTGACCGTGAGGCCGGCCATGATCGAGAGGAACACCGGCACGACCAGGAAGGCGCAGACCAGCAGGGTGAAGGCGAGCTGGAGATAGAAGAGGCCGCGGCGCTTCATGTCAGCCTGCCGCCGCGACGCTGGAACCGGCGGCCGTGCGCGCCACCGCCAGCACCAGCCAGGTGACGATGCCCAGCACGAAGCTCAGCGCCGCCGCCATGGCGATGTTCGCCGACAAAGTGAACTCGGTGTAGATCACCATCGGCAGCACGTTGATCCTTGCGGCCAGGGTGAAGGCGGTGCCGAATGCGCCGACCGCCGTTGCAAAGCAGATCGCGCCGGCCGAGATGAAGGCGGGCTTCAGGCCGGGGATGATGACGTCGAGCAGCACGCGCCACGGCGAGGCGCCGAGCGACCGCGCCGCCTCCTCGAGCTTCGGGTCGAGCTTCTCGGCGGCGGCCATCACGGTGAGGATGGTGCGCGGGATCGAGAAGTAGACGTAGCCCATGAACAGGCCGGCGATCGTATAGGCGAAGACCAGCTTCTCGCCGGTCAGGGCCTGCGTCACCTGGCCGATCAGTCCCTGGCGGCCGGCCAGCATGATCACCATGAAGCCGATGACCACGCCGGGGAAGGCGAGCGGAAAGGTCAGCATCGACACGAGCAGCGCGTTGCCGGGAAACTTGTGCCGCTGCAGGAACACGCCCGAGATGCCGCTGATCACCAGCGTTGCCGCCGTCGTTGCGGCGGCCACGGCCAGCGTCGACAGCAGGCTGTCGAGGTAGAGCGAGTCGGTGAGGATGGCGGCATAGGCCGCCCAGCCGGTCTTGCCGCTGCCGCCGATGAAGAACAGCCGCGCCATCGGCAGCAGGAAGAACGCCGCGAAGACGATGCCGGCCGGCAGCAGCAGAAGGATCAATCGGCGGGTTTCGTGCCGCATTCTTTGTGGTTCCTTTGGCACATCCCTCATCCTTGTAAGTCGGCGTCTGCCGGATCGGCTAGACTAGCCGGCGCGGTGGCGGCGGGTAGACCGACTCACCCAGGGGCGTCGAAGCTCGTTCCTCAGCAA
>NCHQ01000051.1 GCA_002281855.1 Rhodospirillales bacterium 24-66-33 | reverse complement strand
ATCTGCTCGTCCTTGAACCTCGACTTCCGCATCTCTGCCTCCAATACGGAGGCCACTCTCTCAAGTTATCCGTGGTTCGAAAACCCAGGGGCAGGTCACCGCTACAGTTCGATTTCGAAGCGGTCGTCGCTAGCCGCCGACGATATGAGGAGGAATGTGGCGTGTCAGGGTTGGCCTAGTTCCGAGCCTTCTTTACGGCACCCATCCAGCCGTCGATCGCGGCCTGCAGCTCCTCAAGCCGCTCGTCCGTCGGATCGTCGTCGAACGCGGCAAACCTTTCGATCACGACCTGGCGCGCCTGATCGATGGCGCTGTTCTGCATTTCCATGTGTGCCACGTGCCGCTCCCCGCTCACCTTTTATCGCGTCATCCTTGGCATTGGATATTCGCCAACAGGCATCGTCGCGCCCGGTATACAGATCGTGTGAAGGCAACTGCCACTATGTGCGTGCATTAGGACCACATGTCGAAGGATGACCTGGAGCTGGCAAGACTCCGGGCAATCGAGACAAAAGCGTGCGCCCTGCGTGACCGGCTTCGCGCCAACCACAGCTTGAGCGATCCCGCGATCCTCGATCATGCAGACGAGCTCTCACGCGAGGCGCGCGTGGCAGTCGAGGCGCACATTGCGGCATGCGGGCCAAGCGATCCTAGCACTTGAAAGAAATTCCAAACCCAGGGTTCCTCCAGGCTGGGCTCGATGGTGCTGCGATGCTCGGTATCACCGCAGCAACGCGGAGCTTCCACGCCACTGCCGTCATCTTCGGAACGCACGGGCTAGGTCGGCTGTCGCACGGTGCCCGCAACCATAAGCCCAATGAACCGTTGTCACGCTGCAACAACAATGTGGGGCAAATTCGTGAAGCAACTTTCAGTCCTGACTATCGCTGCGTGCCTACTTATCGCGGGTTGCGCATCTTACAGCGAACGCGTCGTTGAGAAGCCGGTCCCGGCTCGTCCCGTCGAAAGGACGGTGGTGTACGATACGACCCCTGGCGCGCAGACCACGACGGTTTACACGACACGTTAAGTCTGGACGCCTGTCGAACCTTCCCGAATTAGCTCTGAAACGACAAAAGCCCCGCACCGGACGACCCAAGCGAAGGCTCGCCGTCGACATCGGGCTCGCGTTCGTCATCCTCGAGGTCGGCACAGGCCTGCCCGGCCAGCTCGAGTATCCGGACGAGCCTTCGATCGAGCGGCACCAACATCCACACACCGGCCGGACATCGCTCATCGGCGGGCGTCCTCAGGTAGTGGCCGGCGTCCAGGGCTTTCGCCAATAGGGCGTCGGCTGCCTCGCTCTCAGTGGGAAGACGACGGGCACTCATGCTGCGTCGTCCTTCAGGATCGCCGACACCTTCCTCAAGGTGTCGATCGCTTCGGTGGAGCAGACCCCGGCCCGGTGGGCGAATGCCTCGACGGTCTTCGCGCAAAAGGTCAGCCGATCGTACAGCGCAGGCGTGATATTGGCGCTGCCTGCCGCATCGATCACCATGTCGGCCGCGTGCCTGATCTGGATAAGGCTGTCGTCGAGATCGCTCAGAATGTCGTCGAGCGTCCGGGCGACCGGCTCTTCCCCTAGCGCCGTCATCGTCCCGACCTCCGGCCCTTCTTCGGCTCGAAGGGCGAATCGTCGATGCCGGCCCAATAGACCAGCCTCTCAGCGTACTTCAGGACAATCAGCGAGTCCCCCATACCTGAGGGCAGCTCTGACATGATCTTGGCTGCCCACCGGCGCAGGCGGTCGTCCTTGGACACGTCTGGGCAGAGGCGGGAGCTGGCGACGGTGCTCGACGCGCTCTTCGTGTTGCTGGGGCGCTTCATTGCGCACCGCCTTCCCGCTGGACCAGCACGAAGCCGCGCTCGACGGTCGCCGCCCAGGCGCCGCCGTGGGCTTCGCCCAACATGTCGGCCAGCAGGTCCGCCTGCCGTCGGACGAAGTCGAGCGGGTCAGGAGCCGGAAGTCGGCTCGGGACGGTGGCGACCGCGGGAAGGCAGAGGCCGTCGGCGAAGGTTGCCAAAATTGCGCGCCGGTCGACGGCGCGCGGGTATGTGGTAGTTTTCCAATCAGCCATGATTCGGGCTCCCATCGGGCTCGAGTTGCGGTCAGAGCCGGGCGCGTAGTTGGCGCTACCGCCCGGCTCGCCTTCCGTGTATAACAGGGTTATGGCGAAGTCAAACCCTGTTATACAGAGAAAGCGCGGCCCGGCCCCGACGGGCGTCAATCCCATCATGGCATTTCGCCCCCAGCCGCCATTGCGCGCCGCCATCGAAGCCCATGCAAAGGCCGGCGATATTTCGGTTTCGGAAGCCTTACGGGATCTGGTCGAGCGTGGCCTGAAGGCCAAGGGAGGCAAGCGATGAGCGAGAAGATTGTCGGCGAAGTACAGCCGCAGTCGTATATGGCAAACACGAGATCTGGCTATGGCTTCGTCCTTTTCGACAGGTTCGGCAAGCCCACCTGCTCCATCACATTCGCGGACCAAGACGAGGCTTCTAAGGCTCGAGAGGCTCTGGTGACTTTGCTTGCCTCAGCCGTCGATATTGCGTGACCCCTCACCATCGCAGGCCATCCGCCGGCTCGTCGAGCTGGGGCTAAAGGAAGAGGGCAAGGCGCGATGAGAATGGACCCGCCAAGAAGGTGGTTTACAACGGGTGCGGCGGCGCTCGCCTACCTGACTGCCTTTGGGGTTGCCTATGCCCAGCCAAGCTTTGCCGACATTGCGGGTGCATGGGCGGGCAGCACCACGAACGACGTCAAACTCGACCTCTTCATCAGCGCCGATGGCCGTTACGTCTTGAGGTTCTTGACGGGACCTGGCGGCGGCAGCATCCCGAGGGGCCTTGCCGCCTGGAATGGTGATGTCGTCGTTTTGAAGTACGGCGACACCGAAATAAGCCTGACCAAATCCACGGATGGAAAGCTGGTCGGGCCGTATGAAAGCCCTCGTGGAAAGGGCTCCATCACTTTCATCAGGAAATAGCCTGCCAGATAGTATTCGCCGGTCGCCCGCCAGCCTGGTGAATCTGCCCGCCGGACGGCGCCGCCGCTCCGGGGTTACGCGCGGCGCCAGCCACGGCGAGGCCGCCTACGGCCATGAGCTTCTCCTGCCTCCGCCCAACGATCTTTCGCCGGTTGCGCTGGAGTGCTGGGGCGTAACGTGTAGCCTTCCGCCAAACGCTCGCGAAATTCCCAAAGCTGCCAGACGGCTAGGCTCCGCTCGCCGCACCCGGCTTGAGCGGGGCCGCTTCTGAAATGGGTGACCCAGAGGAGAAGGCCAATGGCGAAGTGGAGCGAACAGCCCCGTACGCACCGAGGGGCGATCATTGGTGCATTCGTCGGCATGGCGGTCGGCGCCGTCGCGGTCTTTGAGTATGCGTCCGAGGGCTCGATCGTCTACCGCTACCTGATCATGTCGGCCGGCTTGCTTGGCGGCGGCGCTGTCGGGGCGCTGCTGGCCCGTGTCACGGCGCGCTGACGAGCGATCGCGCCGGCTGGTCGAGATGGGGTTGAAGGTGAAGGGCAAGGCGCTCTGATCCTGCGCCAGAAATGGAAAAGCCCCGCGCGGGATCACCGGCGGGGCTCGAGAGTTGTGTCGTGGCTACGCCTTGAGGTTCGCCGCCGCGTCCTTGCCGCGCTCGTTCACGACGTCGTAGCTGATCTTCTGTCCCTCATTGAGCCCGGCGAGGCCGGCCCGCTCGACCGCGCTGATATGGACGAAGACATCCTTGCCGCCGCCGTCCGGCTGAATGAAGCCGAAACCCTTGGTGGTGTTGAACCATTTGACCGTGCCTGTAGCCATCGTTCGTATCCTAATCAGTCGGCGCGAGATTGCGCTCCTGATAACAGTGTAAACCAGCACATGGTTGCGATGCAGGGCCCGGCGCCTCGAATTGACCTCCCAGGCCATCGCTGCAGCGATGGCAGCGAGCGGCGGCAGGGCCGGAAGTTGGTGCCGGGTGAGGGGATCGAACCCCCGACCTTCGGTTTACAAAACCGCTGCACTACCGCTGTGCTAACCCGGCATTTCCAGAATTTTTGGCCTGCCGGATGCGGTCCGGCGCCGGACCTTTTAGCCATCTGCAGGCCTCTAGCCAATAAAAAGCCCGCCGGCGGGCGGCCTGAATATGGGGTGATGCGTAGGAGAGCACCTCGGACCATCATGCCTGTGGGCACCACATTGTTGAGGTTGAGGCCAACGCGCCTGTCGTCTCTGGAATTGCGGTTGCGCGCGGATTGCGTGACAGTTGCTCGGGCAACATTGGTCAGGACGGGGCGCTGATGCGCATCTTCGAGGCTCGGCAGTTCGTGATCGCCGCGATGTTTCTAACGATGGCAAGCTCCTGCTTCGCTGGCTCGATCGTTGACATTTCTGACCCCAACGAGGCTCGGAAGTCATTGCCAGCATACCTCGCCCGCCCAAACGGCGCGGGGCCGTTTCCCGCAATAGTCGTTTTGCACGGTTGTGGGGGCTTCGGCAGTGTCGTGGTCTCCTGGGCCGACCAGTTGGCCCGATGGGGTTATGTCGCGCTGGCAGTCGACAGTCTGACGTCCCGCGGCCGAACCTCGGCCTGCAGCAGCGGCACCAGCGACCAAGTGCACGATGCCTATCGCGCTCTCAATTTTCTCGCCGACCAATCTTTTGTGCGCCCTGAGCGCGTCGGTCTGGTGGGAATTTCACTCGGGGCGGGCGCAGCCCTCGCCGCGTTCGAGGCCGATGGCATCCAGAAGGCGCATAAGGGAAAATTTCGCGCGGTCGTGGCCTTCTATCCGCCCTGCGCTGGAAGCTCGGGTGTCATGAGCGGGCCAACGCTGGTGCTCGTTGGGGAGCGCGACGACTGGACTCCCGCCAACGACTGTAGAGATATGGCGGCCGGCAGGAGTGGCATTGGCACATCGCGGCAACAAGGCGACCGGTCAATGGTCGACTTGGTGGTCTATCCTGACACACACCATTCCTTTCTCGATCCCTCGATCCCTATGGGGACGCGGCATCTGGGCCATTGGCTGCAGTACAATGGGACAGCCGTCCAGGACGCGATGAGGCGCGTTCGACGATTCTTCAACCATTGGCTAGGCGAATAGGGGGCGCCGGCCTTGCTGCGAAGTGCGCCCGTAAAGGCGGGCCCCATTATCACTTTGGACGCTGACGTGCCCATTCGTAAGCGGCGACGGCGGCGGCGTTCGAGACGTTGAGGGCCGAGAGCGCGTCGCTGGTGGGGATCGTCACCAGCCGGTCGCACTTCTCCGTCGTCAGCCGACGCAGCCCTTCGCCTTCGGCGCCCAGCACGATGCAGGTCCGGCCCTTGAGGTCGAGGTCGCCGATCCGCGTGTCGCCGCTTTCGGCCAGCCCGTAGGTCCAGAACCCGGCCTCCTTGAGCTGGTCGAGGGCGCGGGCGAGGTTGACGGCGCGCACCAGCGGGACGACCTCCAGGGCGCCGGAAGCGGCCTTGGCCAGGGTGCCGGTGTCCGACGGGGTGTGGCGGTCGGTCACGATCACGCCGGCGGCGCCGAACGCCGCGGCCGACCGCAGGATGGCGCCCACATTGTGCGGATCGCTCACCTGATCGAGGGCGAGAACGAGGGCGTTTTCGCCGCATCGCGCCAGGATGTCCTCGAGGACGGGCTCTTCCAGGGGCGCCACGAGCGCCGCGATGCCCTGGTGAACGGCGCCGTTGGGCAGGCGCTGGTTCAGGTCCTCGCGGGAGGTGATGGTCTTGTCCGTCTTGCCGATCTCGGCGGCATGGGCGTCGGCCATTTCCTTCGTCACGAACACCCGTTCGATCCGGCGGTCGGAATTGGCGAGGGCCGCGAGCACGGCGTGGCGGCCGAAAATCCATATGGACTGGTTGCCGGTGCGGGATTGGCGATGGGGACGATTTGGGCGAGGAGGCATGGCGAGCCTTGTATGGCGCGGAGCCGGTGCGGGCAAATCCCCTGTCGCAGGGGCATATTGGGGGAACGGCCGCGACCGGCTGCCGCGCGTTTTGTTTTCACCGCAAGGAAGTGCTTGCTAGTCGCGGGAAGCCACTGTATCTCCCCGCGCCTACAGGCTTTTTCCGTTTATGCCGGTTGGGACGGAGGGGTGGCCGAGCGGTCAATGGCAGCAGACTGTAAATCTGCCGACTTCGCGTCTACGAAGGTTCGAATCCTTCCCCCTCCACCAGCGGTTCTTGGCGAGAGTGGTTCTGTTTGGGTGTTGCGGGTGTAGCTCAATGGTAGAGCAGAAGCCTTCCAAGCTTACGACGAGGGTTCGATTCCCTTCACCCGCTCCAGGTTTGGCTAAGTCGGCCAGTTAAGTACGGTCTGTGTAGAAGCTGAAGCATCACGAGGGTCGCGACACCATGTCGAAGGCAAAGTTTGAGCGGAACAAGCCGCACTGCAACATCGGAACGATCGGTCACGTCGATCATGGCAAGACGTCGCTGACGGCAGCGATCAC
>NCHQ01000050.1 GCA_002281855.1 Rhodospirillales bacterium 24-66-33 | reverse complement strand
AGGCGTCCCGCGGCCCAGCCATCAGGACAGTCCTGCTTGGTCTCCGGCGCGTCGATACCCCAGAACCGGTAGGTCACGCCGTTCAGCTTCAGCGTGTCGCCATCTGTGATGGTCTGTGAATACGCCGCGCCGGGAGCGAGCAATAGGCCCAGGAATGCTTGCGCCACAATCCACGTCCGGAAATCCACTTGCCCTCCCCTCGCCAGGTGGTGGTAGGCTAGTATCATAATACGACCGAATTGGGGGCAGCCATGCGGAGTGTGGCTCTGTTCGTCGCCCTGTTGAGCTTTCCGGCAATCGCCGCGGACTACACGCCGTGGCCCGACCGGCCCGCTCCGCCGGCAACGGCGTTACTTTGGGGCACGCAGACACAGTACGCACGCTCCTGCTGCAAGCGCTGCACCAAGGGACAGCCTTGCGGCGATACTTGCATCAGCATCAAGAAGACCTGCCGAACCCCGCCGGGGTGCGCATGTTGACTACCTACAGGACAGGCGGATGAGCAAGGCAGCGCAGGCGGTCGTCACTTTCCGCATCGTCATCAAGCAGCCTGTTCGACGCGTGCTCTACAGCCTCCAATCGAAGAACGGGGAGCCTCTAGATCCGAAGGCCTCGCGCGAGGGAGAGCCGCTAACATTCGAATTTGCCGTACGCGTGGCTCCGGGACCCAAATTCTCAGGCGATCAGGTCCGCCGCGAAGGGTCGGAGCGACGGTTTGTCTACGTCCGCATCGGCCAACTGGCCGGCGACAAGTCGTCGCCGTGGTCCCGCCGCATGAAGATCGACATCCACGACATAGGTGACGCGATCCTTGCCCGCGCAGCAAAGGCCGGAAGTGCCGTGGAGCTGACGGTAAGCGGCACCGGAGCGGATGGCACGCCAGCCTGCGCCACGGTGCAACGATGTGTGGGCGCATAGTAGCCGGCTCCGGCTCAGTCATCATCAAATAGGCCCGTCGAGGTTAAGTCCTGGTGGACAGCCCTAGCGGAACTCGAGGCTAGAAGGCCTTGAATGTGGGCGTCAGTCCATTGCAAGAAGGCGGAGAGCGCCGCCGAGCCATGCTTCCTGCTTGTGGCCCTGAGATGAGCGGCAAATTCCCGCAACTCTAGGGCTCGCGCATAAGCACTCGCCCGCTTTTCCAAGAAGGCGCGGCGTTCCCCTTCCCTTCTGCGGATGCGCTCGGCCTCTTCGCGTCGCCGCGCAGCTTCTTCCGCCGCTGCCGCTCGTCGCTCCTCAGCAAGCCGTTTCTCTCGCAAACTAGCCGCGTGTGCCGCAATTTCCGCCATAACCTGCGGCAGCTGGTCATCGATTCTGCGACTGATCCCGTCACTCCAGTTGCACCGAAGACCCGCGTTGTACGAACCGGACAAGCTTAGTTTCAGTGTGCCGGAAGGCACGAATACCCATTGCCTCCACGGCTCATAGCTCTGTGACTCCAGCGCTTTGCCAAGCCCGGATTTTCGCCAATCCCACTTCTCCGCTGGCGGCCGTTTCTGCTCACGTCTCGCGTAATGCGCCGTGATCTGGAACCGAACTTCCTCATTCTCGACTGCAATTGCTGCGGGACTGGTCCGACTTAGCGCCATCCTATATCCGGCCCGCTCCACGGCGTAACAGAGCCTGTTCAACAGGCTCAAGCCGCGCTCAAGCTGTTCGGGCCAGATCAAGATATCTGCGACTCCGGGCTCGCCGAGCAGACGTAACGCTCCACGTCTATCAGGCTGCAACTTCACTAACGCAGCACGAGTTAGCGCGGTGCATTCGTGTTCAGACATCGGCTCCAATGGTACCAATTTGGCTGCTTCAACGGCGCGGGCCAACGCCCGCTTTTTGGACTCCAGAACCGCACCATGTAGCGGCGCCGGGGCAAATATTTCGAACGTTTCGGGCTGGTCAGGTTTCGCGGGCGGCAACGCTTTCGTCTTCACGCGATGCCCCGCATGAACCTTGTTCCAATACCCTTGCGGTGGCACCGGTACGCCGTGCCGCCGACAGACCTTTTTCAAACCCACATCAGACATTGGAATTGTAGCTGCGGCGTCTCGCATCGGGTGAGACCACACTAGCTTATGGAGCTGCTTCCTCGTCATTTCTCGTCGCGAAGGCATAGGCTCCTCCAGCCTCGTTGCGCGTGCGTAGTGTGACGCGAGTGTGCCAACGCGCCTTAACTCGTTGAACCAAAATCCGATCCATTTCGCCGGCCTCCGTATCGAGGGACGGTCATCAACAGGCAGATTTGCGCGGCCAACGGAAAGAGCGCGAGATTGCGGGCGCATTGCTCAACGGGGTTACTTTGGCTGCGACAACAGTCAGCAATAGAGTCCTACTCGAACGCTTCGGATTGGTGGCCGAAGAGGATTTCGCAGCCATCCTCGGCGTGTCGGTTAAGACGCTGAAGAACCGACGACGAGAGGAGCTACCAGACTTCGTGAAAGCGGGCAGGAGACGGCTGTTCGTCGAGGAGTCGGTTCGCGATTTTCTAGATGCCCGCCGCGTTCGCGGACGCGGCTGACGCGCTCGTCCTTCCGTCCAGAGGCTTCCGCCTAGAGTAAAGGTCTCCCGCGACGGCGCTGCACTTCGCAAGGGCCACCGCGCCCGGCAGGGCGGCGCACCCCTTGCCGCAGTCCAGTACGCAGCGATGCGTTCCGACTCGGACGGCTAATGGGCGACATCGCTGCCGTTCGCGGGGTCGCCGCCAGCATCGAGGCTGGCGGTCAATGTGCAGGCCGATCGCGGGTGCGCTGCTCCGCGTAAGCCTCTGCCTTGCGCCTGACGAGCCGGAAGGCGTGCAAAGCATTGCCAACCGCCCAGCACTCGAAACACGCGGCGGGATGGAATTGCTCGACGGGGGAAGCGGTCGAGATCCGTGCAAGCGAGAGCATCGGGCCTGCTGTGAGTTTGTCCGGATACTGCAGCACAGGAAGACACAGACTGAAATCAGATGCCCACGGTTCATCGGCTCAGAGCCGCACGAGCATGACGGCAAGATAAAGCGGGTGGCCCCGCCGCCGTCGCTCCACTCCTAAAAGCCTGTCTGCACGTTGCTTTTTGAGGCGTGTGGCGACGGCCCTTCACAAGCAAGGTATGGCTCCTGAAGCATTTAATCCTTTGTTTCCAACGCTCCGAGCGCCGTCGCTTATGGGTAAGCCGCTCTGGAGCCACCCTTTCTGCGCCAGGCCACCACGATCAGCGACCATCTACTTGGGATGGCTGTCCCCACAGCCCGCTAGCATGGACAGCCTGCTCGATGCCCGCCAGGCCGAGGGCCGCCTTCCGGCCCTCAAGGTGTCCCTCCGCCCATCGCAGGCACGCGGCGGCCTCCGACATCGGCGGCGGGCTGGCTGCTCGCATGTGCTGAACAAAAGCGTCTAGCTGGCTGACTTGCTGAAGCTGGGCCGCCTTGTCGGCCAGAAACTTGGCGCGCCCCTCCTCCTGCTCGACGTGCAGCGCATCATTGTGGTCCGCACGACGCTCAGCAAGGCGAGCCTCGACCTTGTCGCGAACGACTTTGTGAGCGGCGGCGTGGGCAACAGCCTCGGCGACAATTTCGCCCGCTCGTTCCTCAAGGTTGCCAAGGCTTGCTTCCGTGAACTTCGCTCGAAGCCCGGCCATGGGGCCGGTGCCTATCGACACTGAAAGTTTCCCGGTGGGCCTGTACATCCACGGATTGACGAAACCGTAGCTGGCGACTTGGTCAGGGTATCGTTCCTGAAACACTCTGCGCCGATCCAGCTCGCCCGCATCCGGAGGGGCGTCGCTAAGTCGGAACGATTCGGTAATTGAGAACGGCACCAGCACAGAATCGATCAGCAGCGCAGACGAGTCCGTGCGCGCAACTAAGGTGTGTCGTAACCGCTCCGCCGCCCGGATGATGGCATCGAGCGTCCTGAGCGCGCGTTCGACCAGCTCCGGTGACACCTTTATGCTAGCCAGGCTGGCGCCACCTACTACCAGAGCGCCCCGCCTATCGGGGATCGCGGCCGACAAGGCCGCGGCTGTAGCCCCGACGCAAGGGTGCGCCGCCTTTATCGAGTTGGGTCCGCCAACCAGCGCTGCTTTCGCCGCCTCACGCTTAGCGACTAGATCAGGGGGCGGCTTGCGAGAGGTTGCGTTGAACGGGACGTATTGGGACCCAGAGTGCGGCGGTAGCGGCGGCGGCCGGGGCCTCTCCGCCTTGTCCCAATGTGAAGCGGTTGGGACAGGAATGCCGTGCCGGCGGCAGACTTTCCTCAGGCCGCCGGCCGACATCTGGAGGTCCACCGCTGCAGCCTCCAGCGACTTGGCCCACACGAGCTTATGCAGCCCCTCACGCGTCATGACCGGCCGTGGTGTCATCGCCCATCCTCCCCTAAAGAGGACGGAACCATGCGCCGCCTTCTAGGGGTCTAGGAAGGAAGCTCGACGCCCGCCCGGCGCATGAAGTCGGCGACGTGGTCAGCCCGGGGATCGGCAGCGCGGCGAAGGCGGTTCAACCAGCGGCCCAGCGAGAGAGACCCCTTATCGGCGTTGCAGGTCCGGCAGACTACGGCCTGATTGTCCGGGCTCAGCGCGTGGCCTCGGGAACGGGGCCGGATGTGGTCGCGGGAGGGATGGCGCGGCGGGTGCGCCATCGGCTCTCCGCAGTAGGGGCAGCGGGAACCGATGGCGGCCACCAGGACGGGCCGCCGCGGGAAGGTGGACAAGGGCCGCAACTCTAGCGGTGGGCCACCTTAACAACACGCGGCACGGCCTCTCGTTCGGCATCACTGAGTGGGGCCGGTGTCGGGCCAAGCCCTCGCTCTGCAGCCAGGATAGCCGTCGCTCGATCGTGAAGGCCCAGCGCGAGGGCTTGATAGAAGTCGTCAGCGCGGAAGTGAGCGGCAACGACACGCCATGCCGGCCTCCACCGCGTTCGCGACAATCGCCGGACCGTGTAGCGCGGCTCGCCGCGGAACTGGCCGACACGCCAGCCATCGGCCGAGACACCCCGCACCTCGCCCATCACCATGTTGCCCGCGTCGTCGACAAAGACCACGTCGCGCCCCTTCGCTGGTCGACGGCAACGGACGAGACCGAGCCAATTCCCCGCGCGATATCGGGGCTCCATGGCATCATCGGCAACCCGCATCATGTGCGAGCCAAGTTGATAGCGTCTCGTCATCGGGCACCTCCATGGGCCACCAAGGCCCGACGCTTGAACGGTCGACCGGCGATGGTGTCGGCCACATGGGCGCCGATGACGCTGGCAATGCTGTCTTGCAGATTGGGAGGCAACGCCCCCGGCCATGCCATGAGGGTTTCCAACAGGTCGTCCAGGTCGAGGCGGGAACGCGGCGCCGTCTCGACCAACAGCGACAGGGCCGCGCGGCGTCTCGACCAACAGCGACAGGGCCGCGCGGTAGGCATAGAACACGACGCGGCGATATTCCGAGTAGGTGCAGTCGTACCGCTCGCAACGGTCATCGTCCGCCGGGATCTGGTGACCCCCGGCATAGCTGTTCCCCAACAACCGGACCAACATCGCGAGTTGAGCCGGCGTCAGCTTCATACGGGCGATGTAGCGCCGCACGGGCAGGTGCGAGCGGTCATCGAAGGGAAGCCCCATGCTCTTGAAAGCATGCGCCATGACGCGGTCGACGCGTTCGGCAACTTTCGAAGGACCGATGCCGGCGGGCGTCCAGGTCGGCCGCCCTTCGGTGCTGTCAGCGTCGTAGTAGGTGCGGGCCGTCATGCTGCACCTGCCTGCATCGCGCCTTCCATGGCGTCGACTGCCTCGCGCAACAGCCGCACGTCGACACACAACAACCTTCAAGGTTGGTGGCCGCCTCCAGGACTGCGGCGAATGCAGCGCGAGGCGATATGGCCTTGCCGCGGCGAGTCTTGGGGGCGCTCATGCTGCACCCCCAAGCGTCACGCGCTCGACGGCCTCGACCGGCCGCCCGTTGTCGACCACCAGCCGCAGGACACAGGCGGGCGACGGTGTCGGCGCCGGTTCCTTGGCAGAGGCCTCGCAGGCCTTACGGGCCTCGAAAGACGCGCGGCCCGGCCATACCTCAGTCGCCCGATCATAGCGAGGCAGCGTGAGCCGCAGGGCATCCCACTGGCTTTCCGGGGTTTCCATGCGTCGCAGCGTGCCGTAGTGACCCAGCGCATAGTGAAACTCACCGTCGAGCTTTCGACGCAGGGCGCGAGTGCCCGGCTTGTCGAGGGCCTGCACCGCGGCCGCGACCAGGGGAGCAAGGTCCCGTAGCGTCTCGCCCAACAGGTCTAGGGTGTGACGGGCGCTCATTGTCCGCCTCCCTGCACCAGAGCGGCGCGGGCCGCTCGGTACTCAGCGGCGGCCCTAAGCAGGCCGTGCAGCAGCTCCCGGCGGCGACGCAGCCAGGCGGCCTTGCGGGGGCGCGAGAGGCCCGACCAGCACTCCCACGGGCCGCGGCGGTCGCCATCGTGCGTCTGCAGGTGTGCCAGCCATACCAGCGCCGTGCCGGCGCACCGCTCGTGCGGCATCCGGTAGGTGGACGCAATGTCCGGCGTCTCGAACCGATCGATGACGGCATCCGCGCCACAGGCCCGGGCAAGCTGCCAGAACTGGGCCTCGGCATGCCGCACCTCAACGGTGCAGACGTTCGCCACGAACCGCCGGAGCGGCGTAGAGGCGAAATCCGGGGCCTGGAGGGGCGTCCGGGCATCTCGGATGGCTATGCGGTACCCATGGGCAGCGCAAGCCGCCAGAAGGCCGCTAGTTTCCCGCTGTACGCTGCGGAGCGCGAGGGCGCTCACTTGGCCCCTCCCCGAAGCATCAGCACGAAGCCGTTGTCGTGGTCGACCTTGACGCTCCAGCGCTCGCCGTGAAGGCCGCCAAGGGCATCCGCCAGTGCCTTGGCAGCGGCATCGATCCGCTCGACGGTGGCGGGCCCCGCCGTGGCCGCCTTGGGAGCCGCGAGCGCCATGAGCGCCCCCAGCAGGATGCTCCGGCGCGCGGCCGGCAGCGGGGTGACAGGTGGTGTATGATTGGCCTTAGCCATGATCGACCTCCAGTGGTCGGTTGCGGTTAGAGCCGGGCGGGAGTTGGCGCTTCCGTTCGGCTCGACTTGATGTTAACAATATCTCCAATATGGTCAAGAGTATTTGTTAACAAAATGTCCGCAACGCCCCTACCCAAGAAAATGGGCCGTCCTCCGAAGCCCGGAGGCCACGATGTTCTTGTCGCGGGCCGCGTGCCTACCGCCACGGCCGCCGCCATTGATGCCTATGCAAAGAGGTCGGAAATCACCCGCAGCGAAGCCGTGCGCCGGCTGGTCGAGCTGGGGCTGAAGGCGAAGGGCAAGGCGCGGTGACCGCCGCCGTTCGGCTCGTGGCACCGGCGAAGCTTGTTCTCGCGGGAGCATGCGCTGCAATCACCTTTGGTGATGTCGTTGCGCTTGCTCAGTCGGACCAAGCCCGGCCGCCGCGGCTAAATGGCCCTTACAACGTGTTCGTCGACTTCTCGAGACAGACGTTCAACGGCGCGCCGACACCAATGGAAGCAAAGACATTCGTGGTCGAGTTCACGACCCATTGCGAGAGGACCGGATGCGTCGTGCGGATGGACAATTCAGGCGACATTGCCCGCAATCCCGGCGCTCCGGCGACATTCGAGTATCGATGGACCAATGGCCGCTGGGAAACGCGGGGCCCCTATCCCTACCTTTGCGAACGTATGAATCCGGACAGCGCCGTCAGATCGGTTCGAGCGGACTACCTGGTCCCGGCGCCCGACGGCAGCTTCTCCGGCGAGCGGACCCTCACCGTTGAGGGGGCAGGATGCCCGGGCGAAGGCCCTGGCGTCCATCGGGTCCCGATATCGGTGACGCCTGTTAACTCAGCGCCGCGCTAGTTGGCCTCAAGCCTAGCCGCCCAGGCTATCCGGCGTGGGGACTGCCCCGGCTGGCTTCTCGACCCCGTCGCCGCTGCCACACCTGTAGAGCTAAGTCATCGCCAGGATGTCTCGGAGCCGGAAGGCGGCCTCCTCTGAAAGAGCCTGCGCGATTATTTCGACGTGTTGCGGTCCCTCAGAATGGCGACGTTCGAACAGGAAATATCCGCCGGCGTCAGCCACTTCTTGGCCGGATTGGGCTATGAGCCGGTCCGTGAGTGGGGCAAGGTGCAATGTACGGTTGTTGTCGATGCTTACAGAAAAATAAAACTCAGCCATGAGTTACCCGGGGGGCTAGAGCATGTTGGCTAAGAAAACGCATCGCGAGGTCAAGAGCCCACAGATATCAGCGCGTTACCTGGCCGACTACATGTCGGCCTCAGAGACCGCCAAACGCACGATTATTCGCGGGTGCAAGTATCAACCAATCGCGAAAATAGTCCAGCATAACAGGGCGAAAGCAGCGATTTCTCACTTCCTGTCAAATGGCAGCTCCGACGCAACGGCCTTAACGGACCGGGCCGAACAACTGCGGAATATGATGGCGGACGACGAGTTCGATCGTCTCGTTCTGGACCACAATGCGGACTACCTTGATCGTTTTGCGGCCTCTCAAGCGACCGTGGCCATTCCTGCCGCCGAGCGTCTGGTGGCTGGCAAGAATGGCCCAATCACTCTGAGTGCCGTACGGGTCTCCGCGGAAATTCACTTTCGGCTGCGCAGAGTCGTCGCGAAAACCAACGAAGTTCGGGTTGGCGCCGGAATGCTCCGCTATGCAAAAAGTCGTCCGCTCAATGTGGAAGCCGCAGCATGGCAATCGGCGTTTCTGCTTGGCTATCTGGGCCTGACGGCCGTGGACCCCAGCGAAACACCTGAAGCGAAGCTCTGCATCACGATCGATGCATTCTCAGGCATTAGCTATCCGGCGCCGGGCAACGCCGCGAGCCGCTTCAAGAATATGAAAGCTGCGTGCGAATCCATTGCGGAACGATGGGATAACATCCAACCGCCTCCCGGAGCAGTGCTTTAGCGGCAATGGCGTCGCCAGCTAGTATGTGCTGCAGTTCTCGAAGCCGCCGACCACCCTTCAATTGTGGCGACGCTCGGCGAACTTGGGACCTAGCAATTCGAGTGCCGTTAGGAGCGCGTCCACGGACGCGCCGCCGGCGGCGCCTGGCAATTGCTCCGCGCTTTTAAGTACCTCAAGACGCTCGGCGATCACGTCGCGGCATTCATCCATTGCCCCTCGCGTTTGGGCGTCGACAATCTTCACCATGACTTGGACGACCATCTCAACGGCACGGATGCGATCGGCGTCTGCAGGAATAATTTTCGTCACTATCATTCTCCCAAAATCTGACTCGCTGGGCGTTTTTTGAGGACCCGCACACCCCGAGGTAGCCCCCCGGCGCTCAAATCGACTCCACGGGCAGAAAACCGGCCCTAGCGTCGATGCTCGCGAGTACAGGCGAACACGGTGACGCGAAGGTCGATCACGTCGGAGTGCACCATTAACAGCCGTTCGGTGCCGGGAATTGGGGGCGGGAACGAGAGAATGAGGGTCTTGTGCCCGGCGGTGTAGCGCCC
>NCHQ01000049.1 GCA_002281855.1 Rhodospirillales bacterium 24-66-33 | reverse complement strand
GTGAACTTCGACGCCTTCATGCTCTCCGCTCCTTCCCAGCCCAGGGGAAACGACCGGAAAACTCTTGCTCACAATGGTCCAGTTTTCAGGAGCAGAGCACTGCCGCGCTCACGAAAAGGTGGTCTCACCAGACGCGTACGGACAATGCCATACTGAAGGACATTGCGACAAAAATGGTGACGCCTGCGGCGAAGCAGGAGGCTGCGGCCGCCTAGATAGGCTCAGAGCCCCGAAAGCTACGGCCAGAGCTTTGCTTGTGCGCGAAATGACGTATGTCCGTATCGCCCATGGCGTAGACCTGCGCGGTCTCTCTGAAACCGAGCTCCTGCAGCTTGATGATCAATGCTCTTTGCGACGGCAAATCCCGTACTTCGCCAAAACGCGACAAATCGATGATCAGATGGTCGAAAAGGCGAAGTGCCAAGATAACACTGTCGATCGCTTCCATCATGAGATTGCTGGTGACGTTGGTGGAAACCAACACGGCTTCGCCACCGATATCGGTCCGGTCGATCTGGAAGACATTCGGAAAGAAGCCATACAGCAGCGACAGTTGGCTGGTATCGAAACCTTGTCGCGACACCGCGGCAGTTAGCGTCGTGGCCGCTTCGTAGCGACCCGCATCGGATTCGAAACCAGCTACCCTAAATCCGCTCACTGCTAGGCACAAGCTGAGTTCACCCAAGCCCATGCCAAGCTCGAAGAACCGTGCCTGTCTCAGAAAATGGGCGCGGCTGTAGTCAACAATCGCCATGTCGGAAGCGACGAACAGTGGGCCATGTGGCAGCCTAGCCGTGTAGTAATCACCTGCGGCGCGTCTATGGTTCGGGCTTGCCTCGACCCATTTCACCAGCCAAGCGATTGCAGCCTGTTCGAGTGCGCTAAAACCGGAGCGTGGCAAAGCCTCAGGTGGTGGACTTGGCCGCTGCGGCGTCAGAGTCTTCGGATGACGAATGTCGAGCCCTGGCGACGCTGCGTTTGTACTGGGAATCAGTCCAGCATTGCGCGACTGGCTCACGCCAACAACGTTGATGGCGTCTAAAGGAATAAAATTAGCACGCTCGTTCACTTCCCGAAAGGCACCCCTTTGCCCGAGAGCGACGGCCGTCCTGATCCTGGCCGAGTACACCGTCGGCGGTGCAAATAAGATCTTGGCCAGAACAGGCGCCAGTTCGAGAAACGCGATGAAGGCCTTGATTAGAAATGACATCTGCGTAAATGCTGGCCCTCTCACAGGATCGTGGCGGAGCTCATCCATAACGCCCAAGCGGATAATAGGATCGTCGCGCAGAGGGCGATACACACCATCTCGCTTCAGCTGCGCTTCGTAGTCGGCAATCAGAAAAGGTCTCCGAGCTTCGAAGGCGGCCAACTCGGCGCGCAGCGTCTCAAGCTCCTTGCGTCGGGCAGTGACGACCTCGCCCTCAGACGCAGCTCGCCGCTTTGCGAAATCGCTGGCCTTACCGTCCAATTCGGTAGCTCGTGCGCGAAGAGCGTCAACCTCCTTCAGCAGTTTGTCGTTGGCGTCACGCATCTCGCGGACTGTGACAACCAAATTGTAGCAAAGGCTCGGCGCTTCGCAGCCGGGTCGGCCTGTACGGTGGGGCTTGTCCTTGAGCCCATAGCGCTCCGCGTAAATGTCCTCGTTCAAATCTTTTATGCGTTTTTCATTTTCTGCCAGCGTGCCTTCGATTGTTGCAATCCGGCTGCGTGCGTCGCCGGCATCTCGCCGCAGAGAGTCGTACTCATCCTGGTCGGTATGCGAGACGAAGCCCCTTTGCAGCAACGATATCTCGCCTTCCATTCGGTTAACGACGGCACGCTGCGCCGTGGCCTTTTCATCGAGGCCTCTTTCAAAATCGGCGACCCTTTGGCGGTACGGGAAGTTCTGTGAGAAGCTATCGACAGCCATCCTTTCACGAATGGCTCCATCAAACACGGCGAGCTCGGCAAATACTGACAGCGTGTAGGCTATGGCGAGCGAGATGAGTAGACGAAACGACAACCTCCAGAAGGGTCGAGCAAAAGCTGCTAAGCGGCGCCATGGCGCATTGTGATCACGACCGAACTCACGCGCCTCATGAAGCAAAGCGACCGTGAACCAATCGAACTGAAATAAGGCACGATCGAAGGTCGTGACAACAGCGGCCACCATGAAGGCGACGAAGACACGAGCATAGATTTCGCCGAGGAAGTAGCCGATCGAGTAGTAGGTAAGGCCAAACACCACGACGAAGTTCAAGAGGAGGGAAAATCCAAGCTGGGCTGCCCACACCCGATCGGTTGCCGGACAATCTTCCAGTGCCACTGGATCCACACCGGCGAACTTACAAAAAAGTGCCTGCACTCTCCCCCTCCTCCATCGCTTCTCACCAACAGGTGGACGTTCGGCTTGAGCACATCTGCTGGAGGGACATCTCATGACGACAAGCGCTCGGAACAGCCCCCTTCATCATGCCCCTTCTTAGTGGGTCAATCGGTCGCAAGATTCACATATCCTGGATCTGCCCCCAAGCGAACTTCCAGCTCCCCCTTCGGAATTTGAACTGCAGCGTTGAGTAATAGGGCCGCGATACAGACAGCGCCCATGAGTATTACTGGCGAACTCCCGCCCGCTCGCGTGCGCCTCCCTTGGGAAATAGTTCAGACGGTGACCCGATGGGCTCTGACCTGGCTAATTCACGTTCGAATCCTGATCCTCCAGCCAATTCAAGGCCACGCGTGGTGCACATTTTGCCATTATTGAGCAAGACTTCCTACTCTACCGTCACGCTCTTAGCGAGGTTGCGCGGCTGGTCGACGTCGGTGCCTTTGGCGACGGCGGTGTAATAGGCCAGTAGCTGCACCGGTATGCTGTAGAGGATCGGTGCCACTACCGGATCGACTTTTGGCAGCATGATCGACGCGGCAGCTTGGCCGCTCAGCCGCGCGTTGCCTGCGGAATCGCTCAGCAGCACCAGCTTTCCGCCGCGTGCCTTCGCCTGTTCGAAGTTCGAGGCGATTTTGTCGAACAGCGCGTCGCTCGGCGCCAGGACGACGACCGGGACCGCCTCGTCGATCAGCGCGATCGGACCGTGCTTCATTTCGCCGCCGGCATAGCCTTCGGCGTGAATGTAGGAAATTTCCTTGAGCTTCAACGCGCCTTCCAAGGCGATCGGAAAGGACAGACCACGTCCGAGATAAAGCACATCGCGCGCCGGAAATAAGAGATTCTCTGCGATGCGCTTATAGTGCTCCTCCATGTTCAGCGCTTCGTTGATGTGCGCCGGCAGCTCGATCAGCGCATTGGCCAACTGCGCCTCCTCGTCCTTGGCCAGGGTCCCTCGCGCCCGTCCCGCATCCATCGCCGCAGCGAGCAGCACGGTGAGTTGCGTCGTGAAGGCCTTGGTCGAAGCGACGCCGATCTCCGGTCCCGCCAGTGTCGGCAGCACAACGTGCGATTCGCGCGCGATGGCGCTTTCCGGGACGTTGACCACCGACAGGATAGTCTGATTCTGACCCTTAGCGTAACGCAGCGCCGCCAGTGTATCGATAGTCTCACCCGACTGCGAGATGGCGATGCACACGCCGCCGTCTGGCAAAGGCGGTTCGCGGTAGCGCAGCTCCGATGCGACCTCTACCTCGACCGGCAGGCGCGCCAGCTTCTCGAACCAGTACTTGGCCACCATGCCAGCGAAGCAGGCCGTGCCGCAGGCGGTGATGGTGAGCCGCGAGACCCTGGCCCAGTCGAACGGCAGCGCCGGCAGGCTGACCGAGCGCGTGGCGGGGTCGAGGTAGGAATGGAGTGTGTCGCCGATCACGGCGGGCTGCTCGAAGATCTCCTTCAGCATGAAGTGGCGGTAATTGCCCTTGCCCATCATGGCACCCGAGATGCCGCTCTGGCGGATTTCCCGCTGCACTTCCTTGTCGCCCTGGAAGGCCCTGGCGCTGTTGGCGTCCAGCACCACCCAGTCATCATCCTCGAGATAGGTGACGCGCTTGGTAAACGGCGCCAGCGCCAATGCATCAGTGCCGATGTACATCTCGCCGTCACCGTAGCCCACGGCGAGCGAGCTGCCGCGACGAGCGCCGATTAGCGTATCGTGGCGGCCACTGAACAGGGCGACGAGGGCGAAGGCGCCGCGCAGCCGCTCCATCGCCTCGGCCATCGCCTTCTCCGGCGACCGCTGGCGCTCCAGATAGAAGGTCAGCAGCTGAGCCACGACCTCGGTGTCGGTATCGCTGTCGAAATGACGCCCTTCGGCCAGAAGCTCGTCCTTGAGTTCCTGAAAATTCTCGATGATGCCGTTGTGCACGACGGCTACTCGATCAGTGGCTATCGGATGGGCATTACGCTCCGAAGGCTTGCCATGGGTCGCCCATCGCGTGTGGCCGATGCCGATCGTACCGGCCAGGGGTTCGGCGCCGAGCCGCGCTTCAAGGTTTACAAGCTTACCCTCGGCCCGCCGGCAATAGATGTGCCCGTTGACCAGGGTGGCGACACCGGCCGAGTCATAGCCGCGATATTCGAGGCGCTTCAGCGCCTCAACCAACAAGGGTGTGACCGGTACCTTGCTGATGATGCCAATGATGCCGCACATCTCCCCATCCCTAATCTCACTGTATGGGTAAATTTGATATATGCGCTATAAATACCACAAGTGTCACATTCGCTACACTGACAAACGTGCGGGGCTGGGCGCATCCTCTTCTGATTGGGCAACGTGCCCCTGCCTAGGGGAAGGTACTAGGGATGAAGCCCAAGAAATCTATTGAGGATGGAGTCGCTTGGCTGATTCTGTGCTGGCAAGGAGCACGGAAGCTGCGAAGAATTTTGTTCTGGCTCACCGATGAGCAATGGGCTCGGATGGAGCCGCTTCTGCCAAGCGACGTACGCGGCAAGGAGCGTGTCGACGACCGGCGGAGATCAGCGGTATCCTGCATGTCCTG
The DNA here is from genome assembly GCA_002281855.1 of Rhodospirillales bacterium 24-66-33. Taxonomy (GTDB): domain Bacteria; phylum Pseudomonadota; class Alphaproteobacteria; order Reyranellales; family Reyranellaceae; genus Reyranella. Next base: position 2,176 of record NCHQ01000049.1, on the reverse strand, counting down.
AAGGGTGGCTACTGCCGGAAGGATTGCCCGCCGGAGTACGGTCCTTGCACGACGACCTACAATCGCTTTGTGCGCTGGGCCAGGCGCGGCGTGTGGGAGAATCTATTCGGCGAACTTCGCGGCGTGGTCGCTCGGCCTCGGTCCAAATGATCGACAGCACGCACATCAAGACGCACCGCTCGGATTCGGGTGGAAAAAGGGGGGGAGCAGAAACAGGCGGTTCGCCGCTCACGAGGAGGGCGCAATACGAAGATCCACGCAGTCGCAGATGCTAAAGGCCGTCTTCTTTCCATCCTGCTGACCGGAGGCGAGGCGCACGATTGTCCGCCCGCCCCGCGCCTGATCCGCCGCACCAAGGCTGCCCGCAAGCTCCTCGGCGACATGGCTTACGACAGTACAGAGTTGCGCCAATGGCCCAAGGACCGCGGCACCAAGGTCGTAGTTCCCAACAGGTCCAATCGAACGCAGCCCTTCCGCTTCAAGGCCTACAAGCAACGGCACCGCATCGGAAACTGAACCGCGCCGGGTTTGTCGGAGGCTCCAACTCTTGTGGAAGTGGAGCCATGACAAGGAAGACAGCGAACAAGTTCTCGACCGAGGTGCGCGAGCGGGCGATCCGGCTGGTGTTGGATCAAGAGGCTGAACACGAGTCGCGTCGGGCCACGGTGGTGTCGATCGCGTCCAAGATCGCCTGTACGGCGCAGACGCTGAACGAATGGGTGAAGAAGGCGGAACGCGACAGCGGGAAGCCCGGCCTGACCACGCGACATGGCCCCCGGCTGAAGGCCCTGAAACGGGAGAACCGTGAGTTTCGGCAGGCCAACGAGATCTTGCGCAAGGCGAGCGCGTATTTTGCCGAGGCGGAGCTCGACCGCCGACACAAGCCATGATCGCCTTCATCGACGATCACTGCGGCGCGTATGGAGTCGAGCCGATCTGCAGGGTGCTGCCGATCGCCCCATCGACCTACCATGCCCATGCTGCCCGGCGGGCCGATCCAGCGAAGGTTGTCGGCGTGGGCGAGGCGGAATGGTGCCCTGATGCTCGAGCTTCGCAGGGTGTTCGAGGAGAACTTCGGCGTCTATGGCGAGCGCAAGGTCTGGCGGCCACTCGGCCGGAAGGGCCACAACGTTGCCCGAGGTACCGTGGCACGACTGATGCAAACGCTTGGATTGCAGGGCGTGACCCGTGGCAAGCCGGTGCGAACCAAGATCGGCGACAAGACGGCGCCGTGCCCACGACAATGCTCTGGCCGAGACCATCAACGGACTTTACAAGGCCGAGGTCATTCATCGACGCGGGCTATGGCGGTCGTTCGAAGCCGTCGAATTTGCCAACCTGGAATCGGTCGACTGGTTCAAAAATCGCCGGCTGATGGAGCCGATCGGCAACACCGCCAGCCGAGGCCAAAGAGCGCCACTATGCCATTCTCAATGAGCACAAACTGGCAGCGTGACTCAAACCAAAGAGCCTCGGGCAAACCCGCGGCGGTTCAAGAGCATGATCTGGTTGCACTCATCTCACTAGGCTGCAGACTCATAATGCCTGAGCCAAAGTCGTACGGCAGCGAGCTTTGCCGATCCAGTCGGCGTCATAGGCACGATCGGCGAGCACGACGGCCCCTCGGGGCAGATCGTTGAGGAGAAGCTCCGCCATCGGCGCGTCGTTGGCTTGTCCGGGGGAGAGCTCGAGCTGTACCGGCAGGCCATTGCCGACGACGCGGACGTGCAGCTTGGTCGTCAGTCCTCCACGACTTCGACCGATACAAGCGTCTCCAGCTTGTTTTTTTGGGCGGCCGCCTGCTGATGCACGCGCACGATGGTCGAATCGATCATCTGCACCTTGCCGTCATGAGCGGCGATGATGGCGTCCATCAGCCGATCCCAAATACCGGCCTTTCGCCAACGATTGAAGCGATTGTAGATCGTGGTCGGCGGGCCATAGCGCTCCGGCACATCTGCCCACGGCGAGCCGGACCGGAGAACCCAGAAAATGCCGTTGAGAACACGCCGGTCATCGACCCGCGGCACCCCGCGTGGCTTGTTCGGCAGCAACGGTTGGATCGTGACGTTCTCCACTCAAACTCAGTCAGATCGTAGCGCGCCATCGCCAAGGCTCCTTTCGGAACCTTGAATCACTTTCTCCAAACTTTGGGAAGCGTTTATGAGTATGCGAC
>NCHQ01000005.1 GCA_002281855.1 Rhodospirillales bacterium 24-66-33 | reverse complement strand
GGAACGAGCTTCGACGCCCCTGGGTGAGTCGGTCTACCCGCCGCCACCGCGCCGGCTAGTCTAGCAGATCCGGCAGACGCCGACTTACAAGGGTGAGGTGGTTGTTTTGTAGGGGCGCGCCCCATTGAGAGGTCATCGCTGGGCGCACGCGACTCCAGCTACATGAGACGCACGAACCCCACCGGCCGGTCGAAGCCCTTGAGCGCGACCTCTTCCTCGCGGCGGGACACCTCGGCGATGACGGTCTGGACGGCGGGATCGTCGGCCACGGCGCGGGACAGGACCACGTCGCCGCCGTCGCTCTGGCCCTGCAGGCGGGCGGCCATGTTCACGGTCGAGCCGAAATAGTCGAGCCGGTCGTTCAGGGTCACCACCACGCTGGGGCCCATATGGACGCCGAGCTTCAGCGACAGATCCTGGTCGGCGATGCGGGCCTGCATGGAAAGGGCCGCGCGCACCGCGTGGGCGGGATCGCCGAACGAGGCCATGACGGCGTCGCCGATGGTCTTCACCACCGCGCCGTCATGGTCGCGCACGATGGCGGCCAGCAGCGCGAAATGCTCGCGCACGACGTTGTAGGCGGCGGCATCGCCCAGCCGCTCGTAGAGCGCGGTCGAGCCGCGCAGGTCGGAGAAGAGCAGCGCCACCTGGCTCACCCCCGCCTCGTCGCCCGGCCGCAGGGTCGCGGCGGCGAAGAGATCGCGGAAGGCCTGCAGCGAGATCACCTCCGGCACGGTCAGCGCGTCCCGCGTCCAGCTCCGGTCCTCGATCAGCGCCGCCAGCTCGAAGCCGGCCTCGTTCACGAACTCGATGGTTCCCGCCTCGCCGGAAGCACTTACCTCACCGGGGGGCGCCATCGCCTCGACGCCCGTCGCCGTCACCCGCAGGCCGGGGAACGCCCCGCCCTCGTGCTCGACCTCGACCGTTCCGCCGGGATGCAGCGTGCGCAGCCGGTAGCGGCCGGGCGGCAGATCGACCGAAACGGTCCGCCGCTCGCCCGGCGCCAGCAGAAGCTGGACCGCGACATGCGGCGTCGCCATCGGGCCCGAGAGGCAGAAGCCGCCCGCCATCAGCGGCCGCACCGAGGGCGCGGGCGCGAAGGTGAGCTCGACGTTCTTCTCGAAGTCGCGATCGTAATCGATGTTGCAGGAGGGACAGTGCGCGCCGCGCGGCAGTTCCGACAGGGCCGAGGCCGAGAGCTTGGGCCCGCGGCAGTTGGTGCAGAGCAGGTCCCAGCTCATGGTCAGGAGCCCCGCCCGCACCGACGCGAGGCAGGCTTCGATGGCGGCGCGCGGCGCCACGCCGATCTGGCGCGCCAGCCGCTTGGGCTTGAGATGGGCGAGGTCGCCCGCCATACCGCCCAGCACCGTGCCGGTCAGCACCCGGCCGAGCCCGTTGCCGTAGGGGCTGCGGTCGATCTCCGCCGCCATCGCCGTCGCGCGCTCGAACGCGCCCTCGGGCAGCGCCGGCTGCGGCAGCTCGAACGTCGTCTCGCGCTGGCCCTTGAGGAAGGACACGGCCTCCAGGACGCGCGCAGCAACGGCGGCGCCGGCCTGCTCGGCCAGCCGCCGGCCGAACAGGCGGCCCATCAGGGTGAGCGGCTCCCATTCGAGCGCGTAGCGGACCACCGAGCCGCCCTTGCCGTCGGGCTCGAGATCGAACACCGGCCCGAAGCGGCGGAACGGCCCCTTGGAGAAGACCCGCGAGACGTTGAAATGGCGGCCCAGCACCCACTCGTAGGGCTTCTCCACCCATTCGAGCGTGAACCCCGCCGCCTTGCCCCGGCCGCGGCGCAGCACCGTGCCGTTGGGCTGCGGCGTCTCCTCCAGCCGGTAGGGCGGCAGGCCCATCGCCTCGTTGAAGCGGTTGGTGTCGGCCAGTACCGGCCACAGCACGGACGGCGGCAGATCGAAGGTCCAGCTCGGTGAGGTTCTTGTCAGTCTCCGCTAAAATCTGTCGGCCAGCTAATCTGAATCCCGTTCTACTGGCGGTATAGCGCACTGCCCCTATTTCAGGCCATTAGGCAGTACTGCTACCTTTCTCGATAAGTGGGTTCGGCTGTTAAGGCAACGTCACCTTCACCAGCTTCCCGCCCCGCACGTCCACCCGCTTCATCATCGAGCCGCCCTCGGCGCGGTCGCCCGGGCCATCCCACTTCACGGCGGTCGTGACGTACCAGACGCCGTCGGGGACGCGCGGGAAGGAGAAGCTGCCGGAGGCGTCGCAGGTGGTGCGGCGCAGGGACGAGACATAGAGCGGGTCGTCGCGGTCGAACTTCACCGGGCCCTGGCTCGAGGCGCGCGTGCCGCGCGTGTCGTTGCCGAAGATCGCCGTCATGCGGGCGCGGGCATAGGCGCTGTCGGGCACGAGGTTGGCGGCCTGGCCGGCGCAGGTGTGGGTCGTGTCGCCCGCCTTCATGGTCGCGATGCCGCTCACCGTGTTGGCGCCGCTCCTCTTGGACCATTCGATCTCGGAGGCCTGGATCGGCTGCGACAGCGCGCTGGGCGGCGGCGGGGCCATCGCCTGGTCGAACTGGGCGCAGCCGGCGGCGGCGAGGGTGGCGGCGAGGCCGAGGATGAGGGCGGTTGGCTTCATGGGAGGGGCTGACTCCGGGCTCGTGAGGACGGATCGAGGGGCGAAAAGCGTAGACGACAACGCCGGTTGCGGGCCTGTGTTCCTTTCGTGGTTTCGTGGGCGGGGCTCGGTCCCGGCGTCACTCCGGAGGCTTCGGCGGGCGGCGTAAACGAAATAAACGAAATAAACGAAATACTCGAAATATCTGTCGGCAATGCCGCACCTCTGCGCCGGACCCGATTTTGGGCGAGTCAAGGCCGTTCGAACCGGGAATTGCACCCCTCCCCTCATCCTGAGGAGGCCCGAAGGGCCGTCTCGAAGGATGGGCAACAGGCGTGGTGCGGGTTCCCATCCTTCGAGACGCCGTGCTGCGCACGGCTCCTCAGGATGAGGTTAAGTGGTCGGTTAAGTGCTTGAATCGATTGAGTTCAGTTCCGTTCCGCCCCTCAAGGTGAGATCGCGGTCGGCGGGACCGCTTGATTCTCTCCTGTCCGGAAACTCACTAGACTGATCGCATGACCCAGGAAAGATTCGCCCTCCCCGCCGGCAGCGCCGACTGCCACGTCCATGTCTACGGTCCCTACGACCGCTTCCCCGCCGTCTCTGGCGGCAAGTTCTCGCCGCTGCAGGCGACGCCGGTCGAGACGCTGCTGGCGCTGTGGGACCGGCTGGGCATCGCGCGCGGCGTGATCGTCCATGCGCTGGCGGCCGGCGGCGACAACGAGGTGACGCTCGATGCGCTGCAGCGCCATCGCGACCGGCTGCGCGGCGTGGCGCTGCTGAAGCCCGAGGTGAGCGAGCGCCGGCTCGACGAGCTGAGCGAGGCGGGCTTCAAGGGCGTGCGCATCAACCTCTTGCGCCAGGACGGCAAGCCGGTCTCCTCGGGCGGCATGAGCCTCGACGACCTGTCGGCGCTGGCGCCGCGCCTCGGGGCGCGCGGCTGGCACGTGCAGCTCTGGGTCGAGACCGGCGACCTGATGGAGCTGGCGCCGACGCTCGAGAAGATGCCGTTCGATTTCGTGATCGACCATATGGGCCGCACCATGGCCGACAAGGGCGTCGACACTCCGGGCTTCCGCTGGTTCTGCGAGCGGCTGAAGACCGGCCGCTACTGGTGCAAGCTCTCGGGCGCCGACCGCAACACCCGCCAGGGCGCCGGGCCGGGCGCCGCCTATGACGACACCGCGCCGTTCATGCAGGCGCTGGTCGCGGCCAATCCCGACCGGCTGGTCTGGGGCAGCGACTGGCCGCATGTCGGGCACGCGGCCGAGGCGATCCCGCAGGAGGCGGACCTGCTGCGCACCTTCTTCCGCTGCGTGCCGGACGCGGCGGTGCGGCAGAAGATCCTCGTCGACAATCCGAAGGTTCTTTACGGGTTCTGATGTGGAAGGCACGGGCATGACTCACCACGACAACTGGGGCTGGCGGGCCCGCATCGGGCTGTTCATCGTCGGCAATGAAGCCGTGCCGGAGGCCGAGTGGTGGGCGATGGCGCCGCCGGGCGTGTCGGTGCATGCGGCGCGGGTGACGGCTTCGACGCCGTGGGCCAAGTGGCGCGAGGATCGCAGCGGCGTCGATCTCGCCGACGATCTGGCGCGCGGCGCCAAGCAGTTCTCTTCCATGAAGCTGCAGGCCGTCGTTTTCGCCCATACGTCGAGCAGCGTCGTGGGCGGCAAGGGCTGGGACGAGGCCACCGTCGAGGCGCTGTCGTCGGTGGTGCGATCGGGCCTCGCGGGCGACGAGGCCAGGGTCACGACCAACGGGCTCGATACGCTGGCGGCGTTGCGGCATTCGGGCGTGAAGCGGCCGTTCCTCGTCCTGCCGCCATGGTTTCCCGACGACACGGTGGGCGCGGCGCTGCGCTATTACGGCGATCACGGGCTGGCGCCGGTCGGACACCTGCGCCTCGATCCCGGCCGCAAATGGCGGGACGTGCCGCCCAAGGATCTCTATCCGCAGGGCATGGGCTTCGAGCAGGAGATCGAGCCGCTCTACGCCCAGATCCGCAAGGCCTGTCCGCCCGAGGCCGACGGCGTGCTGATCGGCGGCACGGGGTTTCGCTGCGTCGGGATTCTCGAAACGCTCGAACGCGACCTCGGACGTCCGGTGATCAGCGCCAACCAGGCGAGCCTGTGGCACTGCCTGCGGATGTCCGGCATCCGCACGCCGGTCGAGGGGTATGGGGCGTTGCTACGCTAACTCTGTCATCCTGAGCGCAGCGAAGGATCCAGCACCCGCCGGGGAGTACTCCGGTCGATCCGTCAGGTCCTTCGCTCCGCTCAGGACGACATTTAAGTCGCCAGCAAATTCAACTTCTTCAGCAGCACGCGCTCCTGCTCCATCGTCTTCGCCATCTTCGCCTGATACGCAGGACCGTCGAGCAGGAGCAGCGGCTGGTCCATGTTGTCTAAAAACTCGAGGTGCTTGGGCTCGCCCGCCGCCTCGCGGAAGGCGTCGGCCAGGATCTTGACCACGGCGGGGTCCATGCCCTTCGGGCCGATCAGGCCGCCCGGACTGTCGACGGCGATCTCGAGGCCGAGCTCCCGGACCGTGGGCACCTGCGGGAAACGCTTGGCGCGGTTCTCGGTGAAGACCGCGAGCAGGCGCAGCTTGCCGGCCATCACCAGCGGCGCCCAGCCCGAGGATTCCGAGGCGAAGTCGATCTCGCCGCCCATCAGCGCGCGCAACGTGTCGGCGGTGCCGCGATAGGGCGCGTGCGTCCAGCTGATTCCGTCCTTGAGACCCAGGCTCTCCATCGCCAAGTGCTGCGTCGAGCCCGCACCCAGCGTGCCCCAGTTCAGCTTGCCGGGATTGGCTTTCGCATAGGCCAGCAGCTCGGGCAGCGTCTTCCACGGCGCATCGGGGCGCACGACGACGCCCATGACGAAGCCGGTGATCTGCAGAATGTAGGTCAGGTCCTTGATCGGATCGTATTTGAGCGAGGCGTTCAGCATCGGCTGGCGCAGCACGCTCATGTGCATCTGGCTGATCGTGTAGCCGTCGGGCCTGGCATCCTGCAGCGCCAGCGCGCCCAGCACGCCGGCCGCACCGCCCTTGTTGTCGACGACGACCGGCTGGCCCAGCTTCTTCGCGGCCGACTCGGCCATGATGCGGAAGCCGGCATCGGCCGGACCGCCAGCGGCCCACGGGATGATCAGGCGTATCGGCTTGTCGGGGAACTTCGCCTGCGCGCGCGACGGTGCGGCGGCGGCGAACGGCAGGAGGGCGGCACCCGCGAGGGCGGCCCTTCGTGTCAGGCTGGTCATGTGTTTCTTCCCTTCTCCCCAACGACGGGCCCAATGACAGGCTAACCGAGCAAAGAGCGGGCCGCCCAAACAAAATCGGCCGGCTTTTGGGGCCGGCCGATTCTGCATTTCGAAAGATGGATGGGCCCGATCAGGTGTGCTGGATGGCCGAGAGGATCCAGTTGCCGCCGCGGCTGCGCAGGAAGGTCCAGACTTCCGTGGCCTCGGTGCGCACCTGCTCGTTGCCCTCGACGATGCGGCCGTCGGCGACGTTGCGCATCACGTCGATCATGCTGAAGCGCATGGCCACGGTGGCGTAGTCGAGCGAGCCTTCGCTCCAGGCCTCGGACAGGTCACCCTGCTCGAGCTTGACGGCGTCGACCTTGTTCTCGACGCCGCGGCTGGCATTGGCCGCCAGGTCCTGGGAGAAATAGCCCAGCATCTCGGGCGACACGAGGCCGCGCAGCTTGGCGAGGTCGCCGGCGCTGTAGGCCGCCTGCACGTTCACCAGCAGCGCCTCGAAGGCGTTGTAGTCGTCCTCACCGATGGCAAGAGACTGCGTCGCCGCAGCCGACGCGGCTCCGGCGCCAGCGCCGCCCAGCATGCCGCCCATCATCGGCTGCAGGCCGGTGCGGGCCATCGAGTCGGGGGCCGCCGGCTTCGGCGACATCGGATTGCCGCCCATGGCGCCACCCGCACCCGCGCCGGCGAAGGCCGCCTGCGGGGCACCGTTGCGCGACTTCCACCAGCGAACGCCGAAATAGACGATGCCGCCGATCAGCGCGAGCTGGAGCAGGAAGCCCAGCATGCCGGCCATGCTGCCGAGGCCGGCGCCGAAGCCGCCGCCCATCAGCATGCCGAACAGGCCGGCGCCGAGCATGCCGCCCATCAGGCCCGTCAGGAACGGGTTGCGCTGCATGAAGCCGGGCTTGGCGCCGGCGGCGGCCGCGCTGGCCGGATTGGCTGACGGGCTCTGCTGCTGCGGCGTCGCGCTGCGCTCGGCCGGCTTGGAGGTCGGCGCGGTCTGGGTCGGGGCCGGCGCCTGGCCGGACTTGCTGCCGCGGCTGCCACCACCGCCCGCCCGCGCATCGGCCGGCGACGGGGCCAGCGACGGCACCGCAATGATCAGAGCCGCGAGGATCGCAAACCAACGAAACTTGGTCATTTGGACATCCCTGTAGCACCGGGTTCATCCCGGCCTGTTTTGCACACGATATGTTAGGGCTCTTTGCGTGCAGTTCAAGGGCAACCGGGGCCGCGAAAGCGTCGTTTGACGGTGTATGCACATCCGTCTCCTCGCCTTCGCCCTCGCTCTCTGGCCCGGCCTCGCCGCCGCCGAGGGCTGCCTCGACCAGGTGCGCGACCTGGCCCGGACCCAGAACATCGCCACCGACCCGCCCACGGCCTCGCCCGACAAGGCGCCGGGCGTCACCTCGCGGGAGCTCGGCCGGTCGGGCGGCGTGATCGAGCCGCCGGCCACATCGGACCGCTCCGTCATCACCCCGCCCGGCACGACCGACAGCCGCATGCCGACGATGCCCGACGTGACCGGGACCCCGGGGACGCCGCCGGGGACGCCACCGGGGCCGCCGGCGGCGCGGAACGAGGCGCGGAAGGACGCAGCCGCCGACCGGACGGCGCTACAGGCGCTGCTGGTGGCCGCGCGCGCCGAAGCCGAGCGCGGCCAGGAGGCCAATTGCGTCGACACGCTGAAAAAGGCCCGGGAACTCCTCGAGCGCTCGAAATAGCGAGGCGATCCAGCTCACATCCTCGAGGTCGAGCGGCCCCAGCAGGAAGAACAGGCTGACGGAGGCGATCGCCACGGACGCGGCAATGGCCACGCGCCGTGCGACCGGGGCCGGCCGTACAGGCTGGACCCGATAGAGTATGCGCCCCCCGCGCAGCTCGACCCTCTGCGCGATGCGCGGGCGGCGGCGCAGCTCGGGTTCGCGCGGCAGGCCGATCTGCCGGACCGAGAGCGCATCGGGAGAAGCCTTTCGCAGCTTCTCGTCCACATCCACCTTCGGCGCCGCCGCCAGCGCCGCCAGCGGATCGCGCGCCGGCTCCTCGCCCTGCCATGCCTCGGGCAACACGCGCACCAGCCGGACCAGGGTGAAGGCGAGCCAGGCGGTCGCGAGCGGCAGGCCGAGCCGGAAGGCGATATGCGTCTCCACGGTGTTCCAGGCCCACACGCTCATCGACGCACCGGCCACGGCCATGACGAGACCCGCGGCGAGGACGGCTGCGGCGGTCAGGCGGAAAAGCAGACGCGACGACATGCGGATCACGTAAACCGGTGCCGCATCACGGCGTCAACAGCGACAGGATCGCCGCATAGTGGATAGAAGCCGCCACCAGCACCGAGGCATGCCACAGCGCCTGCTGATACGGCAGCCGGCTCGACAGATGGAAGATGGTGCCCAGCGAATAGACCACGCCGCCTGCGAGAAGCAGGATCAGTGCCTCCCGCTCCACCGAGACCAGCAGCTCGTCGATCGCGAACAGGCCGATCCAGCCCATCAGCAGATAGAGCACGACCGAGATCTGTTCGATGCGTCGCGGCTGCAGGAACTTCGCGGCGATGCCGAGGGAGGCCGCCGTCCACATCACCGCCGTGAGCCCGCTCGACCACGGTTCGCGCAGCTTCAGCAGGGTGAGCGGCGTGTAGGTCCCCGCGATCATGACGAAGATGGCGGCATGATCGAGCCGGCGCAGCCACTCGCGCCGCGGACTGGCGAGACGCAGATTGTAGGCCGCCGAACAGCCGAGCATTGCCAGCAGCCCCACGACATAGACGAGGATCGGGCCGACCTGCCCGGGCTGCGACGCGCGCGCGGCCACGATCAGGATCGCGGCCGCGCCGACGACACCGAGGACGAGGCCGAGCGCATGGATCGCCACGTCGGCGCGCAGGTAACGGTCGAACTTGGGATCGGCCATGCGGTCACGATGCGGACACGGGCGGCTTCGCGCAACCCGCGCGTTGACGGCCCCGTTGCTGCGGCCTCTGAAAAGGAGATCGACGTGAAACCTGTCGTCGCCGGCCTCGCCCTGGCTCTCGGACTTGCCGCAGCCTCCCTCGCCGTCGCGGCGCCGCCATGGGACGGCACGTATGTCTACGAGCAGGCGCTGGGACCGGGCGCCGGGGGGACGCAGAACTTCGTCACGCACACACTCACGATCAGCGGCCCCGAAGGCTGCCGCCTGGTCGCGCAGGGCTTCCAGACCGATGAGACGCTCCGCTGCAAGGCGATGCCCGACGGCGACCGCCTGCTCGTCTCCTTCGTGAGCTTCGGCACCGGCAAGGTCGAGAACAAGTACGGCGTGAAGCTCTACAGTCCCGGCCAGCCGCTGTTCGCGATTTCGCAGGCGCCGAACGGTTTCGTCACGACCTGGCAGGGTTATGCCAAGGCCGCCGGCGAGGGTGCCACGAGCGACGCCTTCAAGAAGGTGGGACGCCAGGAGGGCACCAGATAGAGTGGCTCCAACCGAAACTGGAGGAGACACGAGACATGTCCGACATCGCCTATACGCCGATCCTGCCCGAAGGCTGGCCGCGCCCGCGCGGCTTCTCCCATGCCGTGGTGGCCACCGGCACGCGCAGCGTCCGCATCGCCGGCCAGATCGGACGCGAGCCGGCACAGGCGCACATTCCCGCCGACGCCGATGCCGGCACGCAATGGCACATTGCCCTCGCAAATCTCGTGACGGTTCTGAAGGCGGCGGGCGGGCAGCCGCAGCATCTCGTGGCGTTGCGCGCCTATGTCACCGACATCGCAGAGTTCAACGCCGCCGGCGCGGCGGTTGGCGCCGCCTGGGGCGCCACGCTCGGCCGCCACTTCCCGGCGATGACGCTGGTGCAGGTCTCGGCGCTGATCGATCCCAACGCCAAGGTCGAGATCGAGGGCGAAGCGATCCTGCCCTAGGGGCCGTTGCCCCCGGTTCCGGAACCGCCATTGCTGAATCCGCCGCTGCCCGAGCCCGGGTTGTTGGTGCCGGTTCCGCCACCACCCGTCTGGGAGCCGGTGGAACCGCCGGACGGGCCGGGCGCACCGCCGACCGGCCGCGAGGCGTTGTTGATCGTGATGGCCTGCGTCGCGACGAGTTGCAGATAGGCGAGCCATGGCGCCAGCTTCGACGAGGGATCGGCATAGGGCAGCGCCTGGGCGTTGAGGGTCTTCAGCGCCGCCTCGATCAGCACCTTGTCGCCCGGGCCGATGACGTTGCCGGTCGTCTGGGTCTGCTCGAACAGCGCCAGATAGGCCTGCAGCGTATTGGGCGGCAGGATCACCGGTTCGAGGGGCGCCGCGCCCCCGGCCGGCACGAAAATCTGCGAGCCGTAGCGTACTGCGCGCTGCCTGCCCGCGGCGTTCGACACGGTCATGCGGTCGCCGAACAGGAAGGTCGCGGTGGTCGAGCCATCGGCGCCCACGGTGACGGTCACTATGCCGCCGCGCACACCGATATGGGCGCTTGGCGTGCGGACGATGACGTCGCCCTTCTTGCTGATCGCGCCGCCGACGAAACGCAGGGCCCCCTTGGTTGCGTTGACGGCCAGCTCTCCGACATTGCGGTTGGGATCGAAGACGAACTTGTCGATCACGAGTTCGCTGTTGGCGCCGATCGTCAGACCCGAGCCGTCGAGGAAGACGAGGTGGGCGCGATCGGCCGCTCCCGTCGTTACGCGCTCGTTGCCGAACACGTCGATGCCGACACGCAGGGTTCTCGTAGGCAGCGAGGGGGGCGTGCCGCGCGGATCGCCGCTCGCCGCCGATGTAACGCCCACCTGCTGCGCCGAGGCCGCCGATGCGAATGCCAGAGGCAAGAGGACCGACAGGAAGACCGCGCATGATTTCCGCAAGGACATCGTAACGCTCCCTCAGAACCGCCAGCCGAGGCCCAGGAGGCTGCTGAACGAATTGAAGCTGTAGTTGTTGATTGAGGCCGAACGTTGGAAATACGTGGTCTGGCCCACCAGGGTCAGCCGATCGTCCAGTGGGACCGACAGCAGCAACCCCAGATTGACGTCGGTCTGGGTACGCACGGTGCCCGGCTGGATGAACGGGTCGGGCTGGTCGTAGGTCGCGAAGGCCAGCGCGGCGTTCCCCGCGAGGGTCCACTTGCGGCCGTTGATGCCTGCCGGATCCTCGAAGCGCCAGGTCAGCGAGCCGCCAAATCCCGCCTCGCCATAGCTCTGGAAACCGGTCATCGCGATGTAGCGCGTATAGTTGCCGCCCAGCGACGCTTCCAGGCTGGGCGTCAGGTCGGCACGGAGGTTGGCCGCTACCGTCGCGTTGTTGCCCGAGTTCTGGGCGTTGAACGGCACGGCCGTATTGTCCACGAAGTCGCGCCGTTGCCCCAGGACGACGACACCCGCCCGCACCTTGTCGGCCACCGGGACGGAGGCTTCGAGCCCCGCCCCCCAGGCCCAGTAGGTCGGCAGGTTGCCTATGGTGATGTAACGGCCGCTGACGAAGGGCTTGAGCTGCACACCGCTCAACGGACCGTCGATCAGCTCCATGCGCGGGCCGACGCCGAGATCGAGCAGCATCACGTCGGCGTTGGTCACCTGGAACTGCTTGGCCGTGTAGAACGAGAAATCCGTCTCCAGGGTGCCGCTGTCCTGGCGCCCGAAATCGTAGCGATGGCTGAGCGAAGCCGCGCCGACGAAAGCGAAGTCGCTCTGTCGTTGGAAGGTGGGATTGGGCACGACAGTCGCGCCGAAGGATTGCAGCGTGCCGGTGGGCAGGCTGGCGGGATTGTCGGAATAGCGGATGCCCGCCACGAACTCGCCGGTGAGGCGCGACGTCCCCCAGCGCCTGTCGATGTCGCGGATGAACTCCGACGAGCGCTCGGCGACTTCCTTGCTGGTCTTCTCCGAAGCGCGCGCCTGCTCGAAATAGGTGCGCGCCGCGTCATAGGACTTGAGCTTGTAATAGAGGACGCCCAGCTCGAACTTCACCCGCGGCTGGTCGGCATCGAGGACCAGAAAGCGCTCATAGGCGGTGATCGCGCCTTCGTAATCCTCGGCTGCGGCCGCAGCCTGCGCGTATTTCAGCAGGACTTCGGCATTGTCGGGCTGACGCAGCGTCTCCTCGAAGGCCACCCGATAGGAGGCACGCTTCGCGTCGGCAACCTGCGCAAACGACGGAGTCGAAAGGGCCAGAATCGCCAGAAGGAACGAGGCGAGCGTGAGAAGGCGCATCCGCAAAAGCGATACTCCGACAAGTGCCCCTCTCCCCACAGGCATTGTGGACGGCAAAGACGCGGACCGGAAGTACGAACCTGCGTTCTTTCTGCAGATCGGATCGAAGGGCGCTATTTCACGCCGCCGGCCGTCAGGCCCTGCACGATCTCTTTCTGGATGATGATCGTCAGCACGATGACCGGCAGCATCACGGTGATGGCGGCGGCCGCGAGCGGTCCCCAGGCGAAGCTCTCGAAGGTCAGCATGTTGTAGACCGCGACCGGCATGGTGCGTGTCGTGCGGCCGGCGAAGACGGCGCCGAAGATGAAGTTGTTCCACGAGGAGATGAAAGCGAGGATCGCGCCAACCACGATGCCGGGCCGCGCCAGCGGCAGCGCGACGTAGCGGAAGGCCTGCCACAGCGTGGCCCCGTCGATGCGCGCCGCCTCCTCGAGCTCGTGCGGCTGTGTCTCGAAGAAGCCGATCATGATCCAGACCACGATCGGGAGCGTGATCACCATGTGGGTGAGCGCGATCGGCCAGATCGTGCCGATCAGGCCCAGCACCTGGAACAGGGTGAAGAGCGGGATCAGGTAGGACAGGCCGGGCGTCATGCGGCTGAGCAGCAGCACCGCCGCCATCTTGTGCGCTCGCGCCTTGGCGATGCCGTAGCCCGCCGGAACGCCCAGCAGCAGCGCCACGAGGGTCGCCGAGCCCGTCACCTGCACCGAGTTCCAGAAGTAGAGGAACATCGGACTTTCCTCGAAGACCTTGGCGAAGTTCTCGAGGGTCGGCTCGGTGGGCCAGAAGACGGGCGGCCAAGCGGTATTGTCGATGTCGTATTTGAGCGACAGCGACAGCATCCAGAAGAACACGAACAGGCAGGGCGCCAGCAGCACCGCGACCGAGACCGCCAGGGCCGCCTTGTCGACGGCCCTGCGGATCCGGCGCTTCGTACCGACGGAAGCGGCCATCATCAGTTCCACTTGGCTTTCTGGCGCGCCCACAGCAGCACCAGCGAGAGCGCCACGATGATGGCGAAGAAGACCACCACGACCGCGGACGCCGTGCCGACCTGATTGTAGGCGAAGGCCTGCGCATAGAGGTAGACGTTCAGCACCTCCGACGAGGTGCCCGGCCCGCCGTTGGAGATCACCCAGATCGTCTCGAACACCTTCAGAGCGTCGATGGTCCGCATGATCAGCGCGACGACCAGGAACGGCAGCACCAGCGGATAGGTGATCTTCCAGAACATCTGCCACTGGCTGGCACCGTCGATCAGCGCCGCCTCGTAGGGCTCCGTCGGCAGCGAGGCGAGACCGCCTAGAACGATGATCATGACGAACGGCGTCCACAGCCAGATCTCGACCAGGATCAGGCTCGGGATCACCGTGTTCGGGGAATAGACCCACTCGGACGGCGGCAGCCCGACCAGGCTGAGGAAATAGTTCAGCACGCCGAGCTGCGGATGGAACATCATGGTCCAGATCAGCGACACCGCCACCGGCGTTGCCATCATCGGCATGATGAACAGGGTGCGGAAGAAGCCGCGCCCACGGAACTTCTTGTGGAACACCAGGGCCGAGATCGTGCCCAGCACCATAGGCAGGGCGACCGCCAGGATGGTGAAGTAGATCGTATGCCCGATCGATTCGAGGAAGCGCCGGTTGGTGGCCAGCGCCACGTAGTTGTCGACGCCGATGAAGACCTGCTTGCTGCCGATATGCCAGTCGTTGAGGCTCATCCAGATCGTGAAGATCCACGGGAAGATGATCACCGCAGAACTGACGATCAGGGCCGGCCATATGAACAGCAGGTAGGGCCGCAGGCGACGTTCTCCCGCCGCCCGCGTGCCTGCCGCTGTCGTTACGTCTGCGCCCGCCATACGCTACGCCCGTCCCGCTCGCGTCTTCAGGTCAGCTTGCCTCGCTCTTGTCGAGGACCGGCTTGAACTCGGCCGTGGCGCGCTTCATCTCGGTCGCCGGATCGGCGCCGCCCAGCAGGTTGGTGAGTGCCGTGCCGATGACGTCGCGGAACTCGGTCACCGGCACGATCACCGGCAGGCCCGGCATGCTGATCGGCGCGCAGCCCGCGGCGCAGTCCGCCCATTCTCGCGGGACGGTGAGGGTCGACAGGACGGCAGGGTCCTTCAGCGGCGCCGTCCGGAACGGGATGCCGCCCCCCACCTGCAGCATGCGGCCGGCCATCTTGGGCCCCGTCATCCACAGCATCGTGTAGTAGGCCGCTTCCTTGCGGGCGGCGTTCTTCGGGATCGCCATGCCGGTGCCGAAGGTCACCGAGCCATGGCCTTTAGGTCCGCTTGGCGGCACGCCGTAGCCCACCTTGCCGACGACGCGGCTCTTGGTCTTGTCCTCGACGGGTGCGGCGAAGCCGGTGGCGTCGATCCACATGGCGGCCTTGCCCTGCATGAACAGGCCCTGCGCCTCGTTCCAGTTGAAGCCCGCGATGCCGGCCGGTCCATAGGAGGAAAGTAGCTTCTTGTAATATTCCGCCGAGGCGATGGCGTCGGGCGTGTCGGTGATCAGGCGCAGGGGCTTGCCCGTCACCGTCTCCTGGCCCCAGCCCGACAGGAGCTGCGTCCACAGCACGACGTTGGCGTTGCGCACGCCGCGACCGACGAAACCGGAGATGCCGGCCGACCGATCGTTGAGAGCGGCGGCGGCGGCCATCATCTCGTCGAGCGTCTTGGGGAAGGCCACGCCCTTCTTCGCGAACAGCTCCTTGTTGTAATAGACCATGAAGTAGTCGCAGAGGATCGGCAGCGCGTTGACCTTGCCGTCGGACGTGGTCGCAAAGCTCATGCCGAGCTTGGAAACGTCGCCGAGTTCATACTCGGCTGGCATCATCTGCGGGTCCTTCAGCCAGTCCGTGATCTCGAGCAGCCAGCCGGCCTTCTCGAACTGGCGCTTCTGGACGTGGAAGGCGAAATTGAAGAGGTCGAAGCTGGGCTTGCCCGAGTTCAGCTCGATCGCCACTTTCTGGCGGGCCTGCTGCTCGGGAATGACCTCGATGCCGAGCTTGATGCCGGTCTGGTCGAGGAATTCCTTCTGGTACTTCTTCATGAGATCGGCACGCGGGCCGGTCTCCATCAGCACCTCGACCGTCTGGCCCTTGAAGCGCTGCCAGTTGAAGGCGCCGCTCTGCGCATAAGCGGTGACGGTATTGAGCATGGGGGCCGCGAGGCCACCCAGGGCAACGCCCTGCAACGCACGACGACGCGTGATCGAACGAACCATGCTGTTTCCTCCAGACGCTTTTCAGTCGCGGGCTTTTACCCTGCGTTGAGCGAAGCCTAGAGGAACACGCACGCGGCGTCATCGGCAGAAAATCGCCGGGGTGACCTGCAGTGATGCACTTCAGGAGTCGTGCGATTGCGGCAGGGCTGCTCTTCGCGGCCGCAGCATCGGCAGGCTCCGATCAGAAGCCGAACGCACTAAGCCCCGGGTGATCGTCAGGCCGGCGGCCGAGCGGCCAATGGAACTTGCGGTCTGCGTCGCCGATCGGATGTTCGTTGATGCTGGCGATACGCCGTCGCATCAGCCCGTCGGCATCGAATTCCCAGTTCTCGTTGCCATAGGCGCGGAACCATGTGCCGCTATCGTCATGGAACTCGTAGGCGAAGCGCACGGCGATGCGATTGCCGGCAAAGGTCCAGAGCTCCTTGATCAGGCGATAGTCGAGCTCGCGCGCCCACTTGCGCGTGAGGAAGGCTTCTATGGCTTCGCGGCCTTGAAGGAACTCCGCGCGATTGCGCCACTGACTGTCCGGCGTATAGGCGAGTGCGACCTTGGCCGGATCGCGGCCGTTCCAGCCATCCTCGGCAAGCCGGACCTTCTCGGTCGCGGTCTGCTCGGTGAAAGGCGGCAAGGGTGGACGTGACATTGCGTGCTCCTCGGGCCTCTGTCAGATGATCTTGCGCGCACGCAGATCGGCCAGTTCGGCCGCGCCATAGCCCAGCTCGCCCAGGATCACGTCGTTGTGTTCTCCGAGCTCCGGCGCGATGCCCGGCCTGGCCGGCGTCTCGGAAAATTTCCACGGTGTGCCATGGACCTTCAGCTTCCTGCCGAGCTTGGGATACTCGACCTCTGTGACGTAACCGTTGGCCACGACGTCGGGATCGTTGGAGGCTTCGAGGAGCGTGTTGATCGGCGCCGACACGATGTCGGCGCTGCGCAGCCTTCGGACCCAGTCCTCGCGCGTCCCGGTGGCGAACAGCGCGTCGAGCGTGGCAAGAAGCTCGATGCGTTTGGGGTCGTTGTCGATGATGACGCCGAGGTCGGCGAAGCCCGCCTCCTCCAGCGCCTCGTGGAAGCCGAGCGACGTCATCGCCTCCTTCCAGTCCTCCGGGCCGGTGATCTGGAAGACCAGCGGCTTGCCGTCGCGATCGTCGAAGCTCGCACTGATGCCCGGCCGCTCGCGCGTGCCGGTGACGCGGGCCTGCCCGGTGACCGGATTGCGGTCGCGCCACATCGCCGTCTGGAGCGTCCACCCCATCAGACGGATCTGGCCGCCCAGCAAAGAGAGATCGATCTTCTGGCCGACGCCCGCGGCGCGTGCGTGCGTCAGTGCCGCCAGCGCGCCGCCGAACGCCAGGATGGCGCAGGTCTCGTCGGCGACCGACACGACACCGGTCCGCATCTTCTGGCCCGGCATGGAATAGGCCTCGGCGATGCCACCCAGCGCCTGCGCCATCGAATCGGTGCCCGGCAACCCGGCATGCGGTCCGTCGGGGCCGTAGCCCGAGATCGAGACGTAGACGAGCTTCGGATTGACCTTGCGCAGCTCCTCCCAGCCGAAGCCGTTCTTCTCTGCGGCGCCGGGTCGGAAATTCTGGCCGAAGATGTCGGCCTTGGCGACGAGCTCGTGCAGGATCGCGCGCCCTTCCTCGCTCTTTAGGTTCAGCGTCACGCTCTTCACGCCGCGATTGTTGGTCTCGAAGAAGGTGCTGCCCATGCCGGGCAGCACAGTCATGCGGCGCGATGGGTCGCCGCCCTGGGGCGATTCGATCTTGATCACGTCGGCGCCGAGATCGGCCATCAGCATCCAGGGCACGGTGCCCGCCTGCGCGGTGGAGCAGGAGACGACCTTGACGCCCTGAAGCGGGCCGTGGGGAACAGACATCGACGGGGGGCTCCTCTGTGAGGGGCCCACGCTAGAGCAAGTTCAGGCAGGCGTCTCCAGCCGCGCCACGTCGCAGAAGCGAACCAGGCGGCTGGATGCTTCGTCCCACAGCGTGAGGCGTGGCGCCGCGAGGCCCGCACGCAGGCTGAGCGGCGACACGGCGCGCACCTTTTGAGCTGCCTCGTGAGCCTGCGGCAGCCGGTAGTTCGGAATACGCTGGTTGAGATGATGCACGTGATGGAAACCGATATTGCCGGTGAACCAGCGCAGGACGAGCGGCAGGTCGAACCAGGACGATCCGTCCATCGCGGCATCGACGTAGCGCCAGGCGCCACGACCGCTCCACTGCGCGCCCGGGAAGCGATGCTGCAAGGTGAACAGCCACACGCCGAGGATCGACGCCACGACCATGATCGACAAATGCACCAGCAGCACGTCGCGCCAGCCCAGCAGCAGAACGAGGGTCGCGAACAAGGCCACGAGGCTCGCATTGGTGAGAAGGACCGACCGGCGCTCCCGCACCCACGCCCGCGGCGTGTCGAATGGCAGGCGGTAGAGCAGTACGAACACCAGAGGCGGCAGCAGGAAGTTGGCGATCAATGGATGGCGGACAAGACGGTGGAAGAACCTCTGGCGGGGTGACAAAGCGAGATAGGCGCGCACGGTGAGGCAGGAGGAATAGATGTCGCTACCGCGATCGCCGCGATCGAGATTGTTCCATTCGGCATGATGCTGCGCATGCTGGCGGCGCCAGCTCGCGAAAGGCGTGAAGGTGCACAGGCTGCACAGGCGGCCGACGATTATGTTGGCGCGACGCGAGCTGAAGAACGAGCCGTGCCCGCAATCGTGCTGAACGATGAACACGCGCACCATGAATGCGCCGGTCGGTATGGCGAGGGCAAGCACGAGCCACGGAGATATGCCGCACGCGACGTACATGGCCGCGCAGCCCGCGAGAAAGGGTCCGAATGAAGTCGCGAGCTGCAGGAGGCTTTGTGCCTCAGAAGGATGTGCGAACGAGCCGGCAGCAGTGCGCAACTCGGCATCGATGGGGTCGGGGAAAGAGTGAGGCTCCATGAACACCTACCTCCGTCCTTCGCCACGATGCGAGGACCAGTTGTATTTGGGCCTTGATAGTGTCGGAACAAGGGACCATATGAAGCTCGTCGATACACGGACATCTGATTTGGTCCGCGCCCGCCGGCTTTGTTCAGCGGCCCGCTCCACGACACTTGATCCCGAAAGCCAGTGCAATTTCGACGGGCTCCAGCGCGCTTCCGCTTGTTCAAACGCGGAATGAGCGCATGGACTCGCATATCCAAAATAGAAAAGGGGTCTCCCATGACAACGACTACGGGAACCGTGAAGTGGTTTAACGTTCAGAAGGGCTTCGGCTTCATTCAGCCGGACAATGGCGGCACCGACGCCTTCGTGCACATCAGCGCGGTCGAGCGCGCGGGCATGAGCATGCTGAGCGAGGGGCAGAAGCTCGAGTTCGAGCTGGTCGCCGACCGCAAGAGCGGCAAGATGGCGGCGGAAAACCTCAAGGCCGCATCCTGATCACGGGCCGCCGGTAACACGGCGGCCGCCCTCCTTCCTGCGCGCCACCACGGATGTACTGGGGCGCGCGGCGGGAGCGGCAACGCGATACGGCCCCGTTCCTGCAAAGGGACGGGGCCTTTCGCATTTTGCGGTCGTCTCAGTTCGTCTTGAAAACCTTGGCCATCGCCGACATCAGGTCCTTGGGACCCTTGTCCATCAGCATTGCCTTCGGAAGCTCGTCGAAGCGCTGACGGCCGCTGACTGTGAGGCAGGGCCCGTCCTTGCTGTCCTGGATCAAGCGCAGATGGCGCAACCGGGTCAGATCCTGGGCGCGCATCGCCCGCACGTCGGACTGGCCGAAAGCGACCCGCCGGAGGGTGACCTCCTCGTCAGGGGTCAGGACGGCCTGGGGCGTACGCGGAGGATCGGCTTTTCGTTCAATGGTCATGTCGCAACCTCGTCTTGCGCTTCGAGGCATCATCGGATGCTTCGGAATAAGGAGGCGCCGACGCAGACGTCGCCGAATACCGTTCTTAGATGGGCGCTCGGCGCTCCCGCGGCAAGCGCTCATTCCGGTGCTGGAGGCAGGCGTTCATGGAGCGGACAGAACTTCCTGGGTGAGACCCGCGCACGGCACGTCCTTGGCATTCCCGAAGACCGGAGTCGGAATGGGGATCACGCGACCGAGCGAAACCTGCGGCGTGCGCAGCTTGCCCTGGATCATCACCGCGCCGTGAAGGTCGAGCAGATCGAAGCTCTTCGGATCCGAGTCGATTTCGGCCTTGAGAGCCTGGCTCTTGAGGGAGAGCTGTCCCTTCACGTGCAGAACGGACTTCTGGGTATCCAGCAGGGTCCGGTCGAACGCGACGTTGCCCTGCTGGAAGTTGAGACGACTCACGGCGCATTTGATGGGTATGCGGTTGTCGCCGGTGACATACAGCACCAGCGCATCGAAGATCTGCAGGCCCGCCAGGCTCACCATCAGGCTGCTGACCGAACCGCCTCCGAGCGCAAACGCCATATGTCCGTTGGCAGTACCCATGACCTGCGCGAGCGAACGACCGTTGCCGGCAAGCACCACCCTTCCCTGGATCTTGCCTTGCGTGGCGTCGAAGTAGCGGGACTGGCGGAAGAAGTTCTTCAGTTCGATGTCGGTCGCCCTGAGGTTGGCTTTCACCTTTGGATCGTCCGTGCGCGCATCGATAGCCATCTCGCCCGCGATCGTCCCGCCGCCCATCACCGACAGCGTGAGCGGCTTGACCGTAGCGTTGCCATCCTGGATCAGGACGCGGAAAGCCAGCGCCTGGACCGGCAACCAGGGCGGCGCGATGACCCGCTTGGCGTCCAGAGTCACGTCCATGTTCATCGCGCGCAACTTCTCGACCTGCAGCGGTACGTTAGGGAACAGATCGCCCGACGCTTCGAGCTGAGCCTGTGTCTGGGCCTGCTTGGCCGAGACATTGGTCTTGCGCGCGGGCGTCGCGCCCACCAGAGGCGCCAGGTCCTCGAAGACGAGCTTCTGCGACACGAGCTTGGCCGTCAGAAACGCGGGCTTTCGCCGCTCGTCGATCGTGACTTCGCCCGTCAGATCGCTTTCTCCCACCCGCCATTTGGACTGGACGAACTTCCAGAGGCCGGTCTCGCGTTCCAGTTTGCCCGTGATCGTGTAAGGCGGCGTAGGCGGCCCCGGAATGCCCAGAAGCGGATAGATGTCTGAAAGGTTGGGACCGGAAAGCGTGAGGTCGACATTTGCGCCCGTCCACTTGAAGGGATCCTGCACAGTCCCCTTCATCTTCAGCTTGGTCCCTCCGAAGGACACGTCGAGGTCGAGCGGATAGGGCTGATCGGTGTCGCGCAGCATCAGCACGGAGCCCCCGACGAAGCGCACTTCGAGCGCCTGGCCCTCCAGCTTGCCCTTCAGCGACAGTTCGGCCGCGTCCTCCGCCTTGCCGGTGGCCGTCGAGACCGTGCCGTCGAGTTCCAGCTTCCGCTTGGGATCGCGGTAACCCAGCTTGCCCTCGGTGATCTCCAGCCTGCCGATCACCGGCGCATCGAAGCGGTTGTCGGGTTCGAGCGCCTTGGCCGCACCCGTGACGACCGGCGTCTCGTCCATGCTCCAGTTGAGCTGTTCCTTGTCGCCCGTCTCGATCTGGACTTCGGGCTTGCGCAGCACGACACGGGGAAGGACCAGATTGCCGCCCAGAAGCGGCCAGAGCCGGATGTCGACGTCGACCTGGTCGACCTTGAGCATGTAGGGCGCCTTGCCCCACTGGGCGTTGGCGATCTCGATCCCCTCGAGCTTTAGGTTCGAGGTCCACCCCCACTCGACGGCAACCCTGGCAATTTGGGTCTTGCGCCCGGTCATCTCGCTGGCGCGGCCTTCGAGCTGGCCGCGAAGATAGTCCGAGGTCGCGACGAAATAGATCGTGCCTGCGGCGATCAGTGCAAGACCGATGAAGATGCCAGTCGTCCAACCGAGGATCTTGACGGCACGTTTCATCCAAAGGGAACGGAACCATCTCGCTGCGGTTGCATCGGCGGAGCCTGGGATGGCTCGGATCTTCTCAGCCGTGGTTCAACGGCGCGGCATCAGGCGCGACTGCCAGAAACACAGCAGGGGCGTGACAGCCAATTCCATCGCCAGCGCTCCCGCCACCGGCAGCGACAGCGGGTCGCCCATCATCACACCCAGCAGGCGGCAGACGCCGCCGATCACCACGACGACCGTCAGCACACGGATGCTCGCCGTCCGCCGCTCGATGTCGGGGATCGACGCCCAGAAGACAAGCCCGATGGCGAGCAACAAGCCCGAAAGATAGCGGCCATGGTTCAGTTCCGAACCCAGCGATCCCGCAAGCGGATGAAACACGCCCCACAGGCCCGCAACGACCGGCACGATTCCGGCCACTGCAAAGCTCGTCTGTACCGCGCGCTTCCCGACCACCGAAGCGGCACCCATCCAGCCCGACCCTTTCCCGGCAGCGATGCCGGTGCACCCCTTTTACGGTGGAGAGGGCTGTCGGATCATGGCCGGCGCGGGATCCCCGCCCGGCGCATCAGTCCGCAAGCTCGGTGCGGCCCAGCACGACATCCTCGTAGACGTGCAGCGACGGCAGGCCGCCGGTGTGGATGAACAGCACCTTGGCGCCGGGCTTGAAGTGGCCCTGGCGTGCCAGGCCGATCAGGCCGGCCATGATCTTTCCGGTGTAGACGGGATCGAGCAGGATGCCCTCGGTCCGGGCCAGCATCTGGACGGCCTCGACCATCTTCTTGTTCGGCACCGAGTACTTCGGCTGCCAGAAGCCGCCGAAGCTCTTCACCGCCGACGCCGGCACCTTGATGTCGAGGCCCAGCAGGTCGATGACCGCCTGCGCTTCCTTCAGCACCAGCGGCTCTTGGTCGGCGGGATCGCGGCTGACGCCGACGCCGATCAGCGGGACCTTGATGTTGTTGCCGAGGAAGCCCGCGACCATCCCGCCATGGGTACCCGAACTGCCCGAGCCCACCACCACGGCGTCGGGGGAGAAGCCCATGTCGAGCCACTGGACCTGCATCTCCTGCACACAGGCGACATAGCCCAGGCCGCCGATGGCGTTCGAACCGCCACCGGGAATCACATAGGCCTTGCGGCCGAGCGAGGCGACTTCCTGGGCAACCCTCGACATCGCCTCGGCCATGCTGGTGCCGCCGGGAACGACGGTGATCGCCTCGACGCCCATCAGCTCGAACATGAAGTTGTTGCCGCTGGCTTCCTTCTTGTAGCTGCCGGGAACGCGCTCCTCGATCACGAAGCGGCACTTCAGGCCTTCCTTCACCGCTGCGGAAAGCGTGATGCGGCAATGGTTGGATTGCGGCGCGCCGCAGGTGACGAGCGTGTCGCAGCCCTGGGCAATCGCCTCGCCCGCCAGGAACTCGAGCTTGCGGGTCTTGTTGCCGCCGGGGAAGAGACCCAGCATGTCGTCGCGCTTGATCCACACCTCGGGGCCTGCGCCGCCCGGGCAGCTGGCGGCGAGGGCCTTGGTGAAGTGCGGCAGGGGTTCGATGGGCGTGGGCGCGTTGGTGTAGATACGACGCGGGAAACGGGACAGGTCCATTCAATCAGCTCCAGCTAGGAATACGCGCCCTCGCCCGCTGCCGCGGACGAAGTCTTCAGGTCACTCCGTGATGACACCGCAGGCGATGCGGTCGCCGGCATTGCCGGTCGGGTCGGTCTTGTAGTCGTCGGCGCCGGCATGAATGATGATCGCCGAGCCGTCGGCGTCGAACACCGAATTGGGCTGCCCCTTGGCCAGGGAGACCATGTGGTTGGCGACGTCGATCCTCAGCTCGCCATTGGCCGGGATGTACAGGTTGGGCATGTCGCCGGCATGAGAACCTTCGGCCGCCTCCATGCCGTGCTTCCTGGAGGCAGGATTGAAATGACCGCCGGCGCTGGTGAACGGTGCCTCGCACTTGCCCACCGCGTGGATATGGAAAGCATGCTCGCCGGGCGCCACGCCCTTCAGCGACATTTTGAGCAGCACGCCGTGCGGCGTCTGGAGCAGCTGGACGGTTCCGACATCCTTGCCTGTCGCATCCTTGAGAGACGCTTTCGCAGTCTGGGCCTGGGCGGAAAAGGAGAAGGCGGCGACTCCGGTTGCAGCGAGCAGGCTGCACATCACTGGGGCGATACGCATCGGTTCCTCCGTCGTTGGGGTTGGGACGTCACCCTACTCCAGGACCTTTGGCGGCCGGTAGAGCGGAAAGCCGTTGAAGGGCCTCGAATTCTCGTGATCGGGCACGTGATAGAAGGTGGATTTGCCATAGTTGTGCAATCCACCGTCGACCCGCAGCGTGGCGCCGCTGACGTAGGCCGCGGCGTCGCTCAGCAGATAGACGATGGCGCCCGCGATCTCGGACTCCGTGCCATGGCGCTTGGCGGGAATACGGTCTTTCACCGAACGCAGTGCCTCGTGGGCGCGCTCGGGATAACGGTCGAAGCCCGACGAAGCGATGAAGCCCGGAATGACGGAGTTCACGCGGACCCCCGAATGTGCCCATTCGATCGATGCACTGTAGGTGAAGTTGGTCTGGCCGGCGCGGGCAGCTCCGTTGTGCGCCATGCCGGGATTGCCCAGTTCGAAGTCAGCGCCGACATTCACGATGACACCGCCATGGGCTTCCATCGAGGCGAGGTAGACCGCCTTGGAGACGAGAAAGGTAGCGGTCATGTTGTTGGCGACCACGGCGTTCCAGCCGTTCAGCGAGATGTCCTTCAGCTGTGCGGGAAACTGGCCGCCGGCATTGTTCACCAGCCCGTCGATGCGGCCGCTCCAGGACATCACCCCTTCGATCGCCGCCTTGACCTCGTCCTCACGGCGCAGGTCAGCCGAGTGGATGAAGGTGTCAGGATCGCCCAGCTCCTCCCTCACCCGTTCGAGTTTTTCCATCGTGCGACCGACGAGAGCCACGCGTGCACCGAGCGATTTCAGCTCATGGGCGGTACACCGGCCGATGCCGGAGCCGCCACCGGTGACGATGATGGCCCGGCCGGCGAAGAGGCCGGGCCGGAAAACGGAGTCGTAGCGTACGCTGCCTGTCATCTTCCTCCTCGCGCCTGGATCTGGAGACTATCCTTCGCGGGTGCGCAGCGCGAGGCGGCCGAGATGGCGCTGCAGGAGGCGCATCAGCGCGAAGCCGGCCTGCAGGGTGATGCCGAAGCAGAGGATGCCGATGGCGAACAGGACCATCTTGTCGCCGAGCGTCGGCATCAGCTCGGCCTCGCGCAGGATGACGGCGATCCCCTCGGGCACGCCGATGGCGGCGCCGGCGCTGGAGGACATGACCAGCACGAAGAAGGCGCGGGTCACGTTTGGCAGGAACAGCAGCGCCCCGAGCGGCGAGCCGTCGCGCAGCTGCCGCAACGCCTCGCCGCCATTGTCGGCGACATAGGCCGCGGCATAGGGCACGAGCGACAGCGCGACCGTCATGATCCCCGACGGCGCCACAGGGACACCGAAGAGGGTCGCGTCGGACGGGATGATGTTCAGCAGGAAGAACATGACCACGAAGGTCGGCGCCGCCCGCATCAGGCCGATCAGGGTCGTGGCAACCGCGCCACGCACGCCGCCTGCCAGCTTCGCCAACGTCAGCAGGCCGCCGACGGCAAGGCCGATCAGCAGGGCGATGGCCGCGATCTCGAAATTCACCACCATGCCGGCCAGCAGCTGCGGCACGAAATCAGGAGAGATCTTGTTCATGCCGTCACCGTCTGCCGGCGTTCGAGCCAGATTCGCAGTTTGTCGCACAGCCAGACCACGACCATCACCACGCAGACATAGAAGACGAGCAGCAGCGAATAGGTGCTGGCACGGCCGCTGGCGAATGATGTGATGTCGGTGAGCGCGCTCAGAAGCTCGGGCGCGCCGATGAAGCTCGCGATCGGCGTGCCTTTCGCAGCGTTGACGAGAAAGGACACGATCTGGGTGGCCGAGCGGCTGACCGCGCGACCGAACAGCTCGACGGTGGGCGCGGGCGCCCCTCCCCGTTCGGTCTGGAGGGTGTGCATCGCCTCGCCGATGGCCTGCCCCGCATTGGCGCCGTTCATTAGGCCCAGTGCCACGATGGCCGCGCCGATCGCCACGGCCGAGGAATAGGGAAAGAGCGCCAGCGCGACGGCGGCGGAAATGACGAGGGTCAGCACGACCGGCGAGGATTGCAGGATGATCGTGAGCGCACGGGCCGGCCAGCGCAGCAGGAGGGAATGCGAGCTCTGCAGGGCCCCCAGCACCATGGCAAACAGCAACGTCGCTCCAAGGGCCCCGACGACCAGCACCAGTGAATTCGCTATTCCCGCCTTGAACAGCTGCCAGGCCGGCATGGTCTTGAACATCGGGAACTGCACGCTGATGCCGGTGTGCTTCTCCAGCCAGGTCTCGAAGGCGGTGACCTGGCCGGCAAAGGGCGTGGGCTGCAGAACCGCGCTGAGCGCCGGCAGGACGCAAGCCGGGTTTGTGCTTCCGGTATCGGTGTTGCAGTCGGGCCTGTTCCAGACCGTGCGCTGGAGCTCGAGAAAGCCGAGACCGATGCGGTTCTGCTTCGCCACTTCGAGGAAGATGCCGTCGCGATGGAAGATCTGGCTCATCAGGTCGAGCGCCCGGGCGAGCCGATCGCTGCCGGTCAAGGCCACGGCCATGCCCCAGGGAAGCTGAGCGAAGCCGAACTTCCTGTCGTACGCCTTCGCGAAAGCCGGCTCCGTGAAGTAGTAGTCGAAGAAGCTGTCGTCCTGCGCTGCCAGCACGCAGGTCTCGTCGCGCAACCTGTCGGGCAGCACGCCCGCCTCGTCGAACAGCATCAGGCGGGCATTTTGCGAGACGATCTGGGCGTTCGAGCCATTGCCGATCGAGACGCAGATCGTACGGCTGGCGATGTCGGGCCAACCCTTGATCGCGAGTTCCTTGGGCCCGACGATGATCGTCTCCGACCGGTAATAGTGCGGGCGGATGAAGCGCACCTGGCCGTCGCGCTGGGTATTGTGCCCCATGGTCGCGATCGTCAGGTCGATCTTGTCGTCGGCGAGCAGGGGGATGCGGCTCGCGGCATTGACGCGGGTGAAGGCCGGTTCGACGCCGAGATGCTTGGCAATCTCGCGCGCCACATCGACGTCGTAGCCCAGGCGGTTCTGGCCCTCGCGGGTTCCGAACAGCGGATAGTATTCGCGCACGCCGACGCGGATCTTGCCGTCGCAGAAGATGCGGACCAGCCGGTCGAGGCCGGGCTGCTCGCAGGCGCCGGGGACCGCAGCGGCGGCACGCGCCTCATCGATCAGCTTGGCCAAGGCGACATCGGGCGTTTCGGCACGCACCGGCAGGCCGACCAGCAGAACGAGCCAGGCGAACACGAAGGACAGAACGCGACGCGAAGTCATGTCAGCCTCGCGGCCCGGCGGCGATTTCCACGATGTGCATGTCGGCGAAGGCATGCGGCCCGTAGCGATGGACGGAGCGACCCTCCTCCGCGCGTAGAATGGAAGGTGTCATCAGATCGATCTTTTCGTTGGCGATATGGACCAGGACGGTACTCACGATGTGAAGCACGAGACCGTAGCGTTCGAGAATGCGGCGCGAGTGCTCGACACCGACAAAGGCGTTGTGGGTGATGAGGGCACGCCCGTTGACCGCGAGATGATCTGACAGGCCCTCGAGGAACGGATCGAGCAGGTCGCGGCCGTCGATGCCGCCGGAGCTCCAGGTCGACAGCCGTCCGGCCACTTCGAAATGATCCATCGGAAAATGCGGCAGGTTGGCAACGATCAGGTCGAAGCGCCGCCCCGCCACCGGCAGCCACATGTCGCCGCGATGGATTTCCGCCTCGTGGCCGAGGTCCTGCAGAAGTGCACGCCCGATCGCGATGGCGTCGTCTTCGATGTCGACCCCGCAGAGGGAGGCGGCACCGAGGTCGCCCAGCACCGCCAGGACCACGCCGCTGCCGCAGCCGATTTCGAGCGCGCGGACACCGCGGACGCGGCTCGGTTCCGCACGAAGCGCCTGCACCAGCGCAGCCGTATATTCACTCGGCCGCAGCGCCGCGACCGCCGGAGAGGACTTGCGAGCGTCGAACATCGATCAGCGCGACATCTGCAGCGGAACGAGTCGCGAGGGATCGATCGCAGCCAGACGGGTCGCCATCGTGCGCGCCACCGGATCGCCCGGGTATTCCACCAGGATCTCCTGGTAGCGCGCCAGCGCTGTCGC
Source organism: Rhodospirillales bacterium 24-66-33 (assembly GCA_002281855.1). Lineage (GTDB taxonomy): Bacteria > Pseudomonadota > Alphaproteobacteria > Reyranellales > Reyranellaceae > Reyranella. The sequence continues at coordinate 276,654 of NCHQ01000005.1, read as the reverse complement.
ATAGTCCTCGGCAACCAGCGCGCTGTAGGCGGTTCGCGTGAGTTTGCAGAGGCGAACGGTCGCCTGATCCGGTTCGAACTCCGGGCCGATCCCGTAGGCGCCAACCAGTTCGTAGATCGGAATCTTCGAGCGGCGGCCTTTCACGGTGACATCGTCGATCGGCCGCACGCAAAGCCGCTCGCCGGCCTCCTTGAAGACGGCATGGCTGATGCAGATGCCCGTGCCGTACTCCTTGTTGATGCCCTCCAGGCGCGCCGCGATGTTCACGCCATCGCCCATGACAGTGTAGCTCATGCGCTCCTTGGAACCGATATTGCCCACCAGGACGGCGTCGCTGTGGATGCCGATCCGGACGTTCAGTGGCTTCTTGCCGTCCGCCTCCCAGTTGGCGTTCAGCTCCTTCATGCCCTCGCGGATGCGCAGCGCCGCGAAACAGGACCTCTGCGCATGGTCTTCGAGCAGGGCCGGCGCGCCCCAGAAGGCCATGACGCCGTCACCGATGAACTTGTCGATCGTGCCATGCTCCATGTTGACCGCATGGGTCACCACGCCGAGATAGGCCGAGACGCGAAGCAACAGCTCCTGCGACGGCACCTCCTCCGACAGGGTCGAGAAGCCCTCGAGATCGGAGAAGAAGATCGTGAGGAAGCGGCTATGGCCGCCCAGCACCAGCCTCTGCTCCGAGTCGAGGAGCTGGCGCACGAGGCCCACGGGCACGAAAGCCGCAAACGACTTCACCGCGGAGTCCAGCGTGTCGATGGCGCGCGCGAGGACCGCAACCTCGCGGATCGGCGACTTCAGCGGCGGAAGATTGTCGCCCTCCAGATCCTGGATATTCGTCACCTTGAGCGCGAGCCGCTCCAGCGGGGTCGAGACGACGCTGGACAGGAAATAGATGATGCAGATCTGAATGACGATTGCGATCGCGCCGAACAGGGCCAGGCGCTTGTTCTGCTCGTCGAACGCGCTGGTGAAGTCGGCCAGAGGCGTTATCACGAAGAGCTGCCACCTCTTGCCGAACTCTGGAGGAAGGGTCGCGAGCCTCGCGACATAGTCCTGCCCGCCATGCGCGAAGGAGAACATCTTTTCGTTGCCGCGCGGCCTGAAACTGAACGCGATCGCCGGCAACTCATCGCCGAGCGACGTGATGTGCTGCAGTTCGACCCTGCCATTGTGACTGGCGTAGGTCCTGACGCGCTCGGAATTGGCGATGACCCGGCCCTGATGGTCGAGAATGTAGGACTGCGTGCCCGGGCTGATCTTGCGCTCCGCGAGATAGTTGGAGAGCCCGTCGAGCGTGATGTCGGCGGCCGCGACGCCGCGCAACGTACCGTCGACATAGAACGGTGCACCGACGGTGAAGCCGACGAGCCCCAGGGTCGCGAAGACGTCGACGTCGCTGACCGACAGCTCACGGCTCTGCTGCGCCGTGCGGTACCACAGGCGCGCGCGCGGATCGTAGGAGGTGGTCTGCTCGGAAATGCCGAGCTCCTTGCGATCCGCATCGAGGAACAGATAGTGGTCGATGGGAGCCGAACCGCGCTGCGGCGCGATCCATCGATCAGCGTAACGCGTGCCCGGAGGCGGAAGTTTGCCCTGAATCTCGACGGCGGGATCGATCTGCCGGGCCTGGCGAAAGGAGCCGTCGTTCAGGCCGACATACATGCTGATGATGCGATCGCTGTGCTGCAGGATGCTGAAGAGATACTTCAGCGAGCGGTTCTCCTCGAAGAAGCCGGGCTGTTCCGCGCCGATCGCGGCGGCGCTGCGGACCAGCGACTTGATGGGGTTGAACAGGTGCTGGATGTTCTCGATCGCCTCGACGCTGAACCGTCCGATCAGCTCGTCTGCATTGTCGCGGGCGATCTTCTCGTTCGAGACGTAGTTCACCGCCACGATGGCGAAGAAGACCGGCACCGTCAGCAGAATGAACAGCGTGAGGATGCTGGGACGCAGCCGCAAATTTTTCGCGAAGGGGCTTGGCATTGCGCGGCTGGGATATCCTGGGGCGGGCGATAGAAACACTATAAATGAAAGGAGATTCAGCGTCCACGCGCCCTGCCCGCGGCATCGCTACAGCGGCGGTCGCCTTATATGCCAGTCGGTCTCCTGCTGATAGGCGTGTCCCGCCGCGAGAATGGCACCTTCCTCGAAGCCTCTCGCCACGATCTGGAAGCCCACCGGCACGCCCTCGGCGCTCATACCGCCGGGAAGGGTCAATGTCGGATGGCCGCTGAGATCGAAAGGCGCCGTATAGCGCAACCGTCCCGCAACGGCTTCCGGATCGCGCCCGGCCGCCAGCAGAGCCTCGGTCGACCACACGGCCCTGGCCATCACCGGCATCAGGAGCAGATCGACCGATCCCAGCAGGCGATTGAGTTCGCCGGTGAGTGCCGCACGGCGCAACTGCATGCGGGCAAACTCCACGGCCGAGAGACGACGTCCCTGGTCGAGCAGGCCGGACAGGACCGGGCCGTATTCGGAAGCCCGCAACGGATAGGTGGCGTCATGGGCCAGCGCCGCCTCGACGCCGCAAAGCGGCACCCAGTCGCGCGCGCCCTGGTCGAAACCGTCGGGCAGCTTCACGTCGACGATCGTCGCACCCGCCTTCTGCAGCACCTCGACGGCGACGTCGAGGGCGCGCCCGGAGTCCTCGTCGAGCCCATGCAGGTTGGAGGGCAACCCGATACGCCTGCCCCGGACGCCCTGGTCGACCGACGCTGCATAGTCTGGAACCGGCAGGCCGACAGAGGTCGGGTCGTCCGGATCGGCACCCGCGATCACGCCGAGCACGATCGCGGCGTCGAGGGCGCTGCGGGCCATCGGGCCGATATGGTCGAGGGACTCCGCCAGCGGGAAGACGCCGGCGCGGCTCACGCGCCCCCAGGTGGGCTTCAAACCCGACAGGCCGTTCATGGTCGAGGGAAAACGGATCGAGCCGCCGGTATCGGAGCCCAAGGAGGCGAAGCAGAGCCCGGCCGCCGTAGCCGCGCCGGACCCAGACGAGGACGAGCCCGTCCAGTAGGCAGGGTTCCAGGGATTGAGGGGCGCGGGGATGGCGGGATGATGCGCGCCATAAGCCCCCTCGGTCATCTGCAGCTTGCCGAGGATCACCGCGCCCGCCTGCTTGAGACGGGCAACCACCGTTGCATCGCGTGATGGAACGTTGTCGCGATGGATCACCATGCCGGCCGCCGTCGGCACGCCCTCGGTGTTGCACAGATCCTTGACCGCGATCGGCACGCCATGCAGCGGCCCCCGCGAGGTGCCGGCGCCGGTCTCTTCATCGAGGCGGGCCGCATCCGCCAGGGCGCGATCAGCCGTGACAGTCGCGTAGCTCCGGAGTCCAGGATCGACCTTGTCGATGCGGTCGAGGAGGGAAAGGGTCAGCTCGACGGACGAGAGCTTTCGCGCCTTCAGGCGCCGCGCGACCTCGTCGAGCGACAGATAATGCAGGTCGGCTGGCATGCGGACTCCCTCACAGCGACTTCTCCATGATCTGGATATGTTCGCCGCGATAGTCGCGCCGCTCAAGCGCCGTCCAGCCCAGGCGCTCATAGAGCGCAGCGGCCGAAGTCGTGAACAGGTAGAGCCGGTCGTATCCGATGCGCCGCGCCGCTGCCTCGACCGCGCTCACCAGCGCCGAGGCTATGCCCCGCTGGCGATGCGCCGGCGGCACGTAGACGCTTGCGAGCCAGGGATTGCGCGGATCGTCTTCGAGATCATCGAAGATCAGGGAGGCGGTGCCGACGATCCCACCGTCGTCATCGAGGGCGACGAAGGCGATCGGCACCCGATCGACGTTCATCTTGCCCTGAACCTTGGCCCGACGCTCGTCGAGCGTCTGCCCGGGATTGAGGTGTCCCCACTCGTCGAAGCCCCAGACGGACACCTGCTCGGCCAGGGTGGGACGCTCGACGAGGGGAACGACTCTCATGCGCTAGTCGGCCGTCTTGAGGTTGACCGCAGCCGAGCGGCCGCGTTCGGTGGCTATCTCGTAGCCGATCTTCTGGCCTTCGTTCAGGCCGTTCAGCCCCGAGCGTTCGACCGCGCTGATATGGACGAACACGTCCTTGCCGCCGTCGTCCGGCTGAATGAAGCCAAAGCCCTTGGTTCCATTGAACCATTTGACCGTGCCTGTAGCCATCTCTCTCTCCTGGGCAGTTGAACGAGCACACAAATGCGCGCTGGCGGAGCGCTCGCGGCTACCGCCTTCGACAACCTGGAATTTGGGGTGAAAGCTCGCGGGGAAATCCGGGGCCGCGGCGGGCCGGACCGGCAAAGCATGGCCAAGTTCGGAGTCGTAGGATCGCATATGAAGGACGTAACGTGCCCACCTCAAAATGGCTCCCGAAGATCTTCTACATTGTTGCGCCAATCTTCCACGGCTCGAACTCGTCGTCCCCGATACCGAGAATTTCAGACTTGGTTTTCTGCCCCGAGGCCGTGGCGAGAATAAGATCGAAGATGCGGCGGCCGTTTTCCTGGATCGTCTCCTCGCCGTCGACGATCGTCCCGCAGTTGATGTCCATGTCGTCAGTCATGCGCCGATAGAGCGAGGTATTCGTCGCAAGCTTGAGTGAAGGCGTCGGCTTGCAGCCGAACACGCTGCCGCGCCCCGTCGTGAAACACAGCACATTGGCGCCGCCCGCGACCTGCCCCGTTGCCGACACCGGGTCGTAGCCGGGCGAGTCCATGTAGACGAAGCCCTTGGCGGTGATCGGCTCCGCGTACTTGTAGACGTCCACCAGATTGGTGGTGCCGCCCTTGGCCACCGCGCCCAGGGATTTCTCGAGAATGGTGGTGAGCCCGCCCGCCTTGTTGCCGGGCGATGGATTGTTGTTCATCTCACCGCCAGTTCGGGCGCAGTGATCCTCCCACCAGCGGATGCGCTCCACGATCTTCTCGCCGACCTCGCGGCTGACCGCGCGCCGGGTCAGCAGATGCTCCGCGCCATAGATTTCCGGGGTTTCCGAGAGAACCGCCGTCCCGCCGTTGCGCACCAGAAGATCGACCGCCGCACCGAGGGCCGGATTGGCCGAGATGCCCGAATAGCCGTCGGATCCGCCGCACTGCAGCGCGAGGATGAGCTCGCTCGCCGGGATCGGCACACGCTTCACGTCGTTCGCGTCGGGCAGGATCTCCTTCAGAAAATCGACGGCGCGCATCACCGTCCTGGACACGCCGCCCTCGTCCTGGATCGCCAGAGGAATGAGCTTCGGCCCTTCCTTCAGCCCCTCGGCCGTCATCAGGCCGGATATCTGATTGGTTTCGCAGCCGAGGCCGAGCACCACGACCGCGGCCATATTGGGATGCCGGACATACCCCGCGAGCGTCCGGCGCAGCACATCCATCTCGAGGCCCGACGCCGCCATGCCGCAGCCACCCCCATGCGTGAGCGGCACGACGCCGTCGATGTTCGGAAACTGCGCCAGCACCGGCGCGAGCCTCGAGGCGATCATGCGGCTGGTCGCAGCCGAACAGTTCACCGTGGTCACGATGCCGATGTAGTTGCGTGTCGCGGCCCGCCCGTCGGTGCGGCGGTACCCTTGGAAGGTCGCCGGCGGCACGATCAAGTCGGTCGGAAGTGCATCGGCACAGAAGGCATAGTCGCGCTCGAACTCGCCCATGACGCAGTTGTGCGTATGAATGTGCGTCCCGGGCGGGAGGTCTTCGGTCGCGAACCCGATGATCTGATTGTACTTGCGCAGCGGCTCGCCTTTCTTGACCGGCCGCGTGAGAATCTTGTGACCGGGCGGCACGCGCGTGGCCGCCGCCACGTCTCCCTCGACGTTCGTGCCGGGCAGGATGTCCATGCGCGCCACGACGACATTGTCGGCGGGATGCAGTCGAATGGTGAGCGGGGCCGTCATCTCAGTCTCCTCCGGGTCGTCGCGCTCCGGCGACATTCCTCCTCAGACCTTAGTGCGGCGTCGGCGCACGGCAACTGCTTACTGTTCGTCGCAGGAGCGGCGCTAGCCTGCAATCGTCCGCGGGGAAGTCCGCACAACGACCTTTCGTAGATTCCGCTGGAGCGTCCGGGCTCGGCCTCTACTTTCCACGGACCGACCAACAACCCGTTGCGTCGGCCGCGACAATCCCAGGAGAACATTCAAATGGGTCTGGATCCAAAGACACTGATTTTCTCCGAAGACTTCAGCGGCCCCCTCAGCGCGGCGAAGTGGAAGCCCAACGTTGGCCCGGGATCATTTCTGGGGAATACACAACAGCGCACGACCCTGCCGGTGGTCGTCGATGGACATGCCGTTCTCCAGCTGGACACCTACAATCCAACCGGCCTGTCGTATTTTGGGTCGGAGATGATCAGCGTCCCGACATTCGACGTCAATACGCAGGGCCCTCTGATCTTCCAGGCGACCCTGACGTACGAGCAGGCGCAGAAGGGAATCATCGGCGGCTTCTTTACGCTCGGCCAAGGGGCTCCGGGAACCAACGGACACGACGAAATCGACATCGAACTGATGTCCAAATTCGACAGCCAGTTTCAGACCAACATCTACCATCAGGCCCAGTACGACAACGGCAACCCGATTTCCTATTCGCCGGACGGATATTCCCAGCAGGTCGAACACGTCTACAAGTTCGAATGGCTGCCGAACGGCGTCGTCAAATGGTACGTGGATGATGTTGCCTATCGAACCGTTATTGCAACGACACCTACTCCGAGCAGCGGTCTGCCGGGTGGCCCCGGTACGCCGGACCAACCTCAGAATTTGCACTTCAACATCTGGGTGGGATACCCCGACTGGCCGGTCTCCGATCCCAGTCTGCCCCTTCCGACGTCCAACCCGGCTCAGAACGCGACATTCAAGCTCGACGTTTCAGCCGTGAGTGTCTGGACGGGATCCAGCCTGAACGGGACTGCCGCGGCCAACGCTCTCGCTGGCACTGCGGGAGGAGAGTACATCGACGGCGGCGCGGGAGCCGATGCGATAGCCGGCGGCGGCGGCGATGACGTGATCGAGGGAGGATCGGGTGTCGACACCGCCCTCTACTCCGGGCTGGCGCACAACTACGAAATGTCTGTGACCGCAGGCGTGGCGGTCGTCGTCGCGGATCGGCTGGGCGTCGAGGGCCAGGATATTCTCACCAACGTCGAGGCCATCAGGTTCGCCGACCAGACGCTCGACACCACGTCCTTGATCAGGGCCTCCAATCTCGATGCCTCGAGCTTCATGCCGATCATCGACCTCTACAATGCCGCCCTCGATCGTGCGCCGGATGCCCTTGGCCTCGCATACTGGGCCTCCCGGCTGGCCGACGGAATGAGCCTGACCGACATTGCTGAATCCTTCTACTCTTCAGCCGAAGGCCAGGCGCTTCGCCCTGTGGCACCCAGCAACGCCGCTCTCGTGAGCAATGCCTATGCGGAGATCCTCGACCGCGCCGCGGACGCCGAGGGGCAAGCCTACTGGATGGGCCAACTGGAGAGCGGCCATCTCACGCAGGCGACGTTTCTGCTGGCCTTCGTCCAGGGGGTGACCGGTGCCGAGGACGTGGCAACGCTCGTCAGCAAGCAGACGACGGGCATCTACTACGCGATCACCAACGGATTGACGGATGCGGAGAACGCGAGAACAGTCTTCGTCTCCGATCCGCTGGCTTCGAAGACCATGACCGATGCCTTTGCGGCGGCAGCGGCATCCGCCGACACTGGCGAACTCGTCGTCAAACTGGTGGGCATGAACTTGGAGCTGTTCCCATCCACCACCTAGAAAGGCGCTCCGCACGGAGCCGGGCGCTCGTTGATCCACCGGCCATCAACCAGACCTGATGGCCCCGGTGCCAGGCCTAGTAGCCCGGCACCCAGACGCGCCGAACCGGCGGCGCGCCGTCGCGTGGCGGCGGCGAGTGCGGTGAGGCTCGTCATCGCCTGCCTCCGCTTTTCCGCCGCTCTCAGGTTCCTCCGACGAGGAGAAGGATCACACCGGCCACGCTGACGAGGATGCCGAACAGGCCGATTGCATGAAGCCGCTCCCCACGCAGGAAGATCCAGCTCATCACCACGCCCATCAGCGGAAAGAGCGCGACCAGCGGCGCGACCACCGTGATGGAGCCCAGCCCGAGCGCCGCATAGAGAAGGAAGGTGGCAGTGCCGTTGGCGAATCCGACCGCCAGGAACCACAGCACCCCGCTGCGGATCGCCGGTCCTGCCCTCAAGGCGCGGCGACCGACCAGAGACACGATCACGACCGAGGAGAGCGCGTAGCCGATGGCGGCGGCGGCGAGCGGCTCCGGCCAGAGCGCGAGCCCGGTCTTGATCGCCGGCTGGATGGCGCCTCGCACCAACGCGGCTGCAAGCGGCAGGCCGAGCACCCAGACGGACCAGTGGCGACCGCCGGTGCCGCCGCGCAGCGCCAGCAGCGCCACGCCGCCCACGACCATTGCCAGGCCGGCCAGTTGCAGCAGCCCGAGATGCTCGCCGAGGAACAGCACCGCGCCCAGCACGGCGAAGATGGGCGTCACATTGCCTACGGCTCCAGCCACCGCCGGCCCGAGCCGCTCGTTCGAGCGCACCGCGAGGATGGAAACGACGACGGGAAAGATGCAACCGACCCCGGCGAAGATGAGCGCGGCGTCCAGGTTGAAGCTGCGCCAGTCCACGAACACGATCGCCGCCAGCCAGGCGACGACCAGCGCACCGCCGATCGAGTAGAGCGGCGAGCGCCAGGAGGGCATCGTCCGCAAGCCGAACTGCGTCAGAATCAGCGCCAGTGCAAAGCAGAAGGCCGCGCCCAAGGCGAGGATGGCCGCACCGCTCATCGTCTGCTATGTCCGCGCGCTTCGAGGGACGACGAGGATAGAATGGACACGCTCACCTACTGGAACGGCACCTGGCACGAGGGCAACCCTGCAATCCTGGGGCCGCGCGACCATGCCTTCTGGCTGGGCTCCATGGTATTCGATGGCGGCCGCGCCTTCGAGGGGTGCGGCCCCGACCTCGACCTCCATGCGGAACGCGTCGTCCGTTCGGCGCGCGCCATCGGCCTCAACCCGACCCAGACGCCGGAAGAGATCCTGAAGCTGATGCACGAGAGCGTGCGCCGCTTCGGTCCCAAGGCCGAACTCTATGTCCGCCCCATGTTTTGGGCCGGCAAGGGTGGTGCCGGTCCCATTTCGGTCGATCCGGAATCTGCGCAGTTCCTGCTCTGCACCTATGTTTCGCCGATGCGCGCCGGCACGCCGCTGACCCTCGGCCTGTGCCGCAGCATTCGCCGGCCTGCGCCCGAGACCGCGCCGACCGACGCCAAGGCGAGCTGCCTCTATCCCAATTCCTCGCGCGGTGTCGCCGAGATGCTGAAGCGCGGCTTCAACAACGGCGTCGTGCTCGACCCGCTCGGAAACGTGGCCGAGACCTGCAGCTCCAACCTCTTCATCGCCCGCAACGGCGTGGTCGCGACTCCCGTACCGAACGGCAGCTTCCTGGCCGGCATCACGCGCTACCGGACGGTCAAGCTCCTGCGCTCGGCCGGCATCACGGTCGAGGAGCGCACGATCCGTCCGGCGGAGTTGGAAGAAGCCGACGAGATGTTCACCACCGGCAATGCCGGCAAGGTGCAACCCGTCAGCCGCTACGAGGACCGCGACCTCCAGCCCGGCCCGATCGCCGCGCGGGCCCACGACCTCTACATGGCCTTCGCCCGCACCCAGCGGGTGATCTGAGGGCGCACCCGATCGAGCGCACGCGAGCGCTCTGCCCCGGCCGCGGCGAACAGGCGACGCATCCGGGGCCTGTCATGCTCATATACGCTACCACATCCACTTGAAGCCGATGGTGCCGCCGACGCTGCGGCCGCGGTTCGAGAATTCGGCGGTGGCGTTGGCGAACAGGGTCATCTGGGCGTCGAGCGCATAGCGGCCACCGAAGTCGAGTCGGGCGGCGTCGCTGGCGGCGGTCGCGCCGTCGACCGTGAACTGGCTGCCCGGCAGGCCGGTAAAACCCGCGGTCACCGGCCGGCCGGTCATGAACTCGTGCACCCAGGCAAGCCGCAGCCAGGCGCTGGCGGCATGCGAGTTGATCTCCGTCCGGCCGTCGATCTGCGCGCCCAGGAACATCGGGAGCGAGGTCGTGGATTGGGCCTGGTAGGAGAGCGCGAACACGCCGGGCGCGCCGCTCGCGGTGGTCCCGGTCTCGGTGGTTGCCGGCTGCCAGAACTGCGACGGCTGCAGCGCCGCGAAGGGCGTGATGGAGGCCTGCCCGACGGCGTAGGGGCGGCCGACTTCCACCCGCCCGCCGAGCTGGGTCGAGACCGAAGACGAGCGCTCCGTCTCGGCGGTGCCGATGCCCGTGATCTGCCGCGTCAGGCTGCCGTCGAAGCGGCTGAAGACCAGCGCGGCATTGACGTAGAAGTTCCCCCAATCGTGCAGGCCGTAGAGGCCGATGTGGGTGCCGGTCGCCTGAGCGTTGGCAGCGCTGGCCGGCATGGAAATGCCCAGCGCGCTGGCACCGACGGCGAGGCCCACCAGCGTGTCGGACCCGGCGCGATAGTCGATGCCGAAGGCCCCGCCAGCCACTTTCTGCAGCGACGCCGCGGCGCCGGTCGCGTCGTTGGCATTGAGCCACTGCGCCCCGCCGAAGCCCGCCGACCAAGCGCTCCAGTCGGGCGGGGTCTGGCAGGCCTGCGCCTCGGCCGGACGGTCGTAGCAGGCCAGTTCCTCGTTGCGCCGCGTGACGACGCGGTCGGTCATCAAGGAGGCAAACTGGTTGCCGGCGGACAGCGCCGCCGACTGCACGACGCTGGCGCTGTCGCCCGAGAGGGTGGAAAGCGCCTGCGGCAGCTGCCCGTTCGACAGGCCATACAGGCCCGGCATGCCGTTGAGGCCGGGGCCGGCGTTGAAGGCCGTGTCGAAGGCCCGCGCGACGGCACTGCGGTTGCTGCCGGGACCCGACATCGACGCCATCCCGGACTGCAGGTTGAGGGCCACGCTGCCCGGCGCATAGCCAAGGCTGGCGGTGAGGAAGCCGGGCAGGCCACTGGCCGTCAACCCATCGAACCGGCCGGTCACGGCGGCCGAACTCAGGATCTGGTAGCTGCGCTGGAAGGCCGAGGCGGCGAAGCTCGCCTGCACCGTGCCGCCGGCGAGCGTCGTCGTCCCGGTGACGTTGGTGCGGTCGGCCGTGCCCTCGATCTGGACCTGGTAGGTGCTGCCCGGATTGAAGGTGAGATCGCCCACGACGGTGAGCGTGCCGACCGAATTGCCCGGCGCCAGCGTGCCGTTCACCACCGTCGTCGGCACGAAGCCGTTGCCGCCCAGCGTGCCATCAACGCCGATCGTGAGCTTGCGCGCGCCGGTCAGGTTGCCGTTCACCGACAGGAGGCCGCCGTCGATCGACCAGTGGGCGGCATCGACACTGGTCCCCGTCAGCGTCCATGCGCCTGCATCCTGCATCACATAACTGGCGAAGCCGGAGTACTGAGCGAGATCGAGGACGCCGGACTTCGTGCCATTGAGCGTAAGTGTGTCGTTTCCAGTCCCGGCAACAGCGCCGTTCATTCTTGCATCATCGTAGAGCTCAAGCGTGTTTGTGCCCCCGGTGAATCGGATCGCGTTCGCGTATGCGCCCGATGCATCGAGCCCCCCGGAGATGACGCCATTGCTGATCACCTTGAGGTTCTCGCCGGTAATACCCGCGCCGCCGGTGCCGCCAACACCGTCGCGCCCTCTATTGGCATTTCCTTCGGCGGCAGCGCCGCCCACTCCCTCATTGCCTCCCGCGCCGCCCGAAACGCTCCCGCCCTGAAGAGATATCCGGGCATGGCTCGCACTGATGCCGGCGCCGCCTGTCCCGCCGTTGCCACCGTTGCCGCCGTCGGTGACGTTGTCCGCCTCTCCGCCCTGGCCTCCGTAGCCGCCATTTCCGCCGTTGCCGCCCGGACCGCCGGAAATGATCGCGTCCGTCACGTTTAGCCTGGCCTGGCTGGCGCTGATGCCGGCGCCGCCGGCCGCGCCGGCCCCACCGTTACCGCCCATGCTTGTGTTATGGCCGCTCCCCGCGGCGCTTCCGGACCCATCGTTTCCGGTGCCGTTACCGCCGTTGCCTTCACCTCCTCGTCCGCCCTCTCCTCCATTGCCTCCGGCGCCGCCGGAGATGACGCCCCCGAGAGCGCTGATCGAGGCACGTGTCGCGCCGACGCCGACGCCTCCGGTCCCACCGCCGCCGCCCGCGCCCCCGACGGTGCTGTTCCCTCCCGCTCCGACGCCGTTGCCTGCATTGCCGATACCGCCGCCGTCCCCGTTGCCGGTGTTCCCGTTGCCATTGCCGCCGTTACCGGCGCCCCCGTTGCCACCAATTCCGCCGCCACCCCCTGAGCCGCCGGCAACAGCGGCATTTTCCAGCCGGACCCGGGCAGACGTCGCGTTGATACCCGCGCCGCCATTCCCGCCGGCGCCGCCATTGCCGCCGTCGGCAAGGTTGCCTCCGGCTCCGACGCCGTTGCCGCCGTTGTAATTGCTGGCAATGCTGCGACCGCCATTGCCGCTTCCAGAATTGCCGTTGCCGCCGTTACCGACGCCGTTGCCGCCGTTGCCGGCCCCGCCGTTGCCGCCGGTTCCGCCACTGCCGCCCGCGCCACCGGACACAGTCCCATTTCTTACGAAGAGTTCCGCACGAATGGCATCGATGCCCGTACCGCCGCCGCCGCCACTGCCGCCGGCGCCGCCGTCCGCCACGTTGCCGCCAGCCGCCACGCCGTTTCCGCCGTTGCCATCGTTGTTGTTGCCGCTTCCGACATTGTCGTTGCCGCCGCCGACATTGCCGTTGCCGCCATTGTTGTTGCCGCTGCCGGCATTGCCGTTGCCGCCATTGCCGTTACCGTTGCCGCCATTGCCGGCGCCACCGTTGCCACCGGTGCCGCCGCTGCCCCCGGCGCCGGCGAACACGGTCACGTTCTCCATTTCTATCGTGGCATTCGATCCAGCGATGCCGGCGCCGCCGGTACCGCCATTGCCCCCTATGCCACCGGCAGAGCTGTTGCCACCGGCAGCGTCCCCGCTGCCGCCATTGTTCCCGTTGTTGTTGCCGCTACCGCCATTGTTGTTGCCGCTTCCGCCGTTGTCGTTGCCGCCGTTGTTGTTCCCGCTGCCGGCATTGTTGTTGCCGCCATTGCCATTGCCATTTCCACCGTTGCCGGATCCGCCGTTGCCCCCGACACCGCCTTGGCCTCCGGCGCCGCCTGCGATGCTTGAATTCCTGACGCTGATAATGGCGTCGGTGCCGCTGAGGCCGGCCCCGCCGATCCCGCCGCTTCCTCCCGCGCCTCCATCCACCGTATTGCCGCCGGCCGCATTGCCGTTGCCGCCATTGTTTCCGTTGTCGTTTCCACTCCCGCCCAGGTTGTTGCCGTCGCCCAGGTTGCCACTGCCGCCGTTGTTGTTGCCGCTCCCGCCGTTTCCGCTCCCGCCGTTGCCATTGCCGTTGCCGCCGTTGCCCGCGCCTCCGCTGCTGCCCACACCGCCGGCTCCGCCCGCGCCGCCGGAAATGCGGCTGCCTTGCACGTCTATGTTGGCATGGATGCCGCTGATGCCGGCGCCGCCCGCGCCGCCAGCCCCGCCGGCGCCACCGTCGGCCCTGTTCCCGCCTCCCATGCCGCCGTCGCCGCCATTGTTGCCATTGTTGTTGCCGCTGCCGCCGTTGTTGTTGCCCCCGGCGCCATTGTCGTTGCCGCCGTTGTTGTTGCCGCTGCCGGCGTTGTTGTTACCGCCGTTACCGTTGCCATTGCCGCCGTTGCCCGCGCCGCCATTGCCCCCGTCACCGCCGTTGCCGCCCGCTCCGGCGGAAATCAGGCTATCCGTCACGGAGATATTGGCATTCGTTCCGCCGATGCCGACGCCGCCCGCGCCACCGTCTCCGCCTTTGCCTCCGTTGACGCTGTTGAGGCCGCCGCCGTCGCCGTTCCCGCCGTGGCCACCGTTATCGTTGTTGCTGCCGGGGTTGTCGTTGCCGCTCAAACCATTGCCGCTTCCGCCGTTATTGTTGCCGCTGCCGCCATCGTTGTTGCCGCCGTTACCGTCGCCGTTGCTGCCGTTGCCGGCCCCGCCATGGCCGCCGGTGCCGCCGTTGCCGCCGGCGCCCGCGGACAGGGTCACGCCCTTCAGATCGATCGTGGCATCGAGCCCGCTAAGGCCAGCGCCGCCGGCCCCGCCCTGACCTCCGGCGCCGCCGTCGGCGACGTTGCCGCCGGCCGCGCCGCCATTACCGCCCGTGTCGTTCGCGCCGCCGCCATTGTCGTTGCCGCTGCCGCCGTTGTTGTTGCCACTTCCGACGTTGTCGTTGCCGCCATTGTTGTTGCCGGTGCCGGTATTGCCGTTGCCGCTGTTGCCGTTGCCGTTGCCACCGTTGCCGGCTCCGCCGTTGCCGCCTATGCCGCCGGCGCCGCCGGCGCCGCCGGAGATGGTCGTGTCTTCGAGCTGGATTCTCGCAACCGTCCCGCGGATGCCGGCACCGCCGTCCCCTCCGCTGCCGCCCGCACCGCCGTTGACGGTGTTGCCACCGGCCGCATTTCCATTGCCTGCATTGCTGTTGGAACTGCCGCCGTTGTGGTTGCCGCTGCCGCCATTGTCGTTGCCGCTACCGCCGTTGTCGTTGCCGCCGTTGTTGTTCCCGCTTCCGGCGTCGTTGTTGCCGCCGTTGCCGTTGCCGTTGCCGCCGTTGCCGGCGCCGCCGTTGCCTCCGGTACCCCCAGTGCCTCCGCTACCGCCGGAAACAGCTCCGGCCTTGACCGAAATCCAAGCATGCGTCCCGCTGATGCCGATCCCGCCCGCACCGCCATTGCCGCCGGCGCCGCCGTCGGCATTGTTGCCGCCGGCCCGGTCGCCATTGCCGCCGTTGGTGTTGCCGCTGCCACCGTTGTTGTTGCCGCTGCCGCCATTGTCGTTGCCGTTGCCGGCATTCTGGATGCCGCCGTTGTTGTTGCCGCTTCCCGCGTTGTTGTTGCCGCCGTTGCCTGTGCCGTTGCCGCCGTTGCCGGAACCACCATTGCCGCCGGTGCCGCCGTTGCCCCCGCTGCCGCCGGCGATGCTCGCGTCCTGAATGCTGACGATCGCGGATACCCCGTCGATGCCGCCGCCGCCGGTTCCACCGTTTCCGCCCGCCCCGCCGTTGACCTTGTTATTGCCGGCCGACGCGCCATTCGCGCCGTTATTGTCTCCGCTCCCGCCGTTGTTGTTTCCGCTGCCGCCGCCGCTGTTGCCGCTGCCTCCGTTGTTGTTGCCGCCGCTATTGTTTCCACTGCCGGCGTTGTTGTTGCCTCCGTTGCCGTTGCCATTGCCGCCGTTGCCGGCCCCGCCGTTGCCGCCGATGCCGCCGTCGCCTGCAACCCCGCCGGAAATGCTGCCGCCCAGAACGTCGATGATCGCTTGGGTCGCGCTCACGCCCTCGCCGCCGTCGCCGCCCTGGCCACCGGCGCGACCGTTGGCGTTGTTGCCCCCGGCTCCGACGCCGTTGCCGCCATTGCTGCCGTTGTTGTTGCTGCTGCCTGCGTTGGCGTTGCCGCTTCCGCCGTTGTAGTTGCCGCCGTTGTTGTTGCCGCTGCCGCCGTTGTTGTTGCCGCCGTTGCCGTTGCCATTGCCGCCGTTGCCGGCCCCGCCATTGCCTCCGACACCACCGCCGCCGCCGGCGCCTCCGGAGACAATTCCGTCGGTCAGCTGAATTGTGGCTTTGGTCGCGCTGACACCCGCGCCGCCCGCCCCGCCGCGGCCTGCGAGGCCGCCGTCATTGTTGTTGTCTCCGGCGCCCACGCCGTTGCCACCGTTGCCGCCATTGTTGTTGCCGCTGCCGCCGTTGGCATTGCCGCTGCCGCCGTTGTTGTTGCCGCCGTTGTTGTTACCGCTGCCGCCGTCGTTGTTGCCGCCGTTGCCGTCGCCATTGCCGCCATTGCCGATTCCGCCATTGCCCCCGGTGCCGCCGGCGCCGCCGGCTCCTCCAGAAAAAATTACGGCTTCGGCACGGATCGTCGAATTCGACGCAGCGATGCCGGCGCCCCCGGCGCCGCCGTCTCCGCCGCGGCCACCGTTGGCGTTGTTGGCGCCCGCGCCGTTGCCGTTTCCACCGTTTTCGTTTTCGGTGGCGCCGTTGTCGTTCCCGCTGCCGGCGTTGTCGTTGCCGTTGCCGCCGTTGTTGTTCCCGCCGTTATTGTTGCCGCTGCCGGCGTTGTTGTTGCCGCTGTTGTTCGTGCCGTTGCCGCCGTTGCCGCCCCCGCCGTTGCCACCGATTCCCCCCGCGCCGCCGTCGCCGCCGGAAATGCTCCCGCCGCGCACGGTGATGGCGGAGCGAGTGAGGCTCAGCCCATTGCCGCCGTCGCCGCCGTGTCCCGCATGCCCGCCGTCGACGGTGTTGGCCCCGGCCGAAACACCATTGCCGCCATTGTCGTTTCCTGCGCGACCGCTGCCGTTGCTGCTGCCGCCGCCACCGTTGCCATCTCCGGCATTGTCGTTTCCGCCGTTGTTGTTGCCGCTGCCCCCGTTGTTGTTGCCGCCATTGCCGTTGCCATTGCCGCCGTTGCCCGCCCCGCCATTGCCGCCGTCGCCACCGTTCCCGCCGGCGCCTCCGGCAATGCGTCCGCCCCGAGCGTCGAGGATCACGTAGGCCCCAACCACGCCGGCCCCGCCGGCCCCTCCGTCACCGCCACTGCCTCCGAGGGCGGTATTGCCGCCGGCGTCGTTGCCGTTGCCGCCATTGCCGCCGTTGTTGTTGCCGCTGCCCCCGTTGACGTTGCCGCTGCCACCGTTGCCGTTGCCGCCATTGTTGTTGTTGCTTCCGGCGTTGTTGTTACCGCCATTGCCATTGCCGTTGCCGCCATTGCCGGCCCCGCCGTTACCGCCGACGCCACCGCTGCCGCCGGCGCCTCCCGAAACGAGGCCTTCGGTCATGCTGATCGAGAGGTATGTCCCGCTTATGCCGGCTCCGCCGGTACCCCCTTTGCCTGCGGCCCCACCGTCGACGTTGTTTCTGCCGCCGCCGGTTCCATTGCTGCCATCGAGACCGCTTCCGGCCGTGTTGTTGTTGCCGCTGCCACCGTTGGCGTTGCCGTTGCCGGCATTGTTGTTGCCGCCGTTGTTGTTGCTGTCGCCGCCATTGTCGTTGCCGCCATTGCCGTCGCCGTTGCTGCCGTTGCCGGCTCCGCCGTTGCCTCCGACGCCACCGCTGCTGCCGGCCCCTCCGGAAACGGCGCCGTACTCGACCTGGATCCGGGTGTGCGTCGCGCTGATGCCGGCGCCGCCATCGCCCCCGCGACCGCCGTTCCCGCCGGTAGAGACGTTGCCGCCGGCATCGACTCCATTGCCGCCGTTGCCGCCATTGTTGTTGCCGCTGCCGCCGTTGGCGTTGCCGCTGCCCCCGTTGTTGTTGCCGCCGTTGTTGTTGCCGCTTCCGGCGTTGCCGTTGCCGCCATTGCCGTTGCCATTACCGCCGTTGCCGGCCCCGCCGTTGGCGCCTGTGCCGCCGCTGCCTCCCGCGCCGCCGGAAACGGCGCCGTTCTTTATTTGGATTCCGGCATCCATCGCGTTGAGGCCCGCCCCGCCGGCACCGCCCCCGCCGCCATCGCCGCCCTGGGCATTGTTGCCGCCCGCCCCGACGCCGTTTCCGCCATTACCGCCGCTGTTGTTCCCGCTTCCGCCATCGACGTTGCCGTCGCCGGGCATGTCATTGCCGCCGTTGCTGTTGCCGGTCCCGGCATTGCCATTGCCGCCGTTGCCATTACCGTTGCTGCCGTTGCCGGTTCCGCCGTCACCTCCGGCGCCCCCGCTGCCCCCGGCTCCGCCGGAAACGGTCACATCCTCGATCGACAGGGTCGTTTGCCGCGCACTGCCGCCGGCATCCCCATCACCGCCCCTGGCGCCATCGCCGCCCTGGGCATTGTTGCCACCTGCGCCTGCGCCGTTGCCGCCCGTAGTCTTGCCGCCCATCCCGTTGCCGTTGCCGCCGGTCCCATCGGGACCGGCAGCGCCGTTCGCGCCATCGGCGCCGCTCGCACCCTCTAGGTTGGCGACGACGTCGAACGTCGCATATTCGACTTGAGAGTTTGCTCCCAGCTGGCCATGGCGGCCGCCAGCCTGCGCGAATGCCGGTTCGGCGAGCAACAGACCTGGCAGGAGACAGGCGGAGTACGAGCACACGCCGGAGAGGAGCCGATTCCGAAGCGTACGGCGGAAGCATGATGCAAGCTTCAAGGGGTGGACTCCTCGGCCAGCGCGCCCCAACGCAAGCTGCAGAAAAAACGTGAATTGATGCCGCGAAGAAGGGGAGTCCCGCTCGGCGCCACTCTAGAAGGGCATCGATTATTCAAGCAATCCCGATAAGCGGGTCTGCCGCGCGCGGAAGCGCCGCGCCTGATGGGGCGCGTCCCAAGCCGAAGACGGCGGATCCAGCGGGTGATCTGAGGGGACGACCGGGCGCCGTCGCGCTTGCAGGCGGGGCGCGATTCGATACTGTCCGGCCATGACCTCATCCGAGCGCGACACGAGCTTTCTTGCCGGGGGCGGCGAGATGGGCGCGCTCATGCGGGCGCATGACTGGAAGGCTACCCCGCTCGGCGACCCGGCCGGATGGCCGCAGTCGCTGCGGACCGCGGTCCGGCTGATGCTGAACTGCGGCCACCCGATGTACATCTGGTGGGGCCCGGACCTCATCTGTTTCTATAACGACGCCTATCGGCGTTCGATCGGCCCGGAACGCCATCCGTCCTCGCTCGGCCGGCCCGGCCGCGCCGTGTGGGAGGAGATCTGGCCCATCATCGGGCCGCAGATCGAGCAGGTAATGGCCGGTCGAGGCGCCACCTGGAACGAGAACCACCTGGTCCCGATCACCCGCAATGGGCTCCGCGAAGACGTTTATTGGACCTACAGCTACAGTCCGATCGACGACGCCGAGGCACCGTACGGCGTGGGCGGCGTGTTGGTGGTCTGCAGCGAAACCACGCAGAAGGTGCTCACCGAGCAGCGGCTCCTGGCCGAAATCGAGCGCCAGCGCCGCATGTTCCAGAAGGCGCCCGGCTTCATCGCCGTCCTGAGCGGCCCCGACCATGTCTACGAGTACGTGAACGAAGCCTACCTCGCGATTACCGGCCCGCGCGACTTCATCGGCCGCAGCGTGCGCGACGCCCTGCCGGAAATCGAGGGCCAGGGCTTCTACGAATTGCTGGACCGGGTATACCGCACCGGCGAGCGCTTCATCGCGCGGGCCATGCCCGTTCGCCTCAGCAACGATGCCAGCATACGCCTCATCGACTTCCTTTATGAACCGATGCGCGACGAGGCCGGCGAGGTCTACGGCATCTTCGTCGGCGGCCACGACATCACGGCCCACAAGGAGGCCGAGCGGCAGTCGCTGCTGAGCGAGGAATCGCTGCGACTGACCACGGAGGCGGCTGAGATCGGCATCTGGGACGTCGATTTCACCACCGATACAATGGCCTGGTCGCCCCGCACCAAGGCCATGTTCGGCTTTTCACCCGACGCCGTCTGCACGCTCGACGACTTCTACGCCGGCCTCCACCCCGAAGACCGCGACGTCACCACGCGGGCGTTCGGCGCGGCCCTCGATCCCGCGATCCGGGCAACCTACGACGTGCAGTACCGGACGATCGGCCACGACGACGGCGTGGTCCGCTGGATCGCGGCAAAGGGCAAAGGTCTGTTCGACACGGACGGCAGGTGCTACCGCGCGGTCGGCACCGCCATCGACATCAGCGCCCGCAAGATCGCCGAGGCGCGTCACGCCTTCATGCTCGAACTCAGCGATGCCTTGCGCGGCAACGACACGGACAAGGCTCTGGACGAAGCCTGCGCCCTGATGGGTCGCTTCTTCGGCGTCAGCCGCGTGGGCTACGGCCATCTCGATCCGGTCGAGGACGTGTTCGACTATTCGGTCTGCTGGACCGACGGCCGTGCGCAGCCGCTGCTTGGTCGCATCCCGGCCCATGCCTTCGGCGTCAAGATCGTGAAGAAGCTCGGCGCGGGCGAGACGGTTGTGGTGAACGACCTGCAGACCGATCCGCTGAGCGACGAGGAGGAGACGCGTGCCACCGCGCGCGCGGTCGACACGCGCGCCGTTCTGGTCGTGCCCTTCGTGCGCGCCGGACGCCTGCGCACGATCGTCTATCTCAACGACCGGCCGGTCTGTCGATGGCAACCCGACGAGGTCGCCTTCATGGAAGAGGTCGCCGAACGGACCCGCCAGGTGATCGAGCGCGGCGAGGCGGAGGCGGCGCTGCGCGCGCTCAACGCCACGCTCGAAGCACGGGTCGAGGCGCGGACCGCTGAACTGCGCGCGACGGAGGAGGCTTTGCGCCAGGCCCAGAAGATGGAGGCGATCGGCCAGCTCACCGGCGGCATCGCCCACGATTTCAACAATCTGCTGCAAGGCATCACCGGCAGCCTGGACCTCGTCCAGCGGCGTATCAGCCAAGGCCGGCTGGGCGACCTCGACCGCTTCATCACCGGCGCCATGACGTCGGCCAACCGCGCCGCCGCCCTCACCCACCGGCTGCTGGCCTTCGCCCGCCGGCAGCCGCTGGATCCCCGCCCTGTCCACATCAACCCGCTGGTGGGTTCGATGGAGGAGCTGCTGCGGCGGACGCTGGGCGAGAGGATCGATCTCGAATTGCGGCTGGCCGACGGACTCTGGCTGACTCGCTGCGACGCCAACCAGCTGGAATCCGCCATCCTGAACCTCGCCATCAATGCGCGGGACGCCATGCCGGAAGGCGGGCAGCTGGTCATCGCGACCCACAACATGGAGGTCGGCGAGGCGGCCGCGGCCGCGCATGCCGACAGGGCGGCCGGCGACTATGTCTGCATCTCGGTCACCGACAGCGGCACCGGCATGGATGCCGAAACGATTGCCCGTGCATTCGAGCCCTTCTTCACGACCAAACCCATAGGGCAAGGCACCGGCCTGGGACTTTCCATGATCTATGGCTTCGCGCGCCAGTCCGACGGCTATGCCCAGATCGAGAGCGAACCCGGGCGCGGCACGACCGTTCACCTCTGCCTGCCGCGCTTCCACGGGGACGCCGACGACGAGACCGCCGCGGACGCGGCCGGGCCCGCGTCGGCCGAAACCGGCGAGACCGTGCTGGTCGTCGAGGACGAGCCCGTGGTTCGCGGCCTGGTCGTCGAAGTGCTGGCCGATCTCGGCTACCGCGCCATCGAGGCAGTCGACGGTCCGCAGGGCCTGGAGATCGTGCAGTCGGCGCAGCGCATCGACCTGCTGATCACCGATGTCGGGCTACCAGGGCTGAACGGCCGGCAGGTTGCGGACGCGGCCCGTGCCCTTCGTCCCGAGCTCAAGGTCTTGTTCATGACGGGCTATGCCGAGAACGCAGCCCTCGCCGCCGACTCGCTCCACGCGGGGATGACGCTCATCACCAAGCCCTTCACCATGGAAGCCTTGGCGACGCGGGTCCGGGAGATCATCGAGACGAAATAGATGATCGTGGCTCTACCTCCCAGTCGCGGCATGATGCTTGCTCCGCTCAGTGACGACTGACACTCAACCAGCTCAGTCTCCGTGAACAGAATGGATTGACTCCAGATGTCCTCCGCCGAGCTTCCCCTCGCGCGCTTCCTGGCGCGTTGCCATTCCGACTTCTCGAAAGACGATAGCGGCGAAGTCGCCTCCTATATTCCCGAACTGTCGCTCGCGAATCCTGCCGACTTCGGCATCGCCGTCACCACGGTCGACGGCTTCGTCTACGAAATCGGCGACAGCAACGTCGAGTTCACCATCCAGTCGATCTCAAAGGCCTTCGTCTTCGCCGTCGCCCTCGAGACGGTCGGCCCCGATCGCGTCGAAACCGTCGTGGGCGTCGAGCCGAGCGGCGATGCCTTCAACTCCATCCGGCTTCGATCCGACAACCGGCCCTTCAACCCGATGGTCAATGCCGGCGCGATCGCCTGCACCAGCCTGATCTGCGAAAGCGAGGGCGACGGCGCCTTTACGCGGCTGCACGACGCGCTCAGCCGCTTCGCCGGACGTCGCCTCGACGTGGACGAGGCGACCTTCAAGTCGGAGCGGGCGACCGGCGATCGCAACCGCGCCATCGCCTATCTCCTGCGCAATCACGGCGTTCTGCTGGGCGACGTCGATCAGGTCCTCGACGTCTACTTTCGCCAGTGCGCTCTGCGTGTGTCGGCGCGCGACCTGTCGGTCATGGCGGCAACCCTCTCGCACAAGGGCCGCAATCCGCTGACCGGCGAGCAGGTCGTCTCGTCCTACGCCGTCGCGCGCACGCTCTCGGTCATGACCAGCTCGGGCATGTACGATTCGGCAGGCCGCTGGGTCTATCGCGTCGGCATCCCGGCCAAGAGCGGCGTGGGCGGCGGCATCGTGGCCGCGCTCCCTTCGCAACTCGGCCTCGGCACCTATTCGCCGCGCATCGACGACCAGGGCAACAGCGTCCGCGGGCTACGCACCTGCGAGGCCCTCTCGACGCACTACGGCCTCCACATGCTCAACAGGGTCGGCGACGTGCGGACCTGCATCGCGGCCAGCTACGATGTCGGCAGCGTTTCGTCCCGCCGCAACCGCCGGCCACGCGAGCAGGCCATCCTGGAAGCTCACCACGCCAAGTGTGCCATCGTGGAGCTCACGGGAGCGTTGAGCTTTGCGAACGCCGAGTATATCTCGCGTCGGGTCCGCGGCCTGCCGCCGGAGTTGGCATATCTCATCGTCGATCTGCGTCGCGTCCCGTCGGTAAGCGAGGCGGCCCTGCAATTGATGGCCGATATCCTGGACGACCTCGCTCGTGCAGAAGTCGATGTCGTGTTCTGCGGCATTACGAAGGGCACACCTGTCGAAGCCGCGCTTGGCGAGTGGCTGCTCGGCAAGGCCGGTGTGCGCAGCATCGCCTTGCTCGACGAAGCCATCGAGTGGGCGGAAGACCGCATTATTCAAAGCGAGGCCGGAGCGCTCGACGTCGAGAAGCCAACCGCTCTCAGCGAACAACAACTGCTGGCCGGTCTCGACCCGACGGCACTGTCGGCACTTTCCGAGCTGATGACCCCGCACCACTACCGGGTCGGCGAGCGCATGATCTTGGCCGGCGAGCAGGCTACCACGCTGCTGTTCGTTGTGAGCGGCGTCGTGAGCGTCAGGTTGCCGGGGGGCCTGCGTCTCGCGACGCTGTCGGCGGGCATGGCGGTCGGGGAGATGGCGCTGCTCGAAACGACGAGGTCAGCGGACGTCTGGGCCGACACCGCGGTCGCTTGCCTCGAACTGTCACTCGATGCCTTCGCCAGCTTTCGGAATCTCCATCCCCGTGCCTGCGAGCATATCATGGGTAACCTCGCACGCCTGCTCGCCAAGCGCCTTATCATCGCGAACACCAAGATCGAAGTTCTGGCGTCCTACTGAGGCCGGAGCGCCGCTGCCTCCGCCCTGATGCGGATCCACATCACCGCGGCATTGAGCGCCGAGAAGACGAACCCGTACGCCGGCAGGCCAAAGACGAGCGGCAGGACGAGGATCTCGCCCGCCACCACCCAGTAATTCGGGTGCGATACGAAGCGATAGGGACCACGCTGCACCAGCGGCGCTCCCCGCAGCACGAGGATGCGCGTCGTCCAGCGCTCTCCGAGCGAAGCGATCACCCAGAGACGGCCCAGCTGGAGGAGGATGAAGGCCGCAAGCCAGAGCGGCTCGATGGGCTGGTTTCCCGGCGCGGGATACACCGTAAGATACCAGAGGCCAAGCAGCCAGGCGGCATGAAGCGCGACGATCAGCGGATAGTGCGCCGCACCGACTTCGTGCGCCCCTTTCGCCAACAGGCGACGGGTGTTACGGCGGGCCAGCACGAGTTCGCCCAGGCGCTGAGCCGTCACGAGCCCCAGGATCAGCGCGGCCCAGTCCATTGCAGGATCCTCAAGCGGCACGCGCGAGCGACAGCGCGCTGCAGGTGAAGCCGGGCCCCAGCGCAGTGAGCACCGTGCGCGGCGGCAGGCCGGCGGCTGCGAGGCGCTCGAGCACGAACAGCACGGTCGGCGCCGACATGTTGCCGTACTGGCGAAGCACCTCGCGTTCATGATCGAGCGTGCCTTGCGCCAGACGCAGCGTCGACTCGAGGGCGGTGATCACCTTGGCGCCGCCGGGATGGCAGGCGAAGCGATCGACCGAGTCGCGCGCGATCCCGAGGCGCGCCAGGATCGTTTCAACTGCCGGCCCGACTTCCTGCTCGGCGAAGGGCGGAATGGACCGGTCGAAGATGACGCCCAGTCCCGTCGGATCGACTTTCCAGCCCATGATGTCGAGCGTGTCCGGCCAGAGATGCTCGCCCGCTCCTTCGATCCGGCCGAGTCCCGCCTCGCCTGAGTCGGCACGGACGATACAGGCGGCAGCGCCGTCACCGAACAGAGCGGTCGCCACCATGTTCGCGGCCGTGAGCTGGTCCATGCGGAACGCCGCGGTACAGATTTCGATGGCGACCATCAGCACAGTAGATCCGGGCCGGGCCGCCGCCAATCGGCTGGCGATCGCCAGGCCCGAGACGCCGCCGGCACAGCCGAGGCCGAACACCGGCACCCGTTCGACATCGGCGCGAAAGCCCATGCGCCCCGCGACGCGCGCTTCCAGGCTGGGCGTCGCGACGCCGGTCGAGGAGATGGTGATGACCGTGTCGACCTCGGACGCAACGCACCCCGCCGCGGCCAGCGCTCGCGTCGCGGCCTCGACGAACAGCTCCTGAGCCCCCGCGAGATAGGCGGCATTGCGCTCGGGCCATCCCAGCGAAGTGAAATACCAGTCGAGGGGCTTCACCGTGTATCGCGACTCGATGCCGGAGGTTGTGAAGACCGGCGCCATCCGTTCGAAGGCGGCGTAGCGATGGGCAAACATTCCCCGCGCCGCCTCCGCCGCTTCGGTCTGCAGCAGCCGGTGGGGTGGCAAAGCATGGGCGACGGACAGCAGGGCGCTCGCAGGGGGCATGGCGTGATCCTTCCACCACCATAACCGGCCCGGGCCCTCCAAGGTTCAAGTCACGTTTTTCTGACACCCGGCAGGCGCGTTTACCGGCACGCAGCCGCAGAAATGCTGCAAAGGGAGTTGCCGGACATTCCTTTCGTCGGCATAAAACCGCGCGTCTGTTCGGAGGCTGACCATGCCCGCGCCGGAGCCGATCATCCTGCGCGATGAGAGGGGGAGACATTCATGCAAGCGAATCGCCGTTCGACTCTGAAGCTGCTGGGAGGTGCTGCGCTCTCGACCGCTGCGCTGCCGTTCTCCGCGATGGCCCAGGAAGATCTCTACATTGCCTCCGCCTACCAGAACTTCAAGCGTGGCACGATCCATAGCATCGACGAGAAGACACGCGGCTTCGTCATCGTCTGGCAGGATCTCGGCCGGGTGAAGATGAAGGCGGCCGACCTGGTCACCAACTATGGCGCCCTGCGTGTCGGCCAGATCGTCGACGTGCAGTGGTACGACTATGTCGACTTCCTGATCGCGCCGACCAGCCCCGCCGTGACTGCGCGCGCCAAGGCGATGATGACCCAGGGCGCCCGCATCGAGGGCATCCCCGGCGCACGCGAGCGCATCCGCCTCTGGTCGATGGCCGGCATGTGCACCAAGGTCGACCTCGCGACCAACACCGTGTTCCTGATCAACGCCTCGGGCGGCGAACCCGACAAGCCCATGCCCGCCAGCGGCGAGGTCATCCAGATGCCGCAGGTGGTGAGCGAGGCGGGCAAGGCGGCGCTGAAGACGATCAAGCCGGGCACGCAGATCACCACCGTGTACAGCGTGCAGACCGCGCTCCAGGTGACGATCATCCGCTGAGCATTTCTGCATATCTCGACGACGACGCCGGGGCCGCGAGGTTCCGGCGTTTTCGTGTGGGTGTTTCACTTCCCGCCTCTGGAGTGCTAGCAAACGAGGAGCAACTCTTGCGGGAGGACGCCATGGCCGCCTCATACGATCTGATCGTGCGCAACGGGACGGTGATCGACGGCACCGGAGTCGAGCCGTGTGAAGCGGATGTCGCGATCCAGGACGGCAGGATCGCCGCCGTGGGCCGGATCGCCGGCAGCGGCCGCGAGGAGATCGACGCCAGGGGCTTCACGGTGACGCCGGGCTTCGTCGACATCCACACCCACTATGACGGCCAGGTCACCTGGGACGATCGCTTTTCGCCCTCTTCGGGCCATGGCGTCACGACGGTGCTGATGGGCAATTGCGGCGTCGGTTTCGCGCCCTGCCGGCCGGAAGACCGCGACACGCTGATGAACGTGATGGAGGGCGTCGAGGACATTCCCGAGCTGGTGATGCGCGAGGGCGTGCCGTGGAACTGGCAGAGCTTTCCCGACTATCTCGAGGCCCTGTCGAAGCGCCAGTGCGACATCGACTTCGCCACGCAGGTGCCGCATGCGCCGCTGCGCGTCTTCGTGATGGGCAAGCGCGGTGTCGACCGTGAACCGGCCAGCGCGTCGGACATGGCGGAGATGGCGAAGCTCGTTCAGGAAGGTCTGGACGCCGGTGCGCTCGGCTTCTCGACGTCGCGTTCGCTGTTTCATCGCACGCCCGATGGCGCCCTGACACCGACCATCACCGCAGGAGAAGAAGAGCTGGCGGCGATCGCGCGCGGCATGCGGCGGGCCGGCAAGGGCGTGATCCAGCTGCTCGACGATTTCGCGGACACCACGGCGGAGGGGGCGACCGAGTTCGCCATGCTGCGCCGGCTCGTCGAGCTCTCGGGCCGGCCCCTCTCCTTCACCCTGCTCGACCTCTCGCTCTATCCCGGACGATGGCAGACGCTGCTGCGCGAGATCGAACAGGCCCATCGCGACGGCCTGCCGATCCGCGGCCAGGTCGCGGCGCGCCCTGTCGCCGTGCTGTACGGGCTGGAGCTGTCGTTCCACCCTTTCTCGACCTGCCCCAGCTATCGCGAGGTCGAGGGGCTGCCGCTCGATGCAAAGCTCGCCCGGCTGCGTGATCCGGCGCTGAAGGCGAAGCTGCTCGCGGAGCAGCCGACCTATCGCAATCCACAGATGCTGGCCTTCATGCGCAGCGTCGCCAACATGTTCGTGCTGGGCGATCCGCCCGACTACACGCCGCCGGCCGACCAGCGCCTCGACGCCCGCGCGGCAAAACTCGGGATCACGCCGCTCGAACTTGCCTACGATCTGCTGGTGAGCGGCGACGGCCGCACCATCCTGTTCCACCCGGGCGCCAACTACACCGATTGCTCCGACGCCAACATGGCCAGCATGCTGCGCCACGAGCATACGGTGATGGCGCTGGGCGATGGCGGTGCGCATTACGGGCTGATCTGCGACGCGAGCTACACCACGCACGCGCTGACCTACTGGACACGCGATCGCAAGGGCGAACGCTGGCCGCTGCCCTGGGCGATCCGGCAGCTCACCGACGTGCCGGCCCGCGCGGTCGGCCTGGGAGATCGCGGGCGACTGCAGGTCGGCTACAAGGCCGACCTCAACGTGATCGATCTCGACCGGCTCAAGGTTTCGGCGCCACGACCTGTGCATAGCCTGCCGGGCGGCGGCCGCCGGCTGGAACAGAAGGCCGAAGGCTATGTCGCCACGATCGTGAGCGGCGACGTGACCTATCGCGACGGAGAATTCACCGGTGCCCGTCCGGGGCGCCTGGTGCGCGGCGCGCGGTGAGAACCAGACTCCGGTTCGTCACCTCAACGCAAACCCTTCGTACCCATTGGCGGCGATCTCCTCGCACTTCTGGCGATATTTCGGTGCGCCGCCGGCATAGGCCATGAAGGTGCGCTTGAGGCGGCCGGGCACGTTCTTGTTCACGCCGGTCATCCAGGAATCGACCTTGGTGAGGAGCAGCCGGGAGCCCGTCTCGTAGACGTGCGCCGTCCAGGCCGTTTCGGCCTCCGGTGTCGCCTCGATGCGGGTCAGCCCCTTGTCGCGCATGTAGCCCAGCAGGTCGGACACGAACTCGACATTCTGCTCGATGCAGCGCGGCAGGTTGCAGAAGGTCGCCGCATTGTGCGGCCCGACCAGGGTCAGCATGTTGGGAAAGCCCACGACGTTGAGGCCGAGATAGGTATGCGGCCCGTCGGCCCACTTGTCGCGCAGCTTCGCGCCGCCGCGGCCCTCGAAGTCGATGCGGTCGAAGGCGCCGGTGATGGCGTCGAAGCCGGTCGCGTAGATGATCATGTCGAATTCGTAATCGACACCGCCGACCCGGAGGCCGGTCTCCGTGATGCGCTCGATCGGCGTCTCGCGGATGTCGACCAGCTTCACGTTGGGCTGGTTGTAGACCTCGAAGTAGCCGCTCTCGAGCGGGACGCGGCGCGTGCCGTAGCCGTGGTTGGTCGGGATCAGCTTGTCGGCGATCTTCGGGTCCTTCACGCGGGCGCGGATCTTCTTGATCACGAACTCCGTCAGCGCGTCATTGGCGGCCTGGTCCATCAGCACGTCGCGGAAATTGCCCTGCCAGAAGGCGAAGCCCGGCATGCTGTAGAGCTTCTCGAAGAAGGCCTCGCGCTCCTCCGGCGTCACATCGGTCGAATGGCGCGGATCGGCGGTATGGACGAAGCAGCCCCAGTTCTCGCGGCACTGCGCGAAGATCCGGTCGTAGCGCGAGCGGATGTCGGCCATCGTCTCCGGCTCGATCCGGCTGTTGCGCAGCGGCGTGCACCAGTTGGGCGTGCGCTGGAACACGGTGAGCTCGCCCACCGTCTTGGCGATCTCGGTGATGGCCTGCACGCCCGACGCGCCGGTGCCGATCACGGCGACCCTCTTGCCCTCGAAGCTGACCGGATGGTGCGGCCACAGGCCGGTGTGCCAGGACTCGCCCTTGAAATCCTCGATACCGGGAATGGTCGGCATAGTGGGCGACGACAGCGGCCCGATCGCGGTGACGAGGAAGCGGGCGCGGGCGCGGCCACCCGTCTCGAAGGTGACCTCCCACTCGTTGGCCGCCTCGTCCCAGTGCGCGGCCTTCACCCTCGTGTTGAAGGTGATGTCGCGGCGCAGATCGAACTTGTCGGCGATGAATTCGCAGTAGCGCAGGTTCTCGGGCTGGCCGGAGAAATGCTCCTTCCAGTCCCACTCCTTCAGCACTTCGGGTGAGAAAGAGAAGCCATAGGTCCAGCTCTCGGAATCGAAGCGCGCGCCGGGATAGCGGTTCCAGTACCAGGTGCCGCCGACGCCGCCGCCGGCCTCGTAGACCCGCGCCTTGAAGCCCATCTGACGCAGCTTCAGCAGCTGGTACATGCCAGAAAGGCCGGCACCGATCACGATGGCGTCCCACTGCTCAACACTGTTGACGCTCTCGCTTGTCGGTGTCGCTTCAGCCGCGATTGCCATGGCGTTCCTCATCCGGTTTTGCCGGAGAGTATAGCGCGGCCGAGGGCTTTTGGACGATGCGCAGAGCGAGATTGGAGGTGGCTAGCGCAGGGTCTTCGGCGAGCCGTACAGGTTGGCCAGACGCGCGATCAGGAAGGCGACATACATCACG
This sequence comes from Rhodospirillales bacterium 24-66-33, assembly GCA_002281855.1. GTDB lineage: Bacteria > Pseudomonadota > Alphaproteobacteria > Reyranellales > Reyranellaceae > Reyranella. The sequence continues at coordinate 247,202 of NCHQ01000005.1, read as the reverse complement.
CCCAGCACCTGCTCGATCACGATCAGCGACCGTGCCATCGGCGTCGCCGGCGTGATTTCACCGAAGCCCGTGGAGGTCAGCACGGTGAAGGAGAAGTACATCAGGTCCGGCCAGTTGAGCTTGCCGTCCGGACCGTGGGCAATGGCTGCCGTGAAGGCGTCGGCCTGGAACACCTGGAGGAAGCCGAACAGGCTGGCAAAGGACATGGCGATCAGGATGTAGGCGGCCACCGCGCCGAACACCTTGTCGGTCGTGATCGGCCGGCGGTCGAGCACATAGGCCAGGAGCGCAACGGTAATTGCCCCCACGAAGAGCGCCGTGGCTCCGAGCGCGATCGGCCGCAGCCCGCTGTAGCCCATCCGATCGGCGATGAGCGTATCGACGGTGATGAACCCGAATACGCCCAGCCCCCAGAGAACAGGCCGTTCGAGTCGCAGCGCCCACACGGCCAGGACGAGCACAGCGAACAACGCCACCCCGAGCAGGGAGCCGCCGATCGCAGAGATGGCGAGCACGGGGTTGAGCAGAATGAACAAGGTGAGCGCAACCACGAGGGCGCTACAGCGGTTGCGCCGCACATAGGCGATACGACGCAGCATACGTTGTCGGGTCATCGTTCAGACTCGGGCCCCCGCCCCGTTTTCCACAATTTCAGGCACGCAGACTGCAAAACCCGGCAACCAAAGGCAAATGGCGGACGTTCCTCGGACAGATGGAGGATTCGTCATGTTCCGCAGGGTCCTGGCTTCCCTCGGTTTTCTTGTCCTGGTCCTGACAGCCTGCGATCAGCAGGTGCTGATCGCAGGTCCGACCGCGGACCTTGGCCACTACGAGGTCGTGGGGCTGGTGGCCGAATGACGGTGGGGACCTAGCCCCGCCAGAGCGTCCACAGGACGCCGGCCACCAGTCCCAGTGCCACGAAGCCGACAAACAGCAGCAAGGCGGTTTTGGCTCTCGTGAAGTGATGGTGCCCCTGGGCCGTGGTCTCATGGGGCTGGAGGCGTGCGCCAAGCTCGTATTTTTTCGGGACGTGCCCGGCCGCGTGCGCCTTCGCGTGCACGCTCAGGAATTGCACGAAGTGCCAGAGGGCGCCCAGCGCCGCGAACATGCCCAGCAGCCAGAACGGCGCGAAGAGCATCCAGATTTCAACGTCGGTACCCAAGAGATCCCCCTGATGTCGTTTCTCTCTTAGGCCGGATCGGCTAGCGGGCAAACCACGGATTGAAGGGGAAGCGTTGCCAGCGCCGGTCGTCGAACAGGACGATGAACAGTTGCGCGAACATCTGGCCGAGCCGCGGATCGTCGGGCCCGGTCGCCTGCGTCCACGCCGTCGTCTGGGAAAGGGCGAGGTCGTTGCGGCAGTAGACGCCGAACACGTAGACCCGGCCCGGCGTGGGCGGCTTCAGGAAATACTGGCCCGCACAGACGCGTGCCGCCGTGAGGTCGTTGGCGGGCGAGAAGACGAGCACCAGTCGATAGCTTGGGCGCAGCTCCTCGGGGGGAGACTGGTAGGTAAAAGTGAGAGCCGGCCTCGGCTTGTTCGCCTGCATCACCGGCAACAGCCTCTGCTTCACCTCCTCGACCGGCCATTGCGGAAACGGATTGCCCGCCACGATCACCTGGAAGAGGCGGCCGTCGGTCGCCGCCCAGAATTCGGAAAAGTCGTACTGGGGCGCGTAGTCGAAGCCTCCCACCGTCTGCGCCCGGATCGGAAAGCTTGGGCCGAGCCAGGCCAAAGTCACCAGGAGGACACACCGCAGATCGGCCATTTGTGGAAACCTCGCACACTCGAAAGGCCTTTTCAGGCACGCAACGGAGTTGAACACAATGATGAAGGTCGTCGGCATTTCCCTCCTGGCTCTCACCCTCGCCGCCTGTGGCGACACCTGGGGCCAACGGGCTGTGACGGGCGGCGGCATCGGTGCCGGCACCGGTGCGCTGGTGGGCGCGCTCACCCCGATCGGCCTGCTTCCCGGCGCCCTTGTGGGCGGCGCCGTGGGTGCCGGCGTGGGCGCGGCGACGACGCCCCGCCGCTGAGGCTACCGGCTGCCGCGTCAGCGCATGCGGGCGCGGCGATGCTCGGCCAGATCGGTCGGCTCCTCCCCGGTCAGCGCGGCCTTGGCCAGCTTGAAGATCTGCACGGCCTTGTTGGCCTTAACGTCCCAGTACTCGGCTTCGGCGACGAGGACTGCGACCAGGGCCAGATCGGGATCGTCGACGCCGCCCGGGAACCAGGCCTTGGCGGCCTCGCTCCACAATTCCTGCTTCTTCACCGGATCCTCGAGGAGGCGAGCCTTCCCGCTGGCCGAGACGTACTTGTCGGAGTCGGGATCGGCGTAGGCCACGTTCACGGCGGGCGATGACGTGAGGTCGGCCAGCGGCTGGCCGGAGCGCGACATGAAGAACCAGATGACGCCGCCCTGATCGGCCGCGCCGTTCTGAGTGGTCATCGGCCGCGAATAAAGGCGCCCGTCGGCGCCCCGTACGGTCAGCATGCCGAAGGGGATGTCCTTGATCATGTCCCAGAGTTTGCTGGTATCGACGGTCTGCGCGGTCATTGCCCGCTCCTCCTCGTTCTTAGGATTTGGCGACACAACGAGCGCGCCGAACGCCAGTTCCGCAGCAACCGTGAAGCATCTAGGCTGCCAGCCATGAAGATATGCCTCTACGGCGCCGGCTCGATCGGCGGGATCATCGGCGCCCACCTCGCGCGCGTGAAAGGCGTCGAAGTGAGCCTGATAGCACGCGGCGCCCATCTCGACGCCATCCGCCGCAACGGACTGCGGCTGATCTCGCCGCACGAGGATTTCACGGTCAGGGTGAACGCGACCGACGATCCCGCCGAGCTGGGACCGCAGGACGTCGTCTTCATCACCCTGAAGACGCACCAGTATCTCGCGGTCCTCGACAAGGTGATGCCGCTGCTCGGCCCGCAGACGGCGCTGATTCCGCCGACCACCGGCGCGCCCTACTGGTTCTTTCACAAACTGGCCGGTCCGTTCGAGGGCAGCCGCCTGAAGCGCATGGACCCGGGCGGCACGCAATGGTCGAGCTTCGGCCCCGAGCGGGCGCTGGGCTGCGCCTACTGGGCGGGCGGCGTCGTGCCCGAACCCGGCGTGGCGCATCTCGAGAACGAGGTCTGTTACCTGCCGCTGGGCGAGCCCGACGGCTCGCACTCGGCGCGCGTCACGGCGCTCAGCGCGGCGATGATCGAGGCCGGCCTCGACGCGCCGGTGAAGACCGACATCCGCGCCGAGATCTGGAGCAAGATGATCAACAGCCTGACCTGGAACCCGATCGCGGTGCTGACCCTCGCCGACAATGGCGGGATCGGCCGCAGCGCCGGCGCCGTCGAGATCGCACGCCGCATGATGACGGAGGCCGAGGCCGTTGCCGCGAAGTTCGGGGCGACGATGGCCACTCCAATGGAGAAGCGCATCGCGTTCACGGTCGGCCTGGGCGCTCACAAGATGTCGATGCTGACCGACCTTCAGGCCGGCAAGCCGCTCGAGATCGACGCGCTCGCCGATTCGATCGCCGACCTCAGCGAACTGGCCGGTGTCGCGACGCCGACCATCGACATGATGCTGGCCCTGCTGAAGCTGCGGGCGGCCTCGTCATAGGAGCGCGCCACTCCAGTGGCGCATCATGATCATGAAGCGCCACGGGAGTGGCGCGCTCCGTTGCTACCAGCTTTCCTTCCAGGGCCTGAGGTCCATCTCGAAGGTCCAGGCGCTGCGCTTCTGGCGATGGAGCTGCCAGTAGGCTTCGGCGATGTCGTCGGGATTTAGGATCGCGTCGGGGCCGGCATTGTAGCGATCCGGGAAGTTGGCCTTGATCCACTCGGTGTCGATGGCGCCGTCGACGATGACGTGGGCGACATGGATGTTCTGGGGACCGAGCTCGCGCGCCATCGATTGCGCCAGCGCCCGCACCGCATGCTTGCCGCCCGCGAAGGCCGAGAAGCCGCGGCCGCCCCGGATCGAGGCGGTGGCGCCGGTGAAGATCATCGTGCCCTTGCCGCGCGGCACCATCACCTTGGCCGCCTCGCGCGCCGTCAGGAAACCGGCGAAGGCGGTCATCTCCCAGACCTTGCGATAGACGCGGGAGGTCGTGTCGCGAATGTCGAAGCGCACGTTGCCGCCGATGTTGAAGACGAAGACCTCGACCTCGCCGATCTCGGTTTCGATCTGGCGGAACAGCGCCTCGACCTGAGTTTCGTCGCGGGCGTCGGAGCCGAACGGATGAACCCGACCGCCCTCCTCCACGATGCGCGCCACGAGGGACTGAAGCTTGTCGGCGCTACGGCGTGTGACGACGGCGGTATAGCCTTCGCGCGCGAAGCGGCGGGCGATGGCGCCGCCGGTCGCATCGCCCGCACCGATCACGACGCAAACCTTGTCCCTGGCCATGGCGATCTCCTTTGCACCCAATCTGTCGGCGGCGATCGGGCCGCTCAAGGGAGATTACGTCATGGCTGCCCGAGTTTCGGCGCCCCCGGCCCGCAGTGCGTGAGCCCGGCGCAACTCGGCGGCCGTGAGACCCGTGCCGTCGGGCCGCCAGCCCGGCGCGCCGAACAGGTACATCCAGACTTCCCGCGCAGACCGCGCCGAGGCAAGGTCCTTCACGAGCCCTGCCCACGGACCGAAGTTGAGCAAGACCGGATTGCGCGACGACACGGCGGGCGAGACCAGTCCGTAGTCGCAAGGCAGGTCGTCGCGCTCCGGCACATAGGTGCCGAACAGGCGGTCGAAGACGATCAGCACGCCGCCGAAATTGGCGTCGAGATACTCTGGGTTCCGCGCGTGATGGACGCGATGCGCGGACGGCGTGTTGAGGATGCCTTCAAGAAAGCCGAGCTTGGGAATCCAGTCGGCATGGATCCAGAACTGGTAGAGCAGGTTCAGGAACAGAGCCGTCAGCACCGTCTCCGGCGTGAAGCCCAGCAACACCAGCGGCGTGAAGAAGAGCGACGTGCCGGTGAAGCGGCCGATCCAGCCCAGCCGATAGGCCATGGCGAAGTTGAACTGGTTGGGCGAGTGGTGGACCGAGTGCGACGACCAGAACCAGCGCACGGTGTGACTGGCGCGGTGGAACCAGTAATAGAAAAATTCGAGCCCGACGAAGAGCAGCAGCACGGACCAGACGCTGTCGAGCGACTGGGTGAAGAGCCGATGCTCGTACATCCAGCCGAGCCAGGGCGCGGCGAACGTGTAGGGAATGAACGCCAGCAGGCGGCGACCGGCCAGATCGGCGAGCGAGCAGGCCCAGGATTTCCAGTCGTATGCCTCGGCCCGCGTCCGGGACTGCCAGATGCCTTCGACCAGCGCGGCGCCCATCACGAGCGGCAGGATGACGAGATAGAGAGTGGCGAGGGATTGCACGAACGCCTCCATATGACTTGCCGCCCCCAAATATATGAGGGATGCTCATATTCCGTTACTCGCCTTCCCTCGCTGGATGTCGCCACGGCCGTGCGTCGCCAAGTCCCTGAAAACAAAAGAAGATTGCCGCGCCAGGCGCGCGCGGCGCAGACCGTTGCCTCGATCATCGAGGCCTCGGCTCAGATTCTCGAAAAGGGAGGCCTGGACGCCTTCACCACCAATGCCGTGGCCGAAAGGGCGGGCGTCAGCATCGGCACGCTCTACCAGTATTTTTCCGACAAGAACGCGCTCCTGATGGCGCTGGCCCGTGAGGAGATGGACGCCGCCCTCGGCGAGGTCGGACGGGCCCTGCAGGGCGAGGGCGATCCCTCTGTCGAGGGCCGGGTGCGGGCCATGGTGCGGGCGATCGTCCATGCCTTCCGTGGAAGGCAGCGCGCCCGCAAAGCCGTCGTCCAGGCGCTGCTGGCGCAGGGAAACGGGATCGAGCTGATCGCGCCGGTCGCGGCCTTCATTGCCCGCGCGGGCGAGACCGTCGGGCGGGGGCCGACCCCGCTGGTCGGTCCCCTCACGCGCGAACAGGCCTTCGTCGTGTCGCGTGCCCTCATGGGCGTCGTCCGCGCCGCGGTGCTCGAGGAGCAGCCCTTCCTCCCAAGCCGCGCCTTCGAGGACGAGATCGTGCGGATGATCGTCGCCTATCTCGGGGCCGTCTCTGCGGCTGCCGGCCGCCAGCCCTGAGAGATCGCGCCCGCGAAGGCCGCGACCTCCTCCTGCCAGTCCTGGCGGTCGGAATCGGCCGAACTCGCCGTCCTGCGGCCGGAGAAATCGAGATGCACGCCGCTCTCCTGCGGGAACAGGCGTCCCGTGAGCAATCGCGCGTAGGTCGCCGCCGACCGGCGCGGCGTGCTGGCGCCCGGGATCGCCCGCGCCACCACCGGCAAGATCGTCGACCAGGCCCAGCGCTCCACGGCGGAGCGGTCGCGCGCAAGGCCCGTGCCGGGCATCAGGCCGGGATCGTAGGCGAACCAGCGCGGCCCGCCCACCGGCGTACTGCGCGCCAGGGCATAGGCATGCAGGATGGCGACGAGCTTGGAGGTGGCATAGCGGTCCATGCCCTGCTGCTTCTCCGGCACGCTGCCGTCGAGGTCGCCCCGCGCCACACGCTCGATTCCCGTGTAGAGCCCGCCCCGGAATCCAAACCGCCGCGCGCCGGCATCGTCGGGATCGTGCGTGCCGCTCGCTGTGAAGACGACCGGCGCCCCGGGCGCGAGGACCGGCAACAGCCGCTCGATCAGCAGCGCGTGCGCCAGCCAGTTGGCCTGCAGGGTTTCCTCGTAACCGTCGACGGTCATCCGTCGCGCCTTCACGTTCTGGACGCCGGCATTGGCGGCCAAGGAGGCGAGACGTCTGCCGGCAAGACCGGCCGCGACCGCGTCGGCGAAAGCCGCCGTCGAAGCGAGCGAGGCGAGGTCGAGCGGCAGGATCTTGAGGCGACCTTCATCGGCGAGACCACGGAGCGCCGGCGCTTCCGCCGGCCGACGGGCGCCGACGATGACCCGGTTCGCCGGGTCGGCGAGCAGGATGCGCACGAGTTCGAGGCCGATCCCCGATGTGCCGCCAGTGACGAGGTGAAGAACGGTCATTCTTTGACTCCGGCTGATGTCCATTGAAAATGGAAAGCAGGTTGCTGACCGTCCATTCGCATCGGAGCCCCGCCGTGCCGGCCGCCCTGAAACCGCGCAAGAAGCCCCTTCAGACCCGCTCGACAGCAACGGTGGATGCCATCGTCGAGGCGACCGTTCGCATTCTGAGGCGGGACGGATGGGCGGCCTGCACGACGACCCGCATCTCGACGCTGGCCGGCGTGTCGGTCGGCTCCCTCTACCAGTACTTCCCCAACCGCAACGCGATCGCCGTCGAAATCGTCCGCCAGCGCACCCGCACCTATCTGGATGCCGTCATGGCCGCCGACCTGTCAGAGGCTGCATCGCCGGAAGAGGTTATCGAAGCGGCAATCGCCGCCTTCGTCGTCGAGAAGCGCAAGGGCCTCGACGTCTCGCTCGCCCTGCGCGACGCACTACCCGAAGTGCAGGGGCGCCAGGCAATCATCGAGGAAGCGCGACAGTTCGTTCCCGCCCTTCAGGCCAAGCTCGCGGCGGCGGGCGCAGGGACTGCCGACACGATGCAACTCGCCGTGGCGATCGCCGCCGTGGAAGGAGCCGTCTGGGAGATGCTGGCCCAGGACGAGGCCGCGATCGAGCGACCCGAGACGATCGCCTCGCTGTCGAGGGTGTTCCGGGCCGCTGCGGGCTTCAGCCCTGGGGCAGCGGCACGTTGAGGAGCACGCCGAATTCGCGCGCGAGATCGCAGCTCACGCGCGCGTGCACCTTGCCCTGCTTGTCGAAGAAGCGGCCGGTCTCGTTCACCGGGAAGACGCCCTCGTGCCAGATCCCGGGATGGATGTAGATGCCGACGCTGCCGTCGGACCAGAAGGCCTTGAACGACTCGGGCTGGAGATCGTCGCCCGGCAGCGCGGCCGGCACGACGAAGGGCTTGCCGTCGAGCGGCCAGAAAAGCTGCCCGCCATCCGGGTGATAATTGCAATGCCACAGCAGCACGCGGCCCTGGCTCAGCTTCACCCCGGGCCGCACCGCCTCCGGCAGGTCGCGGAAACCGATGACATAGTGGCCACCGACGGCCTCGTTGCGCCCGATCAGCTCGTTGCCCCGCCATTCGCAGGTGAAGATGCCCTCGGTCGTGCCGCCCTCGATGCCGGTGCCGGCATCGAGCTTGCGCGAGCCGCTGAGCGGCCACGGCACGATCTCGATCTTCTGCTTCTTCGGGTCGCGCACGACCTCGCCATAGCCCTTGATCGTCTCGCGGTTGGCGCGGATCAGGGGAACGTCGAGCAGGCGCAGCCCCGCCGGCACGTCGGGATTGAGATAGTCGAAGACGACGCCGTCATGCATGTCGCTGCTCCCTACGCTGCCTTGCCGAGATCCTCGCCGGCCAGCGCGCGTTCGATCAGCGTCACGACATTGTCGCGGCCATAGAGCTTGATGAAGGCGCCCATGCGCGGCCCCTGCTCGCTGCCGAGCAGCACCTCGTAGAGGGTCTTGAACCACTGCCGCAGCTCTTCTTTGGCGAAGTGGCGCTTGCCGGCCTCGTAGACCTCGTCCTGGATGAGTTCCGCCGTCGCATCCTCGGGCATCCTGCGCAGCGTCTCGAGTAGGTCCTGCAGCGCCGCGCGCTCCTTGTCGGTGGGCAGCCGGAACTTCTTCGAGGACTTCACGAAGTCCTGGTAGTAGGCGACCGCGCCGGCGAGCAGCCGGTCGAGATAAGGAGCGGTCTCCGGCGTCGCGCCCGGCACGTAGCGGCGCAGATACTGCCAGAGAACGTCCTTGTCCTCGGTATTGGCGACACCCGCGAGATTGAGCAGCATGCCGAAGGTGACGCCGGCCGCGGAGTTGGCGGGCGCGGCGCCGTCATGGATATGCCAGGCCGGGTTCTCCAGCGCGCGGGCGGGCTCTTCCTTCGGCAGCTTCTCGACCAGCGCGAGATAGTCGTCGATGGCGCGCGGGATCACGTCGAAATGGAGCCGCTTCGCGCGCCGCGGCTGCTGGTGCATGTAGAGCGCCAGCGATTCGGGCGAGGCATAGCGCAGCCATTCCTCGACCGAGAGGCCGTTGCCTTTGGACTTGGAGATCTTCTTGCCTTCCTCGTCGAGGAAGAGCTCGTAGTTGAAGCCCTCCGGCGGCTTGCCGCCCAGGATGCGCACGATCTTGGCGGAGAGCTCGGCCGAGGGGATGAGATCCTTGCCATACATCTCGTAATCGACGTCGAGCGCGAACCAGCGGCCGGCCCAGTCGGCCTTCCACTGCAGCTTGACGTTGCCGCCGGTGACCGGCGTCTCGACCATCGAGCCATCCTCGTCGCGATAGACGATGGTGCCGGCATCGGCGTCGGTCTTGATCACCGGCGCCTGCAGCACGCGGCCGGTCTTGGGCGAGATCGGCAGGAAAATCGAGTAGGTCGCCCGGCGTTCCTCGCCCAGCGTCGGCAGCATGACCGCCTGCACCTCGTCGTAGTGACGCAGCATGGCGAGCAGCATCGCGTCGAAGCGGCCCGACTTGTACCACTCGGTCGCCGACTGGAACTCGTACTCGAAGCCGAACGAATCGAGGAAGGCGCGCAGGCGGGCGTTATTTGCCGCGCCAAAACTCGGATGCTCGTTGCTGAAGGGATCGGGCACCGAAGTCAGCGGCTTGCCGAGATGGGCCGCCAGCATCTCCTTGTTGGGGACATTGTCCGGCACCTTGCGCAGGCCGTCCATGTCGTCGGAGAAGCAGAACAGGCGCGCCGGCACGTCGGACAGGCGACGGAAGGCCTGGCGCACCATCGTCGTACGGACGACCTCGCCGAAGGTGCCGATATGCGGCAGGCCCGACGGGCCGTAGCCGGTTTCGAACAGTACATAGCCTTTCGCCGGCGCTTTGCCGCCGGTGCGGGCGACGAGCTTGCGGGCTTCTTCAAACGGCCACGCGCGCGCGGCCTCGGCAAGGGTGCGATCAATCTGGGACATGGATCGGTCAAACTAGGTGCGGGGGGCATTTGCGTCAATTGCAGCAGCGGCCCAAAGTGCCGCGTCTGCAATGAATAAACGCGCACTCTCGCTCTCGATCGGCGGGCTGCTGGCGATGGCGGCCGGCATCGGCGTCGGCCGCTTCGTCTACACGCCGATCCTGCCGGCCATGATCGAGGCCCTGTCCCTCAGCAAGTCGCAGGCCGGGCTGATCGCCTCGGCGAACTTCCTGGGCTATCTCGCGGGCGCGCTGCTGGCGGCCGTGCGCCTGCCGGGCTCGCGCCGCTTCTGGTTGTTGGCTTCCCTCGCGGTCACGACGATCTGCCTGCTGGGCATGGGCCTTGCGACCGCGATGCCGGTCTTCATCGGCCTGCGCATCGTCGCGGGCGGGGCGAGCGCCTTCGCGCTGATCTTCAGTTCTGCGCTCGTGATCGACCGTCTGAGCGCCTCAGGACAGGGGGCGCTCTCCGCCGTGCATTTCGCGGGCGTCGGCGTCGGCATCTCCGTCTCGGCAATCATCGTTGCCGTACTGCTCCAGCTGGGCGCTGCCTGGAGCATGCTGTGGTATGCGAGCGCGGTGTTTGCCGTCGCAGCAGGCTTCGCCGTCGCCTGGCTGGTGCCGCCCGACGAGACGGCGGCGCGAACGGCGAAACGTCCGGCCGGCATGCGCCTGTCCGCAGACTTCGTGGCCCTTCTTCTCGCCTACGGCCTGTTCGGCTTCGGCTACGTCATCACCGCAACCTTCATCGTCGACATGGTGCGCGGGACTTCGTCGATCGCCCCCCTCGAACCCTACATCTGGCTACTGTTCGGCCTCTGCGCCGTCCCCTCGGTGGCGCTGTGGACGGCACTTGGCCGGCGCTGGGGCGTCCTTCGCATCTACGCCGCGGCCTGTATCGTCGAGGCGATGGGCGTCGCGGCCAGTGCGCTGTGGCTGCATCCGGCCAGCATCGTGATCTCGGCGGTGTTCGTGGGCGGCACCTTCGTAAGCCTGACGGCACTCGGCCTCGTCGCCACACGTTCGAGCGGCAGCGATCCGCGCGGACGCATCGCCCTGATGACGGTCTCGTTCAGCATCGGCCAAATCCTGGGACCGGCCTTCGCGGGCTACGTCTACGACGCTACGGGGAGTCTCGCGATGCCGCTGCTGGCCGCCGTCGGCGCGCTCGTGCTGGCCGCCGTCCTGTCGCTGATGGCCGACGCCAGGCGCCGCGCCCTCAGCCCTTCCATGTGAAGGGGAAGAGCTGCTGGCGCACGAAGCCGGTCGGCATGTAGTCGCCCAGGACGCCGTATTTGCCGGGGAAGCGCCGATCGGATTTCACCGCCGTGCCGAAGACGTAGTCGATGAAGGCGAAGTGGGCGGCATAATTGCGATCGATCGCCTCGCGTTCGGAACTGTGATGCCAGTGATGGAAGTCGGGCGTCACGATCAGCCACTTCAGCGGCGCCTTGCCGAAGATCGCCGGCAGCCGGACGTTGGCGTGGTTGAACACAGCCTGGAAACCCACGATCACGATATAGACGTCGGTGACGGCCTGGCTGAACCCCAGCACGTAGAGCACGCCCAGGATCGATACGCGCGTCGTCAGCAACTCGAACAGGTGAAGCCGCGACCCTGCCATCCAATCCATGTGCTCGGCGCTGTGATGCACGGCGTGGAAGCGCCACAGGAACGGGATCTCGTGATAGGCGCGGTGCGTCCAGTACTGCACGAGGTCGGCGACCAGCAGGACGAGGAAGAGCGCGGCGAAGAACGGCAGGCCGCCGACCCATTTCTGCAAAGGATCCCAGACCAGCCAGCCGAACAGGCGATGGATCGCGAAGTTCACGATCAGCAGCGCCAGGCCGACCAGCAGGTGGTTGACGATGAAATGCGTGAAGTCGGTCTGCCATCCGGGGCGGAAGACTGGCTGGTCGCGATGCAGCGGCGCCATCTTCTCGATCAGGATGAAGATCATGCTCGAACCCAGCAGGTCGAGGATGAACCAGTCGAGGCCGACATAGGGCGTGTTGTCGGGGAAGTCGGATACGGGGACACGGTGGCCGCCCATCGCGGCGGCGAGCGCGATCAGGGCCAGCGCCGTGCCGTTCAGCCAGCGATTGCGGCGCTGGACCAGGTTGGCGATCGCCATGCCGCCCGCAATCACCATGCCGACCAACAGAACCTGCCTGAGCAGGCCCACGTCGTACTTCTTGCGCAGGTCCGGCGTGGTCAAATACTCGGGGAAATGGAACGCCAGCACGGCGAGCACCGCGAGCCCACCCAGAGTGAGCGCGATGATGCCGGTGATCTTGCCCTTGCCCACCGGGAGGGCGCCGGACTGGTGGAAGACGGCGGTGGTCTTCTTGATGACGGGTGGCGGTTTCATGACACGTGAGTCTAGGCGCAACCGACAGTCGCTGCACCGGGCATTTGCTCTGTGCTATTCACCGCCCGGTGACGATCCCCGCGACCTCCTCCTGGCCGGCCCTGGTCGCGACCGCCCGCGGCGCCCTCTGGCGCGCGCCTGACGGAGCGCTCGAGCGTCTGACCGGCGCCGATGCGGGGCGGCGGGCGGCCGGCACCGTGCCGCTGCTCTGCCATGCACCTGCGGTGGCGGCGCGCCTCGGACTCGAGGACCTTGCGGCATACGACCTGCTCGAACTCTTCGCCTTCGTGCGACCGGCGCGCTTCTGCCTGCCGACGGTGCGCGGCCTGTGCGAAACGCTCGGCCTCGAGGTCCCCACGACGCCCGAGCAGGAAGTGGCGGCCCTGCCCGCGCTCGCGCGCGCCCTGCTCGACGAGCTCGACGACATGGCGGCGCTGGCTTCGTCCGAAATGAAGGAAACGGCGCTCGCCATGGCCCGCGGACGATGGAGCTGGGGCGATGCGGTGCTGGACGCACTCGGCCTCGACAACGAGAGCAAGAAATCCCGCCCGGGCGCAGGCCTCGACATCTGGAAGACCCTGCCCGTGTGGGAAGAGCCGCCGCCCGCGCCGCCGCCCGGCAGCCAGCCGGTCGAAGCGCGCGAAGCGAGATTGCGACTGGCTCATATGGTTTCAGCCGGCTCGAACATGGCAGAGGCCCGGCCGACCCAGAGCGACTATGCCTCGGCCGCCAGCGCGGCCTTTGCGCCACGCGAGGAGGAAGGCAAACCGCATGTCGTACTGGTCGAGGCCGGCACCGGCGTCGGCAAGACCCTGGGCTATGTCGCGCCCGCCAGCCTGTGGGCGGAGAAGAACGGCGCGCCGGTCTGGATCTCGACCTACACGCGCAACCTGCAGCGCCAGATCGACACCGAACTCGACCGCCTCCATCGCGACTCGGCAGAAAAGCGCCGGCGCGTCGTCATCCGCAAGGGTCGCGAGAACTATCTCTGCCTGCTGAACTTCCAGGAGGCGGCGATGCGCACCGGCCTGGTGCCGGAGAATGCGGTCGGTCTCGGCCTGATGGCGCGCTGGGCGCTGGCCAGCCGCGACGGCGACATGATCGGCGGCGACCTGCCGGCATGGCTGCTCGACCTGGTGGGCCGCAGCCGCGTGCAGCGGCTGGCCGACCGGCGCGGCGAGTGCATCTACTCGGCGTGCGAGCATTACCGGAAATGCTACGTCGAGCGCACGATCCGCCGCGCACGCCAGGCCGACATCGTCATCGCCAACCATGCGCTGGTGATGATCCAGGCCGCGATGGGCGGCCTCGACGACGCCACGCGACCGCTGCGCTACGTGTTCGACGAGGGCCATCACCTGTTCGAGGCCGCCGACGGCGCGTTCGGTGCGCATCTGAGCGGCGTCGAGACGTCGGATCTGCGCCGCTGGCTTTTGGGTGCCGAGGGACGTCGCGGCAGCCGCGCCCGTGGGCTCGAGCGCCGCCTCAGCGATCTCCTGGGCGAGGATGTCGAGGCGCAGAGCGCATTGCGTCGCCTGCTCGATCTCGCTCAGCAACTGCCCTCTCCCAACTGGCAGACGCGGTTGGCCGACGGCACCGTGCTCGGTCCGGCCGAGGAATTCCTCGCCCTGGTGCGCCAGCAGGTGCGGGCGCGGTCGGCTGGCGACGACCAGGGCTTCGGCCAGGAATGCGACGTGCGACCGCTCAATCCCGGCCTGATCGAGGCCGCCGACCAACTGGCCGACGCGCTGGAGAAGATGCTGCAGCCGGTGCGCCGCCTGCGCCAGACGCTGCGGGCCAAGCTCGAAGGCGAGGCCGACAAGCTCGACTCCGGGCAGCGCGCGCGCATCGAGGGCGTGACGCGTTCGCTCGCCAACCGCTGCGAGCTCACGCTCGAATCCTGGCGCGCCATGTTGCGCGGCCTGCACAACGATCCCGACCCCGCCTTCGTCGACTGGTTCGCCGTCGAACGGGTGCAGGGCCGCGAATACGACGTCGGCATGTACCGCCACTATCTCGATCCGGCCGAGCCGTTCGTGAACGCGGTGATCCGGCCCGCGCATGGCGCGGTGATCACCTCGGCCACCCTGCGCGATTCGCTCGGGGTGCCGCAGGCGGCCAACGACGAGGACGTCGCGACACAGGCCGACTGGATGGTCGCCGAAGCACGCACCGGCACGCGTCACCTTGCAGCGCCTGCCACGCGCGCGGCGATGGCGTCACCGTTCAACTATGCGAACGCAACCAAGGTGCTGATCGTCAAGGACGTGAAGCGCGACGATGCCGAGCAGGTGGCGGCCGCCTATCGCGAACTCTTTCTGGCCGCGGGGGGCGGCGCCCTGGGCCTCTTCACGGCGATCGGTCGCCTTCGCGCCGTGCACCAACGCATCGCGCCGGTGCTGGAGGAAGCGGGCTTGCCGCTCTACGCCCAGCATGTCGGCGGCATGGATGCCGCCACGCTGGTCGATATCTTCCGCGCCGAGGAACATTCCTGCCTGCTGGGCACCGACGCCGTGCGTGACGGCGTGGACGTGCCGGGGCGATCGCTCCGCCTCATCGTGTTCGACCGCGTACCGTGGCCGCGGCCCGACATCCTGCACCGCGCGCGCAAGGCCCATTGGAAGGCGGCCGGCGCCGGCGCCAACGGCTACGACGACATGCTGGCGCGGCTGCGACTCAAGCAGGCCTATGGTCGCCTGATCCGGCGCGCCGACGATCGCGGTGTCTTCGTGATGCTCGATTCACGCCTGCCCACCCGACTCCTGAGTGCCTTTCCGCCGGGTGTCGGCGTCGAGCGCGTCGGGCTTGCCGATGCGGTGGCCGAAACGAGGCGGTTTCTGGTTAGTTGAGATCGGCGCAACGATCGCCGTGAGAGGCTGTTTCTCCTGCAGCAAACAACGCAACAGGAGGAACTCATGGACACCAACAAATTGATCGCCCTTACCGCAGCGGCGCTCCTCATTGGCGGCTCAGCTATGGCGCAGAGCGGTGGCGGTAGCTCAGGAGGCAGCGCGGGCGGTAGTGCCGGCGGCGGCGGCGGCGCATCCAGCGGCGGTGCCTCGGTCGGCGGTGGCGCCTCTACGACGGGTCCGAGTGGCACGACCGGCACGGGCACCACCGGCGGCGCGACGACGACCACACCGGGCGGCGGCTCGACCGGCGCAGGTGTTGGCGCCACCGGGAGCGGCACAGCTCCTGCACCCGGCGGCAGCACCAGCTCGATGGGCGTCGGCGCCGGCTCGACCGGCGGCGGCTCTGTAAATCAGGGCACGGCGCCCGCTCCGTCCGGCTCGGGCGGCGCTTCCGGCGGAGCCTCGGGCACAACGCGTTAACAGGCCGCCGAAAGAGCGCGAAGCCCGGCGAATAAACGAAACGAACGAAATATTCGAAATAAACGAAGCCGGAGTCGCACCCTCCCGAATCGGCCCCTGGAAGCAGACGGTAACGACGGCCCGCTCACATCGGCGGGCCGTCAATTTGTTCACGCTCCGTGCTGATCAAGCCCATCGATCGTGGCGCGGGATCGAATAGAGGCGCCGGCTCAATAGCCGGCGGTTCGATCCACGACTTCCTTCAACGGCTCGCCTTCCACGAAACGCTTCAGGTTGTCGACGAACAGACGCGCCACGAAGCGGTCGCGCTGCGGGTGCGGTCCGCCGATATGCGGCAGCACGACAATTCCCTCGGCCGTCCAGAACGGGTGATCGGTGGGGAGAGGCTCCTGCCGGAACACGTCGAGCAGCGCCCCGGCGATCCTCTTCTCCTTCGTCGCTGCCATGAGGTCGGCGTCGTTGACGATCTGACCGCGGCCGAAATTCAGCAACCACGCCGATGGCTTCATCTTCGCCAGACGCTTCGCATCGATGAAGTTCTCGGTCTCCGGCGTCGCCGGCAGCAACAGCAGGACGAAGTCGGACTGCGACAGCACCTCGTCGGTCGCTTCCGGCGGCAGCACCTCGGCGACGTTCGGCACGCGCGTCGGGCGGCGCTTGGTGCCGATCACGTGCATGCCGAGCGCGACGGCGATGCGCGCTACTTCCTGCCCGATGACGCCCAGACCCAGGATGCCGAGCGTCTTGCCCGTCAGCGGCTGGGCCACCGTGTGGACCCAGCGGCTCTGCTTCTGGTTTTCGGCGGCCTGCGCATAGGGCTTCGCGACATGGAATAGCGCACCGATGATGTTCTCCGGCATCGACTCGGTGTGTGTGCCGCGCGCGCAGGTGAGTGTGAGGCCCGGTGGCAGATCGGGCAGCGCCAGCCAATTGTCGACGCCGGCGCTCATCGCCTGCGCCCAGCGCAGCCGGGGCATCGCGGGGAGCATTCCTGCCGGCACCGCCCCCGCCATCATCGCTTCGGTCCGGGCGAGCTGCTCGGCCGATGGCTTTTCCTTGCGCGGCAAGGTGTCGACCGCAACCCGGTCGGCGAGGCCCGCCGCCTGGATCGCGTCGAGATAGGCTTTCGGGGCATCCGTCCAGAGCAGGACGTGGGCGCGGTTCGTCGGGGACATGGGCGTTACAATCCCTGTCCGCCAGCCACGGCGATGGTCTGGCCGGTCACCCAGGAGGCGAACGGCGAGGCGAGGAACAGCGCCACGTTAGCCACCTCCTCGGCATGCCCCATGCGGCCGAACGGGATCGAGGCCAGCGTGCCATTGTAGAGGGCGGGATTGTCGGTCTTGCGCTTGTCCCAGACGCCGCCGGGAAACTCGATCGAGCCGGGCGCGATGCAGTTCACGCGGATGCGATCCCTAGCGTACATCGCAGCCTGCGTGACCGTGTAGTGGATCACCGCCGCCTTGATGGCCCCGTAGGGCGGCTGGCGCGCCGCCGGATGATGGGCGGAGATCGAGGAGATGTTGACCACGTTGCCCTGCGACTTCTTCAGTTCGGGCAGCGCCTCCTGCGTGGCATGCACGATCGAGAGCATGTCGACGGCGAGATTGCTGGTCCACCCCTTGTCGTCGTCCGAGGAGCCGAAGGCCGAGGCATTGTTCACCAGGAAATCGACGCCGCCCAGCGCCGAGATGGCATCACGCACATAGCCGCGTACAGCATCGCCCTGGCCGAGGTCGGCACTGGCGGCGTGCGTCTTGTGGCCGTGCTTGGCGAGTTCGGCGCGGGTCTCCTCGAGCGTCTTGGGATCGCGCGCGCAGATCGAGACGTCGCCGCCGCAGGCCGCGAAGCCCATCGCGATGGCCTTGCCGATGCCCCGGCTGCCACCGCAAACGATCGCCCTCTTCCCCGTGAAATCCAGTTTCATCGCATGCTCTCCTGTTGCGGCCGCCACCGTGGCGGGCAGGCCCTGTCAAATCAAGCGAAGGCTCCGACCCGACGCGTATTGAACAGCGGAACGAACCGGCTAGACTGCGCCGCAATAAAGAAAGCACAGGAGGCTACGCTAAAGATGACCAAAATCATGATTCCGCGCAGGCGCGCGCTCATTCTCTCAGGCGGCGCCCTCGCCGCACCGATGATCGCCTCGGGCATCGCCCGCGCGCAGAACGACTGGCCCAACCGGCCGGTGAAATACATCGTGGTGTTTCCGGCCGGCGGCCCGACCGACACGCTGTCGCGCATCGTCTGCCAGGAACTCTCCGAACTCACGGGCCAGCAGTTCATCATCGAGAACCGCGCCGGCTCCGGCGGCAATATCGGCGCGGATATCATCGCCAAGTCAGCCCCCGACGGCTACACGATCGGCCTCTACACCATCGCCGCGCACGCCATCGCGCCGACGCTCTACGCCAAGCTGCCGTTCGACGCGGGCAAGGACTTCACCGGCGTCGCCATGCTGTGGTCGGTGCCGAACATGCTGATGACGCGGCTCGACTTCCCGGCCAACACGATCCCCGAACTGATCGCACTGGCGAAGGCCAACCCCGGCAAGTTCTCGTTCGCTTCGTCGGGCGCCGGCACCAGCCCGCACCTCACCGGCGAGATGTTCAAGCAGATGGCCGGCGTCAACCTGCTGCACGTTCCCTACAAGGGCAGCGCGCCCGCCCATCAGGACATCCTCGCGGGCCAGGTCGACATGATGTTCGACAACATCCCGGGCCCCCTCGGACTGATGAAGGGCGGCAAGGTGAAGGGCTTCGCGGTGACGTCCAAGGAGCGCCATCCTGCGGTGCCCGACAAGCCGACCTTCGGGGAGTTCCTGCCCGGCTTCGAGATTACCTCGTGGGGCGGCGTCTGCGCGCCGGCCGGCGTGCCGCCGGCAATGGTCGAAAAACTCTCGGAGCTGACCAAGCAGGCCCTGCAGAAGCCCAGCGTGAAGGCCGCCTTCGACAAGCAGGGCGCCACCCAGATCTGGATGACGCCAACGGAGACCGCGGCCTACCGGGCCGCCGAGGAAAAGAAGCTCGCCCCGGTGATCAAGGCGTCGGGCGCCAAGGTGGAATAGCGTTGTCACCCTTCAGCCAGGAGTGACGATGCCATCCAGGAAAATCATGGTCGCCGGGGCCACCGGCCTCGTCGGCCATGCCGCCCTGAAGCACTTCGCGGCCGTCGAGGGCTGCGAGGTGATTGCCGTGTCGCGTCGTCGGCCGGACGAAACCTACGGGGCGCGCTGGTTGCCGCTCGATCTCACCGACAGCGCGGCCTGCGAGGCGCTGGCGCCGGAATTCGCGGGCGTCACGCACCTCGTCTATGCCGCCCTCTACGAACGGCCGGGTCTGGTCGCGGGTTGGCAGGAAGAGGAGCAGATCCGCACCAACGACCGGATGCTGCGCGACCTGATGGCCCCGCTCGAACGGGCGGCGCCGGGCTTGCGGCACGTCGCCCTGCTCCAGGGCACCAAGGCCTACGGCGTCCATGTTCGCCCGCTCGCCGTGCCGGCCCGCGAGAACCGTTCGGAGATGCACGAGCAGCCGAACTTCTACTGGAACCAGGAGCGCTTCCTGCGCGAACACCAGCAGGGCAAGGGCTGGAGTTGGTCGATCCTGCGGCCCGTCCTGATCGTGGGCGATTCGGTGGGCAGCGCGATGAACGTCATTCCCGCTCTGGGAGTCTATGCCGCCTTCATGCGCAAAGCCGGCAAGACGAAGCTCGACTATCCGGGCGGCGTCGGCCGCGTGGCCCAGGCGGTCGATGCCGACCTCCTGGCCCGCGCCATCGCCTGGTCGGGCGAGGCCGCGGCGGCCCGCAACGAGATTTTCAACGTCACCAACGGCGACGTCTTCGTGTGGCCCAACGTCTGGCCCGCCATCGCCGATGCGCTGGGCTTCGAGGCGGGCGACCACATACCCCTGGCGCTCGACCGCGAGATTCGGCCACGCGAGGCCGAATGGGCGGAGATCCGCGCGACCCAGGGGCTGAAGTCGGGCACGCTGAAGGAGTTCGTCGGCCTGTCGTTCGAATATGCCGACTACACGATGGGCTACGGCCGCACGGAGCCGGGACCGGCGGCGCTGGTCTCGACCATCAAGCTGATGCAGGCCGGCTTCACCGAGGTGATGGACACCGAGGCGATGTTCCGCAAGTGCTTTGCCGAAATGCAGGAAAAAGGGCTGCTGCCGCGTCCCTGAAGGCGCGCTTCGGGACGTAGCCTGACCGTCGTCAAATTGTCATATGCGCCCCTCACTTTCCCGGCCACTCTGAAGGTGATGGAGGGCTTGGCATGGAGAGCGAACGGGACCGCAAGGCGCTGGAGGACCGCGTCCGCCGGGAACTGGCCGACAGCATCGACGAGGACCTCGAGCTCGAACTGGGCGACGAAATGCTGGCCCGCCTGCCCGAGCATGGCGACGGCGACCTGCCGCAGAACGAGGGAATCGATCGGAAATTCTACTTCACCGAGCTGCTGCGGCTGCAGCGCGAACTGATCAGGCTGCAGGACTGGGTGATCGCCCGGAAGCTCAAGGTCGTCGTCCTTTTCGAGGGCCGCGACGCCGCGGGCAAGGGCGGCGTGATCAAGCGCGTCACCCAGCGGCTGAACCCGCGCGTCTGCCGCACCGTCGCCCTTTCGGCGCCGTCCGAGCGCGAACGCACCCAGTGGTACTTCCAGCGCTACATCTCCCACCTGCCGGCGGGCGGCGAAATCGTGCTGTTCGATCGCAGCTGGTACAATCGGGCCGGCGTCGAGCGCGTCATGGGCTTCTGCACCGAGAGCGACGTCCGGGATTTCTTCGAGACGGTGCCCGAGTTCGAACGCATGCTCGTGCGGTCGGGGATCATCCTGCTCAAATACTGGTTCTCGATCACCGACGAGGAGCAGAACATGCGCTTCCTGATGCGCATCCACGATCCGATGAAGCAGTGGAAGCTCTCGCCCATGGACCTGGAATCCCGGCGGCGCTGGGAGGAGTACACCAAGGCCAAGGAGGAGATGCTGGCCCGGACGCACATTCCGGAAGCGCCATGGTGGGTGGTCGAGGGCAACAACAAGCGCCGCGCGCGCCTCAATTGCATCCACCACTTGCTGCAGCAAGTGCCCTATAAGGATGTCGAACACCAACCGATCGTCCTGCCGAAGCGCGAACACAAGCCCGACTACGCGCGCACGCCGGTCGCTCCTGAACTCTATGTCCCGGCGGTTTACTGATGGATTTCTTCAGGCGTTTCACGTTCCTCGTCTGCGCTCCGGCCTTCGACGCCGACGATCTCGAGGGCCACAGGCTCGGCGAGATCACGGTCTCCATCGAGAAGATGGGCTTCCAGGTCGTGCGGGCGCGCCGCATCGAGGATGCCGAGATGGTCGTCCAGACCGACGCTGCCATCGGCTGCATGGTCGTGGACTGGGGCAAGAAGGGCCTCGACGGCAAGGCCGCGGCGATGATCAACATGATGCGCCGGCGTGGCCTCGAGATGCCGATCGTCATCCTGGTGCGGCGCAAGCGGCTGCAGGACATCCCCGTCGAGCTGATGGACTTCATCGACGGCTACATCTTCCTCTCCGAGGAGACGCCGGAGTTCATCGCCAAGAACCTCGTGAGCCGTCTCAAGCAGTATGCCGAGACGCTGAAGACGCCGTTCTTCGGCGAGCTGGTCGATTACGCCGAGGAAGGCAACCAGCTGTGGACCTGCCCCGGCCACAATGGCGGCATCTTCTACAACAGGAGCCCGATCGGCCGGATCTTCGTCGAGCATCTGGGCGAGGCGGTTTTCCGCGACGACCTGGACAATTCCGTGCTCGATCTCGGCGACCTGCTGGTCCACGAGGGCCCGGCGCTGAAGGCGCAGAAGGAAGCCGCCGTCATCTTCGGCGCCGAGAAGACCTACTTCGTTCTGAACGGCACCTCCTCTTCCAACAAGATCGTGCTACAGGCGCTGGTCGCGGAAGGCGATCTCGTGCTGTTCGACCGCAACAACCACAAGGCCGCCCATCACGGCGCCCTGTTCCTCGGCAACGGCATCCCCATCTATCTCGAGACAGACCGCAACGCCCACGGGCTGATCGGCCCGATCTTCCATGAGGCACTCGACGAGGCTGCCATTCGTGAGAAGATCCGCACCAACCCGCTGGTCGCCGACAAGGAGGCGTGGAAGCGCGAGCGGCCGTTCCGTGTCGCCGTCATCGAGCAGTGCACCTACGACGGCACGATCAACGACGCGCGCCTGATCGTCGAGAAGATCGGCCATCTCTGCGACTACATCCTGTTCGACGAGGCCTGGGCCGGCTTCATGAAGTTCCACCCGCTCTATGCCGGCCGCTTCGCCATGGGGCTCACCGACCTCGGCCCCGACAGTCCCGGCATCATCGCCACGCAGTCGGCGCACAAGCAGCTTGCCAGCTTCAGCCAGGCCTCGCAGATCCACGTCAAGGATCGCCACATCAAGGGCCAGCGCCGCCGCATCGAGCATCGCCGCTTCAACGAGTTCTTCATGCTGCACGCCTCGACCTCGCCCTTCTATCCGATTTTCGCCTCGCTCGACGTCGGCGCGCAGATGATGAAGGGGCGTTCGGGCGAAGTGCTCTGGGACGACACGATTCGGCTGGGCATCGAGATCCGCAAGAAGATGCGCGCGATCCGCCGCGAATTCGAGGACAAGGAGCGCGACGTGGCGCGACGCTGGTTCTTCGAGCCCTTCGTGCCCAATCGCGTCACGGTGGGCGGCCGCGAGCAGGCCTGGGAGGATGTGCCGACCGACGACCTCGCCTCCGATGCGCGATACTGGGAGCTCGCTCCCGACGCGTCATGGCACGGCTTCAAGCACGTGGCACCAAGCTATGCGATCACCGATCCCAACAAGCTGATCGTGCTGACCCCGGGATTCGATCGCGAGACCGGTCGCTATGCCGGGCACGGTATTCCCGCGCCCGTGGTCGCGCAGTATCTGCGTGAGAACCAGATCGTCCCGGAAAAGAACGACCTCAACTCGCTGCTGTTCCTGATGACTCCCGGAGTCGAATCGAGCAAGGCCGGGACCTTGCTGAGCGCGTTTGTGATCTTCAAGCGGCTGCACGACGAGAACGCGCGACTGGAAGACGTCATCGGCGAGTTCGTTCGCAAGCGGCCGGCACGCTATGCCGGCATGCGGCTGCGCGATCTCTGCGCCGAGATGCATGCCTTCTTCCGCGAGAGCAACGTCAGCCTGATGCAGCGCGCGCAGTTCATGCCCGAGCACCTGCCCGAGCCCGCCATGCCGCCGCACGTGGCGGTCCGCGAGCTGGTACGAAACAATGTCGACTATGTGCCGATCGAAGAGGCGGCCGGCCGCATCGCGACCACCATGTTCGTGGTCTATCCGCCGGGCATCGCCAGCATCGTGCCCGGCGAGAGGCTCGACGAACGGGCCAAGCCGATGCTCGACTACCTGCTCATGTTCCAGAAGAGCGCCAACCTGTTTCCCGGCTTCGACGTCGAAATCCAGGGCATTTATCGCGAGATCGACAAGGAAGGCCGTGTGCGCTTCTACACCTACGTGGTGCGCGAGTAGGCGATCTCGACCGGCGGCGTGCTGGCACCCGCGCCGATGGCGCGCTGCATCAGCACGCTGTCGGCCCACTTGCCGTACTTGAAGCCGACGCCCTCGAGCAGGCCGACCCGCCGGAAGCCATGGGCCTCGTGCAGGCTGAGCGACGCGACATTGTCGGCATCGACATAGGCGAACATCTGACGATACCCCGCCCCGGCACAGGCCTCTATGAGCGCCGGCAGGAGGAGACGGCCGATCCCGGTAGAGACATGGTCGGGATGGACGTAGATCGAGTGCTTCACAGCGTAGCGATAGGCCGGGCGCTTGCGGAACGGCACTGCATAGGCATAGCCCACGATCACGCCGTCGCGTTCGGCCGCAAGGTGCGGCAGCCGGCGCCGCAGCATGTTCTTGCGCCGCCGCTTGATATCGTCGGCCTGCGTCGGCTCGATGACGACGTCACCCACGCCGCGCGTGATGTGGTGTGTGTAGATCGCGATCATGGCCGGCACGTCGCTCTCGGTCGACGGCCGCACCACGACCGCGCCACGCGGCTTTTCGAGCACCGACCCGCTCGTCGCTGACATCACCCGATCCTCCTCTGAGACGCCCGGATCAAACACGCCTCCATGACCGTTTCATGTCAGCAAAAAAAGAGGGCCCGGAGAGTTGTTCACTCTCCAGGCCCCCAGACGCCCCCTCTAAACTCGCTGGCCGCCGCGGCGATGTCTCGAACCGCGCCCCGTCCATGCATGCGAAGATACGGGCCGGCGCGGCATCGGCACAGGGGGTGCTTGGTATCAATTGTTATGGCTTCGTAACCGTCCGGAAAAACTCGCCCGCACGTGATCGGCCAGATCGCGGGCGGCAGGTCCCAGGCCCGGCGGCGCGTAGAGGTTGATGCGGAACTCCGGCAGCGACGGCAGCCGGGCCTCGCGGCCGAGGATCACGAAGCGTTCGGGCACCGAGGAGCGCAGCAGCGGCGCCACCGCGAGGCCCGCCTCCAGAACGGCATAGACGGGCTCCAGCCGGCTCACCTCGCAGACTGCGCGCCAGTCGCGCCGCGCCTTCCCTAGCGCCTCGACGGCGACCGGGCGGAACACGCAGGTCGGCGCGCCGAGCGAGACCGGCAGCGGGTCCTTGAGGTGGGCATCGCCATCGGCCGCGCCGACCCAGACGAGCCGGTCGGTGCGCAAGGTCTCGCCGTGGCGGCCGCACTCCGTCTCGGTCGTCATGGCGAGATCGACACCGCCCGACGTCAGCTCCTCGCGGATCACGCGCGAATCCTCGCAGACGAGACTCACGCGCACCCTCGGCTGCGCCTTGGCGAAGCGCCGCAGGATCGCCGGCACGAAGCTACCGATGATGTCGTAGGGCACGCCGAAGCGAACCTCGCCTTCGAACTGGGGAGCCCGCATCGACGACCAGACTTCGTCGTTCATCGCCACCAGGCGTCGCGCCTGCTCCAGCAGCCGCTCCCCCGCCGGTGCCAGGACCAGCCCGCGCCCCTGGCGGGTGAAGAGCCGACAGTCGAGCGCCTCCTCCAGCCGCTTGATCTGCTGGCTGGCCGCCGCCTGGCTCATACCGAGTGCCGCGGCTGCCCGCGTGACGCCGCCCGCTTCGACGACGGTGAGAAAGGCGCGTACCAGCGCCAGATCGAGGTCCTTGCGCATGGGACATATAATCATTTCCGAACGTTCTCATCCAAAACATTCGTTTTTGTTATTTGCTGGACCGCTCTAGCGTCGCCCCATGACCACGAAGATCTCGGGCCTCTGGCTGCCCCTCGTCACGCCGTTCAAGGACGGCGCCATCGACTTCGCGAGCTACGACCGGCTGGTGAACCACTACATCGCCAAGGGCGTCGACGGGCTGCTGCCGCTCGGCACGACGGGCGAATCGCCGGCCCTCGACGAGGACGAGATCGCGGCGGTGATCGAGCGCACCCTGGCGGTAGCCAACGGCCGCGTGCCGGTGTTCGCGGGCGTCGGCGGCAACGCCACGGCCAAGGTCGAGAAGGAACTGAAGCGGCTCCGCCACCTGCCGATCGCCGGCATCCTCTCGGTGTGCCCCTACTACAACCGGCCGAGCCAGGACGGGTTGATCGCGCACTTCCGCCGCATCGCCGCGGCCACCGACCGCGACGTGGTGATCTACAACATTCCCTACCGCACGGCGGTCAATCTATCGAACGACTCGCTGCTCGACCTGGCGGAGGTGCCGAACATCGTGGGCGTGAAGGACAGTTCCGGCAGCATCGAGCAGTCGCTCGAACTGCTGCGGCGCAAGCCCGCCGATTTTGCGGTGCTCACCGGCGAGGACGCACTGTTCTTCACCATGCGCGCCAACGGCGCGGAGGGCGGTATCCTGGCGGCGAGCCACCTGATGACGGAGGGCTTCGTGGAGGTCGAGCGCCGCTTCGCCGCCAACGATCTCGCCGGAGCGCGGGCCGTCTGGGCGCCGCTCGCGCGCTTCGTGCCGATGCTGTTCGCCGAAGCCAATCCGATGCCGATCAAGTATCTCCTGTGGCGGCAGGGGCTGATCGCGTCGCCGGAATGCAGGCTGCCGCTCACGAAGATCTCAGACGGGCTGGCCCGCCGGCTCGACGCGGTGTTCGACCAGCCGAAGGCGGCGGTCTAGGCGCGCGCCTTCAGGAGATCGCGGATCTCCGTCAGCAGCTCCTGCTCCTTGGTCGGCGGCGCGGGCGGCGGCGGAGCGGATTGCTCCTGCTTGATCACGCGGTTCATGCCCTTGATCACCATAAAGAGGACCCAGGCGATGATCAGGAAGTTCACCGTCACGGTGAGGAAGGTACCGTAGCCCAGCGTCGCGCCGGCTTTCTTCGCGGCGTCGTAGGTCGCGGCCTGGCTGGCAGCCGGCGTGAGACCGATGAAGTAGTTGGTGAAGTCGAGGCCGCCGGCGATGCGGCCGATGATCGGCATGATGATGTCGCCGACCAGCGAGTCGATGATCTTGCTGAAGGCGGCGCCGATGATCACGCCGATGGCGAGATCCACGACGTTGCCACGCATCGCGAACTTTTTGAATTCCTGAAGCATGCCTCTTCTCCCCTTGTCGTCGTCAGGTCACGCGCAGCCAGACCAGCAAAGCAGAAACCGTGATCACCGAGAAGGCCGTCGACAGCAGAACGGAGGCCGTGTTCTGCTCGACCGACACGTCGAACTGCTTGGCCAGCACGAAGGCGTTGGCGGCGGTCGGCAGTGCGGCCATCAGCAGCGCCACCTTGCCCGCAATTGAATCGATGGGCACGAAGAAAGGCAGGATCAGCAGCGCCGCCAGCGGCTGCAGCAGGAGCTTGATCAGGGTGGCGAGACCCGCCTCGGCAAGGCCGCTCTTGATCGACTTGTCCGACAGGAACAGGCCGATGGCGAACAGCGCGCAGGGCGCCGCCGCGGCGCCCATCAGGTCGAGCCACTTCTCGACCGGCACCGGAATGGGCAGGCTGACCCAGGAGGCCGCGATACCCAGAGCGATCGAAACCGGCAGCGGATTGCGTGCCACGTTGAAGGCGGCTCGCAGGAAGGTCCGCACCGGACCATGCCCCGCCGCGACCTCGAGTTCGATCAGCATGACGCCGAACACCATGGAGACCACGGCGGTCACGATCACCGTGAGCATCGCCGGCGGCAGGCCCTGCTCGCCGAAAGCCGCCAGGCAGAGCGGCACGCCCATGTAGCCGACATTGCCCCACGAGGCCGCGATGCCCTGCAGGCTCATCGCCGCAAGCCCGCCCCGCGAAACGAGCCGCGTGGTGATCATGCCGACGCCGAAGGTCGCGACCACGGCGATACCGAAACCCGCCATCAGGCTGGGATCGAGCACGGCAGCGACCGGCGTGCGCGCCAGGGTGCCGAAGAACAGGACCGGCAAGGCGAAGTAGCTCACGAAGGCATTGAGCGCCGTCGTCGCCTCGGGTCCCAGGATGCGCCAGCGGCCAGCCAGATAACCTGCGAGTATGACGCCGAAGATCGGAAAGGCGACGTTGAGAATGGCCTGCACGGGCTTTCCGATTGCAGTTGCTCTAATCTATTAAGAATTTGACATAAATGCCACAAATCACATAGCATTTTAAGGATATATTGAGGCCGCGTTCGTCCCTCATCGCAAGCGGCCCGGGAGAATTTCATGCGTCTTTTGATCGCCGGCATGGCCGCCCTGGCAGCGGTCGCCTTTGCCGCCCCGTCCTTCGCGCAGGATGAGACCCTGCCTGCGCCGACCACCGCCCCCACAGCCAAGCCGAAGGCGGCCACGACCGCCTCCTGCAACAAGATCAAGAGCAGCTCGCAGCGCAGCGCCTGCCTGAAGAAGGTCCAGGTCGCGAAGGCACCGAAGAAGAAGACGAAGAAAACCACCACCACGCCGGCCGCTCCGAAGTCGCCTGAAATGGGCCAGCTGCAGTCGATGCCGCCGGCTGCTCCGGCACCGTCGGCAAGCCCGTCCTCCGGACCGGTCACCGTTCCGCCGCTGCCGTCCAAGACGATTTAACTTGAGGCAGGGTTCGGTCGAACCACGCTAGTCTCCGCTCTCCCCAAACCCGGGAGAGCGATATGGCCCATTCGGCCAACCTGATCACGACAGACGATCTCACGCGCCAGCTCGGCGCGCCGGCGCTTCGCGTCTTCGACTGTACCACCTACCTGAAGCCCGGGCCCGACGGCCGCTACGTCGCCGAAAGCGGACGCGCCAACTACGACACGGGTCACATACCGGGCGCGGCCTATCTCGATCTCCAGGCTGACCTCTCCGACAAAACATCCGCGCTCCGCTTCACCCTTCCATCGCTCGAGGACCTCACCCGGGCCTTCGCGGCCAAGGGCGTCGGCCATGGGACCTTCGTTGTCCTCTACAGCCATGCCTCGCCGGTCTGGGCGACCCGCATCTGGTGGATGCTGCGCGCCATCGGCTTCGACGAGGTCGCGATCCTCGACGGCGGCCTCGACAAGTGGAAGGCGGAAGGCCGCCCGCTCTCGACCGAGCCCGTCATCTATCCCCTGGCAACCTTGTCGCTGCGCGCGCGTCCGGAGATCTTCGTCGGCAAGGGCGTAATCAAGGGCGCGATCGGCGATCCCTCGACCCTGACCCTGAATGCGCTCAGTCACGACCAGCACACCGGCGCCGGCGGCGTGGTCTATGGCCGCGCCGGCCGCATCGCCGGCTCGTCGTACGTCCCGGCCGCCAGCCTGTTCGGGCCAGACAAGGCGCTGAAGCCGATCGCCGAGCTGCGTGCCGCCTTCGAAGCCGTCGGCGCCGCCCCCGACAAGCGCGTTCTGGTCTATTGCGGCGGCGGCATAGCCGCCACGCTCGACGCTTTCGTCCTCACCGCCCTCTTGGGTCACAGGAACGTCTCGGTGTACGACAACTCGATGCAGGAATGGGCCAACGATCCCTCCCTGCCCATGGAAGCCGGCTGACGAGGGAGGAAAACGTGACGGCCTATATCATCGTCGAGATCGACACCAAGGACGAAGAGTTGATGAACGAGTACCGCAAGCACACGCCCGGCCTCGTCTCCAAATTCGGCGGCAAGTTCATCGTGCGCGGCGGTCATTGCACCAGCCTGGAAGGCGGCTGGACGCCGGCACGCGTCGTCGTGCTGGAATTCCCCGACCGCGCCAAGGCCGAGCGCTTCTATCATTCCGAGGAATACAAGCCCGTACTCGCGATGCGGCTGAAGGCCGGCCACTCCAAGGCGATCCTGATCGACGGCCATGATGGCTAGTGAAGCCGCCTACAGGGCGGTCGGCACGCTCTACAATGCGCTGATGACGGCGCTGGTCATCGGCCTCGTCTCGCGACGCGGCAGCGATACGGCGCGCGAATACATCTTCCGCCATTTCCGCCGGCAGCACCTCGAGAAGTTCCTGCCCGGCCTGCAGAAGCTCGGCCTCGCGGACGAGAAGGACGCGCCGGCCTGCGCGCTCTACCACTACCATTCCAACGCGCTGGGCGGTGTGAAGACAGGCTACCTGCGCGAGAGCGATACCAAGGCCTGGGTGCGCTATCCGCCGCCGCGCTGGATGTGGAAGGGAACCGCCATCGCGGCGGTGCCGCACGACGTGTCGGCGGCGTTCCTGCACGGCTGGCACGGCCACAACGGCGTCTCGCTGAACAATCCCGGCCTCGGCTTCGTCTGTACCGGCATGACGGTCGACGGCAAGCCGGGCCTCGAAGGCTACTATTACGATTACGGCCGCCCCCTGAAGGAGGAGGAGCGCGTGCGCTTCGCCTATGACGAGGAGATGCCGCGCATCGACTGGAAGACGCAGCCGAAGCTCGCCACGGAGAACTGGCCCGAGGAGCGCCGGCTGCGCACGTTCCGCTCCTACGCGATGGGTTACGTGCAGACCATGCTGCCAGTGCTGCAGGACCTTCTGGGCCCGCAGGACGCCCAGCTCGAGATGGGCCGCGTAGCGCGTCTGGTGGGGCTGCAGTTCCACGAGGAGACCGCGCGAGACCTCGACCTGCCGACCGACGTGGAGAGAGGCGACCTAGACAGCGCCCGCCTGTTCGCGCGCTGGCTGACGGCCCTTCTATCCGCCGAGGGCGAGGAGATCAGCACCGAGGAGAAGGACGGTGCCGTAGTCGTTCGCATGCAGGGCTGGAAGCTCGCGCGGGACCTTCAACTCGTCGACCTGCTGGCCGGCTTCGACGCCTGGAACGAGCTGTGGCTCGGCGCCGCCGGGGCGCACGACCGCTTCCTCAAGCTTGAGACGAGCCGCAGCTACGGTGACGAGGGTTGGCAGGCGGCCTGGCGGATCGCGCCAAGATAGCCTGCCGGCAACAGCCGGCCGGAGATACGCTCGCCAAGCGCCGTGAGCTCAACCCAGCACGCTTCGCGATGTTCAGGACTGAGGGCAATCGTGCCCTCGGTCCCGAGCGTGCAACCATAGGCAACGATCCGCACGAAGCGCTGCGGCAGCACCTCGAACAGATGCTCGTCGACGAGCGCGCCGACCTCGACCGCCAGCCCCGTCTCCTCACGCACCTCGCGCACCAGCGCCGCCCGACGATCCTCGCCCGGATCGGGTCGTCCGCCGGGCAGATCCCATTCGTCGCGCTCGTTGAGCAGCAACAGGACGCAGCCGTCGTGGATCAGCACGCCCTTCACAGACACGGGGTAGGACTCGCTAGCGGTCAATAAGGTTGCCCTCTGAGCCAACGGCGATATGTCAGAGCGCGTGCCGCCACTTGATCGCGCCCGCACCGCGCGGGCGCATCGATCCTGTCAGTGCCCATGCCAGGTTGAATCCGCGCGAATTCGCAGTCCTTACCTTGCTCCCAGGCTTCGTGCGCTTGCTTCAAAGCAGGAACGACAGGCTCGTACTCGACGCCTGTCTGTCTCTGGCTCTCCTCCGCATCATGCTTCGTGTAGCGCGCAATCAGAGCCGCAAACGCGTCCTGCATGAGCTTGAACCAGACTTCAGCCTCCGCAGAGGCGCAGAACATTCGTTTATGCGCCTGATAGGTGTCTTCGGTGCTGCTCATGCAGTTTCGTGTCTCTATGCCGATGCACTGGCGAGTGATGTCCGTGCCGGTTTGAGACAGAGACGCTTCTGCCGCCTCGATACAGCTCACGATTGACTTCTCGCTGGCCTTGTAATCTTGAGCCTCGCGAGCGGTGGCCGGCAATGCAAGCAACACACCAGCAGCCACCCAGAGCCATCGCATGTCTTCAGCCCTCCCGATGGCTGGAACTATACAACTTTCCAAAAGAAAAGGCCGGGGATCGCTCCCCGGCCTTTCCAATTTCTCTGAGAAGACTGGACTTAGAAGTCCATGCCGCCCATGCCGCCGTCGCCACCCGGCGGCATCATCGGGGCCTTCTTCTCCGGCTTCTCGGCGATCATGGCTTCCGTCGTGACCAGCAGACCGGCCACCGAAGCGGCGTCCTGCAGGGCCGTACGAACGACCTTCACCGGATCGATGATGCCGGACTTGATCATGTCGACATAGTCGCCCTTCTGGGCGTCGAAGCCGAAGTTCGTGTCCTTCTGCTCGAGCATCTTGCCCGCCACGACGGCGCCGTCGTAGCCGGCGTTCTCGGCGATCTGGCGGACGGGCGCCTGCAGCGCACGACGCACGATCTCGATGCCGACCTTCTGGTCGTCGTTGGCGGTGCGGACCTTGTCCAGCGCGCGGATCGCGTAGAGCAGAGCCGAGCCGCCGCCGGCGACAACACCCTCTTCCACCGCAGCCTTGGTGGCGTGCATGGCGTCGTCAACGCGGTCCTTCTTTTCCTTCACTTCGACTTCGGTGGCGCCGCCGACCTTGATGATCGCAACACCGCCGGCGAGCTTGGCCAGGCGCTCCTGGAGCTTCTCGCGGTCGTAGTCCGAAGTGGTCTCCTCGATCTGCGCGCGGATCTGGCTGATGCGGGCCTGGAGGTCCGCCTTCTTGCCCGAGCCGTCGACGATCGTGGTGTTTTCCTTCTCGACGATGACCTTCTTGGCCTTGCCGAGCATGTCGAGCGTGACGTTCTCGAGCTTGATGCCGAGGTCCTCGGAGATCAGCTGGCCACCGCACAGGATCGCCATGTCCTCGAGCATCGCCTTGCGACGGTCACCGAAGCCCGGCGCCTTGACGGCGGCGATCTTCAGGCCACCACGCAGCTTGTTCACGACCAGGGTCGCCAGGGCCTCGCCCTCGACGTCCTCGGCGATGATCAGCAGCGGCTTGCCCGACTGCACGACCGCCTCGAGCACCGGCAGCATCGCCTGCAGGCCCGACAGCTTCTTTTCGAACAGCAGGATGTACGGCGAGTCGAGCTCGGCGATCATCTTGTCGGCGTTGGTGATGAAGTACGGCGAGAGATAGCCGCGGTCGAACTGCATGCCCTCGACGACGTCCAGCTCGGTGTCCAGGCTCTTGGCCTCTTCCACCGTGATGACGCCCTCGTTGCCGACCTTCTTCATGGCTTCGGCGATCATCTTGCCGATCGACTTGTCGCCGTTGGCCGAGATGGTGCCGACCTGGGCGACTTCGTCCGTGCCCGTGATCTTCTTGGCGCGCGCCTTGATGTCCTCGACGGCCGCCTCGACAGCGAGGTCGATGCCGCGCTTGAGGTCCATCGGGTTCATGCCGGCCGCGACCGACTTCACGCCTTCGCGCACGATCGCCTGGGCGAGAACGGTCGCCGTCGTCGTGCCGTCACCGGCGATGTCGTTGGTCTTCGAGGCCACTTCGCGCACCATCTGGGCGCCCATGTTCTCGAACTTGTCGGCGAGCTCGATCTCCTTGGCGACGGTGACGCCGTCCTTGGTGATGCGCGGTGCGCCGAACGACTTGTCGATGACAACGTTACGGCCCTTCGGGCCCAGCGTCACCTTGACGGCGTTGGCGAGAATGTCGACGCCGCGCAGCATGCGCTCGCGTGCGTCGGCGCTAAAGCGGACTTCCTTGGCTGCCATTTTCTATTCCTCTCGAATGTCGTTTTGGTTTTCGGTGATGCCGAGCGAAGCTCAGGCGGCCTTCTTCATCGAGGCGGAACCCTCGATGATGCCCATGATGTCGGATTCCTTCATGATCAGGAGATCCTGGCCATCGAGCTTGATCTCGGTGCCCGACCACTTGCCGAACAGGATGCGGTCGCCCTTCTTGACGTCGAGCGGGACCAGATTGCCCTTCTCGTCGCGGGCGCCCGGACCGACGGCGACGATCTCGCCTTCCATCGGCTTTTCCTTGGCGGTGTCGGGAATGATGATCCCGCCCTTGGTCTTGCCTTCTTCCTCGACGCGCTTGACCACGACCCGGTCGTGAAGCGGACGGAACTTCATGGTTCTTCCTCCAGTGAATGATTGACCCTGCGCGACCGAATGGCCGCGGTGAATGTAGTGCTGTCAGCACTCTCACAGAGTGAGTGCCAATGGCGCACGGGATTTAGGGTTGTCGGGTGCCTGAGTCAAGGCAGCCCACGAAAGGTTCCCAAACCAGGTTCGCACTAGCAGCAATCAGGCAAGGCCGCTGCTAACTATTTGATCTGGAACGATTTTTGCTGATTTTCCGAGAGAGGTGCGTGACTATTCTTCCACGCGCACCAAGTCAAGGAGGGTCTAAATGGATCGTAGTTTTGTTGCGCAGCTCAACGATTACCGCATCACGACCGCCGAAATCCTCTACTGGATGCCCGATCACCAGCACGTCCTGCAGAGCTTCCTCTGGCAGAACCTCGATCTGGCCCCTCGTTTTCCCGCCCTCACCAAGTTCCTCGAGTTCTGGGAGCACAATCTCGACGGCAAGGTCCATCGCGTGCGCGTGGCGAACGCCCAGCTGGTGAAGCCGGCCGAATTCCGCTTCTCCTGCGGGCTATACACGCTGCATTGAGCGGCACGCGGAGTCGTATTCGGTGGCGGTGCGGTCGACCAGCGCCGCCACCGACGGCACGTCCACCACGCCCGAGACCGAATGGCCGGCGCTCCAGATGTCCTTCCAGCGCTTGGCGTCCGGCCGTTCGCGCTCGGCGGCGTTGATGTCCTTGGAAATATCGATCTTGCCGCGCGCCGGCAGGTTGTCCGGATCGAGGCCGGCCGCGGCGATCGACGGGCGCAGCATGTTGGTCTCCAGCCCGGTGAAGGCGCGCGTAAGCAGCACGTCGTCTAGGCGGCTCGACACCAGCATCTGCTTGTAGGCGTCCTTGGCCAGGCTCTCGCGCGTGGCGATGAACTTGGTGCCCATGTAGGCGAGATCGCAGCCCAAGGCCTGGGCAGCCGCCACGGCGTGACCGTCGGCCATGCCGCCCGCCATCACGACGATGCCGTCCCAGAACGCGCGCACCGCCCGCACGAAGGCGAAGGGATTGGCCCAGCCGGTCTGGCCACCGGCGCCGGCGGTCAGCAGCACCAGCCCGTCGACGCCCGCCGCCACCGCCTTCTCGGCGTGACGCACCGAGGCCACGTCGGCCAGCACGAGGCAGCCCGCATCCTTCAACGGCTTCATCACCGGCTCGGGCGAGCCGACCGACGTGATCACGATCTCGGCCTTGTGGCGCAGCACGACAGCGAGATCCTCGGGCACGCGCGGGTTGGAGCGATGCACGATCAGGTTCGGGCACCAGGGCGCGGGCGCACGCCCCTCGCTATCGGCGGCGCGCTTCGCGTCGTCGACCATGCCGGCCAGCCAGGCATCGAGTTCCTCGACCGTGCGGCAGTTGGCGGTCGGGAACGAGCCCACGACCCCGGCGCGGCAGGCCGCCGTCACGAGCGCGGGGCCCGAGACCAGGAACATGGGGGCCGCGATCAGCGGCAAGCGGAGGCGGTCGCGCAGGGAGGCGGGCAAGGACATGGCGCGAGCTTAGCTCAGCGCGCGACGGCACCGAAGATCGCCGTCGCAAGATCGCGGTCGGACCGCCCCGCACAGCGGGACGGTCCTGAAGTCGCGGTTATCAGGCGGCGGCCGACAGGCCTTCCTTCTCGAGCACGCGCTGCACGGCCGGACGGGCCTTCATGCGCTCGTAGTGGGCGGCGACGTTCTTGGGCAGCGGCATCTTCATGCGGGCGGCCGCCCAGAAGGAGACGTAGAACAGGGCCGCATCGGCCACCGAGAACTTGCCGGCCAGGTACTCCTTGCCTTCGAGCGCCTTGTCCATCAGCGCCAGGCCCTTCTCCATAATCTCCTTGCCGCGCGCCTTGACCTTGTCGTGGTCGGCTTCGGTCGGCGCGTAATTGCCCGGACGAAACATGCGGCTGAAGCCCTGCATGTGCATGGTCGACACTGCGTAATCCATCGCCTCCAGCGCGCGCGCCTCGCCGTCGGCGTCTGACGGCAGCAGGCCGGCCTCGGGATTCTTGCGGGCGAGCCACACGGCGATCGCGGGGAACTCGGTCAGCACGGAGCCGTCTTCGCGCTGCAGGGTCGGCACCTTCGACTTCGGATTGAGCGCCACGAAGTCCGGCCCATACTGCTCCTGCTTGGCGCCATCGACCTTGTGCACGTCGTAGGGCTTGCCGATCTCCTCGAGCAGTACGTGGATGCCGATCGAGCAGGCGCCGGGCATGTAATAGAGCTTCATATTTCTCTCCCTAAAGAAGGTGTGTCGTGGGGACGGTCCACGCTAGCATCGCCCCTCAACAGGGGGAAACGACAATGACAAATAACGGGGCAGGCTACGGACTGCGCGCGCTCGTCGGCACCACGCCCACGAAGATCGGGACATTCCTGTTCGAATTCGCGACGCCGGGAATCGGCCAGATACTGAGGGCGGCGGGCGCGGAGTTCGCAGTGCTCGACATGGAGCATACCGGTTTCGGCTTCGATTCCGTACGCCAGGTCGTGCGTTACATGCAGGCTGCGAACCTGCCGCTGGTCGTGCGTGTGCCCTCGCAGTCGCGTCATCACATCTCGCGCGCGCTCGACACCGGCGCCGACGGCGTGATGGTGCCGATCGTGTCCTCGGTCGAGCAGGCCAGGGCGGTGCTCGACGCGGCGAAATACTGGCCCGACGGAACGCGCGGCGTAGCGCTGGGCCTCGCCCATGAGCGCTTCGCCCTGCGCTCCGAGCCGCTGCTGCCGCGCTTCGCCGAACAGAATGCGCGCACCGCCATCATCCTGCAGATCGAGGATCCGCGCGGCGCCGCCGCGGCCCAAGAGATCGCCGCCATGCCCGGCGTCGACATGCTGTGGCTCGGCCACAACGACTTCACCGTCGCCATGGGCGAGCCCGGCGCTTTCGACCATCCCGATTTCCTCAATGCCGAGAAGGCCACGATTGCGGCGGCGAAGAAGCACGGCAAGTCCGCCGGCCGCCTCGCCGTCGACGCCAAGCAGGCCGCGCAGTTCGTGAAACTCGGCTACGACTTCGTCTCGATCGCCGGCGACGTCTGGCTGCTGCAGCAGGCCTTCGCCGCCGGCGTCGAGACGATCAGGCGCGAATCCTGACGGGCAGCGAGCGGATGCCGCGGATGAAGTTGGAGTAGAGGCGCACCGGCGGCCCGACGACTTCGATCTCGAGGTCGCGTTTCAGCAGCTCCTCCCAGAGGATCCGGATCTGCATCTCGGCCAGGCGGTCGCCGACGCAGCGATGGATGCCGGCGCCGAAGGCGAGATGCTGGCGCGCCTTTGGCCGGCCCACGAGGAAGCGTTCGGGCTCCTCGATCGCCGCATCGTCGCGATTGCCCGAGACGTACCACATCACCACCTTGTCCCCGGCCCGGATTTGCTTGCCGCCAAGCTCGCAATCCCGGCGTGCAGTTCTTCGCATATGGATCACGGGCGTCGCCCAGCGAATTGTCTCCGACACCAGGCTCGGCATCAGCGCGGGATCGGCCTTCACCTTCTCGACCTCGCCCGGGTTGTCGAGCATCGCCATCAGGCCGGCGCTCATCGAATTGCGCGTCGTGTCGTTGCCGCCCACGATCAGCAGCGCGAAGTTCCCGATGAACTCGCGGGTCGGCATGTTCCGTGTGGCGTCGCTGTGCGCCATCATCGAGATCAGGTCGAAGGTCGGTGGTTGCGCCGCGCGCACCTGCCAGAGCGCCGCCATGGTCTCGGCCATGTGTCCGAGTTCCGCCATACGTTCGGCGTTGGTCTTCACGACCGCGTCCTCGGCCTCGATGTTGCAGATGGCCACATCGGACCAGTGCGTCAGCTTGCGGCGGTCTGCCTGTGGAAAGTCGAAGAGGGTCGCCAGCATCATGGCTGTGAGTTCGGTCGAGACCCGGTCCGCCCAATCGAAGGTCTCGCCACGCGGCAGCCCGTCGAGCACCTGGGCGGTGCGTTGGCGGATGAGCCCTTCCATGTTGGCGAGGTTCGACGGGGCCACGATCGGCGCCACGGTCCTGCGCTGGGCGGTGTGGCGCGGCGGGTCCATGCGGATGAAGTTGGGCAGTTCCTCCCCCTGCGGCTGGTCGGCGATCTGGATGCCGCCCAGCTCGGAGGCCGAGGAATAGGTCGCCGGGTCGAGTTCGACCTTCATGATGTCAGCGTAGCGCGTGACCGACCAGTAGGGCCCGAATGGGGTTTTGGCATGGTAATGGACCGGGTCTTCCCGGCGCAGGCGCTCGAAAGGAAGGCGCCAGGCGTCCTCCCGATACAGACGCGGCTGGCTGACATCGACAGGCATGGCGCGCTTCCTTTTCCCCGTTTTCTCAAGGCGGCTCGCATAGCCTGTGCAAGTCAAGGGGATTAGTCGCCGGTTCCCTCGATTTGGCGCGTTGACAGTGCCGATGCGGCGGCGCAAACCCTCGCCGCGCCGCCTCCCAGGCGGCGTTCGTACATCATGGCCCCAGCCGAACCCTCCCAGACCCAGACCAGCGCCGACGCCGCGCCGGCCCCGACCGCCCCGCACCATCCGGCGGGAACGGCGCTCGTCGTCGGCGCGCTGGGCGTCGTCTTCGGCGACATCGGCACCAGTCCGCTCTACGCGCTACGCGAAACTTTCCTGCACGGCAGCGGCATGGCACCGACGCCCGAACATGTGTTCGGCGTCCTCTCCATGCTGTTCTGGGCGGTCACGCTCACCGTCACGATCAAATACGTCGCGCTCATCATGCGCGCCGACAACAAGGGCGAAGGCGGCGTGCTGGCGCTGGCCACCCTGGCGTCCCGCGGGCTGAACGGAAGGGCCCCGAAGGTCCGGATCGGCATCATCGTCCTGGCCGTGATCGGCCTCGCCCTGTTCTACGGCGACGCCATGATCACGCCGGCGATCTCGGTGATGAGCGCCGTCGAGGGTCTCTCGGCGGTAACCCCCGCCTTCACGCCGTTCGTCATCCCCCTCGCCCTCGTCATCCTGGTCGGCCTCTTCATGCTGCAGGCCCGGGGCACGGCCGACGTTGGCCGGCTGTTCGGCCCGGTCATGTTCGTCTGGTTTCTGGTCCTGGGCGTCCTCGGGGCGTGGCAGATCGCGAAAAACCCGGTGGTGCTGGAGGCGATCAACCCGATCCATGCCTACTATCTGGTCACCGACCAGGGATTCGGCATCTTCTGGGCCTTCGGTTCGATCGTGCTGGCCGTCACGGGAGCGGAGGCGCTCTACGCCGACATGGGCCATTTCGGCCGCAAGCCGATCCGGATCGGCTGGTTCGGCATCGTCATGCCGGGGCTCCTGCTGAACTACTTCGGCCAGGGGGCGCTCATCATCGAGAACCCGGCCATCATCCATCAGGTCTTCTTCGAGCTGGTGCCGAACGACTACATCATCTTCCTGGTGGTCCTCTCCACGCTGGCGACCGTGATCGCCTCGCAGGCGGTGATCACCGGCGTGTTCTCGCTGACCCGGCAGGCGATCCAGCTCGGCTATCTGCCGCGCATGGAGATCCACCACACGTCCGAAACCGCGATCGGCCAGATCTACATCCCGAGGGTGAACTGGCTGTTGATGTCCTGCATCATCGCCCTCGTGGTCGGCTTCGGATCGTCCGGATCGCTGGCCGGCGCCTATGGCCTCGCCGTGACCGGCGCGATGCTGGTCGATGCGGCGCTCGCCATGGCGGTCGCGATCCTGGTCTGGCGTTGGGCCTGGCCGCTGGCCGCGGCGGTATTCGGCTTCCTCGCCATCCCCGACCTCGCCTTCTTCATCGCCAACGCGCTCAAAATCCCCGATGGCGGCTGGCTGCCGTTGATCGTGGCCTTCCTCATCTACTTCACGATCACGACCTGGCGGCGCGGCCGCAAGATCGTCGCGACGGAGCTGAGCGAGGGCTCTTTGCCGCTGAAGCAGTTCCTCGAGCGCATGGAGCGCGCACCGGATCGCGTCGCCGGCACCGCCGTCTTCCTGACCGCCGATGCCAGCCACACCCCGGCCGCCTTCCTGCACAATCTTAAGCACAACAAGGTCCTGCACGAGCGCATCATCATCCTGCAGGTCGATACGATGGACGTGCCCGTCGTGTCCGACGCCAACCGCGTCGAGGTCGAGCGGCTGGGCAAGGGCTTCCATACGGTGATCGCCCATTACGGTTTCACCGAACAGCCCGACATTCCCGAGGCGCTGCGGGCCTGCCGTCCCCACGGCATCGCCTACGACGAGATGGAGACCTCGTTCTTCCTCGGCCGCGAAACCCTGGTGCCGTCGCAGCATTCCAGGCTCGGACGCTGGCGCCGCGACTGGTTCATCTCGCTCTCCCATTCGGCCTCAGCCACCAAGACCTTCTTCCGTATCCCGCCCAACCGCGCTATCGAGCTCGGCAACCAGATCCAGATCTGAGGCCGCCCGCCATGCCGCGTTCTCCGCTCCTGCTGCTGCCGGGCCTGCTCAACACGCGCCGCGTCTTCGCCCCGCAGGTCGAAGCGCTGGCGGACGTCGCCTCCTTCACCATTCCCGAGCTCTGGCACCACGACACGATGGCGGCGATGGCAGAGGCTGCACTGGCCGCGGCACCGCCGACTTTTGCCCTGTGCGGCTTCTCGATGGGCGGCTACGTCGCCTTCGAGATCCTCCGTCGCGCGCCGGAGCGGGTCGAGCGCATTGCCCTGATCGACACCCAGGCTGCCCCCGATTCGCCCGAGACGGCCGCACGGCGGCGCGGCTTCATCGAGCAGACACAGATCGGCCGCTTCCACGGCATTCACCCGACCCTGCTGCCACAACTCGTCCATCCGTCGAGGGTCAGCGACGAGAGCATCACGCAGCCGCTCTTCGACATGGCGTGCGACATCGGGGGCGACGGGTTCGTGCGCCAGCAACAGGCGATCCTCGGTCGCGCCGACAGCCGTCCACTCCTGGTCGAGATCGAGATGCCCACGCTCGTGATCGTGGGCCGCGAGGACCTCGTCACGCCCCTGCCGCGCGCGCAGGAGATGGCCAGCGACATCGCCAACGCCCGCCTCGAGGTCATCGACGAGTCCGGACATATGACCCCACTGGAGAAGCCGGCCGAGGTCTCGGCCGCCCTGAGGAGATGGCTGACGCAATGAACACGATCTACGCCCGCGAGGACGATCTCGGCGCCGACGAATATATCGACGTTGTCGCCAAGTCGGGCCTGAACCGACCCATCACCGACCGTCCCCGCATCGAGCAGATGCTGAAGCAGGCCAACCTGATCCTGACCGCGCGTCAGGACGGCAAGCTGGTGGGCTTCGCCCGCTCGCTCACCGATTTCTGCTTCTGCTGCTATCTGTCGGATCTCGCGGTCGACAAGGCCTGCCAGGGCCAGGGAATCGGCCGTCGCCTGATCGAGATGACCCGCACCGAAGCGGGTGGCCCGAACACGACCACCCTGCTCCTCTCCGCGCCGACGGCGATGACCTATTACGAGGGCATCAAGATGCCCAAGGCCGACAACTGCTTCCTGTATCGTCGGCAGCAGTAGGAACGGCCCGACCTACTTCACGACCTGACCGCGGATCTCGCCGCCCTTGTTGGCGTCGGTGTGGATGTTGAAGTACCAGCGGCCGGCCGTGAGGTCGGCGGCCTGGGCGTCGGTCAGGGTCGCCTCACCCTTCATCGGGCTGGCGAGACCGTCCTTCTGCGGGATGGCGACGCCGGCATTGGCGCCGGCGGCCGCAGGCCCATGGAAATGCGCGGCCGTGGGCGGACCGCTCAGGTCGGCATAGGTTACGGACCAGGTGAGCTTCTTGGTGGCCGTGTCGTAGGTCGCCGTGAGGGCGCCTGTGCCCTTGGTGGTGACCGGCGGCACCTGGCTCGCGCCGTTCAACGTGGCCTTGTAGGTCTGCATCTCGGCGAAGGCCGGCGCGGCAGCCAATGTCGCAACGGCTGCCAGCCCGACGAGGCTCCTGCGGAAAATCGTGGTCATGAACGTCCCTCCGATGATGCCGGCCGGTTGAGTTGCGCCCGCACGGCCGGCGGGCGCGGGCTGCGCATCATCGCAGCGTGGCGCACGGCTACCACGACACGACGACCATTAACGTCAGGGCCCGCGCTGGGCTGCAAGAGCTCTCTGCAATTGGCCGTCGAACCCCTTAAGCGTCTGCATGAACGGCCCGGCCATCGTGTCCTGCAACTGGAGCTGGACCTGGATCTGCGAGCCCGTGCGCAGCTGCTGCAGCAGCTCGGCCGACTTGCCTTCGTCGAACTGGCAGATGCCCTGGCCGCAAATGCTGGTCGAGACGAAGGGGTTGGAATCGACCTGGATGCTGGCCCGCACGCCCTGGCCGTCGCCGACAACGGAGATCTTGTTGTAGGCCGCCGAGTAGCGCATCACGAGGAACTGGCCGAGCAGGCTGTTGCCGTCGATCGTCGCCTGCACGCCGCAATCCTTGCCGCCCTCCATGGTACAGGACGTCACCCACTTGTCGGGCGGCTGGTCCTGCGCGGAAGCCAGCTGCGAAAGGGTCACTGCGGCGGCGGCAACGCCGGCCGCCACGAGTACGGATCGCATCATCTGTCGCCTTGCTCCCGCTTTTGCCAACGTTCCAAAGACCACCTATGTAGCCGCCTGCGCCCACGCTGACAAAGGAACCCTTTGCATGTCCGAGAGCCTGAAACTCGTCGCGTTCTGCGGCAGCCTGCGCAAGGCGTCGTTCAACCGCCTGTCGCTGCACGCCTTCGTCGAGCGGCTCCCGGCCGGCGCCTCCTGCGACACGATCGAGATCGGCGACTGGCCGCTCTACGACGCCGACCTCCAGGCCAAGGGCTTCCCCGACAAGGTGCAGGCGGCGCAGAAGGCCATGCTCGAGGCTGACGGCATCGTCCTCGTCAGCCCGGAGTACAATTACGGCATCTCGGGCGTGCTGAAGAACGCCATCGACTGGCTGTCGCGCATGACCCCGCAGCCCTTCGCGGCCAAGCCGGTCGCCCTGTTCGGCGCCTCGATGGGTGTCCTCGGCACGGCGCGCGCCCAGTACCAGCTTCGCCAGACGCTGGTGTTCCTCGACGGCCGGCCGGTCAACAAGCCCGAGGTCATGATCGCCCAGGCGCAGAACAAGTTCGCCGACGGCAAGCTCACCGACGAGATGACGGGCAAGCTGCTCGGCGATCTCGGCGCGGCGCTGGCGCTCGCCTGCCGCCAGGCCAAGGCCGCCGCTGCCGTCAAGTAACGGCATACGCCACGCCATCGAACGCATCTGCGTTAGCCTTCCGGCTGGCAAGGGCTTCCACCGTCGTCTCGACCGGAGCCTCGCGCAGCGAGGCGTAGTGGGGAGACCTTCTCTCCACCATTTGCCAGCTTTTGGCAGAGCGAAAGTCTCTCCACTCCGCCCCTTCGGGGCTCCGGTCGAGACGATGGGTTTATTGGACCGTGGTTGCTCCTGCCCAAGGTCATCCTGCTCAAGAACATCCTTCGGTCCACGCCGAAGGAATGTTCGCCGCATCCGTGGTAGCAAGCCCGCCCATGGCGTCGAGACTGCCCCTCCTCATCCTGCTGATCGCCGTCACCTGCCTCAGCCAGTTCTATCGCGTGTCGAACAGCGTGATCGCGCCGGAGCTCGTGCGCGATCTCGATCTGAGCGCGCGTCAGCTCGGTTGGGCCGGCAGCGCCTTCTTCTTTGCGTTGTTCGCGGTGCAGATTCCCGTGGGCCTGTGGTTCGACCGGTTCGGCGCGCGCCGCACAGTGGCCGCCCTGTCCCTGCTCGCCATGCTGGGCTCGCTGTGGATCGCCAATGCGAGCGACGCGGCGGACCTGATCGGCGGGCGCACCATCGTAGGCGTGGGTTGCGCCGCCTCGTTCATGTCGGTGGTGTTCCTGTGCTCGCGCTGGTTCGAGCCGGCGAAGCTCGCCACACGGCTCTCCTGGGTGTTCGCGGCCTCGAACATCGGCACCCTCGCGGCTGCGACGCCCCTCGCCTGGATCGCGGCCACGGTCGGCTGGCGCACCGGCTTCCTGGGTCTCGCCGCCGTCACACTGCTGGTGGCCGTCGGCTTCATGATCTTCGTGCGCGACCGGCCGCCGGAGTATCGCGGTCCCGAGGCCACCAAGGAGACGCCGGTCCAGATCCTGCGCGGGCTCTGGGAAGTCTGGCGGACGCCTGGCCTTGGCCCGGTCCTCTCCATGCACTTCTTCGCCTATGCGACCATGCTGACGGTGCTTGGCGTCTGGGGCGGTCCTTATCTCTACGATGTGCACAAGCTCGATGGCGTCACCCGCGGCAACGTGCTGCTCGCCATGGGCGTGGCGCAGATC
This sequence comes from Rhodospirillales bacterium 24-66-33, assembly GCA_002281855.1. GTDB lineage: Bacteria > Pseudomonadota > Alphaproteobacteria > Reyranellales > Reyranellaceae > Reyranella. The sequence continues at coordinate 203,981 of NCHQ01000005.1, read as the reverse complement.
CTGGGCATCCTGGCCTATGGGCCGATGGATCGCGTGCTGCGTTCGCGCAAGCGGGTGGTGTTCGGCGGGGCGGCGATCTCCATGGTGCTGCTGGCGATCCTGGCGGCGCTGTCTCATCCGCCGCTCTGGCTCGCGGTCTCACTGCTGATCGCCTTCTGCTTCTTCTGCGCCTATGGCACGGTGATCGTGGCGCAGGGCCGCGCGCTGTTTCCCGACCGGCTGGCCGGCCGTGGCGTCACCACCGTCAACATGGCGCAATGCCTCGGGCTCGCCGTGCTGCCGGCCGGCGCGGGCTATATCGTCGAAGCCTTCGGCGCCGGCGACACGGCCTATCGCTGGGTCTTCGGCATGCTCGCTGCCGGTCTCGTCCTGGGCTCCTTCGCCTACGTGCGGGCGCGCGACAGTTTTACCGCATAGGCGCCCTACTTCGTCGCTTCCTTGAGATAGGCGACGAGGTCGGCGAGCTGGCCGGCGTTCTTCACGCCGTTGTAGAGCATCTTGGTGCCGGGCACCTTGCCCTTGGGATCGCCATTGTATTCGGCGAGCGTCGACTCGTCCCAGACGATGCCGGAATTCTTCATCGCATCGGAATAGGCATAGCCCGCGCTGGTGCCGGCCTTGCGGCCGAACAGCCCGTGCAGGTTGGGGCCTGTCACCTGCGCCCCGTCCTTCTCCACCGTGTGGCACGACTTGCATTGAGTGTTGAAGACGCGCTGGCCCTTCGAGGCCGAGCCCGATTGCGCGGCGGCGGGGCCGGCCGCGGTCGCCGTTCCGGCGACGATCACAGCGGCGGCGGTGATCCAGTTCTTCATACGTTACTCCTGATGCTTCCGGCGGGAGATGCCCTATATCGGAACGATGCAGCAAAGCCTGTTCGACGCGGATGGCGGAAAGGAGGCGCTGGCGCCCGGGGCGACGGTGTTGCGCGGATTCGCACGAAAGCGTGATGTCGCGCTGCTGGCGGCGGTCGAGGAAATCGCGACCCAGGCGCTGTTCCGGCACATGGTGACGCCCGGCGGCTTCGAGATGTCGGTGGCGATGACCAACTGCGGTGCGGCCGGCTGGGTCACGGATCGTACGGGCTACCGCTATCAGGCGCACGACCCACACAGCGGCGCGCCATGGCCAGCAATGCCCGCCGGTTTCCTCGCGCTGGCTGACGAAGCGGCGACCGCAGCCGGGTTTGCAGACTTCGTTCCCGACGCCTGCCTGATCAACCGCTACGAGCCCGGCACGAAGCTGTCGCTGCACCAGGACAAGGACGAGGCCGACTATGCCCATCCCATCGTCTCGGTGTCCCTGGGCCTGCCCGCCACCTTCCAGTTCGGCGGACCGAAGCGCGGCGATCCCGTCCGCAAGGTCGCGCTGGAGCATGGCGACGTGGTCGTCTGGGGCGGCCCGTCCCGCCTGTTCCATCACGGCGTACTGACATTGAAAAGCGGCGAGCATCCGCTGACCGGACGCCGCCGCTTCAATCTCACGCTTCGGAAGGCGCTGTAGAAAGCGCTCGACCAAGCCATCTACCTCACCCTGAGGAGCGCCCGCCGGGCGCGTCTCGAAGGGTCGGCCACGGTCTCGGTGTTGCCCACCCGTCGAGACGCACCGCTTCGCGGTGCTCCTCAGGGTGAGGTCTTAAGTGGAGCCGGCACGCTACTCCGGCTTGATGTTCTGGTCCTTGATCAGCTTCGTCCAGCGCTTCTCTTCCTTGTCGAGGAAGGTCTTGAACTCGGCCGGTGTCGAGGCGCGGATTTCCACGCCCTGCGGCTTGAAGCGCTCGATCATCGCGGGCTCGGCGGCGATCTTGGCGATCGCTTTCTGCAGCTTGTCGACGATCGCCTTGGGCATGCCGGCCGGCACCACCATTCCCTGCCAGAACACCGCCTCGAAATCGGGCAGGCCCGCCGCCTCGACCACGGTCGGGACGTCGGGGAAGGCCGGCGACCGCTTGAGGCTCGAGATGGCGATGGCCCGGGTGCGGCCCGTCGCCAGCACCGGCTTGGCCTCGAGCGCGGCCGAGAACATCATCTGCGCCTGGCCCGAGGCCACGTCCTGCCCGGCCTGCGCGCCGCCCTTGTAGGGAACGTGCGTGATGTTGAGCCCGGCCTGCGCCTTCAGCAGTTCGGCCGCCAGATGGTTGGTGGCACCAATGCCCGAGCTCGCGATGTTGAACTTGCCGGGGTTGGCTTTCACGTAGGCGATCAGCTCGGCCATGTTCTTGGCTGGGAACTCCGAATTCACGTGCAGGATGAAGGGCGTGAACGACATCAGCGACACGAGCTCGAAGCTCTTGTTGGGGTCGTACTGGACCTGGCCGGTGAGCGTCGGGTTGATGATCAGCGACGTGCCGGCGGCATAGATCGTGTAGCCGTCGGGTGCGGCCTTGGCGACGAAGTTGGAGGCCACGGTGGTGGCCGCACCGGCGCGGTTGTCGACGATGAACGGCTTGCCGAGTTCCGCCGAGAGCTTCTCGGCATAGACGCGGGCCACGGCGTCGTTCACGCCGCCCGGTGGATAGGGCACGACCAGCGAGACCGGCTTGGTTGGCCAATCGGTTTGCGCCGAGACGGCAAACGGCAGCAGCAGCGCGGCCAATGCCGACGCCACGAGTACGGAACGCTTCATTTTCTTCCTCCCAGGATTTCTCTGTCTTATCTATTCGGCAACGAAGACGGGCAGCGTCACCTCTTCGTTGACCGGCTCGAAGCCGAGCTTCACACGCCGGCCGATCTTCAGTTCGGCCTCGGGAATGCCGTGCAGCTGCGCATTGACACGCACCCCGGCATCCATGTCGACCAACGCCACGATGTAGGGCGCCGAGGCCTTGAAGAAGAAGTTGAACGGATGGTGGCACACCGTCCAGCTGTGCAGGCCGCCGCCCAGCGGCGCCTCCCTGAATTCGCTCTCCATCGAGAAGCAGTGCGGGCAGACCGGCCGCGGATAGTGCCGGACCTTGCCGCAGGACGAACAGAACTGCAGCAGGAAGCGGCCCTCTCGCAGGCCGTCCCAATAGGGCTGGCTCTCGCGGGTCGGCGTCGGCAGCGGGCGTTCGGGGGCCGGCGGAGCAGCCGCCGCGGAAGCCTGGCTCATGCCGCCCTCCTCAGGATGGCGATCGAACCGTCGCCCATGTCGCCATAGCCGGTGACGAGGCCGGTCTCGGCATCCTTCACCTGCGCCTTGCCGGCCTCGCCGCGCAACTGGCGCGTCAGCTCGATCACATGGTTGAGGCCCACGACGTGACCCTGGCTCAGCAGCCCGCCATGGGTGTTGATCGGAAGTTCCCCGCCCAGCGCGATGCGTCCGTCCATCACGAACGGACCGCCCTCACCGGTCTTGCAGAAGCCCAGGATCTCGAGCTGGCGGATCACCGTGAAGGTGAAGCAGTCGTAGATCTCGGCGACGTCGATGTCCTTCGGCCCGACGCCCGCCATCGCAAAGGCGCGCGGCGCGGATTTCACCAGGCCGAACTCCAGCAGGTCGGGCCGCTGCGCGATCGAAGCGGGCGAATCGGGATGCCCTTCGGCCGTGCCGGCGATGGTGACCAGCGGCTTCCTGAGGTCCTTCGCGCGCTCGGTGGCGCTGATGATGACCGCCGCGCCGCCGTCGCTCTCCAGGCTGCAGTCGAACAGGCGGAACGGATCGGAGATCATGCGCGAGGCGTGATGATCCTCGACCGTGAGCGGCTTGTTCATCACGACGTTGCCGTTGAGGATCGCGTGCTGGCGCGTGACGACGGCCACTTCGGCGAATTGGCGCGCCGTCGTGCCGTAGAGCTCCATGTGGCGGCGTGCACCCTGGGCGTAGAGCTGGGCCGGCGCGAACATGCCGATCGGCGCCTCGAACTCGGCGGCCTGCGCGAACACCGGGAACTGCTGCAGGCGCGTCGACACGCGCGAGCCGGAATATCCCGTGCGGCCGACCGAGATCAGCACGTGTTTGCAGACGCCGGTCGTCACCGCCATCGCCGCCATCTGGATGGCGGCGACGCAGGTGGCGCCGCCCATCGGGATGAAGGCCGAGAGCGTGAGATCCTTCAGGCCGAGATTGGCGATGAAGTCCTCGGCGATCGCCCCACCCGGAAAGTACGGAATGACGCCGTCGACGTCGCGCGGGTCGATCCCGGCATCGTCGAGTGCCCTGAGACTGGCCTCGAGCTGCAGCGCGAGCCCGCTCTTGGTCGTGCCGCGCGTGTACGCGGTCTCGCCAATGCCGCTCACCGCCGCCTTGTCGCGAAGCGGATGCACCATCTTGATTTCCTCCGGCGCGCATTGTGCCGGAAGCGGCGCATGAGGCAATCAGTCTGCGCGGATATTTCCCGCCTTGATCACCTCGCGCCAACGCGGCAGCTCCGCTCGGATCAGCGCGGTGTAACCGGCCGCGTCGAGCGTGCCGGGCCGGATGCCCAGCTTGTCGAAACGCTCCTTTATCTGGGCGCTTTGCAGGGCCGCGGCGATCTCCGTCTCCCAGCGCTTGACGATCTCGGGCGGCAATCCCGCAGGTGCCGAGAAGCCGAACCAGTTGGTTGCCACGACCTCCGGGAATCCCGCCTCGCGAAAGGTCGGCACGTCCGGCAGGGTCGGCGCGCGTCGATCCTCGCTCACTGCCAGCGGCTTCATGCGCTTGGAGGCGAAGTAGCCGCTCGCCGTCGGCAGGCTCTCCATCAGCGCGGTGATCTGGCCGCCCATCAGGTCGTTCATGGCCGGCGCCGAGCCGCGATAGGGAATGTGCGTGAGCTGCGCCTTCGCCGCGAGCGCCAGCAGCTGCCCCACGAGATGGTTCATCGTGCCGTTGCCGCCCGAGCCGTAGGTCACCTCGCCCGGCTTGGCGCGCGCCATCTCGATCAGTTCCTGCACCGAGCCGATCGGCGACGTGCCGTTCACCGCCAGCACGCTTGGGAAGGTGCCGACCAGATGGATATGCGTGAAGTCGGCCAGCGGATCGTAGGGCACGTCCTTGTAGAGAACGGGTCCGATGCCGTGCGACGCCGCGCTGGAGATCATGACGATGTGGGTGTCACCGCGCGCCTTGGCGACGATGTCCGCGCCCAGCATGCCGCCGGCGCCCGGCTTGTTCTCGACGACGATGGGTTGGCCGAGCTTCGTGCCGAAATACTCCGCCAGCGCCCGTGACATGATGTCGGCGGCGCCCGCGGGCGGGAAGTTGACGATCCAGCGGATGGGCTTGGTCGGCCAGGCGGCAGTCTGCGCCGCGGCGATGCCCGGCGAAGCGGCGGCGGCGGAGGCGGCGCCGGCGATCAGGAGATGACGTCGAGAAAGCATGGTTCTTGCTGAGCCTCCGGGGCCGTCGGGCTGTTAATGGACGACGGCATGGTGCAACATGCGTGCCGGCCGCCGCCGGCGACTGGAGTGATGATGGATTTCGACCTTGTCTTGCGCGATGTGCGGCTCGCCGACAGTACGCCCGATCAACCGACCACCGACATCGGCGTCGTCCAGGGCCGCATCGCCGCCATCGCGCCGAAGCTGGGCGGCAGCGCCCGGGAAGAATACAAGGGCCACGGCCGTCTCGTCTGCTCGGGCTTCGTCGACACCCATATCCATCTCGACAAGGCCTGCATCCTCGGCCGCTGCGAACACAACACCAAGCGCATGCCGCACCTCGCCATGGAGCGCGTGTCGGCGGTCAAGCACACGATGACGGTCGAGGACGTGATCGAGCGCGCCTCGGCGACCATCGAGAAATGCATCGGCCACGGCGCCACCCGCATGCGCCCCCATTGCGAGGTCGACCCCAAGATCGGGATGCGCGGTTTCGAGGGCGTCAAGGCGCTGGTCGACAAGTACAAGTGGGCGATCGACATCGAGATCTGCGTCATGCCGCAGGAGGGCTTGACCAATAATCCAGGCACCGACGAGCTGATGGTCGAGGCGCTGAAGAACGGCGCCAGGGTCGTCGGCGCGGCGCCCAGCTACGACAGCGACAGCGCCGCCCAGATCCATCGCGTCTTCGAACTGGCACGCGAGTTCGATGCCGATATCGACATGCATGTCGACAGCGGCCCCACGGCCGAGCATCTCGACACGCTGCTCGTCTGCGATCTCGCCGAGAAATACAAATGGGGCGGCCGGGTCGCCGTCGGGCATGTCGGCAAGCTCTCGACGATGCCGTTCAAGGACCTCGACAAGGTCGCCCGGCGCATGGCCGACACCGGCGTCGCCGCGACCGTGCTGACCGCAACCGACCTCTATCTCGGCGGCCGCCACACCGACCACAACGTGCCGCGCAACGTCCTCGACCTGAACTTCCTGACCGAGCGCGGCGTCACCTGCTCGGTCGCCTCCAACAACATCCTCAATCCGTTCACGCCGTTCGGCGACGGCCAGCTGCTGCGCCAGGTCAACATGCATGCGATCGTCACCCAGCGCGCCAACGACGACGAGGTGAAGGCACTTTGGGACATGACGACCAAGACGGCCGCAAAGCTGATGCGCAAGGACGATTACGGCATCGCCGTCGGCGGGCCGGCAGACCTCGTGGTCCTCGATGCCCCCGATGCGGTCATGGCCCTCAGGACCATCGCGCCCGTCCTGGCCGCCTACAAGAGCGGTCGCCGCACCGTGACGCGCACCCCCGTCGAACTTCACCGGCCGTAGTTACAAGATCCAAGAAGAGGAAGTGATGTCAAAAGAAGAACTCGTCTCCCTGTCGTCGGTGGAGATGCGCCGCCGCATCGGCACCAAGGAAATCTCGCCGGTCGAGCTGCTCGATGCCTGCCTCGAACGCATCGAGGAGGTGAACCCCGCCGTCAACGCCGTGACCGCGATGTGCGTCGACCGCGCGCGCAAGGAAGCCAAGGCGGCCGAGGCCGCGGTGCGCCGCGGCGAGGACCTGCCGCTGCTGCACGGCTTGCCGACCGGCATCAAGGACCTCGAGGAGACCAAGGACCTCCTCACCACCTACGGCTCGCCGCTCTATCGCGACTATGTGCCGGGCTACGACAACGTCATGGTCGGCCGCGTGCGTGCCGCCGGCGCCATCGTCGTCGGCAAGACCAACGTGCCGGAATTCGGCGCCGGCTCGAACAGCCGCAACCCGGTCTGGGGCGCCACCGGCAACCCCTTCAACCCGATGCTGAACGCCGGCGGCTCGTCGGGCGGCTCCGCCGCCGCGCTCGCCACCGACATGCTGCCGGTCTGCACCGGCTCGGACACCGGCGGCAGCCTGCGCAACCCGGCGGCCTTCTGCGGCGTGGTGGGTTTCCGCCCCTCGCCCGGCATGGTCGCGGTCGAACGGCGCGCCATGGGCTGGACGCCGATCTCGGTGCTGGGCCCGATGGGCCGCAACGTCGCCGATGTCTGCCTGCTGTTCGCCACGCAGGTCGGCCAGCATGACAGCGATCCGCTCTCCTTCCCGCTCGAGCCGGAAGCCTATGCCGAGCCGTGGCCGGTCGATCTCGGCAGCCTGCGGGTCGCCTACACCGAGGATTTCGGCGGCGCGCCGGTCGAGAAGTCGATCCGCCAGACCTTCCGCGAGAAGATCAAGGCGATGAAGCCGTTCTTCCGCAGCCTCGACAAGGTGGACGTCGACTACGGCGACGCCGACCGCTGCTTCGACGTGATCCGCGCGGTGAGCTTCCTGTCGCGCTACCAGGATGCCTACACCAACAATCGCGAGATGCTCGGGCCGAACATCATCGCCAACTACGAGCTCGGCGCGAAGCTCAGCCTGGCCGACTTCGCCTGGGCGCATGGCGAGCAGACGCGGATCTTCCGGGCCTTCCAGGAAATCTACAAGGAGTACGATCTGGTCATTGGCCCGACCGTCGGCTTCTCGCCCTTCCCGTGGAAGCAGCTCTACATCGAGGAGATGGATGGCAAGAAGCTGGGCACCTACTACCACTGGATGGCGACGAAGTACTTCGTCACCTTGACGTCGAACCCGGCGGTCTCGCTTCCCTGCGGCGTCGACGGCAACAAGATGCCGTTCGGCCTGCAGGTGGTCGGCCGCTTCCGCGGCGATGGCGAAGTGCTGGGCGCCGCCCACGCCATGGAGCAGGCGTTCAAGACCAACCCGGTGCTCGCCCGGCCGCTGCCCAACATCGCCAAGCTGCACAAGCCGGTGCCGGCGCTGAAGTCGATCGTGACCCATCCGCCCAAGCTCAACGCCAAGGTCGCGCGCGGCCCGGCCCCGGGCGCGCTCTAGCCGGGGGGAGCTCAAAACGCCCGGCATCCGCGAGGGTTGCGGGGCGAAGGAGCTTTACAAAACTTCAACTTTTCGCCCGCCCGATGCCACTTCGGGCGGCGTACCTCGTTCTAGGGAGAAGCACCTGTCGCGAGACACGGTTCGACCCCAAACGGAGGTAGCGATGAACAAGCTGAAGTTCGTGATGGCGGCGGGCCTGCTGGCCGCGACCGCGGCGTGCACCCAGACGGGTCCCGACAATTCGTACGGCTACAATGGCGGCTACAACACCCGGCCGGCCTACACCAACGCCTACAACGCCAATCCCAACCCCTACAACGCCGGCTACAACCGGAGCGGCACCTACTACAATAACACGGCCTACAACACGAACCGGGGCCCCTACGCCGCTCGCCCCGCCAACCCGCGCGGTCCCAACGGCGACTACGACCGGGACGGCGTTCCCAACCGGCGCGATGTCGACGCCAACGGCGACCACATCCCGGACGCTTTCCAGCGCTAGTCGCCCGCTGCAGTCACGAGGACGGCTCCCGGAGAAATCCGGGAGCCGTTTTTGCGTCCGGTCACCACTCGATCACGGCTGGCCTTCAATAAGACGCCGTTGCGTCCACGCGCCGCCGCCGTCGCTCGCGACTCTGCTTTCATGGGAACGTCCCCATCGACATCGGGCGTTCCTCCTGGAGGGAACAGAATGCGCTGCGTCAGTTGGCTCGCCGCCGCGAGCCTTGTGATGGTGACGGCGGGGTGCGTTGAACAGTCGGGCTATCCGACGACTTATGGCTACAGCCCCGGCTACGGCTCGAACTACGGTTATTCCAACAACTATGTCAGCCAGCCGAGCTACTACCGGCCGGCCCCGACCTACTACGCACCGCCGCCACCCCGGCCGCAGGTGATCACCCAGACCCGCTACGTGCCGGTGCCGGTGGCTCCGCCGAGGCCGACCTATCATCGGGCGAGGGACAGCGACCGGGACGGTATTCCGGACCGCTACGACCGCGATCGCAACGGCGACGGCGTCCCCGACAAGTATCAGCGCTCGCGCTGGTAGGCCAAGCAAAGCTCGGCCTCCATTCAGCGGCGCTTCGCACCTCGGATCTCCGAATCGTGCTGGCCGAGCATCGGCGCCGGGCGGCGAACGCTTCCTGGCGTCGCCGATAGCTTGAGCGGCACGCCCAGCGTTCTCTGCTTGCCGGCCTTGGCATGCTCGACCTCGGCGACCATGCCGCGCGCCAGGATCTGCGGATCGGCGAAGACCTCGTCGTGATGCAGCACCGGCCCGGCCGGGATGCCCTCTTTCTCCAGCGTCGCCATCCAGTCGTCGGTCGTGCGCTTGGCGATCTCCGCCTGGAGGATGGCGACGATCTGTTCGTTGTTCTTCACCCGATCGGCGTTGGCCTTGAAGCGCGGATCCTCGGGCAGTTCCGGCCGGCCGATCAGGGCGCACAGCTTGCGAAAGAAATTCTGCTGCGCGCCGCCGATGGTCAGCCAGCCGTCCTCCGTCTGGAACACCTGGTAGGGCGAGGAGCCGCGATGCGCCTGGCCGAGCTTCTCCGGCCGGATGCCGTTGGCGAAGAAATTGGCGGCCTCGTAGACGCCCAGCGACACCGTGGCCTCGAGCAGCGAGGTCTCGACCCACTGGCCCTCGCCGGACTTGTGCCGCGCCTGCAGCGCGCTCAGCACGCCGATCGTGAGATAGAGGCCCGCACCCACGTCGGAGATGGCGAGCGGAATGCGGTAAGGTGGGCCGTCCTTCGGGCCCGTCACCGACATCAGGCCCGACATGGCCTGGATCATCAGGTCGAAGCCGCCGCGGCCGGCATAGGGACCGGTCTGGCCGAAGCCCGAGATCGAACCCAGCACCAGCCGCTTGTTGCGCGCGTGCAGCGCCTCCCATCCGAGACCCAGCCGTTTCATGACGCCGGGCCGGAAATTCTCGAGTACCACGTCGGCGCCGTCGACCAGATCCCAGAAGACCTTGAGGTCGTCCTCGTTCTTGAGGTCGAGCCTGAGGCCGCGCTTGTTGCGGTTCCACAGCATGAAGGGCGCCGACTCGCCCTCGATGAAGGGCGGCGCGCCGCGCATCGAATCGCCCTGCGGGCTCTCGATCTTGATGACGTCGGCGCCCATGTCGGCGAGCTGCATGCCGCAGAAGGGACCGGAGAGATGGGTCGTGAGGTCGAGGACGACCAGACCGTCGAGAGCGCCTGCCATGTTGCTATCCCAGAAGTTTGCGGAGATCGTCGAGCGTGCTCGCCCATTTGCTGACGCCGAGATGGTTCGACACGATGCGGCCCGCCTGGACGATCAGGAACCGCGGCGCCCCGCTCTTGCGCGGGATCTGGGCCAGGACGGGCGCGAGAGCGCCCGGCCAGTATCGCTCCCGATAGACCTCGCGGAAGCGCGCCGCCTCGACCTCTTCCCAGATGACCTGGCGGAATTCTGGCGAGGCGATCCAGGCTTCGCGATACTCGCGCTTCCAGCGCACGCAGGGCGGACAGTCCGGGCCGCCGATCAGGATCACCCTGATTTCGGCCGGGACGGCGCGTGCCGGAGCCCCAGCGGTCGCCGCGACAGCGAGTCCGGCGAAAAGAAGCGCGCGGCGATTCATATCCGGTAATGTAGGCCGGCATGGCACGCGTGACCAAATCCTCTCTCGTCACCCTGGGTGATTTCTTCCACTTCGCCGTCGCGCGCTTCCGCGCCGCGCGGCTGGCCTATGGCCACGGCACGACCAATGCCGTCGACGAGGCCGCCTTCATGGTGCTCGAGGCGCTGCGTCTGCCGATCTCCCGCATCGACCCGTGGCTCGACCTCGTGCCGACCGAGCCCGAGAAGGCGCGACTCATGACCTTGATCGAGGCGCGGATCGGGCTGCGCATGCCGGCGCCCTATCTGCTGGAAGCGGCCTACATGCACGGCGTGCGGTTCCACATCGACCGCAGGGCGCTGATCCCGCGTTCCTTCATCGGCGACCTGCTGGCCGGCGGCGCGCTGCCGACCGCCAGGCCGCGCCGCATCCTCGATCTCTGCTGTGGCTCGGGCTGCCTGGCCATTCTGGCGGCGCTCGCCTTCCCGCGCGCAAAGATCGATGCCGTCGACCTGTCGGCCGGCGCGCTGGCGCTCGCCCGGCGCAACGTGGCGACGCACCGTCTCGGCGACCGCATCACCCTGCATCGCGGCGATCTGTTCAAGCCGCTGCAGGGCCAGCGCTACGACCTGATCATCAGCAACCCGCCCTATGTCGATGCCGGCGGCATGGAAAAGCTGCCGCCCGAGTTCCGGCACGAACCACGCATGGCGCTGGCCGCCGGCGACGATGGGCTGGACCTCGTCCATCGCATCCTCGCGCAAGCGCCGGAGCATCTGACCAAGAGCGGCGGCCTGGTGTGCGAGATCGGCCGCGGCCGCCCGCCGCTCGAAGCCGCCTATCCGCGCCTTCCCTTCATCTGGCTCGACACCGAGCTGAGCGAGGGCGAGGTCTTCTGGCTGTCGCGCAGCGACCTCGCTTAGCGGGTTGTTTTAAAAGGATTTTCCGAAGTTAAACGGTCACCACGGCAGCGGAGTCACGGCGGGGTGCGACTCTGGCTTCGTTTGTTCCGTTTATTTCGTTCGTTTCGTTTGTTTCGTTTATCCGCCCGACTCCGACCATAAATCGAGCCGAGCACTCCAACACCGACCTCATCCTGAGGAGCGAACGCAGTGAGCGTCTCGAAGGATGGGCACACGCACCCCGCCTGTTGTCCATCCTTCGAGACGCGCCGCTCCGCGGCGCTCCTCAGGATGAGGTAGTGCGGCTCAAGGTGAAGGCGGAAGGGCCGCTAGACAGCGTCCCCCAGGCAGATCCCCAGCGCGCGGGCGGTGCGGATGAGGGTGCCGTCGGCATCGACGGTGCGTGACCGGCCGACCACCTTGGCGAGCGGCACGTCGATCACCTGGCGGTTCCACCAGGCCACCATGTGGTCGCCTTTTCCTTCCGCCAGCAGGTCGACCGCCCGCACGCCCAGCGCCGAGGCGAGCAGCCGGTCCTCCGCCGTGGGCATGGCGCCGCGCTGTACATGTCCCAGGACGGTGGCGCGCGCTTCCGCGCCAGTGGCCTTGGCCAGCCGCTTGGCCAACCAGTCCCCGACGCCGTGATCGGGCGCGTCGGCGGCAGGATCCACGGCCTCGTCCGACTGACCGGCGGCTTCCGCCACCACGACCAGCGCCGACGTGCGGCCCACCGCCCGCAGCTGCGCGATATGCCGGACGACGGTCTCCAGTTTCCAGCGGATTTCGGGAATCAGCACGACATCGGCACCGCCGGCGATGCCGGCGGCGATGGCGATGTGGCCGGCGTCGCGGCCCATCACTTCGAGCACCATGGTGCGTTCGTGGCTGGTACCGGTCGGCTGCAGCCGGTCGAGCGCCTCGGTGGCGATGGCGACGGCGGTCGAGTAGCCGACCGCGCGCTCGGTGTGACCGACATCGTTGTCGATGGTCTTGGGCACGCCGACGAAGGGAATCCCCGAGGGACCCAGCAGCTTGCGCAGGATGGCGAGGCTGCCGTCGCCGCCGACCCCGATCAGCCCGTCGAGGCCGAGCTGCTTCAGCCCCTCGATCATTTCGCCGGAACGGTCCTTGCGGCTGCCGTCGGGCATCGGAAAGGCGAAGGGATCGCCACGATTGGTGCTGCCGAGGAACGTGCCGCCCTGACGCGCAAGCGCGGCGCTCAGCCGGTCGGGATCGAGGGTGACGGCCTCGACGGGGCGCTCGAGCAGGCCCAGCGTGCCGTAGCGCAGGCCGATCGTCGTCCATCCATGGCCATGATGCGCCCGCAGTGCCACCGCGCGGATCGTGGCGTTGAGGCCGGCGCAATCGCCGCCGCTCGTCAGAATGCCGATGCGTTTCGTCATCTGGATACTCCTGGCTGCCGTGAGCACGACAGGTGAAAGAACCGAACAATCTCGAAGACCAACGCGGCCGGTCCAGGATGCCGGCCTGAAGAAGCACTAACACACCTTCGGGGGCGACGACGCCTGGGGCCACCGCCAGCTCGCGCAGCCGATGCGGCTGACGGCTACTGGAGCTCACATACCGAGCGTTTGTGGCCGGGACCCGGCCAGCGCGAATCGCAGATCGCCAGGGTCTCGCCTTCGGTGCCGTAGAGGACGCTGGTCCAGGTGCCGTCTTCGACCGGCCGCACGATCATCGCCGCGAAGTCGCGCAGGCCGACGACCCAGGCGGGGCTTCTGTCCAGCCCTTCCACGCGGATGGCGGCCCTGGGATTCTCCGGCGAAGGCGGCGGCTGCACGTGCGACAGCTCCATGCCGCCGGTACCGACGGCCAGATGAGGCGGGCGCGGCCCCTCGAAGCCGATCGCCTGGAAGCGGTGCATGTGTCCGGCGATGACGGCGGTGACGTGAGGCGGCAGGCCGCGACCGAAAACGCGGTCGATGGCCTCACGCTGGGTCTCGTTGATGAAGCCATAGGGGCTGAGGCCGATCGGTCCGCCCTTGTCGCGTTTGACCACCGCCCAGATCGGCCGGTGCGTCACCACCCAGGTGGGTGTCGGATCCTCGGCCAGCATGCGCGCCACGTCGCGATACTGCGAAATGTAGGTGTCGAGATTGAACAGCACGGCATCGGCGGCATTCGCCGAATCGACGGCGATGATGTTGAGCCGGCCGAGCTTCAGGCGGAAGGCTGCCGAAGTGTGCGTCGGAAAGGGCAGGCCGGCGAAGGGCTGTGCCGGCGGCTTGGGCCAGGCGCCGGGCCGCCAGTCCGGCGGCAGCTGCGGCGGACACTCCACCTGCCAGTGGCCCGGACCCAGAAGCGTCGACCCGGCATCGAGCAAGTAGAACCAGCCCGGACCGCCGCGGCTGCAGAGTTCGTGGTTGCCGCGGCTCATCAGCCACGGGGCCGCCACCAGGAGCTTGGCCCCCGGCCTGAAGAAATCGTCGCGCCAGTTGCTCCACTTGTCCGGGTTCGGGCTGCCTTCGATGTTCTGGCTCCAGTAGGCCGCGCCGATCGGCAGGCTGGCGATGTCCTCGTCGTCGAGATCGCCGGTATCGTAGACATTCACGTTCAGCGGCGCGGCGTAGCCGGTGAGGCTGGGCGGCAGCACCAGCCCCCGCTCGGTGCCGCGATAATTGTAGTCGCCGACATGCACGATCAGGTCGGGACGCTTGTCCGCCTCCTCGTCGGACAGCACGCCGAACGGCCAGACCTTGGCGAAGCCGTCGCCGTCGCACTCCTGCGGCTTGTCCTTGGCCGGCCCGCGACAGCCGCTGTCGCCGATCAGCACGACCCGGCGTGGCGTGTCGAGCGAGACTTTCGGCAGATCGATGCGCCGATTGCCCAGGACGACACTGGCCGCCTCGGCCACCGGATAGCGCGCTTCGCAGACCGTCACCTCGTCGAAATGGCCGCCCGGCGGGCGGCGGCGCGCCGTCATGGGGATTGTGGCGCCTCCCGCGGAGGTGCGCAGCATCGGGCAGGCCGTTGTGCGTTCGGCGACACTGCGCACCATCGGCACGGGTTGGCCATCGCTTCCTTCGCCCAGCAGCACGAAGGCGAAGAAGTCGGGCGCCGCCGTCTGCGCGTGGGCGCAGAAGCTTGAGAGAACGAGAGCGAGAAGAAGGTAGACGATGGGCATGCGGCGGACTCCGGAGGCCTCCGTTGTAGCAAGCCCGCCCGGTGGAAACTCTCCGGCGCAAAGAAAAAGCCCCGCCTTCCCGAGCAGGGCCTTTCCCGTATCGACGATCGCTCCCTAGAGATCGATCTTGTCGACACCCCAATCGATGCCCGCGATGTTCGGCAGCTCACGGCCGTCGTCCTTGCCGATCTCGAGCTTGATCACCGCCTCGAGCTTGCCGTTCATGGTGGTGAGAAGATTCGCATGGGCCGCTCGGTCGACCGCGAGGTTGTTCACCTCAGTCGGGTCGGCCGACAGGTCGAACAGCTCGACGTCGTTCCACTTGAACAACTCGTCGAGGTTCTTCGGGCTGTTGTGGTCGAGCGGCGAGAAATAGCGCGTGAACCGGTAGCGGCCGTCGAAGGCCGACCGCACGTGGCCGCGCTTGCGCAGATCGGGCTTGAAGCCCTCGCGCTTGGCCTCCTCCTTCGGATCCTTGCCGGCCATCACCGCCTTGGCGGCGAAGTCGAAGACGGCGGCATCGTTGCTGGCGAGGCCGCTATAGGTGAACAGCGTTGCGGGCCGCACCGCGTCGACGCCCTGGCTGCCGGGATTGGCGAGCACGACAGACAGGTCGCGGCCCGGCAGCTCCCGGCCCGCGAATTCGCCCACCTGCCCCGGCTTCACGCCGGCCATCGACAGAAGCGTCGGCACGAGATCGATGTGGCTCGACAGGGCCTGGCAGGCCTGCCCGCCCTTCACGTCGGGATGGACGATCTGCATCGGCAGGTGATTGGTCTCGCGATAGGCGAAGGGTCCCTTGCCGCGCAGCCCGTGCGCGCCGGCCATCTCGCCATGGTCGGCGGTGAAGACGATGATGGTGGAGTCGGCCAGGCCCAGCGCGTCGAGTTCGGCGAACAGCGCCTCCATCGACCGGTCCACGTTGCGGATGCAGTTGATGTAGTAATCGTTGAACCGCTTCCAGCGCACATCCTCGAGCGGGATGTCGCCCAGGATATAGTCCCAGACGCGATCGAACTCGCGGTGCGCCCCAGGCCGTCCCGGCGCATCGAACGGCTGGCGCAGGGTCGCGGGGACCGGCACGTCCCAGCTGTTCCTGTAGAGCGCATGCTCGGGCGCGCGGGCGGCATGCATGCGCAGCTTGCCGCTGTCCTGCACGCTCTCGCCGGGCGCATCGGTGTTGAAGTACATGACGTCGTGCGGATTGACGAAGCTCACCGTCATGCACCACGGCTTGCCCTGGTCAGACAGCGGCCGTCCCGAGGTGCGCAGCCAGTTGATGGCGCTGCCGGCCGTAAGATGGTCGAAGCCGTAGCCGCCCAGCGTATGGCCGATCAGGTCGCCCGGCGAGAAGTTGTCGGCGAAGCCGTATCTCTCCATCTCGGCCGTCATGAACGAGCCGATCTCGCGCGTGTCGGTCGCCTTGCTGAGATGCCACTTGCCCTTGTAGGCCGTGTAGTACCCGGCCTTGCGCAGCATGTGCCCGAGGGTCGGCGTCGAAAGCGGCAGATCGTGCATCCACGGCACGTCGAGATTCTCGAACATGCCATTGTCCGGAGTCTGCAGCCCCGTCATCATCACCGAGCGCGACGACGTGCACATCGTCGCCGGACACTGGTGGTTGGTGAACGTCACTCCCCGGCTTTGCAGGCGGTCATGGCCCGGCAGCGACAGGCCACCGGGCCACCTGGCGTGATAACGCTCCTGATCCGTGAAGACGAAGAGGATGTTGGGCCGGGCACCCCGGCTGCCCGAGGCCGGAACGACGGCCGGCGCGGCCGGTTGTCGCTGCGCCCGCGCGACCCCGGCCAGGGCCGGCCCGAGGAGGGAGGCGGCGGCGGCGCCCGAGGCGGCGGCGAGAAAGGCCCGTCGGGCCGGATCTGGCTTCTGTTGCTTGTGAAAGGTCATGGTAACGCCCGATACTGGAAGACACTCCCCCGAAATTTGTATGACCCATCCAAAATTGAGCGACAAGTGTAATTAATTCAATGAAGCTGGAACCCCTGCCCGACCTGCTGCAGCCCGCCCCGCCGGGAACGCGGCTTCCGAAACGGGAGCGCACACGGCGCCTGCTGATCGCCTCGGCGATCGAGGTCTTCTCCGCGCGCGGCGTCGCCGCGACATCCCTGCCGGAAATCGCCGCGGCCGCCGGCGTGACCATCGGCACCGTCTACAATCATTTCCGCAGCAAGGCCGAAATCGTGAGCGCCGTCGCCGTCGAGATCGCCGAGACCATCCGCGCCCGCAGCGCGCCGGGGCGGGCCCAGCTGAAGACGGCCACGGAACAGATGGCGGCAGGCTGCCGGCGCTATCTCGGGCTTGCCGAGACCACGCCGCGCTGGGCGCTGCTCATCCTCGACGTCGCCTCGATCGATCCCGACTTTCGCAAGACGATCACGGGGTTCGTGGCGACAGAGTTGCGCAAGGGTTTGCGGTCGGGCGAGTTCACCGTCGACGATGCGGCCGCGGCGGTCGACCTGGTGATCGGCGCCTCCATGGAGGGGATGCGCAACATCGCCCTCGGGACGGCCCGGAAAGGCCACGCTACCCGGGTGACCGAGGCCATCCTGCGCGCTCTCGGCGTGCCCGCCGCAGAGGCCAGGCGCGCGGCTTCAGATCCCCTGCCGCTCTTCTGAGCGGCGCCCGGAAACGGGAGGGATAGATTTGTTTTGGAACTCACGGGCATTGGTGGGCGCACCAGGGCTCGAACCTGGGACAAGCTGATTAAGAGTCAGCTGCTCTACCAACTGAGCTATGCGCCCCCACTGCCTAGCAGGGTCATTGCCCGGAAGGCGGCGGCTATACCAAGGCTGTTCCGCCTTGTCGATAGCCTCGTTCGAGAGAATTTTCAGATCGGCCTAGCGGGTCCTCGGCAGTTGCGCATCGCGGTAGACATTGACCCCGATCAGCAGGCCGCATGCGAACATCACCGACAGCAGCGCGGTGCCGCCGTTGCTGACCAGCGGCAGCGGCACGCCGACGACCGGCAGCATCCCCATCACCATGGCGGTGTTGATGAACATGTAGAGGAACAGCATCGCCGTGACGCCGAGCGCCAGCAGGCGGCCGAAATGATGCTGGCTGCGGAAGGCGATGGAAAAGCCCCAGACCACGACCAGCGCGAACAGGCCGAGCAGCACGAGGGCGCCGGCCATGCCCCATTCCTCGACGAAGGTCGTGAAGATGAAGTCGGTCTGCTTCTCGGGCAGGAAGTTCAGGGACGACTGCGTGCCCTTCAGGAAACCCTTGCCGAACATGCCGCCCGAACCGATGGCGATCTTGGACTGGGTGATGTGATAGCCGGCCCCCAGGGGATCGCGGTCGGGATCGAGGAAGGTCAGCACCCGCTTCTTCTGGTACTCGTGCATCAGCGACCAGGCGATCGGCAGGCAGGCCACGGCACTGATGCCGGCCGCCAGGAACATCCAGATCCGCACGCCCGCCACGAACAGGAGCGCGCCGCCGCCCATCAGCACCATCATGGCCGTGCCGAGGTCGGGCTGGACCATCACGAGGCCGACCACCACCAGGATCATGGCGAGCGGCGGCAGGGTGTAGAGGAACTGGCCGGCCTGCTCCCGCCGCAGCCCGTGGTAATAGCGGGCGATCACCAGGATCACCGCCACCTTGGCGATCTCCGAGGGCTGGATCTGCAACGGGCCGATCACCAGCCAGCGCTGGGCACCCATGCCGATCTTGCCGATCACGTCGACCGCCACCAGCATCACCACGGAGAGGATGTAGATCGGCCAGGCGAGCGTCAGCCAGACCTTGGGGTGGACCAGCGCCACCACCAGCATGAGAGCCAGGGCCGAGCCGTAACGCACCGCATGGCGCGCCGCCCAAGGCTCGAAGCGCCCGCCGGCCGCCGAATAGAGCGCCAGCACGCCCACACCGGCGATTGCCGTCAGCACCAGCACGAGGCCCCAGTTGATGCGCCAGATCTTCTCGGCGAAGCCGATCGGTGCCGGCGCGTCGAGCGACGGGCCGCTGCCCATCGAGGCGAGACTCATCGCGACGCCATCTTCTTGAAGCGGTCGGTGCGGCGCGACGGGTCGCGCTTCATCGTCTCGATCAGGACGTCGCGGCCGATCGGCCCCGCGGTGGCGCCGCCCGCCTGTCCATGTTCCACGATCACGGCGCAGGCATAGCGCGGATTGTCGACCGGCCCGTAGCAGACGAAGAGCGCATGGTGGCGCAGGTGCCAGGGCAGCGACGCCTGGGTGATGCCCATTTCACGCTCGCGCTCGGTGATGCGCTTGACCTGGGCGGTGCCGGTCTTGCCGGCGAAGGTGAATTCGGGCTGCTTGGCGCGCAGCGCATTGGCCGTGCCATGGCCGGTATTGACCACGTCCGACATGCCCTGCCGGATCACGGCGAGATGCTGCGGGTTCAGGCGCAGCGACGGCGCATTGGGCTTGGTGCGCGGCGCCGGCGGCACCAGCTCCTCGCGCGGCGTGGCCTTGGCCAGCAGCAGGTTGGGCTGGACCTCGTAGCCGCCATTGGCGAGGCGCGCTGTCATGATGGCGAGCTGCAGCGGCGTCGCGGTCATGAAGCCCTGGCCGATGCCGAGGTTGAACGTGTCGCCGTGCTGCCAGGCCTTGCCGACCTTCTCCTGCTTCCAGGTGCGGGTCGGCTGGTTGGCGGCCGATTCGCCGGGCAGGCCCAGTTCGCTCACCTTGCCGAAGCCCAGGCGCTGCGCCATGTCGCTCACGCGATCGACGCCGGCCCGGCGCGCCGCCTCGTAGAAGAAGCAGTCGCACGACATGGCGATCGCCTCGGAGACGTTGGTCGAGCCGTGGCCGCCCTTCAGCCAGCAATGGAATTTGATCTTGCCCAGCTCGAGGTAGCCGGCGCACGGCAAGCGCGTCCAGGGGTCGATCACCTTGGCGTCGAGCGCGGCCAGCGCCGTCACCATCTTGTAGGTCGAGCCCGGCGGATAGACGCCGGCGATCGCCTTGTTGTGCAAGGGCCTTTCGGGATTGTCGAGCAGGTCGCGCCACTCCGCCTGCGTGATGCCGCGCGCGAAGGTCGAGGGATCGAAGCCGGGCGTCGACACCATGGCGATCACGTCGCCGGTGACGACGTCGAGCACCACCACGGAGCCGCTCTGGTGCTCCTTCATCTTCTCGGCAGCGAAGCGCTGGATGTCGAGATCGATGGTGAGCAGCGCATTGGCGCCGGCCTGGCCCTCGGTGCGCTCGAGCTCGCGCACGACCCGGCCCACCGCGTTGACCTCGACCTGGACGGCACCGGCCCGGCCGCGCAGATCGTCCTCGAGCGAGCGCTCGACGCCCTTCTTGCCGAACCGCATGGTCGCGAGCTGCAGCACCGGATCGTCGCGACCGGCCAGATCCTCGTCGGAGACGCGGCCGGTATAGCCCACGATGTGGCTCATCAGGTCGCCCTCGGGATAGTCGCGCGACTGGCCGAGGTCGATGAACACGCCGGGCAGGTCGGGGGCGTTGAATTCGAGGCGGGCGACCTCCTCCCAGGCAAGATTCTCGCGCACCACGACGGGCTGTGCGTTGCGGTTGCGGCGCAGCTCGCGCAGCAGGCGTGTCTTATCGGCATCGCCCAGGGTCAGGACCTGGTCGAGGCGTTCGACCAGGACATCGACGCCGCGCCCGCGCTCCGATGCCGCCATCGCGCGGAAATTGTTGCGGTTGACCGCCAGCGGCAAGCCGCTGCGATCGAAGATCAGTCCGCGCGACGGCGGCAGCAGGCGCATGCTGACGCGGTTTTCCTCGGCCATCGAGGAGAAGCGATCGGTCTCGACGACCTGGAGCTGGTAGAGGCGGCCGGCCAGCGCGGTCAGCAGCACGGCCTGCGCGCCGCCCAGCAGCAGCGCCCGGCGGGTGAAGAGACCGCTGCGTTCGCCGTCACCCTTTCGGAAATGTTTCATGGGCGGAAATGCTTCATGTCGACGTCTCGCCGGGCCGCGCCGAGCCGCGCGACAACTCGGGCACATTCAGGGGGTCACGGGCACGCACACGGGCGAGCAGCGGCGCCAGCAGCGGGTAAATCACGATCACCACGATATACTGCAACATCGCGGGAACGGGATCGATGGCCGTCCACATCCACAGGGTCGTGAAGGCCCAGACCAGCGCGACGTATCCCCAGCACAGGATGCAGAAGCCGATCCACTGGAACAGGAACGGAACGCCCACGAGATAACGGCGGTTGCCGATGACGGCGGCGCGCACCAGGATGAAGCCCAGAGCGCTGATGCCGACGGGCGCGCCCGGGCCACCCAACAGCAGGTCGAGCAGGATGCCCATCAGCACCAGAAGCGGCCCCGGCAGGCGCTCGGGTGTCGCCAGGCTGAACTGGAACACCACCAGGATCGGCAGCAGCGGCAGCGCATCCGAAAGATAGGGCGCGCGTAGCGGCGCCAGCGTCAACAGCACGAAGAACAGCAGGACCGTGCCCGGCAGGGCGGCACGGCCCCAGCGGTCGAGAATGGCGAGGGTGCTGTCGGCACGCATGTCAGCGAACCCGCACGCCCGGGGGCGCCGCCACCGGTGCCGGCATCCCGGTCCCGGCCAGGCCGGTCACGCCGTAGTCCACGACCCGCACGAACTCGAGGCGCGAGAAATCGGTGAAGGGCCGGACGCGGACGCTGCCGTCAGTGGCCTCGACGACCTCCCCGACCGGTATGCCGACCGGGAAGCTGCCACCATGGCCCGAGGTGATGATGCGGTCGCCGGTCTGCACGCCGGCGATGCTCGGCAGCAGGGTGAGGCGCAGCCGCGGCGAATTATCGCCGGCCAGGATGGCGCGCTCGCGGGTGCGCTCGACCAGCACGGGCAGGCGCGAATTGACGTCGGTCACGAACAGGACACGCGAGCTGTTCTCGCCGACCTCGGCGATGCGCCCGGCCAGTCCCTCGCCGGTGACCACCGCCTGGCCGGCCGCCACGCCGACCCGGCGGCCGACGTTCAGGAGTGCGCCGCGCATGTAGGCGCTGACGCTGTCGCCCACCAGACGGGCGGTGATGAAGGAGGCCTCGGGCCCCTCGCGGAACCTGGCGAGGCTGCGCAGCCCCACGTTCTCGTTCTCCAGCCGCCGCGCCGCCGTCTGCCAGGCCAGCAGCCGGGCATTCTCCTCGCGCAGGCGCGCGTTCTCCTCGCGCAGCGACGCGAATTCACGAAGATCGGCGATGGCCCGGTTGGCATAGGCGACCGGCCGGGCAATCGCCTCAAGCACCGGGCTCACCATGTCGAGCGCGAGAACCCTTGCATGTTCGACCAGGACGGTGTCGGCCTTGCCGACCAGCATGACACCGAAGGTGACGATCACGAGCAGGCCCAGGGCGAAGCGCTGCACCACGGTGCGCACTTGGCTCGCGACTACCTCGAAGTCGTCCCGAATCGCCATTTCCTGCCCATTCTAACCCAAGCGGGCGGCGGCGTGACCTGTTAGTACATCGACGAAAGGACGCCGCGCAGTCGCACGATGTTCTCGACAGCATGGCCCGTGCCAAGGGCCACGCAGAGCAGCGGATCCTCGGCCACCGAGACCGGCAGGCCGGTCGCCTGGCGCAGCACGGTGTCCATGTTGGCCAGCAGGGCCCCGCCGCCGGTGAGCACGATACCCTTGTCGACGATGTCGGCGGCCAGTTCCGGCGCTGTGTTCTCCAGCGCGACCTTCACGGCCTCGACGATGGCGCTCACCGGCTCCTGCAGGCTCTCGGCGATCTGCCGCTCGGTGATGACCAGCTCCTTCGGGACGCCGTTCATCAGGTCGCGGCCCTTGATCTCCATGGTGCGGCCCTCGCCGTCGTCCGGCGGGCAGGCGGACGCGATGGTCTTCTTGATGCGCTCGGCCGAGCTCTCGCCGACCAGGAGGTTATGGTTGCGGCGGATATAGGCGATGATCGCCTCGTCCATCTTGTCGCCGCCGACGCGCACCGAGCGCGGATAGACGATGCCGCCCAGCGACAGCACGGCCACCTCGGTGGTGCCGCCGCCGATGTCGACGACCATCGAGCCGGTCGGCTCGGTGACCGGCAGGCCGGCGCCGATCGCGGCGGCCATTGGCTCCTCGATCAGCCAGACCTTGCGGGCGCCGGCGCTCTCGGCCGATTCCTGAATGGCGCGGCGCTCGACGGCGGTGGAGCCGGAGGGCACGCAGACCACGATCTGCGGATGGGCGAAGCTGCGCCGATTATGCACCTTCGAGATGAAGTGCTTGATCATCGCCTCGGCGACTTCGAAGTCGGCGATGACGCCGTCGCGCAGCGGGCGGATCGCCTGGATGTTGCCGGGCGTGCGGCCCAGCATCATCTTGGCCTCCTCGCCGACGGCGAGGACCTGGCGCTTGCCGCTCTGCGTGGTGAGGGCCACGACCGACGGCTCGTTCAGAACGATGCCTCGACCCTTCACATAGACCAGCGTGTTCGCCGTACCGAGGTCGATGCCCATGTCCGCCGAAAATAGCCCGATGACGCGCGACAGCATTGAGTTAAGTCTCTGTAATTACGGCGAAATCTTGAAATACTGGCGCCATTCCGAGGTCCGGCACCGAGGGTGCGACCGGGTTTAGACCGGCAGGGCAAGGCTCGCAAGGCGATTCAAACGGTCGCAGCGATGGTCACTGTTTGTGCTCGTCCGCGCTTCGCAAGGACTGAAAAGTTGCGCGCCGCTTGCGCCTCAGGCGTCTTCCAGACGGCGTTCCTGCCGCTCGAGCCAGGCCACGACGTCGGCCCGGCGGCCAGCCTCGATATGCGCCCACTGATGCGACTTCAGCTCGTCGCCCCGCCCCGAGCGCCAGTATTCCTTCACCACGATCATCGTCCACGGCGCGATGCCGGTCTTGCGCCCGGTGGTGACCTCGACCGTGAAGCCGTGGCTGGCGCCGGCGTAAGAATGCCGCTCGCGCTGCCACTCGACGCCCTCGACGCTCCAGGCGGTGCGCGGCACGCGCGTCGTGCCGGGCTCCAGCAGTCGATCGACGATGCGGAAGAACGACGCGTCACCGATCTTGCGCACTAGGACAGGCTCCCGGGAAACCCACCGGCCTTGCGCACGTCAGAGGCCCATCATCTTGGCGATGGTGTTGCGCTGGATGTCGTTGGTGCCGCCGCCGATCGAGCCGACCCGCACGTCGCGGAACAGGCGCTGGATGTCGTGCGCCATCGTGTAGCCGGCGCCGCCCATGATCTCCATGGCGAGGTGGGCGCATTTGAATTCGCCGTCGGTGCCCTGGATCTTGGCGATCGCCGTCTCCTCGACCGGATCGAGGCCGGCATCGAGCATGTCGGCCAGGCGATAGGTCAGCGCCTGGGTCGTGCGCAGCGCGATGCGCATGTCGGCGAACTTGTGCTGGATCGCCTGGAACTTCGAGATCGGCTGGCCGAACTGCACGCGCTCCTGGGCAAAGCGCTTGGCGTACTCGATGGCGAAATGCATGTTGCCGCAGGCCTGCGCCGCGAGACAGAGCCGCTCGAGGTTCAGACCCTTCATCAGCCCCGACCAGCCGCGATTCTCCTCGCCGATCACATGGTCGGCCGGCACGAACACGCCGTCGAAGAAGATCTCGTTGGCGTGCGTGGTGCGCCGCCCCAGGGTCGGCAGCGGCTTCATGGTGAGACCGGCCGCGCGCGCATCGACCCAGAAGAGCGTCACGCCCTTGTGCCGCGCCTCGCTGTCGGTTTTGGCCACCACCATCAGATAGTCGGCGACGTGGGCGGCGCTGATGTAGAGCTTCTGCCCGGTGAGGCGATAGCCGTTGCCGTCGCGCACCGCGCGCGTCTTGATTCCCGACGCATCCGATCCCGTGTCAGGCTCCGAGAGAGCGAAAGCCGACTTGAGCCTGCCGGCGCAGATCTCCGGCAGATAGCGCCGCCTCAAGTGCTCGCCCGCCGTGAGCTGCAGATGCATGCCGCCATAGACGACCGTCGGCAGGTAGAGCGACGAGGCGCCGCTATAGTGACGCGCCAGCGCCTCGACCAGCACGACGAGATCCTTGCGGCTGCCGCCCATGCCGCCATAGGCGGGATCGTAGGGCAGCGCCATGTAACCGGCCTCGGCCAGCGCCTCGAAGGCGGCGTGCGGGAACGCCGACTCCTCGTCGAGCCGCCGGATCTCCTCCGGCGGCAGCACGCGGGCCAGCAACTCGGCGACGTTGCGCCGGATCAGGACCTGCTCTTCCGTCAGGCCGAACTCGTCGAGGGTGCTCATCGCCTTGCTGCCAGCGGCTAGTCGAACACCACGACGCCGCGCGCGACCTCGCCCGCCATCATGCGCTTGAAGCCCTCGTTGATCTCGTCGAGCCGATAGGTCCGGCTGATCAGGCCGTCGATGTTCAGGCGCTTGTTCATGTAGTGGTCGACCAGCACCGGGAAATCGAGATCGGGCCGCACCGAACCGTAGAAGGTGCCGCTCATCGTCTTCTCGCCGAACACCATCGCCATCGGCGAATACTGCGCCTTCACGGTGGCCGCGGAGATGCCGACCGCAACGGCGTGGCCGCCCGGCGCCAGCGCATCGAAGGCCAGCGCCTGCGTCCGGTCGATCGACACCGCGTCGAACGAATAGTCGACGCCGAGGCCACCGGTGATCTCCTTCACCTTCTTGACCGGGTCGTTGTCGGTCGCGGTGTTGACGGTATGGGTGGCGCCGAAGGTCCTGGCCATCTCGAGCTTGTTGTCGAGGATGTCGGCCGCGATGATTTTGCTCGCGCCCGAGAGCATGGCGCCCTGCACGGCGTTCAGGCCGACGCCGCCGCAACCGATCACCAGCACGGTCGAGCCCGCCTCGATCTTGGCATGGCGAGTCACCGCGCCCACGCCGGTCGCCACGCAGCAGCCGACCAGCGCCGCCTGCGGCCACGGCATGTCCTTGCGGATCGGGATGACCATCTCCTCCGGCACCACCACCTGCTCGGCGAACGTACCGATGCGGGCCATCTGGTTGATGCCCTCGCCCTTGTGCTTCAGCCGCAGCGTGCCGTCATACTGCGAGCCCGGCGGCACCGAGGCGCGGCCGATGCACAGCACGGTGCGACCCTGGGTGCAGTAGCGGCAGCGCCCGCAATGCGGGCGGAACGAGAAGATCACATGGTCGCCTGGCTTCACCGTGGTGACGCCCGGCCCGCATTCGAGGATCTCGCCCGCGGCCTCGTGGCCCGGCACGATCGGCATCGGCGACGGCCAGTCGCCATTCATGATGTGCCAGTCGCTCTGGCACACGCCCGACGCCTTCATCTTGACGCGCACTTCCATCGCCTTGGGCGGGTCGAGCTCGCACTCGACGACCTGCAGCGGCTCGTTGGGCTTGAACAGAACGGCGGCTTTCATGAATTTCCTCCCGAAACGTTGCCGCCACTATACCATCGGGCCATGAGCAAAACCCTCCTGATCACCGGCGGCGCCTCGGGCATCGGCGCCGAGACCGCCCGGCGCGCCGGCGCGCGCGGCTACCGCGTCGCGATCAACTATCGCAGCCGTGACGCCCAGGCCAAGGCCGTGGTGGCCGACATCGAGGCCGCGGGCGGGCGTGCCATCGCCCTGCCCGGCGACATGGCGCGCGAAGCCGACATCGTCCGCCTGTTCGACGAAGCCGAGCGCGCGCTCGGCCCCATCACGCACCTGGTCAACAGCGCCGGAATCGACCCCAGCCGCGGCCGGATCGACGAGTACGAGCGCGAGGTGATCACCAATCTTTTCGCGGTGAACGTCATCGGCCTGATGCTGTGCTGCCGCGAGGCGACCCGACGCATGTCGAGCCGGCATGGCGGCAAGGGCGGCGCCATCGTGAACGTCTCGTCGATGGCGGCGACTCTCGGCGGACGCCGCGGCGCGTCGGCCTATGCCGCCACCAAGGGCGCGGTCGATGCCTTCACAAAGGGCTTCGCGCGGGAAGTCGCGGCCGAGGGGATTCGGGTCAACGCGATCCGCCCCGGCCCGGTGATGACCGAAATGACGGAGGGACGCCTCAACGAGCCGGGAGTCCTCGCCGCCGTCGCGGCGTCGCTTCCGATCAAGCGGATCGGCGAGGCGCATGAAATTGCAGACGCGATCCTGTGGCTGCTGTCGGATGAGGCCTCGTTCATCACCGGCGCCATGCTCGATGCGTCGGGCGGCGGGTACATCATATAGGGTAGGCTTCAGGCCCCACGACGCGATACCATCGGCCCATGAGCAAGACCCTCCTGATCACCGGCGGCGCCTCGGGCATCGGCGCCGAGACCGCCCGCCAGGCCGCGACCCGCGGCTACGGCATCGCCCTCAACTACCGGACCCGCGACACGCAGGCCAAGAAGGTCGTGGCCGACATCGAGGCCGCGGGCGGCAAGGCCATCGCCCTGCCCGGCGACATGGCGCGCGAGGCCGACATCGTGCGGCTGTTCGAGGAGACCGAGAAGGCGCTGGGGCCGATCACCCATCTGGTCAACAGCGCCGGCACCAACGGACGCCGCGGGCGGGTCGACGAATACGACGCCGAGGTGCTGGCCAATCTGTTCGCCACCAACGTCACCGGGCTGATGCTGTGCTGTCGCGAGGCGGCCAAACGCATGTCGACCAGGCATGGCGGCACGGGCGGCTCGATCGTCAACGTGTCGTCGATGGCGGCGACGCTCGGCGGACGGCTGGGCTCCTCGGCCTATGCCGCCAGCAAGGGCGCCGTCGACGCCTTCACCAAGGGCTTCGCCCGCGAGGTCGCGGCCGAGGGCATCCGCGTGAACTCGCTGCGCCCCGGCATGGTGCTGACCGAGATGACCGAGGGACGGCTGAACGACCCGGCCTTCCGCAGCAGCATCGAGGCCTCCATCCCGATGGGCCGGGTCGGCACTTCGGCCGAGATCGCCCAGGCGGTCCTGTGGCTGCTGTCGGACGAATCGTCCTTCATCACCGGCGCGATGCTCGATGCGTCGGGCGGGGGGTATATTATCTAAGGTGCGCAACTCGTTGCGCACCGGGTGCAGAACAGACAAGAAAAAAGGCGCCGGTTTCGGCGCCTTCATTCTTTCTGCCCGGTGCGGGCTCTCGCGCTTGGTTACAAGCGCTGCCGCCCGCCGGCGTCCAAGGCGCGCTAGTTGCGCGCCTTGTCCACCAAAGCCTTTTCCTTGATCCACGGCATCATGCCGCGCAGCTTCTCGCCGATCTCCTCGATCGGGTGCTCCGCCATGCGCTTGCGCATCGCCTTGAACGAGGCCTGGTTGACCTTGTTCTCCAGCATCCAGTCGCGCGCGAAGCGGCCCGACTGGATGTCTTCCAGAACGCGCTTCATCTCGGCCTTGGTCTCGGCGGTCACGATGCGCGGGCCCGAACGGTACTCGCCGTACTCGGCGGTGTTGGAGATCGAGTAGTTCATGTTGGCGATGCCGCCCTCGAAGATGAGGTCGACGATCAGCTTCACTTCGTGCAGGCACTCGAAGTACGCCATCTCCGGCGCGTAGCCCGCCTCGACCAGCGTCTCGAAGCCGGCCTTGATCAGCTCGACGAGGCCGCCGCACAGGACGACCTGCTCGCCGAACAGGTCGGTCTCGCACTCTTCCTTGAACGAGGTCTCGATGGTGCCGGCGCGACCGCCGCCCACCGCCGAGGAGTAGCTCAGCGCGATCTCGAGCGCGTTGCCCGAGGAATTCTGCGCCACCGCCACGAGGCAGGGCACGCCGCCGCCGCGCACGTATTCGGAGCGCACGGTGTGGCCGGGGCCCTTTGGCGCGATCATGAACACGTCGAGGTCGGGACGCGGCGTCAGCAGGTTGAAGTGGACGTTGAGGCCGTGCGCGAAAGCCAGCGCCGCGCCCTGCTTCATGTTGCCGGCGAGGTCGGCGTTGTAGATGTCCGACTGCAGCTCGTCCGGGGTCAGCATCATCACGATGTCGGCCCACTTGGCGCCTTCGGCCGGGCTCATCACCGTGAAGCCGGCACCCTCGGCCTTCTTGATCGTAGCCGAGCCGGGCTTCAGCGCAATGCGCACGTCCTTGACGCCCGAATCACGGAGGTTCATGGCGTGGGCATGACCCTGGCTGCCGTAGCCGACGACCAGGACCTTCTTGCCCTTGATCAGGTTCACGTCGGCATCACGATCGTAGTAGACACGCATAGGGGCCAATCCTCCTGGCAGCTGCTTCTTGCAAAGAACGGGGGTTAGTAGACAACCCCGCTCGCAAAAACCAGCCTCGAATCCCGCCTTATCGCATGTCCCCCTTGCGCTTCTACATATGGTATGCCTCAGGGAGGGCAACCCAAGCCCCGTAGTTTCCCGAGGAAAGCCCCTTATGTCCCTTCGCTCCGCCTTCGTCCCCGCTTCCCTGGCACTCGCGCTGGTTGCCTGTAACCAGCCCTCGGACGCCCCGACGAATCCGGCCACCCCCATGCCCGGCATCGACTATGCGGTGGAGAATTCGACGGTGCATGGCGCGGCGCGGGCGATGCGCAATCACACCTGGCTGTGGACCCGCGGCCCCGGCCCGGCCCAGATCCACTATTCGACGGCAGACGGCCGCGACCTGGTCTGGATGGTCGGCCAGCGGCGCATCTTCCAGGGCCAGTGGACGGTCGAGAACACCAGCGATTCGAGCGGCCAGCAGATCACCCAGATCTGCCTGCGCTATCCCGGGGTCAATTTTGGCGGGTTGAGCGCCACCGCGACCTGCCGCCCGGCTGGCACCTTCCTCGGCGAGATGCAGCAGCGCGAGGGCGGCGACCCGCTGCAGATGAACGGGCGCACCCAGGCCCTGTTCGTGATCGACAAGGCGCCGGCCAACCTGTCCGAGATCGAGGGCCGCGTGGCCTCGATCAAGGGCCTGTCGAACTACTAACGGAACTGGAATTCTTCACCTCCCTCGTCTGACGGGGGGGGGAGGTGAAGAGTGGGGCGTGGCCTCTACAGCGCCTCGCCGCCGCGCGACATGGCGACGATGCCGGTGCGGACGACGTCGACCAGGCCCAGGCCCTCCATGAGGCCGATGAAGGTCTGCACCTTGTCGGTGTTGCCGGTGACCTCGAAGACGAAGGAATCGGACTTGGCGTCGATCACCTTGGCGCGGAACACGTCGGCCAGGCGCAGCGCCTCGACGCGCTTCTCGCCGACGCCCTTCACCTTGACCAGCGCCAGCTCGCGCTCGATGTGCGGCCCCTCGACCGTGAGATCGCGCACGCGATAGACCGGCACCAGGCGATCGAGCTGCGCCTTGATCTGCTCGATGATCATCGGCGTGCCCTTGGTCACGATGGTGATGCGCGACTGGCTTTCCTTCGCGTTGGTCTCCGCGACGGTCAGGCTCTCGATGTTGTAGCCGCGGCCGGAGAACAGGCCGACCACCCGCGCGAGGATGCCCGGCTCGTTGGCCACGAGGACGGAGATGGTATGGGCGACGATAGCGGAATCCTTGCTCACACCAGCACCATGCCTTCTTCCGACACCTTCGCGGACTGCTTGTCGTCCGGCCCCAGCAACATCTCGTTGTGCGCCGCGCCCGAGGGGATCATCGGGAAGCAGTTCTCCTTCTCGTCGACGATGACGTCGACGATGACGGGATGCTTCAGCTCGATCATCTCCTTGATCGTGTCGTCGAGCTTGGCGGGATCGTCGCAGCGCAGGCCCTTGGCGCCGAACGCGTCGGCGACCTTCACGAAGTCGGGCAGCGACTCCGAATAGCTTTCGGAATAACGGCCGCCATGCAGCAGCTCCTGCCACTGCCGGACCATGCCCATGTAGTGGTTGTTGAGCACGAAGATCTTCACCGGCAGGCGATACTGCGCCGCCGTCGAGAGTTCCTGGATGTTCATCAGGATCGAGGCCTCGCCGGCCACGTCGATGACCAGTGCCTCCGGATGGGCGATCTGCACGCCCAGCGCCGCCGGGAAGCCATAGCCCATGGTACCCAGGCCGCCCGAGGTCATCCAGCGGTTGGGCTGCTCGAACTTCAGGAACTGGGCCGCCCACATCTGGTGCTGGCCCACTTCGGTGGTGATGTAGTGGTCCTTGTCCTTGATGTGGTGATAGAGCCGCTCCAGCGCATACTGCGGCTTGATCACCTGCTTGTTGGGCTTGTAGGCGAGGCAGTTGCGCGCGCGCCACGTCTCGATCTCGGCCCACCACGCCTTCAGCGCCTTCTGGTCGACCTTGGGCTGCTTCGCCTTCCAGACCTTCAGGAGTTCCTCCAGCACGATGCCGGCGTCGCCCACGATGGCGAGGTCGACATGGACGTTCTTGTTGATCGACGAGGGATCGATGTCGACGTGGATCTTCTTCGAGCCCGGCGAGAACTTCGTCAGGTTGCCGGTGATGCGGTCGTCGAAGCGCGCGCCGATGTTGATCATCACGTCGCAGCCGTGCATCGCCAGGTTGGCTTCGTAGGTGCCGTGCATGCCCAGCATGCCGAGGAACTGCTTGTCCGACGCCGGGAACGATCCCAGGCCCATCAGCGTGTTGGTGACCGGATAGCCCGTGAGATGCACGAGCTGGGTCAGCAGCTTCGAGGCCTTGGGACCGGCGTTGATGATGCCGCCGCCGGCATAGAACACCGGACGCTTGGCATTGGCGATCATCTCGACCGCCTGCTCGATCTTCTTCGGATCGGGCTGGGTCTGCGGCCGGTAGCTCTTGTGCGTCACCGCGACCTTGGGCGGCGCCACATACTCGTGCTTGTTCATCAGCACGTCCTTGGGCAGGTCGATGACGACCGGGCCCGGACGGCCTGAGCGCGCCACGTAGAAGGCCTCGTGGACCGAACGGGCGAGGTCGCCGACCGCCTTCACGAGATAATTATGCTTGGTGCAGGGGCGCGTGATGCCCGTCGTGTCGGCTTCCTGGAAGGCGTCATTGCCGATCAGGTGGGTCGGCACCTGGCCCGTCAGGCAGACGATCGGGATCGAATCCATCAGCGCGTCGGTCAGGCCGGTCACGGCGTTGGTCGCGCCGGGACCGGAGGTCACCAGCACCACGCCGACCTTGCCGGTCGAGCGGGCATAGCCCTCGGCGGCATGCACGGCGGCCTGCTCGTGACGCACCAGGATGTGGCGCAGCCGGTTCTGCTTGAAGAGCGAATCGTAGATCGGAAGGACCGCACCGCCGGGATAGCCGAAGACGACCTCGACTTCCTCGTCGATCAAGGCTTTCACCAACAGATCGGCGCCAGTCGTGGCGGGCTCCTCGGGCTTCAACACAGCGGTCTCCTTCATGACAAATGTGCCGCAAAATGGGGGTTTTGCGGCGCGGCGGAACATAGGGGCGGCGTTTGAGCCGGTCAATCGAAAAGATCGAAACGCAAAGTTTCAGCCCGCCAGATTGTCCAAATATTTCTCAATCTCGCCCAAAGCCTGATCGGCCCTCGGGTCAAATACCAGATCTGGTGCCATCTGATGTCGGAACCACGTCATCTGGCGTTTGGCGTATTGCCGCGTGTGATCGATGCCGATCCGCCGAACGTCCGGGAACGACAACTCCCCCCGGAAATGCCGGAAAAACTCGGGCGCGCCATGGGCCTTGAGGCCCGGCCAGGCCGGATCGGGGTGCTTGTCGAAAACCGCACGGGCTTCGGCCTCCACGCCCTGGCTGAGCATCACGTCGAAGCGCCGCTCGATCCGCTCGCGCAGCCAGGCCCGGTCGGGCGCCAGCAGCACGGTCACGAACCGCCACGGCGCCGCCGAGGCCTCGCCCCTCTGCCATTCGCTCAAGGGCCGGCCCGTGGCCTGCCAGACCTCCCAGGCCCTGACGTGACGCTGGCGGTCCTCGGGCTTCAGCCTGTCGACGATGGCCGGGTCGTGGACGGCCAGCCGCTCCCGGAAAGCCCGCGACCCCAGGGCCGCCCAGTCGGCATTGGCCTGCTCGCGCAGCTCGGGCGGAGCTTCGGGAATCGGCGCAATTCCCTGCATCAGGGTGCGCAGATAGAGGCCCGAGCCGCCGCACAGGATAGGCACGCGGCCATCGGCCAGAACCCGCTCGATCTCGGCCGATGCGAGCGTCCGCCAGCGTGCGGCCGATACGGTCTCGCCGATCGGCAGCACACCGTAGAGCGTATGCGGCACCCGCGCCCGCTCCTCCCCGGTCGGCTGTGCCGTCAGGACCGGGAAGGCGTCGTAGGTCTGCATCGCATCGGCATTGATCACCGTGCCGCCGCGCCGCTCGGCCAACTCGAGCGCCAGCGCCGACTTGCCGCTGGCAGTCGGTCCGGTGACGACGATGACGGGGGCCTGAGCTTGCGATGTCATGAGCGGCGCACTGTTTGCAAATCCGCGACCCCGCCGCTAGAGCCGGGTGCGTGAAAAACGTCCTGGTCCTGATCTCCGATCCCGCCCGCCCCGCCGTGACCGATGCGGTCGTGGCCTCTGCCATCGAAGCCCTGAAGGCCAGCGGCGTCAGCGTCGGCGCGCCCGACTGGCTCGACAGGGGAATCGCCTGCGACCTGCCGTTCGAGGGGACGGCCGCCTCCGTGAGCCTGGCCGGCGTCGACGCGGTCGTCCTGCCTGCGGAGGGACGCCGCAAGAAGCTGCTCGTCGCGGACATGGAATCGACCATGATCCACAACGAGATGCTCGACGAGCTGGCCGACTTCCTGGGCCTGCGCGAGAAGATCGCCGGCATCACGGCCCGCGCCATGAACGGCGAGATCGATTTCGCCGGCGCGCTCGAGGAGCGGGTCGGCCTGCTGAAGGGCCTGGCCGTCGGCCGCCTCGACGAGGCTGCGACGCGCATCCGCTACATGCCGGGCGGCGCCACGCTGGTGGCGACAATGCAGAAGCACGGCGCCTACTGCGCGCTGGTGTCGGGCGGCTTCACCTACTTCACGGCGATGGTGCGCGAGGCGCTGGGCTTCGACCTCGATGCCGCCAACGTGCTGGAGCATGACGGCACGGCCCTGGCCGGCACGGTGGCGCATCCCATACTCGGCAAGGAAGCGAAGCTCACGACCCTGCGGCGCCTGGCCGGAGAGCGTGGCCTTGGCGACGCGGACGCGATAAGCGTGGGCGACGGCGCCAACGACCTGCCGATGCTGAAGGCCGCCGGCCTCGGCGTCGCCTTCCACGCCAAGCCGGCGGTGGCGGCCCAGGTGCCGGCCCGCATCGACCAGGGCGATCTGAGCGCGCTGCTCTACCTGCAGGGCTATCGCCGCAGCGACTTCGAAGAGAGGAAAGACCCATGACCGACATCCAGCAGATCGTCCTCGCCAAGCGCCCCGAAGGCGACGTCACCGCGGATTGCTTCCGCGCCGAGACCGTTTCGCTCCCCGCCCTCGCCGAGGGCCAGATCCTGATCGCCCAGCGCTTCCTGTCGCTCGATCCCTACATGCGGCCGCGCATGACGGAGCTGCGCTCGTACACGCCGCCCTTCGAGCTCGACAAGCCGCTGACCGGCGGCTCGGTCGGCGAGGTCGTCGAGTCGAAGAACCCGCGCTTCGCCAAGGGCGACATCGTGATGGGCATGCTGAACTGGGCGACGCACACGGTCCATGACGGCAAGGGCCTGCGCAAGATCGACTCCGCCGGCGTGCCGCTCTCGGCCCATCTCGGGGTGTTGGGCATGCCCAGCTTCACCGCCTGGTACGGCATCAAGCATATCTGCAAGCCCAAGGCGGGCGAGACGGTGTTCGTCTCGGCCGCGACCGGCGCCGTGGGCCAGGTGGCGGGCCAGCTCGCCAAGCTGGCCGGTGCCCGCGTCGTGGGCTGCGCGGGCGACGAGCAGAAGTGCCAGTGGGCGGTGCGCGAGGCGGGCTACGATGCCTGCTTCAATCACAAGACCGAAAGCGACGTGGGCGCGGTGCTCGACAAGCTCTGCCCGCAGGGCATCGACGCCGACTTTGAGAATGTCGGCGGCAGGATCTTCCATGCCGTCTTCGCACGGCTCAACAATTTCGGCCGCGTCGCCTTCTGCGGCGCCATATCCGAGTACCAGGACGCCACGCCGATGGCCGGCCCCGAGAAGATGTTCACCATCGTCCAGCGCCGCCTCACCCTGCAGGGCTTCATCGTCTCCGACCATGTCGCCCTCATGGGCGAGTTCGTGAACGAGGTCGGTGGGCTCGTGGCCTCCGGCAAGCTGAAGAGTCGCGAGACCGTGATCGACGGCCTCGCCAAGGCCCCGGAGGCCTTCATGGGCCTGCTCAAGGGCGAGAACTTCGGCAAGCTGGTGGTGAAGGTCGGCTGATCTGTTTGTCGTCCTGAGCGCCAGCGAAGGACCTCACAGAACGATCAAACGACGTCCTGCGTTGTTGGCGGGAGGTCTTTCGCTTCGCTCAAGACGACAGAGAAACAAAAAAGGCCGCGCGATGCGCGGCCTTTTCCATTGGTTGGAAGCGAAAGCTACTTCTGCAGACGCAGCGCCGCGAAGCGGGGATCGCCCTGGCGCTCGACGAAGAGGAGCACGGAGCGCTTCTTCTGCTGCTGCAGCTTGGTCACGAGGTCGGTGACCTCCTGTGGGGTCGTCACCGGCTTCTGGTCGACCTCGAGGATGACGTCGCCCGGCTGCAGCTGCTTTTCGGCGGCCGGGCTGTTGGGCGCCACCTTGGTAACGATCACGCCCTTCACCTGGTCGGACAGGCCATAGCGCTCGCGCAGCTGGTCGGTGACCTTCTGCAAGGTCAGGCCGAGCTGCTCGATGGTCGAGGTCACCGGCTGGTCGGGTTCGGCCGGCTTCTTCGAACCCTGCGCCGAGGTGTTCTGCTTCTCGGCCTCTTCCTGTTCGCCGACCCTGAGTTTCAGGGGGACTTCCTTGCCGCCGCGCCAGACGACGACGTCGACGGTGCTGCCGACCCGGGCATTGGCGACCACCTTCGGGAAGCGGCGCAGGTCGAGCACGTCCTGGCCGCCGAACGAGAGGATGATGTCGTTACGCTTCAGACCCGCCTTGGAAGCCGGCCCGTCGGCCGTGACATTGGCCACCAGCACGCCGCGGGCGCGGTCGAGGCTGAAGGAATCGGCGATGTCGTCGGTGACGCTCTGGTAGCTGACGCCGATCCAGCCACGCTTGACCTTGCCGAACTCACGCAGCTGGTCCGCGACCTGCTTCACGAGGTTCGACGGGATCGAGAAGGCGAGGCCCGCATTGGTGCCGGAGGGCGAGTAGATCGCGGTGTTGACGCCGATCACCTCGCCATCGGTGTTGAACAGCGGACCGCCCGAGTTGCCCTTGTTGATGGCCGCGTCGGTCTGCAGGTAGTCGTCGAGCGAGTCGTTCAGCGATCGGCCGCGCGCCGAGATGATGCCGGCCGTCACCGAATGGCCCATGCCGAAGGGATTGCCGATGGCGATCACCCAGTCGCCGACGCGGGACTTGTCCGAATCGCCCCACTTCACGGCCGGCAGTGGCTTCTTGTTGGGCGGCTCGACCTTGAGCAGGGCGAGGTCGATGCGGCTGTCGGAGCCGATCAGCTTGGCCTTGAGCTGGGTGTCGTCACGGAAGATGACCGTGATGTCCTCGGCGCCCTGGATCACGTGATTGTTGGTGACGATGTAGCCTTCGCCGTCGATCACGAAGCCGGACCCCAGCGACGTGCCGCGGCGCTTCTGCTGCTCCTCGCCGCCGCGCTTGTCGAAGAAATCCTTGAAGAGTTCCTCGAAGGGAGAGCCAGGCGGCAGCTGCGGCATATCGCGAAGACGCGGCCCCTGCTGAGGGACGTTCTGCGTGGTCGTGATGTTGACGACGGTCGGCATCAGCTTGTCGACCAGCTCGGAGAAACTCTCCGTCGGTTGGCGAGCCCATGCCGGCTCAACCGTAACGAGGCCGAGCGACGCGATAGCCGCGAGCGCGGCTCCTCTGAAATAGCCTGGCAAATCAGCTAGAATCACGACCGACCTCCAACGGCGCTCATGGCCAAACGGTCGATACGGCCGGCGCCGCGCGTTAGAGTTCCTGTCTAACTGCGGGCCGATTGTGGCGCAAATAAAGAGGTCGTTATCGGGCCCGGTTTTACGGGGTTTTGGGCGCCCGCCCAAAAAGAAACCGGCGGCGTGACAAGAGTGCCACAGCCGCCGGTTGGTACGGTCTTTGCCGCTTCCTACGGCTTCGGCGCGGGGAGCCCCGACGGGTCGTTGAAGAAGCGGAAGAAGTCGTTGTCGGGGCTCAGCAGCATGGTCGAGCCGCCGGAACCGAACGCCTGCTTGTAGGCCTCCATGCGCCGGTAGAAGGCGTAGAAGTCTTTGTCCTTGCTGAACGCCTTGGCGTAGATCTCGGTCGCCGCCGCGTCGGCCTCGCCTCGCACGATCTGGCCCTTCAACCCGGCATCGGCCTTGATGACCGCGACCTCGCGGTCGGCCGTCGCCTTGATGCGGGCGTTCTCCTCGTCGCCCTCGGCGCGGAGCTGGCCGGCCTCGCGCTCGCGGTCGGTCTTCATGCGGTTGTAGACCGATTGCGAGTTGGCCTGCGGCAGGTCTGCACGCTTGATGCGAACGTCGACCGTCTGGACGCCGAGCTCCATGGTCTTGACGTTCACGCGCCGCGTGATGTCGTCCATCAGGTTGGCGCGCTGATCGGTCAGCACCGCATGCAGCGGCACCGACGACAGGACACCGCGGATCTCGGAGTTGATCAGCGAGTCGAGGAGCCCGCGCAGGGTCGTCTCGCCTCCCGGCACGGTCTGCGCATAAAGTTTGGCCGCGACGATCTTGTAGCGGGCATACGCATCGACCACGAGGCGCTTCTGGTCGCCCGCGATGATTTCGAACTCCTCGGCTTCGTAGTCGAGCAGTCGACGGTCGATCCGCTGGATGTCCTGGATCAGCGGGATCTTGGCGTAGAGGCCAGGTTCGGTCTTCGGCTCGCCGACGATGGCGCCGAACTGGCGGACCAGGACCTGCTTGGTCGGGTCCACGGTGTAGAAGGTCTGGCTGACGAGGAAGCCCACGACCGCGAGCGCGATCAGCGCGATGATCGAACGGTTGCTCATCGCGTGGCTCCCGGCAGCGGCTGAGGTGCGCGCGGCGGCTGCGGCCCGACACCCGGAGTTTGTCCCGAGCGCAGCTCGGGCAACGGCAGATAGGGCAGCACACCGCCATTGTTGGTCGTGCCCTTGTCGACCAGCACCTTGTTCACGTTGCGCAGCACCTCTTCCATCATGTCGAGGTAGAGACGCTCGGTCGTGATGTCCTTGGCCTTGGCCCACTGCTCGTAGACCTGGTCGAAGCGCTGGGCGTCACCGCTGGCGCGCGCCACGGTCTCGGCCTTGTAGGCTTCGGAGCGCTGGATGATCGATTCCGCCTCGCCCTTGGCCCGCGGGAGCTGCTGGTTGCGATAGGTGTTGCCTTCGTTGATCAGCTTCTCCTTGTCGGCGCGCGCGGCCTGCACGTCACGGAACGCTGCAATGACTTCCTGCGGCGGGTCCACGCGCAGGAGCTGGATCTGCGAAATGCGCACGCCGAGCCCATACTCGTCGAGAATGCCCTGCAGCAGGTCTTTCGTGTCCTGCTCGATCCGGCTGCGGCCCTCGGTCTGGGCATATTGCAGGTTCGACTTGCCGATCACCTCGCGCATGGCAGCCTCGGCGCCGGCGCGGACGTTTTCCTCGGGATTGCGCACGTCGAATGCGTACTTGAACACGTCCTTGATCTGCCAGAGCACCGCGAACTCGATGTCGACGATGTTCTCGTCGCCGGTCAGCATCAGGTTTTCGGTCGAGGTCGGGCGCGGGCCCCGCGTGTAGGGCGTGGTCGCCTGGTTGCCGCGCGAACCGATGACCGTGCGGCGCTGGTCCTGCACGTTCACGACCACGACATTGCCGATCGGGGCCGGCAGATTGTAGTGCAGGCCGGGCTCGACAGGCTTCCCGTAGGGCTTGCCGAACACGAGCTGGATGGCCTGCTGGTTGGGCTGCACGCGGAAGAAGCCGGTGGCCAGCCAGATCACGAGCGCACCGAGCACCACGAGGGCAATGCCCTTGTAGGTGCCGAAGCCGCCCGGCATCAGATCCTTGAGCCGCTCCTGACCCTTGCGGATCACGTCTTCCATGTCGGGCGGGCGTCGCGAACCGAACGGGCCACCGCCACCGCCGCCACCCTTGTTGCCACCGCCACCGCCGCCGCCCCAGGGACCACCGCCGCCGCCGCCACTGCCGCCACTGCCGCCACCGCCCCAGGGGCCGCCGCCGCCGTTGTTATTCCACGCCATTGTTCACCTCAGGGCCCCTGCTGCCGCTTGTCACCGCGCTTGGGCGCGTTGTCGCTTTTGATTTCCAGACGCTCTGCATATATGTGACGACAGGCCCACCTTCAATCAAGCGGCGGCCGTGAAATTGCGCCGCAGCGGAAGCAGCAGAACATGGCGGAAATCACCGAAACGGCCATCCGCAAGGTTCTCGATACCGTGATCGATCCCGTGACGGGCCGCAGCGTCGCGGCACTCGGCATGGTGAGCGGTATCGCGACGCGGGCCGGCCATGTCGCGGTCACCCTCGAAGTCGATCCGGCGCGCGGCACCGCGCTCGAGCCCCTGCGCCAGGCCTGCGAGCAGGCGATCCGGGCGATGCCCGGCGTCCTTTCGGCGACCGCGGTGATGACCGCGGAACGCGCCGCGCCGTCCCCGCCGCCCCCTCCGGCCGGCCATCACGGCCACAGCCACGGCGCGCCCGCGGCCAAGACGACTCCTGGCAAGACGACCGGCGGCGGCGGCCGCATCGATGTTCCCGGCGTGAAGCACATCATCGCCGTGGCGTCGGGCA
Source organism: Rhodospirillales bacterium 24-66-33 (assembly GCA_002281855.1). GTDB lineage: Bacteria > Pseudomonadota > Alphaproteobacteria > Reyranellales > Reyranellaceae > Reyranella. The sequence goes on along the minus strand of NCHQ01000005.1, from coordinate 164,575 downwards.
AGGGCGGCGTCGGCAAGTCGACCACCGCCGTCAACCTGGCGCTCGGCCTCGCCGCCAATGGCCTCACGACGGGGCTGCTCGACGCCGACATCTATGGCCCCTCGATGCCGCGCATGCTGGGCGTGACGGAAAAGCCGGAGTCGGCCGACGGCAAGATGCTCAAGCCGATCGAGAAGTACGGGCTCAAGACCATGTCGATCGGCTACATCGTGAACGAGGACACGCCGATGATCTGGCGCGGTCCCATGGTGTCGAGCGCGCTCGAACAGATGCTGCGCGACGTCCAGTGGGGCGAGCTCGACGTGCTGGTGGTCGACATGCCGCCGGGCACCGGCGACGCCCAGCTCACGCTGGCCCAGCGCGTCGCGCTGGCCGGCGCGGTCATCGTCTCGACGCCGCAGGACATCGCCCTGGTCGACGCGCGCAAGGGCCTCAACATGTTCCGCAAGGTGGCGGTGCCGGTGCTCGGCATCGTCGAGAACATGAGCTACTTCCTCTGCCCCCACTGCGGCGAGCGATCGGAAATCTTCGGCCATGGCGGCGCCCGAGAGGAGGCCGACAAGCTCGGCGTGCCGTTCCTCGGCGAGATCCCGCTGCACCTCGACATCCGCACGACGTCCGACAGCGGCCATCCCATCGTCGTCTCGAAGCCCGACAGCGCCCATGCGCAGGCCTACAAGAACATCGCCGGCCGCGTCTGGAAGCAGCTCTCCGCCAACCAGCGCGGCGCCCGCAAGGCCCCGAACATCGTGGTGCAGTAAATCATTGTCGTCCTGAGCACAGCGAAGGACCTCACCGGGCGGCCAGACACGGACCTTCGCGATGGGCACGCGACAGTACTGGACCTACATCCTCGTCAGCGGCTCCGGAAACGCGATGTACATCGGCGTCACGAACGATCTCGAACGCCGGATCTGGGAACACCGGAACGGACAAGGCAGTGAGTTCGCGAGGAAATACCGGGCGACTCGGCTGGTCTATGCCGAGGAATACGACAATCCGAACGACGCCATCGCACGCGAAAAGCAGCTGAAGGGCTGGCGGCGCGAACGCAAGAACGAGCTGGTGCGAACGATCAATCCGGAATTTCGAGATCTGATGCCGAGCGAGTAACTGGCGCGAGGTCCTTCGCTGCGCTCAGGACGACAAAATCCGATGTAGGAATCCACTCTATGTCGTCCTGAGCGCAGCGAAGGACCTCACCGGGCGGCCAGACACGGACCTTCGCGATGGGCACGCCTCGGTATTGGACCGACATCTTGTGAGCGCAGCGAAGGACCTTGTGTCACCACACAAATATTGTCTGACCGCGAAGCGAGGTCCTTCGCTTCGCTCAGGACGACAAAAAATCTAGCCGCGCTGGCGGGTCTTCTTGGGACGCCAGCCGGGGCGCCATTTGCCGATCAGGCCGTGCACGCCGATCATCGAGCCGGCGACGAGTTCCAGCGCGAGGAAGCGCCGGTCCTCGACCCAGCCGGGGAGCTGGATGTTCAGCGCGAGATCGCGGCGGAAACCGAACTGGTTGTAGTATTCGGGGTCGCCGACCAGGATGATGCGGCTGTGGCCCAGCATGCGCGACTGCGCCATCGAATGCCACATCAGCGCCTTGCCATAGCCCAGGCCACGCAGTTCCGGCGAGATGGCGAGCGGGCCCAGCATCACCGCCGGCCACTTGTCGTTGATCAGGATCGGCCAGTTGCGGATCGAGGCCACCATCCTGTCCTTCTGGTCGATCGCCACGAAGCACAGTTCGCGGATCGGCTTCACGCCCTCGCGCAGCCGATAGACCGTCTTCTGCTGACGCTCCGCGCCGAAGGCGGCCTCGTTCATCTCCTCGACCGCGGAATTGTCGCGCGGCCGCTCACGCAGGAGCCGCAGCCGGCCGGGATCGCGTATCACGTCGCCTGACCGAGCGCCGCCATCAGCTCGCGCCATTCGCGGGCGCTGAGCCCGCTCGACTTCTGGTCGACCGCCTCTCCGGCCAGCATGCGCTTCACGATCACGAGGCCGGTCTTGGAGAGATGCGTGCCGCCCAGGCGATACTCGACGAAGGCGTCGTGGCTGATCGGGCACCAGCGCTTCAGCGTGTCGAGCATCGTCTCGGCATAGACGCGGATCTCGTACTGCGCATGGGCATCGGCGCGCAGTGACAGGAAGTGCATGAGGTTGTGCAGGTTCGTCTTCCAGTACCACTGGGTATAGAAGCCGAGCGACAGGTTCATGCGCGCCAGCTCGCGCGCGAGGCCGGACCGTTCGGGATCGAGCGGCGCGCCACCCTCACCCTCGTTCAGCATCTCCAGATAGTGCTCGTAGACGAGCTCGGCGTCCTGCTTCAGCAGGTTGAAGACGCGCTCGGCCTCCTTGCCCGCCAGCACCGCGTCTCTGCCCTGGCGGTTCATCGCGCTCTGGGCGGCGAGATGCTCGGGCTTGGGGACGTAGAATTCGTTGTCGAGGATCGAATAGCGCGCGGAATATTCGTTCACGTTGGCGGTGCGATGCCGGATCCACTGGCGCGCCACGAAGATCGGCAGCTTCACGTGGTACTTGATCTCGCACATCTCGAACGGCGTCGTGTGGCGGTGCCGCATGAGATAGTTGATGAGCCCGCGATCCTCGCTGACCTTCTTGGTGCCGCGGCCGTAGCTCACCCGCGCGGCCTGCACCACGGCGGCATCGTCGCCCATGTAGTCGACGACGCGGACGAACCCGTGATCGAGCACCGGCAGCGCCTTGTAGAGGATTTCTTCCAGGGCCGGAGCGACCGGGCGCAAGGTCGGCTGGGCGCCGGCCCGGGCCTGGTCGATTTCTGCCTGCTGGTCGCTGGAGAGGGGCATCGGTTCGCTGTCCTTGGTTTCGCCGGGCTTTATGCGGGGAATCGGCTGCAGCGGGCAAGGAAGGATCTGGGGGCGAACACGCCTTCAAATAGCCGGCGGAAGCGCCTATATAGGGCGCGTCGGGAAACCGACTATGGCGATAAACGCCGCGTGACATAAGCGTTTCGGACCCGGGGGCAGTACCCGGCGCCTCCACCATTATTTCTCCACCCTTGGGTGGAACCGATGGGGGCGAACCAGGATCGACGGGCGTGGTAAAGACGCGGTTTTTGCTCGGTATGGTTCCGCCGTGACGGGCCATTCACAAGTGCTAACGATAACACCGTTACACTCGCTGCTGCCGCCTAAACAGCGGACGTAAGCGCGGTCCGGGGGGCACCGGGCAACAGAAGCCCCCCACTTTCCTTCCGTCCAATTGACGGCTATTGCCATCGTTGACTCTCCGGCAGGGCGGGTCGATGCTTTCACAAATTTCCGACAGGCCATGAACGATCGCTTTCACTACGACGCTCTCGTCGACGATGCGCTGCGCAGCGTCGTGCGACGCGTGCTGACTCAGGTCGCGGAAACGGGACTGCCGGGCTCGCACCATTTCTACATCAGCTTCCGCAGCAACGATCCCGGCGTCGAATTGCCGGATTATCTGCGCGCGAAGTATCCCGATGAAATGACCATCGTGCTGCAGCACCAGTATTGGGACCTGATCATCCGCGAGGACGATTTCGAGGTGATGGTCAGCTTCAACAAGCAGCAGGAGCGCATAAAGGTCCCGTTCGCCGCGCTCTCGGCCTTCGTCGACCCCTCGGTTCGCTTCGGCCTCCAGTTCGACCGCCGGGACAAGGAAACGGGAGAGAAGGTCTCCGCCGACAAGCCGGAAGGCGCGGCCGCGCCGACCCCGCTGCCGGTGCCGGAGAAGCGGCCGGCCCCGCCCGTTCAGGAAGGCGAGACCGCCGCGACCGATGGCGAGGCCGCCCCCGCCGACGCGCCCAAGCCCGAGGATGCGGCCTCCAAGGTCGTCAAGCTCGACAGCTTCCGAAAGAAGTAGGTAGACGCCGCCGCCCGGCTGCGGCAGGAAACCGGCGCCCCGACTGGGTCGCCAGGAAAGAAGACGCATGCCCGAGTTCCAGTTTCAGGAAATGTTCCCGAGCCACGAGGACACGACGCCGTACCGCAAGCTCACCTCGGATTTCGTCGGCACCACCAAGTTCAACGGCCGCGACGTGCTCACCGTCGCGCCGGAGGCCCTGACCACCCTGACGGCGGCGGCCTTCCACGACATTTCCCACCTGCTGCGCCCGGGCCACCTCCAGCAGCTGCGCAACATCCTCGACGACGGCGAGGCTTCGGCCAACGACCGCTACGTGGCGCTCGAACTGCTGAAGAACGCCAACATCTCGGCCGGCGGCGTGCTGCCGATGTGCCAGGACACCGGCACCGCCATCGTCATGGCCAAGAAGGGCCAGGCGGTGTGGACCGGCGGCGGCGACGAGGAAGCGATCGCCAAGGGCGTCTACAAGACCTACACCGAGACTAACCTGCGCTATTCGCAGGTCTCGCCGCTGTCGATGTTCAAGGAAGTGCAGACCGGGACCAACCTGCCGGCGCAGATCGACATCTATGCGACCGACGGCGACGCCTACAAGTTCCTGTTCGTCGCCAAGGGCGGCGGCTCGGCCAACAAGACCTACCTGCACCAGCAGACGCCGGCCGTGCTGAACGAGGCCTCGCTGCTCAAGTTCCTCGACACCCAGATCCGCACGCTCGGCACCGCCGCATGCCCGCCCTATCACCTGGCCATCGTGGTCGGCGGCACCTCGGCGGAGATGAATCTCAAGACGGTGAAGCTCGCCTCGACGCGCTACCTCGACGACCTGCCCAGCGAGGGCAACAACAAGGGCGTCGCCATCCGCGATCGCGAGATGGAGCAGAAGGTGCTGGAGCTCACGCGCCAGATGGGCATCGGCGCGCAGTTCGGCGGCAAGTATTTCTGCCACGACGTGCGCGTGATCCGCATCGCCCGCCACGGCGCGTCGGTGCCGATCGGCATCGGCGTCTCCTGCTCGGCCGACCGCCAGGCCGTCGGCAAGATCACCAAGGACGGCGTGTTCCTCGAGCAGCTCGAGCACAATCCGGCGCAGTTCCTGCCCGAGATCGAGCCGGCGCAGCTCTCCGGCGACGTCGTCTCGGTCGACCTGAACAAGGGTATGGCGCACACGCTCTCGGTGTTGACCAGGCATCCGGTGAAGACCCGCGTGAACCTCAGCGGCACGCTGATCGTCGCGCGCGATTCCGCGCACGCCAAGCTCAAGGAGCGGCTCGATCGCGGCGAGGGCCTGCCGGACTATTTCAAGCAGTTCCCGGTCTACTACGCCGGCCCCGCCAAGACGCCGACCGGCATGGCCTCGGGCTCGTTCGGCCCGACCACGGCCGGCCGCATGGACTCCTATGTCGACCTCTTCCAGGCCAATGGCGGCTCGATGGTCATGCTGGCCAAGGGCAACCGAAGCAAGCAAGTCGTCGACGCCTGCCGAAAGCACAAGGGCTTCTATCTCGGCTCGATCGGCGGCCCGGCCGCCATCCTGGCGCAGGACGTCATCAAGAAGGTCGAGGTGCTGGAATATCCCGAGCTCGGCATGGAAGCGATCTGGCGCATCCAGGTCGAGAACTTCCCCGCCTTCATCATCACCGACGACAAGGGCAACGACTTCTTCAGCGACCTGAAGATCTGATCTTCACGACCGGCGGCTGTCGATCCACACGGCGCCGGTGCGGGCACTGATGACGCGCAGCCAGGCGCCGTGACACCCCAGGACGCGGAAGCTTTCCGCGTCGCCGTCGGACATCGCGAGCACCCGGCCCATAGGCCCCGGCAGGCTGTAGAGCGCGCGGCCCGGCTCGACATCGACCCAGAGCTGGTCCGCCGGCACCCAGCCATCGAGGTGCGGAGCGTCGGCGGTCGCGATGTGCGCCCACCCGCCCAGGCCGCCCGACAGGCTGACGACGTCGCGGCCACGAAGCATCCCCACAGAAGGCGAGAGTGGCGTCGGGCCCGATCGCACCGCCACGATGTCGCCCCGCGGCAGCAGCGCATGGACTTCGGTCGGTTTGCACGATCCGGACGGGCCGGTGCTGGCGTCGACCGAACGCTCGACGACGGCAAAGCCGGCCAGCACGGCCAGCGTGCCGATCATGGCTCGAATCATCGACAGCCCTTCCCGCAACCGACCGGCCGCCCCCCGGCGGCCGGTCCCCCATCACGTCTTTCTAGGATCGCAGTGCCGCGGAGTCGCGGCAGGGTTTGTAAGAATTGTTTTCCGCCGTGCGCTACACTTCCCGCCATGAACCTCGCCAAGCAGCATCTCGACGTCGGCCTGTTCTCGAACAAGCGCGACGAGCAACTCGCCTTCTGGCAGCAGACGGTCGGCCTGCCCTACGACCATATGGGCAAGCTGGGCGGCGGCATGCAGCAGCACCGCCACCACATGAACGGCTCGATCCTGAAGATGAACCATGCGCGCGGCCCCCTGCCCGACGCGCCGCCCTCGGGCATCATCGGTCTCGAGATCGCGCGCGAGGGGCTGGCGGCGCCGCAGCCGCTCGCCGATCCGGACGGCAACAAGGTGACCCTCGTCCCGAAGGGACTGCACGGGGTCGACGGCGTCGCCATCCTGCTGCGGGTCAACGATCCCGCCGCCCACGATCGCTTCTGGACGCACGCCATGCAGTTCGAGCGCGTAGGCGAGGGCCGCTATCGCTGCGGCGACTCGCTGGTCGTGGTGAGCGAACAGGGAAAGGTCGAGAGCGCGGTCGGCCAGTGGCGCGGGCCCGGCTATCGCTACATGACGGTGCAGGTGTGGGATTGCCTGGCCGAGTATGCCGGCATCCTGGAGCGCGGCGGCGCCTCGGGGGGCGAGCCGCGCGTGCTGGGAGAGACTGTGCGCTATGCGTTCGTCTGCGATCCCGATGGCAACCACATCGAGATCAGCCAGCGCGCCTCGTTGACGGGCGGGACGCTCTGACCCTTCGGGGCCGTTCGTCCTTCGGCGCTCTCGGACATTGCAAGCAATGTCCTGTCGCTCAGCAGGCCGAGCTCCGCTCGGCCTAACGCTTGCCCTTGCGGGCCTTGCGGGCGGCGTAGCGGGCGTCGCGGGCGGCCTTCTGCTCGGCCTCGGTCAGCACCGGCTTGGCAGCTGCCCGTCGCGCGGCACGCTCGGCCTCCGCGGCTTCGGCCGCCGCAGCGGCTTCTGCTGCGGCTGCTGCAGCCTCGGCGGCCGCTTTTGCCGCCGCCGCTTCGGCCGCTTCCTTTGCCGCCGCTACTTCGGCGGCGATGCGCGCGTCTTCCAGCCGCTTGGCTTCCCGACGCTCGGCTTCGCGAGCCTCGCGGGCGGCCGCGATGGCGGCGCGCTCGGCCTGCTTCTTGATCAGTTCCGGATCGTTGGCCTTGGCCTTGGCCTTCTCGAGCAAAGCCTGCTTGGCCGCCGCGGCGGTCGCAAGGCGATCGCCGAAATCCACGTTCCTGCCGCTCATGTCCTAGTCTTTACTCCGCCGCCGTAGCGGCCTGCTTCTTGGCGCGCTTGCGGTCCTCGGCATTGAGGAACCGCTTGCGCAGCCGGATCGATTTCGGGGTGATCTCGACGAGTTCATCTTCCTCAATATAGGCGATCGCCTGCTCGAGCGACATCTTGCGCGGCGGCGTGAGGCGGACGGCCTCGTCCTTGCCGGCGGCACGGATGTTGGTGAGCTGCTTGCCCTTGAGGACGTTCACTTCGAGGTCGTTGCCGCGGCTGTGCTCGCCGATCACCATGCCCATGTAAACGGGCACGCCGGGCTCGATGAACATCGGGCCGCGATCCTCGAGGTTCCACATCGCGTACATCACCGCATTGCCCGCGGCGTTGGCGATCAGCGCACCGTTGCGGCGGCCGGCGATCGGGCCGCGATAGGCGCCGTATTCGTGGAACAGGCGGTTCATCACGCCGGTGCCGCGCGTATCGGTCAGGAATTCGCCGTGATAGCCGATCAGGCCGCGCGACGGGGCGTAGAACACCAGGCGGGTCTTGCCGGCGCCCGACGGGCGCATGTCCTGCAGCTCGCCCTTGCGCAGCGAGATCTGCTCGACGACCGCACCGGTATAGGCGTCGTCGACGTCGATCACGACTTCCTCGATCGGCTCCTGGCGCTGGCCGGTGACCGGATCGGTCTGGAACAGCACGCGCGGACGGCCGACGGCGAGTTCGAAGCCCTCGCGGCGCATCGTCTCGATCAGCACGCCGAGCTGCAATTCGCCGCGGCCGGCGACCTCGTAGGAATCGGCGTTCTCGGTGTCGCTGACGCGGATCGCGACGTTGCCTTCCGCCTCGCGCATCAGGCGCGCGCGGATCATGCGGGTCGTGACCTTGTCGCCTTCGGTGCCGGCGAGCGGCGAGTCGTTCACCATGAAGGTCATGGCGAGCGTCGGCGGATCGATCGGCTGCGAGGTGATCGGCTCGGAGATCGTCAGATCACCGATCGTGTCGGCCACGGTGGCAACCTTCATGCCGGCAATGGCCACGATGTCGCCGGCCTCGGCCGATTCGAGCGCCACACGCTCGAGGCCGCGGAAGGCCAGGATGCGCGTGATACGGGTCTGCTCGAGTTCCGTGCCGTCGCGGCTCAGCGCCTTGACCATCGAGTTGGGCTTGATCGACCCCGACAGGATGCGGCCCGTCAGGATGCGGCCGAGGAAGTTGTCGGCCTCGAGCGTCGTCACCAGCATGCGGAACGCCGGATCGGGATCGACCTTCGGCGCCGGAACATGGTTCACCAGCAGTTGGAACAGCGGCGTCATGTCCGTGTGCTCGGCCTCGAGCGAGGTCGCGGCCCAGCCCTGGCGGGCCGAGGCGAAGAGCGTCGGGAAGTCGAGCTGCTCGTCGGAAGCCTCGAGCGCCGAGAAGAGATCGAACACCTCGTCGTGCACTTCGTGGGCACGCGCGTCGGAACGGTCGACCTTGTTGATCAGCACGATCGGCTTCAGACCGAGGCGCAGCGCCTTGCCCAGCACGAACTTGGTCTGCGGCAGCGGCCCTTCGGCCGCGTCGACCAGCAGCACGACACCGTCGACCATCGACAGGATGCGCTCGACCTCGCCGCCGAAGTCGGCGTGGCCCGGCGTGTCGACGATGTTGATACGCGTGCCATGCCACTCGACCGAGGTCGCCTTGGCGAGGATGGTGATACCCCGTTCGCGTTCGAGGTCGTTCGAATCCATGGCGCGCTCGGCCACCTGCTGGTTCTCGCGGAAGGTGCCGCTCTGCTTCAGCAGGCAATCGACCAGTGTGGTCTTGCCATGGTCGACGTGCGCGATGATCGCGACGTTACGGATTTCCATAATGATTTGTCCGGAGGGTTGGTTGGGCGCGCTTATACGCACGCTCTGTGACGGCGGCAAGGCAGCATGCGGAGGCGTGTTGCCGCTGGCAGAGGGCGCTGCCACAGTCCCGTCATGCGTAAACGCTCGGTCACAATCGACGGCCACCGAACCAGCATCTCGCTGGAAGATGCCTTCTGGACCGAGCTTTCAGCCCTCTCCCAGGCGCGCGGCCTGTCGCTCAACGCCCTGGTGGCCGAGATCGACCGCGGCCGCGTGCAGGGTCAGACCAACCTGTCGAGCGCCCTGAGGCTTCACGTGCTGAGGGAATTGAAACAACGCACGATCAGTCGAGATTGAAACCCTTCGCACGCACGAATGCGCCGAAATCGGCGCGCTCCGGCACCGAATATTGCCGCGCCTTGTCCTCGGACCAGCCATAGGAGGGGTCCTCACCGAATTTCTCCACGAAGCGTTGTGTTTTGTAGGGCTGGGTTTCGTTGCGCCGACTGTCGTAGGCCTCGACCTTCTCGCGAAGCCCGGTTTCGTCGTAGCGGTCGCGATGAATCGACACGTCGAGCCCGAGGCGCGGGCTCATCACCCCCTCGAAGGACGGCCAGCCGACACCCAGCCCTGCCACCGGGAAGACATGCTGCGGCAGGCCGAGCACCTCGGAGACCCGGGCCGCCTGGTTGCGGATCTGGCTGATCGGGCAGGTCCCGAGCCCGACCCGATCGGCCGCGGCGATGAAAGTGGCGAGCACGATGCCGGCATCCACGGCGGCATTGAAGAACGGGTCGAGATAGTCGTTCACGAAGGGCCGGCCGCGCCAGTCGAACAGCAGCCGGTGCCGGCGGTTGTTGCCGCAGAACACCAGCAGCGCCGGACCGGCGGCGGCCCACGGATTCTCCGGGATCAGCGCCTGGAGCGCCTCGCGCTGCGCCTTGTCGGTGACGATCACGATGTCGGCCTGCTGCAGGTCGCTCTTGGACGGCGCCGACAGCGCCACGGCGCAGAGCGTGTCGAGCAGTGCCGGATCGAGCGGCTTGTCGGAATAGCGCCGCACGACGCGACGGTTGGCCATCTCGGCCAGGACCTCGACTCCCTTGGGGGCCTCCGACAAAGCGGGCGCGGAACCGAACCGGGCCTTCAGCACGGACTTCAGACGATCAAGCACGGGAACTCCTAGCGGCCGAAAATATTGGGGATCGGAATGTTGGGGATCAGCGAGCGCTGCTGACCCGGCAGGATCTGCTCCAGCTGCTGCAGTTGCTGCGCGCCCGGCAGGGTGCTGGCCATGCCCGGCGGGTCCTTGGCGCTGCCGCGCGAGACGCCGAGCGACGGCGAGGACATGGCACCCCGTGCGGTCGTGATCAGGTAGGGCGCCGCCCCGTCCTCGGCGATGTAGAAATTGACCGTCGTGTCGGTGGTCGAGGCGCCGAGATTGGTGCGCGTGGAGATCCGTGCCGTGGCGCGATTGCCCTGCACCGCCAAACCCTTGTCGGTCAGCACACCGCCCGCGATGTCGACATGGCCCGAGATCGGGCTGTCGTGGTTGACGAAGCGATTCAACACCAGCGAGATCGCGTTCAGCATGCCGGTGGGCGACATTCCGCGCTGGCCGACGGCGCCCAGCACGTTGCCCAGGGTCTGGTCGATCACCGTGCTGGCGGCGCCCGCCGCCACCGAGCCCAGCATCTGCAGCGCCTTGTCGGCGCCGACGAAGATGTGCCCGCCGATCTGCGCGCCGCCCGTCATCGAGCCCCTGATCTGCGCGGCGGTCGTGCCACTGCCACGCACGGTGATGCCATTGGCGTTCAGCTTGCCGTCGATCGTCACCTTGATGGCGCCGCCGAACTGGTTCGTGCCGGAAGTGCTGCGCAGCATCTCGCCCAGGATGATTCCGTTGGCGTCGCCCTTGAAGTCGAGGGAGAGCGCCGGCCGCGTGGCGTTGACCGTCCCTGCGAGCGCAAGCGAGCCGCCATAGAGCGAGCCCTTGAAGTGCTGGACCGTCAGGATGCCGTCCTTCAGCGAGGCCGAAAGGTCGGCATTGCCGATGCGCAGCGGCGAACTGACCAGGGTGCCGGCCACCAGCTTCAGCGAGCCGTCGATGCTGCGCAACGCCGCCGTGTCGATCGGCTTGGCCGCCGCCGCTCCGCGCGCGGCCGGCCGTGCCGGTGCCCCGCCGCTACCGCCGATCCGGTCGAGATCGAGCACGCTTGCCCGCAGGTCGGCGTTGATCGTGGTGCGGCCGCTCAGGCGGGCATCGATCGACCCGTCGACCGCCTGGCCGTTGAGCACAAGGTTGCCCTTGTAGGCGGCCGACTGAGGCGCCCCCTTCGATGCACCCGGCAGCGCCAGGGTGCCGTTCGCCTTCACGCTCTGGCCCATGGCGTTGACGTTGAGATCACGCAGCGTGAGCTGCTCGGCCGTGCCCGCAACGCCGCCGCTCGCGCTCACCGCGCCGAGGTCGGCCGGCGCCGTGGTGCCGGCGACCTTGAGCACGCGGCTCATGTCGGGGGCCTCGAAATTGAAGGCGATGTCGGCCCGCGGCTGGGGCGCCGAATAGTTGGCGACGGTGCCGCGCACCGCGAGACGGCCGCCGCCCAGGTTCGAGACCTTGACGTCGTTCAGCCGCAGCGTGCTGCCCTGCAGCGCCACGTCGACATCGACACCCTGGATCGTCTCCTTGTTGTAGATGAGCCTGGCCACCTTGGCCTTGAGCCCGACCGAGGGGCCGGCCACGGCAAGCGCCGAAGGCGGCGCGGAAGCACCGGAGACAGCAGCAGGCTTCTGCCGCGCCGCGACCGGGACCAGGAAGGAATCGAGGTCGAGCGTGTCGAGGCTGACGCTGGTCACGATCGACAGCGGCACGGTGAAGGTGACCGTCACGCCGCCGCTGCCCTTGAGATCGTCGAGCTCGAAGACGGCATCGCTCACCTGGACGTTGCCGCCAGTCGAGGACATACGGCCGCGCAGGCTGAGCTTCTGCAGCTTGGTGGGCGGCACCGACGACAGGTCGACGGCGAGCCAGGACAATGTCTCCCGCAACTTGGGTCCGACCAGGCTGAACTGCCCGGTGACGCCCGGCCGCGCGGCGTCGCCCGTCAGGGTCGACTGCGCCTGCAGGACCATGTCGCCCGGCAGCGTGGCCGTGAGCTTCGGTACCGCGACGGCGCCGCCCCTGGCATCGATCTCCAGCACCACGTTGCGGACCGGCTGCTTGTTGTAGATCACCTCGCCGATCTCGAAGGCGAGCTTGGCCGTGAGATCCCCGAGGTAGCTCTGCGACGTCGCAGCCGGTGCGCTCGCGGGCGGAGCAGCGGCAGCAGAGGGCGTTGCGGCAGGCGCGGACTGCTGGATCGCCGCCAGCCACCGGTCGAGGTCGAGCTTCGGCACGGCAAGCTTGCCCTCGACGGCGAGACTGGGCTTCAGCGCGACCGAAAGCGATCCCGAGCCACTGTCCTGGCCCAGGGCGATCTTGAAGTCGCGCGCGGCGAACGCCGTCGGGGAAACGTCGATGCCGCCGTCGAAGCTGAACTTGCCGGCAAGAATCGCCGGCAGGATGGGCTCGGGCTGGCCGGCGAGCTTCACCAACGTGCCGACGAATGCCGTGAGGGAGTCGGCCGACGCGGAGGCCATGCCGGAAATCTTGGCGGCCGCCCCCAGCTCGCTCAGCGTGCCCTTGAAGCCCAGTTTGCCGCCGGCCGCCTGCAGGGTGAGGTCAGCGGTGTGGCCGTTGGCGCCCCGCGCACCCACGGCGAGATCGAGCTTGAGCGGCGCGCCGTTGATCGCGGCATCGCCCGCCAGCGAATAGGGACCGTTGATCGAGCCCACCGACGCCGTGAAGTTCGCCTTCTCGGCGACCACCGAAAGACCCGCCTTGGAATCGCTGAAGATCAGCGTGCCGTTGTCGATGGTGACCTGGCCGAGCGACAGCGGCCGCGGCGAGCTGGGCTTGGCCGCGGCGGGCTTCGCTTCGGCAACCGACGGCGCGAACTCCCAGTTCGGCTTACCCTCGGCATTGATCTCCAGCACGATCTTGGGTTCGACCAGCGTCACCTCGCTGACCTCGATGCTGCCGCCCAGCAGGGCCAGCAGCGAGGGCTTCACGGTGACCGACTTCACCTCGACCATGTTGGCGTTCTTGGAGCCGGCCACGTTGAAGAACTTCACGCCGGTCACCGAGACGGTCGGCGTGGGAAAAATCGACAGCGAGATCGGACCGTCGATCACCAGGTCGCGGCCGGTCGCGGTCTTCACCTGCGAGACGATCAATGGCTTGTAGGAGTTGACGTCGATGAGGGCGGGCAAGGCCACGAGGGTCACGATCAGCAGGGCGACGATGCCGCCGCCGCCGATCAGGAGACGCTTGCGGGTGGTCGGTGTCATGGCTGGGCTCCCCGGTCCGGCGCGGCGAGACTAGCGCATCGCTGCCCGGCGCGGCATAGAGAAATCCATGGCCGAGATCGTCAACCTGCGACGCGCCCGCAAGGACAAGGCGAAGCGCGAACGCGAAACGGAAGCGGACGCGAACCGCCGCCGCTTCGGCCGTACGCGCGTGGAGAAGGACGCGGACAAGGACACGGCGGAGCGCGCCGCGCGTCTGATCGACGGCAAGCGCCTCGAAGCCGAGAAGAAGGGCTAGCCTTTTTTGTCGTCCTGAGCGGCGCTCACTTCGCCGGCCGATTGATCGCCAGCCGCTCGAAGAAGGTGCGTGTGCCTTCGTCGGCGCCCGGCCCCGCCACCGCACGTACGTTGGTGAGTTCGAGACGTCGCCCGCTCTCGGCGTCGATCAGCACGGGCTCCAGCGGGCGATTGTCGGCGCGATCCACCAGCTCCATCGGCTTGCCGGCGCGCGCGGCCGGGCCGAAGCGGTCGCCCCATTGCTTCAGCCCGACGATGACGGTGAACAGCGCCGCTCCCTTCTCGGTGAGACGGTATTCGTGGCGCAAGGGTCGCTGGCGATAGGCGGTCTTGCGGAAGATGCCGGCCTCAACCAGCTTCTTCAGCCGCGCGGTCAGCACGTTGCGCGCGATTCCGAGATTTTCCTGGAAGTCGTCGAAGCGGCGCACGCCGTAGAAGGCGTCGCGCACGATGAGCAGCGTCCACGGCTCGCCGACGACGTCGAGCGCCGATGCGATCGAGCAGTTCATCTGTTCGTAGGAGGTGCGCCGCATTCGCAAAGTATAGGGCGGCAGGCGCAGGGCGCAATGTTGGGAGGCAGACCCGCCTCCTCAAAAGCAGAACGCCCGGGTCTCTCGACCCGGGCGCCCGTTTCAAATTTCTCGACGGTCCGGTCGGTTAGTCGCGCGACTGGCCCATGAAGCTCATCAGGAACTGGAACAGGTTCACGAAGTCCAGGTACAGGCTGAGCGCGCCGAACACGGCGACCTTCTCGATCATGTCCGTGCCCCAGGCCTCGGAATACTGTTCCTTGATCTTCTGGGTATCGTAGGCGATCAGGCCCGAGAAGATCAGCACGCCAGCGGCGGAGATGATGAAGCTCATCGTGCCCGACGGCCAGATCATGTTGACGAGGCCGGCCAGGATGAGGCCGATCACGCCCATGAACAGGAACTTGCCCATCGCCGTGAGGTCACGCTTCGTCGTGTAGCCGTAGAGGCTGAGCGCGCCGAAGGCGGCGGCCGTCACGAAGAAGGTGCGCGCGACGCTGGCGCCGGTGTAGCGGAACAGCAGCAGCGACAGGCTGACGCCCATCAGCGCCGTGACCGCCCAGTAGACCGCCTGTACCGCCGTGGTGCTCATCTGAGCGGCGCGGAACGAGGTCAGGAGCAGCAGGCCGAGCGGAGCGAAGATCGCGACCCAGCCCAGCACGTTCAGGCCGACCACGCGACCCGCCTGGACCTGGAAGAACAGGCTGGCGAGTTCCGGCGAGCTGAACAGGCCGAAGGCCACGATGCCCGACAGGGCGAGCCCCGAAGCCATGTAGTTGTACACACGCACCATGTGGGCGCGCAGACCGACATCAAACGACGCCTGGTCGGCAACGGTGCCGGCGCGATTGAAGGTGCCGAAGTTCGGATTTACCATCTGGTTTCAAGCCTCCAAGGGGGCCTCGTTTGCCGAGCCCCTTCGACAGATAATCTGGGGTTACAGATCGACTGAATCAATAGCCAAGTAGCCCGCCGGGATTCCAATTTGGAGCCGTTGCGGAGAATAATTAGTTCACTCATTGCGCAAAAACGCAAGAGCCCCCGCCCCAAGGCGCCGGCCGGGAGCGTCGACGGCGAGATTCAATGACCGCAGCGCGGGGTCAACGGCGGGACGCGATCAATCTCGCGCAGCCTCGAATGCCTGCTTGGCGGCATTCCGCGCGTTGATCACGTGTTCCTGCGCCGCTTTCCGTGCCTGCCGCGTGTCGCGCGCCGTAATGGCCGCACAGATCGCACTCATCTCGGCATAGCTCTGCTTGGCGCGGCCGGGCAGGGACATCGAACGTGCGCGCAGGAAATTCACGCGCGCCTGAAGCCCCGTGAGCGTCTCTTCGATGATCTTGTTGCCGCAGTTGCGCAGGATGATCGCGAAGAAGCTGCTCGTGGTGCTGATCTGCTCGCTGGCCGTTTCGCTGCTTCGCGAGGCGCGGCGGAATGCTTCGAGGTTCGTGGCCAGATCGGCAAGGTCCTCTTTGGGGATCATGGCGGCGCAACGCGCGGCCGCCTCGCCCTCGAGAAGTTCTCGCACTTCGTAGATTTCCTCCGCTTCCCGCCATGACAGGCGCGGCACCTGGGGCCCGCGGTTCGGCACGATATCGATCAGACGCTCGGCCTGCAGGCTACGAAGCGCCTCGCGCAGCAACGGCCTGCTGACCCCGAGCGAATTGCACAGGTCTGCTTCGACGAGCCGGATACCCGGCGTGAAGACGCCCGACAGTATGGCGCCCCGGAGCTTTTCCACGGTCTCTTGCTGGACGCTTTTGCGGCTTACCCGCAGGTCGATCGTTGCTGTCATGCCTGAATCCCGAATGCCGGAGCGTTTGAAGCGGCAATTGGTCCGCAAGTCCACGCCCCAGACAGAGTGACCTTACCAAATGGCACCATAACCACCCGCGCAAACGCATCCCGCAAAGCAATCCGCGCGCCGTCACCTGCAGCTGGCCCAATCATTGCACAAACTTCAGGCACGCCACGCACTCCGTTGGCTTCGCAATAATCACATCCATGCTTATTGTAAGATTGTCTGTCAATCTTATTGACAGACGTTTTGGCCGGTGTTTGGCTACACACAGAGAGAAGGTCGTCGCGCGTGATGGCGGATCCCGCCGTCATCGCCGCAGAGCCAGAAGTTTTGAGTGTGGTGCCAATGGCTGATTCAATTCACATGCATCGGATCGACACGGGTCGGATCACGTTGAACGTCCGTGAGATCGGAAATGGCCCGGTTGCGATATTTCTGCACGGCATCACGTCGAACTCGGCGGTTTGGGATCCTCAGCTCCTTGCCTTGAAGGACACGTTGCGCTGCGTCGCCGTCGATCAGCGCGGCCATGGCCTCAGCGACAAACCGGATGCGGCCTACGGCGCAAAGGATTTCGCCGCCGATATCGTTGCCCTCATAAAGGTCCTGAATGCGGGCCCTGCATTCATCATCGGCCATTCGCTCGGTGCCCGTAACGCCGTCGAGGCCGCGGTAATGGCCCCCGATCTCGTTCGCGGCGTGGTCGCGATCGACTTCACGCCGTACATCGAAACCGAAGTGCTGGACCAACTCTCAGCGCGCGTGAATGGCGGCGATCGTCTGTTCGCGTCGCAACAGGACATCGAGGAGTATCTCCAGAACCGGTATCCCTTGATGCCGCCCGAAGCGGTGTCTCTGCGCGCCGCATCGGCCTACCGGACGGTCGAGGGAGGTTTCCGCCCCCTCGCATCGCCGCAGGCCACGGCGCAGACGGCAGAAGGCCTGCGCGGGGATCTGGTACCGACGTTCAAGTCGGTTTCGCGCCCGACACTCATCGTTCGGGGCGCGCTCAGCAAACTCGTCTCTGCGACCGCACTCGAGAAGACGCGCGCGTTGCGCCCGGATCTGCCAGTGCTCGTCGTCGACAATGTCGACCACTACGTCAATGAAGAAGCACCGGAGGTCATGACGACGGCCATTCGTGACTTCACGTCCAGACACTGAAGCAGAAATCGCGTGCGAGGCATCATGCGAAGCATGAACCTGGCTCTCGAGAGCACAAGGCGCCCGGGATTACCCGGACGCCTGCAACGGGCTTGCCTCTCCGAATGAACAGGTTCCGGTCGCACGCCATAAAAGTCGGCAAAGGCGCTGCTGGCATCGCCGCAATGATCGCGAGCTGGGAAGCCGTGCGTGCGCTGGGCTTCGTCGACCGCCGCGATCTTCCGTCGGCGGCATCCATCGTCGAAACCGCTGCGGTCGACCTCTGGAGTGGCGGGTTGGCCCATGCCGTCCTGGCGACGATCGGATCGTGGGCGCCGGGCCTTGCCGTCGCAGCCGTCGCCGGAGCGGGTGCCGGCATCGCCCTCGCCTTGCTGCCGCGGCTTGAAATCGCAACCCGCCCGCTGCTCGAATTCGTGCGCCCGATCCCATCCGTCGCCCTCATTCCCGTGGCGCTGCTGGTGCTCGGCGTGGGACTGCAGATGCAGCTCTTCATGATCGCCTTCGCGAGCATCTGGCCCATTCTGTTCAGCACCAAGGCTGGCGTCGAAGACGTCGATCCGCGGTTCGTGGAAACCGGTCGCGTGCTTCACGTCGGGCGAGCCGCGCGGATCTTTCGGATCGTTCTGCCGGCGATGCTGCCATCCTTCGCGACCGGTCTTCGCACCGCATCGGCGATTGCGCTCGTGGTGGCGATCACGGTCGAAATGCTGACCGGCCAGCCGGGCATCGGATCCTATATCGAAAACGTCCGCCTGAGCGGACTGGTCACCGGAATGTGGGCCTCGATCTTCGTGACCGGCGTGCTGGGCTATCTGGTGAACGCCCTGTTCGTGACCGTCGAGCGCGCGACAATGCCATGGAGCACCGAGAACCGTGACCGCTAGGGGCAGGTACATAACGCCTTTGGCCTGGCAGGCCGCGACCATCCTCGCTCTGATTGCCCTATGGCAATGGGCGGCGCTGACCTATCCCGCCGTCTATTTGCCGCCGATCGAGCGGATTGCCCAGGGCTACTTCCAGATCTGGCATGGCGACCTGCTCCACAGCGCCCTGCTGCCCAGCCTTCGGCGACTCGGGGCGGGCTTCGCCATCGCCATCCTGGTCGGGTGCGTGATGGGCGTCGTGCTGGGCTCGCTCCGCTCGCTCGATCCCTGGGTCCGTCCGACGATCGAATATCTCCGCTATATACCCGCCGTAGCGATCCTGCCGGCCTCTCTGATCGTGTTCGGCGCGACCGATCAGATGCGCATTTTCGTTATCGCCTTCGGCTCGGTGTTTCCGGTCCTGATTGCGGCGACCGATGGCGCGCGTCGCGTCGACCCGATCCTGCTCGACGTCGCGCGAGCCGTCGGGCTCTCGACCGCGGAGCGTCTCGTGCGCGTGGTCCTTCCGGCGTCGCTCCCGTCTATCTTCTCGGGCATGCGCGTCGCGCTCAGCATCGCGCTGGTCATGATGGTCATCTCCGAGCTCATCGCCGCGGATGACGGGCTGGGTTTCTACATCCTGCGCAACCAGCGCCTGTTTCAAACTGCCAACGTATACGCCGGCGTGCTGACCATCGGCACCGTGGGGCTGGGTCTCACGCTCGCACTGCTCGCGGTCGAAAAGCGCGTGCTGTCCTGGCATCGCGGCTGGCGCGGACTGACGGAGACCGGTCGTGGATAAGAGTGCCGCCATGAATGAGCCGATCCTTGCGGTCGACAACCTGACCAAGGCGTTCCCCGCCGGAGCAACGCCGATCCTGAACGGCCTGACCTTCCGTCAGGAGCCCGGGCAGTTCGTTGCGGTGGTCGGCCCATCGGGTTGCGGCAAGACCACGCTCCTGCGCTGCATCGCCTCGTTGATGCAGCCCGACACGGGCAGCGTGCTCCACCGCGGTCGCCATTTCGACAATCCGCCACCGTGGTTGTCGGT
Organism: Rhodospirillales bacterium 24-66-33; assembly: GCA_002281855.1. Taxonomy (GTDB): domain Bacteria; phylum Pseudomonadota; class Alphaproteobacteria; order Reyranellales; family Reyranellaceae; genus Reyranella. The sequence continues at coordinate 145,339 of NCHQ01000005.1, read as the reverse complement.
CGTCTTCCAGGACTATAATCGCAGCCTGTTCCCGTGGCTCTCGGTCCGACGGAACGTCGCCTTCGGGCTGCGCGGCTCCGGCGCGAATGACAAGCGAGTCGACGAGGCGCTGCGAGCCGTCAATCTCGAGCATGCTGCCGATCTCTACCCCTGGCAGGTGTCGGGGGGCATGCAGCAAAGATGCGCCCTGGCGCGCTCGATCGTCGTCTCCCCGAATCTCCTGCTGCTCGACGAACCATTCGCTTCGGTGGACGCGCAGACCCGGATCGACCTTCAGGACATGGTCATGGAGATCTGCCAGACGATGTCGCTCTCAGCCCTGCTCGTGACCCATGACATCGACGAGGCCGTCTTCATGGCGGACAAGGTCGTGGTGCTGTCGACACGGCCGGCGCGCGTGGTCGAAGAGATCGCAATCGATCTGCCGCGCCCCCGCGATCAACTCGCGACCAAGGAAACACCGGAATTTCTCCAGCTGCGCCACCGCGTCTACACGCTCGTGCGGAAGCAGGCGCAAAAGTTGTCTCGGTAAGGTTGAACAGGAAGGTGTGACATGAAGTTCAGGATGATTGGGGCTGCGATCGCGCTTGGCGTTGCATTTGGATTGTCGAATTTCGGTTCGGTTCGACAGGCCGAGGCGCAGGACGCCGTGACCAAGCTCAAGGTCGGATACATTCCGGTCGGCGTGTACTCGTATCTCTGGCGCGCGCGCGACGCCGGCTACTTCAAGGCGGAGAATCTCGAAGTCGAACTCACGCCGATGGCCGGCGGCGGCCAGATCATTCCCGCCCTGCAGTCGGGCTCGCTGCAGTTCGGCATTTCGGACGCGCTCGGCGTCCTGAATGCCCGCAATGCCGGCATTCCCATAACCTACGTTTCCTTCAATTTCGCGCAGGCGTCTGACGATCCGGTCCATGCGGTTCTGGCAACGGACCCGGCGATCAAGACTCCCGCCGATCTGAAGGGCAAGGCCGTCGCGACCAATCTCAGCTACAATACCGACTGGACCATGATGCGCGAGTGGCTGCGCAAGAACGGGGTCGATCCGAAATCGGTGACGTTCCGTGAAGTGCCCTTCCCCGACATGCTGCCGGCGCTGCGCAACAACACCATCGCGGCGGCCGGTGTGACCGAGCCCTTCATCACGCTCGGCAAGTCGCAGGGCGCGACGGTTCTCGGTTACTATTTCACCGATGTGAAATCGCCGGTCGTGTTCAGCGGCATCGTCGCGATGCAGCCCTACGTCGAGAAGAACAAGGATGTCGTCCGGCGCTTCCTGCGCGCGATCAATCGCGCACTCGACGACTTCAAGGACCCGGCGGTCGTTCGTCAGACCATCGCCGCCAACACGAAGGTCCCGCCCGCCGTGATCGAGAAGATGGGCCTGGGCCGCTGGCAGAAGGACATGTCGCCGGAAGCGATGCAGTTCTGGGTCGATGCGGCCAAGAAGGAAGGCATCGTCAATTCGACCGCCGATCTCAAGACACTGGTCTGGCAGGACAAGTAGGCGACGCCGCGGCGCTCGCCGTCCCCCGGCGGCGCCGCACTTTTCGTTCAAACGTACGGTGGTTCAAATGGCGAATATCAACAAACATGGCAGCAAGGCTCTGCATGCGGAAATCGCCGGGGCGGGCTTCGCGGGCCTCACGGCGGCGACCGCACTGGCGCAACGCGGCTGGAGCGTGCGTCTGCACGAGCGAGGCCCTGAGCTGCGTGCCTTCGGCGCGGGCATCTATCTCTGGCAGAACGGATTGCGCGTGCTGGAGGGCGTCGGCGCGCTCGAAGACGTGCTGACGGGCTCTCACACCCCTCCCACCTATGAGACCCGCCGCCACAACCTGACCGTCTCGCGCGAGACCTTCAACGGGGTGCCGTGGCGCATCATGACCCGCCAGCACCTGCACAATGGTCTGGCCAAGCGGGCACGCGAGGCTGGGGTCGAGATTCGCACGAACTCCGAAGTCGTTGCCGCCGATCCGTCGGGCAAGATCACGCTGGCGTCCGGTGAAGTGCTGGAAGCGGATCTCGTGGTGGGCGCCGACGGCGTCGGCTCGAAGGTTCGCGATTCGATCGGCTTCGAGCAGGATCGCTGGGTTTCGACCGACGGGCTGATCCGGATCCTCGTGCCGCGCATGAAGAAAGAGCTCGGCCACGGCGAGTGGGACAATACCATCGACATGTGGAATTTCTGGCCACGTGTCCTGCGCATCCTCTATTCGCCGTGTAACGAGAACGAACTGTATCTCGGCCTGATGGCGCCGGCCGCCGACCCGGAAGGTTCGCGGGTGCCGGTTCACTTTGACACCTGGGTCGAGATGTTTCCATTCCTGGAACCGGTCCTCGCCGAGGCCGCCAAGCTCAAGACCGCCCGGTACGATCGCTACGAGACGAGAAAGCTGTCGGAATGGACCCGCGGCAAGGTCGCACTGGTGGGCGATGCGGCGCACGCGATGTGTCCGGCGCTGGCCCAGGGTGCTGGATGCGCGATGGTGAACGCCTACAGCCTCGCCATGGAACTCGAGGAAACTCCCGATGTTCAGGAGGCTCTCGTCTCCTGGGAGAAGCGCATTCGGCCGATCACCGATCGCTGCCAGGCCCTGTCGGGTGACTACGCGGCGAACCGATCCTTGTCGAAGGGCAACCAGTTCACCCCGGCGGCGCTCGAAGCGGCACGTTACGATCCGACGCGCCGCGTCTTCTCCTGGTGAGACAGGCGAACTTCCAAACCGGCTGATTCCCTCATTGTGCGCATGACGCGCCAGACGACGGTGCCGTGCCCTCGGCCGCACCGCGTCGCCCCTTGGAGATTGCAGGATAATGAACGTCGATAACGAGTTGCGGGCCGCCTACGACGTCCGCTGCTGGCACAGCTTCGTACAGGAAGTCGAACACGATGGCGGCAAGCCGCGGGATGCGTTGGTCAAGGCGGCGGTCGCCGTGGTCATACGCAATCCGTTTGCCGGCAGCTACACCGAGGACCTGTCGCGATTGATCGCGCCAAGCGCCGCCCTCGGCAAGGCGCTGGGCGCGCGCGCGAGCGCCTTGCTTGGCGGTCGTCCCGTCCACAGCTACGGCAAGGGTGGAATTGCCGGAACGGCCGGCGAGCAGGAGCACGTCGTGGCCTGTGTGACCACCGTCTTCGGCGATGCCCTGCGCGCCGCGGTTGGTGGCGGACTCGCCTGGATTTCATCCGCCTCCAAGGTCGGTGTCGCCGGAACGGCCATCGACATTCCCCTGGCGCACAAGGACGAGCTCTACATCCGCTCTCACTATGACGCGATCTCGATCGCGGTCCCCGACGGGCCGCGCCCGGACGAGTTGTTGATCTGCGTCGGCGTCGCGTCCGGAGGACGTGTCCATGCCCGTGTCGGCGGCAAGACCATCGACGACCTCGCGAAGTAGCCGGTCGAACTCTGAATTTTGCGACGGGAGTATTGAATGCCTTTGAACATCAAGGACCTGAAGATCGAAAGCCTCGACTTCGTATCCCTCGGGCGGATGAAGGATGAACATGCCGGAAACAAGGGCAATGTCATTCCACGCCTGAGGATCAGCGGCGCACCGAAGGAAGCGGTCGAACTCGCGGTCATCTGTCACGATCCCGATGCACCGCTCGCGCACGGTTTCACGCATTGGACGCTGTACGCTGTGCCGCCGGGCACGACCGACCTCGACGATGCACAAAGCAAGTTCCGCGTCGGTCCGAACGGCGCAGGTCAGCCGGGCTATTATGGGCCACAGCCGCCGGACGGCCACGGACCGCACCACTACTACTTCTGGGTCTATGCGCTCGATACGAAAGTGGAAGGCACGCCCAGCCGCGAACAGTTCCTCGATCGCTACGCCGGCAACATCATCGAGCAGAACCGCGTGGTCGGCACCTACGAGAACTAGCCGCCAAGACGATGCGTCCAGGAGTGAGAACGGGAAGCCCCGTTCTCACTCGTTGCGCAGCAAGGCAAGCGGCCGCTGCCTCAATGCCGCCAGGGTTCCCGCCAGCCCGAAGGCCAGGGTGAGCGCCATGGCCCCCACGGCGACCGCCACCGCCACGGTCGGCAGGAACGTCCATTCGAGGTTCATGAGCCGGCGCACCACCAGGTAGGCCGCCAGAGTCCCCACCCCCAGCGCGGCCGCGGCGGTGGCGAGGCCAAGGAAGGCGAACTCCCAGGCGAAGGTCCCGGCGATGCGGGCCCGGGTCGCGCCCAGCACCTTCATCACCACCGCCTCATGGACGCGGCGACGCTGGGTGGCGAGCATGGCGCCCGCCAGCACGAGCACGCCGGCCAGGATGCTGAGGAAACCGATCACCCGGGTGGCCAGCCCGATATTGCCCAGCACGCCGGCCGCCGTTTCGATGGCGTCGCGAATGCGCACCACGGTGACGTTGGGGAACTGGTCGGTGACGGCCTTGAAGATCGCATCCTCGGCCTCCGGCGTCGATTTCACCGTGGCGAGGAAGGTGTGCGGCGCCTTGTCGAGCGTGCCGGGCGAGTAGACGAACACGAAGTTGATGGCGAGCGTCGTCCATTCGATGCGGCGCAGCGAGGCGATCTTCGCCTCGATGTCGCGGCCCAGGATGTTCACGGTGATGCTGTCGCCCAGCCCCAGGCCGAACTGGTTGGCCAGGTTCTCGTCGAACGAGATGAGCTGAGGCCCGCGATAGTCGGCCGGCCACCATTCGCCGGCGACGATGCGGGAGCCCTCGGGTGGCGTCGCCGAATAGGTCACGCCGCGGTCGCCCTCGACCGCCCAGCGCGCGTCGGACGGGACCGCGATCTCGCTGACCGGCTTGCCGCCGATCTTGACGATCCGCCCGCGCAAGGACGGCACCTTGTCGAGAGGTCCGGCGCCGGGGATGGCGGCGATCGCCTTCTCGAAGGCCGGCATCTGGCTCGACTGGATGTCGACGAAGAAGAAGGCCGGTGCATCGCCCGGAATGCGCTGCGTCAGCTGTTGCCGCAGATTGCCCTCGATCAGGGCCGTCGCCACCAGCACGGTGAGGCCGAGACCGAGCGACAGCATGACGATGGGCGTCGGCGCGCCCGGCCGGTGCAGGTTGGCAAGCGCCAGCCGGAGCGCAGCGAACTTGGGCTTGCCGATCCGGGCGGCTCCGAGCATCAGCAGCCGTGCCAGGAGGGGAAAGGCGATGAAGGCACCGACCGAGCCCAGCACGAAGTAGGCCGCGATACGGCGGCTGTCGGCGGTGAAGATGGTGAAGGCCGCCAGCCCGACCGCCACGACGGCGATCGCCAGCGCATCGCGCCAGGCCAGCCGGCCACCCTGCTGCACGACGGCGCCGCGCATCAGCGTCGCCGCCGAGACGCTGCGGGCGCGCATCAGCGGCACCAGGGCGAACAGGAGCGAGACCAGCAGGCCGAATCCCGCGGCCGTCGCCAGCGGTCCGGCATAGAGCGCAACCCGCGCCCGCACCGGCAGCACGTCGGCGATCGCCGACTGGGCCACGAACGGCAGCGCCGCGCCGATCACCAGGCCGAGGCCGATGCCCAGCGCCGATAGTGCGGCGAGCTGGATGAAATAGGTGGTGAAGACCAGGCGTTCGGGTGCGCCGAGACACTTTAGCGTGGCGATGGTGCGTAGCCGTGCCGTCAGGAAGCTCGACACGGCATTGCCCACGCCGACGCCGCCGACGAGCAGCGAGGCGAGGCCGGTCAGGCCGATGAACTGCGTCAGCCGGTCGAGCCAGAAGCGGATGCCGCCGCCGGCATCGTCGAGGCCCCTCACCCGCCATCCGGCATCGGGGAAGCGGGCCTTCAGTGCCGTGATGACAGCACGATCCGAACGGCCGGGCGGCAGGCGCAGGCGGTATTCCCAATTGAGCAGGCTGCCCGGCTGCACGAGACCCGATTCCAGGGCGGCTTCGAGCGGGATCATCAGCCGCGGCCCCAAGCTCGCGAAGGCGTTCAGGCCGCGGTCGGGCTCGCGCGCGATGATGCCGCGCACCTCGACCGCCGTGTCGCCGACCTTCAGCATGTCGCCGGGCGCCATGTTCATGCGGCGCAGGGCCGATTCCTCAACCGCGGCGCCCCAGATGCCGTCGCGCTTGCCCAGCGCGTTGGCGAGCGTTCCGCCATCGGCCATCTCGAGCTTGCCGTAGAGCGGATAGGCCGGTTCGACGGCCTTGAGCTGCACCAGCGTCGGGCGGCCGTCGGGTTTGGCAGGGCGCGCCATGGCGCGGCTATCGAGCCAGCGCACGAACTCGCCCTGCTCGCGCATGAAGGCGATCTGCTCGGGCGTCGCCTCGCGATAGAGCAGCGAAATCGCGACATCACCGCCCAGGATCTCGCGCGCATCGGCGCGCAGCCCTTCCTCGATGGCGCGGCTGAACGACAGGATCGCGGCGATGGCGCCGACGCCCAGCGCCAGGCAGGCGATGAACAGGCGGAAACCGCCAAGGCCGCTGCGCATCTCGCGGCGGGCGAGGCGGAAGGCGAGGTTCATGGGGACGCCGTCACTGCGCGGCGAGCGCGCGCAGGCGATCGTCCGCGACCAGCAGGCCGTCGGCGATGCGCAGCACCCGGTCGCACCGCTCGGCGAGGCCCATGTCGTGCGTGATCAGGATCAGGGTCGTGTTGTCGGTCCGGGCGACCTCGAACAGAAGATCCATCACCTGCTTGCCGGTGGCGCCGTCCAGATTGCCGGTCGGCTCGTCCGCCAGCATCAGCTTGGGCCGGCCGACGAAGGCCCGAGCCACCGCGACACGCTGCTGCTCGCCGCCCGACAGCTGTGCGGGATAGTGGCCGATGCGATGGTCGAGCCCGACCCGCTTCAGCGCCGCCTCGGCCAGTTCGAACGCATCGGAACGGCCGGCGAACTCGAGCGGCAGCGCCACGTTCTCGTGCGCCGTCATGGTCGGAATGAGATGGAATCCCTGGAACACGATGCCGATATGGTCGCGCCGCAGGCGCGCCCGGTCATCGTCGCCCATGGGCCCGAGATCGTTGCCGGCGACCTCGACCCGGCCCGACGTCGCCCGCTCCAGCCCGCCCGCGACCATCATCAGGCTCGACTTGCCGGCACCCGAAGGCCCCACCACCGCCGCAATCTCGCCAGCCGCGATGTCGAGAGTGACGCCGCGCAGGATATTGACCGTGCCGGCATCGCTCGCCATGTCGAGATGCACGTCGGTCAGGCGAACGATCGGAAATTGTGCGATGGGAAGCGGCTCGGCCAAGCGGGCTCCTGGGACAGGCGGAGAATGAAACTGCAAACTCGATATGGTGGTTTTACGGCGACGGTCAATTCACGGATCGTGGCATTCGTGGCGATGATCCTGGCCCTCGCGGCCCTGACGGCGCCCGTGACGGCCCATGCACAAACCGGGCAAACGGCAGCCGAGCCGGTGAAGCTCGCGATCCTGGGCGACAGCCTGGCGGCGGGCTACGGCCTCGCCCCGGCCCAGGCCTTTCCGAACCGCCTGCAGGCGGCGCTGAAGGACAAGGGCCGCAACGTCACCGTCATAAACCACGGAGTCTCGGGCGACACGACGATGGGCGGGCTCGAGCGCATCGACTGGATGCTGGCCGACAAGCCCGACATCGTGATGGTCGAACTGGGCGGCAACGACATGCTGCGCGCCCTCGATCCGGCCAGCACCGAAAAGAACCTCGACGCCATCATCGGCAAGCTGAAGCAGGCCGGCACCGCGGTCTGGCTGGTCGGCATGATGGCCCCGCGCAACTTCGGCCCGGAATACGTCAAGCAGTTCGACGGCCTCTACAAGAGGCTCGCCGACAAGCACGGCGTGCCGCTCTATCCCTTCTTCCTCGACGGCGTGGCCCAGGATCCCGCCCTCAACCAGCCCGACGGCATCCATCCCAACGCCAAGGGCGTCGACATCATCGTCGAGCGTATCCTCCCCTTCGTTACGAAGAATCTCGACGATGCCGCGTCTGTTCGTCGCCCTGCCCGTCCCTGACGAGATCGCCGAGGAACTCGCAGCGCTGCAGTCGGGCGTGCCCGATGCGCACTGGGTGCCGGCCGAGAACCTCCATGTCACCCTCTGCTACGCCGGTGAGGTGCAGGGCGGCACGATGCGCGACTTCGAGGAGGAGCTGGCCGATATTGCCGGTCCGCCCTTCTCTGTGGCCATTGCCGGCGTCGACCAGTTCAGCAACGGCAAGCAGCCGCGCGCGCTGGTCGCCGTGGTCGAACGCAGCGAGCGCCTCGACTGGCTGCAGCAGAAGGTGACGACCGTCGCGCGCAACTGCGGCATCGAGATCGACCGCCGCAAATACCGCCCGCACGTCACCCTGGCGCGCTTCCCCGCGGGCGGCGAGACCGGCCACCACATTGCGCAGTTCATGGCGAGCCACGGCACGTTCCGCCTGGAGCCCTGGATCGCCGAACACTTCACGCTCTATTCGAGCCGCCTCGGCCGCGGCGGTCCGATCTACACGACGGAAACGGAGTATCCGCTGACGTTCTAGCTCTGGCCTTCGGTCGTCCTGAGCGCCGCGAAGGACCTCACGGAACGATCAGGGGACTCCTTGGCTAGCGGGAGATCCTTCGCTGCGCTCAGGATGACAATTGGCGCCGTCCGTCACACGAACGTCAGCAGCCGCCGCGGATTGCCCACGAGGATCGCGTCGATCTCGGCCTCGCTGTAGCCACGCTTCTGCATCATCGGCACGACGTTGCGGAAGATGTGGCCGTAGCCGTGGCCGCCGAAGCTCGCGAGGCGGGTGCGGTAGCAGATGTCGTGGCTGATCACGACCCTTTCCAGGTGACCCGCCTCGATCAGCGCGCGGATCAGCTTGAGGCGCGTCGCGTCGTTGGGCATGTCGATGTCGGACAGGCCGTAATAGCTCGATTCCTGGCCGAACAGGTCGAACTCCACGGTCACGCCGGAGTCGGCGAGACGTTGCAGTCGCGGCTCGTCGAAGATGGTGCGATCGATGTGGCTGATGACGATGCGCTCGGTCGGAAAGCCGGCCGCCTTGGCGAAGTCGGCGATCTCCTGCGGCTGGTCGGGATCGCGGCCGGGATGGACGTTGATCGCAGCACCGGTTTCGCTCGCGGCGATGAAGGCACCCTGCATCACGCGCTTCTCGGTGTCGGTCCATGGCGCCTGGCAGCCGATCTCGCCGATCATGCCGGCGCAGACATCGGTGCCCCAGGCGCCGTCGTGGATCTGGCCGATCATCTCGGCGGCGAAATCCTCGACCGTGCGGCCGTGGTTCTTCGGATCCTGGTAGTCGTTCACGTAATAGCCGCAGCCCATCACGAGATGGACGCCGGTGCCGGCCGCGATGCGGCGCAGCCCGTTCGGATCGGGCGAGAGGCCGCCGCAGGACAGTTCGACGATGGCGTCGCCGCCCTCGTGCTTCATCATCGCCACCTCGCGGGTTGCGATGTCCTCGAGGTCGAGCATGTACTTGCGGCCGGCGCGCTTGAGGCCGCGGCCGTAGTTGATCTGCCAGACATTCTCCAGGGTGATCTCGGGACCGAGATCGTTGTCGGAGCGCGTGCCGGGAGGGCGGATGTCGCAGAGCACGTGTTCGTGCATCAGCGTCCGCCCCAGCTTCTCGGGCTCGATCGGCCCGAGAACGGTCTGGATCCTTCCCTTCAGGTCGGGTCGGCTCATTGCGGTTGCAGCTTCGCGGCCTCGACGACCTTCTTCCACTTCACGTATTCGCTCTGCATGTGCTTGGCGAGGTCCTCGGAGGAGCCGCCCAGTTCGGCGGCGCCGGCGTCGCGGATCTTCTTGATGACGTCGGGCTGCTTGGACGCCTTCACCAGCTCGTCGGAGAGCTTCTTCACGATCTCCGGCGGCGTGCCGGCCGGCGCTGCCACGTACCACCAGGGCGCCGCGTCGAAGCCCGCGAAGCCCTGCTCGGCGATGGTCGGGGTGTCCGGCAGCGAGAACCAGCGCTTGGCAGAGCTGACGCCCAGCGCGCGCAGCGCGCCCGTCTGGATGTGCGGCAGGTAGGGCGGCAGATTGTCCATCGTGCTGGGAATGTGGCCGGCGAGCAGGTCCTTCAGCACCAGCGAGCTGCCGCGATAGACGACATGCTCGACCTTGAAGCCGGCCAGAGACTGGAAATACTCCATCGCCAGATGGCCGGTGCCACCGACCGCGGGGGAACCGAAGCTCACCTTGTTGGGGCCCTGCTTCTTGCAATACTCGACATATTCCGTGGCCGTCTTCACCGGCATGTCGGGATGCACCGCGAGCACGTTGGCGACCTCGCCGAACAGCGCGACCGGCGCGAAGCTCTTCACGCTGTCGTAGGGCATGGTCTTGTAGAGGAACTGGTTGGTGACGGCCGTGCCCACCGTGCCGAGCAGCAGCGTGTAGCCGTCGGCCGGCGACTTGGCGACGATCTCGGCCCCGACATTGCCGCCGGCACCGCTCTTGTTGTCGACGACGACCGTCTGACCCCAGACTTCCTGGAGGTGCGCCGAGGCGATGCGGCCCAGCAGGTCGGTCGTCCCGCCCGGCGCGAAGGGCACGACCACGCGGATCTGCTTGTTGGGGTAGGTCGACTGCGCCCAGCCGTGGCGGGCCAGCATCGGGGCGGCGAGAGGAACGGCTGCGGCGCCCGCGATGAGGCTGCGGCGCCCGATCGTCCTGGCGATTGTCTTATTGGTCATGGCGAAGCTCCCTTGTTTCAGGCGACTATATCGTCCGCCAATTGGGAGTTAAATGTGACCGCAGCATTGATTGGGTACACAGATCGCATCTCGGTACGGAGCGGCGAGAAAATCAGCTTCAAGGTCTCGAGCGCGGGACCGACCCCCTACCATGCCATGCTGGTGCGCATCGTGCGCGGCGATCCCAACCCCGGGGGACCGCCGCCGAAGCTCGAGGATCTGTCCGAGCTGTTCGACGGCCGGTTCGCCTCGCGGGTCCAGAACGCCTGGCCCGGTTCCTACGGCCTGGTCGAGGGGGCGGCGGATCTCAGATTGCCCGGCGCGCTCCAGGTCGAGGCGCTGATCTGGCCAACCCTGCCCGAGGACGGGCCGCAGACCGTGATCTCGCGCCGCGACGCCACGACCGGCGCGGGCTTCGCGCTGGTCCTGACGCAAGACGGCATGGCGCTGGAGACCGGCACGGAGCGCGTCTGCGTGGGCAAGAAGCTGCGGGCACGCATCTGGTACCGCGTCTGGGCCAGCGCCGATCCCGTGACCGGCACGCTGCGCGTCGGCCAGCAGCCGCTGGCGCGCGCCTTCGGCACCGACGACGAGGGCGAAGCGAGCGGCAGCGCCGCGTCTCTCGCTCTGGAGGCTGCGGCGCCCGTGATGATCGGCGCGGAGCCGGCGACGCACCGGCCGGCGCAGCGCTGCTTCAACGGCAAGATCGAAGCGCCCCGCATCCAGGGCTTCGCCGCCTGGGATTTCACGCGCCGCATGGACTCGATGGAAATCGAGGATACCGGCCCCAACAGGCTCGACGGAAGACTGATCAATCTGCCGACCCGCGCGATGAAGGGTTCGGCCTGGACCGGCACGGAGCGCGACTGGCGGCGCGCGCCGCATCACTACGCGGCGATCCACTTCCACGATGACGACCTGCACGATTGCGGCTGGCTCGACGATTTCAGTTTCACGATTCCGAAGGAGATGAAGAGCGGCATCTACGGCATGCAGCTCTCCTGCGGGACGCATCGCGACGTCATCCCGTTCTTCGTGCGACCGCAGGTCGGCAAGCCGCAGGCCAAGGTCTGCTACCTCGCCTCGACCTTCACCTACCAGGTCTATTCCAACTTCTCGCGCGGCATGTTCGACGACGCCTTCCGCAAGAGGGTCGCCGACTGGAAGGCCTATCCGAACAATCCCGACGATCATGGCGACTATGGCCTGTCGACCTACAACCATCATCGCGACGGTTCGGGCGTGGCCTATTCGTCGCGGCTGCGCCCGCTGCTGACCTGGCGGCCGAACTTCCTCAGTTTCAACGACGAGGCGGGCTCGGGCCTGCGCCACCTGCCGGCCGACACGCATCTCACCGGCTGGCTCGATCGCATGGGCGTGGCCTTCGATGTGGTGACCGACCACGATCTCGACGAGAAGGGAGTCGAACTGCTCGCCTCCTACAAGGTCGTGCTGACCGGCTCGCACCCGGAGTACCACACCGAGGGCACGCTCGACGCGCTGCAGGCCTATACCGAGAGCGGTGGCCGGCTGATGTATCTCGGCGGCAACGGATTCTACTGGCGGGTGGCGCTGTCGCCCAAGGTGCCCGGCGCCATCGAGGTACGACGGACCGAGGGCGGCATCCGCACCTGGGCGGCCGAACCGGGCGAGTACTACCACGCGTTCGACGGCGCCTATGGCGGCCTGTGGCGGCGCTCGGACCGGCCGCCGAACCTGCTCTGCGGCATCGGCTTTTCGAGCCAGGGCACCTTCGTCGGCGATTCCTACCGGCAATCGCCGGCGGCGCGCGACAACACCCACGCCTGGGTGTTCGAGGGCGTGAAGGACGAGCTGTTCGGCGGCTACGGCTTCTCCGGCGGCGGCGCGGCGGGCTTCGAACTGGACCGGCTCGACCACCGGCTGGGCAGTCCGCTCAACGCCGTGGTGCTGGCCTCGTCGGAAGGGCACGACCGCAGGAACTTCGTCGTGGTCCACGAGGAGCGGCTGGGCTTCACGACGACGGTTCCCGGCCAGACGCTGGAACAGCTCATCCGCGCCGACATGACCTATGTCGAGAAGCCGAAAGGCGGCGCGGTCTTCTCGGTAGGCTCGATCACCTATTGCGGCACCCTGCCCCACAACAAGTTCGACAACGACGTGTCGCGACTCACCTTCAACGTGCTCAACCGGTTCGGCGAGCTCGGCCTCAAATGGCCTTTCTAATCTCGGGTGTCAGCCGGGCGACGAGGCCGTGGGTAGCGGCCTCGATCAGGCCGAGGGCACGCTCATAGTCCTCGGCGGTGCCGCCGAACGGATCGGCAATGTCGTGAATGCCGACCGGCGGTGCGTAATCCATCAGGAGCTGCGGCCTGTCGGCCAGCTCGCGCGGCGCCAGCCAGCGCAGCTCGACCAGATGATTGCGGGTCATCGCCAATATATAGTCGAAGCGCCTGATGTCCTCGCCCGTCACCTGGCGGGCCCGGATGCCGGAAATGTCGTAGCCCCGCGCGGCCGCCGCCTCGACGGCGAGCGGGGTCGGTGGTTGGCCGATATGACTGGCGCCTGTCCCGGCCGAGTCGATGTCGAGGGCGTCGGCGAGACCCGCCTTCGCCGCCTGGGACCTGAACACGCCTTCGGCCATCGGCGAACGGCAGAGGTTCGCGGTGCAGACGAACAGAACTCCAATGGTCATGGCCGCGGACCCTAGCACGGCGCTAGATTGGCGGCATGCATCAGGATTTCTTCCCGCCCGGCATCGCCGTGCTGACCGGCGCCGGCATCTCCAAGGAAAGCGGCATCGACACGTTCCGTGACGCCGACGGGCTATGGAACAGGGTGAACCTCGAAGAGGTCGCGACCCTCGAAGCCTGGCACCGCGACAAGAAGAAGGTGCTCGACTTCTACAACGAGACCCGCAGCATGTTCCGCGCAGCCGGCATCGGCCCGAACGAGGCGCACCGGGCGCTGGCACGGCTCGAGCGCGAGTATGACGGCGAGGTGACGATCATCACGCAGAATATCGACCTGCTGCACGAGCAGGCCGGCTCGAAGCGGGTGATCCACATGCACGGTCGCGACGGAGAGATCCGCTGCATGGCTTGCAAGACGGTGTTCTCCTCCGACTACGACCTGACGCCTGCTTCGATCTGCCCTCACTGCAATTCCGTGGGCGAGCTGCGCCCCAACATCGTGTGGTTCGGCGAGATGCCGATACACCTCGAGGAAATCTACGAAGCGCTGGAGCGCTGCGGCCTCTTCCTGGCGATCGGCACGTCGGGCGAAGTCTATCCCGCCGCCGGCTTCGTCCTGCATGTGCGCCGCCACGCGCCGCGCGCCCGCACGGTCGAGCTCAATCTCGAACCGACCGACAACAAGAGCCTGTTCCACGAACACATCTATGGCCCCGCCACCGAGACCGTGCCGCCCTATGTGACGCGCGTGCTGACGCAGGGCTGGCGATAACAAGAAAAGACCAGACGGAGGAAACCATGCCCGACATGACTCACGGCTTGAACGAAGGGCCGCACGGCGCCCATCACATCGCCACGGACGCGCACGGCCGGAATTTCTTTGCGATCGACCGGCCGTTCCAGGACCTGATGCGGCTCTACATGGAGCCCGGCCTGCTGCGGCAGATGACGCCGCATTTCGAACGGCTGGGCGGGCTGGCCGGCGGGCGGCTGGACGAGTTGGCGATGGTCGCCGACAAGCACCCGCCGGTGCTGCAGCCGCGCGACCGCTTCGGCCGCGACGAGGACTGGATCGATTATCACCCCGCCTATCGCGAGATGGAGAAGATCGCCTTCGAGGAATTCGGCATGCACGCGATGAGCCATCGCGCCGGCGTGCTGGGCCTGGCGGAACCGGCCCATCCGCTGGTGAAGTACGCCATCACCTATCTGTTCGTGCAGGGCGAGTTCGGCCTGATGTGCCCGGTCTCCGTCTCCGACACCTCGAACTTCATCATCAAGCGCTACGGCTCGCCCGAGCTGAAGAAGCTGCTGCTCGACCGGCTACTCAGCCAGGATCCGGCAACGATGCTGAAGGGCACGCAGTTCATGACCGAGAAGGCCGGCGGCTCCGATGTCGGAGCGCTGGAGACCGAGGCCGAGCGGGTGGGCGTCGGCCCCGACGGCGTCGAGCGCTGGAAGCTCTACGGTCAGAAATGGTTCTGCAGCCATGCCGACGCCGATGTCGCGGTGATGCTGGCGCGGCCGCGCGGTGCCGCGCCCGGCACGTCGGGCCTCGGCTTGTTCGCGTTGCCACGACGGCTCGAGGATGGCAGCCGCAACAGCTATCGGATCGTGCGTCTGAAGGACAAGCTCGGTACCCGCTCGATGGCCTCGGGCGAGATCATCCTCGACGGCGCCACGGCCTATCTCGTGGGCGACGTAAATCGCGGCTTCAAGCAGATGATGGAGCAGGTGAACCTGTCGCGGCTGAGCCACGGCGTGCGCGCCGCCTCGATGATGCGCCGCTGCCTCAACGAGGCGCTGGCCGCCGCCCGCGGCCGCCGCGCCTTCGGCCGCGCCATCGCCCAGTATCCGCTGCTGCGCCGCCAGCTCATGAAGATCATGCTGCCGACCGAGCAGGCGCTGTCGATGTTCGCTTTCTCCGCCGACGCGATGGGCCGCGCGGATAAAGGCGACAAGGACGCGGCGAACCTGCTGCGCATCCTGACGCCGGTCTACAAGTTCCGCGCCTGCCGCGACAACATCCCGGTCGCCAGCGCCGCGCTCGAGGTCAAGGGCGGGCTGGGCTACATCGAGGAATGGGTGACGGCACGACTGGTGCGCGACGCGCAGGTCGGCACCTTGTGGGAGGGAACGTCGAACATCAACGCGCTCGACGTGGTGCAGCGCGCCGTCGGCAAGTCGGGCGGCCACAAGACACTCTCGGCCGCACTGAAGGCCAAGTACGAGCCGAGCGGCGCCCTGCCCGGCCAGTACAAGGGCCTGCTGGGCGCCACGCTCGACCGGGTCGAGCGCTTCGTCGAAGCGGTTGCCGCCGATCCCAAACACGAAAAGCGCTCCCGCCTCGCTGCCGGCGCGCTCTATCATGCGACGAGCGCGGCCTTGCTGGCCTGGGAAGGCGCCACCCTCGGCGCCGAGGGCGGCGACGCCCGCCGCCTGCTGCTCTCGCGCCTGGTCATCGAACACCGCTTGGCGCCGCAGGACCCGCTGTCTCTCGGAGAGTCCGGCTGGGAGGAAGAAGCCATCAACCTCCTCCTCGACGACGCGCCGGTGCCGTTGGCGAAGGCCGTGGCGCTGGTGGCGGCATAAAGATTAAGGGTCCCTCGCTCGCTCGGGATGACAATTTTTCCCTAATGATAAGGTGTGCGCCAGCAACACCACCATTGTCATCCCGAGCGAGCGAGGGACCTTTCGCCTCTATCGCTTCAACACTTCCTCAGTATGCTCGCCCAGCAGCGGCTCGCGATAGATCGGGCTCGACGGTTCGTTCTTGAAGCGGACGACGGGCGCGAAGTGGAGACGGCCGGTGTCGTCGGTCACCATGAAACCGCGCTTCTTCAGGTTGGCGTCGGCGATGGCTTCGGGGAGCGTGTTGACCGGGCCGTAGCAGATGTCGAGCGTGGCGAGAGTGTCCATCCAGTGGGCGAGCGGCATCGCCTTGAAGGTCTCGGCGAGGAAATCCATCACCGGCTTCTGGTGCGCACCGGGCCATTCGCAGAGCGGCGCCATCTCCGGTTTGCCGAGCGCGCCCAGCAGGTTCTTGATGAACTTCATCTCCTGGCCCGCAATCACCAGCTGGCGGCCGTCGGACGTGTCGTAGACGCGGTAGAAGGCCGAGCCGCCGGTCGTGCGCTGCTGCTTCACGTCGGGCGCCTTGTTCTCGGCGAAGGTTGTGCCGACCACGTTGGCACAGGAGGCTATCAGCGATTCGTGCATCGAGACGTCGATATAGTCGCCGCGGCCGGTGTCCTTGCGGCGCAGCAGCGCCATCAGCACGCCCGCCAGAGCATGGAGACCGCTCACCAGATCGGCGACCGGGATGCCGGGAATCGCCGGCCGGCCGTCGTCGCCCAGGGTCAGGCTCAGCACGCCGGTCATCGCTTCCAGCGCCAGATCGTGCGCGGCGCGGCCGGGATAGGCGCCGTTCTGGCCGAAGGCGCTGATCGAGCAATAGACGACGCCGGGGTTCTTCGCCGCGACGGCGTCGTAGCCGATGCCAAAGCGGGCGGCGACACCGGGCCGGAACGATTCGACCAGCACGTCGGCTTCGCAGGCGAGACGGAACAGATCGGCGCGGCCCTGCTCGCTCTTGAGATCGAGCACGACGCTCTTCTTGCCGCGGCCCATGTTGCGGAAGAACACCGAGGTGCGTTCATCCGGCGGCAGGATGTGACGGCCGGGATCGCCCTCGCCCGGCGGCTCGACCTTGATCACCTCGGCGCCGTGATCGGCCAGCGAGGTGGTGAGATAGGGACCCGGCAGGAACCAGGAGAGATCGACGACCTTGATGCCCTGAAGTTTCATGACGACTTGCCCAGCAATGAATCGTTGTCGGCGCCCAGCGACGAGCAGGCGGCCTGTGCCAGCCGTTCGCCGTCGATGCGCAGGGGATTGGCGAGGATGCGCAGTTCGCCCTTCACCGGATGCGGCACGGACGAGACCATGCCGGTCTCGCGCGCAAAGGAACTGTCGAGCGCCTGGTCGAGACGATAGACCGGCGCCGCGGGAAGCAGCCCGTTCATCGTGGCCAGCCACTCCGCCGTCGTGCGCGTCCGGAACGTCACGTCGAGTTCGGCGGATAGCGTCGCGCGGTTCTTCGCCCGCGTGTTGGGATCGGGGAAACGCGGATCGACCGCGAGATCACCACGGTCCATCACCTCGCAGAGCGCCAGCCAGAATTTCTGCGTCATGCACATGACGTAGATCCAGCCGTCCTTCGTTGGGAAGGTCTGGACCGGCGCCAGCGAGAGATGCGCGCTTCTAGGCACGCGCGGCGAGACATCGCCCTCGTTCAGGTACCAGAGACCGGGATAGGTGAGCTGGTGCATGGCGACATCGTAGAGGCAGGTATCGACGTCACAGCCCTGCCCCGTGGTGCGGGCGCGCAGCAGGCAGCTCAGGAGACCGACGATACCCGTCAGGCCGCTCATGCTGTCGATCATCGAAACGCCAACCCGCGTCGGCGGCCCGTCGGGCTCGCCGGTCAGTTCCATCAACCCGGCCTCGGCCTGCATCAGGAAATCGTAGCCAGGCCAGTCCTTGCGCTCGTTGTCCCGCCCATAGGCGGAGATATGGAGACAGACGATCGACCGCTTCAGGTGCTTCAGGCTGGCATAGTCGATGCCGAGCTTCGCGGGCTGGGTGCCGCGCATGTTGTTCACGACGCAGTCGGCCCCCTTTACCAACGCCTCGAACTGCCGCCGCCCCTCTTCCGACTTCATGTCGAGGGCCACGCTCTTCTTGCCGAGGTTCCAGGCCTGGAAATATTCGCTGTCGTCGGCTCCCAGCTTGTAAGGCCCGACCTGGCGCGAGGGATCGCCGCCTTGCGGCGACTCGATCTTGATCACCTCGGCGCCCAGCTCGGCCAGGAACATCGTGCCGTAAGGACCGGCACCGAACTGTTCGAGCGTGAGGACGCGGATGCCTTCGAGCGGCTTGCCGGTCCTGCTCACGAGATCGGGTTCCGCTTGATCAACTGCCGCGCGATGATGATGCGCTGCATCTCGTTGGTGCCCTCGCCGATGCAGGTCAGCGGCGCATCGCGATAGAGCCGTTCGATGTCGTATTCCTTGGAGTAGCCGTAGGCGCCGTGGATGCGCATCGACTCGATGCTGTTCTCCAGGGCCGCCTCCGAGGAAAAATACTTGGCCATGCCGGCTTCCATGTCGCAGCGCTCGCCGCGGTCGAAGATGGCGGCGGCGTCGAGCGTGAGCAGGCGCGCGGCGCGGGCGCGCGTCGCCATCTCGCCGAGCTTGAGCTGGATCGCCTGATGCTCGCAGATCGGCTTGCCGAAGGTCTTGCGCATCTGCGAATAGCTCGTCGCCAGACGCAGGGCACCCTCGGCGATGCCGACACCGCGCGAGGCGACGTTGATGCGGCCGAGCTCGAGTCCGCCCGCGACCTGCGCGAAACCCTGGCCCTCGACCTCGCCGATCAGGTGATCGGCCGGGATCTTGTAATCCTCGAAGACCAGCTCGCCCGAATCGATCGACTTGTAGCCGAGCTTCTCCAGCTTGCGGCCGACCGTGAAGCCCGGCCCCTTGGGCGTGATGAACAGGCTCATGCCGGTGTGGCGCGGAATAGCCTCGGGATCGGTCTTCACCAGCATGGCGAAGCAATGACCCTCGATGCCGTTGGAGATCCAGGTCTTGGTGCCGTTGATGACGTAGCCATCGTTGCCGTCGCGCTTCGCCACCATGCGGATCGATTGCAGGTCGGTGCCGGCATCGGGCTCGGTGAGCGCCAGCCCGCCGCGAATCTCGCCCGTGGCGAACTTCGGCAGCCAGCGGTCCTTCTGGCGCGGCGTGCCGAACTTCTCGACGGCGAGCGCCAGCATCAGGTGGGAGTTGAAGATGCCGGTGATGGCCATCCACACCGAGGAGACGCGCATCACGATCTCGGCATAGGTCGTGGCCGGCAGGCCCAGCCCGCCATATTCCGGACTGATCGTGGCGCCGAACAGGCCGAGTTCCTTCATCTGCTCGACGATCTCGGCCGGCCATTTGTCGGCATGGTCGAATTCCTTGACGCGCGGCGCCACCTCGCGCTCGATCCAGCGGTCGATGGTGGCGAGAAGCTGCGCTTCGTCGGCCTTGTCGATCGTATTCATTAGGTCCTCCCGGCGGCCATCATGCCCGACGGCAGAGGGCGGGCAAGGCCGCGGAACCTCAGGACGAAATCCACGCGAGGGACGGCCCTAGGCGGCGCGACACACCTCGTGCATCATCGCGGCAACAATCTTCGAACAAAGGAAGAAGAAATGAGGAGACGTCACTTCACGGCCGGCCTGGCGACGCTGCCATTCGTCCCGACCTTCGCCCTCGCCCAGGGCGACGACTGGCCCAACCGCAATGTCCGCATCGTCTGCCCGTTCACGCCGGGCGGCTCGCAGGACAATATCGCCCGCCGGCTGGCGGCCAAGCTCAGCGACGAATTCGGCCAGACCTTCGTGGTCGAGAACCGCACCGGTGCCGGCGGATCGATCGCCGCCGACAACGTCGCCAAGTCACCGCCCGACGGCTATTCGGTCCTGCTGGGCAACATCGGCAGCCACGCGCTGGTGCCCCATCTCTATCGCAAGCCGGCCTACAATGCCGTCACCGACCTCGAGACCGTGGCCTGGATCGGGACGCAGCCCAACCTGCTCTGTTGCAGCCCGAGCTTCCCGCACGACACGCTGCCCAAACTGATCGCGGCGGCGAAGAAGGAACCTGGAAAATATTCGTTCGGCTCGTCCGGTCTCGGCACCTCGCCGACCCTGACGATGGAGCTGTTCAAGCAGAAGACCGGCGTCGACATCACCTTCATCAGCTATCGCGGCGCCGCCGCGGCCGCCGCCGACGTTCTGGCCGGCCACCTGCCCATGGTCATCTCGAACATCGATTCGCTGATGAGCCAGGTCAGCGCCGGCAAGCTGAAGCCGATGGCGTCGAGCGGCGCCAAGCGCTCGACGGTCCTGCCGGACACGCCCACGTTCGCCGAGGCGGTCTCGCCGGACCTGGTCGTGACCTCCTGGTCGATCTGGGCGGTGCCGACCGGCACGCCGGCGAAGATCAAGGACAGGCTCCGGGTCGCAACGGAGAAGGCGTTGAAGTCTCCCGACGTGATGGAGAGCATGAAGGCCGGCGGTTTCGAGCCCGGCACCATGACGGTCCCCGAGATCGACGCCTACATTCAGACCGAGATCAAACGCTGGGGCGAGGTCATCCGTGCCGCGGGCATCAATCCGCAATAATCCCCTCATCCCGGACCTGCTGGCGCCGGGGCTCGACCTGGTGTTCTGCGGCACCGCGCCGAGCCCGGCGTCGTTCAAGGCGCGCGCCTACTACGCCAATCCGGGCAATGCCTTCTGGCCGATCCTGCACGCGGTCGGCCTGACGCCCGAGCGGCTGGCACCGCAGCGCTACCCCGAGCTGCTGACGCTGGGCCTCGGACTGACCGACCTCAACAAGACCGAAGTCGGATCGGACCACGAACTCAGTCCCGAGGCGATGGACGCGCAGTCGTTGCACGCCAAGCTGCGGCGCTTCCGGCCCGCCGCCGTTGCCTTTACCTCCAAGCATGCGGCCTCGCTCGCACTCGGCGTAAAGGCGCCCGCCTACGGCCGGCAGGTCGAGCTTCTCGAAGGCGCCGTGGCCTTCGTGCTGGCCTCGCCCTCGGGCCGGGCGCGTTCCTTCTGGACACTGGCGCCATGGCAGGAGGCGGCGGCCTTCGTCTCTGCGCGGCGACAGGGACGCGAGCGGGCCGCATGATCATCGGTCGGCGCGCCGCGCTCGGTGCCCTGGCCGGCCTGCCTGCGCTGGCGGCAGCCCGCAGGGCATCAGCCCAGGACGCGACGACAGCGCTCCGCGACCTCGCCCAGCGCGCCACTGTCTATCTCTTCCCGATCTATGAGATGTATCGTGCGCGCTGGCGCGCCACGGTCGACGAGACCAACCCGCAGCGCCAACGTCTCAACCGCTTCCGCAATGTCCAGAGTCCCGCCGATCCGGAGGCCGGCGTCGTTGCCACTCAGGATGCCAACACTCTCTATTCCTCGGCCTGGCTCGACCTTGCACTGGAGCCGCTGTTCCTCACCGTGCCGCCGATCGGCGATCTCGATTGCAGCTACGCCTTCATCGACCTGTTCTCCGACACATTCCTCCTCGTCCGCCCTCGTCCGAAAGCCGTCGGGCTGGTGACGCACATGCTCGTCGCGCCCACATGGGCGGGCGATGCGCCGAGCGATGTGACACTGGTCCGCGCCCCGACGCCTTCGGTGTGGCTGCTCGGCCGTATCCTGGTCGACGGGCCCGAGGAACTCGACCGCGTGCGCATTCTGCAAAACCGCGTGCTGCTCGAGACGCCCGACATGCGCAACGAGCGGCGCATCCTCGAAATCGGCGAACTGATGCGCTTTCGCACGCAGGCGCCTCCCGAACCCGTCGCCGACTGGCCGGCCGCGCACCCCGACGATCCGCTCGACCTGTTCGACATCGGCCTGCGCGCCCTGGGCGAGAGCCCTCTGCCGGAGCGCGACCGGCCGCTGTTCGAGCTGCTGGCGCCGCTGAAGCTGAAGCCGGGACGCAAGTTCGACCGGCGCGCCTTCGGCGAACCCGAACTTCGGGCGATCCGTGCGGGTATCGCCCAGGGCCATGCGGAGATTCGCAGAGCCGCCGGTCGCGGCCGCACGATCGACGGTTGGACCTACAGCCAGCCGCGTATCGGCAATTTCGGCGACGACTATCTGTCTCGTGCGGCGTCGGCACTGACGGGACTGGGCGCGCCTTTGTCCGCCGAGGAGGTCGATGTGAGCTGCGCCGTCGATGCCGACCGTCGGCCCCTTCACGGGGCGCAACGCTATGTCCTCACCTTTCCGGCCGATCGCCTGCCGCCCACGCGCGCCTTCTGGTCGCTGTCGGCCTACGAAGTGACGCCGGACGGCAGAACCCGCTTCGTCGAAAATCCGATCGATCGTCATGCGATCGGCGACCGAACGGCTGGACTGGTCCGTGGCGCCGACGGATCGCTCAGCCTCTATATCCAGCGCGACCCGCCGCCGGGCGAGCACGCTGCCAACTGGCTGCCGGCGCCGGCCGGGCCGATGCGCCTGATGCTGCGCGCCCATCAGGCCGGGGAGTCGCTGATCGCCGGCGGTTACCGCGTGCCCCCCGTGCGCCGCAACTCCTTTCCTTGAAAGGCGTTGCTCCAGCGAACACGCGAGGAGCCCCCATGACCGACATCTCCCGCCGCTCCCTGGCCGCGGGCGCCGGCCTGCTGGCTGGCGCCCTAGCCTTTGGCGCACGCGCCCAGCAAGTCGCCCCGCAGGTGGCGACCGCCATTCCGGTGCCGAAGGTCACCGCCAAGCCGCTGGTCATCAACCCGGAAAAGGTGAAAGGCCTGTCGGCCGATCTGCTGCGCACGCATCACGACGGCGTCTACGCGGAGGAGGTGAAGAGGCTGAATGCGATCGGCGAGGAACTCTCGACGCTCGACCTCTCGGACGTGACGGCCGAAAGGCTGGGCGACCTGAAGCGCGACGAGCAGGCCACGCACAATTCGACGCTCCTCCACGAAATCTATTTCGATGGGCTGGCCGAAGCGCCGACCCGGCCGTCGGGCCTCCTGGCGCAGGCGCTGTCGCGCGATTTCGGCAGTTTCGACCGCTGGAAGGCAGAATTCTGCCTCATCGGCGAATCACTGAAGGCGGGCAGCGGCTGGGTGACCATGGCCTATGCGCCGCGCGAGAAGCGACTGTTCAACTATCGCGCCGAAAACGATTCGATGGCGCCGGCCGGCGGCGTGCCGTTGCTCGCCATGGACATGTACGAGCATGCCTATGCCGCCGACTACGGCACCGACACGGCCAAGTACATCGAGGCCTTCGTTCAGGCGATCAAGTGGACGAACGCCGAGCGCCTCTATCGCGAAGCGATGAGAGTCTAAGGCGTCATCCGACCTGCACCTCGCCATGCGAGGCTACGATCGAGACAACGGAGATATTCAAGCGCGCGACTAGGCTCGCTGTGAGTCTTCCTCAGCCTTGGCCTCGATCGCTTCCATATCGTCGTCGCTCAGACCGAAATGGTGGCCGATCTCGTGAATCAGCACATGACGCACGATGTGCGGCAAATCCTCGCCCGATTCGCACCAGTAATCGAGGATGGGCCGGCGATAGAGGAAGATGCGGTCGATGTCGTTGGCGACGTGACCGGCGCCCCGCTCCATCATAGACACACCCTGATAGAGACCGAGCAGGTCGAACGGGGTCTCGAGATCCATCTGCTTCTCGACCTCGTCGGACGGGAAGTCGTCGATCTGTATGCGCACGTTCCCGACGTGCCGACGGAACTCCTCGGGTATCGTCGCCAGCGCCTCGGCGGCGATCGCTTCGAAGTCCTCCAGAGTGGGCGCGATGCCGAAGCAGGGCGTACGCCGTGGATTGTTGAAAACCGGCATGACTCCCCCTTATAGGACCCGTGCGCCCGCGCCAAGCGCGGCGTCGTGACCGTTCTGGGGAGCTGCGCGGCGTTTGGCGCGCAATTCGCATGATCGCCTTCCCCATCGATCCGCATTAAAGTCGCGCCCGCACATGCTTCAGTTCCTCTTCCGCCGCCTCATCGTGGCACTCCTCGTGGCGGCGACGGTCATGACCCTCGCCTTCATTCTCACCAGACTATCGGGCGACCTCGCCATCTCGATCGCCGGCCCCAACGCCACCGCGGCCGACATCGAGGCGGTGCGCAAGGCCTACGGGCTCGACCGGCCGGTCCTCAGCCAGTTCTTCGACTGGGTGGGCCGCGCCGCGACCGGCGACCTGGGCAACAGCTACTTCTTCCAGACACGCGTCTCGACGCTGATCGCGGAGCGTATGCCGGTGACCCTGACCCTGGGCCTGACCGGCCTCTCCATCGCGCTCCTGGTGTCGCTGCCGATGGGCATTCTGGCGGCGGTGCGCGAAAACACCGGCTTCGATCGCGCCGTGCAGATGATCGCCCTGATCGGCCAGGCGATGCCCTCGTTCTGGCTCGGCCTGCTGCTGATGATCCTGTTCGGACTCACCCTCGGCTGGCTGCCGATCTCCGGCACCGGCTCGTGGGAGCACTTCGTCATGCCGGGCATCGTGCTGGCTTTTTCCGCCATTCCGGCGCTCACGCGCCTGACGCGCGCCGGCATGATCCAGGCGATGGGCAGCGATTACATCCGCACCGCCCGCGCCAAGGGCCTGTCGCGCGCCTCCATCCTGCTGAAGCATGCGCTGCGCAACGCCGCCATTCCGGTCGTCGCGATCGCCGCCGTGCAGCTCGGCTTCATGCTGGGCGGCTCGATCGTCATCGAGCAGGTCTTCGCCCTGCATGGCGTCGGCTTCCTCGCCTGGGAGAGCATCGCCAAGAACGACTTCCCGGTCGTGCAGGCCGTCGTGCTGGTCCTTGCCGTCATCTACGTGGCGCTCACGATGGTCTCCGACCTGATGAACGCCGTGCTCGATCCGCGGCTGCGCGCATGAGCGCCGCCGTTTCCGTCAATGCCGGCCCGCGTCGGGGCTGGAAGAGCGCCAGCACGTGGATCGGCGCGGTCATCGTGGGCCTTGCGCTTTTCTGCGCGCTTTTCGCGCCGCTGATCGTGCCGCACGACCCGTTCGCGCAGGACCTCAATCGGCGCCTGCTCGTGCCGTTCTGGATGGAAGGATACAATCCGGAATTCCTGCTCGGCACCGACCAGCTCGGTCGCGACTATCTCTCCCGGCTGATCTGGGGCTGCCGCATCTCCATGCTGATCGGCATCACCGTCACGATCGTGTCGGGCCTGATCGGCATCACCATCGGCGTGCTGGGCGGCTTCTTCGGCGGGCGCATCGACGATGCCGTGCTGTTCGCCATCACCACCCGCCTTTCCATTCCGGTCGTCCTGGTGGCGCTGGCCGTCGTGGGCCTGCTCGGCACCTCGATGACCTTGCTGGTCCTGACCCTCGGCCTGCTGCTGTGGGATCGCTTCGCCGTGGTCGCGCGCTCGACCTCCATGCAGGTGCGCAACCTCGATTTCGTCGCCGCCGCCTGGTGCGCCGGCTGCTCGCGCTTCCGCGTCCTCACCCGCGAGGTGCTGCCCAATATCGCCAGCCACCTCGTCGTCGTGGCGACGCTCGAGATCGCGCTCGCGATCCTGCTCGAGGCCACGCTGTCGTTTCTCGGGCTCGGCGTGCCGCCACCGCTACCCTCCTGGGGCCTGATGATCGCCGAGGCCAAGGACTACATGTTCTTCAGCCCCTGGGTGATCGTGATCCCCGGCGTGGCGCTGTTCGTGCTGGTGCTCGGCATCAACCTGCTGGGCGACGGATTGCGCGATGCCTTCGCGACGAGGTCCCGCACATGAGCACGCTTCTCGACGTCGAGCGGCTCGAAGTGGGCTTCGCCGGCACCTCGGCGGTGCGCGGCGCCTCGCTCACCGTCGAGCGCGGCGAAACCCACTGCCTGGTGGGCGAATCGGGCTGCGGCAAGTCGGTGACCTCGCTCGCGATCATGAACCTGCTGGCGCGCGGCGGCCACCGCACGGCGCAGCGCCTCACCTTCCAGGGCGAGGACCTGCTGAAGCTCGACGACCGGGGTATGGCGCGGCTGCGCGGCAATGCCATGGCCATGATCTTCCAGGAACCCATGACCAGCCTCAATCCGGCCTACACGATCGGCTCGCAGATGACCGAGGTGATGCGCCGCCACAAGAAGGTGAGCCAGCGGGTCGCCACCGACCGCGCGGCCGACCTGCTCGGCCGGGTCGGCATCACCGCGCCGGGACTTCGGCTCGGCCAGTTCCCGCACCAACTCTCGGGTGGCCTGCGTCAGCGCGTGATGATCGCCATGGCGCTGATGTGCGAGCCGCAGCTGCTGATCGCCGACGAACCCACCACCGCGCTCGACGTCACGGTGCAGGCGCAGATCCTGCGCCTGCTGGCGCAGCTGCAGCGCGACCTCGGTCTGGGCATGCTGCTGATCACCCACGATCTCGGGATCGTGGCCCGCATCGCCCATCGCGTCTCGGTCATGTATGCGGGCGAAGTGGTCGAGAGCGCGGCCACTGCCCAGCTCTTCGCCGATCCCAAGCATCCCTATACGCAGGGCCTGCTGCGCTGCGTGCCGGTACCGGGCAAGCAACGCCAGGACGAACCGCTGGGCTCGATCCCCGGCACGGTGCCACGCATCGGACCGGGCTTCCAGGGCTGCGGCTTCCGCGACCGCTGCAGCTTCGCCGACGCGAGCTGCGCCCACACCGTCCCGCATCAGACCGCGGCGCCGGGTCACGACTATCTCTGCCGGCTGGCGCCATGAACACGAAGACACAAGCGGCCATCGAACTCAGGTCCGTCGGCAAGACCTTCCGCGTCTCGGGCGGCATCCTGGGCAAGGACCGCAGGGTCGTCGCCGTCGACGGCGTCTCCTTCGCGGTGCCGCCAGGTGGCGTGCTGGGCGTGGTTGGCGAGTCGGGCTGCGGCAAGTCGACCCTTGCCCGCCTGATCCTCGGCCTGCTCATGCCCGACTCCGGCGACATCGCGGTCGAGGGCCAGCGCGTCCTCGACATGGACCGCAAGGCGCGGGCGCGCCTGATCCAGCCGGTGTTCCAGGATCCCTTCTCCTCGCTCAATCCGCTGACACGCATCCGCGACATCGTGGCGATGCCGCTGCAGGCACAGGGCGCTTTCTCCCGCGCCGAGATCGCCAAGCGCGTCGACGAGATGCTGGCCCGAGTCGGCCTGCCCGGCGAGATGGGCAACCGGCTGCCGGCCGAACTATCGGGCGGCCAGCGCCAGCGGGTCGCCATCGCGCGCGCCTTGGTGCTGCGGCCGCGCATCGTGGTGTGCGACGAGCCCACGTCGGCCCTCGACGTTTCGGTGCAGGCGCAGATCCTGAACCTGCTGGCCGAACTGCGCCGCGACTTGGGCCTCACCTATCTGTTCATCAGCCACAATCTGGCCGTGGTCGAGCATGTCGCGAGTGAGGTGGCGGTGATGTATCTCGGCCGCATCGTCGAGAAGAAGCCGACCCAGGCGCTGTTCCACCAGCCGGAGCATCCCTACACCCAGGCGCTACTCGCCTCGGTGCTGACACCCGAGCCCGGCCTCGGCGTGCCCGACGTCGGACTGGGCGACGTCATGCCCGATCCGGCCAACATTCCGCCGGGCTGCCGCTTCCATCCGCGCTGCCCGGTCGCCGAACCGCGCTGCGCAACGGAAACGCCGCCGCTCAGGCCTCGGCCCGGCGGCGGCGTGGAGTGTCTGCTGGTTTCTTAGAAGAGAGATCCCTCGGCTACGCTCGGGATGGAAGTGACGCGCTTGCGCGCGTCACTTCCACTTGGCGAAGTAGAAGCGCGGCAGCTCGTCCGGGAAGGTCTTGAACTCCAGGCCCTTCGAAAAGGCGTAGGTGTTCACGTAGGTGTTGATCGGCAGCCAGTAGGCCTTCTCGGTCGCGATCTTCACCGCCGCCGAATAGGCCTTCTTGCGGGCCTCGGTGTTGGAGGTGGAACCGCCTTCGGCGACCAGCTTCTCGAGTTCGGGATCCTGCGAGTAGTTGTCGCGTGCGTCGGCGCCGAACATGACGGGCAGGATCGCCGAGACGTCGTTGATCGAGTAGCTGCCCCAGCTGCCCATGTAGAGCGGCGCTTCGCCCTTCTGGGCCTTCTGGATGGCCGGCGCGACCTGGAGCTGGGTGATCTTGGCGCGGATGCCGACGGCCTGAAGGTAGCTCTGCACCGACGCCGGCCACGAGGTCGGCTGCACATAGGTCACGAATTCGACGTCGAACCCGTTGGGATAACCCGCCTCGGCCAGCAGCGCCTTGGCCTTGGCCGGATCGAAGTCGTACTTCACGGCGGCCTCGGCATCGCAGCCGAACTGGCTCGGGAAGCAGGGCGCGGGCGGCACGCGGCTGCCGCCGCCGACCAGCTTGTCGGCAAACTGCTTGCGGTCGACGGCATGCCAGATGGCTTGACGCACCTTGAGCTTGGTCAACGGATTGCCGGCGCCGGTGCGGCCGGCCGCATCGATCGAGAGATAGCCCACGCGCATCGACTCCTGCCGCACGGCCTGCAGGAACGGCATCTTGTTGATGCTGTCGGCCTGGTCGGGATTGATGTTCCAGATCCAGTCGGCGCGCTGAGCCAGCAGCTCGGTCACCGCGGTGGCGAGATCGGGCACGAAGCGAACGTGCAGCTTCTTGATCGCCGGAACGCCCTTGGGCGAGCCCTTCCAGTAATCGTCGAAGCGCTCGAAGAACACTTCCTTGCCCTGCTCGTTCTTGACGATCTTGTACGGACCGGCGCCAACCGGCTTGGCCGAGAAGCCCTCGGGTCCGACCTTCTCGCGATAGGCCTTGGGATGAATCGGCGTCACCATGGCGAGATATTCGAGCGCCGCCGGCGTCGGCCGCTTCATCTTGATGCGCACGGTCCAGTCGCCGGTCTTCTCGGCCTTGTCGATCCAGGCGTAGTTCGAGGGCGTCGCCACCTTGGAAGCGGGATCGGCGGCCATGTTGATCGTGTAGACGACGTCGTCGGGAGAGAGCGTGCTGCCGTCGTGGAACTTCACGCCCTGCCGGATCGTGAGATCGAGCGTGTTGTCGTCGGTGAACTTCCAGTCGGTGGCCAGCGACGGCTTGATCTCGAAGGTCGCGGGATCGCGATGAACCAGCATGTCCCAAGCCTGGTGCGCCAGGATCAGGCCGGTGCGCTGGCTGTTGAAATACATGTCGACGTTGGGCACGGCATCGTTGAACAGGATGCGCAGCTGGTCGGCGTTCTTCTGAGCGAAGGCTTGCGGGACGGCAGCCGCGGCGCCGAGGGCAGCGGCTGTGGTCGAAAGCAGGGCAGTACGACGGGTGATCTTCAAGAAAGCCTCCGGTTTGTTGGAGCTAGCCTAGGCTGCTGCCCCGCGATGAGGCAAGCTTCACGCCAACAGAGGAGAGAACAGATGACCGCCAAACTCGCCGGCAAGGCCCGCACCCAGGCCCTGGCCTCGATCAAGGGCTGGAAGAAGGTGCGCGGGCGCGACGCCCTCCAGAAGAGCTTCAGGTTCGCCGACTTCAACGAAGCCTGGGGCTTCATGACCCGCGTGGCCATGGCCGCGGAGAAGGCGGACCATCATCCGGAATGGTCCAACGTCTACAACAAGGTCGAGATCGTTCTCAGCACGCACGACGCCGGCGGCCTGTCGGAGAAGGACGTGGCGTTGGCCAAGGTTATCGACTCCGTCGCCTGAGGGTCGCGGGAGTCTCAACCGCGTTCAACTCGAGTTTATCTACTGTTCCCGCGCAAATTGATCGGCCCCGCAAAAATGCACTTCCGGGGCTGTCGCAAGCGTGATCGTTGCACCGTAACCGGCCTGTAACCACTGGAAATCCGGCGGAGCCTTCCCAGATTGGAAGCCCTGACGAGCGTTCAACTCTGGAAAGTTCAGCCTGATGTCTACCAAGTCCTTCACGTTTGCTGCGGCGCTTGCCGCGCTGGCGCTTTCGCCCCTCTCTTCGCTTTCGGCCGCGGCCCTGCCCGCCATGAGCGACACGGACGGCAACCCGGAAATTCAGACCTGTACCGCCGAGGCCCCGGACGACACGCCCCTCGCGAGCGGCCGGGTCGTCGCGATCGACCCCGCAGCGGGGAAGAT
Organism: Rhodospirillales bacterium 24-66-33; assembly: GCA_002281855.1. Lineage (GTDB taxonomy): Bacteria > Pseudomonadota > Alphaproteobacteria > Reyranellales > Reyranellaceae > Reyranella. Next base: position 115,426 of record NCHQ01000005.1, on the reverse strand, counting down.
CACGCTGGATTATCGTCCGCTTCCTCTCCTGCCCGAAGGTGGTGTCAGGGTTTTCAGCGTCGACGATCCCGCAATTCTGAAAGGTCTGAGCGCAGGCGACCGCGTCCGTTTCGACGTTGAACGCGATGGCCGTCGTTATGTGCTGAGGCACCTGGAGAACAGCAACTAGAAGGCCAGCCGCCTGCGCGCGTGGCGAAGCAGTTCGCCATCGCGAGGGTGATCCATCGCCTCAACGCCGACCAGCTTCTTTCCGAGCTGCTCGGCATGACCGACGCGGACGTATTTCTCGAAGTCCTTCAGCGGCCCGGTCGGGCCCGCGATCATCCAGCCTTCCACCTCGGTGAGTTCGGCGAGGATGGCTTCGAAATAGGCTCGGTCGTCGCGGATATCCCCGTTCGCCTTTACGTCGCGCTTCTCGACCTCGCCGGCTCCAAATCTGTAGATGTGAGCCTCGTCGGCATTGAGCCAGACGGCGGCGTGCGGCGCACTCACATGCCCCTCCCACGCTCCTCGTCACCCTGATTGTGCTCGCCGCCCGGCTGGGCGATTTCGCGCAGGGCGTTACCGACCCGGCGACCATCCTTCTCCTGCGAGGCAACGTCGGCCAGCGACAAGATCCCGACGAGGCGCTTGTCGCGATCGACCACCGGCAGGCGGCGCACCTGCAGTTCGCCCATGTTCCTGGCGACGTGGGCGGTGTCTTCGTCGGCGAAGCAGTATTTCACGTCCTGCGTCATGACCTCGCGCACTTCCGCAGCAGGTCCTTTGCCGTTGCCGATACCGCGCACGGCGATGTCGCGGTCGGTGATCATGCCGACCAGCCGGTCGTCATCTCCGACCGGCAGCAGCCCGGCGTCGATCGCCAGCATCATCCGGGCAACCTCTTCGATGGTGTGATCGGGTCTCGCGATACAAACGTCGCGCGTCATCGCCTCGCTCACTCGCATGGCTTCACTCCTGTCGTTTGGGTTCAGCAACAGAATGCCGCCGCGAACTATGTGGTTGCGCCAAACCGATGCCAATGCAGGGCGGCATCGAGGAGACTCCAGACTCATACCCTCGGAACTATTTTCCTCGACCGACGTTAGGCGCCATGGAAAACCCACTGGAAAAGCCGCTTTCCTGGCTCGATCAGGTCGTCACCTGGGCACCGAACTGGGCGATCTCCGTCGCCTTCCTGCTTCTGGCAGCGGGCGTCGCGGTCACCTTGCATGGCCTCGCCATGCGTCTGTTGCGCTGGCTGATTCCCGCATCGTACGAATTTCTCCACTCGCTGGTATCGGCCACGCAGGCGCTGCTTCGTGCGGCGCTCGTCATCTTCGCGGTCGCCCTGACCCTGCCGCTGGTACCCCTCGGAAGCGAGGGCAAGGCGGCGATCGGGCACTGGCTGATCGTCGCATTCATTCTTCTCCTGGGGTGGAGCTGCACGGCAGCCATCACCCTGGCGTCCGACTTCTACCTTCGCCGCACCGACATCGACTTCAGCGGCGATCCGCTCGGGCGCAAGCACCTGACGCAGGTGCGGGTGTTGCGGCGCGTGGCGGCGACCCTGGTCATCGTCATCACCGTCGCTGCCGCACTCATGACGTTCGAGTCGGTGAAGCAGTACGGGGTCAGTCTGATTGCCTCCGCGGGCGCGGCGGGCCTCGTGGTCGGCCTCGCAGCGCGCCCGCTGCTCACGAACCTGTTCGCCGGTATCCAGATCGCGCTCACCCAGCCGATCCGCATCGGCGACGCCGTCATCGTCGAAGGCGAATGGGGATGGATCGAGGAAATCACCGGCACGTACGTGGTCATCAAGATCTGGGACTGGCGCCGCCTGGTCGTCCCGCTCTCCTACTTCCTGGAGAAGCCCTTCCAGAACTGGACACGCCAGACCACCGACCTGATCGGATCGGTGATGCTCTGGGTCGACTACACGGTGCCGGTCACCCGCATCCGTTCGAAGCTCGAGGAGCTGGCAAAAGCCTCGAAGCTGTGGGATGGCCAGGTGGTCAATCTGCAGGTCGTCGACAGCAACGACCGGGCTTTACAGCTGCGCTGCCTCGTGAGCGCGCGGACTTCGCCCGAGGCCTGGGATCTTCGCTGCGAGATGCGCGAGAAGCTGATCGTGTTCCTTCAGGAGGAATTTCCCGGAGCGCTGCCGAAGCAGCGTGCCGAGCTGGTCGAGTTCAACCGGATGACGGCCAAAGCGGCGGAGTGACCCTTTCGGGCCGCGAAAGACCCCGCCGTTTCAAGTAGCCCGGCCCGGCGTCCGGGCGGATGCTTCCTCCAATAAAAACGGAGGAAATGCATCATGGCACAGCGGCGGAAATTCCTGCTCGGCGGACTCGCGGCAACGACGGCGCTGGCAACCGGCTTCGGCACCCGCGCGCAGTCCTTCCCGACCAAACCTCTTCGCTTCATCGTGCCCTTCGCGGCCGGCGGCAACGCCGACGTCACGGCGCGCCTGGCCGGCGAAGGAATGTCGCGAAAACTGGGACAGCCGGTGATGATCGACAACCGTCCCGGTGCGGGCGGGGTCGTCGGCCAGGATCTGGTGCTGCAGGCACCAGCAGATGGCTACACGATGGTGATCGCGGCGTTCGGCACGCTCTACGTTTCGCCGCTGATGGCCGGCAAGCCGTCGATGGTCCCGTCCTTCGCGCCGGTCAGCATGTTGAGCACGGTGCCGATGATCGTCGTGGTGCCGGCCAACAGCCGATTCAAGGACTGGCAATCATTGCTGGCGGCGGCCAAGGCCAAGCCCGGCACGATCAGCATGGGCCACGCCGGGAACGGCACGCCCAACCACACCGACATCCTGCGCATTCAGGAGAACGAAAAGGTTAGCTTCGCGATCGTGCCCTATCGCGGCTCAGGAGTCGGGCTGAACGACGCGCTGGCCGGACAGATCGACAGCTACTGCGATCAGCTGAGCAGCTCGCTGCCCCACATCAAGTCCGGCAAGCTGCGCGCGCTGGTCGTCGTCGGGGAGAAGCGCGCACCGGAATTGCCCGACGTCCCGACCCTGGCCGAGACCGGATGCATGCCATTCGACGGCGGCACGACCTTGGGGCTGTTCGTGAAACACGACACGCCCCCGGCGATCATCGCCACGCTCAACGCCGCCGTGGTCGCTGCGCTCGATGAGGCAGCGATCAAGCAGAAGTTCGCCGACTTGGGGGCAACGGTCCGCCCCTCGACGCCCGAGGCCTTCGCCGCTTTCCTCAAGACCGAGGACGCGGGGATCGGCGAGCTTGCGAAGAAGGGCCTTCTGAAGCCGGAGTAACGGCTACTTCGGCTTGGCCGCACCCTGTCCCTTGGGATCGCCCGCCTTGCCCTTGGCTTCGGCGGCCTTGAGCGAAGCACCTTCTTCGCCATCGAGTGCCGTAGCAGCCTCGCGCGCCGCGCCTTCGACCTTGTCCTTCTTCAGAAATTCGGCGGTGCGCTTGTTGTAGTCGGCGGTGGCGGTGTAGCTGCCTTCGCCCTCGATCTTGTCCTTGGCCTTGTCCATCGCCTGCTCCATCGTTTCCAGACGGGAAACGCGGTAGGCCGCCGTTGGTTACGTGAGAAGCCCGATCTCCCGATAGAAACGCGCGGCACCGGGATGCAGTTTCTCCCGTCCCGGCACGACTGCGACCGTATTGGCCGCCGTCGTCTCGGCGAGCTGCGGCGGCGGATTGCCGGCCTGCTGCAGGGCGTGCAGCGCCTTCACCGTGCGATAGGCCACCATCTCGCCGAGGCCGGGGCGCGCCAGCACGAAACTCCAGGACCCGACGGACGGAATGGCGGCGGACTGGCCCGGAAACCTCCCGGCGGGCTGGGTGACCGGCTTCAGGAAGGGGTGTTTGGCCAGGATGCGCCGGATTTCGTCGGCATCGGGCGCGATGAAACGGGCGCCCTCCCTGCTCCTGGCCATGGTCATGAAGCCCGGCCAGCCATTGCCACCGCCCCACAGGGCGGCCGCGCGACCATCGAGCACCATCGCCGGGCCATCGCCGGCGCGCTCGAGATAGATCGGCTGGAAGTCCTTGGCCGCGTCGAGGCCGAGCCCATCCATGGCGTAGCGGCCAAGGATCACCAGGCCCGAACCGCCGGCGCCCCAGGCGATCGGCTTGCCCTTCAGGTCGGCGATGGTGCGATAGGCTGAGTCGGCACGCACAACGAACATGCCGGCGGTCGGATACATGGCGGTGAGCACGCGCAGATCGGCCGGCGCGCGTCCCACGCCCTGCAGTGCCGCATGCACCACCTCGCCCTGGACCAGCGCGATGTCGAGCGTGCCGGCCTCGAGCATCGGCACGTTCTCGGTGCTGCCCCGGGTGTTGATCGCCTCGATCTCCAGCGCCGGATCGAAGCGCCGCACGCCCTCGACGAAGGCCGCACCGTAGACCGGGAAGCCACCGCCCGGCGTCGCGGTGCCGAGACGGACCTTCACGGTCTGCGCCGCGACCGGTCCGGCCGCGAGCAACAGGCCGAGCGCGCCGCCCAGCATCGCGCGCCGGCGCCGATGCAACGGGGCCGAGTCTTCATCCGCGTGCGGCCCTGCCATGCAGCCCCCTCTACGGTTTCTTGGTCTCGAAGAACGGCTCGACCGTGCCCTTGAGCTTGATGGTCAGCGGATTGCCCTTGCGATCCACCGTCTTGCCGACGGCGACGCGGATCCAGCCCTCGCTGACGCAATACTCCTCGACGTTGGTCTTCTCCTGGCCATCGAACCGGATGCCGATGCCGCGCTGGAGAAGCGCCTCGTCATAGTGCGGGCTCTTCGGGTTGGTGGAGAGTCGGTCTGGGAGCGTATCGGTCATGGGGTTCCTATAGCATCAATGCGTAGACGATGCCGGCCATCGAACTGGCCAGCAGGACCGGGATCATCCCGAAGCGGAAGCGGAATACCGCAACGGCACAGGCGGCCGCCAGCACCACGGCGGCGATGTTGGCGGAGGCGAGAACCGGCATGTCGACCGTGGCGCCGAGCAGCTGCACCGGCCGTAGCTCGCCGAACAGGACCTGCAGCCCGAACCAGACGGCGAGGTTGAGGATCACGCCGACGACCGCCGCCGTGATGGCGGCCAGCGCGCCCGACAGGGCCTTGTTCGAGCGCAGCTTCTCGACATAGGGCGCACCGACGAAGATCCAGAGGAAGCAGGGCGTGAAGGTGACCCAGGTGGTGAGGAGACCGCCCAGCGTCCCGGCGAGCAGCGGATTGAGGCCCTCGTGATCGCGCCACGCGCCGAGGAAACCCACGAACTGCGTCACCATGATCAGGGGGCCCGGCGTGGATTCCGCGAGGCCGAGCCCGTCGAGCATCTCGCCCGCGGTCACCCAGCCATATTTGTCGACCGCCTCTTGCGCAACGTACGCCAGCACCGCATAGGCGCCGCCGAAGGTCACCACGGCCATCTTGCTGAAGAAGACCGAGATCTGCGTGAACACATCGTCGGGTCCGCGGATGAGCCAGAGCAGCGCCACCGGCGCCAGCCACAGAACGAGGAAGAGCGCGCCGGTCGACAGCGACCAGAGGAGGTTGGGCCTCGCATGCGCGGGCGTGGCCTCGCCCAGCAGCGACTCCGCATCTCCCAGTCCAGGCCGGCCGCCCGCACCGTGGCCGCCGGCCTGAAATTCCGTCCGGCCGAGCTTCGTGGCGGTGAAGCCGATCAGGCCCGCGGCCACCACGATCACCGGAAACGGCACACCATAGAAGAAGATGGCGACGAACGACGCGGCTGCGAGCAGGCGCATGGCGTTGTTGCGCAGCGCCCGCCCGCCGACCCGCAGCACCGCCTCGACCACGATCACCAGCACGGCGGCCTTGAGGCCGAAGAACAGGCCCTGCACCAGGCTGACCTTGCCGAGCAGCACGTAGACCCAGGACAGCGCCATGATGGCGAGCAGGCCCGGCAGCACGAACAGCGTGCCGGCGATCAGGCCGCCCGCCGTGCGATGCATCAGCCAGCCGATATAGGTCGCGAGTTGCTGCGCCTCGGGACCAGGCAGCAGGGTGCAGTAGTTCAGCGCCTGCAGGAAACGCTGCTCGCCGATCCACTTCTTCTCCTCGACGACGATGCGATGCATCACCGCGATCTGGCCCGCGGGCCCGCCAAACGAAAGGGCGGCAACGCGCAGCCAGACCTTCACGGCTTCGGAGAGGGGGACGCCATGACCCGGAGGCGATAGGCCCTCGTCCTTGGAAAACGCGTCAGGCGAAGGCATGTCCGGCGTCCTCTCGATCGGGAGCTCGATGCGATGCTTCGGCTGTCGCCGGATGGAGTGACCGCGATCCCCGACCCGGTTTCATAAGGAGAGTGCAAATAGTGTCAAGCTTGGCCAATTGCCGGGGTCGCGGGCCGCGGTTAGTTTGCCCGCGGGAAAAGTGGGACGTCAGTGCAAAAAGCAGCCGGGGGTTTCATGACTTGGGGTCGTCTCGTTCTTTTGGCGTTCGCCGTGGTGGCAACGGTCGTGGCGTGCAACCAGTCTCCGCGGACGGCGCCGCAGACGGCGCAGATCAAGCGCGCCTATTGGGGCCTGCCGCAGGACGCTCCGGGGGCCGACGTGACCAGCCTGGTGACCTGCCCCGGCGGCTATCCCTGTGACGTGTTCGCCAACGGCCCGGCCTACAACGACAACCGCTTCGACGTCGCCAAGAGGCTGACGGTGATCTGGACCTGCCAGCCGCAGAACTTCGTCCTGTCCGAAGTCGCGACGCCGAGCTTCAAGGTCCGGATGGCGTGCGTCGGCGGCACGCCGCTGGTGCCCCGGCGCATCGACATCGTCGAAGCCACATGGGGCGGCCCGACCTCCACGATCGACGTGACCCAGCAGGTGCGCGACATCTGCGGCAACGGTCCGACCCGCTGCCAGGTGCCGGCCATGGCCTATATCTTCGGCATGCCCGATCGCCTCACCAAGTCGCTGCGCATCCGCTACACCTGCAACGGCCAGACGACGCCCGCCCGGCAGGCGACGGAGAACAGCATCGCCGACCTGCGCTGCGAACAGCCGGGCGACCTCGACTGAGGGTTCAGCGCTGCCCGGCCGGAGCGCCGGGCGGCGGCAGACTGCGGCGGCATTCGCCGTGCAGCAGCCCGCCATAGTTGGCACCGAGCGGCGTCATCGAGAAGGCGCCGTCGTTGCGATTGTAGGTCATCGAGAAGTTTGGGAAGGTCGCACGCAGCGCCTGGAACGTGATGACCACGCTCGTACCCTCGGCCATCGAGGTCCCGTCCCAGACGCCGACCGTATTGCGCCGGTCGTCGAACACGACGCTGAAATTGCGCACCTGGCCGCCCTGGTCGGTGACCTTGCAGCCGAGCCAGCGCGGCTCGGCGCGGGCCGGAGCGGCCACGAAGGCCAATCCGACCGCCGCCGTCAGGAACATCGCAAGCCGCATCGCCACGCCCTCCGGGCCGGTTACTTGGGCGCCATGCGGATCGCGCCGTCGAGACGGATCGTCTCGCCGTTCAGCATGGGATTCTCGACGATGCTCATGGCGAGCTGGGCATATTCCTTCGGGTCGCCGAGCCGCGACGGGAACGGCACCTGCGCGCCCAGGCTCTTCTGCGCTTCCGCCGGCAGGCTCATCATCATCGGGGTGAGGAACAGGCCCGGGGCGATGGTGCAGACGCGCACGCCGAGGCTCGCCAGGTCGCGTGCGATCGGCAGGGTCATGCCGACCACGCCGCCCTTCGACGCCGAATAGGCCGCCTGGCCGATCTGGCCGTCGAAGGCCGCGACCGATGCGGTGTTGACGATGACGCCGCGCTCACCGCCGTCCAGCGGCTCGGCCTGGCTCATGGCGTAGGCCGCGATGCGGATCACGTTGAAGGTACCGATCAGGTTGACCTGGATCACCTGGCTGAACATCGCGAGATCATGCGGGCCGGACTTGGAGATGGTGCGGCCGGACCGGCCGATGCCGGCGCAGTTCACGACGACGCGCGGCGCGCCCAGCTTCTCCACGACCGTCTTCACGGAGGCCTCGACGCTGGCGGCGTCGGCGACGTTGGTCTTGACGAAGAGGCCGCCGATTTCCCTGGCCTTCTGCTCGCCCAGCTCGTCCTGCAGGTCGAAGATGGCGACCTTGGCGCCCGCGGCCGCCAGTGCCGACGCCGTGGCGCCGCCCAATCCCGACGCGCCGCCCGTAACGATGGCGGCCTGACCCTTGACGTTCATCCGTGTCCTCCGTGGTTGGGCGCTTTTAGCATTTCCATCCCCCTTGCCAAGCGGGCCCGCCGACCCAACCTTTCCCCGCATGAGCGATGCATCCGACCTGGTCCGGAACGAGACGACCGTCCGCCGGAATTTCTGGCAAAAGGCGCGCCGCAACCTCGGTCGCGTGCCCTTCACCGAGGATGCCGTCGCGGCCTTCTACTGCGCCAGCGACAGCGCCACGCCGCTGCCGATCCGGGCAACCCTGTTCGGCGCACTGGCCTATTTCGTGCTGCCGTTCGACGCCATTCCCGACCTGCTGCTGGGCCTCGGATTCACCGACGATGCGGCGATCCTGGTCGCGGCCTTTACCGCCGCCCGCATGCACATCACGGAAGACCACCGCGCGCGGGCCCGGGCCTGGCTGCTCAAGGAGCAGGGCCGGACGGGGGACCGCCCGGAGACTTCTCCGGCGGGGTGACCGCAGCGGCGCGCCGCCGTTCGCGCGCCACCACATGCTCGCGATGGGCGATGTAAAGCGCCGAGGCGATGACGATGGCGGCGCCGACATAGGTCCAGACGACCGGCATCTCGTTCCACATCAGCCAGCCCATGAACACCGCGAAGGGCAGCCGCATGTATTCGAACGGCGCGATGGCCGACATCTCGCCGGCCTTGAAGGCCCGCACCCAGAAATACTGACCGACCGTGGCGGAGGAGGCGATGCCGATCGCCAGCACCCAGCCGAACAGGTCGGGCCAGCGCCAAACCCAGATCGCCGGCCCCGCCAGGAACAGGGTCGAGAAGATCGCGAACTGGGTCAGGATCATCAGCGGCGATTCGGAATCCGAGAGGCGCTTCACCAGCAGGATCGAGATGGCGACGCAGGCTGCATTGGCCAGCGCCACCAGCGCGCCGAGCTGCAGGCTGCCCTCGCCCGGCCGCACCATCACCAGCACACCGATGAAGCCCACGACCGTCGCGGTCCAGCGCCGCCAGCGCACTTTCTCCTTGGCGATGAGCGCGGCCACCACCACGGAGAAGAGCGGCTGCGAGAAGGCGATGGCCGTCGCATCGGCCAGTGGCAGCATCGAAATCGCGTAGAAGCCCAGCACCATCGAGGTGGTGCCCATGAAGGTGCGCCAGAAATGCCCCTTGATGCGCTGGCTGAGCCAGGGTTTCACCTTGCCGGTCATCATCAGCGGCAGCAGCATGATGACCGAGAGGATCGCGCGGAAGAACGCGGTCTGGACGCTCTCGATCTGCTCCGAAAGCAGGCGGATCATCACACCCGTCGAGGTGAAGATGAAACCGCCGCTCACCAGCCACAGCGCCCCCTGCACGTTGGGCGGCAGGCGCCGCAGCCAGTCCCGCATCAGATCTTCCGCTCGTGACCGACCCAGTACGGTTCGCGCAACGTCTTCTTCAGCACCTTGCCGACGGGGCTGCGCGGCAGGGTGTCGACGAAGTCGACCGACTTCGGCGCCTTGACGCCGCCGAGCTTGTCTTTCGCGAGCTGGATCAGCTCGTCGGCCTCGACCGTCATGCCGGGCTTCAGCTCGACGACGGCCTTCACCGCCTCGCCCCACTTCTCGTCGGGAATGCCGATCACCGCACAGTCCTGCACGGCGGGATGGCTCCACAGAACCTGCTCGACCTCGCCGGGGAAGACGTTGAAGCCGCCGGAGATGATCATGTCCTTCTTGCGATCGACGATGTAGACGAACCCTTCCTCGTCGATCACGCCGATGTCGCCGGTATGGTGCCAGCCGAAGGCCGACGCCTCGGCCGTCGCCTCGACGTTGTTGTAGTAGCCCTTCATCACGAGGTTGCCACGCACGACGATCTCGCCGCGCTGCCCCCGCGGCAGAAGCTTGCCGTGATCGTCCATCACCTCGAGCCGCACCAGCGGCGAGACCTTGCCGCAGCTCGCGAGCCGGTGACGGTTGTTGCTCTCCAGCGCCGCCACGTGGTCTTCCGGCGAGAAGAAGGTGCAGATCATGCAGGCCTCGGCCTGGCCGTAGGTCTGGGTCAGCACCGGGCCGAACACCTTCACGGCCTCGACCAGCTTGTCGACCGACATCGGCGCCGAGGCATAGACGAGGTGCTGCAGCGAACTGTAGTCGTACCGGCCCACGTCGGGGTGCGCGAGAAGCATGTAGATCAGGGTCGGCGGCATGTAGACATGCGTCACCTTGTGCTTCTCGATTGCGGCCAGAATGCCGCCGGGATCGGCCGTGCCCATGAAGATGTTGGTGCCGCCGAAGGCCAGCAGCGGGAACGAGCAGACGCCCGCCGCATGCGTCATCGGCGCCACCATCAGGTGGACCGGCGGCGACTTCACCGGCATGCAGGCCCAGAAGATCGAGTTCATGGTCTCGATGTTGCCGTTGGTGATCTGCACGCCCTTCGGCCGGCCGGTGGTGCCGCCCGAACTCGCGAGGAAGGCGACGTCGTCCGGGGCATCGGGCAGGTCCGGCGCCTCCTCCTTCTGTACCGCCAGCCATTCCTCGAAGGACGGCGTGTCGATGCAGATGAACCCGGTGATGCGCGGGCAGGCCTCGCGGATGCGCGCCAGGTAGCCCTCGAAGCTCGAATGGTAGAACAGCACCTCAACGTCGGTGTTGTTCAGGATGTAGAGGTTCTCCTCCAGCGCGTTGCGCGCATTGACCGGCGCCCAGGTGACTCCGGCCCGCACGATGCCCAGCAGGCAGGCATAGGCCGCCGCATGGTTGGGACTGTAGACGGCGGCCTTCGAGCCGCGCCCCAGCCCTAGGGCCAGCAGCCCGTTGGCGACGCGATGCGTCTGGGCGCGGACCTCGCGGTAGGTCCAGCCCTGCGTGCCGTCATGCAGGCAATCCCGATCCGGATAGAGATCGGCTCCGCGGTCGAAATAGTCGATCAGTCGCATGGCGTCCCTCGCCCTTTCATTTTCCCGTTTCAGGCAGCGTCGTGTCGCCCGGTCCGAGCGGCCGTTCCATGAGGACGCTGTCGAGCCAGCGGCCGAACTTGAAGCCCACGCTCTTCAGGGTGCCGACCATCGCGAAGCCGCAGGAGGCATGGAGGTTGATCGACGCCACATGCCTGGAATCGCCGATCACCGCGATCATCTGGCGCCGGCCGTCGCGGGCGCACAGGTCGATCAGCGGCTGGAGCAGCGCCTTGCCGACGCCCTGTCCTACCGCATCCTTGTCGATGTAGATCGAGTTCTCGACCGTGAAGCGGTAGGCCGGGCGGGTCCGGTAAAGGCCGGCATAGGCATAGCCCAGCACGCGCCCTTGCTTTTCGGCCACCAGATAGGGCAGCCCGAGATCGAGCACCGCGGCGCGACGCTTCGCCATCTCGGCGAGGTCGGGCGGATCGACCTCGAACGAGGCCGTCCCGTGCAGCACATGATGCCCGTAGATTTCCGCGCAGCGCGCCACGTCGGCCCCGGTCGAGGCCCTCACCGTCAGTCCACTCACGTCTTCAGATCCCCGCGTCGGTTCCGGCGGGGATTATAGACCTAGTTGGGATTGACGCCGCGTCGAATGGCGCCGGCGTCCGGACCGTCGAACTTGAAGAGGCTGGCGGCCAGCGGCAGGCCGGTCTGCAGTCCGTTCAGCGAAACGTCGACCCGCTGGCCGCGGTTGTCGATGATGGTCCAGCCGCGCAGCACCATCGGGTTCTCGTTGACGCGGACGATGACCTTGCCTTCGTTCGCCTTGCGGGTCTGGCTCATCGTGAGCTGCAGCATCCCGTCGGCGCGCTCGACCTTCTCGACCGTGAGGTCGCCGCCCTGCAGCACCAGCGGCTCGCGCACCAGGAAGGAGGCGGCAGTCCAACCGATCGGCCACTGGCCGAAGTCGCGGTTGGCGATGTCCCACATCGTCACCTGGCTGCCGTCGGCCACGATCTTGAGCTGCGACGGCGGATCGTATTCGAAGCGCATGCGGCCGGGCCGGCTCACCGAAAGCGTGCCCTGAACCACGGTGCCGTTGGGGTTCGACTGGACGAAGCGGGCCTGCATGGTGCGGATGCCGTTGAAATAGCGCTCGACCTCCGCAACCTGGGGGTTGAAGGCCGGCGCCTGGGCTTGTGCGGGCGCCTGGGCCTGGGCCTGGGCCTGGGCCTGGGCCCCGAGGGCACCGATCGACAGAAGGGCAACGGAGGAGAGAGCGGCGAGCAGGAAGCGCATGCGGCGGATATGACGGTCGAATAAGGCGGAATCAAGCATCGGCAGGCACTTCCCAATCGTGTGAACAGCCGTTTACCATGCGGCCACCAGCAGGAGGTAACGCCATGCATGTCGGAATGGCTGCGGTCTTCCAGAACACCGGCCGTGCGCTCAGCGACCGCCAGATCTACCTGAACGAGCTGGCGCTGGCCGACATGGCCGAGCCGCTGGGCTTCGAGTCCATATGGTCGGTCGAGCATCATTTCACCGACTACACGATGTGCCCAGACGTGGTGCAGTTCCTTTCCTACATGGCCGGCCGCACGAGGCACGTGCGGCTGGGGTCCATGGTGGTCGTATTGCCCTGGCACGATCCGGTGCGGGTCGCCGAGCAGATCTCGATGCTCGACCATCTCTCCGGCGGCCGCATGATCCTCGGTCTCGGGCGAGGCGCCGGGAAGGTCGAGTTCGACGGTTTCCGCCTCGACATGGGCGACAGCCGCGAGTTGTTCGTCGAGTACGGCGAGGCGCTCCTGAAGGGCCTCGAGACCGGCGTGATGGAATACCAGGGCAAGCACTACAAGCAGCCCGCGATCGAGATCCGCCCCGCCCCGTTCAAGAGTTTCCGCGGCCGCACCTATGCCGCCGCCGTCTCGCCCGAGAGCGCGCGCATCATGGCGCGGCTGGGCGTCGGCCTGCTGATCATCCCGCAGAAGCCGTGGCGCGAGGTCGAGAAGGAACTCACCGAGTACAATTCGCTCTATCGCGAGATCAACGGCACGGACGCGCCGCAGCCGATCTCGGCAGGCTGGACCTTCGTCGACGAAAGCGCCGAGCGGGCGCGCGAGATGGCCGTCAGGTACATCGGCGGCTACTACCGCACGGTGCTGGATCACTACCAGTTCGCCGGCGCCCACATGAAGAATCAGCGCGGCTACGAATACTATGCCAAGATGAACGAGAAGCTCGCGGTCTACGGCGACCAGAAGGCGATCGAGTTCTTCGCCGACCTCCAGGTCTACGGCACCCCGGAGCAGGTCTACGGCAAGATCCTGGCCATCCACGAACAGACGAAGAACTGCGCCTATGTCGGCGTCTTCTCCTATGCCGGCATGGCGCACGAGGAAGCGGCGCGGAACATGAACCTGTTCGCCCGCACGGTGCTGCCGGAACTGCGGAAATTCGATGCCGGGGCGGCGGTGGACCGCGCCGGCCCCCTGCCCGACCTGCGCTTTGCCGCCGCGGCGGCGTAAAGGGCGAGCGGGCCGCGCCTGCTATCCCGCCCTGCCGGCTGGTCCACCTTCACCATTGTAATGTACACATAATGGCGGCCGCTTAGTTTCGGCCTGCAATTTGCGGAACTGCCATTGCCGTCATCTGGCCGGCACGCCAGAAGCCATGCTGCGGTGCCGCACCACGAGGGAGAAAGCGCGATCAGTATCCAGTCCGTCCCCCGACCCCGCCCGCCCTTCGAACGGATCGCCCTGTTGCTGCAGGGCGGTGGAGCGCTCGGCTCCTACCAGGCCGGCGTCTACCAGGCGCTGTCCGAGGCCAACCTGCATCCCGACTGGGTTGCCGGAATCTCGATCGGCGCCATCAATTCCGCGCTGATCGCCGGCAATCCGCCGGAGACCCGGGTGGAGAAGCTGCGCACCTTCTGGGAGACCATCACCCGGTCGCCGTTGGGCGTGCCGATGATGAAGGGCTTCGACTTCAGCAGCGACATGGAACGCCAGTTCGTGAACCAGCTCGGCTCGTTCGCGACGCTGATGTTCGGGGCGCCGGAGTTCTTCAAGCCGCGGTTCCCGCCGCCCATCTTCACGCCTGCCGGTAATCCGGGCAACCTCGCCTACTACGATGTCGCGCCGCTCAAGGCCCTGCTCGAAAGGCTGGTCGATTTCGACCGGATCAACGCCAAGGAGATGCGCTTCAGCGTCGGCGCCACCAACGTCAAGACCGGCAATTTCATCTACTTCGACAACGACACCCATACGATCGGCCCGCAGCACGTCATCGCCAGCGGCTCCTTGCCGCCGGGCTTCCCCGCGGCCGAAGTCGATGGCGAGTTCTATTGGGACGGCGGCGTCGTCTCGAACACGCCGCTGCAATGGGTGCTCGACGCCTATCCACGCGCCGACACGCTCGCCTTCCAGATCGACCTGTGGAGCGCGCGCGGCGACCTGCCGCGCGACATGATCGAGGTCGACACCCGGATGAAGGACATCCGCTACTCCAGCCGCACCCGCGCCGGTACCGACCAGTTCCGTCAGATGCAGGCGCTGCGCCGCGCCACCGCCAAGATACTGGCCGACATGCCGCCGGAACTGCGACAGACACCCGAGGCCGAGCTGCTGGCGCAGCAGGCCGACAGCAAGGTCTACAACATCATTCACACGATCTATCGCGCGCGAAGGTACGAGGGCGCCTCGAAGGACTACGAGTTCTCGCGCCGCACGATGGAGGAGCATTGGGAGTCGGGTTACTCCGACATGACCCGCTCGCTCGAACACCCCGAGGTCTTGCAGCGTCCGGAGAGTCCGGACGGCGTATTCACGTTCGATCTGGCCCTGCAGGGCCGCAAGGAGCCGCAGAAATGAAAATCGACGACGTCCGCAAGAACGCCTTCGCGATGCCGCTCAACAATCCGAGCTATCCGAAGCCGCCGTACAAATTCTACAACCGCGAATTCGTCGTCATCACCTACCGCACCGATCCTGAGGTGCTGCGCGCCTTGGTGCCCGAGCCTCTGGAGGTCGTGGGCGACACGGTGAACTACGAGTTCATCCGCATGCCCGATTCGACGGGCTTCGGCGACTACACCGAGACCGGACAGGTCATCCCGGTGCGCTTCACGGACAAGGACGGCCAGGTGCAGGAAGGCGGCTATGTGCACGCCATGTACCTCGACGACAATTCGCCGATCGCCGGCGGCCGCGAGATCTGGGGTTTCCCCAAGAAGCTCGCCACGCCCAAGATCAGCCACGAGAACGAGACGCTGGTCTGCACCCTGCACTACGGCTCGGTGCTCTGCGTCAGCGCCACCATGGGCTACAAGCATCGCGAGATCGACCACGCGCCGTTGATCAAGGCGCTGGCCAAGCCGGCCTTCATGATCAAGATCGTGCCGCACGTCGACTGCACGCCCCGCATCTGCGAACTCGTGCGCTACTACTGCGAGGACGTCACCCTGAAGGGCGCGTGGACGGGCCCGGCCGCGCTCCAGCTTTTCGATCATGCCATGTGCGACGTCTCGCGCCTGCCGGTGCGGGAGGTCGTCTCGGCCAGCCACTATGTCACCGACCTGACGCTGGGCCTCGGTGAAGTGGTCTTCGACTATCTCGCAAAGTAATCGGCACAGAGAGAAGGATCAGCCATGTCGCGTTTCACAGGAAGAATTGCCATCGTCACCGGTGCCGCTTCGGGCATCGGCAAGGAAATCGCCCTGCGCCTGGCCGCCGAGGGCGGCACGCCGGTGATCGCCGACCTCAATCTCGACGCCGCCACCGCGACGGCCGACGAGATCAAGGCCAAGGGCGGCGATGCCTTCGCCGTCGCCATGAACGTCACCGACGAGGCGCAGGTCGAGAAGGGTGTCGCCGACACCATCGCCAAGTACGGCAAGATCGACATCCTGGTCAGCAATGCCGGCATCCAGATCGTTAAGCCGCTGGTCGACTTCCCCTTCGCCGACTGGAAGAAGCTGCTGTCGATCCATCTCGACGGCGCCTTCCTCACCACCAAGGCCTGCCTCAAGCACATGTACAAGGCCAAGTATGGCCGCGTGATCTACATGGGCTCGGTGCATTCGAAGGAAGCCTCCAAGCTCAAGGCGCCTTACGTCACCGCCAAGCACGGGCTGATCGGCCTCAGCAAGGTGCTGGCCAAGGAAGGTGCGGAATACAACGTGGCGTCCAACGTCGTGTGCCCGGGCTTCGTGCGCACGCCGCTGGTCGAGAAGCAGATTCCCGAGCAGGCGGCGGAGCTGAAGATCACCGAGGAAGAGGTGATCAAGAACGTCATGCTGAAGGACACGATCGACGGTCAGTTCACCACCACGGACGACGTGGCCGACGCGGTCCTCTTCTATGCCGCGGCGAAGAGCACGGTGCACAGCGGCCAGTCGGCGGTCGTCAGCCACGGCTGGTTCATGCAGTAGGGCTGTTTATGCATTAATCCTGCCACACTGTTGCCCTGCGGCCACGGTCGCAGGGCGAGTGGCCGCCGGTTCCCCGGAAGCGGCAACTTAATCTCGGCAACCCTCGTTGGTCCGGCGTGCGTCTGTCAGCCCGGACGCGTCACCCAACGAGGGATTGTTTGAAAATGAAAAAGGCACTTCTCGCTGCTGCAGCACTGATGGCTGTACCCATGGCCGCCAACGCGCAGTCGATGTGGAGCCCCGGCCCGTCGAACCCCGGTATCTACATCGGTGGTGAAGGCGGCCTGAACTGGCTGCTGAACAACAACAATTACAATATGGACCTTGGTTTCGCGGCCGGCGGTTTCGTCGGCTACGACTTCGTGGGCCCCAGGATCGAGCTGGAAGGCGTGTTCCGCTCCAACAACGGCACAGGCACCGCCAACTTCGGCAACGTCTTCAGCAACACCAGCGGCCGGATCGAGCAGCTCGCCGTCATGGCCAACCTGCTGTACGACTTCATCCCGGGCGCGACGGTCACCCCGTATATCGGCGCCGGCGCCGGTATCGCCTTCGCGGACTCGTCGATCAACGGCTGCTCGATGTGCAGCACTCAGTTCGCCTACCAGGGCATCATCGGCCTGGGCTGGAACGTCGACCAGAACTTCCGCGTGAACCTCGACGGCCGCTACTACGGCACGACGAACCCGGGCGTGTACCAGAACAACAACATCACGACGATGTTGAGCGTCGCCTACAAGTTCGGCCAGCCGGCCGCGGCGCCGATGCCCGCCCCGACCGCGCCGGCCGTGGCGCCGCCGTCGTTCATGGTGTTCTTCGACTGGGATCGCGCCAACCTGAGCGACCAGGCGCTGACCACCATCCGCCAGGCCGCCTCGGCCTACAAGACGAAGGGCAACGCGCGCATCACCGCGACCGGTCACACCGACACCTCGGGCACGGAAGCCTACAACATGGCGCTGTCGCTGCGTCGCGCCAACGCCGTCAAGGACGCCCTGGTCCGCGAGGGCGTGCCGGCGACCAACATCGCCGTCCTCGGCCGTGGCGAGCAGGGCCTGCTGGTGCAGACCGGCCCGAACGTCCGCGAGCCGCAGAACCGCCGCGTCGAGATCGTGATCCAGTAATCGGATCCCTAATCGGAAGGCACGAACGGCCGGGTCATCGCCCGGCCGTTCTCTTTTGGGGCGAGCGCGCTACACTGGTGAAAAGGATCAGGAGGATTGGCATGGCACGCGCCTTCGACATCGCCCCCCTCGACGCCACGTTCGGCGCCGTCGTCACCGGCGTGAAGCTCGCCGAGGTAGACGATGCCGGATGGTGCGACCTGCATGCTGCCTGGCTCGAGCACGCACTCCTCGTTTTCCCCGATCAGCATCTCACGCGCGCGCAGCAGATCGCCTTTGCCCGTCGCTTCGGGCCACTCGAGTTCGAGATGGCCGCGATCAGCAACGTGCGGCCCGACGGCAGCCTGCGGGTCGAGAGCGACAACGACGACATGATGAA
This sequence comes from Rhodospirillales bacterium 24-66-33, assembly GCA_002281855.1. Classification (GTDB taxonomy): domain Bacteria; phylum Pseudomonadota; class Alphaproteobacteria; order Reyranellales; family Reyranellaceae; genus Reyranella. Next base: position 97,481 of record NCHQ01000005.1, on the reverse strand, counting down.
GATCCTCAAGGGCAACATGGGCTGGCATGCCGACAGCACCTACATGCCGGTCCAAGCCAAGGGCGCGGTGTTCAGTGCCGAGGTGGTTCCCGGCAGCGGCGGCCAGACCGGCTTCGCCGACATGCGCGCGGCCTACGACGCGCTCGACGAGAATCTGAAGGCGCGGGTCGAGACGCTGCAGGCCCGGCACTCGCTGCATTACAGCCAGTCGAAGCTCGGCCACGAGACGAAGACGGCAGACGGCGAATATAGCGGCTACGGGCTGCATGACGGGCCGGTGCCGCTGCGGCCCCTGGTGAAGGTCCATCCTGAAACAGGCCGCAAGTCGCTGCTGATCGGCCGCCATGCCCACGCCATTCCCGGCATGGAGCGGGCCGAGTCCGAACGCTTGCTGCAGCAGCTGATCGACTTCGCCTGCCAGCCGCCGCGCGTCTATCATCACGACTGGGCGCCGGGCGACGCCGTGCTGTGGGACAATCGCTGCCTGCTGCACCAGGCGACACCGTGGGACATGACCCAGAAGCGCATCATGTGGCACAGCCGCATCGCCGGCGACCCGGCCAGCGAGACCGCGCTGGCGGGCGCCGGACCGTGAAGACCATCAAGGGAGCGCGCCACTCCAGTGGCGCTCTTGCGTGTCCCGGCACGGTGCATGAGCGCCACTGGAGTGGCGCGCTTCAATGAGCCCTGTATCATCGGCCGCATGACGCTGGCCCGACGCGACGCGCTGCGAGGAACGGCGGCGATGGCCGTCGCAGGGTCGATCGGCCGCCGCGCCCATGCCGCGAGGGAGGCGGTCCGTCTGATCTGCGGCTTCGGCGTCGGCAACCCTACAGACCTCTGCGCCCAGCTGATCCAGGACGGCTTCTCGGCCGCGCTCAACGAGCCCGTCGAGTTCGACTATACGCTGGGCCAGGCCGGACGCCGGGCCGCCCTCCAGGTGATCGACGCCGAGCCCGACGGGCGGCTCCTGCTGATCGCCGAAATCCTGAACCTGGTGCTGCAGGAGACGCCGGCCGAGCCCTTGCTGTCGCGGCTGCAGCCGATCGCCAAGGTGACGCGCGGCTTCTCGACGGCGCTGGCGGTCAACGAGCTCTCCGACATCCGAGACTGGCCGGGCCTGCTCGCCGCCGCCGGGGCGGCGCGCCTGAAGGCCGCGACGATGGGCGCCGACTCGACCATCGGCCTCCTGCTGGCGTTGGTCGAACGCCGCCTGAAGCTCTCCTTCGAGCCGATCGAAGTGGCCGGCACCAATGCCGCCGTCGACCTGCTGTTGACGCGCCGCGCCGACATCGCGGTCGTCGATACGCGGACCGCGCTGCTGCACAATGCTCGCAATCGCACGAAGCTGCGCGTGCTGGCGACCTCGGGCGCCCGCCGCTCGCCGCAGCTGCCGGACGTGCCGACCCTGGCCGAACTGGTGGGAGACAGGAAGCTCGCCTACACGATCAGCTTCGGCGTCTTCGCGCCGGCGGCAACACCGGCGGTGGTGGCCAACCGGCTGACGGCCGCGCTGGTGGGATTGCGCACCGACCGATCGGTGCAGACCCAGGCCCGCCTCGCCCGCATCCCCCTGGAGTTCGACGGACCCTCCGCCATTGCGACGGCGGTGGCCCGCGACCGGCGCGTCGCCGCCGATCTCGCCGGATAGGACTCCTTTCGCTGGGTAGTGGCATTCGCGGCGGATCGATTGACCGGCTGCCCGGGCGGTCCAGTATGGACAGGAGAGCAGACGCACTAGGCATCTTCGAGGATTCCATGGACACGCTCGTTCAGCCGGCACCCACCCTCAGCGCCCCGGAGCGGGCGCGCGCCCTGCAGCCGCTGCTCGACCGGCACGGCGCGGAGATGGACCGCCGCCGTGACCTGACACCCGAAGTAGTGGATGCCCTGATCGGCCAGGACATGCTGCGCCTGCTGCTGCCGCGGAGCCTCGGTGGGCAGGAACTGCCCCTGCTCGACTTCTGTCGGACCGTCGAGGACATCGCCTGGGCCGATGCCAGCACCGCCTGGTTCGTGAACCAGTCGAACGTGTCCTCAGCGACCTCGGCCGCCGCCATGCCGCCAGAGACCGCAGCCACCCTGTTCGGCGATCCAGGCGTGGGCCTCGCCTGGGGCGCGCGAAACGGCGCGAGCCGGGCGATCCGGGTCGAGGGTGGCTACCGGCTGAGCGGCACCTGGAGCTTCGCCAGCGGCGGCCGGCACACGACCTGGATCGGCGCCCACAGCGCCGTGCAAAATCCCGACGGCACGCCGCATCATCGTTACGGCCGGCCCGACGACCGCAGCTTCGTCTTCAAGCGCAGCGAGGCGAAGATCGTCGACGACTGGTTCGTGCTGGGCCTGCGCGGCACCGGCAGCGACACCTACACGGTCGAGGATCTGTTCATCCCCGACGCCCAGGCGCCGGCGCGCGATGCCCTGGAGGAGAGGCGCGAGCCCGGCCCGATCTACACGATCATGTCGACGCTGCTCTATGCCAGCGGCTTCTGCAGCGTGACGCTGGGTGTCGCGCGGCGAATGCTCGAAGCCTATGTCGATCTGGCGCGCGGCAAGCACAGCCGCGCCTCGATCAACGCCATGTCAGCCAACAATGCGGTCCAGCGCGAAATCGCCCTGCTCGAGGCGCGCCTGTCGGCCGCCCGCGCCTACCTGTATGCCGAGGTAGCCCAAGTCTACGACGCGGCGGCCAATGGCACGCTCGACGTCGACCGCCGCATGCGGCTGCGGCTGGCGACCACCTACGGCATGAACGAGGCGACGGAGGTCTCGACCGCCGCCTATCGCGCCGCTGGAACCACGGCGATCCTGGATTCAGCCCCGTTCGAGCGCCGCTTCCGCGACGCCATGAGCGCCAGTCAGCATCTGCAGGCCATGATGGGCCATGTCGAAATGGTCGGACGCCACATTCTCGGCGTCGAGAACAAGCTCCAGAATCTCTGAGGATCCGAAGGCTACGCCCCTCAGCCCGCGTCGACCCGATGCGACGGCGGCGCCAGCCAGAGCCTTCCCGGTGCGCACATGTTGAAGACGTCGGTGATGACTTCGCCGTCGGTCCTGAGGATGACCTCGCACTTGCCGTAACCGGGGCTATTCTCGAACACGTACAACGCGTCCCGCCCGTGGATCTGCTTCGCCGCAGGATTGCGGGCGGCGAAGTCGGCGACCGTGTGGCCAACCCAGCCCGGCGAAGGCTGCGGATTGTCGCGGCCGACCTTGAAGCCGTCACAGCCAGCGAGAAGGGCGAAGAACAGTAGGATGCTGGTGACTCGAAGCATGCCGGGACGGTGCCGCGTAATGGCCGGGCGCGCAACCCCGATCCTCGTGGAAGAGCCTTCGGAACTGGATTGCGCGGCTGTTTCCTGCTCAACTGCCAGGATGGCTTGAGGGCCTCGAATGCTCGTATATGTCAGCCGCGCGAACGCAATCGTCGTTCTCAGGGAAAAGACAACGGAGGGCAAACCGGAGCGCACCCGCGTAGCGATCATCAAGACCCCGAAGATGAAGGTTCGCTTCGCATCCGAAGCAAAGCCGACCGATGAGGAAGCAAGGGAAGTCAATGAGTTCGCGAACGGCCTCAAGCTCGCGAGCAAGGAGCGCAAGGACGCAATTCTCGGATTCGCGAGTGCGACGGATCACACCGTCAAGTTCTTTGCGACAGCGGCCACCGACATCGACAAGCAGCTGATCGCAAGCACCATCCGGTCGGCCGTTCAGGCGACGCGCGTCCGCAAGGATGCCGCCACCCGTGCCGAGAAGCCGGCACCTCCCACCCCCGAGGCCATTGCCGCAACGCTCCATCAACTGCTGCTCGAGAACGTCTCCGGAAGGGTGACGGGTAATATGAGCGGAAAGAAGACGTCAGTCTTCGGCTCGTGCGACCTGGTCGCGGTGGCGCGGGGCCTGCTGTCGGCAAAGCCGTGAAGATGCTCGCCGCCCGAAGGCCGCGCCTCCGCTGCGGAAATCAGCCTGTCCGTGCAGGGACGGCGACCGTTTGATTCAGGTCATTGGAGGGGAGATGGCCGGCGCCTAGTCGCCGAAGCCGACGAACACCGTGGCTTCACCGACGGACTTCCGTTCCGACACGACCGCATTGGCCGGGAAGCCTTCGTCCGGCCAGCCCAGCGCGATGCTCTTCATGATGACCTGGTCGTCGGCGATGCCGGCATGCTCGCGCACCACCGGCGACTGCATGATGCCCTGGCTGTTGATCACGGCACCGAGCCCGCGCGACCAGGCGGCATTGACCAGCGCCGTCGTCACGGCGCCGCAATCGAACGGCGTGTCGTCGCTGCCGTCCAGCACCCGATCATAGGTCACGATCACGCAGACCGGCGCATCGAACTGGCGGAAGCCGCGCAACACCCAGTCCTGGCGCATCTCCTTGTCGTCGCGCGCGATCCCCATGGCGGAGAAAAGTTGCTTGGCGACGCCGACTTGACGGTCCCGGTGCGGACCGGCGAAGGGCTGTCCCGTCCGGAATTCACGCGACTGCGGGACGCCCGCCACCATCCGCTCGGTGTTGCCCGCGCGGATCCGGTCCAGCGGTTCGCCGGTGATGACGTAGAAATTCCACGGCTGGGTGTTCATCGAGGACGGCGCGCGCATCGCCAAGGCGATGATCTCCTCGATCAGCGCCCGGGGGACCGGATCGGGCTTGTATCCGCGAATGCTCCGGCGACCGAGGATGACGTCATCGAACTGCATTTTCTTCTGGTCTCCGCATGACTCTCGAATGAGCGTGAATTCTTCCGGCATTGCGGCCTTCACGCAAGGCCAGCCGCCCGGCGAACATTGACCTGCATCAATTACCGACGACCCTGCCTGGTCTAATCGCTGACGTGAAGACCGGCGAGACACGCCGGCTGGCCGAGAAAGCCGAATTCGAGGACGGAGGGCGACCCGATTTGAAGGAGTGAGGCGATGACGAGGACGAGCCGATCGTGGCTGTTCGTGGTTTCAGCAGTCGCGCTGGCGGCATTGGGGTACTGGGCCTGGCAGCGCTTCGCCGGCTCCGACCTGCCCGCCGGGATCGTGAGCGGCAACGGCCGCATCGAGGCCACCGAGATCGACATCGCCGCCAAGACTCCCGGCCGCATCAAGGAAATCCTCGTGCGCGAGGGCGACTTCGTCAAAGCCGGCGAGGTTCTGGTCCGCATGAACACCGACCAGCTCGAGGCCCGGCGCCGGCAGGCGGAGGCCGAGTTCAAGCGCGCCCTGATCGGCGTCGAGACGGCCAACAGCCTGGTCACCCAACGCGAGGCCGACCGCAAGGCCGCAATCGCCATCATCGCCCAGCGCGAGGCCGAGCTCGACGCCGCAACCCGGCGCCTGCAACGGTCGGAAAAGCTGGTCATGACCAACACCGTCTCGCAGCAGGTGCTGGACGACCATCGTGCGAGCGCCGGAGGCGCCGACGCGGCCGTCAATGCCGCCAAGGCGCAGTTCGCCGCCTCGGAAGCTGGCCTCAGCGCGGCACGGGCCCATGTGGTCGACGCCGAGGCGGCGGTCGATGCGGCGCGCGCGGCGATCGACACGATCAAGGCGGATATCGAGGACAGCACGCTCACCTCGCCGCGCGACGGGCGCGTGCAGTATCGCGTCGCCCAGCCGGGCGAGGTGCTGGCCGCCGGCGGCCGCGTGCTCAACCTCGTGGACCTGGGCGACGTCTACATGACGTTCTTCCTCCCGACGACGCAGGCCGGGCGTCTGGCGATCGGGACCGAGGCGCGGCTCGTCCTCGATGCCTGGCCGCAATACGTGATTCCCGCCCGCATCGGCTTCGTGGCCAACGTCGCCCAGTTCACACCGAAGACGGTCGAGACCACGGAGGAACGGCAGAAGCTGATGTTCCGCGTCAAGGCACAGATCCCCGAGGACCTGCTCCGCAAGTACATTGAACAGGTCAAGACCGGCCTTCCCGGACTCGCCTATGTGCGCCTCGACCCGGGCGCAGAATGGCCGGCCCGGCTGCAGCTGGTGGCCCAGTGAAGACCGACCCGGTCGCGCGCCTGGAGAAAGTCAGCCACACTTACGGCGCCACGCGCGCGCTCGACTCGGTCTCGCTGGACATCGACTCCAACCGCATCATCGGGCTGATCGGCCCCGATGGCGTGGGCAAGTCCAGCCTGATGTCGCTGATCGCCGGCGTCCGCACCATCCAGCAGGGGAAGGTGACCGTGCTGGGCGGCGACATGGCGAGCGCCGCCCATCGCCGTGCGGTCGGCCCCCGCATCGCCTACATGCCGCAAGGTCTCGGCCGGAACCTCTATCCCACCCTGTCGGTGTTTGAGAACATCGACTTCTTCGGCCGCCTGTTCGGCAGCTCGCGGGCGGAGCGCGAGCGTCGCATCGCCGCCCTTCTCGCCAGCACCGGTCTCGAAGCTTTCGCCGGCCGGCCGGCCGCCAAGCTGTCCGGTGGCATGAAGCAGAAGCTCAGCCTCTGCTGCGCGCTGATCCACGATCCGGACCTGCTGATCCTCGACGAGCCCACGACCGGCGTGGACCCGCTGTCGCGCCAGCAGTTCTGGGAGTTGATCGACCGCATCCGTGGCGAGCGTGCCGGCATGAGCGTGATGGTGGCCACCGCGTACATGGAAGAGGCCGCCCGCTTCGACGGGCTGATCGCGATGGACGCGGGGCGGATCCTGGCCACGGGCACGCCGGCCGAACTGCGCGCACGCACCGGCACAGCCACCCTCGACGAGGCCTTCATCGCCCTGCTGCCGGAGGAAAAGAGGCGCGGCCACCGCGCCGTCGTCATTCCGCCGCTGGTCGGCGGGAAGGATACGGAAATCGCGATCGAGGCCGAGAACCTCACCGTGCGGTTCGGCGATTTCACCGCCGTCGACCACGTGAACTTCCGCATCCGCCGCGGCGAGATCTTCGGCTTCCTGGGTTCCAACGGCTGCGGCAAGACCACCACCATGAAGGTGCTGACCGGCCTGCTGCCGGCGACCGAGGGCACCGCACGCCTGTTCGGGCAACTGGTCGACGCGAACGACACCGAGGTGCGCCGCCGCGTCGGCTACATGAGCCAGTCCTTCTCGCTCTATTCCGAACTCACCGTCCGGCAGAACCTCGACCTGCATGCCCGCCTGTTCGCCCTCGACCCGAAGGGCATCCCGCAGCGCATCGAGGAGATGGCCGCCCGCTTCGACCTCACCCAGTCCATGGACGCCTGGCCCGACGACCTGCCACTCGGCATGCGGCAGCGCCTGTCGCTGGCCGTGGCCATGGTGCACGCGCCCGAAATCCTGATCCTCGACGAACCGACCTCCGGCGTCGATCCGGTCGCGCGCGACGCCTTCTGGCAGATCCTGGCCGATCTCTCGCGGCGCGACGGCGTCACGATCTTCGTCTCGACCCATTTCATGAACGAGGCCGAGCGCTGTGACCGGATCTCGCTGATGCATGCCGGCCGCGTCCTGACCAGCGACACGCCGGCGCGGATCGTCGCCCGGCGCAAGGTCCAAAGCCTCGACGAGGCGTTCACGGCCTGGCTCGAGGAGGCGGTCGGGAAGTCGCCGACGCCGCCCGCAGCGTCCAAGACGCCGACGGCGCCCGAGCCGGCCGCGGCGGTGCGGTCCTCGCCGCATTTCGACATCAGGCGCCTTCTCGCTTATGCGCGCCTGGAGTCGCTCGAACTCCGCCGCGACCCGATCCGCCTGACGCTGGCGTTGGCCGGCAGCATCATCCTGATGTTCGTCATCGGCTATGGCGTCAATCTCGACGTCGAGAACCTGTCCTTCGCAGTGCTCGACCGCGACGATACCGGGCTCAGCCGCGACTATGCGCTGCAGATCGCGGGGTCGCGCTACTTCACCGAGGAGCCGCCCGTCGCCAGCCATGCCGAACTCGACCGTCGCATGCGCGAGGGCAAGCTCAGCCTCGTCATCGAGATACCGCCGGGCTTCGCGCGCGACGTGGCGCACGGGCGGCCGGTCGAGGTCGGGGCCTGGATCGACGGCGCCATGCCGACCCGGGCCGAGACGGTGCGGGGCTACGTCCAGGGCATGCATGCCGCCTGGCTGACGGAAAAATCGCGCGAGCTCTACGGCCGCGCCGCCGCGACGGGCGATTTCCAACTGGTGATCCGCTACCGCTACAATCCCGACGTCCGCAGCCTGGTGGCCATCGTGCCGGCGATCATCCCGCTGCTCCTGATGATGATTCCGTCGATGCTGACCGTGCTCAGCGTCGTGCGCGAGAAGGAGCTGGGTTCGATCGTGAACTTCTACGTCACGCCGACCACGCGCACCGAGTTCCTGCTCGGCAAGCAACTGCCCTACATCGCCCTCGCGATGGCGAACTTCCTGCTCCTCGCTGCCTTCGCGGTGTTCGTCTTCGGCGTGCCCTTCAAGGGAAGCTTCCTCACCCTCTCGGCCGCCGCCCTGCTCTACGTTACCATAACGACGGCCATGGGGCTCGTGGTCTCGACCTTCATGAAAAGCCAGATCGCCGCGCTGTTCGGCACGACCCTGCTCACCCTCATTCCCGCCGTCCAGTATTCCGGGCTGATCGACCCGGTCTCCTCGCTGCAGGGAGCCGGCGCGGCGATCGGCCGGATCTATCCCGCCACCTACTTCATGACGATCGCGCGCGGCACCTTCTCGAAGGGGCTGGGTTTCGAGCAGCTGGGCGGCGCCTTCGTGCCGCTGCTGATCGCCGTGCCCGTGCTGCTCCTCCTCGGCATCGCGCTCTTGAAGAAGCAGGAGGCCTGACATGCGCGCCTCGAACGTCCTGCAGCTCGGCATCAAGGAACTGCGCGGCGTGGCGCGCGATCCGATGCTGATCGCGCTCATCCTCTATGCCTTCACCGTATCGATCTACACCGCATCGCGCGCCATGCCGGAGACGCTGAACCGCGCCGTCATGGCGATCGTCGACGAGGACCGCTCGCCGGTGGCCGCGCGCATCATCGGTGCGTTCTATCCGCCGTACTTCATGCCGCCGGCGCTCATCTCCCACGTCGAGATGGACCGCCGCATGGACGCCGGCATCGACACCTTCGCCCTCGACATCCCGCCGCGCTTCCAGCAGGACCTGCTCGCCGGCCGTTCGCCGGAAATCCAGCTCAACGTCGACGCGACGCGCGTCTCGCAGGCCTTCACCGGCAGCGGCTACATCCAGTCGATCGTGTCGGCCGAGGTCGCGGAGTTCCTGAAGCGCTATCGCGGGAAGACCACCCTGCCGGTCGAGTTGACGCTCAGGACCCGCTTCAACCAGCAGCTCAACAAGAGCTGGTTCGGCTCGGTGACCAACGTCATCTCGATGATCACCATGCTGTCGATCATCCTGACCGGCACGGCGCTGATCCGCGAACGCGAGCACGGCACCGTCGAGCATCTGCTGGTCATGCCGGTGACGCCAGCCGAGCTCATGCTGAGCAAGATCTGGTCGATGGGCCTGATCGTGCTGGTGGCGTCGGGCCTGTCGCTGGTCACCGTCGTGCAGGGCCTGCTCGGCGTCCCGATCGAAGGATCGATCGCGCTGTTCATGGCTGGCGCGGCGCTCCAGCTCCTGGCAACGACCTGCATGGGCATCTTTCTCGCGACCCTGGCGGGATCCATGCCCCAGTTCGGCATGCTGCTGATGCTGGTGCTGATCCCGCTGCAGATCCTCTCGGGCGCCACGACGCCGCGCGAGAGCATGCCGCCGCTCATTCAGGATCTCATGCTGGCGGCGCCCAATACCCACTTCGTCATCCTGGCGCAGTCCATCCTGTTCCGCGGCGCCGGGATCGAGGTCGCCTGGCCGCAATTCGCGGCCCTGCTGGCCATCGGAGGTGTGTTCTTCTACCTGTCACTGCTGCGTTTCAGGAAGTTCCTGCGCTGAGCATGAGAGGGTATGCTTTCGCGCCCGGCGTCTCTCGTTGACCGTGACGCGATCCGATCCCTCCGTGACGCTCCGTTCCCGATGGTGTAGGAAGGCCCACCATTGTTTGGGTATCTAGCGCGCAGTGGCTGGAGAGAGGCATGCGCTCCCGTCTCACCAGGGAGCACTGATGAATCACTGGAACGATCCGCCTTCCCTTCCTCCCGTGATCATCGCACCCCTCGTCATCTCGTAGCCTTGCTGCGCACGCACCCGACCTGACATTCGCAGACCTTCGAGGCACTGCGATCACCGGCAAGGAGGAACCAGCGCCATGGCAAGCATCCCGAGGCCGCCCAACAACGCCCCGCCCGAACCTCCTCCCGACTCGACGCGACCGCCGCCGCCCATGCCACCCCCGCGCCAGCCCCCTTCCGGTCCACCGCCGGCGTGACCCTTCTTTCCAGCGAATCCCCGCCCCGCTGAAACCACCATCGAGGTCCACCCGATGAACCCCGCCACCGAGACCGCCTCTCCCCGTCCGCCCGGGCTCGACGTCCTCCCGGCCCAGGTGCGCGACATCGTAGGCTCCATCCTCGGGATCTCCCCCGACCGGGCCACCGGCAGCGCCGCCCTGGTGGCCGACCTTGGCGCAACCAGCCTCGATTTCGTCGAACTGGTGATGGCCGTCGAGGATCTGTTCGGAATCGAGATCGCCGACGCCGATGCCGACAGGCTGGTCACGGTCGACGACCTGGTCGCACTCATCGCACGAGCACGCGCTAAGCAATGAGCTGCGATCGCCGGGCTTGAAGATCCGGCATCGCCCAACTCATCGCGGCAGCTGATCACCGCGCCCGGGTGACCCGGGAAGATTCTCCTTCGACCACCTCCTCGCCTCATGGAGGCTCCGGAAGAGTCTTACGGGCCGATCGCCCTCGGTGGCTTCGGCGAAGCTGTCGGCGAACCCGCTACGCGCGGGATCCACGACGAAGGCGACCGGTCCCCGCGCAGCGACATCCCGCCCGCTCCGAAGCATCGCCGCCATGCCGTTCACCTGATCCCTGCTCAGGTTCGACGTCGAACCTGTGACGTCGATGATCTTCGCGTAACCGGGCACATTCGCTTCGACGAGCTTCCGGGTATTTTCGGCGATCTCCTCGGCGCTCACGGGGCCGCGTGCGACGATGACCACGAGCCGGTCGAGCGGTACGATGTCCATATAGATCGGCATTGAACCCCGCAGGCGCTGCTCCGGCGCCAACAATAACGCGCGAGCAGCGCGAAGGTTCATCCCAATTAGAGCAGCGAATTGAGCATCCAGGGTGGCGCCTCGGCGAGCAGCCGATAGAGGTCGGCCCTTATGTCGGCCACCGTCACTGCCGAGCTGCCGCCGAGGGCGACCATCGTCGTCCTGCTTCGGGACAGCGAACGGCGGCAGGCCCGGAATGCGGCATCCTGGGCCAGCGCATAGTCTCCCGCACGCAGATGGGCGACCGCCTGCGAAAGCAGGTCGGACTGCCGTCCATCCGGTTTCTCCGCAACCGCCTCGACATGGTTCAGCGCGTCCTGGATCTGCTGGGCAACGGCGAAGAAGGTCGGAGCTTCCTGTTTGTCAGGCATGGCCCTTCCTAGCATGAAGCTGGACCACGCCGAGGGGCCGGTCATCGAAATGACATGCCGGCCTCACGAGACGGCAACGAGACTGTTGCAATGGAAAGGGAGTGTCCGCCTCTCGCTCCCCGGTCGCATCAGGGCAGAACCATCAGGCGTTGGCCCATCCGGATCTTCGTGCCGTCGGCGATGCCGTCGCACAGGCGGAAGCCGCGAGGGGCGAAGACGATGATCGTGGATCCGTGTTCGAACCAGCCCAGCTCGTCGCCCCGTCGAACGCGCGTGGCACAGGCGATGTCGGCCGCCCCGCGATAGTTCATGTTCATCACGACATCGAGGAAGTGAAGGCGGATGCTGGCGACCAGGATCGCCGCGACCGGCACCAGCGCCACCGGGTGGCCGCCTGCGGCGAGGCGGAGCCGCAGCACGGCGCGCTCGTTGCGGCAGAACAGGCGCTCGACCCGCTTGAGCGCGATCGGGTTCACGTTCCAGGTGTCGCCCGAGACGTAGGTCACGCGCTCGACCGTCGCGTCGTGCGGCGCATGGAAGCGGTGGTACATGCTCGAGGTCAGGCGCAGCGTGACATAGGTGCCGTCGCGGTAGGTCTCGACCAGCTCCGGATCAATCAGCAGATCCTCGAGCCGGTAGGGGAAGCCCTTGGCCTGGAACAGCTCGGTCCCCCGAACGGTGCCGCTCGCGCCGACGATCCCGTCGCAGGGACTGACCAAAATCGAGGGATCGCCATCGAGCGGCCGCGCACCCGCGCGCAGCTCGCGCGTGAAGCAGTCGCGCAGGCTGCCGAAGGACGTCTTCTTCGACTCGGTGAGATCGAGATCGGCGAAGAGGCGCCAGACCGCGATCGCGGCGCGCGCCAGGGCCGGGCTCTCGATGCGGCTGAACCAACCCATCCAGCGCGTCGCGAGCCTTCGCGGGATGCGGTTGGTCAGCAGGAAATTGATGTCCTCCTGCTGGAGGATTTTCAGCAGTTGCGAATGAACGCTTTTGGCCACGTCGAAAACTCCGGGGAAACGGGATCATGAATCTGATGGATGGTGAGACCGTCGCGGCGCTGGTGGCCGGGGGACTGGCGCTGTTCCTGTTGGCACCCAGGGTGCGCAACCGCCTCATGCTCTCGCGGGCCAAGCACCGGTCCCTCGGCGGCCATGCACGCTTGTCTCGGCGCATCGCCAGCCTGGTCCCGCGCTACGTCTATGACGGCGACCTGTTCTTCCGCGCCGACGAGGCCAGCGAGGCCATCGCCGCCCGCCGCAGAAAGGGCTTCGACGCGCTGGCGGAGACCTTGCGCGCGGGAAACGGACGCACGCTGCGGGTGACCTCGGAGGCGACAGCTTTCATCTCCGACCTGCAGTTCACCGAAAGCTACCGGGTCCCCTTCCAGTTCAGCCCCCGCGTCCGGGCGGCGCTGCCGGCCGGCGCCTTCGTGGCCTCCTCCGCGGGCGTCCAGGTCACCGACCTCGACGGCACCGCGCGCTACGACCTCAGCGGCTCCTACGGCGTCAACCTGCTGGGCTACGACTTCTACAAGGGCTGCATGGAACGCGGCGCGCGGCGCGTCGCCGACTTGGGGCCCGTTCTCGGCGCCTATCCCGATCTCGTGGCCGACAATGCCCGGCGGCTCGCCCGCATTTCCGGCAAGCCGGAAGTGTCGTTCCACATGTCGGGCACGGAAGCGGTGATGCAGGCCGTGCGGCTGGCGCGCTACCACACCGGCCGCTCCCACCTCGTGCGCTTCTGCGGCGCCTACAATGGCTGGTGGGGCGACGTGCAGCCTGGCGTCGGCAATCCGGTCGCCGCGCATGACACCTACACCTTGGCGGATCTCTCGGAGAAGACCCTCGCCGTGCTGCGCCGCCGCACCGACATCGCCTGCGTGCTGGTCAACCCGATCCAGGCCATGCACCCCAACCAGGGCGCGCCGGCGGATTCCACGCTGATGGCCAGCCGGCCGGACCGCGGCGTCAGTCGGGAAACCTATGCCGCCTGGCTGAAGGCCCTGCGCCAGGTCTGCACCGAACGTGGCATCGTTCTCATCCTCGACGAGGTGTTCGTCGGCTTCCGCCTCGCGGCCGGCGGCGCGCAGGAGTATTTCGGCATCGAGGCCGATCTCGTGACCTATGGCAAGACGGTGGGCGGCGGCTTTCCGATCGGCGTCGTGTGCGGCGACCACCGTCTCATGAAGCGGTTCCGGGACGACCGGCCGGCCGACATCTGCTTTGCGCGGGGCACCTTCAACGCCCATCCGTATGTGATGGGCGCGATGAACGAGTTCCTGCTCCATCTCGACTCGCCCGAAATGAAGCAGGTCTATCGCGAGCTCGACCAGACCTGGGACCGCCGGGCCGCCGATTTCAACCGCCGGCTGGCTGAGCGAGAGCTGCCGGTGCGCATCGGGCACCTCTCGTCGATCTGGACGGTCTGTTACCCGGCCGCCTCGCGCTACAACTGGATGTTCCAGTACTACCTCAAGGCCCATGGGCTTGCGCTGAGCTGGGTGGGCACGGGGCGCCTGATCTTCAGCCTGAACTTCACCGAGGAGCAGTTCCAGGCGGTGGCCGACCGCTTCGTCGCGGCGGCCGAGGCGATGCAGCGCGACGGCTGGTGGGAGCCGGGCGCGCTCGCCACCGACCGGGCGATCAAGCGGCGCATCCTGCGCGAGATGGCGTCGCACCTGCTGGGCTTCCCGGGACGGGGACGCAAGGAGCAGCTGGTTGGGCCGCAGCCCCTAGACGCCGCCCTTTGAGGCCGGGGCGACGGCGTCCTCGACGATGGTCGAGGGCAGCTCGGGAATGACCTCTGGCAGGATCTGGTCGGGCAGAATGGGAGCCGCGACGGTCTCCGGCGTGTGGCGGCTGTGCCGGCCGGTCAGGAGCTCCCACGGCGCGCGGTGATAAAGCTTGATGTCGTGGAACGGGTCGGTGGCGATCTTGGTCACCCAAACCAGGCCGGTAGTCAGATCCTTGGTCACGAACAGCTGGAGGGCGCGGAAGGCGATCCCGGCCAGCCCGACGACCAGCCACAGCTCGCCGACATGCGTCACGAAGCCGGTCCAGTCGGCGTGCGGCGTGAAGACGCCGAGCAGGGTAGGGTCGGCCACCAGCAGCAGCGGCGACGCCGCCCAGACCGCGAGCAGGACCAGCTTGCGCTTGATGTTGTAGCCGACCTTGATCTCCTCCTTGTATTCGTCGGTCGCCTGGTTGACGGCGTCGTAGCCGCGCGGCTCAAAGAACAGATGGCCGATCTGGCGAGTCGTCATCGCGACCAGCCAGCCGATCAGGGCCGCCATGGCGGGGTCCGTGAAGGCAATGACATAGGCGAACAGGAAGCTGGTCGCGCTCAGCAGGTGCAGCGACTGGTTGACCTTGCTGTGATGGTAGTAGCGATGGTCGTCCCATCGCTGGACCTTCAACTCGTGCAACAGTCCGGTCATGGCGGTTCCTCTGCTCGGCGGGTTCTAGGGGGGGGCGCTACGGGGTGACGACGACGTATGCGAGGACGGCCACGCCGATCGCGCTCGCGGCAATCGCCGCGAGCGGCACCAACGGGTGAACGATGTTGAGGCGACGGAACAGGTTGCAGAGATGGCCCACGGCCTTCTGGGCCGGCGTGCGCGGGCTCTTCGAATACTCCATGGCCGCCTTGACCACGTAGAAGACGGCGGTGTTGGCTGCCAGCGCGAAGCGGCCGCGGGCACCGGCGCCCGGGGCGGTCACGAGGTAGTTGCACTTGAGCAGGATGCGCTGCGGCCCGCCCGGCGTGTAATTGCCCTCGACCCAATGCAGCTCGCGATGGAAGTCGAGCAGGCCGAAATCGTAGGTGGTGAAAGCCTTCTCGACCCGGCTGTCGCCGAACACCACCTTGTAGCTCGCATCGGACTGGAGATAGATCAGCGCCCGCACGACCATGCTCGACGACAGGAAGCGCAGGTTGCCGTCATAGTGCCTGTCGAACAGGCCCTGGTCGCCGCCGCGGTCCTTGTTGTAGTGCGAGATGTAGAGTTCGTCGGTGTGCTTCATCGGCTCGAAGCCGCTGCCGGCCGGAACCTGCCGCACGATCAGCTCGCGGATGACCGGGCTGTCGCGCAGCCGATCGATCAAAGCGACGATCTCGGCAGGAAGCGTCTCGACATAGACGTGGCAGGAGGGCCGCTGGCCGAGTTGCTCGCGGAAATGCTGCTCGACCCACCGCGACAGGCCGTCGATCAGGGCGCGGTCCTCGGGTGCCTCGAAGCGGCCGATCGTGGCGGGAAACAGGGACGAGACCGCGCCCCGCGTCGTGCCGGCGGCGGTGGAGTCGAGAATGTCGGTCACGAAGCTTCCTGGCTGAGGCGGCGCGAATCGGTGTCGTGGCCCGCGGCGAGCGTCGCGGTCGCCGCCGTGACGGCGAGGATGAGGAGTCCCGCCAGCCGGATGGCCGGCCGGCGGCGCGGTCCGGCCCATTCCATCGCGAGCAGGGCGATGTTCAACACGACATGAAGCGCGGCGAGCGGCCACCACGCGGCGCGGAAGGCCGGGTTGAGCAAAGTGCCGCCGAAGGCCATCACGTTGCCCACGATCATCGGGTGGGACATCAGCGAATAGGGAAACTCCGTGATGTGCCGCGCAGGCAGCCCGGCCAGCTCGTGGCCGTAATAGGTGCGGTCGATCCCCAGCACCGCAGCGGCGCGGGCGTTGAGGAGAATTCCGAGCGCGATCGTGCCCAGCGAGAGAATGTCGGGCGGCGCCTGCAGGTAGACGAAAGCGAGGGCGGCGACCGACAGCGCCTTGAGCAGCAGCGCGTCGCGCTTGAAGACGTCGAACGAGTCGACGCCCCAGGCGAAGGCGTACCAGTAGAGGCCGTAATAGACGAAGCTGACGAGGTAGATCGCCAAGGCCGGCTCGCGGCCGATCGCGGCCCCGGCCAGCACGGCGGCGACGATCGTCCAGCACGCGACAGACGGCCAGCGCTGGTCAAGGATGCTACGACTCCGGGACACCACGCGAAAACCCATATGCCGGGCGTGTTGCCGGCCCATGAAGGATCCGCGTCGGTTCGTTGACCGGTGTCAGGCGGGCGGCGGACACGCCTCGGCGCCCTGAGTCGGGAGCAGGCCCTTCCCTCTCCAACTATTTCGATTGTTTCGCTTTTTTCGATTGAATGCCGCGCGCGGGGCCGCTCGCCGCCCAACGTGACAAGGTGCGGATACCGGCGTAGCAGTGCTCACGAGGGCTGCGGCGCGTCAGCAGGGCGACACACCGGACGGCGCAAGACTTCGGTGAGTTCATCGCGGCAAGTGCAGGGCTGATCGGTTTTGCGACGTTGGAATTTGACCGCCCTCCTGATCTAACCGTCACCAACTTTCGACTATAACTCTTCCAACGGTTCATCTGGGGAATGTCGGACAACGCATGTTTGCCAACCTCGCGCTCGCGACCTTCATGGTCAGCCTTACCGTCGCCATCCATCTCGGCGGCCTGCTCGGCCTCTTGTGGGTGCTGCGCGACAGGGCGCATCGCATCCGGGCCCATGCAAACCGCCTCGTCCCGCTCGGCGTCATCCTGTTCGTGGTCCTGGGGCTGGTGGCCATCCATTCGGTCGAGATCTGGCTGTATGGCGCCGCTTTCTGGGCGATCGGTGCCGTGGGAGACTTCGAAACGGCACTCTATTTTTCGACCGTGACCTTCACGACCCTGGGCTACGGGGACGTCGTGCTCGAGGGCAACTGGCGGCTGTTTGGCGCAATCGAGGCGGGCAATGGGCTGATCCTGTTCGGCTGGTCGACGGCCTTCCTGCTTTCCGTCACCAGCCGGCTGAGATTGCTGGAGCATGACTGGCTGGAGAAAACCGGCGCGGATTGAGGCGTTGGTGCTCTTGCCGATGCGAAAGTCCGGGCCTGTCCCGGCCAATGACCGCTGCGAACAAAGCAGGCGTCGATTGTGGCACTTTATCCCCCTGTCTCGCGGGTAAGACAGAAACGGGTGTCCAAGTGCTTGATGAATAACGACGACGGAAAGAGAGTGGTGCCCCGAGACGGAGCCGTCCAAGCCGTTGCAATCAATAGCCTGCAACGAGGTGGGACACCGAAACTTTCCATGGCTTACCACAGCGTTCTGAACGGCGGGTCGCACCTAAGGCACTGTCCTACTTACTCCAATCGACCCAATTGAAGAGGCCATAAAGCTTCCTGGCGTAGTCCTGATCAATTCGATGAGCATAGCGAAGCGAAACGAAGCGATTGTCGCACTTGGTGCGCCTCCAACAAGGTCGGGCAGGCCACGCCGGCAGCAATAGACAGACTTCGCCGATTGTGTTCCCCTTTTTCGATGTCGACGGAAATTGCGCTAATCGTCCTGTTTGCGGCCGCGCTAAATGCGGGTTGGAATGCACTGATAAAGGTCAGCGGCGACAAGATAGCCGCGATGGCGATCGTGACCCTGATGGGCGCGCTATTCTCGTTCGCAGTTCTGCCGTTTGTCGAATTGCCGAATCAGGCGAGTTGGCCGTTGCTCGCGCTGGCGATCATTCTTCACACCGCCTATCACTTCGCGTTGCCGGTTGCTTACAACAACGGCGACCTCGGGCAAGTGTATCCCATTTCCCGAGGAACGGCCCCGCTGCTCGTGACGTTGGGCGCGGCCATTTTTGCTGGCGAGATACTGGATGCGGCCTCGCTCTTTGGCGTGCTCTTCCTGTCTGCCGGAGTGATGGCGCTGACACTGGATCGCAAATCGAGCAAAGGCCCCAAGTCGCGTGCCGTCCCTCTCGCGCTGCTGACCGGCGCCTGCATCGCCGCCTATACGCTGGTGGACGGGCTGGGGGTGCGGCAAGCGGGCTCCGTCATGGGCTTCGCGGTTTGCCTCACGATCGGCGACGGACTTCTTACCTTTCTCATCGCGCTGATTTGGAAAGCAAAGGAGATACGGGCCGCGATAAGGACGCAGTGGGGATCGTCTGCACTGGCCGGCGGCATGCAGGTCGGATCCTACTGGATGATCGTATGGGCCATGGCTTTCGCGCCGCTTGGATCGGTGTCTGCGCTTAGGGAAACAAGCGTCCTGTTTGCCGCACTCATTTCGACCTTCCTTCTCAAGGAAGGGTTCGGCGTCTGGCGCTTCGTCTCAGCCGGCATGATTGCATGCGGCATCGGACTGACACGCTATAAGCCATGAGGCGCATCGCCTGAATCATCGCGAATCGTGCTCAGGCTCGCCATTTTAGCGTCCTGCCGCCCTGCCTGAACTAAATCACTGACGCAGAAAAGTAGTGGTGCCCCGAGACGGAATCGAAATTCGTTCTATCTTGTTGAAATCACGTACTTTTTAGAAGAGCGCTGTTCTGGTGTACCCACCAGTGTACCACGCGCCCAGCAGCCTTCGGCCGGTGGCGGTACGCTGACGAGCGACGAGCAGATGAGACGGCGGAGAACCGGAAGGTGTCGCATACAAGCGTGCGACGGGCCGGTGAACCTGTCGTCTCCCCGCCCGCACGTGGGGCGAGATGCAGACTTTGGGCCGTTTGCCGCAGTCGAGTGGCCGCGCAGCGACACGCCGTGGCCGTTTGAACAGGTGAGTTCTGCCTTGAAGATGGCGCGTGTCCGCGGATCGCACTCCTTGCACATGAGGGGCCGAGGTCGATTGGGTCCCGCCCAGCGTTCCAACTCAACGACCGGCCGCGACCACGCTCTCGAATGCGCTGGCGGGGTCCGCGAAAGTCCGAAAAGCCGGAGCGCACGCAGATCGCCGTCCTCAACGTACGCATCCGGTGAAGGCTGCGGCTTGGGGAGTTGACGCAGAGAGGTCAAGCAGCGGCGCGCTGATGCTGCGATGGCTGCCAGTTCCAGGGTAAGAGTTCGTCGATGCGTTTGGCTGGATAGTCCTGTAGGCGTGCGAGGATGTCGGCCATCCAGCTGATTGGATCGACATCGTTGAGCTTGGCGGTCTCGACCAGGGTGTCGATTGCAGCGGCGCGCCGGCCACCCTCATCGGAGCCGGCGAAGGTCCAGTTGCGCCGGCCGGTGGCGATCGGGCGCATCGCCGGCTCGGCGGCATTGTTGCTCATGCAGAGGCGGCCGTCGTCGAGGAAGCGGACGAGCGCGTCCCAGAGGTTGAGGCTGTAAGCGATGGCCTTGGCAGTCTTGCCGTTGGACGAGACCCTGGTGTGCTGCTCGCGCAGCCAGACGCCCAGGGCGTCGACCAGCGGCTTGCTGCGGTCCTGTCGAATGTGTTGACGTTCTGCTGGCGGAAGGCCGTTGATCTCGCGCTCGATGGCGAACAAGGCGTCGATGCGGGCAACGGCTTCGATGCCGATCGGCGCCTTGTTGAGCCGCGCCAGGTCGAAGAAGCAGCGCCGCGCATGGGCCCAGCAGGCGACCTTGAGGATCGGCGCGGGCTTCCGGTCCGTCTCGTAGAGCCGGTTGTAGCCGCTGTGGGCATCGGCCTGCATCAGCACGTGCCAGCGGGCCAGATGCGCTTCTGGATGCGCAGCCGTGCGATCGAGCGAGAAGTAGTAGATCGCCGCCGGCGGATCAGGGCCGGCGAATGGCCGGTCGTCGCGCACATAGGTCCATAGTCGTCCGGTGCGCGTCAGCAAGCCCTGAAAGGCCAACGGGTCACGCGTATCATCACTCGATACCACGATAATAGTGTTGAGTTAGGCCAACTGCAGTCGACACCCAAATCAGGCTACAATGGCCTGACCATCAGAAGCGATACGCAGAGCACGGCACGCTCGGTCGTGCATTCCGATCGATACGGTCCGCATTTCGGCAAGGAGCGGACACTAACCCGCCCTTTGCCAATAGATGTCCCACTCTCAGTCCGACACTGCAAACAACGCGATCTGCGGAAACGCGATAAGCAAGGCGACGATCATGAGCTCGAGTATGACGAACGGGATGCAGCCATAAAACATGTCACGAAGCTCGACATTGGGTGCCATGCTCTTAACGACGAATACATTGAGGCCAACGGGTGGCGTGATGGCCCCAATCTCAACCATTTTCACGACGAGCAGGCCGAACAAGACACCGTCAAATCCAACCCTCTGTACGATCGGAAAGACAATCGGCATCATGATCAAAATCATGGACAGGCCGTCGACGAAGCAGCCGAGAATCAGAAACGGCAGCAGTACCAGAACGATGGTGCCCGTCTGAGACAGGTTGAGCCCGACAACGAGCGATGCAAGATGCGTCGGGAATCCTGTAGTCGAAAGGCCCAAACTGAATAGCCCCGCTCCGATTACGAGTGCAAAGATCGAGCACGTCGCCGTGCCCGTATCGCGGAGACCTTCGAGAACGGCCCGCTTCCTCCCAGGACGCCGAATGACTGCGATCAACGCGAAGAGCGCACCGAGAGCCGCGGCCTCGGTCGCCGTTGCCACGCCGAGATAGATCGTTCCCATCACGGCGGCGAAGAGTATCGCCAGCTCCCAAGCGCTCCCAAGAGCATTGAAGCGCTCTCCCCACGAGGGCTTGGGCTCACTCTTTGGGTTCGGCGCGATCTCGGGCCGCAGCTTGACCCAGATGATGATGCCGATGACGTAGATGATGGCCGTCAGGATGCCGGGCACCAGAGCAGCAACGAACAGCTTCACGAGAGAAACGTTCGTCGCGATCGAGTAGACGACCAGAATGCCGCTTGGAGGGATCAGCACACCGAGCGTTCCGCCTGCCGCGATACAGCCGGCAGCGAGCTTGCCCGAATAGCCCTTCCTGAGCATCTCTGGCAGAGCGACGCGTGCCATGGTCGAAGCTGTAGCGACACTCGAACCGCAGATCGTCGAGAATGCGGCGCAGCCAAAAACCGTCGCTGCGGCCAGGCCGCCAGGCACGCGTCCAAGCCACTTCTGTCCAGCGTTGAACGCGTGGCGGGAGAGGCCTGCCGAGAATGCCATCTGCCCCATGAAGAGAAACAGCGGCAACACGATGTAGGCAAAGTTTGCAGTCGCGCTGTAGGTAAAGGTAGAGAGCAAGAACTCCACCGCGCGCCACGGACGCGCAGCCACGAGCCCGACCATGCCGGCGGCCGCGAGGGCGAATGCGATGGGAAGGCGTGTAAGGAGGAGAGCGAGCATAAGACCGATGATCGCGAGTCCGGGCAGGAGATTCTCGAGCATTATTCGACGGCCTTTTCCGCAGCGGTCGGTGCGACGACACGGGGTTTTCCTACGAGAAAGCGATAAATGTCACAGGCGAACTGCACGGCGAGGAGCCAAAGACCTATCGCCAGTAGGATTCGCGCGGGCCATAGCGGAAACGGAACGATGCCGAAACCTGCCTCTCCTCGCTCGAATGACATCATTGCCTGCTTGCTGCCCGGCCAAGCCAGCAGAATGACGATCGCGAAACAGGTGACGTAACCAAGCAGCTCGAGAAGCTTTTGTGCCCAATCTGGAAGGTGTCGCGTCACCAACTCAATCGAATAGTTCTGACGCTGCTGCTGGGCGGCCGCTAGTCCGAAGAAAACCAACACCACCATCAACAGCTCGCTAAGCTCGACGCCCCCGTGCAGTGGCGCATTGAAGAGGAAGCGGCCCGCGACGTCCGCGCAAACGACGATGATGATGAGGAGCGTCGCAAAGCCAGACAGGATGCTCAGCGCGAGCAATCCTCGTTCCACCCGTTCGATAAGCGAGATCATAGGTCTACCGGTTTAGGGCCGCGGGAGTCGTGGGATTCGGAGGGGCGCTTTGCTCAAGCGCTCCTGCGAGGAACAGGAGACCAACTGACAGACGTCAGCTCTTGCCGCACTTCTGGAAATAGCGTTCAAAGCCTGGCACATATGTCGAACTCATCTCGAATTCACGGACATAGCCAAGGAACTGATCGAGCATCGCGCGGCCGTCTGCCTTGGTTTCGGTCTTGACGCGCTTCAGCCAGGCTTCCTGAAGAGGAGCAACCGCCACCTTGCGGACTTTCTCGAACTCCTCCGGGCTGGTTATGCTGATGCTGAGCTTGTCCTTCATTCCGCAGAGCTTATCCACCACACCGCCGACGCTCTCGTCATTGAATTTCAGCGACATCTTCAGTGCCTCGGCTGACACTTCATCGATGATCTTGCGGTGCTTCTCGCTCAGCTTCTTGTAGCGATCGAGGCTTATGGCGACGACCGCCATCGCGTAGATCCCGAACGCACCGCCGTCAGCGCCGAATTTGCCGACCTCATGAGCGCCACCAAGAACGGTCGAATCAAAAGGTCCGGTCATCGCATCGACGACGCCACGCTGAAGCCCTTCGAGGCCATCAGGCCAAGTCAATGCGACAGGCGTAGAGCCAAGAGCGGAGTACGCATCCGCGATCGGTGGCACGGCCCGAATTCGAATACCCTTGTAGTCGTCGGCCTTGACGAGCGGCTTGCGCGACCAAATCGAGTTCTCCGCCCAAGGGCCTGCGTAAAGAACCTTGGCGCCCTTGCTTTCGAACTCGTTCCGGAAGGCCGCGTTCTCGGCGTATAGCTTGTTCCATGCGAGCGCGACGGCGTCTGCCTTCTGCGACGTCAGCGGCAGAAGAACATTTGCCAGTGGGTACTCGCGAACATTGTAGCCCGAAGGTGCACCGTTCACGACATCAGCGGCGCCACTGCGTAGTGCCGGAAAGAGCTCCGCGCCTTTCACGAGGGACTGGTTCCAAAACTTCTCGAACTTGATCTCGCCTCCGGAGCGCTTCTCGATCTCGGCCATGAACCAGAGATCGGTCTTGCTGGCTGAATAGACATCCGAGAAGTACGTCGCGTAGACGAACTTCTCCGTTGCCGAGGCGCTGTTTGCGCACAGCACCAGAGCACAAGCGGCAATCGCCGTTCGAGTAGTCCTGCCGAGCAGCCGCAAATTCATCATCCTATCTCCTTCTTGGCGTTTCCAACTCCGTGCGGGCTGTAGGCCATGTGTTGCGTGCCTCGGCCCGTCTGTGTTTTCTGTAGTGCAGTGAGGATGTTATCAGAGGAGCCCGCAAAGTGCTCCTCCGAATGAGGTAAGAGGAACGAAGATCAGTTCTTGCCGCACTTCTGGAGAAAGCGCTCGAAGCCCGGAACGTAGGTTGAGGTCTTCTCGAATTCGCGCACGTAGCCGAGAAACTCGTCGAGCATCTTGCGGCCATCGACCTTTGCCTCGCTATTGGCGCGTTTGATCCACGCATCCTGAAGAGGAGCAACGGCGCCTTTGCGGACTTTCTCCGCCTCTTCTGCGCTGAAGACGCTGACGCTGATCGCGTCCTTCTTCGCGCAGAGCTTGTCGACGGCACCGCCAACGCTCTCGTCGTTGAACTTGATCGCCATCCTGGGTGCTTCGGCAGCGACTTCGTCGATGATCTTGCGATGCTTCTCGCTGAGCCGCTTGTAGCGATCCATGCTGATGCCGACCGTCGCCATGGCGAAGATGCCCATGCCGCCAGCGTCGCTGCCGTACTTGGCGACTTCATGCGCACCGCCAAGCACACCGGAGTCGAACGGCGCCGACGACATCGCGTCCACAACGCCGCGCTGCAGACCCTCGAGCCCATCCGGCCAGCTGAGCGCTACAGGCGTCGCGCCCAGAGCAGCATAGGCGTCCGAAACAGACGGCACTGCGCGAACTTTCAGGCCCTTGAAGTCGTCCGCCTTGGTGATCGGACGGCGGCCCCACAACGAGTTTTCAGCCCAGGCTCCAGCGTAGAGGATCTTCACGCCCTTGCTCTCGAACTCCTTTCGGAAGTCTGCGTTCTGCGCGTAGAGCTTGTTCCACGCCAGCGTCACCGCGTCCGCCTTCGACGACGTCAGCGGGAGAACGATGTTGGCGAGAGGGTATTCACGCACGTTGTACGATGAAGGCGCCCCATCCACGATGTCGGCGGCACCGCTGCGGAGCGCAGGGAACAGTTCCGGCGCTTTGACCAGCGACTGATTCCAGAATTTCTCGAACGTGATCTCACCGCCCGAACGCTTCTCAACCTCGCTCATGAACCACAGGTCGGTCTTGCTCGCCGAATAGACTTCCGAGAAGTACGTCGCATAGACGAGCTTCTCTTTCGCGATTGCGGGGCCGGCACCAACCAACACGCACAACGCAGCAACAGCAGCCGACGCGCAGCCACACAACTGATGTAGTCTCATCGTAACGATCTCCTTCAAGGCGTTTCCTATTGTGAGCGGGCGGTTCGGAATCACGTGGCAGCGCGATCTCACCCGTCGATTGTTGAACTTGGAATGCCGAACGACGCTCGAAGGGACTTGCCTTGGCGTCCGGCGTTCAGCAGCTTGCCTATGTAAGCGCGCTCCTCAGGGTATTCGAGACGTCGGATTGGGCACGCACTGCATCGTCGATCGCAGGCGTCATGCCGAAGAAGCCATGGATCATGCCGGCGTATTCTTTGCGCTCAACTTTCGTACCGGCAGCGCCGAGCGCCTCGGCGTAGTCGGCACCTTCATCGCAAAGGACGTCGCATTGCGCTGCGACGACAAATGCAGGCGGCAAGTTGGCGAGACTCTTCGCTTTGATGGGTGACGCGCGCCAATCGTCGGCGTCCTCGGCACTACGAAGGTAATGCTGGGAAAACCACTTCATGGCACCGCTGGTCAGAACGCCGTAACCCTCGCCAAATTGATTGTAGCTATCGGAGCTGAGGCTGTAATCGGTCACGGGGTAGATCAGGACCTGCAGTTTGATGTTTGTGTGACCGGCATCGCGAGCCATGATCGCGACGACCGCCGCCAAGTTGCCGCCGGCGCTGTCGCCGCCGACTGCAAGCCGCGAAATGTCGACGCCGAGCGAAGCTCCTGTATCCCGCACCCAGTTGTATGCTGCCCACGCATCCTCGGCGGCCGCGGGAAACTTGTGCTCTGGCGCCAGGCGATAATCGACCGCGACAACAACGACCTCGGCACCACCACATAGATTGCGGGCGATCACATCATGCGTGTCGAGGTCACCAAATACGTGGCCTCCACCATGACAATAGATGAGCGCTGGTCGCGGGCCCGTGGCGATAGGCCAGTAAATGCGGACCGGTACGTCGCCATCTGGTCCAGGCACAATACCGTCCTCAGCCCTGGCAATCGAGGCCGGCGTGCCGCCGCGCGCACGTGACATTGCATTGAATGTCGCCCTGGCTTGCGCAGGCGTCAAACTCTCGACAGGCGGCAGGTTCGCTTCAGCCAGCGCGGCGAGAGCGACCTCTATTTGTGGATGTACTGCTGTGCTCAACGTTTCCTCGCCTGCTCTGGCTCTTATTATCTGCCGCTTTCGACGGCACCTGCTGCTCTTCGGCAGCAGGATCGAAGTGCTCGACCGAGCCATCATCGCGAATGCGGCGCGTGACATACGCGTACAGCATCGGCGGTATGGGGCGATCAAGTACGATAAAACCGACGCGCAGCATCTGGCTGCGCATGACCGCCTCGGCTTCGTCTGGATCTCCCGACTGTAGCAGTTCTACGAATGTGTCGTAGTCGCGCAGGATGTCGTGGAGCGGGAGATAAGGACGGCCCAGGCGCCGGACATAGATGTTGATCAGGCCATAGAGCGACTGCCATGAGCGGAAGATAAACTCGTTCGATGCCTCGTGGAGAATTTCGTAGAATTCCCAGTGCCCATCGAAGAACGTCTTCTCATCGTTGCGATCGGCCACCGCGCGCATTCTCTCCAGATGAGCCACGAGCCGCCCAAATACGGATGCATTGCCCTTGGCCGTGACGTAGCGCGCCGCCATGCCTCCGAGGACAGCACGCAGGATAATCATGTCCTGCATCTGGTCGGGCGTGGGATCGACGACGAACGCGCCGCGTCCGGGATGAAATTCGACGAGGCCCTCGGATGCAAGGCTCCGCAGCGCCTCGCGCAGGGGACCACGACTGATCTGGAACTGCTCGGCAAGCGCGGTCTCGACAAGGTGCGCGCCTGGCGCCAACCCACCCGACCAAATCGCCTCTTGAATCAGGCGTTTCGCCATGACGGAGAGCGTCGGCGAGCGAACAATTTCAGGCAGCTGCAGCATCCAACAACCCTAGCGAGCGATCGTGGAGAGTTGGCTGCAATTAAAAAATTGTCAACAGATTACCGGTATCGATAAATTGTTGACAGCGAACAACTCGGGCTTAGCGTGAACCAAAATCGCAGTAATGGAGGAATGCAATGAAGGGCGTCGTATTCGCCGGCGACCGGCGTGTGACGTTTGAGGATTTCGCGGATCCCACTCCCGGACCGGGCGAGGTCGTGCTCGAGATCAAGGCCTCCGGCATGTGCGGGAGCGACTTGAAGTTTTACCGCGCGGCCCCTGGCGAAGCTGCAAAGCTGCTCGGCTTTTCAAGCGCGCGCGCCGTAATCGCAGGGCATGAGCCGTGTGGTGTCGTAGCGGCCGTTGGCAGCGGCGTGAGCGAGCGCGAAGCCCGCGTCGGTCAGCGCGTGATGGTGCATCACTACCGCGGCTGCGGTGTCTGCCCGCATTGTTCGACAGGCTGGATGCAGCTCTGCGATGAGGGCGTCGCAGAAGTGTACGGAGCGACCGGCCATGGCGCTCACGCGCCCTATATGAAGGTGCCGGCCCGCACACTCGTAGTCCTTCCCGATACACTGTCATTCGAAACAGGCGCCGCAATCTCATGCGGCACGGGAACCGCGTGGGGCGCGCTCAAGCGCCTGGAACTTACGGGCGACCAGACGGTCGCGATTTTTGGCCAAGGCCCCGTCGGACTGTCCGCGACGCAGCTAGCTTCCGCGATGGGCGCCCGCGTCATCGCACTCGATATCAGCAACGAGCGACTGGCGCGCGCGAAGGAATTCGGCGCGGATGTGCTCGTCAATCCCACGGAGACCAATGCGGTCGATGCGATACGTCAGGCTACGCATGGCCTCGGTGCGCATGTGTCTCTTGACACCTCGTCCTCATCGGAAGCGCGCCGACAGGCCGTCCAATGCGTGCGCACATGGGGCAAAGCGTGCTTTGTCGGCGAGGGCGGGCAGGTTACGCTAGATGTGAGCCCTGACATGTTGCGCCGGCAGGTTACTGTCATCGGCTCTTGGACGTTCTCGACAGTGGGCCAAGCCGAGTGCGCAACGTTCATCGCCGATCGCAAGATCAACGTGGACGAGCTCTTCACGCACCGCTGGAAACTTGATCAGGCCGATGAAGCTTACCGATTGTTTGATCAGCAGACCACCGGCAAGGGCGTATTCGTTATGTAGCGCCCCAGCGAGGCAACTGAGGTCACCGACAAATCTCACGACACGAGAAGGCAGTCACAATGAGCCAGGCCAATCCTGCCAAGGAAGTAATCCAACTAGATGTTGCCGTCGTTGGCGCAGGCCTCGGCGGCCTCTACGCCATCCATCGCCTGCGAGGTCTCGGCTTCAAGACGCGCGCCTTCGAAGCAGGCAGCGGTGTTGGCGGCACATGGTTCTGGAATAAATACCCTGGCGCGCGGTGCGATATCGAGAGCCTCGAGTACTCCTACTCGTTCGATGACGATCTGCAGCAGGAGTGGAGCTGGCCTGAGCGCTATTCCACGCAGCCGCAGATCCTGGCCTACATCCAGCATGTCGCACAGCGCTTCGATCTGATGCGCGACGTGCAGCTTAATACCCGCATCGCCGAAGCGACGTTCGACGCCGATCTCAATCGCTGGACACTGAAGACGTCCAATGGCGAGACGATCTCCGCGCGCTTCTGCATCATGGCGACCGGCAATCTTTCGACCCCGCGCGTACCGGACTTCAAGGGCATCGGTACGTTCGAGGGCAGGTGGTACCACAGCGGCATGTGGCCCGCAGAAGGCGTCGACTTCACGGGCAAGCGCGTCGGCGTGATCGGCACGGGCTCTTCGGGCATCCAGATGATCCCGCTGATCGCCCAGCAGGCCAAACATCTCCATGTCTTCCAGCGGACGGCTAATTTCAGCCTGCCGGCGCAGAACGGACCAATGGATCTCGAGCGTGAGCAGGCTTTCAAGGCCAACTACCGCAGCCGGCGGGACGAAGCCCGCCAGACCGGGTTCGGCGTTTCGGGCTACCCGGTGCCCATTCAGTCTGCGCTCGAGGTGTCCGACGATGAGCGGCGTGAGAAATACGAGACGCTTTGGGATCGTGGCGGCAGCATCGGTTTCCTCTCCTGCTACACCGACTTTCTTGTGAGCGAGGAGGCCAACGAGACGGCTGCCGCGTTCGTGCGGGAGAAAATCCGCAGCGTCGTCAAGAACCCCAAGGTAGCGGCCCTGCTGACACCGACGGATCACCCAATCGGCACCAAGCGTCTCTGCCTCGATACCGGCTACTACGAGACTTACAATCGGCCGAACGTTTCGCTGGTCGATGTGCGCTCGGCTCCGATCCAGGAGATCACACCCAAAGGTGTGCGAACCGCTGATCAGGAATACGAGCTCGACGCCATCGCATTCGCGACTGGTTTCGACGCAATGACGGGTGCGCTGCGCGAGATCGACATTCGCGGTGCCGATGGCACGCATCTCGCCGACAAGTGGGTCGGCGGACCCATGACCTATCTCGGCATCATGGTCGCCGGCTTCCCGAACATGTTCATTGTCACCGGCCCCGGCAGCCCCGGCGTCAAGAGCCAGATGATTCACTCGATCGAGCAACACGTCGACTGGGTGTCCGATCTGCTCAAGACAGCGTCCGAGCGTCAGATCCGCCGCATTGAAGCCGATACCGACGCGGAATCGAACTGGGTATCGCACGTCAATGAGGTTGCCGACGGGACGCTCTATCCACGCGCGAACTCCTGGTATGTCGGCGCCAACATTCCCGGAAAGCCCCGCGTGTTCATGCCATACGTCGCCGGTGTCGGCGTCTATCGCAAACTCTGTGACGAGGTTGCCGCGGACGGCTATCGAGGCCTCAAGCTTTCATAGATTGCAAAGGGATAAGTCCGCTTGCGCGCCCTCCTGCAAGGAGCCCAAGATGATCGAGTTCGCCCTGACCGATCGCGGGCTGTTTTTCGGGTTCAGCTCGCGCCCCAGCCCCTGGTGCTAATGCTGATCCTCGCGCGCCTGTGTCGCGACTGCTGTAGGCGTCCACGACAGCAAAGCCAGCAACGCAACCCCTAGACGACTCGACCGCCGATCTTCCGATAGGTTGGGCCTGTACCGTAGGTTCGGTGTTTCTCAAGGGTACGTCCGGAGAGGCTGAGAAAACGTGCGGCTTCCGGCGTTCGTAAAAAGCGCGGCGGCAAGCCGGCGGCGGGATCGGGCATGCGGATGGGCCTCGCCGAAGACGACGATGTGATCGAGGCATTCCCGCCGGATCGATCCAATCAACCGCTCCGCGTGCCCGTTTTGCCAAGGTGAGCGCGGCGCCGTCGGGTGAAGTCGGGTGCTTCATGGGATCAATCGGCGAAGTAGGGCGCGAGATTCTCGTTGAAGATCGGCGAGGCGGGCGTTCATAGCCGCCGCCTGCTGGGTGTAGAGCCCGTGGCGGTACATGCCATTGCGCTTGCCCTTCGGCGCTCCACCACGCGCCCCGTGGAAGCGGCAAACGGTCCAGCCGGTCACGGCCGGAGCCTGGCAGGGCATCCGCGTCCGCTTCGATGTCGCCGTGCAGCGCGGGCTTTTCTGAAATGGATAGGTCGCGTTCATGAGGTTGCCTCCGTCTTTTGTGGTGAGCCCCTCCCCCCGGTGGCGACGTTGCCCACGATGGCCTGGCCGCCCTCGTTGACCGTCACATGCTCCACCCGAACGGTCTGCTCGCCCACGCTCCGGTATCGCTTCAGGGCCTCTACCTGCGCCGTGAAGGTCCGCGCCAGCTTGTTGAACGCGCGCTCGGCGCTGTCCTGCTGAGGGATGTTCTCAACATTGTTGAGACGGCGCGCGAAGGTCATGGTCGCATTGTGAACCGCCGCCATCTGCGCCGCCAACATCGCCTCGATCTGGTCGCGTGGCTCCACGCCCTTGACCATGGAAAGCATGAAGTTGACCGCGCCCGCATCGACTGTCTGCCCCTTGGAGGCAACATTAGCGATCTGGACGAGAATGCCGCCCAAGAAGTCGAGATCATTGGTCCCGACCGCCCCAGCCAATAGGCAGGCGGCTACGGCCTTGTCAGGGTGGTCAAAGTCGAGCTTGCCGCTCTCCTTCCCTTCTCCGACCGTAATGGCCGGAGCGGCGGCTTTGCCCCTCACACTGGCACGGTAGGCGGCCACCACCTCGCGCTCCTGTGGAGTCGGCTCGTAGGGCTTCGATGGCACCGACTTGGCCGGCGCATCGGGATTTCGTCCCGACCGGGGCGGCTCCGCCGCATGACGTTTAGTCGGGGGCCGCCCGTCCTCGCGAGCGCGCTTGCGCTTGGGCTCGTTGCCGGCCCCGCGCCGCGCTCTCGCTCCCGTCCCGCTGTTCTGATTCTGCACCGACAATCGCACCTCCCTTGGTATATCTACCTGTGTCCCCCAGAGCGGGACCGTTGAACGTCCGGAATCCGCAAAACCGTCCCCTTCACGGAGACAGTTGGGCGCGATGCGAAGGGCACTGACCCTGTCAGGGGGACCGGCTGTCCCTCTCGGAGGGACCGCGAAATGTTTTCGTCCTATGCCGCCATTCCCGGCCGCCAGCGCATGAAGTCTTTCGAGCCCGTGGTCGCGTTGCCTACGGGATACTCTGTGAGAATCCAGCTCGTTGCCTTCCCACGTCCGGACGCGGCCTTCATGTTGAACGCCCCTACTTCGTTCGGTCGAATAAAGCCGCGCTCCTCCAGTTCGTTGAAAAGCTTGGCCGCAAGGTTCTTGCCGCAGCCGAGACGGCGGGCCGCTTCCCGTACCGACAGGAACAGTTCGCCGTTGTTGCGACCATTGTAGAGCGCCTTCAACTCGACTAGGAGCGCGCGACTGCCCATTGACAGGGAGCAATAGGCGGCCGATTTCAATTCCCAGCGGTAGAGACGGGCATGATGCCCGTCTCCCCCGACGCTGCGGCCGGTCGCGTTGACACGGCGGCCGGGCTTCCGGTGGCGCTTCTTCACGCTGCTTCCGGATCTTCTTGGGAGTCGGCCACGAAACGCAGAGTCACAGGCGTTTCAAGAACATGCCGACCGTGCCATCCGCCCGGATGTTCCTCTCGCTCAGTACGGATTGCGAGCCCGTAGCGGGTCCTCAAATCGTGGGTGTAGGCAGCGAGCCGGTAGGCCCAGGTCGCGGCTTCCAGCGCCGTGACGCCACGGTCGCCGCTATTCACAAGAGCAATCAGCGCCTTGGCTGTCTGCCCTCGCACGACGAATGGCCGGTCGCCTTCAGGCGCGAGTGCAACGGCCTCGACGTAAAGGCGAACTCTCATTTGTCACCTCCCAGGTTGGCGAGTTCGGCAATGAGACGTGCGGCGCTGGGCGACGTGATCCCACAACGTCGGCCAATCCATCGGGCGGCCCTTGGAGCGTCATCCCAGCGGCGGCGCTCTATCAGGTCCAGAAGTGGGAGGGGTTTCGGTTGGTCATTGCGGCGGCGTTTCGGTAGCTTGGGCATGGTCGTGTGGTCCTTAGGGGGATTGTGCGATCTGCTTTGCCCCGGCGCGGTCTGAACACCGTGCCGGGGCTTCGCGTATCAGGGGGCATCGCTGGTTGAGCGACGGAGTCCGCCTAGTCGCGACGCTGCCCAGGTATCGAGGCCATCGCGGGGATAGAGGGGTGTGCGCCCCGCCTTGAACGCTGGCGGTCCATCGCTCCGCGTCGAAAAAATCTTTGCGAGCGTCGAGCTCGCCAAGATGGATCCAGTCGGCGTCATAGGCACGATCGGCGAGCACGACGGCCCCTCGGGGCAGATCGTTGAGGAGAAGCTCCGCCATCGGCGCGTCGTTGGCTTGTCCAGGGGAGAGCTCGAGCTGCACCGGCAGGCCATTGCCGACGACGCGGACGTGCAGCTTGGTCGTCAGTCCTCCACGACTTCGACCGATACAAGCGTCTCCAGCTTGTTTTTTTTGGGCGGCCGCCTGCTGATGCACGCGCACGACGGTCGAATCGATCATCTGCACCTTGCCGTCATGAGCGGCGATGATGGCGTCCATCAGCCGATCCCAGATGCCGGCCTTTCGCCAACGATTGAAGCGGTTGTAGATCGTGGTCGGCGGGCCATAGCGCTCCGGCACATCTGCCCACGGCGAGCCGGACCGGAGAACCCAGAAAATGCCGTTGAGACACGCCGGTCATCGACCCGCGGCACCCCGCGTGGCTTGTTCGGCAGCAACGGCTGGATCGTTCTCCACTCAAACTCAGTCAGATCGTAATGCGCCATCGCCAAGGCTTCTTTCGGAACCTTGAATCACTTTCTCCAAACTTTGGGAATCGTTTATGAGTATGCGACCTAGAGTGTCGATCTCCTCACTCGAGAAGCCAAATTGGCTAAGAATCTCCCGTGAGTGTTCGCCATGATATGGGCCGCGTCGCCGTATCGAGCCCGGAGTTGCCGAGAATTGGGTTGTTACGCCAGGAAAACAGAGTTCGCCTTCATCCTCGTCCTGCATGGTTTGAAGGCCAGCAAAGTGGGCGCGCCAACTGTAGTGATGTCAGCGCGTTGATAATTGATAGGTCGCTTGCTATCTAGTGGGCATGAGCAAGAATGAAAGGATGACCGCGCTCGATTTCGGGTTCCGTGCGACGCGAATTTCACGGCGGTTGAGACAGCTCGTGGACAGCGAGCTTGCCGCGGCGCTCGGCCTCGAAGGCCCCTCCCTCGTGCGATTGCTCGACAATCTCGAACGGCGGGGCCTGATCGAGCGGCGCGAGCATAAGAGCGACCGCCGCGTCCGCGGCATCTACCTGACCCCGTCGGGGCGCGAGTTACAGCGCCGCGTGACCAGCATCAGCGACGGCGGCCAGCAGCGGCTGCTCGCCGCGTCCCCGGCCGACCCTCGCCGCCTGTGGGCGACTGTTCAGCCTCATTGAAAAGGCGCTCGAACAGCCGTTGCGTGCCGCAGGGATTGCCTGACATGGATACCGCTTCTTGCGCCGCCACTCCCTCCTCTTCTCTCGCCTCAACGCCCTTGCGTTTCGCCATGGCAGACGGCGTGGAGATCGCCGCCGATGCCTGGGGCCGCCGGGACGATCAGCCGGCGCTTCTGTTGCATGGCGGCGGACAGACCCGACATGCGTGGAAGGGCACGGCTGCGGTGCTCGCCGGCCACGGCTATTACGCCGTCGCAGCCGATCTTCGCGGCCATGGCGAGAGCGCCTGGTCGCCCGACGGGCGCTATCCCATCGAGCGCTTCGCCGAGGACGTGCGGACGCTGGCCGCCGGCTTTACGCGCAAGCCCGTGCTGATCGGCGCATCGCTCGGCGGCATCGCCAGCCTGGTCGCCGCCGGCGAGGCCGCGCAGCCGATCGCCCGCGCGCTGGTTCTGGTCGACGTCACGCCGCGCGTCGATCCCGCCGGCGTCGATCGCATCCGCGGCTTCATGGCGGCGCGCATCGACGACGGTTTCGCGACGCTGGAAGAGGCTGCCGACGCCATCGCGCAATATCTGCCCCATCGGCCGCGGCCCAAGCGCCTCGACGGCCCGCGCAAGAACCTGCGGCTGGGCGACGACGGCCGTTTCCGCTGGCATTGGGATCCCGCCTTCGTGCGCGACGTATCGCGGCGCACCGATGGCGACCGCGAGGTGCGGATGACCTGGGCGGCGCAGCGGCTGAACGCGCCGCTGCTACTGGTGCGCGGCGGTTCGAGTGAGCTGGTGTCCGAGGAGATCGCACGCGAGTTCGTGGCCAAGGTCCCGAACGCCCGCTACGTTGACGTGCACGGCGCCTCGCACATGGTAGCGGGCGACGTGAACGATCCTTTCACCGACCAGGTCGTGGCCTTTCTCGACAGCCTGCCGCAGCCCGGCGCATGACCGCCCAGGCCGCGCCGCGGCCGCGTGGCATCGTGATCGCGGCCATCGCCTGCAGCGGCACGATGGCGATGCATATATTCGTGCCGGCCTTGCCGGCCGTGGCGCTCGACTTGCGCACTACCGCGTCGGCGGCGCAGCTCACCCTCACCGTCTATCTGGTTGGCATCGCCGGCGGCCAGCTCGTCTACGGACCGTTGTCGGACCGCTTCGGCCGCCGCCCCGTCCTTCTCTTCTCGCTGGCGCTGTTCCTGGTGTCGAGCCTCGTGGGCGCGCTCGCGCCGGCGATAGACTGGCTGATCGCCGCCCGTGTGCTGCAGGCGCTGGGCGCGTGCGGCGGCCTGGTTCTGGGCCGCGCCATGGCGCGCGACGGCGCTAGTCCTGAACAGGCGGCACGCCAACTCGCGCTGCTGGTCATGGTCATGACCGTGTCGCCCGCCATAGCGCCGTTGCTGGGCGGGCTGGTCTCCGAAGCTGTGGGATGGCGCGGCATCTTCGTGTTGCTGAGCGTCGCGGCGGCGGTGCTTCTCGTACTCACCGTCGTCGCGGTCCCCGAAACCAACTACCACCGCTCGCCCCTGCCCGGGGTCCACGCGCTGCTCGCCGTCTACGGCCAGCTCGCGGCGCGTGCGGACTTTCGCGGCTACGCCATCGGCGGCGCCTGCATGTCGACCAGCCTCTACGCCTTCCTGTCGGCGTCGCCGTTTCTGTTCATGGACCTGCTGCACCGGCCGGCGGGAGAGATCGGCTTCTACTACATGGGCGTCGTGGCGGGCATCACGGCGGGAAGCTGGCTGGCCAGCCGCCTGACCCGCAGTGTCGGCATCAAGGGCCTGCTGCGCCTGGGCGCCAGTCTCGGCATGGCCGGCGCGGCCGGCCTGCTGGTGCTGCATCTCACACACGCGCTGAGCGTCCCGACCCTCCTCGCCACCATGCTGCTGTTCGCGCTCGGCGCCGGCATCACCAGTCCGACCGCGACCGCGAGCACGCTCAGTGTCGATCCGCAGCGGATCGGCGCCACCTCCGGCCTCTACGGCTGCATGCAGATGGGCTACGGCGCGCTCTGCACACTGCTGGTCGGGCTTTGGCACGACGGAACGGCGCTTCCTGTCGCCCTCATCCTGCTAGCCTCCGCGACGATCTCCCAGGTCTCATTCTTTATCGTGCGGAAGAGCGCATTCTAAGCGCTTGCGGGCGGTCAGGACGTGCTCCTGCAAGTCTTGCCCATGCCAGTAGCGCCTACGGGTTTGTCGGTACTACACAGCAGAGCCAGCTGTGTTCTCCGCCTTAGCGCGCAAGAGATCGTTACCGGATGGCGAAGACGCCCCTCCTGCGGCTCCAGCCGAGCGGCCGCTTCGTGAGGCCGGCCGAATAGAGTTTGGTCCGGCTATCCGGGCGCGCCTGAGAGTTACTAGCCGACAAGAGTTTGATGACCCTAGAGAAGTCCGTCTTCGAGGCGGATGAGATTTGCATTCGCCCCAAGCCATCAGGCGCCGGAACCAAAAAGCCTAGCGCGGCGGAGCTCCAATCAGCGGCAAGCGGCGCCACGAATTGACTGCAGGACGCGGAATACCGAGCGTGTCGCGCAGCGTCGCTCCAGGATACTCGCGGCGAAAGATGCCACGGCGCTGCAACTCCGGCACGACCAGGCGTGCGAAATCCTCATAGCTTCCGGGGACCTTATCCGAGACAGCCGCCTTAATGGCCTCGTGGGCGTCGGAGACGACCAGCTTGACTTCGCGCAGGCCGCGCCGGGCAAGCTTGCGCAGGAACGCCTAGAAGGTCTCGCCTCCGATGGCCTTTGTCCATGCCGAGCACTTCGCGCCCGCCATCCGCGTTGACACCGACGGCGACGATGACGGCGACCGACACGATGCGGCCGGCTTGGCGGACCTTCACGTAGGTCGCGTCGATCAACAGATACGGCCAATCGCCCGCGATCGGCCGGTCGAGGAAGGCCTTGACCCGCTGGTAGATCTCCTCGCACAGCCGGCTCACCTGGCTCGTGGAGATGCCGGTCATGCCCATGGCCTTGACCAGATCATCGACCGAGCGGGTCGAGATGCCCTGGATGTAGGCCTCCTGGATCACCGCTTCAGCGCCTTCTCGGCCATGCGCGTGGGCTCGAAGAAGCCCGGGAAGTAGCTGCCTTCGCGCGCTTGGGGAAGCGCAGCTCGACCGTGCCGGCTCGGGTCTCCCAATCGCGGTCGCGATAGCCGTTATGCTGCGCCAGCCGCGTCGAGCTCTTCTCGCCATGGCCGGGGCCGGTCAGCGCCACGACCTCGATCTCCATCAGCCGTTCAGCGGCAAAAGCGATCATCTCGAGCAGGAGGGTCGGCGTCGGGGGCCTTCTCCACGAGCGTATGCAGGTCCATCATATCGGCGGTCATCGGTGGTTTCCTTGGTCAAGAGTTGGATGTCGCAACCCGACCTTAACTGGAAATCGTCGGTGACCAGCGCAATGCCGCTCCCTCGCTACAGCGACCCCATGGGCGCGCTCGCTCGCGGCCTCGCTCCGATCAGCTACACCACCACCGGGGACACGACCTTCTTGGCGCTGGATCAGGGCGCTTTATCCGTCGGAAAGACGGAGCGCACGGGTTCTCAGTCCAACCCGCATCAGGCCCGGGCGATCGCCAGCGCGACCGGCCTCGAGCGTGGAGATGGCGAAAGCCAAGCTAGTTCAACGGCATCGGATAACCGGGCTGCATGCCGTCCGCCTAAAGGAGAAATCAGTCGGAATCAAAAGCCGGCTTGCCGACCCACCAACGCACTCTCGTCCCCGACCAGCCGTGCAATGACGCAAATGCTGTGCTTTACAGGCACGGGCATTCTGCTACAGCACATTCGAGGTAGCAATTGAAAGAAAGTAGGAAGGACAAGGACGGCAAGGCCACCGGGATCAACGTCCGCGCTGCATCACGCACCATTGACTTGTTCGAGGCCTTCGCCACCATTCGCCGGCCGATGACCGTGTCAGAGCTAGCGCGGGCTCTGAAGGTCCCGGTGTCGAGCTGCTTCTCGATCATCCGCACTCTGGAGGCCAGGGGTTACCTTTTCAATTTGCCGCCCGGCAACAGCTTCTACCCCACCGCACGACTACGCGACGTAGCAGAGGACATCAGAAAGGCAGATCCCGTTCTGTCGGTGGTCGGCAGCGCCGTGCGCCAATTATGCGACGAGTCGCGCGAGACGGCAATGTTCGGCAAGCTCTGCCGCAACAAGGTCATTCTGCTCGCAGTGGAGGGGACCTCGGGGCCGGCCCGTTATATGCCGCAAGTTGGCGACCTGCGGCCCGTGCATGCGACAGCCATCGGCAAGGCTCTGCTCGGCTCCCTGACCGAAGACGAATTCGAGAAGTTCTTATCCCATGTGATCCTGGAGAAAGTCACGAGGCACACCATTACCGACGCCGCCCAACTCAGGAAGGAGCTGACCGTCAGCCGCCGCCGCGGCTGGTACACGAATGCGGAAGAGACCATCTCCGACATGACGTCCCTTTGCGTGCCGCTGACGATGCGCGGCGAGCATTATGCGCTGGCGATCTCCGGCCCCACCGTGCGCATCAAGACGAACTTCAAGGAAAACCTCGAACGGCTGCAGGCCACCGCCGAGGCGATCAGTAGCAATTAGCGCGTCGGCTTTCGCGAGATGCGCTCATAGGCCTCCACCAGGGCCGTGCGATGTTCCGGCGTATTGTGCCCCAGCGCCTGCATCGCCGCCGAGACTTCGAGCAGATGGTTGATCTGCATGTTGCGCCCCATCCTGAGCAGGCGCTTGGTCATGCGCACGCCGTCGGCCGGATGACGCGCGATGCGCCGGGCCAGCGACATCGTCTCCTCCATCAGCCTCTCCGGCGGGACGACACGACTGACGAGACCGATCTCAAGCGCTCGCGCCGCGTCGATCGTGTCTCCGGTGAAAGCCAGCTCGCAGGCGTCGGCGAAGCTCATCGTGCGCGGTAGCAGCCAGGCGCCACCATCACCCGACACCAGACCCAGGGTGACGAATGTCTGGGCGAAACGCGCGGTCTCGGAGGCGATGCGGATGTCGCACATCATCGCAAGATCGCAGCCGGCGCCCATCGCCGGACCGTTGACGGCCGCGATCACCGGCACCTCCAGCGCCTCGAACAGCTCGGGCAGTTGCTGGATGCCGCGGCGATAGGCCATGCGCGTCGCCTCGGGACGCTCGCGGTCGACGAGGGAGGTCCCGTCGAGCATCGCCTTGAGGTCGCCGCCGGCCGAGAAGGCCGAGCCGTTGCCCGTCAGCACGAGGCACTTCACCTCCCGGTCGCGATCGAGCGTGCGGATGGTGTCCGCCACCTCGTCGATCATCGCGACGTCGGTGAAGGCATTGCGGCGCTGCGGCCGGTTCAGGCGAACGACGGCGATGCCGCCGTCCCGTTCGACCAGGACTGCCGGCTCCATTCCAGACCCTTTCATGAGGTGATGAACTGCCAGAGATCGACGGACGGTGCCGCCATGGCCTGGGCACCCAGCCGCTCGGCCCAATAGGTGAGCGGGCCGAACTCGGCGCGCCAGGCCTGGATCGCCGACGTGTGGCGATGCAGATCGTATTCCCAGGCATAGCCCATCGCACCGTGCACCTGATGGGCCACCGAAGCGCACTCGCCGCCCGCGAGGCAGGCATTGATCCGGGCCGCCGCAATCTCGCGACCTGCATCGCCGCTCGCCAGGGCATCGTAGGCGGCGTCGAGCAGGATCCGCGCGGCCGCCAGCTTGCTGGCAGCGCCCGCGATCTGGTGCTGGACGGCCTGGAAGGAGGCCAGCGGCTTGCCGAACTGAACGCGAGTCGTGGTGTAGCCGATGGCCAGCTTGAGCGCCTGTTCGGCCGCCGCGCAGATCTGTACCGACCGCATCAGCGCGCCGCGCAGCAGCAGCGCATCCGCCGACGCGTCCGGCAATACGGCCACGGGACGGTGCCGGTGGAAACGCACCGAGTCGCGCGGCTCGCCCGCGAGATTGCGGCCGGCCTCGATGACGCAGCCCTCCAGAGTCACGAGCGCGAGTCCCTGCGACAGAGGCAGCAGCGCGTGGCCGACCTGTGCGGCCCAGGGCACGCCGGTCGCCACGCCCTCGAGCAGGCCGTCGACCAGCGCGAGACCGGCGCAGCCGGCGGGAGGAACGAGAGTGAGCGGACCTGCCGGCACGGCGTGCCCCGCCGCGGCCAGCAAGGCACCGGCCACCGCCGTCTCCGGCAGCGGACAGCGCGCCGCCACGGCGGCGCAGGCATGGATCACGGCAAGCTCGTCCGGCGGCTCGCCGCCGGTGCCCCCGAGCTCGGCGGCCACGGCGGGCAAGGTGAAGCCATCCCGCTCGAGCGTCGGCCAGTGGCCTGTCCAGGCATCCGGCGCCGGGACGTCGTTGCCTCTGCCGATCGTCGAGATCGGCGCCAGGGCGCGCAGGGCCGAGGCATGGACCGGATTGTCTTCGATCATCAGCGTAATCCCAGGCCGCGCGCGATGATGCCGCGCAGGATTTCGCGGGCGCCGCCGCGGATGGAATAGGACGGTGCGTGGAGCAGCGTCTGGGCGATCAGCCGGTTCAGCGTATCGGCGCTCCCCGGATTGGGCGCACTCTCGAGTCCGTCGAGAAGAACCTCGCCGACATCCTGTTCGAGGCGCGAGCCCAGCTCCTTCACCAGCGCCGCTTCGAGGTTGGGCAGCTTGCCGTCGTTCAGCATGGCGGCGACGGAGACCGAGAGGGCGCGCAGGCCGAGCAGCCGCGCCGTCAGCAGGCCGAGCTTCTCGGCCGGCAAGGCATGCGCCGTCTTCGCCAGATGCCGCAGCAGGATGAAGGACGACATGAAGCGCTCAGGGCCGCTGCGCTCGAAGGCGAGCTCGCTCGTCACCTGTTCCCACCCGTTGCCCGCCGTGCCGACCAGCCGGTCGGCCGGCACGAGCACGTCGTCGAAGGTCACTTCGTTGAACTCGTGCTCGCCCGACATGTTGGGGATCGGCCGCAGCGTCAGGCCGGGCGACGCCATGTCGACGATGAGCTGCGACAGGCCCGCATGACGCTGCGATTGCGGGTCGGTGCGGCACAGCAGGATCATGTAGTGGTTGCGGTGGGCGTTCGACGTCCACACCTTGCGGCCGCGCACGCGCCACCCTTCCGGCGTGGACACCGCGGTCGTGCGCAGGCTCGCCAGATCGGAGCCGCTGTCCGGTTCGCTGAGGCCGATGCAGAAGAAGAGCTCGGCGCGGGCGATGCGCGGCAGGAATTCCGTCCGCTGCGCCTCGGTTCCGTAGCGCAGCAGCAGGGGCCCGACCTGCCGCTCGGAAATCCAGTGGGCGCCGACGGGCGCGCCTGCGGCCAGCAGTTCCTCCAGCAGGACAAAGCGCTCGAGCGACGATCTTTCGCCGCCACCATATTTCTTCGGCCAGGTCAGTCCGAGAAATCCCTCCGCTGCGAGGCGGCGGCTGAACGCGGCATCGAACTGCGACCAGCAATCGGCGCGCGGGTCACGGGCCGCGGGATCGGCATCGAGGAAGGCTCGTACGCGCTCGCGAAACGCGCCGAAGGCGTCGAGGTCCGCGTTGCGATGGGGAAAGGCAATCTGCAGCATTGGGATTCCTAGGCCAGCAGGCCGGCGGTTTTCAGCGCCTCGGCCCGGGCAGCATCGATTCCCCAGTCGGCCAGCGCGCCGGCCGGATCGTCCCGCCGCGCCAGCGTCGCCGGCCTGTCGTTGCCCGGCATGCGCGGCGCGGGGACCGGCTGGACGATGCCGTCCAGCGTCGTGAAGGAGCGGCGCGCCGCGAGATGGGGATGCGACGGCGCTTCTTCGACCGAGAGCACGGGGGCCACGCAGGCGTCGCTGGCGGCGAACAGCGCCGCCCATTCGTCGCGTGTCCTGGTGAGCAGCTTCGCCGCGATCAGCTGCCGCACGCGCTCCTTGGCCTCGGCCGTCGTGGGCGTGAGATCCGGATGGCCGCGCAACTCCAGTCCGGCGATGTCCGAGAAGACCTCGCGAAAGCGGGTCTCGATCGGCGCCACGGAGAGGTACTTTCCGTCGGCGCAGGCATAGACGGCGTAGTAGGGATCGCTGCCGTCGAGCGCGTTGGTGCCGCGCTCGGTCGAGAACAGGCCCGCGGCGTTGACGCCGTAGAAGACCGTCATCAGCGACAAGGCGCCGTCGACCATCGCGGCATCCACGACCTGGCCCTTGCCGGTCGCACGGGCCTGAACCAGCGCGGCCAGCACACCCATCGCGATGTAGAGCGCACCGCCGCCGAAATCCCCGACCAGATTGAGCGGCGGGATCGGCGGACCGTCCTTCGCACCGATGGCATGCAGCGCCCCCGAGAGTGCGACGTAGTTCAGATCGTGGCCGGCATAGGCGCTGAGCGGCCCTTCCTGGCCCCAGCCGGTGACGCGGCCATAGACGAGGCCGGGACGACGCGCGAAGCAATCGTCGGGGCCGAGCCCCAGCCGCTCCATGACGCCCGGGCGGAACCCTTCCAGGACGATATCGGCCTTGGCGACAAGATCGAGCGCGAGCGCCTTGCCCTCCGCCGCTTTGAGGTCGACGTCGATCGTGCGCCGGCTGCGATAGAGGAGATTGAAGCGCTCCGGCTTGTGCGTGCCGAGCTGGACCTTCGTCGTGCGGTCGACGCGCAGCACCTCGGCCCCGAGCTCGGCCAGCAGCATGGCCGCCATCGGCGACGGGCCGATGCCTGCGAACTCGACGATCCGGACTCCGGAAAGAACGCCCTTGCCGCTCATTTGCCCGCCTTTACGACGCCCGCAGACGTGAGTGCCTCGATGCGCTCGGGGGAGAGGCCGAGCTCGGTGAGGATGCCTTGGAAGTCGGCGCCCATGCGCGGCGCCGGTCGATCGTGCTGCGGCGGCGTCCGCGACCATTCCGACGGCACGCGCATCGACAGCACGCGGCCCTCGGTCGGATGTTCCTGCTCGCGGAAGAAGCCGACCTCCCGGAGGTGGGGATCCTCGAACACGTCGCTCAGCCCGTAGAGGGGGGTGGCCGGGATGTCCGCCTCGGCCATCACGTCCAACCATTCGTCGGTGGTGCGGGTGGTCAGGATGTCGGCGACGATGTCGTAGAGCGCGTCGATGTTGCGCGTGCGCGCCCCGATGTCGGCGAACCGGGGATCGTTCTCGAAGAGTTCGAGCTTGTCGACCGACCGGAAGAAGCGGCGGCACTGCTCGTCGTTGTAGGGAAGGATCGCGAGGTACCCGTCGCGGGTCGGATAGGGGCGGCGGCTGCGCGAGAGCTGGCGCGCATAGCCCGGCGGACCGATCGGCGGGACGAAGGCATGGCCGCCGATATGGTCGCCGAGCACGACGCTGGCCATGGTCTCGAACATGGGCACGTCGATCCGCTGGCCCCGGCCCGAACGCGTGCGCTCGTAGAGCGCGGACGCGATCGTCATCGCCGCGTAGAGACCGACGAAGCGGTCGACGACGGGAAACGGCACATAGCGCGGATCCGAGCCGGTCGACTGTCCGTAGAGCGAGGGGATGGCCGTCATGGCCTGGATCAGGTCGTCGTATGCCGGGCGCTTCGCGTAGCGGCCATGGCGGCCATAGCCGTAGACGCCGACATAGAGCAGCTTCGGGTTGATCGCCTCGAAGACTTCGTAGGTGAGGCCGAGCTTCTCCATGACGTGAGGGCGCAGATTGTAGACCAGCACGTCGGCGGTGCGCGCCAGGTCGAGCAGCAATTGCCGGCCGCTCTCGTGCTTGAGGTCGATCGAGATGCTGCGCTTGTTGCGGTTGACCGCCAGGAAGGCCGCACCCATGCCGTCATTGCGGCCGGGACCGATGCCCCGCACCGAATCGCCGCCCGCTGCCTCGACCTTGGTCACGTCGGCGCCGAAATCGCCCAGAAGCTGCGTGGCGTACGGGCCCATGAGCACCGTCGTCAGATCGAGAATCTTCACGCCGGAAAGCGGCATCGTCAAACCCCAGGAAACGCGAACGCCTTCCCGGTCCCGCCATGGGACCGGGATACCATGCGCAGTCAGTTCTTCTTGGCGAGCTGGTCGCGATACTCCTTCAGGACCACGCTGCCGGCCTTGCCGCGCTTGTCGAGGTCGGCCGCCCACTGGTCGGCGACGTCGCGCGTCTTGGCTTCGAAGTCGGCTTTCTCGGCATCGGTGAGGCGCAGCAGCGTCATGCCGCCCTGCACGAGGCGGTCGCGGTCGCGCACGTCGTCGACCATCACCTTCTCGCAATTCTGGCGGGAATACTTCTCTGCCAGCGTTGCCATGACCTGCTGGACGTCGGCCGGCAGGGACTTCCACTTGCGATCGCTGATGATGTAACTGGAGATCCAGCCACCGAAATTCACGTCGGTCGTGCCGGTCTTCACCAGCGGGTTCAGGTCGTACGGGAACAGGCTGGTGTAGACGAAGTTGATGCCGTCGACCGTGCCGCGCGACAGCGCCTCGCGCACTTCCGGCGTCGGAATCTGCACCGGCACCGCGCCGACGCGTTGGATCACGGCGGCCTTGGCCGAGCCCGTGACGCGGATCTTCATGCCCTGCAGCTCCTTCAACGACGAAATCTTCTTCGCCGTGAAGACCTGGTAGGGCGGCAGGTTCTGGACCAGCAGCGGACGGACGCGGTTGGCGTCGAAGTCGAGCTTGCGCAGCTGGCTGTCCGTGTTGACGAGGTTGTAATAGGCCATGGCGCCGTTGCAGCCGACCGCTTCTGCGAGCGGCAGCTCGGCCACCGGCGACAGCGGCATCTTGTCGGGAACGAACGACGGCACGACATAGGCCATGTCCGCCACGCCGCTCTGCGTCAGCGACAGCATGTCCTTGGCCTTGCCGAGCTGCTCGGCCGGATAGTACTCGAACTTGACCTTGCCGCCGGTCTGCTTGGTGACCTCTTCCATCCACGGCTTGGTCATGTTTTCCACGACGTAGTGGCCGGCCGGAAACGAGTCGGCGATCTTGATGACGATCTGGGCCGACGCCGTCGCGGCCGAGCCGGCGATGGCTGCAAGCGTCAGTAGCGGCATGCCGAAGTGCGCGAGTTTCATATCCATTCCTCCTGCTTTTTTCACTGCATGTTCGACGGAAGCCACATCACCAGTCCCGGAACCACCGTCAGCAGGACCAGGATGAGGATGTGGGCGACGACGTGTGGCCAGACGCCGTGGAACACGGTGCCGAGCGGCATGCCCGTCGTTTTCGAGACAACGAACACGTTGAGCCCAACGGGCGGGGTGACCATGCCCAGTTCGGCGGTGACGACGACCATGACCCCGAACCAGACCGGGTCGAAGCCCAGCGCCTTAATGACCGGCAGCACCACCGGCACCGTCAGGATGAGGATGGCCGCCTGGTCCATCACGCAGCCAAGCACGATGTAGCCGAACAGGATGATGGCCAGGATGACGAAGGGATCGAGCGGCAGCGCCGAGACCCAGGTCACGATCGAATAGGTCGTGCGAGTCAAAGTGAAGAAATAGCCGAAGATATGCGCGCCGACGATGATCAGAAGGATCATGCAGGTCGTCCGCGCCGACCGGGAGCAGGCCGACATGAAGGCGGTGAGGCTGAAGTTACCGCTGCGCACGGCGAGGCCGAG
This sequence comes from Rhodospirillales bacterium 24-66-33, assembly GCA_002281855.1. Lineage (GTDB taxonomy): Bacteria > Pseudomonadota > Alphaproteobacteria > Reyranellales > Reyranellaceae > Reyranella. The sequence continues at coordinate 52,687 of NCHQ01000005.1, read as the reverse complement.
AGCCCCGAGGGCACCGATCGCCGAGGCCTCGGTCGGAGTCGACAGGCCGGTATAGATACAGACCGTGATCAGCCCGAAGAGCAGCAGCATCGGCCCCAGCTCCTTCAGCGAGGCGAGCTTCGCGCGCCACGGAACGGATACCGCGGTCGGGGCCGCCTTGGGATCGAACAGTACGATCACATAGACGGTGAGCATGATGGCCAGCGTCACGATGAGGCCGGGGATGACGCCGGCGATCAGCAGCTTGCCGACGCTGATGTCGGCGATGACGCCGTAAAGGACCAGTGCCACGCTGGGCGGGATCAGCATCGCCAGGGTGCCGGAGATCGCAACGACGCCGCTGGCCAGCCTGGGGTCGTAGCCCTGGCGCAGCATCGCGGGCAGGCTGGTCGAGGCCAGCGTGGCGGCGGAGGCGGTGCTGGACCCGGAGATCGCGCCGAACCCGGCGCCGGCCAGGGCGGTGGCCATCGCCAGGCCGCCGCGTATGCGGCCGACCCACAGCGCCGCCGCCTCGAACAGACCGTTGGCGATGCCGCTCAGGATCACGAATTCCGCCATCAGGATGAACATCGGGATCGAGACGAGTTCGTAGGCGCTGACGCTGGACAGCGTCGTCGTCTCGAGGATCCCGACCAGGCTGTCCCAGCCGCCGATCATGAAAAGGCCGACCGCACCGGCGACCGCGAGCGAGAAGGCCACGGGCACGCCGAACAGCAGCAGCCCGCCCAGCAGGAGACAGGCGATCAGAACGGGACTCATACGCTGTGGTCCCCTTCGGCGGCATCGTGCTGGAGCGTCGCGTCCGACTGGAAGACCTGGACCAGCAGGCGGAGCACGAACAGGCCGAGCCCGACGGCGACGATCGTGTAGATCGGCCAGGTGACCCAGATGTAGGGACCGATGATCTCGTCGCCGCTCACGAAGGCATCGAGGGCCTTCATGGCGAAGGCGCCGCAGGCGATCGCGAAGACGCAGGCGGCGAGCACGTTGCCCAGGCGGCTGAAGGCCGATCGCGCCGGCACAGGCAGCAGCTTGACGAACAGATCGACGGCGATGTTGCCGTGACAGCGTTGGACGTAGCCGAGCGGCAGGAAGAACAGCGCCGCCATCACGTAGAGGCCGATGAATTCGTAAGCCCAGGCGAGCGGTGCGTTGAACGCATAACGAAAGATCACGTCACACGCGATGATCGCCATGATCGCCACGGTCGCGGCAATGCCGAGGTATCTGCCGCCGTTTTCGCAGGCACCTAGCACTTTGCCCAAGGGTCCTCCTATATGTCGCATTACGACCAATTCAGCTTACTGTACATCTTTTCCGTATTTTGAAAGAAAATTCAAACCACAAAAGCCCGGCTATCTCACAACGCAGATCACCTAGTGGAACGAATCTAACACTTGGTACCCTCTTCTGACGGCGGCAATGATCTTCTTTGGACCGGCGGTCCAGACGAATGGCTTTGGGTCGTTGTTGGTTTCCGCGACGAAGCGATTGATGGCGGCCTGAAGGTCGGTCCACCGGGGATGGCGGGCGAGCCATTGCTGCACTTTCGGATGCTTGTGGGTGGCATAGTTGTCGACGATGGCATGGATCGTCTTTCGCCTCGGGACCTGTTGGCATTGGAAGCTCCCATACATGCTTATGAATATCGCGATCATCCTTGCGTTGGGACATGGAGGAGCCAATTCAGTCGTAACTGGGCATTTCGGACGGCCAACATATAATTGGCGCAAGCATGTCCCGCTCGCTGGGAGCTCGGCTCAATAGCCAAGTTTCCGGTAGCCCTCCGCAGCGACGGCGTCACAGTACTGGCGATATGCAGGGTGACCGCCACTGTAGCGCATGATCCGAGGCTGTTGTCTGCCCGCTACATTGCGGTTAACACCCGTCATCCAAGAGCCGACTTCATTCATCAGCTGACCTTGGCCGAGGGCTAGGACGTGATTGGTCCATTCGTCGACGGCGGAGGGCGTGGCCTCGATTCGCTTCAGTCCTCGCTCGGTCGCAAACCGGATCACGCCGGTGACCCACTCGACGCTGTATTCGGCGGTGCGCGTATAATTGCTGAGCCCGGCGTGCGGACCCATCGCCATCAAGAAATTCGGAAACCCCGCCACGAAGACGCCGAGATAGGTCTGGGGGCCGTCCTTCCACGCCTCCTTGAGCCGCACGCCGTCGACGCCGCTGATATCGATTCGGTCGAAGGCACCGGTAATGGCATCAAAGCCAGTCGCGTAGATGATGATGTCGAACTCGCGCTCCCGCTCCGACGTCCGGATGCCGTGCGGGGTGATGCGCTCTATCGGCGTCTCGTTAACGTCGACAAGCTCGACGTTGGGCTGGTTGTAAACGTCGTAATAGCCGCTTTCGAGGGGGATCCGGCGCGTGCCGAAACCATGGTCCTTAGGGATCAGCTTTTCGGCGACGACGGGATCGTTGACCCGTTCGCGGATCTTGCGCGCGGCAAACTCGGAGGCGAGTGCGTTGGCCTCGCGGTCGATCAGCATATCGCTGAAATTCGCCTGCCATTGGCCGAAACCCGGCGTGCGGTATAGCTTTTCCCAGAAGGCTTCGCGGTCCTCGGGGGGCACCTCCAGTGTCTTGCGCGGATCCGGGCCGTGAACGTAGCAACCCGGCGTCTCGCGGCAGCGCGCCAGGATCTCGGGGTAGCGGGCGCGGATGTCGCGCATCTCCTCCGGGGTGATCTTGCTGTTGTTCAGCGGAAAGCACCAGTTCGGGGTGCGCTGAAACACGGTCAGGTGACCGACCGTCTTGGCGATCGTCTGGATCGTCTGCACCGCGGTTGCACCGGTACCGATGATGCCGACCCGCTTGCCGGCGAACTCAATGCCGTCCTTCGGCCAGCGCTGGGTGTGGCACGACTGGCCCGTGAAGCTGTCGATGCCGGGAATGGTCGGCATCACGGCCGCCGAGAGAACGCCGATCGCGGTGACGAGAAAGCGCGTCGAATGGCGCGCGCCGCTCTCCAGCACAAGCTCCCAGCTGCGCGTCTCCTCGCGCCAGTGCGCGGCGACGACGCGGCTGTTGAATTGGATGTCGCGCTGCAGGTCGAACTTGTCGGCGACGTGGTTGAGATAGCGTTCGGTGTGGGGCTGGGCGGAAAAGTGCTCTTCCCACGCCCATTCCTCGAGGAGCTCCTTCGAGAACGAGTAGCCGTACGTCCAGCTTTCCGAGTCGAAGCGCGCGCCCGGATAACGGTTCCAGTACCAGGTGCCGCCGACCGCGCTGCCGGTTTCGAAGGTGCGGACCCGCAAGCCGAGCTCGCGCAACATATAAAGCTGATAGAGACCGGCGACCCCTGCGCCGATGACGACCGCGTCGAACTCTGGGCGGGCGCCCGTTCGTGCCTCGTGCCCGACCGCTGTCACCGTATCCATTCTCTCCTCCTTCGTCTGGTCGGGACCCGTTAGCTCGGCAGGAGCGATGCTGCCTCATCTAGACCCAAAAACGTTCTCTCTCTCAAGTTGCACTATAGGCATGATATTCGAATTTTCATTCGAAAGTATCGTCGATAGGCTGGAGACGGATGTCACAGCGAAAGAGGACTTTCCTCGGGCGCCGATTGATTTGACTCGATTATCTATTCGAATGCAAGTTAGAATTAATTGTTTGGGTCGACGAGGGATGTATGGCGACAGACCCTGATCTGAGACATCCCGACTTCATCGCCGATCCCCACGCCGTCTATTGATCCAGCGCCACGAAGTCGAGCGCTGGCTGCGGCAGGATCGGGCTTAAGGATGAATCGAGGGGCACGGAAATGACCCGCGTAATCGCGATCGTCGGCATCGGCGAGACCCCGCCAGTGCGTCGTTCAGGCCGCAGTCTGCGCGCAATGGTCGTCGACGCCGTGCTGGCCGCCCTCGACGGCGCGGGAATCTCCCCAAAGGAGATTGACGGTTTGGTCACCGACGCGGTGATCATGCCGACGGAAGCCCCTTACGACTACCTCGCTGCTCAGCCCGGCGCATCGAACTGTTTCGCAGCTTCCGGTGCGATGGGCAGCGCGGGAATCGTCTGTGCGCCCCAGCTCGCGCAGCACGCGACTGCATCAGGCCTCGCCAACGTCGTTGTCTGCTACTTCGGCGTCGATTGGGGCGCTCACACCGAGGGGCCCTATGCTTTCCACGACCTTTACCCCGCAAAGCAGGTATTCGAGAAGCCCTACGGCTTCAACGCGCAGCCGATCTATTTTGCCCTCTGGGCGCGGCGCTATATGCACGACTACGGTCTCACCGAGCGCCAGCTAGGCGCTTTGGCCGTGTCGCACCGGCAACACACCCTCCTCAACGACCGCGGCCAGCTTCGCGACTCCCTGACGCTCGAGCAGTACCTCAACTCGCGCATGATCGCAGACCCGCTTCGGGCGGCGGAGTGCTGCTTGATTACCGACGGGGCCGGCGCCTTCGTGATGACGGCCATGGATCGCGCACGCGATTGTTCGATGCGGCCGGTCTGAGTGCTCGGAACGGGGTTTGCCTCGGCGCCCGTAACCGGCGACTCGGTGTTCACACAGGGTTCCTGCCTAACCGCAATGCCGGGCGCGGCCGAAGCCGATCGACGCGCGTTTGCATCCGCTGGCATCGCCCCGAAGGACGCCGATATTGCCGAGATCTACGACTGCTTCTCGATTTCCTGCCTGCTGCAGTTCGAAGGCATCGGTCTATGCCGAAAGGGCGAAGGCGCCCACCGTTTTCGCGGAGCGCTCCGGTGCCGCAGGGCTGCAATTCATTCCCACAATGCCAAGTAGGTGAGGATCCACCATGAAGATGGCGATCTCTGCGAATCACCATCCCGGGGCCCAGGAAGTAGCGATCGTCGGATTGCCCAATGAATGGGTGGGTGAGCGAGCCTGTGCCTTCGAGTTGTTACGCGAGGGCATGTCACTGACCTTGGTTGATCTGTCACACCTCATGGCGGAGAAACCGGTAGCAAAAACTATTGGCCTGAACACCTCGAACTCCTCACGCCTCGCCGAAGACGCCAAGTGGCAAGGTGCAGAAATTCAACCTTCGCGAAATCGTCGGTGCGGGAGCAAGTCGAACGAATCTCGGTAATGCTCCGCGAGACTCTCGGCTCGGCAGCGCGGGGCCCTGTCGCCTTCGTGATCAACCCTGATTGCCAGGCTTTGCCGACGTCTTTGCGGACGTCACCAAAGGTGACAGGCCCGTGAAGTTGTTCCGAAGTTTGCACGAAGCTCGGAAGTGGCTGCAGACCGTCGAGCTTTGACCCACAACGCCTCGCGTTATCATTGGGGCTAATGGATCCGTGCCGCGTAGCCGTTTGTTCACGGACGACCACTTAGAGGACCCTTGAAAACTCCAAATCAAGCGCCCCGAGGCCGAGACGGTGTGTTCGGTATCCATCGGTCGGACTCTTTGATGCGTCCAATTTGGTATCTGCGTACCGGCCGAGCGTTCTAGCCCGCCTCCCGGCTCATATGCTCATGCCGCGGCGCTCCGTCCCGCACTCCACCTTATAGCAGATCGACCGGGCGTTTCGCGGCCGATAAGCCTCGGTCATCTTTTGCCGGACCGCGGGGCTCCAAGCCCGCATTTTCGTTTTCCGAGACGATGACATGAGCGGGCTTGGAGGCCCGCGGTCCGGCGAGACGCTCATTCAGCGCCGTCGCGTGGCTCGGCTTTCCGCCGTGTCAGCAGCCTGAAGAACAGCGGCACGAACAGGATGGCCACAAAGGTCGCCGCGATCATGCCGCCGATCACGCCGGTGCCGATCGAATGGCGGCTGGCCGAGCCTGCGCCGGTGCTGATTGCCAGCGGCAGCACGCCCAGGATGAAGGCGAGCGAGGTCATAATGATCGGCCGGAAGCGCAGCCGCGCCGCCTCGATGGCGGCATCGTAGACCGAGTGCCCCTGCCGATGGCGCTGCGAGGCGAACTCGACGATCAGGATGGCGTTCTTGGCGGCGAGCCCGATCAGCGTCACCAGGCCGATCTGGAAATAGACGTCGTTATCCAGGCCGCGCAGCCAGATCGCCAGCAGCGCACCCAGCACGGCGAAGGGCACGGCGGTCAGCACCGCGAGCGGCAGCGACCAGCGCTCGTACTGCGCGGCCAGGATCAGGAACACCATGATCAGGCCGAAGACGAAGCCCAGCTGCCCCGATCCGCGGGTCGCCAGCTCCTGGTAGGCCGAGCCGATCCAACCGATGGTGAAGTCAGCCGGCAACGTCTTGGCGACGACGTCCTGCATGGCGGCGATCGCCTGGCCCGACGAGTAGCCCGGCGCCGGGCCGCCCAGGATCTTGGCCGCCGGGAAGATGTTGAAGCGGTCGACCGTGTCGGGGCCCATGATGCGGGTGAAGGTCACCAGCTCGTTCAGCGGCACCATGGCGCCGGTGTCGGAGCGCACGAAGACATGGCGCAGGTCGTCGGGCGATTCGCGGAAGTCGGCCTCCGACGACAGGCTGACGCGATAGGTGCGGCCGTACAGCGAGAAGTCGTTGACGTAGAGGCTGCCGAACGAGCTCTGCATGGTCTCGAAGATGACGTTGATCGGGATGCCGAGCGCGCGCGCCTTGTCGCGATTGACGTCGGTACGGTACTGTGGCACCGATGCCGTGAAGGTGGTCTGCACGCCACGCAGCTCGGGCCGCTGGTTGGCCGCGGCCACCACCTTGTTGGTCGCCGCGGAAAGGGCGCTCAGGGAGCCGCCCGAACGATCCTGCAGGAAGAACTCGAAGCCGCCGGTGACGCTGATGCCCAGGATCGGCGGCGGGTTGAAGCCGATGACGATGCCGTCCTTGAAGTTGGCGTTGATGGCCGCGAGCGCCGGCGCGAGGTTGCGCGCATCCTCCTTGGGATCGGTGCGTTGCGACCAGTCCTTCAAGGTGACGAAGGAGATGCCCGAGTTGGTTTTGAGCGCACGCGACAAGAGGTCGAAGCCGGAGAAGGTGACGACATTGGCCACTGCCGGGTTCTTCATCAGCGCCGCCGTCGCTTCCTTGGTGACCTCGCGGGTGCGCGAGATGGCGGCGGCCGGCGGCAGCACCGTCACCATGAACACGTAGCCCTGGTCCTCGGCCGGCACCAGGCTGCCCGGGATGCGCTGGAACAGGGCGAACACCGCGCCCAGCACGAGGACGAAGCCCACGCAGCCCAGCACCGTCCGGCGCAGCAGGAAGCCCACGCCGGCGGTGTAGCGTGCCGTCAACCAGGCGAAGAAGCGGTTGAACCAGGCGAACGGCCGCCAAGGCGGGCCGTGCGTGGGCTTCAGCAGCAACGCCGCCAGCGCTGGCGTCAAGGTCAGGGCAACGATGCCCGAAATCACCACGGAGACGGCGATGGTGACGGCGAACTGGCGGTAGAGCTCGCCTGCCAGGCCGCCCAGGAACGACACCGGGATGAACACCGCGCACAGCACCAGGACGATGGCGACGACCGGGCCCGTCACCTCCTGCATGGCCTGGATGGCGGCCTCGCGCGGCCCCTTGCCTTCCGTCGACATGATGCGCTCGACGTTCTCCAGGACGACGATGGCGTCGTCGACGACGATGCCGATCGCCAGCACCAGGCCGAACAGCGTCAGCAGGTTGATGGAGAAGCCCAGCACGTACATGCCGGCGAAAGTGCCGATGATCGACACCGGGATGGCGATGACCGGGATGATCATCGCCCGCACGCTCTGCAGGAACAGGAAGACCACCAGCACCACAAGCGCAATCGCCTCGGCGAAGGTGATGGCGACCTCTTGGATCGAGACCTCGACGAAGCGCGTGGTGTCGAAGGGAATGTCGTAGCGCAGGCCGACCGGGAAGCGCTTGGAGATGCGCTCCATGGCCTCCTTCACCGTCGCCGCCACCTGGATGGCGTTGGCGCCGGGCTGCAGGTAGACCGCGATCGGCACCGCCGGCGAGCCGTTGAAGGTGCCGGAGAAGCCGTAGGTCAGCGCTCCCAGCTCGACACGCGCCACGTCCTTTAGGCGGAGCGCCCCGCCATTCTCCTCCGAGCGGATGATGATGTCCTCGAACTGGGTGCGGTCGACCAGGCGCGGCGGCGTCGTCACCGAGTAGGTGAAGACCTGCGGCTTGTTCATCGGCTCCTCGCCGAAGCGGCCCGCGGCGAACTGCTGGTTCTGCTCGCGCACCACACCGGCGACGTCGGCGGGCGTGAGATTGTACTGGGCAAGCTTGTCCGGCCTGAGCCAGATGCGCATCGAATAGTCCGAGGCGCCGAACAGCGATGCGTCGCCGACGCCCGGCAGGCGGCGCAGCTCGTCGAGCACGTTCACCAGGGCATAGTTGCTGATGTAGATCGTGTCGTAGCGGTTGTCCGGCGACGACATGGTGAGAACCTGCAGGATCGAGGTCGAGCGCTTCTGCACCACCAGGCCCTGGCGGCTGACCTCGCCCGGCAGCAGCGGCAGGGCGCGCTGCACGCGGTTATTGACGTTGATGGCGTTCTGGTCGGGATTGGTGCCGATCTCGAAGGTGACGGTGAGGCTCATCGTCCCCGAGCCGGTCGAGGTCGATTGCATGTAGATCATGCGCTCGACGCCGTTGATCTGCTGCTCGAGCGGCGCGGCCACCGTGGCGGCGACGGTTTCGGCGGTGGCGCCGGGATAGGTCGCCGAGACCACGACCTCGGGCGGCACGATCTGCGGATACTGCGAAATCGGTAGCACGCGCATCGCCACCAGGCCCGCAAGCACGATCACGATCGACAGGACGGACGCGAAGACCGGCCGGTCGATGAAGAATTTCGAGATCATTGCTTACCGGCCTCGGCGGGCGGCGCCTCGGCGGAAGGCTTGAACGGCACCGGGTTGACGACGTTGCCCGGCCGCACGCGGATCACGCCGTCGACCACGATGCGGTCGCCCGCCGCCAGGCCCTTGCGCACGATGTAGCCGCCGGGCAGCTCGCGGTAAATGCGGATCTGCCGCGCCCGCGCCACGTTATCCTTCTCGATGACATAGACGAACGGCCCGAGCGGCCCCTGGGAGATGGCGACCTTGGGGATCACGATGGCGTTGGGCATGACGATGCCCGTCATCTTCACGCGCATGAACTGGCCGGGCAGCAGGGCACCGTCACGGTTGGGGAAGATGGCGCGCGTCAGGATGGTGCCGGTGCGCGGATCGACGGTGCGCGAGCGCGAGTCGACCGTGCCGGCCAGCGGGTAGACCGCGCCGTCGCCGAACTGCAGCTCGACCTTGACGTTCTTGGAATCGAATAGCTCCTCCGGCGACTTGTCGATCTCCTGCAGCCGGCGCAGCTCGGAGTCGGTGAAGGTGAAGTTGACGTAGGCCGGGTCGAGCTGGGTGATGGTGGTGAGCAGGGTCTGCTGCGCCTGGATCAGCGTGCCCTCGGCCGGCGACACCAGGCTGGTCGGCCCCTTCGCCGGCGCCTTGATGGTGGTGAATTCGATGTTGAGCTTGGCCGTCAGCACGTCGGCCTCGGTCGACAGCACCGCCGCACGCGCCTGGTCGCGGACGGCGACCGCGTCCTCGTAGGCCTTTTGCGTGGCGACCCTCTGCGCCGCCAGGCCCTCCTGGCGTTTGAAATTCTCCTCGGCCTGGATCGCCGTCGCCCTGGCCTGGGCCGCCTGGGCGTTGGCCCGGGCCAGCGCCGCCTCATAGGTGCGCGGATCGATCCGGAACAGGACCTGGCCGACATCGACGACGGCGCCTTCCTGGTACTCGCGCTTCAGCAGCACGCCGCTCACCTGGGCGCGGATCTCGACGACGCGAAAGCCTGCGACGCGGCCGGAAAAGTCGAGCGGGAGCGCCACGTCGGCGGCCTTCACCTCGACCACGCCGACCTGTGGCGTCGGTGGTGCCGTGGCCGCCGGCGCAGGCTTGGGCCGGTTCCACCAGAAGACCGCGGCGCCCACGATCGCGACGACGACGGCGATCGCAACGATACGCCCCGTCCAGCGCGCTATCATTGACTCATTCCCTTCCCTGTCGCCCGGCTTTAACGTCCCCCTTTCGACCGAGGGGGAGCCGCCATGGCACTATACGAACTCAGCCAACATTCCACAGATGACCTCCGAAGCAGCCTTGACTGTAGCACGCGGCGAGGTCCCCTCAAGCCGCAGGCGGGCTGAGCCATGCTTCGGGGCGTTTTCGCGGCACCCGACGCCCAAAACGGCGTTTGATCACCACTTCACCCTTTTCCCCGTCATCCGGACACACTCCTCCCGTGGTGTTGACGCGTCCGACCGTCCCAGCCCTACGCTGGGGCCGGTCCTGGTCGCAGTCCTTCGATCAGCCGCAGGATGTCCTCAACAGTTGCTTCGGCACTGCGACCTCGGCCATCTGGAAGACGGCGGGTCGTGCCGCACGACCTTGGCCCCCGATCTTGATCAGCTTCTCGCACAGAGTGGTCAGCGACCACTGCGCGACCGCCTCGGGCAGGGCCAGCGTCCGCATGAAGGCCAGCGTGTAGACTAAGGCGTGTAACTGAAGACGTACCGCGTTGGCGGCGAACGCGCAGCATGACAGCCGCGTCCACACGATCGCGTTCTTGCCCGGGCGGCTCATGTTCGTCACGATGAAGCCGACGCGGAAGTTGGCGTAGTACTGACGCACATGATGCGGCGGACGCCCGACCGGGCGTTTCAGCAGATAGCTGATCTTGTCCTGCAGGATGTGGTTGGCGGGCAGCCGGATCGCGTACTTATAGTCTTCGGCCTCCAGGAACTCGTAGACCTCGGGGTTGGCGAAGGCGGCATCGTCGCGGAAGTAGCGGCGGAGGCCGCGCTCCCAGTAACGGGCCACGACCGGTTCGAGCACACTCTTCCAGCCGTTCGCCGAAGGGACTTTGCCCGGGCGCAGCGCACAGCGTTCGAGGGCGCCGAACTGGTTGAACACGAACAGCGGATGATAGCAGGTACAGGCGAAGTGGCCGTTGTAGGCTGTACCTTCCTGTTCGCCATGGGTCGGACTGACGCTCGAATCCATATCAAGCACGATGGTCTCTGGCGAGCCGCGGCCACGAACGCGGTCGATCCACCGCCCCGGCAGATCGATGAGCGCGGCGAGGTTCTCGTCGCTCGCCAGCCACTCGGCCTCGAACCGCCCCATCAGACTGGTCGAAGCCGCTTCGTGCTCGACAGCCTTGCCGCCGACGATCCAGCGCATCGCAGGATCACGCCCCAGCCGGTCGGCGTCGTTTGACGTCCTCGTATCCGGCAAGACGACCGAACACCGACTGGCGCAACATGCCGACAAGATCATGCCGACCGTTCCGCCCCGTGCGGCCGTCAACCAGATGTTGCTCCGTGATGGCCATCAGGCCGAGTGCGTCATCGAACTCGCGATAGGCCAGCAGTCCGGCATCGGAGGTGACGCTGGAACCGTGGAACTCCAGCTTGAGGCGGCGGTCGAAATCCAGCCGGAGAGCATCGGAATACGATTCACCTGCTGGTCGCGCCATCAACGATCCAATGAGATATGACACCGAATCTTATAGCTCAATTGGAATCAGCGCGATCAAGTTCGGGAGGTTCATCCGGGTATGCGGGCTTATGTCAGGATGAACCCTTCGTAGCCTCGCGCAGTCACCTCGTCGCATTTCTCGCGGTAAGCTGGGGCACCCCCCGAGTACAATAGGAAGGTGCGCTTCTGCTTGCCTGGCACGTTCGTGTTGATACCCATGAACCAGGAGTCGACCTTGGTGAAGAGCATGAACGTCTTCTAAGACCGCCAAGGTTTGCCGCATTGGCAATGCTTGACGATGGGCTGGGACCACCATGAACGGGCCGCGTTCAATCCGAGCTAGAATTTCCTCGAAACCGGATTTCTCGCGCAACTTGGCCGTCGCTCCCTCCAGCACTAGTCTGCTCTGCTTGTTATTGAACATCCATTAGAATTTCCGCGTGCGCAACATTCAATTCTGGTTCCGTGCGCATACGAAATCATTACCGCCGAATTCGACTTTACATTAGAATATGCCGCGCGGCGATGCGCGGCGATCGTGCCCCGAGGCGTGGTGTATCTGACGTTCAGCCAGTACGACGATTCCGAGCCGGAGCCGGATCGGTCAGTCAGCCGCGATGGGCAGGCCGACAATGGGATCATTGCCGACGGGTGAGATACTTTCCAGCGTGATGTAGCGGGCGCGCTGGACGGCCCACTCGTCGTTCTGTTCGAGCAGAATGGCTCCGACGAGGCGGGTGATGGCGGCTTCGTTGGGGAAGATGCCGACGACCTCGGTGCGTCGCTTGATCTCGCCATTCAATCGCTCCAGCGGATTGGTGCTGTGCAGCTTGGTGCGGTGCTGGGGCGGGAAGCTCATGTAGGCCAGCACGTCGGGCTCGGCCTGATCCATCAAGGCAGCAAGCTTGGGGACTTTCGGTCTTAGTTGATCGGCGACACGGCGCCATTGGGCCTTGGCCTGCTCGGCGTCGTCCTGGGCGAAGGCTGTTGCGATGAACGCAGAGACGACACGCCGGCCACTCCTGCCGGCATGCGCCAGGGCGTTGCGCATGAAGTGAACGCGACAGCGCTGCCAGGTGGCGGTGAAGATCCGGGAGATGGCGGCCTTGATACCCTCGTGGGCGTCGGAGACGACGAGCTTGACGCCGCGTAACCCACGGCGGGCGAGCTTGCGCAGGAAGGCGGTCCAGAAGGTCTCGGCCTCGGACGGGCCGATATCCATACCCAGCACCTCGCGCCGGCCATCGGCATTGACCCCGACGGCCACGATGACGGCGACCGAGACGATGCGGCCGGCCTGGCGGACCTTCACGTAGGTCGCGTCGATCCACAGATACGGCCAATCCCCTTCGATCGGCCGGTCGAGGAAGGCCTTCACCCGCTGGTCAATCTCCTCGCACAGCCGTGAGACCTGGCTCTTGGAGATGCCGCTCATGCCCATCGCCTTGACCAGCTCGTCGACAGAACGGGTCGAGATGCCTTGGATGTAGGCCTCCTGGATGACGGCGGTGAGCGCCTTCTCGGCCATTCGGCGCGGTTCCAGGAAGCCCGGGAAGTAGCTGCCCTTGCGTAACTTCGGGATGCGCAGCTCGACCGTACCCGCCCGGGTCTCCCAGTCGCGGTCGCGATAGCCGTTGCGCTGCGCCAGCCGGTTCGGGCTCTTCTCGCCATGGGCCGCTCCGGTCAGCGCCCCGATCCACTCTGAGAGAGTCAAGGTAACCGTCGCCGCGAGCCTTGCTGCGCCATCTGGGAGATGGCATGGACCACGTCTGCCTCGAACTGTTCTGAACTGACCTCAAGGTCGGCCAGAAGTTTCGTACCATCAATCGCACCATCGCCGAAGCTGAAGCGCTGATGAGAGTCTGGTTGATCCGTTCATTGAGAGGAAGCGGACTCCGTCGAATGACGGGTCAATCGACGTAACAAGTTGGGAGAGTAGTTATGAACTGAGACTTTCCGTCCTGATGGCCGCCGGGTCGCGGGGTAGCGCGTTTACTCGGCTTCGGCGAGGACTACCGCTCCGCACGCCTGCGCGGCAATCGCGCCTGGCATCCCCGTATCGAAGCTCCGGGCAATATCCTCCAGCTCTCGGCAGGCGCTTTCAACCGGCCAACCATCGTGCTTGCGACGCGACGAATGGCGGCGGTGGCCTCGTCGGAGCGTCCCTGTACGAAGCGCAACAGCGCCAAGCCCGGTTGGGGTTCCAAGCGCGGCTGGCTCGGGCCTCGATACGCCTCCTCGGCCGCCACGAACTCCCCTTTAAGACGAAATACCTTTGCTTGCTGGTAGAGCGCCGCGGCGGCAGCCCGCTGGTTGACGCTCTGCGAACGCGCGCGATTCGCAAGGCGCCGCTCCTGCGCATCTGACAGCGCCGCTCTCGATCAACGCGTCGAGACTCTTTCCGTCCTATCGACTTGCGTTCGCAAACAAATAAGCTTAACTTACTTACTAATGATATCGTCGCCGATGCTTGCTGCCGAGCCGGATGATCCCACCCAAACCATGGGCATGCTGGTCTACGACGTGGCGCGACTGATGCGTCGCCACTTCGCCGCCCAGATGGCATGGAGCGGGTTGGGGCAATCGAGCTGGCGCCTTCTCGTGCACGTAGCACGCAAGCCAGGATTACGCGCTGCCGATCTCGCCGAGATCATAGAAATGCGGCCGATCTCTGTCAGCCGCGTACTGGACGGCCTCGTGCGTTCGGAATTGATCGAGCGTCGTGCGGACGCACAGGACCGGCGCGCGTGGCGTCTGTTTGCCACGCGCAAGGCCCGGCCGCTGATCGCCCGCATGGAACATTTGGCGAGAGAGACCCGTGAGCTTGCGATGACCGGCCTTCGCCCGGAGGAACGATCGACGCTGCTGAGAGCGCTTGCGGTCGCTCGCCTCAACATGTCAAAGGCCAGCAGGGACGGCCATCGACCGGCGGGACAGCCGCAGCCAGAATGAGCGACGACCCGCCCCCGACGATAGCGATCCGTCCTCGCAGACTTTCGCGAAGCCGGACCCGGGTCCTTCTCCTCGCGCTGGTACCTTTGGTCGGCTTAGGAGGCGGCGGATACTGGTACATCTACGGCGCGCGCTACGTTTCGACCGACAATGCCTATGTAAGAGCGGCAAAGACGACCATCTCGGCCGAGGTTTCGGGACGAATCGCCTCTGTGCTCGTGGGCGAGAATGAAGCCGTCCGCGCGGGGCAGCCGCTTCTGGCAATAGACGATGAACTATACCGGATTGCATTGTCGCGAGCTGAGGCCGAGCGCGCGTCCGTGATCGCTCGACTCGATTCCTTGCGCGCCCAAATCCGGCAAAAGCGCGCGGAACTGGAACTGGCGACTATCATGGCGAGCTATGCTGAGCGCGAACACGATCGTGGCGCGACGCTTGCCGCAAGAAGCGTCGTTAGCGCAGCCAAGCTCGACGAAGCCAAGAACCGGATGGACGGCGCCCGTCAACAGATGGCGATCGTTCGACAGGAGATCGGGCGCCTGGTTGTAGAACTTGGCGGCGACGAGCAAGCTCCCGCCGATGAACATCCATCCGTCAAGCAAGCTCAGGCCATGATAGACGAGGCACGGGTTGCGCTGCAGCGCACGAAGATATTCTCGCCGGTCGACGGCATCGTGTCGCGAGTCGATTCAATTCGGCCTGGGGACCATATCCGCCCCGGAATTTCGCTGTTCTCGGTTATCTCGATGAGCGAGAAGTGGATCGAAGCGAACTTCAAGGAAACAGATCTCACCCGCGTCGTGGCCGGGCAGCGCGTAGAAGCGACCGTCGACACCTTCTCCGGCGTCAAGCTGTCAGCCGAGGTTCATAGCATTGGAGCTGCGACGGGAGCGGAATTCGCCCTCATTCCACCTCAGAATGCCAGCGGCAACTGGGTCAAGATCGTTCAGCGGATTCCTGTTCGTATCCGACTTCTGGAAACACGCTCGCTTCCGTCGTTGCGGGCAGGTATGAGCGCGCAAGTAACGATCGACACCGGGTATAATCGTCCTTTGCCTAATCTGGTTGCCCGAGCAATAGGGCGTGCGGATGGCAGTGAGTGAAAGACGCGGCCCCTGGACCGCACGTCAGCCGGGCCGGCATCACGGCATCGGTCATGCTCGCGACAACCATCTATGCCCTTGATAGCACGATTGCCAA
Source organism: Rhodospirillales bacterium 24-66-33 (assembly GCA_002281855.1). Taxonomy (GTDB): domain Bacteria; phylum Pseudomonadota; class Alphaproteobacteria; order Reyranellales; family Reyranellaceae; genus Reyranella. Next base: position 37,112 of record NCHQ01000005.1, on the reverse strand, counting down.
CGTCGCGCTGCCACACATGCAGGGAAGTCTGAACGCGACTCGCGATCAGGTGTCGTGGACAGTGACTTCGTTCGTGGCGGCAATGGCGATCATGACGCTGCCGATCGGCTTTCTGGCACAAAGGTTCGGCCGGCGCCGCGTCTTTCTCAGCTGCATCTGCGGGTTCACGATAAGCTCTATGGCCTGCGGCGCTGCCGGGTCGCTACCGGAAATGGTCGTCTATCGCGTCTTGCAGGGCGCATGTGGCGCCGCGATGGTGCCACTCTCGCAGGCAATATTGCTCGATACGTACCCGCCCGAACGGCATGCTTCGGCGATGTCAATCTGGGGGGTGGGCGTGATGGTGGGGCCCGTGCTGGGTCCCATCATCGGCGGCTGGTTGACCGATTCCTACAGCTGGCGCTGGGTGTTCTACATCAACCTGCCGCTGGGAGCCCTGGCGTTTCTCGGTATCACGGTTTTTCTCGGCGAATCGCCGAAGAAGCCGGCTCGCTTCGACTGGTTCGGATTCGTGGCATTCGCGATCGCAGTGGGGGCGCTCCAGCTGTTTCTCGATCGCGGCGAGAGAAATGGCTGGTTCGAATCGGAAGAGACCGTCGTCGAAGCCTCGATTGCCGCTGCGGCGTTCTACGTTTTCATCGTCCACCTGGCTACGTCCGAGAATTCGCTGGTTTCTCTCAAGGTTTTCAAGGACCTCAATTTTACACTTTGCACTACGCTCATGCTGGTGGTCGGAATGGTGTTTCTCGGTAGCATGGTATTGCTCCCCCTGTTCCTCCAGCAGTTGCGCGGCATGACGGTCCTGGATACGGGAATTCTGCTCGCGCCACGGGGGGTCGGCATGATGGTCACCATGATCATCGCAGGCCGCATGTCTGGGCGCATCGATGCCAGAATACTGATGTCGCTTGGCATGAGCATGGCCATGATCTCAATGTGGGAGACGTCGGGATTCGACATGAACGTTGACGACTGGTCGGTGACGTGGACAGGCCTGCTGCAAGGAGGTGGACTTGGTTTCGTTTTCGCGAGCAGCAGCGCGCTGGCCTTTATCACCCTTCCTGGTCAACTACGCCTCCAGGCGACCGGGCTTTACAGCCTCTTCCGCAACTTCGGAGGCAGTATCGGTATCGCGATTTCGGTTGGCATGCTCGAGCATTTCGCGGTGGTCAACCGCGGCGAGCTCGGCGAGCGCCTCACCGCATATTCGACCTGGTTCCACGACCCCGGAGCGAGCATGCCGTGGTTACCTTCCGGCGTGGCCGGGATTGCGATGCTCGATCTCGAACTGGCTCGACAGGGGTTGATGATCGCCTTTCTCAACAACTTCCAGCTCATGGCGGTAATCGGCTTCATCGGCCTGCCGCTGATCGCCTTGCTGCGTACGCCAACATCGATCCGCCGGGCATAGAATTCGATCAACAGTTCAGCTGAAGCCCATTCTCAATTTGAGCCTGCCTGAGAACGACAGCAGGTTGAAGTCGCGGCCGGTAGCCGGTCTTCGCTACAAATTCGAATTGACACCAGTCATCTGGAACTGAATCAGCCGCATTAAGCAAGCGCTCTGGAGTGAGGAAGGAGGAAGGAGAGGGCTCATCGCGACCACGCTTGCGAGGGACGATGAACCGCCATCGGAGCCCGGCAAACCGGGCATTCTTTCGGGTCAGCGCAATCATCCGGTGATTGTACCATATCGGGCCAGAGGTCGAGGTCCACCATCCCTCGCATCTGCTGTATGGACGTCGTGTCCGGCAGCATCTCAGCGAGCAGCGCCTCGCCGACCGCTTTGTCTATCTCGAGGCGGCACCCGGCGAGGCCGCACAGCAAGGGCTGGCCGCGACGACCGACATGCGCTCATATGAGAAACAATAGCTACCGAATTCGAATTAACATTAGAACATGCCGCGAAGTATGCCAAAATACGCTCATTCAGGGGAGAGTAAAGGTAACCGTCGCCGCTATCCTTGCTGTGGCATTTGGGAGATCGCATGGACTACGTCGGCCTGGGACTGTTCTGGACTGACCTGAAGGTCGGCCAGAAATTCCGCACCATCAATCGCACCATCACCGAGGCTGATCTGGTGAATTTCATCAATGCGACAGGTATGGTCGAGATGATCTTCACCGACGTGACGTTTGGCGAACAACACGGTGCGATAGCGGGCCGTCCTGTGCCAGGCGCCCTCTGCTACTGTTTCATCGAAGGCCTCTTGGTTCAGGCCACGATGCAGCATACCGGCCTCGCAATGCTGGAATCGACCATAAAGGTGCATGCTCCGACCAATGTCGGCGATACCATTCACGGTGAAGTGGAAGTGACAGCCATCCGGCCAACGAGTAAGGGGAACCGGGGAATTGTCACGACGACCAACAACATCGTCAACCAGCGAAACGAAGTAGTGATAACCTATAGTGCGATCCGCATGATGGCGGGCCGCGGCTGAAGCCATCGCGCCTTGTGCTCCGTTGGCGCACGCCGCTGTTGGTCGTCGTCCAAACGGCGAGTTCTATGTCAGTCCTGGGACTTCGGTGGCCTCGGCTGCATGATCAGAACTGTGCCCTGAGCAGCGCCACAGGCTCGTCCGTCGTTCTCGATATCGATCCGCACCACCGCGGTAGAACGGGTCATGGCGATGATACGCGCCTCTGCGACCACGGTACCGGAGGAGACCGGCGTAAGGAGGTTCAACTTGAACTCCGTGGTGGCCGCCCACTGGCCAGATTGCATGTGAGGGTAGCATACTAGCCCGAGTGCATGGTCGCACAACGCCGAGAGCACGCCGCCATGCATATTGCCGAAGCGCGTCAACAGCTTCGGAGCCACCGACAGTTCCACGCGCAGCCTGCCCGGCTCGACCAGCGTGGTACGCAAACCCAGGAACTCCGGGAGGCCGGATGAAGGTACGGTCGAGTCGAGGAAGCGGCGGGCCACCTCTTGATCGAAGGGCGGGAGCTGCGGCGGTAGATCCATGATGCTTCTTTTCCGGTTGTGGTTCAGCGCTAACGTCAAGATGGGGGGATCAGGCAAGAGTGGATCGATCCTTCGCCATCTACCTGACGGGCGAGCGTACGGATCGCCAGATCCGCATCTTCTAATGCAAAATCATGTGTGTGCATAAGCGCGAGCGGTACCTTGCGACTTTCGATGAGATCGATCGCCTTGCGATAGCCTGAACTGAGAACACCGATGGCGCCCTTGATGGTAATCTCCTTCCAGACGATCATGTCGGAAACGAAGTCGGGTACGGTCTTCTGACGCCTCTTGCCGTCCTGCATGGTGAATCCCTTCACCCCGGCTAGCACGATCGTCCCGCCGCGACGCACGTAGTCGAGCGCACCGCGTACCGGCTGGGTGGCGTAAGAGGTGACGTCAACGACTATATCCACGCCCCTGCCGGCCGTGATCTCGCGGACACGCTGCTTGGGATCTTCATTGTCCACGTCGATCGTGTAGTCAGCACCGAAGGCACGTGCGACGGCCAGCTTTTTGGCATCTGCAGCCAGTCCCGTGACAATAATCGTGGCCGCCCCAGCATGGCGTGCGGCCACTACGCTGGCTAACCCACGCTGACCAGGCCCCAAGATCATCACCGTATCACCGACGCTCGTGCCCGGCAGTTCGACCGCCCAACGAAACCCGGCGCCAAGGGGATTGAACATGACCGCGATTTCCGGCGGCAAGGACTTGTCGATCCTATGAACGATCGCATTGGGCGCAAGATACATGTACTGGGAATATGCACCCCAGATTCCAGGTGCCACGGAGAGCGGGATATACGAATAGATTTGCCGCCGGTCACACAAATGATAATGCCCGCCAAGGCATGTATTGCAGCAGTGGCAGGACAGCATCGTCTCGACGCAGACACGGTCGCCGACGTCGACGCGCCAGCGCTTCGCCGCAGTATCGCCAATCGCCTCGATGATCCCCAGGGGCTCATGACCTGGAACCACCGGATAAGGTGTGTTCAGCACGCCTTCATATTGCTCGTGGTCGCTACCGCAGATGCCGCAGGCCTCGATTCTGAGGATCGCGCTGTCGGCGCTGATTGGTGGAATGGGCAGGTCACGGCGCTCCAACTGGCGCGGACCCGTTTGAACCATGGCCATCGTTTTCTTGGGCAACATCGCGTCACTTCTCCTCAAATATGGAGCCCGTTTCAACCTGACCCGATGGCCTTCCAATGGACCAAAGTAAAGGGTGGCTTGGCATCGTCGTGCGGCTCGAACATGGCCTCGACCTCGGCATCGATACGAACCTCCTGACGCGGATCGCCGACCAAGTTGCCCAACATTCGGATGCCGGCAGCGTGGGGCAACTCAACCAGGACGACGATATATGGCCCCTGATCCTTGAGTGCGGGATGCACCGGATGCCACGGCCGCTCCCAGCTATAAATCCGCCCGCGTCCTTCGACTTTCTGCCATCCCACATCGAATGACAGGCATCTGTGGCAGATCCATTCCGGTCCCCATTGCCAATTGCCGCAGGCCTTGCAGCGCTGAGCCATCAGCTCACCGCGCCGCGTACCTTCCCAGTAGGGCGCATCCAGCCCGTCGTTCTCGGCCACCGGGCTCGGCAGGCCCGGCCGCAAGTAAGTCGCGGTGGTCATTGGAGCGTCTCCTCGCTGCCCAGGATCATGCTCGATACTGGTGTCACCATCGGGCCGGAGATCACCATCGACACCTGCGCATCGGGCACTTGCGTCGTCGACTCGTTGCGGATCTGCCGCACCGCCTCCACTTGCAGCTCGAGCCCATGCATATAGCACTCGGCGAGGTTGCCACCGCTGGTGTTGAGCGGCAGCTTGCCACCAGGCGCCAGCAGGTTCTCGGGGATGAGGAAGTCGTTGGCCTCCTCGGCGGTGAAGAAGCCGTGCTCAACCAGGCTCATCAGCACGCCGCCGGTGAAGTTTTCGTAGCTCTGCACCACGTCGACATCCGCGGGTTGCAGACGTGCCATGGCGTAGAGATTCGGCGCGACCGTAGTAAAGCTGGACGTCGCATAGAGCGGCGCGTTGTGACAGCGCGCCCCGTTGCGGTATTCCGAGCCCTGCGCCGCCGCCAGAAGATACGCCGGGTTCTTGGCGAAGTTGCGCGCCTGTTCCGCCGGCACAACGATCAGCGCTGCGGCGCCATCGTTTTCCATGCAGCAGTCGAACAGCCGCCACGGCTCGACGATCCAACGCGACGCATCGTACGCCTCAGCCGTGAGCGGCTTACCATACATTACTGCACGCGGATTACGCTGAGCGTGATGATACGACGCCAATGCGATGGCGCGTTGAGCGCCGGGCTCGATCCTGTTCTCGTGGATGAAGCGCATAGCGCGCATGGCGTAGCGCTGGGCAGGCGACATCACGCCATAGGGCGCGTTGAGCGCTGCCTCGCCGGAGGCCGTACCGCCCGGCGGTGCCGCGCCAAAGCGCTGGAACTGGCCTTGCGCCAGGGCCCGGAAGACGACGACGCAGTCCGCCACGCCGGTGGCAACGGCAGCGGCCGCATTTGCGACGGCGCCTGAGCCACCCCCGCCCCCACCGCCCCACTGCATGTTGGAAAAGCGAAGCTGCGGCAAACCTAGCGCTGCGGCGAGACGCGACGGATCATTGCGATCGTTGCTGTAGGAGGCGAAACCATCGATCTTCCGCGGATCAATCCCGGCATCAGCACAGGCGGCGAGGATCGCTTTCAGCGCCAGCATGAATTCGGGATCTGGCGACTTGCCATGTTTGTAATAGGTAGTCTCGCCGATACCGACGATGGCAACCTTGCCGCGTAACGTGCGCTCGGTCATTTCGCGGTCCTTTCGGGTCCTAGCCGCTCTCGCACGCATCGTCCATTGCCACGATGTCAGGCCCTATAGCGTGCTGGCAGGTCGAGCTTGAGGAAACGTGCCGCGTTGAGACCGAGGATCTTGGCCCGGCTGGTATCTGATAGCTGCCCCATGGTGCGCTCGATTGCCTCTGCCGAATGCGGCCATGTACCCTCGTGGTGCGGATAATCGTTTGCCCACATGAAGTTATTAGAAAGACCATGCGACTCGGCCAGATCGAGACCGGCCTTATCCTCCTGGAACGAGGAGAATCCGTGGGCTCGGTAGTAGTCGCTGGGTAGACCCTGCAGCTTGGGTCGGACCCAGAAGTGATGCTTCTTATACGCTTCGTCCATCGCCCCCAACAGCCACGGCACCCAGCCGATTCCGGCTTCGATGGTCGCGAAGCGTAGTCCTTTAAATCTCTCGAGCACGCCGGAGGCGCAGAGATTTGCCACAGGCTCGATCGTCGGCGACAGCGAGTGAGACACGTAGTTGACGACAGCACCTCCATTGCCACGCGAAGCCCGCGGATCACGTCCGGTCGAGACGTGGAACGTGATCGGCAGGTCGGCGTCCTGGACAGCCGCCCATAGCCGGTCGAAATGTGGCAGGTTGTAGTTTGCGTGGTTAACGTCGTGCGCACCCCAAACCGGCTTGCACGGTAGAGTGAGGCAACGAAAACCAAGCTTCGCCAAACGCTGAACCTCGGCGATCGATCCTTCGAGATCACCGGTCGCGATCGCACCTGCGACAACGATGTGATCCTGGTGCGGGGCGAACATCTCCCATGCCCAGTCGTTCCAGGCTCGGCATTGCGCCATTGCGAACTCAGCGTCGGGCGTGGCCCACATAGCGAGGCCCTTGTTTGGGAACATCAGCTCCACGTCGACGCCGTCTCGGATGTGATCGGCGATGCGCCCCGCGGCGTCTGCACCAGCCTTGTTGCGCGCCGAGTCTTCGCCTTCCAAAGTGGCAAGCCGCAGCCGATCCGGTCGGTAACCTTCAGATACGCGCCACTGCCCGCCGTCCTTGTCGGTCACCACGCGCGGTAGCCGCTCATGGTACTTTGGGTCCATTCGCTTGAGCCACAGATCTGCTGGCTCGTTGGCATGGCAATCCGCGGAGACCAAGAAGTACTTGCGCGTTGCATCCGGTCTTGCGGTCCGCACCCAGCCATCGGTACCAGGGGTTTCGAGCCGCCAGCGGTTGGGGGCGTTGACCACGATCTCGTTCATGACTGTCTCCCTCGGTACATTTCGGGCAAGACCACAATCCAAGCCACAGGTGACTAGCCGATCTTGAAGTAATCCGGTCGGCCGGCCGACCAGAAGTCGCCCCACATCTGCTGCCCGCCGTCGATGGTGAGGACTTCACCGGTAATGAACTTGCCCGAAGGTCCGGCCAGATAGACGCAGCCTTCGACGACATCCCAGACATCGCCTGGACGGCGCATGGGATTACTTTCGTAAAAGGTTTTCCGGCCCTCCTCGGTGTACTGCTCGAAGCCGCTGCTCTCTACGGCGCCGACTCCGAGGCAGTTAACCCGGATGCCCAGAGGCGCCCATTCCACAGCGACCGTCTTCGACAGGTAGATGACCCCGGCGCGCGCCGCAGTCGAATGTGCCATGTGAGGCAATCCGCGTCCGACGGTGGCCGTGACGTTCACAATGTTGCCCGCTTGAGCATGATCGCGCCAGCGTCGCGCGGCGGCCTGCATCATGTACCAAGTGCCGTTAAGATTCGTGTCGATGACAGCCTTCCAGCCCTTGACGCTGAAATCGATAGCCGGTTGTGCGAACTGTCCACCGGCGTTGTTGACGAGGACGTCGAGCCGATCATGGCGCGACCATACGCGCTCCATGAGCGATTCAACTTCCTCCGGTTCGCGAATGCTCATCGCCGTGGCGTCGACATCAGTGCCCAGGTCACGCAGTAATGCGACTGTGGCTTCGAGCTTCTCGGGCTTGCGGCCGCAAAGGACGAGATTCGAGCCGAGCCTGGCGAAGAGTATGGCGATCGCCTTGCCGATGCCGCTGCCACCGCCCGAAACCACGATCACCTTGCCCTTGAACAAGTCGGGCCCGAACACGGTGGGATGCGCGATGAGTTCAGCATCGGTGAAGCCGAACCGGCGTTCGCCGGCGGATACTGGATCGGTCATGGGTGCCAACGTTTCGCCGGCATGATCAAGTCGCGTCCGCGAAGCGCGGCATGACCTTCGTCGCCATCAGCTCCAGCGATCGCAGTATCTGACCGCGATCGTGCAGCCCCTGAGGTATCAGCAGCACGATCTCGTCCTGGCCGGGCACGGCCTTCTGAACCGCCTCCAGCCGACGTGAGATGGTGTCCGGCGAGCCGACGAGCAACTCGGGCAGGCCCTGCCCGAACGGGGTGGCCCATTGGTCCCAAAACCACCGCATGTCCTCGAGCTGTGCGTGCGCTTCGGCGTCGGTCGGCGCACAAATGAAGATGCCGCCCCAGGCCGTCGCGTGGCCGGGCTTGACGGCTCGGCCGTGTTTCGCAGCCTCGTCGTGATAGGCGCGATTGAGCTGGCTGTAGAAGTCGAGTTTGTCCGTCAAGACGATCGGCTTGCCGCCGTACTTCGCCCAGAACAGCGCGGTGCGCATTGAGGCCGCGAAGCCGCCATAGAGGGGCGGGTGCGGCGTCTGCAGCGGACGCGGTGCGATGCCGACCTCGTTGATGTGCATGTCGAGGCCAACGCCCTGCCCATAGGTCGTGTAGACGCCATGCGGATGCGGATTGACCATGCCCACGGGTGGAAAGTTCCAGTACCTGCCGCGATGGCTAAAAGTATCGTGCGTCAGAGCCTTGACCACGACGTCGACGAACTCGCTGAAATATTCGCGGTTGGCTTCGTCTGCCGGCGAGTCCTTGTTCCATGGACCGACAGCGTGGAGATCCTCGCGCACCTTGAAATTCTCAACCCAACGGGCCTGATAACCACGCACCAGGCCGACACCGAAGCGGCCGCCCAGCATGTGGTCCATGGTGGCGATGTCCTCGGCGACGCGCAGCGGATTGTGTGTGGTCGATACGAAGCCGCATGTGATGACCCGCAGCCTCTTCGTGTGCTGGCCAATCCACATTCCCATCAGCCGCGGGTCGTTGGAGATCTCGAAGCCCTCGATCTGCAGATGATGTTCGGGATGGCCGAAGCCGAAATACCCGGCATCGTCGGCAAAGCGCGCATACTCCGCGATCTCGTCCAGCATGCGCTGGTAAAGCTCCGGTTTGCGGCCGGCCATCCCGGTTTCAAGTTCAGCCCGTCGGCCGACCGTGCAATAGATGAACAGGCTGAACTTCATGTTGATCCCTCACGGCTCGGAAGTGATTTGCCGGTAGTCAATGTCGTCACTCAGCACACGAAACTGCCGACGGCTAGGCCGCGAGCTTGTAGAGCGCCGCCACGTTGTCGTGCAGGATCCGCTGACGCTGTCCCGCGTCGAGATGGGCGGTCTGTTCCGCGATCACGTCCTTGCTCCACGGCCACGTCGAATCGCTATGCGGGAAGTCGTTGGCCCACATCAGTTGTTGAGGTGCTAGCATGTCGGCAAGCTTGAATGCGACGTAGTCGTCCTGGAACGTCAGGCTGATGTTGTCGCGGAAATATTCCGACGGCAGACGCGGCAGCTCCTGACCCTTCATCCAGTAGCGGTGGCGCTTGTAGGCGTGATCCATGCGGTACATGAAATGTGGCGCCCAGCCGGCGTCTGCTTCGACACACACCACCTTGAGCTTGGGATGACGGGCAAAGACGCCGCTGAATATCAGCATGCCCATGATGTCCTGACAGCCGCGGATGATCGACAGGAACCCGTTGATCTTCGGACCACGGTGCTGATTTATGCTGTCGCTGCTCGATGTGAGGATGTGCCACGACAACGGAATGTCTAGAGCGACGGCGGCTTCCCAAAGGGCATCGTAGGACGGGTTGTCATAGTCGAGCTCGCCGGGATTGCCCGGCATCATGACGCCCTTGAATCCCATGGCCTTGATGCGTTCGAGATCGGCGATGCCTTCCTTGATGGTGCGGATTCCCGTTTGACCGATGCCGATCAGCCGGTCGGGGGCATGGGCCGTGTACTGCTGGAGCCAGCGATTGTAGGCGTCGAAGCAGGCCTTCTTGTAATCCTGGTCGGGATGGTTGCAGAGGACCATGCCGACGGTCGGATAAATGATCTCCGCGCCAACGCCATCCTTGTCCTGGTCGACAAGACGGGCGGCCGGATCCCACCCGCCGCGATGCAGGTCCTCAAAACGCGCACCGCCGATGCGGAGGCTGCTGGGCTCGACGCCGGCCGCTGCAACCAAACCCATCGGGATGGTCTGCTTCATACCTTCAACGACGTAGATGTCGCCGTACTTTGGATCGCGCACGACATGGGGTGCACGGTCCCGGTAGGCGGCTTCGATATGCTCGCGATAGCACTCCGGCGGCTCGGTGATATGCGAATCTGCGGAAATCGGAAGCTGTTTCATAGTCATCTCCTCACGTAATTCAGCTGATCAATCGACGATCGGTTTCAAGCAATTGAAGCGGACGCCTTTCCATGGAGTTAGCTGCGCATATGGCCCAAGCGGGCCTCATGCTTCCTGCAGCCCAAGCACCTCATGAACCGAGCGATGGAAATGTGCCAACGCGGGCTCATTGCGGCCGAACAACAGATGGTCCTGCGCGCCAGAATGGAAGCCACGCTGCATGTCCTCACCCAGCGGGAAATCCTCCTTCTCCACCGTATCGAGCAGGAGCTTCATGTTGCGATCCCAATGGCGCTTCGCCTTGTCGGTGAGCGCCGGCTCGGGGATGTAAAGAGACGCATGCATCACGCTCTCGTCCGGAGTCTTGCCGGGGAAGACGCGCCACGTTTCCATATGGTCCCCCTGCCAGACCAGCACGGCGTTGGGGAACAACTCGTAGACGATGGCAACATGCTTCAACACGTCCCACTCGCGTTCCGGCGTTTTGCGCAGCGTCTCGAAGCCAGGTCGCGGCACCGCCATTCGGACGTGCCGGCCATAGGGATCGAAGGATGTTTGTGCGCCCAGAAGCAGCGGCGCGATCGTATCCCGATGCAAAACCTTGATATGGTAGCCCTCCAGGAACGTACCGATGACGAGCTTCCAGTTCATCGCTCGCCGCAGCGTGCGCGTCTCGTAGTGGCTGTAGCGCTCAAAGCCATAGGCCGCGATCTCCGGCGCGAGGTCACCCAGCAGCGCGTCGGGGTCGAAGGGCTCCTCGCCACCCGGTCGCACCCAGATAAAGCCGTCGCGTTCGACCGCCGCCAGGCGTCGCAAGCCGCGCGTGGAGCGCTCGACTTCGCCGAACGCTTCGGCTTCCCGAACGCCGAGCAAACGTCCGTCGAGGCCGTAGGCCCATCCATGATAGGGACACGTGAAGGACCCGCCGGCTTGCGCACAGCCTTGGGCAAGATCCGCGGTCGCCAGCTTGGCGCCACGATGGCGGCACACGTTGAGGAACGCGTTGACCTTGCCGTCCTTGCCGCGGACCACGAGAATCGGGCGACCCGTGAAATCGTTGGTGAAAAAGTCACCGGGCTTCGGCAGGTCGGCGGTCATGCCGAGGAGGAGAGGATGGTCGCGGAACAGAACATCGCCTTCACGCGCCGCCTGATCGCGACAGATATAGTCTCGTACCGGATTGGCAAAAGGCGTCGCGCTACGCGCCTGCTCGCCCTTGTCGATGTACGTGAATAGAGTGCGGCCCAGCTCAACCTGTGTTGCGTGTTCCATGACCGTTTCTCCCAAACCACAGACAGGCGGCGTGTCGCCGCTATTTGAATTTCGGCTCCCGACGCGCGCCAAACGCCGCCAACCCTTCCGAGACGTTCTCCGAGCGGAGTGCGTCGACGACGCACGCGGACTCGCGCGCCAGTCCCTCCGCTAGTGATTCGTCGAGGCCAGCGCGGGCGAGCGACTTCATTGCCGCCATGGACTCGGGATTGCGTGTTGCCAATGTCTGCGCATAGACCATGGCCCGGTCAATGAGCGCGTCATCGTCAACCACAAGATTCACAAGGCCCCATTCGCGCGCCGCTGCCGCATCCAGCCACTCCGCGCTGTACATCAGGTGAAGCGCTCGACGCAGGCCGACCAGGCGGGGCAGGCGCTGCGTGCCACCCCATCCGGGAATGAGTCCATACCGCGAATGCTGGTCACCAAAACGCGCCGAACTGGCGGCGAACACGACATCACATGCCATCGAGAGCTCAAGCCCGCCGGCCAAGCACAAGCCGTGTACCGCAGCGATGACCGGCAGGCGCGAACGTTCAAGGGCAGTGAGGGCTTCGTGTCCCGCAGCCAGGAAGCTCTGGAGTGAAGCCCGCGAAGCGCGCGCCTCGAGAACCTCATCGAGATCGGCGCCAGTGCAGAAATGCTTGCCATTGGCTTTCAGCAGTACAACTCGACATGCAGGATTCGCTTCCAAAGACCGAACGCCGGCACACAGGCCATCCGCCAGACCTCGCGAAATGCAATTGAATTTCTCGGGCCGGTTCAGCGTCATCACGCCGACCTGGGCTTGCAGGTCTACGAGGACAGGAGGTGCGGCGGTCATCGGCATCCTCCAGCTAGTAAGGCACCGCGACGCGCCCGATCTTCTCGCGCGCGATGATCATCTTCTGGATCTGCTCGGTGCCGTCGCCGATTTGCAGGCCCATCACGTCGCGCAGGCGCTGTTGGTGTGGCAGATCCATCGTGTAGCCGGAATGACCGTGCGTCAGCAGGCACCGGTGAATGGTCTGAAAGGCTGTCTTCGGGGCCCACCATTTGCACATCGCCGCCTCCGACGTGTGGGGCATGCCCTGATCGCGCAGCCACAGCGTCCGATAGCAAAGGAGCCTGGCGGCGGTGAGCAGCGTCTCCGCCTCGGCCAGGGGCTCCGTCACGCCTTGATAGCGTGCCAGCGGATGGCCGAAGGCTTGGCGTTCGGTGACGTACCGCCAGGTTTCCTCGAGCGACGCGCGGGCCGGCGCCAGCACTTGCAGGCCAATCAGCGCGCGGCTGTAGTCGAAGCCTTGCATGACCGTACGGAAGCCTTCGCCTTCACCGCCGATGCGCCATTTATCTGGCACCTTGACGTCCTGGAAGAAGACCGAGCCGCGACCGACAACCTTCGACCCCACGTCGTTGAAGCTGGAACGACTGATGCCGGGAAGGTCGAGCGGCACGTGGAAGGCCGTCACGCCGCGAGCCCCGGAGTCGGCCGCGCCGGTTCGGGCGAAGACCACAATCGACTCCGCCTGTTCGATCATCGAAATCGAGGTCTTTTCGCCGTCGAGCACATAGCCTTCGTTGTCGCGGCGCGCCTTGAGCTGGAGGTTTGCAGCATCGGAACCGCCGCGCGGCTCGGTCAGGCCCAGCGCCACCAAAGTCTCACCCCGGCAAATCCTCGGCACGACGTCGCTCGCGATCTCAGGCGGTCCATGGCGCGCCAGGATCGACCCCATCAAAGACCCGAGAAGCTGCACATAGGCGACGCCAAGGTCGGCTGCAGCAATGCCTTCGATCACCAGCCCGGCCGTGACGCCGTCCGCGCCGAGCCCGCCGAACGCCTCCGGCAGATCGACACCAATCAGTCCGACGGCACCCATCTCCCGTATCAGCGATGGCGCAATGTGGCCCTGCTGCTCGCGCGCGGCATACCCCGGCGCGAGCTTTTCGACGCCAAAACGCCGAGCGGTCTCGCCAATCTGCTGCTGTTCGAGGGTAAAGGAAAAGTCCAACCGTCGGCCCTTACTTGAGGAAGTCCCTGAAGCGTGGCGGGCGCTTCTCGTTGAGCGCCTTGACCCCCTCCTGGGATTCGGCACTCGCGTAGTAAAGGCGCAGGGCCTGCATCCCAAGACCGCCGATGCCGCGAATGTTTTCGCTGTCGGCGTTGAAGGACTTCTTGGCGATGGCTATCGCCGTGGGGCTGCGCTGCACCAGTTCGGCACACCACGCCTCGACTTCGGCATCGAGCTTGTCGTCGGACACGACGGCGTTGACCAGCCCCATGTCCATCGCCTGGCGCGCCGTGTAGCGCCGGCACATGTACCAAATCTCTCGCGCCTTCTTCTCGCCGACCACGCGCGCGAGATAAGCGGTGCCGAACCCGGGATCGACCGAGCCCATCTTTGGTCCGACCTGACCGAAGATGGCACCTTCGCCAGCGATAGTGAGATCGCAGAGCGTGGCCAGAACATTGCCGCCGCCGATCGCGTAACCGCGCACCTTGGCGATCACCGGCTTCGGCACATCGCGGATGACGCTGTGCAGCTCCTCGACCGGCATGCCGACCGAGCCACGCGTCGACCCGTCGCCGTACTGGCCGCTGTGATCGGACTGGTCGCCGCCGGTGCAGAAGGCCTTGTCGCCGGCTCCGGTCAGGACGATGGCGCCGACGTCGTCATCCCAGCCCGCCTTCAGAAAGGCGTCGAGGAGTTCCACCACGGTGCGCGGGCGAAACGCATTGTAGACCTTTGGCCGATTGATCGTGATCGTGGCGACGTGGTCGGCCTGAGCGTAGAGAATGTCCTGATAGTCCATCGAATTACCCATGCATCGTGAGGCCACCGGAGACGCTGATGGTCTGGCCGGTGATGAAGCTGGCGTCGTCGCTCAGCAGGAAGCAGACGATGCCGGGATAGTCGTCCGGCTGCCCCAGGCGACGGAGCGGGATCGCCTTCTTCAGGGCCTCGGCAAGCCCCGCCGCAGATTCGCTGACAGTCGCAAACAGGGGCGTGTCGGTCGGTCCTGGGCAGACCGTGTTGAACACGATCCCCTGACGTGCCACTTCCCGCGCCAATGTCTTGCCGAACGCTGCAATGCCGCCCTTGCAGGCCGAATAGACAGCTTCGCCCGAGGAGCCGACCCGACCCGCGTCGGAGGCAATACTGACAACGTGGCCTTTGCCATGCTTGACCATCTTTTTCAGCACGACGTGTGTGACGTTGAGCGGCCCCCAGAGATTGATGTCGATCACCTTACGCCAGAGGTCCCGGTCGCTGTCCACAAAGCGCACTGCCTTGTCCCAGCCGGCGTTGTTCACCAGCCCGCCGATCGGGCCAGAGGCCGCCTCAAACGCATCGACAGACCGCGCAACCACCTCGTAGTCGACGATGTCGACCTCGTAACCGGAAGCTCGACCACCACTTTCGCGAAGTGCACTGGCCGCAGCTTCGGCCGCTTGGCCGTTGATGTCGAAGATGCCGACGACGGCACCTTCGGCCGCGAGACGCCCGGCGATCGCGCGGCCAATGCCGCTGGCGCCGCCCGTGACAATGACAGGCTTGTCTCTTAATCCGCGCATCCCGGCCATGAGCCTCCCGAAAGATAAATTCGCCAAGTCGGGCGATAGAACCGACAGCCAATCCGCGCGCCCTTCCCCGACCGCTCCACGCGTTTGGCGAGGCGATTGTGCCCGGGGACTTTCAAATATCCGTTAGAAACCTAGGCGGCTGCTACCGATGAGTCAAGCGGTCTGCCCCTCCCGAACGGCGAGGCCGAAACACCTGCTCCCGTTCCCAAAGGGGTCCGCGACCTCCACAGGCCACTGGCAGCGACATTCTTGCCTGGACTGCGCCGCAAGGATCTCCGCCAATGCACGACAAGTTCCTGCGCACGGCAGAGTGGCGGTATTCTTGCGAGCGCGACGCCATGTCCAAACCTGAGAGAGCAATGTTGGGCTTCCCACAATGGTCGGGTCACTTGGGACGGTCCGTTGCACCGATTGACTACCCTTGCCTGAACTTCTAACGTCCATTAGAGGATTGCGCTTGCTGATTACCGACGAATTGGCCAGTTGGTCGATTATGGCGCAGGCGACGGACTATCCATCAATTGCACAGCGGACGCGTTCGGAAACTGCGCAGGGAGGGCTTCAGGTATGCCCGAGCATAAAGTCCTTCAAATCATCGTCGACCCGGAGCGATGTCAGGGACACAACCGATGCAAGGCGATAGCACCGAGATTGTTCGAGCTCGATGAACTCGGCCACGCGCGCGCAGTCGGCGATGGCACGGTCCCTCCCGGCCTCGAGGATAAGGCGCGGCTTGCGGAAGCCAACTGCCCCGAATTCGCGATCAAGGTGGCGCAGGCTTAACTAAAGGAGTTCACCATGACCGATCGCCCGCCTGTCTCAGATTGGGCCAAAGACTTCGATCACCTGGACCCACGTTGGGTCACCGAACCCTATCAGATCTGGGATGAGTTGCGTCGGCAATGCCCTGTCGCGCATACTGAACGATACAACGGCGTCTACTTTCCCAGCCGCTACGCCGATATCCGGGCGATCGCATATGATACGGAGCACTTCTCTTCACGCCGTGTGGTCGTTCGTGAAATGCCACCTCGTGTGCCAACTGATTCCGGGAAGCCGAAATCCCCGCCTGGGGCGTCGACATTGGCTTCGCCACCGATCACCTCGGATCCACCGTATCATCGGCCGGCGCGAATGCTCCTGCTGCCCGCGTTCACCCCGGATGCAATTGGCCGCCTGGAGGCAAAGACGCGAGCGATATGTGGCAACTTGATTGATCGCTTCGCATCGAATGGCCATTGCGACGCGGCAACCGACTATGCACAGCATGTTCCCGTTGCCGTCATTGCACATATGCTCGGATTGCCGGAGGGAGACGGCGAGAAGTTCCGGCGCTGGATTCACCTGCTGCTGCACGAAGGAATCGCGGAAAACGCCTCCTTCACTCAAGCACTCGCGGAGATGGACGATTATTTCAGAGTGCAGATCTCTAACCGTCGTTCCATCCCTGGAGAGGACCTGATCACTTTCTTGCTTGGCGCACAAATGGAGGATCAGCCCCTTTCTGACGAGCACATAATCGGTACGCTTCGTCTTTTGCTGATTGCCGGCATCGATACGACCTGGAGTGCCATCGGCTCCTGCCTATGGCATCTGGCCCAGCACCGTGATGACCGTCGTCGGCTGGTCAGCGAGCCTGCACTCATGCCGCTTGCGGTAGAAGAGTTTCTGCGGGCCTATGCCCCGGTGACGATGGCTCGCCAAGTCGCCAAGGAGACAACAGTTGGCGGCTGCCCGTTCAAGGAACGCGAAATGGTGTTGTTGTCCTTTCCGGCGGCCAATCGTGACCCAGAGGTCTTTCCACAGGCTGATCGTGTCCTGATCGATCGGGCCGAAAACCGACATGCCGCCTTTGGACTGGGAATCCATCGGTGCATCGGTTCAAATCTCGCCCGCATGGAGATTACGGTAGCGCTGGAGGAATGGCTGGCGCGTATTCCTGACTTCGAGCTCGCCGACCCCGCCTCCGTAACCTGGTCGCACGGCCCGGTACGCGGTCCTCGGAAACTTCCTGTGGTCTTCCGATGACAGTGTTGTTGGTCTCGCACGTCCCCTGACGTCTGCGCTTTGTGCGACACCGCACGCTCCTCACCGGATTGGATCTGCCCGAAGGTTTCTGGTGCGGGGTTGCGTTCGCCTCTCCGCATGCGCACCCCTTACGATAACGGCTCGAGGCACCGGTGGCGTGCGCCATCACAGATGGCAATGGGCGCGCAGCGGGAGTGGGGCCATCGCAGTTGGGTGGCGACGCAGGATTGGATGCCATACTTCCATGATTCTGATGGGAACAAGCGGCAAGATTTCCTGAGGCGTTTTGTCTGTCGACGCGGCAATTTGAAACTGAAAGGAAGGCCAAATGGTCACGCGCATTGAGATGCTGTCAGTCGAGCAAGCCAAGGCTGCCGCCAAGGAGTGTGGCATTCGAGAGTCGATGGCCGGCCTCAGTGTTTATCGGACGCTGTTGCGTCATCCGCAGCTCGCGTCTGCAGTCAATCACTTGCTGACCACGCTGCTCTTCACTGGAAACAAGCTCGATGTCCGTCTACGCGAGCTCCTGATCATGCGTATCGGATGGACGACAGGCGCCAAGTACGAATGGACGCAGCACTGGCATTTCGCGGAACGCGTCGGGCTGCCGCCTGAGGACGTCATCGCTGTCCGCGACTGGCGTTTGTCGACGCGTCTCGGTGCAGCGGACCGGGCGGTGCTGGCCGCGGTCGACGATACGCTGGAGCGCGGCAAGATCTCGGATTCCGTGTGGGCTGAGTGCGTGCGTCATGTCGGCAGCCCGGAGCAGTTGCTAGAGATGGTCATCGCGATTGGAAACTGGAACATGTTCTCGCAGCTTCTTCGAAGCGTCGAAATCCCTTTGGAGGACGGCGTCAAGGACTGGCCGCCCGACGGCAGGATCCCCCAAGGGGGCGATGCTTGAGGCAAGCATGCGCTTATGGCCTAGCCACTGCGAACGTATGCCTCTGCCTCAGCATGTCGCTCTGGCGTTGAACTGGTTTTGTGTGTGCAGGAGACGTCAATGAATGAATTGAGTTTGGTGGGCGCTGATGGAAATCGGCTTGCCGCCAGTGTTGCTGGAAATATTGACCAGCCGACGATCCTGCTTGCGCACGGTGGTGGCCAGACGCGACATGCTTGGGGCAACACTATGAAATCGTTGTCCGCGCGAGGCTATCGCGCAGTCGCGCTTGACCTACGTGGACATGGTGACAGCGATTGGTCAGAACATGGACGCTACGAATTAGACGCATTTGCCGCCGATTTAATCGCAGTTGCTCGACATCTCGGTCGGCCGCCGGCGGTAGTCGGCGCCTCCCTCGGTGGGCTCGCCGCTCTTGTTGCTGAAGGCGAGAAAACGCCGGGGACCTTTTCCAGTCTGACGTTGGTTGATGTCACGCCAAGAATGGAGATGGCGGGGATAAATCGTGTCGTGGGCTTCATGACCGCTCACGCTCAGAACGGTTTCGAATCAATCGATGAAGCGGCCGACGTCATTGCCGCCTATCTGCCCAATCGCCAGCGACGCCGAAACCTGAACGGTCTCGCCAAGAACCTACGGCTCGGACCCGACGGTCGCTACCGATGGCATTGGGATCCACGTTTCATCACGAATGTGCAGCCTCCAGAGCAAGAGCGGCGATTTGACCGACTGGAAAACGCAGCTCGGCGCATTGGCTGCCCGGTCCACCTGATCCGAGGGGGTATGAGCGACCTCGTAAGCGAAGAGGTTACCAAAGCATTTCTGACGCTTGTTCCAAATGCGAGCTATTCGAATGTTGTAAATGCGGGACATATGGTGGTCGGCGATCAGAACGATCACTTCTCAGAAGCAGTTCTTGGGTTCTTGGAAATTCACTGCCCGCCTAAAGTATCCTCCCCCCATCATACACACCCCGGCCATGATTGACTAGTTTGGCGCGCGCTGCCTCAAAATTCAATGACTGTCCGCGCCACTTCGCCTGTCTTGAGCTGCATGAATGCATTGTTGATGCCGGCGAGCTGGATACGTCCCGAGATGAGCTTGTCGAGCTTCAGATCGCCACGCAAATAGAAGTCGACCAGCCGCGGCATATCGATACGAAACTTGTTGGATCCCATGGCGGAGCCCTGGATACGCTTCTCGCCAAGCAGCTCCGCGCCGGAGACCTCAAACCGGGTGCCGAGCGGCATCATCCCAATGACGGTCGCGGTGCCCCCGCGCCGCAACATGCGGAATGCCTGCTCAACAGTCGTCTTCGAGCCAACACACTCGAACGAGTATTCCACGCCGCCACCGGTCATCTCGCGAATGGCCTTGATGGGATCGGTAGCGCTGGCGTCCACCACATCTGTGGCGCCGAATTCCTTCGCCAAGTCGAGTTTGGAAGCGACCTTGTCGATCGCGAATATGCGGCCAGCGCCGGCGATCGCGGCACCGTTGACGGCCGACAGGCCGATGCCACCCAGACCGATCACCGCGACCGTCGATCCGGGTTCGACCTTTGCGGTTCGAAATACCGCCCCCGCGCCGGTCATCACTGCACATCCAATCACCGCTGCCCGGTCCAGCGGCATGTCGGTGCGGATTTTCACGACTGAACGTTCGTGTACCAGCATATATTCGGCGAACGACGAAAGATTGCTGGTGTGCTGGAGTGGCGTCCCCTTCAGCATCATTCGCTGTGGCCCCCTCGGATCGCGGCGCGTGCTAGGGCTGAGGCAGAGGGACAACCGGCCGGTCATGCAGTACTCGCACTCGCCGCAGAACGTCGAGATGCAGGTGATCACGTGATCACCTGGCCTCACGTAGCTCACGTCATCGCCGACCGCCTCAACGACACCGGCCGATTCGTGGCCCAGAACACACGGGCACGGACGCGTATAGAGCCCCTCGATGTAGTGCAGGTCACTATGACAGACGCCTGCAAAGGCGGTACGAATCAGCACCTCGCCGCGCGCCGGCTCGTCGAGGAGTACTTCTTCGATCCTTAACGGTTCATTGACGGCGTACATGACGGCAGCTTGGGCTTTCATTTCGCTCCTCCATATCGCTTGTCTTTGTTCCGTGCGCGTCATCGACGATCACCGCCCGTGCATCGAAGCTTCGTTACTCTGGCGCTTGGCTCATGACGTTGCGCGCAATGATATTGCACTGGATCTGGTTGGTGCCTTCGACGATCTGCAGCACCTTGGCGTCTCTAAAGTAACGGTTGACTGGAAATTCGTTGGAAATACCGGCCGCGCTGAAAAGTTGTACAGCATCGGTGGCAACGCGCATCGCGGTATCACTGGCGTGGCACTTCGCGATTGCTGCCATGGTCGCTAGAGCACTACCGCCGAGGCCAGAGTCGACGGCCGATGCTGCTCGGTAAACCAACTGGCGCGACGCCTCGATCTGTATCGCCATGTCGGCGATCATCCAGCGCACGCCCTGAAAGTCACCAACTTGTTGGCCAAACGCACGCCGATCGCGGACAAAATTGATGGCATGATCCATGGCACCTTGAGCCAAGCCGACGCCGCGGGCACCGATGATCGGCCGAGAGTGGTTAAAGGTCTCCATTACAATCTTGAAGCCTTTGCCTTCCACGCCGAGCCGGTTTTCTTCCGGAACGTAGGCGTCCTCAAAGTACAACGCATGGGAAGGGACACCGCGCGCGCCGAGCTTGTCCTCCTGGCGGCCGACCGTAAAGCCGGGTGTGCCTTTCGGCACGATGAACAAGTTGATGCTGCCGGGTGCATCCAACTCACCTGTCTTCACAGCGACAATCACGAAGTCCGCAACACCGGCGTTTGTGCACCAGATCTTGGAGCCGGTTAGCCGATACCCTGCCCCGTCGCGTTTCGCGCGCGTCCTGATACCAGCGACATCAGAGCCACTCTGAGATTCGGTGACCGAGATCGCACCGCGGAGTTCTCCCGTCGCCAAGCCCGGTAGATATCGCTGCTTCTGCGCGTCGTCGCCACCCACCAGGATTGCACCAAACGGCACCCATTGAACCAACAATAAATAGGCAGTGTTGTAGCAGACGCGGCCGAGTTCCTCGATGGCCAAGCAAGCAGCCAGCACGCTATTCATGCCACCGTAGTCCACCGGAAACGGCAACGTGAACAAGCCAAGCTCACGTAGCAGATCAAACATGTCCTGCGGGTACTCGCCTTTGGCGTCGATCTCTTGGGCGCGCGCCGCAATTCGCTCGCGCGCCACGCGTCGCACGAGTTCCTGCACTTGGCGCTGTTCGTCTGTCAGGCAATAAACCATGTAATCGACGTCACAATTGTCGACCGAGCAGGCATCCCGGTCGCAAGACCGTGCCCCCGACGTTCCGCAATGAACTCACGTTCGCGAGGGCGCCATGAAGGCGAGATGCTATCCAGGGACGGCGGGAACGCGGCGCTGCATGGTGCCCTTCCCTGTGTCGCGCTACTCCGCAGCAAGTCTCGCTTCCCCGAACGCCGGCATGACATCGCGCGCGAACCAACGCAGCTGGTCCTTGAACTCGGCCGGCGACAATCCTTCGGCCCAGTGGATCATGAAATCCTCGAGCCCGGGGTACTTGGCTTCGATCGACTTGATCCCCTCGATGACCTCGGCCGGCGGGCCACAGAACCAAGCCTTTTGCTTCACGCCGTCGCGGATCGAGGGGATCGTCGAAGGCGCGCCCGGAGTGCCCCAAGTGCGGCCCTGCTCATCGGCATAGCGTACGAACCCGAACGGCGCGAACCACTTGTAGCGCTCGTCATGTGCCGGCTCGACACGGCGGATCGCCTCCTCCTGGCTGCTCGCGTGCGGTTGCAAAAACTTCGCTCAGTCGCTGGCTGGAATAGCGACGGTCGTTCGCAGGTGCCCCTTGGAGACCGACATTGTCGAGATCGATCTGTCCGACATAAAGAACATGGAAACGTTTGATCATGTAGGTCGATTCCTCACCTGAAAGACGTTTGTACCTCTAGGATTCGAATCGTGATGTGTTCTCAGAGGGGTCAACTTGCAGATCTCTACTTGGCCACCGTCACATGATGGAATAGTAGGTTTGAGGATCTACATAGCTTGAGACACGCGGAAGTCGAAATCCCAAAAGTACGCTAATTTCGAATGATCATTAGTAACGCTAGGCACGCCATATCAGTGAGTCAAGAGCAGGACGTCCTAATTGTGCTGCCAATGTTTTGTACCATCGCAACAATGGCGGTCTTATCATTCAAGCCGCACATGGGTATTATGACGTTTCTAAAATGGTGCATCTGCAGCCTAATCCCGCGGAAAATGCCGCGGTCTTGTTGCGTTTGAGCCAATCCATGCTGGCTCCAAATGGGGGTTTTTGGTGAGTCAACGAGTATCGGCCCGGTCTCGTCGTGTGTCCCATCCGAAATCGGCGATCACCAAGCAGCGCATCCTTGATGCAGCAGCACGTGCATTCAGTCTCAACGGATATGCTGGGACGACCATTAACGACATTGCGATGACTGCAGGAATGCAAGGCGGTAGCATCTACTATTACTTCGAGTCAAAGGACGACATCCTGCAGGAAGTGCTCGATGTAGGTATAACTCGAGTGTTTTCCGCTGCCCGTCTCGCCATCGGGTCCCTGCCCGCTTCCTCTGCATTCAGCGAAAAGCTCGAGGCCGCGGTGACGGCTCACCTTACGATGCTTTTGCAGCAAGGCGACTATACATCGGCGAACATACGCGTGTTCGAGCAGGCGCCCCCGGCTGTGAAACGCCAGAATCGGAAGCTTCGTACCGCTTATGGCGAATACTGGGGGCAGCTTCTTTCCGAAGGACAGCGCTCAGGAGAGATTCGCAAGAATGTGGACCTGACCATTCTGCGTTTGATGCTTCTCGGTTCAATGAACTGGGCGGTTACATGGTATCGATCAGACCGTATGCCTATTCCCGAGCTAGCTCGGAAATTTTGCGAAGTCGTCTTAAAGGGTGTTGGATTGAGCGATGATCAGCTCGAAAGCTCCTCGAGAGGGCGGCGCGCTCGTTCCTGAGCGATTGGGCCCACGGTATCTTGCATTGACCTGGCACTTCGCGTTCAAGGGTCCCGTCGTACAATATTTTCACGATGCGCAATAGAATGTCACGATAGCCAGCGCTTGCGCCTCTTGTAATGCTTGGTATCGCGATATGACTTGCGCGCGCCACCCTCGTTAAGGCCGATGACCTGAGCCCCAACTTTCATCCAGTCGGGAGTAGAGTCCGTTCGTCATTTGGACCTGTGAGGTCCGGTGTTGCAACAGGCCGGGGCGCGAAGCCCTCAGGTAAGCTGCGCCCCGGCCTGTTGCGGAACAGAGGCGTTGCGAGCCGCGTAGGCGATCGGCGTCAGATTGCCGAGAGCGCTGTGGGGCCGTTCGGTGTTGTAGTCGCGCCGCCATTCCTCGAGCTCGACCCGCGCCTGGGCGAGCGTGGTGAACAGCGTTTCGTTCAGGAACTCATCGCGCAGGCGGCCATTGAAGCTTTCGATGAAGGCATTCTGCTGCGGCTTGCCTGGATCGATGTAGTGCCATTCGAGCCCCAAGCCTTGCGATCAGCCGAGCATCGCCAGGCCGTTGAACTCGGGACCATTGTCCGAGACGCATTGCCGGGGCAGCCCTCGCCGCGCGATCACGGCCTCCAACTCGCGGATCACTCGACCGCTCGGCAGCGAGGTGTCGGCCACCAGGCACAGATTCTCCCAAGTGTAGTCGTCGACGACTGCCAGGATCCGGAACCGGCGGCCGTCACTCAGCGCGTCGTGGACGAAGTCCATCGACCAGCGCTGGTTCGGGGCTCGCGCCGCCATCAGCGGAACCCGCGTCACTGCAGCCCGCTTGCGTCCGATCCGCCGACGAACCTGCAGACGCTCCTCGATGTACAGCCGGCGCAGCTTCTTGTGGTTCATGTGAACGCCCTCGCGCGACAGCAGAACCTGCAGCCGGCGCCAGCCAAAGCGACGGCGCACCGCCGCCAACTCGCGCAAGCGCGTGCGGACAGCCTTGTCGTCCGGTCGATGACTTTGGTAGCGGACCAGGGCCCGGTCCACCCCGATCGCGCGGCACGCCCGCCGCTGGCTCACCCCATGCACGTTGCACAGGTGCGCCGCAGCCTCTCGCTTCGCCGCGGGCGTCACCATTTTTTTGAAGCGATATCCTTCAGCATCGCCACGTCCAGCATCGTCTCCGCCAGCAGCTTCTTCAGCCGACGGTTCTCGTCCTCCAGCGAACGCAGCCGCCTGGCTTCCGACACCTCCAGGCCGCCGTATTTCGCCTTCCACTTGTAGAATGTCGCGCTGCTGATCCCGTGCTTGCGACACACATCTGTCGTCGCAGAACCCGCCTCATGCTCCCGCAGAACCCCGATGATCTGTTCTTCCGTGAACCGTGCCTTCTTCATCTGCCGTCTCCCCTCGAAGACGGACTCTACCCTTTTCTGGAGGTGATTCAGGGGCTCAGGTCAACCCCTTCACCCTTTACGCGTCTGCTCGACCACGCCGCAATAGACGTCCCGGCATTACTGACGTCGAGTGGTTCAAGAGGTCCCGATTGAATTGCCTGACGACCGTACCGTTCACAACTACGGCCTCAACACCCGCAGCGTCGGAAACAAGACGGTCGGCGCCGCTCGGAAGGTCAAAGACCCGCCGAACCTTGCCACTACCGACTGTCACCGGATCAAACACTACAAGATCCGCAGGCTTGCCCAAAGCAATCAAGCCGCGATCTGAAAGCCCAAATACTTCGGCCGGACGACTGGTTAGCATTCGCACGGCCTCTTCCAGCGAAAATGCCGCTTTTTCACGAACCCAATGGCCAAGCAAATAGGTCGGCAAGCAGGCATCGCAGAGCTGACTTGCATGAGCGCCAGCGTCCGACAAGCCGATCACGGTACAAGCACTCTTCAACAATCCTTCAACTTCGGCTTCGTCATGATTTGCTACAGGCATACGGAAGCGCGCATCCAGATTTGTTGCCAGCGCGAGATCTAGTAGCAAATCAGTTGGTTTGACTTTTCGTTCTCGTGAAACCTCTACCAACAGCCGTTCTTCCAACTTCGGGTCGGGGCTGAACTGCGAAATGATCGTCTTTGCAAACGCTGACCGGAAAGCCACTCTTGCGCTCCGCTCCATCAAGTCGGCGAAAGCATTTCGAAAGATGGGATCGGCATAGATGCGCCGCTTGCCTTCTTGATCTGCCGCAGCAACTGGCTTGAACAAGGACATCGGCTCGAAAAGAAAAGGTTGCTTGAGCTGGTAATCAAACATAAGCGCGCGAGGCGTTACTTGCGGGAAGATTGGCAATCCTTCCGCCGCCAACTCCTCAGATCGACGAAGCTGTTCTCGGTGATCGCCCGCTCCGAGCGACAGCCCTGTGAGCAATGCCGTCCAGGTGACAGGACGACCGGTCGCCCGCGTAATTTCTGCGAATTCCTCCAAGAACAGTTCTTTACCAACGGTCGCTTGGAATATTCCGCTGCCTACCTCACCTAACACCTTGGCTAGTGAAATTATCTCCGATACTTCCGCGGCCCGGCTCGGAACCGGCTTGCCGTCGTAGCCCACGTGGGTTGAAGCCTTCGAAGTGGCGAATCCGACTGCCCCGGCGACAAGCGCTTCCCGAACCAGTTCACGCATACGCACTAGTTCCTCGGGCCGCGCCGGCCGTTCGACAGCTTCTTCCCCCATGACGTAAAAACGCACGGGTGTATGACCGATGAGAACGCCGACATTGATCGCACTGCCTCGGCGCTCAATCGCGTCGAGGTACTGGGGAAACGATTCAAAGGGCCAATTCGGCCCAAGCCCAGCCTCTAACGCCTCGACGCTCATGCCCTCGACTTTTTCCAAGGTTCGAAGAATCAAATTGCGGTGACCCGGCCGCGTCGGCGCAACGCCAAAGCCGCAGTTGCCCATCACGACGGTGGTAACGCCATGCCAAGGCGAAATGCTGAGCATCCGGTCCCACATGATCTGAGCATCATAGTGGGTGTGAATGTCAACAAAGCCAGGTGCCACGACTAATCCGTCGGCATCGATTGTCTGTTCACTGTTTCCAGTTGCCTCGCCGATAGCGACAATCCGGCCATCCTTTACGCCGATATCGCCACGGAATCGCTCCCGCCCCGTGCCATCTACAATGCTGCCGCCGACAATCTTCAGATCGTAGGTCATGCCGCGCACCCCTCACTGTACTGGCCGACTGCCAGGATTGGCATTGCACGCAGCGTAAATTCTAATTAATGATAGAAATAGTCAAGCATCAAATCAGCGTCTTCCAGCCGCTTCCAGAGTGAACTTCCGATGGCGCTACGGACGGTGAAGCTTTTCTTCGTTGACCTATTGCCCCACATCCAAGGAAACACCGCGATGCATGTCGGAATGAGCACATTCTTTCAGAACCTGTCGGGTCTGACAGACCGTGAGGTCTACCGTCATGAAGTGTCGATGGCAGATCTCGCTGAACCCCTTGGCTTCGATTCGATCTGGGCTGCCGAGCATCACTTTGACCACTACACAATGTGCCCAAACGTTGCGCAGTTCCTAACCTACATGGCTGGCCGCACCAAACGCGTTAAACTTGGATCCATGGTCATGGTGCTTCCCTGGCACGATCCAGTTCGCCTGGCCGAAGAAGTCTCCGTTCTTGATCACGTTTCCGACGGCAGGGCAATTCTGGGCATCGGGCGGGGACTTGGGCGCATCGAATTCGATGGCTTTCGTGCGCCTATGGGCGAGTCCCGTCAGCGTTTTGTGGAATACTCTGAGGCGATTCTAAACGCCTTGGAAACAGGCTGGATCGAGAGCGCAGGCCAACTTTACCGTCAACCAAGGACGGCGGTTCGACCCACTCCTCACACCAGCTTCAAGGGACGCGTGTACGCTTCAGCGGTATCTCCAGAGTCTGCCCGTATCATGGCCCGGTTAGGCGTCGGTCTTTTGATTATCGCGCAGAAACCTTGGGACAAGACGATCGCCGAGCTGAACGCGTATCGTGAAATATATCGGGAAATTCACGACAACGCAAAACCGCCGAAGCCGATAGTCGCTTGCTTCATTTGTTGTAACGAGGATGCAACAGCCGCGGAGGCAATGCATGAAAAGTACACTCGTGGCTACAGCCGCTCAGCGCTCGATCATTATGAGTTTCACAATGAAGGTCTCGCAGACATCAATGGATACGAGTACTACGGCGCTCTGGCGAAGAACATACGAAAGCACGGCGTCGATGCCTTTGTGAATTTCCTTGCGGACCTGCAGGTACGTGGGACGCCACAGCAGGTCTACGACCAAATGCTTCAGTATCAGCACCTCACCGATTGCGCCGGCTTCATAGGCATATTCAGCTTTGGCGGGATGCCCCATGACGCGGCTGAAGCGAACATGCGCCTCTTCGCGAAAGATGTTCTTCCCCGACTCCAGGCACTTGACGTGGGTGCATCGGTTGGAACGCCCCTGGCGATCGCAGCTGAGTAGCCAAATGGTCGAGACAGGTCTCGGTCGCAAATCCGTGCTGGTCACGGGAGGCGCGTCCAACATTGGGCGCGCCATCGTGTTTGCCTTGGCCCGGGAAGACGCCAATATCGTCTTTGCCGACATCGACGAAGAGCAGGCACAGCGAACACTGAAGGACGCCACCAAGCAAGGCAAGGGGCGGATCAGCTTCCAAGCAGCGGACGTGACAAAGGACGAAGACGTAACTGCGCTCGTCGAGCGCACGATGGCCGAACACGGACGCCTCGATGTCTTGGTCAACAACGTCGGATGGGACCGCCCGTCAGCGTTCGCTAGACAGTCGACGATGCACTGGCGGCGACTGATCGAGATCAATTTAGTATCGACGATCCTGTGTACCCAAGCTGCATTGCCTCGGCTTATCGACGCCGGTGGGGGCGCGATTGTCTCTGTCAGCTCGGATGCCAGCTTTGGCGAGCCTCGCGAAACGGTCTATGGAGCAGCGAAGGCCGGCGTAAATACCATGAAGGCAATTGCAAAGGAGTACGGCCGCCACGGCATCCGGTGCAATGTTGTAGCTCCCGGCCTGATCTTGCCGACAGCCGCTGAAGAGATTGGCACGAACAGCCTATGGGTCGGCCGTGACGCCTTCTTTTCCGATGATCAAGTGGAGAAAGCTAGAAAAATGATTCCCCTCGGCAAGGTTGGGCGAGCCGACGACATTGCGAATGCAGTGCTGTTCTTCGCCTCACCCGGCATGGCTGGACATATCTCCGGACAAGTGTTGAGCGTGAGCGGCGGCTATGCAACCCCAGGCTGAATTAGAGGTGGCAGTGTGAGCAAGCGTTTCGCTATCATCGGTGCGGGCATGTCGGGCATCCTGACGGCCATCAAGCTCAAACAGCGCGACATCCGGGACTTCGCGATCTACGAGAAGGCCGGCGGGTTGGGCGGTACCTGGCGGGACAACACTTATCCCGGCCTATCGTGCGACGTGCCGAGCCACGTCTATGCCTATTCCTTCGAGCTGAAGGCCGACTGGTCGCACCGCTTCTCGCCAGGCGCAGAGATCCGGGGTTACTTCGAGGGCGTGGCGAAGAAGTACGAACTCGACAGCCACTTCCGGTTCAACAGCGAGATCGTACGCGCGGAGTATCGCGACGGGCGCTGGCATCTCTCGATCAAGGGCGGCGCCACCGATGTCGTGGATTTCCTAATTTGTGCCACCGGGGTGCTGCATCACCCGACCTATCCCGACATCCCGGGACTCGGCGATTTCGAGGGCACCTGCTTCCATTCCGCGCGCTGGGATCATTCCGTGCCGCTCGAGGGCAAGCGGATCGGGATCATCGGTACCGGCTCGACGGCGGTTCAGATCGTTCCGGCTCTGACGGATACCGTGTCGAAATTGACGCTCTTTCAGCGCACCGCGCAGTGGATTCTACCGCTCGCCAACCCCGCCTATAGTGAGGACGAGAAGGCGATGTACCGCACCTCCCCGGAGCGGCTGCAGCAATCATACAATTTCTGGTCGGCGCGCTTCGCTGATACCTTCGCGCGTGCTGTCATCGGCGACCAGGACGAGCTGCGGAAGATCGAGGAAGCCTGCCGAACCAACCTCGAGGCGAACGTGGCTGATCCCGAGCTGCGGCGGCGCCTGACACCCAACTATCGCGCCGCCTGCAAGCGGCTGATCATGTCGGACACGTTCTATCCCGCGATGCAGAAACCCAATGTCGCCCTGGTGACCGACGGCATCGACCGCATCGAGGCAGATGGCGTGCGGGCGAAGGACGGTGTGCTGCATAAGCAGGACGTGCTCATCTTAGCGACCGGCTTCGACGGACATGCCTTCCTGCGGCCGATGGAAGTAGTAGGCGAGAGCGGCCGACGTCTCACCGACGCCTGGGCACAGGCCAATGAGGCTTACCGATCGGTGGCAGTACCCGGCTTCCCTAACTTCTTCATGCTGGTCGGTCCCAACAGCCCAATCGGCAATTTCTCGGTAATCCTAATCTCCGAAATTCAGCTTAACTTCATACTGCAGCTCGTAGATTTGGTGCTTGACGGGAAATGCCGCGCTGTAATGCCGAAAGAGGAGGCGACTCGCCGTTTCAACGATGCACTCCGCGAGGCCATGAAAAACACGGTCTGGGTAAGCGGCTGCCGGAGCTGGTACCTCGACCGCAATGGCAATCCCGCTCTGTGGCCCTGGAGCTTCGATCGCTTCCGTAAGGAGATGAACTCGCCCGACCTCGCGGACTTCGATCTCGCTGCCTGAATTCAACCATCAGCGCGAAATAGGCTAGTCGCAGAAAGTGCGGGCCCATCCAAACCAGTCAGAAAGTCCAAACGATGGATGATCTGACAGCAGTAGTGTCGTTCCATCGCAAGCAACCGTCAAAGTGTCTAGCGCGGAAGTGGTCGAACGGCGCGGGCTGACGACCACGTTGAGCAAAGGCAATAGGCGGCAACCCAGGCTACAGAGTACCCCTCCGCCGAGGCTTCCGATTACCCACGGTTTTCATGGTGCCATGATTGCGAGTTGGATATCGGCGAGTCTGCGCAGCCCGCGCCAGATGACGACGTTGCCTGGCGGCGGATCGGAGGCGCGAGCCAGATAACCACCGAAGCGCGCGAGCTTAATCAGATAGAAGCCCAGTGTTCCAGGCTGGGTGTTGCGGCCAGCTGAACCAGCAACCACTCGGTCGAGAAGTGTGATCTCCTGCCTAGTCCGGATGAGCGCCGGGCGGACTGCAGAAGCGGTTCTGCCGAACATGGTGAGCCACATGACCCGCCAGCTGACGATGCAGAATACGGCGATGAGATTGGCCAGGCGATCGGCAGTCCGCAGCTTGGCGTCTTCGGCACGACAGCCGGATTTGAGGACCTTGTGGAAGACCTCGATCTTCCAGCACAGAGCATACCAGCCGATCTTCTCGATCGCCTGCTCGGCGCTCTCCACCTCGAGATCTGTCAGAAACTTCCAGTGGATCGGCTTACGTCCGGCCGGCGGATCAACCTCGGTCGCGTGGATGATGGTGAGATCAAGAGCAGGGTAGCGTTTCTGTTTGCCAATCGGTGGCAAGACGTGGATCCGGCGGAAGCGGATCTCGAGAGCAACCCGTGCAACGGTATCGTTCTCGTCGCGAACCTCGATTACATGCCGGCACGCCACCTTCGCTCGTCGCATCTCCGTAGCCACCGTGTGATTGCCGTCACCGGCGAGGCGATCAACAACAGTGCGAACGACGAAGTGACTGCCAAGCTCGCGACTGAGGCAATAGAGCTCGTAGATATCGCTCTCACGGTCGCCGACATGGATGCAGCGATCAGGTCGCCCCAGCAACTCAATCGACTGACGCAGATTGTCGAGCTAGCGGATGCTTTCCTTCGTCTCGATCGGCACCCGCGTCGGATTGATCCGACGCTTGAGCTGCGCTGTGCCCTTGAACTTGTCCCGGCTCCAGAACTTCACTGCCGCCAGTCCCAGGGGAAGCCCCTCGGTCGTCACCGCGAGGCTCGTATGCATCAGGATCCCGCAGACTTGGTGATGCCGTAGCCGTCCCTCTTTGTCTCGCCCACTGTTGACGCTCTTGGTGAAGCCGATCGCCCCTGGATTGCGGCGCTGATAATTGAACTCTGTCGTGTCCTGCACCAGAAGGATCGGACCATCCGTCAGATTGCCGATTCCGATGAAGCCGCCCAGCCGCTCCGATTTGATGGCGCCCGGTGTTCCGACATGATGTCGCGCAGGGCGTGGAGGCTCGCTGGCTGGTGATGTTTGGCACTGAGCGGTTGGTTCGGTCAACTCTTGGGGACTGATTTTGTTCGGGTTCGCCTCAGGCTGTCGCCAGATAGATTGAGGCGTTGGGCGTTGTGGACGAGACGGTCGAGAATGGCGTCGGCGTAGGTCGGGTCGCCGATCACGGCGACCAGCTCTCGACGGGGAGCTGGCTGGTGATGATGGTGGATCGTCGTCCGTAGCGTTCCCCGAGGATCTCGAGCAGGTCGTGGCGGGCCTGGGCGTCGAGCGGCTCGAGGCCCCAGTCGTCGAGGATGAGGAGCTGGACGCCGCCGAGGTCACGCACGATGCGGGCATAGCGGCCGTCGCCGCGGGCGAGCGCTAGATCGCTGAACAGCTTGGGGACGCGCTGGTAGAGGACCGATCGGTTATCGCGGCAGGCCTTGTGGCCCAGCGCGCAGGCCAGCCAACTCTTGCCGACGCCGGTTGGGCCGCAAATGATCAGGCTGTCATGGGCATCGATCCAATCGCCGACGACGAGTTTTTGGAAGAGCGCGCGATCGAGGCCACGGGTGGCGCAATAATCGACATCCTCGACGAGGGCCTGCTGGCGCAGCCGGGCGTAGCGAAGCCTGGCCGTGAGCTTCTTGTCGTGCCGGTAGGTGACCTCGCGATCGAGTAGGATGGCGAACCATTCCGGATGGGCTAGCGCGGCGGCCTCGTCGGACATCTCGGCCTCACCGAAGGCCTTTGCCATGCCGAACAGCCCCAACTGGTGGAGCTGATCGAGAGTGGGATGGCTGAGCATGTTGTCTCCTCAATGGTAATAGCGCGGGCCGCGGATGTTGGAGTGGAGGATCGTCACGCCGTCGGCGGCGCGCTGTTGAGCGACGTGGCGATCGAGATTGTTGTCGAGGATGGACTTGATCGATCCGTAGGTTCGGGCACCGATATCGAGTGCCCGCGTTGCCGCCGCTTCGACGCGCTGGCGCCGAACGGCTTGACCAGGCGGACGATGCCGAGACAGGCGCGGAAGCCCTGTTCGGGGTGCGAGCGCTGCTCCAGGATCAGCTCGCAGAGGGCTCCGGTCGCCGGTCCGATTGCGGCGGCATCGCGCCGGATGCGGTCGATCGTCCAGTCGGCGTAGCGCCGATGACTGGATGGCATGTGCTCTTGCACGGTGGTGTGCTTGCAATCGCCGCTGGAGCGCAGATGGGCGGCGATCCGCTCGCCCTGGCGACTACCTCGACGGTTCGCCCGGTCACCCGCACCTCGACGGCATCGCGGGCGAAGCGGTAGGGCACGCTGTAGTAATGCCGATCGATATCGACGTGATAATCGATGCCGACGCGCCGGAGCCGCCACTCGGCGAAGACGTAGACCTCGACCGGCAAGGGCTTGAGCCGCGGGCGGTCGAGTTCTCTCGAGGAGCTGTCGCCGCGTCACGCCGAGGCGGCGGATCGGTCGCTGATCGTTGAGGCGGACCAGCAGCGCGCCGATCGCCTGGTTGAGCGCCGCCAGGCTGTAGAATCGCTGGTTACGCAGCCGTCCTAGAATCCAACGCTCCATGATGAGCACGGCGGCTTCGACCTTGGCCTTGTCGCGCGGCTTGCGTGGCCGCGTCGGGAGGATGGCGGTGTCGTAATGCGCCGCCATCTCGGTATAGGTTCGATCGAGGCAGGCCTTGATCACGGCGGTCTTGGCGTTGTCGGGCACGATCAGGTTCGGCACGCCGCCGATCGCCTCGAAGGCCCTGGTATGGGCACCGATCCATTCCGCCAGCCCCTGCGTCCAGGTCGCCTCGGCATAGGTGAAGTTCGAGGCGCCCAGGACGGCGACGAAGATCCAGGCTTCCCGGATCTCGCCGGTCAGCCGGTCGATCACCACCGGTGCCCTGTCACCGGCGTAATCCACGAACAGCTTGTCGCCACGGCAACCCTCCCTGCTGGCATCGATCCACTCCTCAGCCAAAGCCAAAGAAGCGGACCTTACGCACAGCCAGCGGAGGCCTTCCGTCAACCCCACCTCCCGGGCGGCATCATCCCGGAATGGTGGGCGAGGACTGATCGGAACCCTGGGCGGCAATTAATCGGAACAGGGGGGCGCCATCATTCCGGAATACCGGGCGGCTTGCTCCGGAATTAGCAGTCAGATCATAGCGCTGCCGCGTAGCGGCAAAATGGCCGCCAAGAATATCTCCTTCGTCAACCTTCGGGTTGGCCAGGAATCGGTAGGCTGCCTTTGTATTGGCCCAATCCTGACACGCCAAGGGGATAGGGCTGCCGACGCTATTGTCCTGGTTCAGAAGTTCGCCTGCTTTTTTGTGGGGGACTGGTTCTTAGGCAGAAGCGCTCGATTGAAGCCAGGATGTGGTCGGCGGACTTAGTCCACTTGAAGGGTTTGGGATCGGCGTTGTGGTGCTCGAGGAAGGACCTGATGTCGGCGCGCAAGGCGGCGACACTGCGATAGATTCCACGCCTGATCTTGCGCTCGGTGATGAGAGCGAAGAAGCGCTCGACCTGGTTGAGCCAGGAGGCGCTGGTCGGCGTGAGGTGGACGTGCCAGCGCGGTCGCCTGGCAAGCAGTTGCGGATCAGCGGCGTCTTGTGGGTGGCGTAGTTGTCCATGACCAAGTGGACATCGAGCTTGTGAGGCACGTTGGCTTCGATCTCGTCGAGGAACTTGCGGAACTCGGCCGCCCGATGGCGGGCGAAGCACTTGCCGATCACCTGGCCGGTTGCGATGTCGAGGGCGGCGAACAGCGAGGTCGTGCCGTGGCGTTTGTAATCGTGGCTCCTGCGCGCCGGCTGACCGGGCCGCATCGGCAGCATTGGCTGGCTGCGGTCGAGGGCCTGGATCTGCGACTTTTCGTCGACGCACAGCACGATGGCGTGCTCGGGCGGGGAGACATAGAGGCCGACGACATCGCGCACCTTGGCGACGAAGTCGGGATCGGTCGACAGCTTGAACGTCTCCAGCCGGTGTGGCTGCAGGCCGAAAGCCCGCCAGATGCGCTGTACGCTCGAAATCGACAGGCCTGAGGCCTTGGCCATGCCGCGCGAGCTCCAGTGCGTGGCGTCCTTGGGCGTGCTCTCGAGTGTCTTGACGATGACTGCTTCGATGCGCGCATCCTCGATCGTGCGCGGTGCTCCGGAGCGAGGCGCGTCGAGAAGCCCATCGATCCGATGCTCGATGAACCGCCGGCGCCATTTACCGACGGTGTCTTTGTCGACTGCAAGCCGGGCGGCGACCTCCCGGTTCTCCGCGCCTTGCGCGCACGCCAGAACGATCCGCGCCCGCAACGCTACTGCCTGTCCGGTCTTGCGCCGCGACGTCAGTGCCTTCAGCTCAAATCGCTCGCCATCACTCAGCTCCAAAGCGGGCAAACGCCGACCACCCATTGCAAGCCCTCCCCAAAACCTGAGAGTGGCCTACAACTGAGTCGACTTTGAGTCCCCCGAACTTCAGAGTCGGGACACTAGCGCCAAGACGGCGGACCAGCTCCGCGCACCGCCGACCAAGGCGCACAACCTGGAAGGCCTCTTCATCTACTTCACGCGAGCTCCATTCTCCCGTCTCGTCGACCAATTCTGCCGCTCGAACCGACATGCTGCACCACCGACACAACGCTTGGTGCTCGACACAGAATCACACACGATTCTTTCCACGCAACCCCTCTCGTCGTTATTTATGGGTAATTGCAAGCCGCCGAGGACCGCCTGTACGATTGAGGTATGAAGTCCGAGATTAGGGTCTCCCGTCGATGCGGTGATCGTGTCCACGGAGAGCAAGTGGACATGATCGTAGATGTCAGTTTCGAGGTCGGGCAACGAGAGTAAACGCCGCCGCCGTGTGCGGTCTGAGGATGGGAAGCGGCAGATCGTGGCGGAGACGTTTGAGCATGGCGCATCGGTCTCTCGGCAGTGGCACGGCGCCACGGTCTGAACGCCAACCTGCTATTCACCTGGCGGCGCGAGATGGGCACCTGCATATCAGCGTTAGCTGAAGATCCGATGGCTTTCGTACCGGCCGTGATAGGAGCTGCGCCTGTGCAGGCTTCGGCGCCACCGTCGCCGGGGGCCGGGGGCCGGGGGCCGGGGGCCAGATGGAGATCGTGTTCGCCGGCGGAGAGCGAGTGATAGTGGATCGGACGGTTGACGAGTAGCGTTGGCTCGTGTGATCAAGGTCCTGTCTCGGCGATGATCCCGGTTTTTCATCAGGCGTACGGGTTTGTATTGCGGCCGGTCACACGGATATGCGCTGCGGCATGAACTCGTTGGCGTTGCGCATCCAGCAAGCGCTGCGGCGCGATCCGCACGCGGGCGATCTATATGTCTTTCGGGGCAAGAGCGGCAAGCTGATCAAGATTTTCTGGTACGACGGGCTGGGCCCCTCGCTCTACGCTAAGCGGCTGGAGAAGGGACGCTTCATCTGGCCGTCGACGCACGATGGTGTGGTGGTGTTCACGCCGGGGCCGCTTGGCTACCTGCTCGAAGGGATCGACTGGCGCCATCCCCAGCACACGTGGCGGCCGGAGATATTAGGCTAGTGGCCAGCGTCTAACATTTGAGTCCCGCAGAGGATTCCCCCTGCGGGAAATGCATGCGAGTCTGTCGCATGCGATCGGGAATATCCATCACTCTCAAGCCGGCCGGCCGGCGGCGGCTGGCGGCGCTTGCGAGGGATCGCAATGCCGCCCACAAGCATGTGTGGCGTGCTGAGATCGTGCTGCTGAGTGCAGCCGGTGTCGGTACCAACGAGATCATGCGCCGGACCGGCAAGTCCAAGACCTGTGTCTGGCGCTGGCAGGAGCGCTTCATGCAGGAAGGCTATGAGGGCCTGCTGCGTGACAAGACGCGGCCGTCGCGCATCCCCGCCCTTGGCCCCAACGTCGCCGAGCGCGTCGTCGCGCTCAGCCAGACCGAACCTCCTGCCGAGGCAACCAAATGGACAGCGGCCATGATGGCGAAGGCCGTCGACATCAGCGCCAGTTCCGTTCACCGCATCTGGCGCGAGCACCGCCTTCAGCCGCACCGGGTCAAGCAGTTCAAGCTCTCCACCGATCCGCGGTTCGTCGCCAAGCTGCGCGACATCGTCGGCCTCTACGTCGATCCACCCGCCCACGCCGTCGTCCTCTCGGTCGACGAGAAGAGCCAGATCCAGGCGCTCGACCGGACCCAGCCGGGCCTGCCTATGAAGCCGGGACGCGCCGGGACGATGACCCACGACTACAAGCGCCACGGCACGACGACGCTGTTCGCCGCCCTCAATGTCCTCGACGGCACCGTCATCGGTCGCAACATGCAGCGTCATCGCCACCAGGAGTTCATCCGCTTCCTCAACACCGTCGAGGCCCAGGTGCCGAAGCGAAAGGCGATCCATGCCATCGTCGACAACTACGCCACCCACAAGCATCCGAAAGTGCGCCAATGGCTCGCCCGCCATCCACGGTGGAGTTTCCACTTCACCCCGACATCGGCGTCCTGGCTCAACGCCGTCGAAGGCTTCTTCGCAAAGCTCTCACGGCGCAGGCTCAAACGCGGTGTCTTCCGATCCCTCACCGACCTGCAGGTCGCCATCAATCGCTTCGTCGCCGAAACCAACAACGATCCAAAGCCGTTCGTCTGGACCGCCGATCCAAAAAAGATCATCGCTGCTGTCAGAAGAGGGTACCAAGTGTTAGATTCGGTCCACTAGAGCAGATTCCCGTTAATCGAAGCCATAGCCTGCATGTGAGAAGAAGTTTTCACATTCGATTGGCTTGAAGGTTAGCAGCGCATCTGCGGCGGCGG
>NCHQ01000035.1 GCA_002281855.1 Rhodospirillales bacterium 24-66-33 | reverse complement strand
CTCGGACGTGAAAACTCTCAGCGCCAATGGTACTGTGTCTCAAGGCACGGGAGAGTAGGTCGCCGCCGGATCTTCCGAACGCAAGGGAATACATTCCGACAAAACGATGATTGCGCTCGCGTTCCAACGCGGGCTCACTTCAAAACGCCGTCCTCGCAAGAGGGCGGCGTTTTTGCGTCTGGATCTCAAAGATCCTGCGGCGAAGCTTTCCGTTTGGTTCGCGCCGACGCCCGTGCCAACTTCGTCCGATACGAGACCGGGGGAGGGGGCTTGTTTCGCGCGGTTTTTTGCGTCGTCTTGGCTGCCATTGTCTTGACCGTGCCGACGATGGCCCGTGAGGCTGACAATGGTGGCGGAATACTTCGCGCCGCGTGGGTGCCGACGGAAACCGGACTGATCGGCGGAGCCGGCGGGTTCAATGGCGAGGCTACCCCGCTCGACCTTCAGATTCTCAGGGAAGCGGCCCGTCGCGCTCACCTGGGTATCGTTATCCTTCCCATGGGACGCGCCGCCGCCGAAGCCGATCTCGCGCAGGGGCGGGTCGAGCTGCTTCTTCCCGATGCGAACGGTCCCGGAACTGGCTCCGTCCCTTACCGGGTGGAACGGGAAGTCCTTTTGTGCGCGCGCCGCTTGCCGGCGGTCGGCCACCAGGGAGTCGCCGCGCTCCAGGAGGCCTACGGCCGCGGCTGGCGGATCGGCGTCGTCCGGGATGCCCCGTATCGTCTGGACATCGCAACACTGACGGCGAGCGACCGCGTTGCGGACCGCACCTTCTCCTTCGGCAATGCAAGCCAGGGGATGGCCGCCATCGTCGATGGTGCCGTGGAATGCCTGGCGGCGCGGCGCCTGGCCATTCTTTCGGCCGTCGCTGCGGCGCCGGGGACCGAATCGCACTTCGCCCGACGGGCCGTCAACCTGGGGGGGACCGAACTTCGCCTTCGCTACGGTCGTGACGTGCCACCGGCGACGGTCGCCGCGCTGGACGGCGCCCTCACCTCGCTCTCGAAGGACGGGACCATTGCCGAATTGGAAGAACGTGCCGCCCGGCCCGTTATGCTCCGTTTTGCCACCGCGACCTGGTGGTTCTCCCTGCTCGATGTCGTGGGCACCGTGGCCTTCGCGTTGTCCGGGGTTCTGATTGCCCGCGCCGAACGCTTTTCCTTGCTCGGTGCGTTCGTGCTCGCCGGCCTGCCGGCCGTCGGCGGCGGCGTGGTACGGGATCTGCTGCTTGGCCGCGAGCCGATCGGCATCGTCGGAAACCCCCAGCCGCTCTTTCTCGTCATTGGTACCGTCGTCGTCGCGTACGCGGTCATGAGGGTAGGGGAGAGGATCGGACGGGCGCCCACGGGGCGCCTCCTCACGGTGACCGGCTTCTTTCCGCCGCGGATGGTTCTCGAAGTCACCGACGCGGCGGGCCTTGCGGCCTTCACGGTCATCGGAGTCGCCGTTGCGGTCGGAGCCGGCGCCGAGCCGCTGTGGCTGTGGGGGCCGCTGGCCGCGGCCATCGGCGGTGCCGGGGGAGGTATCCTTCGCGACCTCCTGCGCAGCGGCTACGAAAGTCCCGCCCTGCGCAGCTCGTTCTACGCCGAGGTCTGCGTTCTGTGGGGCGCGATCCTCACGCTCGCGATCATTCACTTCCTGAGAGACGACCAACCGTGGTGGGTCCGCTTCACCATAAGCTTCGCCGTGCTCGGTGGGTTCGCGACGCGCATGGCCATCTTCGCCTACGGGATTCGAAGTCCGCGCTTTTGACGCGTGGTGCAAGATGGGCCGCCCGGCATCGTTCTGGTGGCTACTGAAAACGGGATGGAAAACATGAAAAAATCACCCGCAGGCGAGGAATTCGGAGGAGTCATCGGGCGCACGGTCGAGGAGTCGACAGCGTGGTGGCCGCCCGCAAAATTCAAGCAGGGCGCGCCCGATGTGGTCCTCGTCGTGCTCGACGATGCGGGCTTTGCCCATCTCGGCTGCTACGGATCGACCATTGAGACGCCGAACATCGACGCCCTCGCCGCCAAGGGGCTGCGTTTTACCGGCTTTCACACCACCGCACTCTGCTCCCCCACCCGGGCCTGCCTGATGACGGGCCGCAACCATCATGCGGTTGGCATGAGAGCGGTTTCCAATTTCGACACAGGCTTCCCCAACATGCGCGGCGCCATCCCGCGAAGTTCGGCGACCTTGGCTGAAATCCTGCGCGAAAGCGGCTACGCGACCTTCGCCGCGGGCAAGTGGCACCTGGCGCCGATGTCTGAATGCTCGGCTGCGGGCCCGCTTACGAACTGGCCGCTGCAGAAGGGTTTCGATCGGTACTATGGCTTCCTTCAGGGCGAGACCGACCAGTTCTTCCCCGAGCTCACGATCGACAACCATTTCATCGATCCGCCGGGCCGCCCGGAGGATGGCTATCATGTGTCGGAGGACATCGTCGACCGATCGGCCGGCATGGTCCGCGATCTCGTTTCGCTGGTGCCCGAGCGGCCGTTCTTCCTGTACCTCGCTTTCGGCGCCATGCATGCGCCGCACCAGGCACCGCAACGCTATCTCGAAAAATACCGCGGACGCTTCGATGCGGGATGGGACGTGGCGCGCGAGGAGTGGTTCGCACGCCAGAAGGCGATGGGCATCGTCCCCGGGCAGACCAGCCTCGCCCCACGCAACCCCGGCGTCAAACCCTGGAGCGAGCTCAGCGCCGATGAGCGCGCCTTCGCCGCCCGGCTGCAGGAAGCCTTCGCGGCGATGCTGGATCACACGGACGCCCAGGTTGGCCGGCTGATCGACTTTCTGAAGTCGATCGGCCGTTGGGACAACACGCTGTTCATGCTGCTGTCGGACAACGGCGCCAGCCAGGAGGGCGGCGCCACCGGCGTGCTGGACGAGGCCAAGTACTTCAACGGCATCCCCGAGAATGTGGCGGAGGCCGTCACGCGGCTCGACGATGTCGGCGGCCCGGCGAGCCACAGCAACATCCCCTGGGGGTGGGCGCAGGCGGGCAACACGCCGCTCAAATGGTACAAGCAGAACGCGCATGGCGGTGGCGTGCGCGATCCGCTGCTCGTGCACTGGCCGGCCCGGTTGAAGGATGCCGGCGGCATGCGCCATCAGTTCTGTCACGCCGTCGACATTGCCCCCACGGTGCTGGAAGGGCTTGGCATCACGGTTCCCGCCGTGGTTGCGGGCGTGCCGCAGATGCCCATTCACGGCGTCAGCCTCATGCCCATTTTCGACGATGCGGACGTGCGGATGGATCGGGGGGCTCAGTATTTCGAGATGCTGGGGCATCGCGGCATCTGGCGCGACGGTTGGAAGGCCGTCAGCCATCACAAGAGTGGCGAGCCCTTCGACGCCGACCGTTGGGAGCTTTACCATCTCACGCACGATTTTTCCGAATGCGAAGATGTTGCTGCTCGCGAGCCGGCGCGCCTCAAGGAGATGATCGATCTCTGGTGGGCGGAGGCGGACAAGCATGGCGTGTTGCCCCTCGACGACCGCGGGGCGGCGGCGCTGTTCCGCGCCGCCCAGAGGCCCGGGCTTCCTGCCACCCGCAGTCGTTTCGTCTATTACCCGCCTGTCTCCCACATCATTGCCGACAACTGTCCCTCGACGGCGCGCGGCTGGACCACCGCGATAGAGCTCGACCATCCTTCAAGCGGTGGAGACGGGGTGCTGGTCGCGCGCGGCAGCCTCAACAGCGGGTTCGTCCTGTATGTGAGGCAGGGCGTGCCCGTGTTCGATTACAATGATTTTCACCGACACACGCGCATCGTCGGCGATACCCGATTGACACCCGGTCGCCACGAAATCGACTTGCGAGTCGAGCGCACAGCCGATGGCGGCGCCGATGTGCAGCTGACGGTCGACGGTGCCGCGGCGGGAGCCGGTCACCTGCCCAGGCTGCTGTTCATCGTCTCGACGCAAGGAATGGACATCGGCCGCAGCCTGTCGCCGGTGAATGCCGACTATACGGCCCCGTTCGCCTACACGGGAAAGATCATGCGCGTGGTGTTCGAGGTGCCGCGCACGCCGCCCGCCGGCGAGGTCAGGGCTCGTGCGCGAACCGAGATGTCCCGACAGTAGCGCGAGTCCCATTGCCGCTGAAACGGTCGACAGTTTGATCAGGGTCAAGTGATTGCGACACCCGAATGCGGTATCCTTGAGAGCGCTTGGCAAATTCCCCAGATCGGGGAATCCGAGGAGAGGGGCTGTCGATGGTGAACGATCTCGTGGTGGACTTGTCGCGTGCGCAGTTTGCCGCCACCGCGCTCTACCATTTCCTGTTCGTCCCGCTGACCCTGGGGCTGACCGTGCTGCTGGCGGTGATGGAGACGATTTACGTCACCACGGGCCGCGAGATCTACAAGCAGATGGCCCAATTCTGGACCCGCCTTCTGCTGATCAATTTCGCCCTGGGCGTGGCCACCGGCCTCACCATGGAATTCCAGTTCGGCACCAACTGGTCCTTCTATTCGAGCTTCGTCGGCGACACGTTCGGCGCGCCGCTGGCGATCGAGGGTCTGATGGCCTTCTTCCTGGAATCGACCTTCATCGGGCTGATGGTGTTCGGCTGGGACAAAATGTCCAAGGCGCAGCATCTCATCGTGACATACGCCGTTGCGCTGGGATCGAACTTCTCGGCGCTGTGGATCTTGGTGGCCAACAGCTTCATGCAGCATCCGCAGGGCGCCGAGTTCAATCCCATCACCATGCGCATGGAACTGCAGAATTTCGGCGCGCTGTTCTTCAACTCCGATGCCCAGTCCAAGTTCGTCCACACCGTGCTGGCGGGCTACGTGACGGCCGCCATTTTCGTCTGCGGCATCAGCGCTTGGTACATGCTGAAGAACCGCCATCTCGATCTCGCCCGTCGCTCGTTCCGTGTCGCCGCGGTCTTCGGCATGCTAGGCGGCGGCGGCGTCATCACGCTGGGCGATGCGCTGGGCTATGTCGGCGCCAAGGTCCAGCCGACCAAGCTCGCCGCGATGGAGGCCTTGTGGACGGCCGAGAAGGCGCCGATGGCGTTCAACGCCATCGCCTTCCCGAACCAGGCCGAGCAGAAGAACTATTTCACGATCCAGATTCCCGCGATGCTGTCGATCCTGGTCACGCATTCTCTCGACGGTGTCGTGCCGGCGATCGACCAGCTCGAGGTCCAGGCGCAGGAGCGTATCCGCAACGGCATCCCGGCCGTCCAGGCGATGGAGAAGTTGAGCGCGAACCCGCGCGACGAGGCTGCGCTCGCCCAGTTCAAGGCGCACGGCAAGGATGTCGGTTACGGCTTCCTGGTGCTGCGCTACGCGCCCCAGGGCGACCTGACGAAGATCACCGATGCCGACATCGCCCGCGCCGCGCGCGACACCATTCCGGACGTGTCGATCGTGTTCTGGTCCTTCCGCATCATGGTGGCCTTCGGCCTGCTGATGCTGGCCTACCTCGTGCTGGCGACGCTGATGACGCTCGCCAACCAGGTCGAGCGGCAGCGCTGGTTCCAGTGGGCCGCCCTGCTGATGGTGCCGGTGCCGTTTCTCGCCTGCGAGTTCGGCTGGCTGGTCGCCGAGGTCGGTCGCCAGCCCTGGACGGTCAACGAGATGCTGCCGACCTGGCTCTCGGCCTCGACCCACAGCGTCGGCTACATGGTCTTCTCGCTCTCGGGCTTCATCCTGCTCTACACCGCCTTCGCGATCGTCGAGATGTACCTGATGCTCCTGTTCATCCGGAAGGGACCGGATGAGCATGACGCCAGCCCCCATGCCGCGGCCTTCGGCGGATCCGCCGGCCACAAACTCGCGACGCGTTGAGGGAGACGCATCATGGAAACCTACATGATTCTCCTGGTCGTCTGGTGGGTCCTGCTGGGCGTGCTGCTGACGGGCATCGGCGCCATGGTCGGCATGGACATGGGTGTCGGCACCCTCCTGCGCTATGTCGGGCGGACGGACTCCGAACGGCGGGTGGCGCTGAACGTCATCGGTCCGCACTGGGACGGCAACCAGGTGTGGTTCATCCTGGGCGGCGGCGCGATCTTCGCGGCCTGGCCGCTGGTCTATGCGACGGCCTTCTCCGGCTTCTACATCGTCATGCTGGTGCTGCTCTGGAGCATGATCCTGCGGCCGCTGGGCTTCGAGTACCGCAGCAAGCTGGCCTCGCCTGCCTGGCGCGCCGTCTGGGACACGGCCTTGTTCCTGAGCGGCCTGGTCCCGATGGTGGTGTTCGGCGCGGCGATCGGCAATGTCCTGCAGGGCGTGCCGTTCCACTTCGACTGGCGTCTGACGTCCTTCTACACCGGCAGCTTCCTGTGGCTGTTCAACCCCTTTGCCGTCCTGTGCGGGCTGATGTCGGTCGCGCTTGCCGCCTACATGGGGGGCTCCTGCCTCGCCAGCGGCGCCGAGGATCCGATCGGCGCGCGTGCCCGGCGGGCCGCGATCGTGGGCGGCCTGGCTGCGCTCGTGATCTTTACCGTCGCGGGCTTCTGGGTCTCGACGATGGAGGGCTTCAAGCTGGTGGCGGGCCCCGATCCCGGCGTGGCGCAGACGCCGCTGCACCAGCAGGTGACGCGGGTGCCCGGCGGGCTTCTGGCGAACTACGCCGCGCACCCTGCGCTGTGGCTGCTGCCGGCACTGGTCTATGCCGGGCTGCTGCTCGGCGCGCTGGCCCATACGATCAGGCGGCCGATCCTCGCCTGGTGGTTGGGGGCTCTGGCCTGGATCGGCGTGATCGGCACGGTCGGCGCCGCCATGTTCCCCTTCATCATGCCGTCGTCCAGCAATCCCTCGCACAGTCTCACGGTCTGGAACTCCGGTTCGAGCCTCGTGACGCTGACCTGGATGGTGGGTTTCGTCGTGATCTTCATGCCGCTCATCATCTGGTACACGAGCTGGGCCTTCTGGGTGATGCGCGGCAAGGTGGGCGTGAAGCACGTCGAAACCTCGG
Source organism: Rhodospirillales bacterium 24-66-33 (assembly GCA_002281855.1). GTDB lineage: Bacteria > Pseudomonadota > Alphaproteobacteria > Reyranellales > Reyranellaceae > Reyranella. The sequence continues at coordinate 47,857 of NCHQ01000035.1, read as the reverse complement.
ATCACGCGTATTAAGGGGGATCGGACATGTTCGTGCGCTACATCATCGCCATGACGCTCGCGGCACTGGCCATCCTGTTCGCCATCATCCTGGGCGACTACGGGCCCTGGTACCTGTCGTGGTTCCTGGGCACCGGCTTCATGGTGCTGGTCGCGGTCTCGGCCGGGGTGCTGTTCGAGGCGCAGGAGGACGCGGCCAAGGCGGCCCGCCCGCCCGGGGAGCCGCTGGATGTCTCCAGCGCCGTCGACGCGCCCGCGCAACGGCCATCGCGCTGACCTGACGATCGCTTTCCCATGACCGGGCCCCAGGCGGACGCGCCTCGGCGTCGTCGCGGCGGTGTCGAGCGCTGGCTGCGCGCCGAGATTGCAGAAGCGGCCCGGAGCGGGGTGCGGCGCGCGATCGTGCTGGGCGCCCTGGCGTCGGCCCTTGCCGTGCCGCAAGCCTGGCTGCTGGCGCACGCCATCGCCCCGGTCGTCATGGCGAAGGCATCCGTCTCGTCGGCGCTTCCCTGGCTCTTGCCGGTCCTTCCGCTGCTGGTGCTGCGCTTCTTTCTTGCCACGGCATCGGGCCGCGCCGCGCTCGCGGCGGCGGGCCGGGTGAAGGCCCGCATCCGCTCGGCGCTGCTGCGCCATCTGGCGTCGCTTGGACCTGCAACGAACGCAGGCCGCAGCACGGGCGAGGCTGCCACCGTCGTGCTCGAAGGCGTCGACGCGCTCGACGCCTATGTGTCGCGCTTCCTCGCCCATCTCGGCGTGCTCGTCGTCCTGCCGCCGCTCGTGCTGGTCGTCGTCCTGCCGCGCGACTGGATTTCCGGGCTCGTGCTGCTGGTGACGGCGCCGGTCATTCCGCTGTTCATGGTCCTGCTGGGGCTCGGTGCGGAGAAGCTGAACCGCCGGCAGTGGCTGCGCCTGCTGCGCCTGTCCGGCCGGCTGCTCGACGGGCTGCAGCGCCTGACGACCTTGCGCCTGTTGAATGCCGGCGACCGCGAGGCCGAGCGTCTCGCCGAGGCCGCCGAGGACTATCGCAAGAGCACCATGGCGGTGCTGCGGGTCGCGTTCCTCTCGACCTTGGCGCTGGAGTTCTTCGCAACCGTCGGCATCGCCCTGGTCGCCGTGCTGATCGGCTTCCGACTGCTCGACGGTGCGCTGGGCTTCGAGGCCGCGTTCTTCGTCCTGCTGCTGGCGCCGGAGTTCTATGCCCCGCTGCGCCAGCTCGGCCTCGACTATCACGCGCGCATGGAGGCCCTGGCGGCAGCCGAACGCATCCTCGACCTGCAAGCAGAGACGCCGATGCCGGCCGGCGAGGAGCGGCCCGTCCTCGGTGCGGCCCTCACGATCGAGTGTGAAGGCGTGAGCTTCGCCTGGGAGCCGGAGAGGCCCGCCCTTCAGGACTTCTCGCTGCGCCTCGTGCCGGGCGAGATCGTGGCGCTGGTCGGGCCGAGCGGCGCGGGCAAGAGCACATTGCTCTCGCTGCTCATGGGCCTTCTGCACCCGCAATCGGGGCAGGTGCTCGCGAACGGCCACGACCTGGCCACCCTGGATCCCGCGCACTGGCTCGAGCATGTCGCTGTCGTGCCGCAGCGGCCGCACATGTTCGAGGGCAGCGTGCTCGACAACATCCGGCTGGGCGATCCGGACGCCAGTCTCGATCGCGTGCGCGCTGCGGCCCGGATGGCCGCCGCCGACGGATTCATCACAGCGCTGCCCCGCGGCTACGACACGCCGCTCGGCGAGCATGGCGAGACACTGTCGGGCGGCCAGGTCCAGCGCCTGGCGCTGGCGCGGGCTTTCCTGAAGGAGAAGGCCGGCCTGTTGCTTCTCGACGAAGGCACCGCCGGGCTCGACCGCGGCACGGAAGCTTCGGTGGCCGACGCCATCCGCCGATTGGCGACGGGCCGCACCACGCTGATCGTCACCCATCGGCTCGCCACCGTGCATCTCGCCGACCGCGTCGTGTTCCTGGAGGAGGGGCGCATCGTGGAGCAGGGGCCGCGCGCCGCGCTGCAAGCGGACGACGGTCGCTTCGCCCGCCTTTTGCGCGACGCAGGGCTCGCGCCGTGAGCGACCTGGCCCTTGTTCGCCGCCTGCTCGCGCTCGCCCGGCCGTGGCGGAGTTGGATGTTGCTCGCGGTGTTCGTCGCCTGCGCGACGGTGCTGGCGAGCGTGGCGTTGATGGGTGTCGCCGGCTGGTTCATCGCCGCCATGGGAATTGCCGGTGTCACCACCGGCATGATGAATTACTTCCTGCCGGCGGCCGGCATTCGGTTCTTTGCCATCGTGCGGACCGGCGGTCGCTATGGCGAGCGGCTGCTGAGCCACGAGGCTACCTTCCGACTCCTGGCCGGGCTGCGCCTTTGGTTGTTCCGGCGACTCATCCTCCTGTCGCCGGGGCAGCTCCAGTCGCGGCGCGGCGGCGACCTTGCGGGCAGCCTCCAGGCCGACGTCGAGACGTTGCAGCATGCCTATCTGCGCCTGGCCTCGCCGATTGCCGTGGCGCTGGTCTGCAGCGTCGCGATCGTGCTGGTCGTGGCCGTCCTGCATCCGCCGACCGCACTGGCCCTCGCCGTGCTGCTGATCGTGGCCGGTGGCATCGTGCCGACATGGGCGCGCCGCGCCGCCGCAACGCCCGGCGCGGAAGCCGTCGCGTCACGGGCCGCGCTGCGCGTGGCGACGGTGGACCTGCTTCAGGGCCTGACGGATCTCCGGGCCGCGGGCGCCGTCGAGCGCCAGCTCGCCGTCATCGACGGGCTGGGCGAACGCCTGGTCGACAGTCAGAGTCGCGCCTCGACGGCGGGGGTGGTGGCGGAAGCAGCCGTCGGCCTTTCGGCCGGTCTTGCCCTGTGGTGCGCCGCCTTGCTGGCCTCGGCGAGCGTCGCTGCGGGAAGTCTTCTGCCCGAGGTCGCGCCCGCCCTCGTGCCGGCGCTCGCCCTCGCCGCGCTCGCGGCCTTCGAGGCGGTGGCGCCGTTGCCGGCGGCCATGGAGCGCTGGGGCGAGGTGAGGGCTGCCGCCCGCCGCCTCTTCGATCTTGCCGATCGCACGCCTTCCATCGTTGCCGGGCCCGACCCTTCGCCCGTGGCGCGCGACGCGAGCGTCGTCTTCTCGTCGGTGCGATTGCGCTACGCGCCCGATTCGCCGCCCGCCTTGGACGGGCTCGATCTCGAGATTCCCGATGGCCGGCATCTCGCCGTGCTGGGACCGAGCGGCGCGGGCAAGAGTTCGCTGGGCCGGCTGCTGGTACGCTTCTGGGAATACGAAGGAGAGATCCGGCTGGGCGGGCACGATCTGCGGCGCTATCGGCCGGACGACCTGCGTCGCCTCGTCGGCATCGCCACTCAGGATGCGCAGCTCTTCAATGGCTCGGTGCGCGACAATCTCCTCATGGCGGCGCCGGACGCGGATGCGAACGCGTTGGAGCAAGCGCTCGCGGTCGTGCAGCTCGTCGAATTCGTGCGCGGCCTGCCGGACGGCATCGACACCTGGATCGGCGAGGCGGGTGCGCGCCTGTCCGCCGGCCAGGCGCGCCGCCTCGTGCTGGCCCGTGCGCTCCTTCGCGATCCCCGAATCCTGATCCTCGACGAACCGACCGAGAATCTCGACGCCGGCACCGCGCGCCAGCTCATCGCCTCCCTGCGCGCCGCAACGCAAGGCCGCACCGTCATCCTGATCACCCACGATCCGCGGGCCGCCGCCGCGTTCACTGACGAGATCGCTCACATGGCGGATGGTCGGGTCGTCGGATAGCCCCGCTCGACCAGGTGGCATTAGACAGCGTTCCTACCACTTGCGGAGTGTTGAGAGTCAAGCGAGAGTGAGCCTCGGAGGCATCATGCAGTTCGGCTTTTGCGTTGTTTTCTCCGTGCTGGCGGCATTCGCTGCGACGGGGACAGCGGCGCAGACGAGCGACGTTGGGCCGAAGCCCCCTCGACCAACCGTTGACTCCATGATCGACGACATTCTGAAGGGTAGGGCGTCACCGCAGAAATCGCCGACGCCTGAAACCAGCCCTCATCCAGCGCAGCAGGTCACCCGTCCGGCGTCAGCGCCGCCGGTTCTCGCGTCGCCACTGACCGCGCGCGAGGTCGCGGACGTACAGCAGAAGATTCGGCCATGCTGGAACACTCAGCAAGGACGGATCACCGAAAGGATGATCATCGCAGTGACTGTCGAGATGAGCCAGGACGGCAGACCGGCAAAGGCTGCGCTGCGCGATACCGGGCGCTATTACAGCGGCGATCCGGTGTACTGTGCGGCTGCCGACGCTGCGCTCAACGCCATTAACAATCCGCGTTGCCAGCCATGGCCGCTCCCGCCCGAGAAATACCAGTCATGGAAGACCATGACGTTCAACTTCGATCCGCGGGACTTCTAGCGTGTTCGCTTGAGAGCTTACCGATGAGTCGGCCCGCAGCATCTGGCACGGCGAGCGGCGATCCGCTTTCCGAATTGCATCTATGCCGAAGCGGCGAATTGTGAGTCCTTGGAGAAGTGCGTTATGTGGTGGATGCTTGTCGTGGCTCAACTGCTGTCACCCCTTTGTTGGGTGATCTGCTTGTTGACCGTCGGAGCCCTCTGGCGACTGGCGCACCCGGTCGGTGTGGTCATGATGTCCACGCTCATATCTTCCGTGATTTTCGAAGGCATCCACACGCGTTTCCACTTTGACTACGATAACGAGCACTGGTTCATAGCCATGGCATTGGCAAACCTACTCACCTTTGTGGTCATTGCATCGATCCTCGCGGCAATCATCTGGTCTGCATTTCGTTAGCGCGCCCAATGATCAGCGATGGCCCCGGGTCGCCAGGCTTGTGACAACAAAAGCGAGAGCGATGCTGGGCAAGGGCTCGCGAGAGCTGCGGCGAGATGGGTCGTTTGGTATCGGTTGAAAAGAACGCAGTGGGGGCCATCATCTTCTTAGAAACGCAAAGTGGTATTGCGACTAGTAATTAATTGCGCTCGTGGTAGATATTCCCTCCCTGGAGGACATCGACCCATGCGTTTCGTCATCGCCGCCCTTCTGTGGCTCTCCCTCACCGGTGCCGCCTCGGCCCATGCGCTCTGGCTCGAGCCGGACGCGGGCGGTTACCAGCTCTATTTCGGCGAGTTCGGCGACAATCTGCGGGAGGGCTCGCCTGGCTTGCTCGATCGCTTCGAGCCGATGCCGGCGGCCAAGGCGTTTGGCGTCTCGGGTGACATTGCGTTGAAGGCTGAGAAGAAGCCGACCTCGTTCCAGTTCACCGGTGCGCCCGAGGGCGCAAGCGGCGTCGTGGCCGAGCAGGCCAGGGTCACCGAGCGCAAGCAGAACGACAAGGTCACGCGCACGCTGGGCCGCCTCTCGGCGCGCTACGTCGCCGACTTCAGCGAGCGCAAGCCGCTGATCCCGCTCGACATCGTGCCGACCGGCAAGCCGGGCAGCTTCAAGGTGTTCTACGACGGCAAGCCGCTGCCAAAGGCCAAGGCGGAAGTCGTGACCGAGTTCGGCTGGACGAAGGAATTCAAAACCGACGAGGCCGGTGCCTTCGAGGTCGAGCTGCCGTGGAAGGGCACCTATGCCGTCGAAGTGGCGGTGGTCGACAACACGCCGGGCACTCACGGCACGGCACCCTACGACGGCATGCGCCTCGTGACGACGCTCACCTTCAAGGTGCCGGACGGACTCGCGGCGCCGGCGCGTCCGCCGGTCGTCACGCCGAAACGCTGATCAGACCGCTTTCTTGTTGAGAACGCCGAAGCGATCCTTCGGCGCCTTCTCGCGTGCCGCGGGACCGTAGGTTCCCATCTCGATGCGATGCGGGATGGTGAGCATGTAGTTCTTGAAGGCGTTCTCCATCGCCTGCCGCCAGCCCTGCGCGTCCTGGGTCTCGTTGACCGAGGCCTTGGCGAGCTTCAGCGCATAGGGATCGCGCTCGGCGATCCGCTGGGCGAGCGCCATCGTTTCCGCTTCGAGCTTTTCGCGGGACACGACGCGGTTCACCAGGCCCGCTTTCTCGGCATCGGCGGCGCTGATGAAATCGCCGGTGAAGAGATACTCCTTGGTCTTGCGCGGGCCGAAGTCCCACGGCATCGAGAAATACTGAACGTGGCTGCCGCCCCACTTCACGGCGCGGTCGGCGAATTGGGCATCCTCGCTCGCGATGATGATGTCGCAGGCCGAGGCGATCATCATGCCGCCCATGATGCAGTAGCCCTGGACCTGCGCGATGGTGGGCTTGGGAAGGTCGCGCCAGCGCATCGTGTTCTCGAAGAAGCGCTCCCACAGGCGGCGATATTCGCCCTTGAAGCCGGGCTCCAGCGGCGTCTTCTTCTGGTCCTCCATCTCCTGCGCGCTGCCGAGATCGTGCCCGGCCGAGAAATGCTTGCCGGCGCCGGCCAGGATGATGACCCGCACCTCGTTGTCGTCGACCGCCGCCTGGAACGCATGGTCGAGTTCTTCGAGCAGGACCCGGCTCTGCGCGTTCAGCACCTCCGGCCGGTTGGTCGTGATCTTGAGCACCGGCCCGGTGCGTTCGGTGAGAAGCGTCGAATAGGTCATGCGGCTGCCTGTACGGGGTGACGGAGGTCGGACGCGAGACCGGCGCCCATCAGGTCGATGAAGTTGTCGCAATAGAAGCGCTGCTTCTGCGCCTCGCTTGTGCCGGCTTTCTCCATCGACGCCTCGAAGCGCTTGATGGGATGGCGACCGCCCTCGACATGCGGATAGTCGGAAGAGAAGAGGCAGACCTCGTCGCCGGTGTTGGCGATGATCCAGCCCGTATCCTCGTGCGGATAGGGGGTGACCCTGACCTGGCGCTGCACGAACTCGCTGGGCTTCAGCGACATCTTCTGCAGCCGCTCCTCGTTGCGGTAGAAGGCGTTGTGCGCGCTGTCCATGTTGCGCATCCAGCCCGGCACCCAGGACGCGCCCTGTTCGATGACGCCGAACTTGAGCCGGGGGAAACGGTCGAGCACGCGGTCGACGACCAGCGCCGTCAGTGCCTTCATCGGTGGATAGGCGATCGCCATGTAGTCGATCGACTTGAAGTTGTCGTCGCCGCCATGGAAGTCGGGCACCGGCGGCAGGCCGTTATTGAAGTAGGCCTCTTCCAGCAGCTTGCCGCCGCCGCCGACATGGAAGACGATCGGCAGGCCGGCTTCCTGGGCGATGGCCCATAGCGGATCGAAGCCGATATGGCTGGGTGAATGGCCGTCGGGACAGCGCGACGGGATCATCAGCGCCTTGGCGCCGAGTTCGATCGCCTCGCGTGCGGCCTGCGCGGTGCGCTCGAAATCCACCAGGGGCACGTAGCCGGTCGGCAGCAGGCGCCGGTCGACCGAGCAGAACTCGACCATGTGGCGCGTATGGGCGCGGGCCACGGCATAGGTCAGCTCGACGTCGGATCCGCCTTCCAGCACCGACGAGTAGTTGAGCAGAGCCGTGGTGAACATGAGTTGGCTGGCGAAGCCCAGCAGGTCGATCGAGCGCGGACGGTCCTGGCGGTTCGAGGAACCCAGCGCCTCCCAGTTCTTGCGCAGCATGATCTGCGCCTCGTCGAAATCCTGCGCCGGCCCAGCCGTGTCAGTGTCTGCCTTGAGGCGCGTGCTGTGGAAGCCTTCGTGGCGCGGAAACAACACCTGGTCGGTGACCGCGGCGCGATGCCGAGCCTCCAGATGTTCCTCGAGGAAGCCGGGCACTTCCATGATGTGCGCATCGGCGTCGTGAATGACGCGGCCGCTGGCGTAGGGCATCGTCTCCTCCAATTCCTTGTCGTTTTGCGAGAGCTTACCATGAGCCAGGACATTTCCCATGCGGTGCAGACCCTCCTCGACGCGCGCCGCACCGGCCGCCAGGCGACGCCACCGTTTGCCTTGAAGGACCGCGCTGCGGTCTATGCGATCCAGGACGGTGTCGCCGCGGCCAGCGGTCCAGTGGCGGGCTGGAAGGTCGGCGCGCGCACGCCGACGGCCGAGCCCAATCCCGCGCCGCTGCTGGCCGGCGCGCTGGTGCCGTCGCCGGCCCGCTTCGACGGCAAGGCGATGCACATGATCGGCGTCGAGGTCGAGATCTCCTTCCACATCGTGCGCGACATCGCGGCCCGCGCCGCGCCGGTCGAACCCGAGGAGGCGCTCGCGGCCGTGGGCGATGCCTTCGTCGGCATGGAGATCGTCGACACGCGCCTTGCCGATTTCAAGAGCGCCGACCCGGAGTGGCTGCTGGCCGACAACCAGATGAACCACGCGCTGGTCGTGGGCGATCCGATCGCCAATTGGAAGTCGCTCGACTGGCCGAAGCTCCAGGTGAGACTGGTGGTCGACGGCAAGGTGATCGTCGAGCAGAAGGGTGGTCTCGGTGCGATCGATCCCGTGCGCCCGCTCGCGTGGATGATCGACCACGCCGTGCGCCATCGCGGTGGCCTTCGGGCGGGGCAGGCGATCACCACGGGCTCATGGACCGGGCTTCTCTACTTCCCGGCAGGGTCGCACGCGCGCGGCGAGTTCTTGGGCCTCGGTGGGGTGGAGGCGAGTTTCTAATTCTTGTCATCCTGAGCGCAGCGAGGGACCTTGCGGGCGCCAAATAAAGGTCCCTCGCTGCGCTCGGGATGACACCGATGGGTGGCGGCGCTTCGCTATCCTGGTGGGATGCTTCGGCGGCAGCCGAAACAACGGCGCGCCTGTCGGCGGCAGTGTCCGCCGCATGACAAGTCTCGCTTCTCCCGCGCCCTTCTTCGGCCGCCGCGTCGTCGCGGCCGCTTTCGTGCTCGCCATGTTCGGCTGGGGGCTCGGTTTCTATGGCCCGCCCGTCTATCTCCAGTCCGTGCGCGAGGCACGGGACTGGTCGGTCGTGCTGGTCTCGTCCGCCGTCACCCTGCATTTCCTGGTGGGCGCCGTCGTCGGCGCCAACCTGCCGCCGCTCTATCGCCGGTTCGGTCTGCCGGCGGTGACCAAGGCTGGCGCGGCCCTCCTGGCGCTGGGCATCGTCGGGTGGGCTGTGGCGCAAGAGCCGTGGCAGCTCCTGCTCGCGACCTTCCTGAGCGGGGCCGGGTGGGTGGCGATGGGCGCCGCCGCCGTCAACGCCATCGTGGCCCCGTGGTACGTCGTGCGGCGACCGGCAGCCCTGTCGATGGCCTATAACGGCGCCAGCATCGGCGGCGTCGTCTTTGCTCCATTGTGGGTTGCGGCCATCGCCGCCTTCGGCTTTCCCGTCGCGGCGGCGGTCATCGGCGCGATCATGATCGTCACCGTCTGGTTCCTCGCCGACCGCGTCTTCGGCCATACGCCGCAGTCACTGGGCCAGGTCCAGGACGGCGAGATCCTGACGCCCGTTGCCGGCACGACCAGACCCGTCGAGCGCACTCTCGCGGGCGCGCTGCTGTGGCGCGACCGTCGCTTCCTGACCCTCGCCGCGGCGATGGCACTGGGCCTGTTCGCGCAGATCGGCCTGGTCGCCCATCTCTTCTCGCTGCTCGTGCCGGTGTTCGGTGGACCGGCGGCGGGCATCCTCATGGGCTTGGCGACGGCGGCGGCGATTGCAGGAAGGACGATGGTCGGATGGCTGATGCCGCAAGGCAGCGACCGGCGGCTGGTCGCCTGCCTGAGCCATGTGGTCCAGATCGCCGGATCCCTCGCGTTGCTCTGCGCCGCTGGAACCGATGTGGCGTTGCTGGTGGCGGGCGTACTGCTGTTCGGCGCCGGCATCGGCAACACGACGTCGCTGCCGCCGCTGATCGCGCAGGTCGAATTCAGCAGGGCCGACGTTCAGCGCGTCGTGCCGTTGATCGTGGCGGTCGGTCAGGGAACCTATGCATTCGCGCCGGCGGCGTTCGGCTGGCTGCGGACGCTGTCACCAGCGGAAGGGATGCTGGTGTTCGTCGCGGCCGCCCTGATCCAGGCGGCCGCGATCGCACTCTTCCTCTTGGGAAGAAAGACTTAGTAGTACCAGCCGGGATACGGGTAGCCGCCCCAGGGGCCCCAATCCCAGTCGTTCATCGCGTTCTCGTCGGCCGTCATCTGCTGCTCGTCCGCCAGGTTCTTCTGGAACATGTTGTTGCGGTACTTGCCGTAGGCCGCCGCGTTGCCGACATAGATGCACACGCAGACCGTCGGGTCCGGATAGACGTAGAACACCTGGCCGTTCTTGATCTCGCGCGAGAACTTGTGCGGCGGGAGGTTCTTGAACGCGGCCTGACGCTGCGGTGTGTTCGCGGGCACGAACTTGAAGCCCGCCGCCACCATCATGTCTTCCTTGTTCGCGATCACCTGCTGCGGGTTCTGGCAGGCGGCGACGGCAGCGCCCATTCCAAGAACCAAAGAGAGAGTGGCAATCAGCTTCATTCACGTCCTCCGTATCATCGCTCTGTCAGGCGCCTGACCATTTGGGTGCCCGCTTTCCCAGGAAGGCCGCCATGCCCTCGCGGAAGTCGGCGCTACCGTAAGCCAGTCTGACGAGATCGTCGATGTTCTCGTCGCCCAGGCGGGCCTGCAGGCGGCGCAGCGCCTCCTTGGTGACCTGCATCGTGAGGGGGGCGTGGCCGGCAACGGTGTTCGCCAGCTCCTCGGCCCGGCTGAGCAGGGCCGCCTGGTCGGGCAGCAGCTCGCTGATCAGCCCGCAGGCCAGCGCCGACGGCGCGTCCATCAGCTTGGCCAGCAGGACCATTTCCTTGACCCGTTGGGGGCCGATGAGGGCCGCCAGGCGGGCATAGTTGGCCATCGACAGGCAGTTGCCCAGGGTGCGCGCGATGGGGAAGCCGAACTGGGCGCTGGCCGACCCGATCCGCAGGTCGCAGACCGCCGCGATGGCCGCGCCGCCGCCGGTGCAGAAGCCGTGGATGGCGGCGACGGTCGGCACGGGGCAGCGTTCGATTTCCCCCAGGATGCGGTCCATCTTGCGCTCGTAGGCGATTCCGTCCTCGCCGCTCTCGAAGCTCTGGAACTGGGCGATGTCGGTGCCGGCCGCAAAGGCCTTGTCGCCACCGCCGGTAACCACCAGGGCGCGGACCTCGCCGGTCTTGCCCACACGAGCGCAGATCTCGGCCAGACCCTCGTACATTGCGAAGGTGAGGGCGTTGCGGGCCTTCGGCCGGTTGAAGGTCACCCAGCCGATTTCGCCGCGCTTCTCGAAAAGCAGTTCTTCGGTCATGTCATCCAATATTGCTGATTTGTGCGCCGCGACATCATCGTCTATGTCGCCTTGGGCCGCAAACGGGCATAGGCAGGTCATGGCACTCGAACGGCTTCTCAAGGGCTTCGCGGATTTCCGGGTTGGTTACTATCAGGAGCATCTCGACCTGTTCGAGAAGCTGGCGACGGAAGGCCAGTCGCCCAAGATCCTGATCATCGGCTGTTCCGATGCGCGGGTCGATCCGGGGATTCTCACCCAGACTCAACCCGGTGACATCTTCACCGTGCGCAACGTGGCGGCGATGGTGCCGCCGGCTCAGATTCCTCCCGACGAGCGCCACCACGGCACCTCGGCCGCCATCGAGTTCGCCGTCCGCGGCCTCGGCGTCGAGCATATCGTGGTGTTGGGTCATGCGCTGTGCGGCGGCATCGGCGCACTGGTCGACGGCAGCCGTGGCGCTTATGCGCACTACGACTATCTCTCGACCTGGACCAGCATCGCGCAGGAGACGCGCGACCTCGTCGTCGAGGAGCTGAAGGATCGCCCGCGCGACGAAGTCGTGCGCGCGGTCGAGCAGGCCGCCGTCGTGAACAGCGTGAGCAACCTGATGGGCTATCGCTGGATCGAGGAGCGTGTGAAGGCGGGCTCGCTGACCCTGCATGCCTGGTGGTTCAACCTGACGGTGGGCCAGCTCTATGCCTTCAATCCCGAAACGCTGAGGTTTGCGGCGGTGGTCGGCATCAAGCTGGACGCTGCCGTGACCGGGGGCACGCCGCTCTCGGCCCTGAAGCCGGAATCCTTTGCCGCCGCCCTTGCCGGCCGGAAGCCGGCGTTCTGACTCCTCATCTTACCGCCCCCGTCACACGGGGGAGGTGGCCCGAAGGGCCGGAGGGGGAGAACCTCAGTCTGACTCTTTGCAGCCAGATCTTCGCGTTGCTTTCCCCCTCCCGGCCTCCCCCGTTTGACGGGGGAGGTGGAAGAGATACTTAAGCCGACAGTGACTTGATCGCCGCGTCGACGCCGCCCGGGACGAACGGCACGCCGGAGGCCTTCATGGCGAGCTCGGTGGTGGCGAGGCAGCCCAGCAGCATCGGCTCGTTGAGGTCGCCCATGTGGCCGATGCGGAACATCTTGCCCATCATCTTGCCCAGCCCGCCGCCCAGCGACAGGTTGAAGCGATCGACGGCGGCCTTGCGCATCGGGTCGGAGCTGACGCCTTCGGGCATGACGACCGCGGTCACCGAGTTCGAGAGGCGCGCCTCGTTCTGGCAGAAGAGCTGCGGCCCCTTGCCGTCGGAACCCCACACGCGCACCGCGGCGCGGGTCGCTTCGGCGAGCCGGGCATGGCGCGCGAACACCGCATCCAGGCCTTCTTCCTCGAGCATCTTCAGCGATTCCTGGAGGCCGAAGAACATGTGAACGGGCGCGGTGCCGACGAACTTCTGCGGTGCGCGGCCGGTCATCATCTCCCAGCTCCAGTAGTGGCGCGGCGTCTTGGACTTGCGCGACACTTCCAGCGCCTTGTTGCTGACGCCGGTCATCGACATGCCGGTGGGCAGCATCAGGCCCTTCTGGCTGCCGCCGACGGTGAGGTCGATGCCCCACGCATCCATCTTGTATTCCATGCTGGCGAGCGACGAGATCGTGTCGCTGAGCAGCAGGGCCGGATGCTTGGCCTCGTCGATCGCGCGGCGCACCTCGGCCAGCGGCAGGACCATGCCGGTCGCGGTTTCATTGTGGACGGTCAGCACCGCCTTGATCTTGTGTTCCTTGTCGGCGGCGAGGCGCTCGGCGATCCGCGAAATGTCGGCCCCCTGGCGCTGGTCGGCGGGAATCGTCTCGACCTTGATGTCGAGATGGTTCGCCATCTCGGTCCAGCTTTCGGAGAAGTAGCCTGTCTCGACCATCAGCACGGTTTCCCCGGGCGAGAACAGGTTGGCGAGGGCGGCTTCCCAGGCGCCGTGACCGGTCGAGGTATACATGAATAGATTCTGGTCGGTCTTGAGCACGCGCTTCACGCCGTTGTGGCAGGCGTGATGGATGGCCAAGAACTCATCCGACATGAAATCGATTACGGGCCGGTCCATGGCGCGAAGCACACGGTCGGGAATGTTGGTCGGGCCGGGATTGTTGAAGAATTGACGGCCACGGGGCTTGGCGTTCACGGCGTTCCTCCACCTTTAGACGGCGGACTGTGGCGCGAGGCCCTTGGCGAAACAAGCGAGACAAGCGATGCTCAGCCATTAGCTGGGTTGAGGGCAAGTATGACCGTACAAGAGAAAGATTCATCGCAGACCAACTCGGCCGTCGTCGCCGACTACAAGGCCAGGACGGGCAAATCGGCGGCTCTGTTCGAGCGCGCCCACAAGGTGCTGCCGAGCGGCATCACCCACGATGCGCGCTACCTCGACCCCTATTCGATCCACGTCTCGCGCGCCGCGGGCCCGCGCAAGTGGGACGTCGACGGCAACGAGTATGTCGATTACTTCGGCGGCCACGGCGCCATGCTGCTCGGCCATTCGCATCCCGCCGTCGTCGAGGCGGTGAAACGGCAGATCGAACTCGGCACGCATTATGGCTCCAGCCATGAACTCGAAGTGCGCTGGGCCGAGCTGGTGTGCGAGCTGACTCCCTGCGCCGAGCGCGTGCGCTTCACCGCGTCGGGCACCGAGGCCTCGCACATGGCGATCCGCCTCGCGCGCGCCCACACGGGCAAGGACAAGATTCTCCGCTTCATCGGCCACTTCCACGGCTGGCACGATCATGTGACGGCGGGCGCCGGCGCGACCTATGACGGCGGCACGACTCCCGGTGTGCCGCAGGAGGTGAGCTCGCTGTCGATCGTCATGCCGAGCAGCGACGTCGCCGCCGTCGTGAAGGTGATCGAGGAGCGCGACGATATCGCCGCCGTCATGTTCGAACCGTCGGGCGCGTCGTGGGGCCAGGTGCCGCTGCCGCCGGGCTTCATCCAGGCAGTGCGCGATGCCACGACCAAGAAGGGCGTCGTCATGCTGATGGACGAGGTCATCACCGGCTATCGCTGGTCCTCGGGCGGTGCTCAGAAGGCGTTCGGCATCACGCCGGACCTCTGCATCCAGGCCAAGATCGTGGCCGGCGGCCTGCCGGGCGGCGCGGTCTCGGGCAAACGCGAGATCATGGACCGCATCGATCATGTCGCGACCGCGGCCCGCAAGATCGAGCGCATCCTCCATCCCGGCACCTTCAACGCCAATCCCCTGTCGGCCGCCGCGGCGGTCACTGCGCTGTCGCTGGTGCGCGACGAGGACCTCGCCGAGAAGGCCAACAAGACGGCGGCCGAACTGCGCGCGGCGCTGACCGAGGTGCTGGTGCAGGAAGGCGTGCCGTGGGGCATTTACGGCCAGAGCTCGACCTTCCTGATCTATCCCAATCCGTTCGGCGATCCGATCGATCCCGCGACCTTCGACCCTCTGAAGGTGCCGATCGAGAAGCTCAAGGGCGCGCGCGCCGCGGGTCCGCTCACCGGCAAGATCCGCATGGGCCTGATGACCCATGGCGTCGACGTCATGGGCTCGCCCGGCGGCTTCGTCTCGGCCATGCACGGTGGCGCCGAGATCGAGAAGACGGTCCATGCGCTGCGCCAGACCGTTCGCGCGCTGAAGGCCGAACGCGAAGTGAAAGCGGCTTAGGCCTCGTCTGCGGCTTTCCCCCTCCGGCCTTCGGCCACCTCCCCCGTCTGACGGGGGAGGGCAGGGAGGGGGAGAGCAATGAGACAATGCCTCCGGGAGAGAGACATCATGTACGGAATGACCAAGCCCGTTCACGCGACTGAGTTCACACGGCTGCCGGACAGGTTCCGCAAGCCTGGGCGCACGTCGTGGGGCGATGCCAATGCGGTGGGGCAGTTGCTCGATTCCTTCCTCGAAGGGCCGAGCTTCGACCGCGCGGGCAATCTCTACGTCACCGACATTCCGTTCGGCCGCATCTTCCGAATCTCCCCGGCGGGCGAGTGGACGCTGGTGACGGAGTATGACGGCTGGCCCAACGGGCTGAAGATCCACAAGGACGGCCGCATCTTCATCACCGACTACAAGCGCGGCATCGTCCTGCTCGATCCCGGCACCGGCACGGTGACGCCGCTGCTCGAGACGCGCGGTTCGGAGAGCTTCAAGGGCGTGAACGACCTGTTCTTTGCCCAGAACGGCGATCTCTATTTCACCGACCAGGGCCAGACCGGCCTGCACGACCCGACCGGCCGCGTCTATCGCTACGATACGGCAGGCAGGCTCACGATGCTGGTCAACACCGTGCCCAGCCCCAACGGGCTGGTGATGAACAAGGCCGAGACCGTGCTCTATGTCGGCGTCACGCGCGGCAATGCGGTGTGGCGGCTACCGCTGATGGGCGACGGCATGGCGAGCAAGGTCGGGCTGTTCATCCAGATGAGCGGCGGCCATGCCGGTCCCGACGGCATGGCGCTGGACGAGGAGGGCGGGCTGGTGATCGCCCATCCCAGCACCACGGCCTGGCGCTTCGATGCACTCGGAAGGCCGACGCATCATGTCGAGTGCGGCGACGATATCTACTGCACCAACGTCGCCTTCTCCGGCCACGATCTCTATCTCGTGGTGTCGCGCCGCAGCGAGAAGGTGGAGGCCGGCACCATCCTCAAGGCGACCATGCCGGTGCCCGGCAAGCCCATGTTCAGTCACGCCTGATGCTCACCATCGGCAAGCTCGAACCGTCCGACCGCGCGGCGTGGGAAGTGCTGTTCCGCGGCTACATGGATTTCTATAAGCGCACGCTGCCCCAGGCGATGTACGACCGCGCGTGGAACGAGTTCGCCAAGGACACGCGCATGCACGCGCTGGGCGCGCGGCTCGACGGACGCCTGGTCGGCATCACGCACTTCCTGATCCACGCCAACACCTCGTCCGACGATGTCTGCTACCTGCAGGACCTGTTCACCGCGGCCGACGTGCGCGGCAAGGGCGTGGCACGGGCGCTCATCCAGGCCGTCGCCGACTGGGCGAAGGCGCAAGGCTGCCCGCGCCTCTACTGGCAGACACAGGCCAGCAACACGACGGCGCGGCTCCTCTACGACAAGATGGCCGTGAACCGCGGCTTCATCCGTTACGATATCGAGCTGGCCTAGCGCGCGACAGACAACCTCATCCTGAGGAGGCGCGAAGCGCCGTCTCGAAGGATGGGCAACGGATGTGGTGCGCGTGCCCGCCCTTCGAGACGCGGCCTACGGGGCCGCTCCTCAGGGGGAGGTCTGTTTTGACTCTATCGCCGGCCCTTGCCGATGTAGGCGATGGCCTCGATCTCGACGAGGATTTCGGGCGCGGCGAGGGCGCTCACCTCGACCAGGGTGGAAGCGGGAAAGTCGCCGGTGAAGAATTCGCGTCTTGCTTCCCAGACCTTGGTGTTGTTGGCGATCCGGGTGAGGAAGACCGTGATCTTCGCGACGTCGGACATGGCGCCGCCGGCGGCCTCGACCATCGACTTGATCTTGCCGAAGATGACCTTCGCCTGGGCGTATTCGTCCATCCTGCCCAGCGCCTCGGGATCGCCGCCGCGCGCGGTCATGCCGGAAACATAGGCGACGCCGTCGACCACGAGGCAGTTCGACCAACGCTCGGGCGGGGGCTCGGCGACGTCGGGTGAGATCACGCGGCGGATGGTCATAGCGTCTCCTTGTGGTTACCCGGGTTTCGCCCCCGATGCTTTCACGACCGGCGTCCACTTGTCGATCTCGGCCTGGATGAAGCGCGTCACCTCGGCCGGCGTCATGGTGCTGCCCTCGGCGCCGATCTCCTCCCAGCGCTTGATGACGGCCGGTTCCTTCAGCACGGCCTGCATCTCCGTGGCCAGCCGGTCGACGATCGGCTGCGGTGTCCTGGCGGGCACGGAGATGCCGAACCAGGAATAGGAGATCAGGTCGGGGTAGCCCAGTTCCTTCATCGTCGGGACGTCGGGAAAGGCGGGGCTGCGCGTCTCGCCGCTCACCGCCAGCGCATTCACCTTGCCGGCCTTGATGTGAGGCGCGGCGGAGGGCAGCGAGTCGAACATCACCGGCACGTTGCCCGCGATCGTGTCGATCATGGCCGGTCCGGCGCCGCGATAGGGGACGTGGACCAGCTCCGCACTGATCACCTGCGCAAGACGCGCGCCCAGAAGATGGTTGCTCGAGCCGGCACCCGAGGTCGCGTAGGAGACCTTGCCGGGATTGGCCTTGGCGTAGTCGACGAACTCCTTGAAGGTCTTGGCCTGGAAATTCGGATTGGCGACCAGGACGCTCGGGTTGGTCGAGGCGATGGAGACATGGATGAAGTCGCCCATCGGATCGAAGTCGCCGCCGCCATAGAGCGTCGGCGAAATCGACAGGCCGGAGATCACCGACATCAGCAGCGTGTAGCCGTCGGGCGGTGCCTTGGCCACGATCGCCGTGCCGACCATCGCGCCCTTCCCAGGCTTGTTGTCGACGATGATGTTCTGGCCGAGCTTCTGGCCGAGATACTCGGCCACCATGCGGGCCACGACATCGGTAGTGCCGCCGGGCGCATAGGGCACGACGAGCTTGATGGGCTTGCTGGGCCACGGCGGCGCCTGGCCCGAAGTCTGGGCGGCGGCGGGGGTGGCGGCGACGGCGAGCGTCGCGGCGACGAAGGAGCGGCGGTTGAGCATGTGCGGAGTATACTCGGGCGATGAGTGATCCCAAGGTTCTGTTCTCCGCCCTTTTCGAACCGCGACGTGTCGCGTTGATCGGTGCCTCGTCGGATGTCACCAAAACGACATCGCGGCCGCAGCGCTTCCTGCGCAAGCACGGCTTCGCCGGCGAGATCCTGCCCGTCAATCCGTCGCGCAGCGAAATACTGGGTGAGGCCGCCTACAAGGATCTCGACTCGATCCCGGGCGATATCGATCACGCCTACATCCTGCTGAACGGCGCGGCTGCGGTGCGCGCGCTGGCCGAGTGCGGCCGGCGCGGCGTCAGGGTGGCGTCGATCCTGGCCGGCGGCTTCGCCGATGCGGGGGCGGCCGGTGCCTCGCTGCAGGACGAGCTCGCGAGCGTCGTGCGCGAGACCGGCATCCGCCTGGTCGGTCCCAACAGCATCGGCACGGTCAGCACCGATCCGGCCATCGCACTCACGGCCAATGCCGCCTTTGCCGTCGACAGGCTGCGCACCGGCAGCTGGGCCGTCGTCAGCCAGAGCGGCAGCCTGATCGGCGCACTGCTGTCGCGGGCCGACGCGCGCGGCATCGGCTTCTCGCGCCTGATCTCGGTCGGCAACGAAGTCGACCTCGCGGTCGGCGAAATCGCCGACTTGCTGGTCGACGATCCGAAGACCAAAGCCATCCTGCTGTTCATGGAAACGCTTCGCGATGGCGAGCGGCTGGCGCGCGCGGCACGACGGGCGCACGAGGCCGGCAAGCCGGTGATCGCCTACAAGCTCGGGCGCTCCGAGATCGGCCAGGAGCTCGCGAAGTCGCACACCGGCGCCATCGCCGGTTCCGATGCGACCTTCGATGCTTTCTGTCGCCGGCACGGCATCGTGCGGGTCTCGATGTTCGAATCGCTGATCGACGTGCCGTCGCTGCTGGTCGGCCACGCAAAGTCGAGGAGCGGCGGCCGACGGGTCGCGGTGGCGACCACGACGGGCGGCGGCGCGGCAATGGTGGTCGACAGCATGGCGATGGCTGGTCTCGACATCGTCGGTCCGCCCCGCAACCTCGTCGAGTGGTTGAAGCCGCTCGGCATCGCGGCCGGCGACGGCAAGCTCGTGGATCTCACCCTGGCCGGCGCCAAGCCCGAGATCGTGGCGGGCACGATCGAGCGTCTTCTGGCCGACGACGGCAACGATGCGGCGATCTTCGTGGTCGGTTCCTCGGCCCAGTTCAATCCCGAGCTCGCGGTCGAGCCGCTGCTGCGCTTTGCCGGATCGGCGAAGCCGTTCGCCGTGGCGTTGACGCCGTCGGCCGAGACGTCGCTGGCACTGCTGACGGCGGCCGGCGTGCCGGCCTTTCGCCATCCCGAATCCTGCGCCGAGGCGATGGCACTCTGCCTGCTGCGCATGCCGCCCCAACCCGTGCCGCGTCTTGCCGAACCATCGATCGACGCGCTCGCCGCGCTGGAATCCGGTGGTGCGTCCGGCTTCGACGAGCGCCGTGCCGCCGATTTCTTCGCGGCACTCGGCGTGCCAATGGCCAGGTCGACGACCGTACCCGACGCAAGGCGCGTCGCGGCGGCGGTCAACGAAGTCGGCACGCCGGTCGTGCTGAAAATCCTCTCCGTCGACATCCCGCACAAGACGGAAGCCGGCGGCGTGGCACTCTGCATTGCGGACGGCCAGACAGCCGCCGTCGCGGCGCGCGAGATCGAGAAGAGGGTGAAGGCCTACGCGCCCGGCGCGCGGCTGCAGGGCTTCCTGGTGCAGAAGATGGAGCGCGGGCTCGTCGAGGTGATCCTCGGCTACCGCCGCGATCCGCTGGTGGGTCCGACCATCACCGTCGGCCTCGGCGGCGTGCTGGCCGAGATCTACAAGGATGCCTCGACGCGTCTCGCGCCGGTCGACGAGAGCGAAGCGCTGCAGATGATTGCCGAGGTCAAGGGCCTGGCGACCATCCGCGGCTATCGCAACCTGCCGAAGGGCGACGTCGCCGCGCTTGCAAAGACGATCGCCGCGTTCTCCGCATTGGCACACAGGCAATTCGCCGACGTGGCCGAGGCGGAGATCAACCCGCTGCTGGTGAAGCGCGAAGGCGAGGGCGTCGTCGCCGTCGATGGGCTGGTTGTACTGAGTTAAAAAATCACGTCGTCTCGACCGAAGCCTCGCGCAGCGAGGCGTAGCGGAGAGACCTTCCCTCAACAAAAGCCGGCTATTCGTAGAGGGAAGGTCTCTCCGCTACGCGCCTTCGGCGCTTCGGTCGAGACGACGGGTTTTCATGGCGGGTTTCAATGCTTCGCAACCGCGGGCCTGTCCATGAGCTGGCGGAAATCGTCGAGCACGAAGTACGTGTTCTGCAGCCGGTCGATCTCGTAGGGGCGGTTCATCGCCACGGTCGCATCGAAGGGGACCCGCTCGACGCCTTCGCCCTCGATCGCGTGCTTCACTTCGGCGGCCGAGGACAGAATGCCGGCGCCATAGGCCTTCATTCCCTGAGGCGTTCGGATCAGGCCGAACTCGACGGTGAACCAGTAGAGGCGCGCCAGCAGATGGACGTTGGGGCCAGCCTCGACACCGCGACGGCCGTAGTCCTGCATGTAATCGGCGAACACCGGGTTGGTGAGCAGCGGCACGTGGCCGAAGAAGTCGTGGAACAGGTCGGGCTCGACCAGATAGTCGATCTCCTCGCGCTTGCGGATCCACACCGTAACGGGGAAGCGGCGATGGGCGAGATGGTCGTAAAAGGCTGCATCGGGGATCAGCCCGGGCACGCCTACGATGCGCCAGCCCGTGAGCGGCTCCAGCCGCGCATTCACCGCCGCGAAATCGGGGATGGTGTCGCCCAGCCCGATCGCCTCGAGCCCCTCCAGGAACTCCACGCAGGCATATCGCTCGGCCAGGGCACGCTGGCGCTGGACCAGCAATCGCCACACGGCCTGCTCCTCGTCGGAGTAGAGGTCGGGATGCTGCGGTACCGACCAGTCCGGCGCCATGCCGGCATAGTCGCCACGCAGGTTCTCGAGGGGGGCGATGTTCATGCATTCGAATATGGGGCCGGACGTCTGGTGAATCCCGGCGAAGTGGGACTACGAGTGGACGGATTTAAGAGTTATCATCTCCAAAATCGGCTTTCTTTAGAGAATATCGCCATGATTGAGCTGGATGACATCGACAGGCGCATCGTGGCTACCTTGCAGTCCGAGGGTCGGCTGCCGATGGTCGACCTCGCCGAGCGCGTGGGCCTGTCGCCGACACCTTGCCAGCGGCGGGTGAAGCGGTTGGAAGAAGAGGGGGTGATCGAACGTTACGCCGCTCTGGTCGCGCCGGCGGCCCTCGGGCTCGCCCTTCAGGCTTTGGTGCAGGTGACGCTCGACGATCACTCGGAGAAGACCGTCGAGGCCTTCGAAGCGGCGATCCGCGCGCGGCCCGAGGTGGTGGCCTGCTATGCCGTGACCGGTGACATGGATTTCCTGCTCCATATCCTGGCGCCGGACCTCGCGAGCTTCAGCGAGTTCGCCATGAAGGCGCTGTTGCGCATGCCCGGTGTCCGCGGCACGCGCTCCTCCTTCATCATGCAGGCGGTGAAGAGCGACCTCGTCTGGGCGCCTCAGGCACCGCCCAACACGCGCAGATAAACCGGCCGGTCGATGTTGCCGCCGCTCAGGATCAGGCCGACCCTCTGCCCCGCGACCCGGTCGCGCTCCTGCAGGAGTGCCGCGAGCGCGGCGGCGCCGGCGCCCTCCGTGAGCTGGTGTGTGTCCTCGTAGTAGGCCCGCATCGCCGCGCCGATCTCGGCATCGCTCACCTGCACGATGCGGTCCGCCCCCTTCAGGATGACCTCGAGCGCTTGCGCGTCGGGGCCGCGTACGGCCATGCCGTCGGCCATCGTGTCGGCGCTGTTGGTCGGGACGACCTTGCCGGCCGCGAAAGACAGGGCATAGGCCGGCGCCTCGGTCGAGACGACCCCGACCACCTTCGTCTTGAGTCCGAGTGCGTCGCGGACCGCGATCGTGCCGCAGATGCCGGAGCCCAGCCCGATCGGCACGTAGACCGTGTCGAGCGGCGGCGCCGCGCGGAACAGTTCGAGTGCATAGGAGGCGACGCCTGCCACCAGGTCGCGGTGGAACGACGGCACCATCTCGAGGCCGCGCTCGCCGGCGAGCTTCATGGCCGCGTCCTTGGCGGCATCGAAATCGTGCCCCGCCTCGACCAGCTCGGCTCCGAAAGCGCGCATGGCGGCGTTCTTCTCGACCGAGTTGCCGTGGGGCACGACGATGGTGGCGGCGATGCCGTTGCGGGCCGCCGCCAGCGCAATGCTCTGGCCATGGTTGCCGCGGGTCGCGCTGATGACCCCGCCGGCACCGGGCGATCTGCGCTTGAGGCGGTCCATGAAGACCAGCCCGCCGCGCACCTTGAAGGCACCGGTCGGGGTGTGGTTCTCGTGCTTGACCCAGGTTTCGCAGCCGGTGCGCAACGCGAGCAGGGGCCAAGCATACTGTGCCGTGGGCGACATGGCGCCATGCACGATGGCGGCAGCCGATTCGATCTCGTCGAGAGACAACATCCGGCTACTCTGGTCTAAGATGGCCGCGGTTCCAACCGGAGTACCTCATGCCTGTCCTGCCGCGTTCCCTCGAAATCCAGGCCGAGATCTCGGCAATCCGCCGCGACATCCACGCCCATCCCGAACTCGCCTTCGAGGAAAACCGCACCTCCGACGTCGTCGCGGCCAAGCTGGAGGAATGGGGACTCGAGGTGACGCGCGGCCTGGGCAAGACCGGCCTGGTCGGCACCCTCCGCAAGGGCAATTCGCTGAAGTCGATCGGGCTGCGCGCCGACATGGATTGCCTGCCGATGGACGAAGCCAACGATTTCGCCCACCGGTCGACCAGTCCCGGCCGCATGCACGCCTGCGGCCATGACGGTCATACCGCCATGCTGCTGGGCGCCGCAAAGATGCTCAGCGAAACCCGGGACTTCGAAGGCGCTGTCCATTTCATCTTCCAGCCGGCCGAAGAGGGCGGCGGCGGCGCCAAGGTGATGATCGAGGACGGGCTGTTCGAGAAGTTCCCCTGCGACGCGGTGTTCGCGATCCACAACAAGCCCGGCCTTCCGGTCGGCCACATCGTCACCAAGGGCGGTCCGCTCCTGGCCGCCGCCGATCGCTGGGACATCCGCATCACGGGCAAGGGCGGTCACGCCGCCCATCCGCATTCGACGCTCGATCCCATGGTCGTCGGCGCGAACATCGTCATGGCGCTCCAGACCATCGTCTCGCGCAACATCGATCCGATCGATGCTGGCGTCGTGACCGTCGGCTTCTTCCATGCGGGCTCCGCCTACAACGTCATTCCGGGCGACGCGCATATCGGCGGCACGACGCGCACCACGACGCCCGCGAACCGCGAGCTGGTGAAGCGGCGCATCGACGAGATCTGCGAGGGCGCCGCCCGGATGCACGGCGTCAAGATCGAGGTCGAGCACAAGCCGGGCTATCCGCCGACGGTGAACGACGTCGAGCAGGCCCGCTTCGCCGCCGATGTGGCCGCCGGGGTCTGTGGCGAACACGCGGTCGAGGACAATACGCGCCCGAGCATGGGCGCCGAGGACTTTTCCTACATGCTGGAGAAGGTGCCGGGCGCCATGGTGTGGCTGGGCAACGGCGGCGGTCCCGGGACGGTCAGCCTGCACAATTCCCGCTACGACTTCAACGACATGGCCATCCCGTTCGGCGTGAGCTTCTTCGTGCGTACCGTCGAGCGCTTTCTCGACCCGAAGGCAGCTTAGAACGAACGGACGCGGGCGAGGCACATGGAATTCTTCCGCGTCTATGGTCGTGTGATCGGCCTGCTCCGGGCCGAGAAGGGCCTGGCCATCACGCTGGCCATCGCGAACATCGCGGTGGCTGGCCTGCAGTTCTATGAACCGGTGCTGTTCGGCAGGGTGATCGACCTGCTGAGCACCGCGCGCGACCGGCCGGTCGACCTCCTGTGGCGCGATGCGCGCGAGATCCTGGGCCTCTGGGCGCTGGTCGGCATCGGCGGCATCGTGGCCAACATGGTGGTCTCGCTGCAGGCCGACCGGATGGCCCATCGCCGCCGCCTGGGCGCGATGGCGACCTATTTCCAGCATCTGCTGATGCTGCCGTTCTCGTTCCACAACGCCCAGCATTCCGGCCGGCTGATCAAGATCATGCTGACCGGCGTCGACAACCTGTTCGGCATCTGGCTGTCCTTCTTCCGCGAGAACCTGGCGACCCTGGTGGCGCTGTTCGTCATGCTGCCGCTCAGCCTTTTCATGAACTGGCGGCTGGGCCTCCTGCTGCTGGTCCTGATCCTGTTCTTCGCCGTGACCAATGTCTGGGTCGTGAGTCGCACCGACCGGCTGCAGAAGGAGGTCGAGGACCTGCACAGCGAGCTGGCGGGCCGCGCGGGCGACGCCCTGGGCAACATCAGCCTGATCCAGAGCTTCGTGCGGCTGGGCGCCGAGACCAGCGAAATGCACCGCATCATCGGCCAGACGCTGCAGGCGCAGTTCCCGGTGCTGAACTGGTGGGCGCTGCTGTCGGTGATGACACGTGCCGCTTCGACGGTCACCGTGATCGCGATCTTCGTGCTGGGCACCTGGCTCTACACACGGAACGAAGCCACGGTCGGCGAGATAGTGAGCTTCATGGGCTTCGCCACCATGCTGATCGGCCGCATGGACCAGGCCTCGGGCTTCGTCAGCCGCATCTTCTTCCAGATGCCGTCGCTGGGCGATTTCTTCCGCGTGCTGGATTCGCAGTCGAGCGTGCCGGACAAGCCGAACGGCATCGACATCGGGCGCGCCCGGGGCGACGTCGAGTTCGACGACATCAACTTCTCCTACGACGGCAAGCGCCCGGCGCTGGTGCATTTTTCGCTCAAGGTGCCGGCCGGCGCGACGGTGGCGTTCGTCGGTCCGACAGGCGCCGGCAAGAGCACCGCACTGTCGCTGCTGCACCGCATGTGGGACGCCCAGACGGGCGTGATCCGCATCGACGGCGTCGACCATCGCGACATCAAGCTGGAATCGCTGCGCCGGAACATCGGCGTGGTGTTCCAGGACAGCACCATGTTCTACCGCTCGATCGCCGACAATCTGCGCATCGGCAAGCCGGACGCCACGCAGGCCGAGCTGGAGGAGGCCGCCAAGCTCGCCGAGGCGCACGATTTCATCATGCGCCAGCCCCAGGGCTACGAAACGCTGGTCGGCGAGCGCGGCACCACGCTCTCGGGAGGCGAGCGCCAGCGGCTCGCGATCGCCCGCGCGCTGCTCAAGAATCCGCCGATCCTGATCCTCGACGAGGCGACCAGTGCGCTCGACTCGGTCACCGAGGCGCGCATCCAGAAGGCCCTGAAGATCCTGATGCAGGGCCGCACCACCTTCGTGATCGCCCATCGCCTGTCGACCATCCGCGATGCCGATCAGGTCGTGGTTTTCGAGCACGGGCGGGTCGTCGAGCAGGGCGGCTATCAGGCGTTGCTCGCTGAGCGCGGTGCCTTCGCCCGGCTGGTGGCGACGCAGCAGGCTGGCATAGAATCTGCCTGATATCCCCTTGGCGGCCGTGAAATGTCCGCCTAAGAGTCGCCGAGCAGGGAACTCAGGGGGATCAAGAACATGAGCAAATTCGCCAAGATGCTGGGCAGTGCGGCCGCGGTCGCGCTGGCGCTCGGGAGCCTCCCGGCCAATGCCCAAACCGCGATCAAGTTCACCCTGGACTGGGTCTTCCAGGGCCCGACCTCGCCGTTCCTGGTGGCGCTGGAGAAGGGTTACTACAAGGCCGAAGGCCTCGACGTCACGATGGACCCCGGCCAGGGCTCGGCCGGCGCGGTGCAGCGCGTGGCCACGGGTGCCTACCAGATCGGCTTCGCCGACGTGAATTCCACCATCGAGTACAACGCCAAGAACCCGGGCAAGGAAGTGCTCTGCGTGTTCATGGTCTACGATTTCGCGCCGTTCGGCGTCTATGCGCTGAAGAAGAGCGGCATCAAGACGCCGAAGGACCTCGAGGGCAAGAAGCTCGGCGCCCCGGTGTTCGACGCCAGCTTCCGCCTGTTCCCGGCCTTCGCCAAGAAGAACGGCATCACCAAGTGGGAGCACGTCAACCTGACGCCCCAGCTGCGCGAGCAGAGCCTGGTCCAGGGCACCGTCGACTTCATCTCCGGCCACTATTTCTCGTCGATGCTCGACCTCAAGGCGCGCGGCGTGGCGTTCGAGGACATCGTGGCCATGCGCTTCGTCGACTTCGGCATGGACGTCTACGGCAACGGCGTCGTGATCTCGGCCGACATGATGAAGAACGAGAAGGCCGTGAAGGGCTTCCTGGCCGCCACGCTGAAGGGCTGGAAGGACGTCATCGCCAACCCGCAGCTCGGCATTGCCGCCGCCAAGAAGCGCGACCCCCTGATCGACGAGAAGCTCGAGCTGGAGCGCCTGAAGATCTCGCTCGAGACCAACATCCTGACGCCGTACGTGAAGGCCAACGGCATGGGCGACGTCGACCCGGCCCGCTTCGCCCGCGCCGTGAAGGACGTGTCCGAGGCCTTCGGTCTGCCGAACGCGCCGGCGCCCGACAAGGTGTTCAGCAACGCCTACCTGCCGCCCAAGGCCGACCGGATGGTCGCCAAGTAGAATCAAACACCTCCCCCGTCACACGGGGGAGGTGCCCGAAGGGCGGAGGGGGAAGGCAGCACCATGGGTTTCACACTCAAGACAAGCATGTTGTTGCTCTTCCCCTCCCTTTCCCTCCCCCGTTTGACGGGGGAGGGGAGATGATCTGATGGCCTTCGTCGATCTCAAGGGCGTCAGCCTTACCTACCGCCTGGGCAAGGACACCACCCTGGCCCTGGCCGATGCCACGCTGGGCATCGACAAGGGCGAGTTCATCGCCGTCGTCGGCCCGTCGGGCTGCGGCAAGTCCACCATCATGAAACTGGTGACCGGCCTGCTGCCGCCATCGGGCGGCGAGATCGTGGTGGACGGCAGGAAGGTGACCGGGCCGATCAAGGGCGTCGGCATGGCGTTCCAGAATCCGACCTTGATGCCGTGGCGCACGACCATGAACAACATCCTCCTGCCCATGGAAGTGGTCGAGCCGCACAAGCGGCGCTTCCGCAGCCATCGTGCCGAGTATGTCGAGCGCGCGATGAAGCTGCTGCAGACGGTCGGCCTCGCCGATTTCGCCGACAAGTATCCCTGGCAGCTCTCGGGCGGCATGCAGCAGCGCTCGAACCTGTGCCGCGCGCTGATCCACGAGCCCGAGCTCCTGATGCTCGACGAGCCGTTCGGCGCGCTCGACGCCTTCACGCGCGAGGAGCTGTGGGGCGTCATGCAGGCGTTGTGGCTGGAGAAGCGCTTCACCGGCGTGCTGGTGACGCACGACCTGCGCGAGGCGGTCTATCTCGCCGACACGGTCTACGTCATGAGCCGCCGGCCCGGCCGCATCGTGCTGGCCAAAAAGATCGACATTCCGCGGCCGCGTACCCTCGAGACGACCTTCGAGCCGCATTTCGTCGACATCGTCCACGAGCTGCGCGACCGCATCCACCAGGAGCACGCGCCATGAGCGACCTGCGGCGCGAGGCGCTGAGGCATGCCATGCCGTGGCTGGTCCTCGCGGCCCTGCTGATCGTCTGGGAGATCTGCTGCATCGTCTTCCAGGTGCCGGAGATCATCCTGCCCAGGCCGACCAAGATCTTCGCGGTGTTCGTCCAGCGCTTCGATATCCTGATGGCCTATAGCTGGGACACGCTGTGGACCACGATGATCGGCTTCCTGCTGGCCATTGCGTTCGGCCTGCTGCTCGGCCTCGCGGTCGGCGCCTCGCCCTTCATCTATTCCGGCCTCTATCCGCTGCTGATCGCCTTCAATGCGATCCCGAAGGTCGCGATCGTGCCGATCCTGATGATCTGGGTCGGCGTCGGCTCGCTGCCGGCCGTCATCACCGCCTTCGTGATCAGCTTCTTCCCGATCGTCGTGAACGTCGCGACCGGCCTCGCCACCATCGAGCCCGAGATGCGCGACGTGCTGCGCAGCCTCGGCGCCACGCGGCTGGAGATCCTGACCAAGGTCGGCATCCCGCGCGCCATGCCCTACCTGTTCGCCAGCCTCAAGGTGGCGATCACGCTCGCCTTCATCGGCTCGGTGATCTCCGAAACGGTGGGCGGCAACAACGGCATCGGCTTCCTGATGCTGTCGGCCAGCGCCCGCAACGATGCGCCCACCACCTTCGCCGGCCTGTTCGCCATCGCCATCATGGGCGTCGCCATGTACGCGGTCTGCGCCATGGTCGAGAAGCGCATGACCCGCTGGGCCTTCCGCGGCGAGATCGTCGCCTAGCAGTCCATCGCGCAGGGGCTAGGCGAAAAGAAACGGTCTGGCAACGCGTGGCGCATCGTAATAGATGACACCCCCTTCGCCTCCCCGGGGACCATCATGATCGCGTGCGGACTGGATTTCGGAACGTCGAACTCGGCGATCGGCGTGACGCGCAACGGCGTGGCCGAGCTGGCACCGATCGAGGCGGATAACACGCTGATGCCCAGCGCGGTGTTCTTCGATTACGAAACCAAGGGCCGGGTCGTGCTCGGCAACGCCGCCATCGCGGCCTATGTCGAGCAGACCGAAGGCCGGCTGATGCGGGCGCTGAAGTCGATCCTGGGCTCGCCCCTGATCGATGAGGAGACCAGCCTCGGTGGCCGCAAGGTTCCGCTCACCCATGTCGTCGAGATCTTCATCCGGAACCTCAAGGAGAAGGCGGAAGCCTTCGCCGGCGGGGAGATCGCCTCCGTCGTACTGGGCCGCCCGGTGCGCTTCGTCGATGACGACGACCAGGCCGATGCGCGCGCGCAAGCCGTGCTTGAACGTGTGGCGCGGCAGGCCGGATTCCGTGAGATCGCCTTCGCCTACGAGCCCATCGCCGCTGCTCATCACTACGAGCAGACTGTACCGCGCGAGGAGCTGGTGCTGATTGCCGACATCGGCGGCGGCACGAGCGACTTCTCGATCGTGCGTGTCGGACCGGAGCGACGCGGGCGGGCGGATCGCAGCGGCGACGTGCTGGCCAGCACCGGCGTGCGGATCGGTGGCACGGATCTGGATACCGCGCTCAGCCTCGCTTCGGTGATGCCGCTGCTGGGTCTCGGCACGCAACTCGTGAAGAAGAAGCTGCCGATGCCGAACGCGCTCTTTCACCAGCTCGCCACCTGGTCGACGATCAATTTCGTCTACACCTACAGGAACGAACGCGAGGTCGCCGAGCTGGTGTCGCTGGCCTGCGAGCCCGAAAAGGTCTCGCGACTCCTCAAGCTGCTGCAGCAGGGCCTCGGCCATCGGTTGGCCTTCACCGTCGAGGATGCCAAGATCGCACTGAGCGCCGAGGATCGCGTCCCGATCCCGCTCGCGTTCCTTGAGGCTGGACTCTCGGCGGTCGCGACGCGCCGCGCGTTCGACCAGGCCATCGGCGGGGCGACGGCCCGGCTGCACGAGGCGGCAGGCGCGTGCATAGCCGCGGCCGGCCTGAAACCCGATGCGATCGAGACCGTCTTCATGACCGGCGGATCGAGCCGCGTGCCCGCGGTGCGCACAGCCGTCGCACGAGCCGCCCCGTCCGCCCGCATCGCAGGCGGCTCCGACCTCCTCTCCGTGGCCCTCGGCCTCGCGCAGATGGCGGGCTAAAGTATCTCGTCATCTCGACCGGAGCCTCGCGCAGCGAGGCGGAGTGGAGAGATCTTTTCTCGGCGATTGGTCGGCTTTTGGTGGATAGGAGGTCTCTCCACTCCGTGCCTTCGGCGCTCCGGTCGAGACGACGATTATGCCTGCGAATCGAAGAAGGCGTCGGCGTCGTCGGTTTCGACCAGTCGGCCCTTGCGGATCTCGAGGAAGCGGGTCGCCACGGTGCGCGTGAAGAAGCGGTCGTGGCTCACGAAAATGCAGGAGACGTCGCTCTTCTCGAGCTGTTCCTCCAGATCCTCCTGACCCTCGATGTCGAGATGGTTGGTCGGCTCGTCGAGCACGTAGAAGTTGGGCCGTAGCAGCTTCATCTTCAGGAACACCAGCCGCGCGCGTTCGCCGTGGCTCAGCACACCGATCGGCTCCTTGAGGCGCACGAAGGCGAAGCCTGCGCCCGCAAGGTGGCGGATCGCCTCCTTCTCGGTCACGCCCTCGGCTTCGACCACGTAGTCGAGGATTTTGGTCGCGACCGGCAGCGCGCTCATCGCTTGGTCGAAATAGACCAGCCGGCAGGCCGGATTGAAGCGTACGGCGGCCTGTCCATCATAATGCTCTCGACCGGGCTCGTAAGCGGCGGACAGCGCGGCGAGCAAGGTCGACTTGCCGGTGCCGTTGGTGCCGAGCAGGGCGACGCGCTCGCCCGCGGCGATGGCCAGCCGGTCGACGGCGATCAGCTTGCGCCCCGATCCCGGCACCGTGATGTCGAGGCTGGAGAGGCGCAGCGCCACCTTGGCGTCGATGTCGCCCTCGGCCAGTTCCAGCCGGCGCTCGCGCGCGACATAGGTTTGGGTACGCTCCTTCTCGATGCGGGCGATGCGGCTCTCGACGGCGTTCTTGCGCTTGTTGAGGTCGGGGTTCTTGACCGCCCAGACCTTGTAGCGCGCCGCGGCCTGTTCTAGCCGCTTGATCTCGCGATCCTCCTGCCGCGCCCGCGCCGCCGCGGTGGCGTCGCGGCGCAGCAGCTCCTCGCGCGCGATCGAGAAACGCGTCTTGAAGGCATGGACGCCATCGGCGCGCAGAAAGAGCGTGCGCTCGGTCACCCGGTCGAGGAACTCGCGGTCGTGACTGACGATCAGCATCGGCACCGAGAACTCGTCCGTCAGCCAGCGCTCGAGGGTGTTGATGTTGGCAAGGTCGAGATGGTTGGTCGGCTCGTCGAGGATCAGGATGTCGGGCTCTTCGAGCCGCGCCGCTGCCGCGATCAGCATAAGCCGCTGCCACCCACCCGACAGCGTGCCGAACGGCTTGTCGAGGATCTCCGGATCCACGCCGATCTCGTCGAGCAGCACGTCGATGCGCCAGTCCTCGCCGTCCTGGCCGACTTTGGCCAGCGACTGGCCAAGCACCTCACGAACGGAGCGCCCGGCGAGGCCGTCGGGTACGTCCTGCGGCACCTGACCGATGCGCAGGCCGCGCGAGCGGGTCACCTGGCCGGCATTGAGTTCGAGCGCGCCCGTGAGGCACTTGAGCAGGGTCGACTTGCCGGCGCCGTTCTCGCCGACCAGCGCCGTGCGCGCATCGTCCAGCAGGAACGACACGTTCTCGAAGACGCGGCCCGAGCCGTAGAAGAAGGAAGCCTGCTCCATGCCGAGCACGGCCTGACGCGATGCCATTGTCTGTCCTGCGCGAAAACGACCGGGCGTGTACCACCACCGGGCGTCAGGGACCAGCGGTCGCCTTGCTAGACCAGCACGCCGTCCCGAGCGACGATGCGGCCGGACTTGACCACCAGGCTGCGGCGCTTGCGGCTGGCCACGGCTTCGGCGAGCGTGGTCGCCTCGACCGTCACGAAGTCCGCAGGCCCGCCGACCTTCAGCCCGTAGTCGGCGAGGCCCAGCACGCGTGCCCCGGCTGCCGTCACCATGTCGAAGGCGAGTGCCAGTTCCTCGTCGTGGCGGAAGTTGGCGCGGTAGCCGATCAGCATGGCCCGCTCCAGCATGTCGCCGTTGCCGAACGGCGACCAGGCATCGCGGATATTGTCGGAGCCGCCGAACACCTCGACACCGTGCTCGCGCAGCAGCTTGAGCGGCGGAATGGTCGCGCCGCCCGGCCCATGGCTCATGATAGCGACGCCCGCACGGGCGAGCGTATCGGCGGCGCGGGTGACGCTGTCGGTGGAGACCGAGCCCAGGGCGAAGGCGTGGCTGACCGCGACCTTGCCCTGCAGGCCCGTCGCCTCGGTGCGTCTGGCGATTTCGAGAATCTGCGACAGCCCGGCTTCGCCGCCATCGTGCAGATGGATGTCGACGCCGGCACCGCGACGCTGGGCGATGGCAAACACCGCATCGAGATGGGCATCGAGGTCGCCGTCGATCCCGACCGGATCGAGGCCCCCCACGAGGTCCGCGCCCTCGGCGATCGCCTCGTCGAGCAGCTCCTGTGTGCCGGGAGAGCGCAGGATGCCGCTTTGCGGGAAGGCTACGATCTCGATGGTGACGAGATCGCGGAAATGCTCGCGGATCTTCAGGACTTCGTGGAGGTTCCGGAGCCCGAGCTGATTGTCGATGTCGACATGCGTCCGCATGTGTAGCGTGCCGCTGGCAACGACCTGGCGCACCAGGTTCGAGCCGGTCTCGAATTCCGGCACGGTGCGCGCCGCGCGCACGCGGCGCTCGGCCTCGATGCGGTCCGAAACCCTGTTGCCGGTGGATTGATTGGGCACCCACGGCAGCCCGAGCAGGGTCTTGTCGAGATGGATATGGCCGTCGACCAGCGGTGGCAGCACGATCGTGCCGCCGAGATCGACGACATCCGGTGTCGACGGCGAAGCCGGGAGGAGGGCGGCGATCCGCCCTCCCTCGACCTCGATGTCGTGCCGGCTGCCGTCGGGCAGCGTGGCGTTGACGAAGCGCACGCCTCTGCTCGCCTTACTTGGCGGCCGTCGGGCCGCCTTCCTTGCGCGTCAGGTCCACCGCCTCGCGCGCCGCCTTTGCCATCAGGGCGGCGTCGTTGGCGATGGTGACAAGCTGGAAGCCCTTGTGGACCATCTTCGCGGCGTAGCTGCCGGTGCCGTTGTGCAGGCCGGCGAATTGGCCGCGCTTCTTGGTGGCGGCGAGCAGCTTGTCGTAAATCGACAGGATCTGCGGCTCCTCGCGGTCGAGCATCGGCTTGAGGCCGAGCGACAGGCCGAGATCGGATGGGCCGATATAGATTCCGCTGATGCCCGGCACGTCGAGGATGGCGTCGATATTGTCGATCGCCTCCTGCGTCTCGATCATCGGGATGACCAGCACTTCATCGTTGGCCATCGCCTGGTAGGGCGTCGCCTCGCCATAGGCGCCGGCGCGGATCGGGCCGTTGGAGCGCTTTCCCTTGGGCGGATAGAGGCAATAGGAAACCAGTGCCTTGGCTTCGGCGGCCGTGTTGACCATCGGGCAGATCACGCCCCAGGCGCCGCCGTCCAGGACCTTGCCGACGATGCCGGGCTCGTTCCACGGCACGCGCACCAGCGGCGTGATCGGATGCTTGTCCATCGCCTGGAAGCAGCGGACCATCGACAGGTAGTCCTGCACGCCGTGCTGCATGTCGACGGTGACGCTGTCCCAGCCGCATTGAGCCATGGTCTCGGCGGCGAAGCCATCGGGGATCGCCAGCCATCCATTGACGCAGGCCTTGCCGGCCTGCAGCCGCTTCTTCAGCATGTTCGACATCGATGCGTTTCCTCGTCATTTGAGAACGGGGGAGTTTACACAGCGACGGAGGGATGCGTGACGCTTTTGTCGCTGCGGGCGGGCCGGCTGGCCGTGGATCTGGCGCCGGACGCCGGCGGCTCGATCGCACGCTTTGCCGTCGAGGGCGCAGGCAAGGATGAAGGCGACCTGCTGCGGCCCGCCACCGATGCCGCCCTGGCTTCGGGGACCGGTATGGACGCGGCCTGCTATCCGTTGGTGCCGTATTCCAACCGGATTGCGAACGGCCGTCTCAACTTCGACGGCGAATTGTTCCAGATGGCGCGCAACTGGCCGGGGATTCGCCATCCCATGCATGGCGATGGATGGCGGCAAGCCTGGCAGGTGCTCCACCAAGAGCGCACCCGCGCGGAACTGGTCTATGTGCACGAGCGAGGGACCGCGGGCGTGGACTGGCCGTTCCGCTATCGGGCTCGTCAGTCGTTCGTGCTCGATGAGACGGGCCTGACCGTCGAGCTCTCGATCGACAACCTCGAGGACCGAGACGTGCCGGCGGGCCTGGGCCTGCATCCTTTCTTCGTGCGCGATGCCGATACCGAGCTCGCTTGCCGTCTCGCAGGCGTATGGCGCACCGACGCCGAGGTCCTGCCGCTGCAACGGGTGCCGGTGCCACCCGAATGGGAGTTCTCGCGCTCGCGCCGCGTCGAGGGGATGGGTCTCGATCACTGCTTCGACGGCTGGGGCGGCGAGGCCACCGTCACCTGGCCGGAGCGCGGCCTTCGCCTCGTCCTCACGGCGACGGAGGCATTTCGTCATCTGGTGATCTATGTTCCCGACGGCCAACGTCATTTCTGCGTCGAGCCGGTGAGCCACGCCAACGGCGCGATCGGGCAGACGCGGCTTGCTGCCGGCGCCACGCTCGGCGGCGAGATCTCTTTCCGGCTGGTCCAGATCTAGAGGAGTGTCATGCCGCCCTTCGCTTCCTATCCCAGCCTCACGGGCCGTACCGTCTTCGTTTCCGGGGGCGGGTCCGGCATCGGCGCTTCGATCGTCGAGCATTTCGCGGCGCAGGGCGCGCGCGTCGGCTTCGTCGATATCGACGAAGCCTCGTCGACGGCGCTGGTCGAGAGCATCCGGGCGGCCGGCCATCCTGCACCGCTGTTCGTGCCCTGCGACATCCGAGATGTGGGGGCCTATCAGAGCGCCATCGAAGGCGTGGCGGCCAAGCTCGGCTCTATCACGGTCCTGGTGAACAACGCCGCGCGCGACGATCGCCACACGATCGACCAGGTGACGCCGGACTTCTGGGACGAGCGCATCGCAGTCAATCTCCGCCATGCCTACTTCGCCATCCAGACGGTGGCGCCGGGGATGAAGAAGGCGGGCGGCGGCTCGGTCGTGAACTTCAGCTCGGTGAGCTACCACACGATGACGCCCAACCTCTCCGTCTACCAGGCGGCCAAGGCCGCGGTGATCGGCATGACCCGCGGCCTTGCGCGCGATCTCGGCGGCGACGGGATTCGCCTCAATGCGGTGACCCCCGGCTGGATCATGACCCAGCGCCAGCTCGATCTCTGGGTGACGCCGGAAGCCAAGGCTGCCCAACTCAGCGCGCAGTGCCTGAAGGAGCTGCTCTTTCCGCCGGACATCGCGCGCATGGTGCTGTGGCTGGCGTCTGACGACAGTCGCATGGTCACGGCGCAGGATTTCGTCGTGGACGGGGGCCGCGTGTGAACACCGCTCCCGTCGCCTCGCTGCCAAAACGCTTCTTCCAGTGGTGGGTCGGGCTGTTCCGCCATCTGCTTCCGCCGACCTGCTATTTCTTCGTTGCCTTCAACCTGATCGTCCTCATGACGAACCTGCTGGCGCGTGACTACTGGTTCAACCTCAGCAGCTTCCTGTTGGCCAGCACGATGGCGCTGATCGTGGGCAAGGTGGTGCTGGTCGTCGACAAGGTCCGCATCATCGACAAGTTCCGCGGTGCGCCGCTGATCCAGCCGATCCTGTACAAGACCGTCTTCTATTCCCTCGTCGTCCTGGTCGTGCGCTTCCTGGAGGAGGTCCTGGACGTTGCCTTCAAGGCGCATAGCCTCGGCCAAATCGTCGAGATGGTGCTGGTCGACTTCACCTGGCATCGCTTCATTGCGGTGCAGGTCTGGATCTTCGTGTGCTTCCTGCTCTACGTGACCGCCAGCGAACTCAACGCGCTGGTGGGCGACGGCCAGCTCAGGCGTCTCTTTTTCCATCACCGGTCGTCGGAGTATCGTCTCACTCGCCGCCAGCATATCCGCGCGCTGACGGAAATCAGCCGGCTGGCGCGCGACACGCCGCGTGATCGTTTGCTCGATCCCACCACACCGCAGGGCAGTCGGTTGGCCGAGTTGATCGATCGTCTGCGCCGGCGCAACGCCTGACGCCACGGGCATGGCCATCGACGCGAGCTGGCGCCGCATCGCTCTCGTGATCCTCGGGATCGGCAGTCTGATCGCGGCCGGCGGCGTGCTGATGGGGCTGAGCAGTCTTCGATACGTACTCCTGGGCGAACGCGCCGACGGTGTGGTGGCCGAGGTCGTGCGCGAGGGCGGACTGTACGCGCCTGTGGTGCGCTTCCGGCTGCCCGATGGCGAGAGCCTGGAGGTGAGGGAGCTTGGCTCCGGCGCGCCGGACTTCTCCGTGGGCGACGCCGTCACCGTTCTCTACCTGCCCGAGAGTCCGCACGATTTCCGCGTCGACACGTTCGAGCGGCTCTGGCTGGTGCCGGTCGTCGTCGCGGGCTTTGGAGGCTTCTGCCTGATGTTCGGTGCAGTCGCCTGGGCGCTCTCCCACAATGCCGACCTTGCGCTGGTCGGCGAGCGCGCCTTCACGGTGGTTTCCCTGTCGGCCCTGTTCATCGGCGTCTTCGTCCTGTGGAGCGCGGTCGACCTCTATGCCGGAGGCGGCCGCGCCCGCGGCACCGTGGCGGAGATTCGGGAGAGCCGGTCCATGGTCGCGGAAGAGGTGACGGGGCCCGGCGGTGGCGCGGTCCGCCGCGACGCGGTGAGCATCACCTTCGTGCCCGTCGTGCGTTTCACCACGCCGGAGGGCCGCGAGGTCGAGTTCCATGGCCGGGGCGGCAGCGAAACCGCGCTTGCGCCAGGCGACGTCGTCAACGTCGTCTACGATCGCAACCGGCCGGGGCGCGCCCGCATCATGTCGTTCACCGACCTCTGGCTGCCGGCGGCGACCTTCTTCGTTGTTGCGATGTTCTTCGGCCTGGCGGTTCGCCTCTCCCGCTGGAACCGCCGCCGCGCTACAAGCCGGAGCTCTCGATCCATTCCCTGAGCAGGGCCGAAAGCTCGTGCGGCTTCTCGAGCGGGGCCATATGGCCGCACTCCTCGATGATGCGGAAGCTGGACCGTGGGAGTGCCTGCGCCATGCGCTCGGTTTCGGCCAGCGTCCGCAGCCGGTCCTGACGGCAGGCCACGACCAGGGACGGGCAGGTGATGCGTCCGAGATCGGCATAACCGTCGCGGCGCACCAGGGCGGCCTGACGCTTGCGTACGTCCCGCCCGAGCCGCCGCTGCATGCCGCGCAGACGGTCGAGCAGCACCGGATCGGTCTCGCGGTCGGGATGCAGGCCCATCGCGGTGGTGACTGTCCCCGCGACGCGCGGTGGCCGGTCGCCTGGGCGGAAGCCCGAGATCCGCCGGGCCCGCTCCTCGTCGGAATAGCCGCGGGCCGAGGAGGCGACGAAGGCCACGCCAACCACACGCTCCGGCGCCATCAGGGTGAGGACGCGCGCGACGAACCCGCCCATCGAGAAGCCGACCAGCACGAAGCGTTCCGGCGCTTCAGTCAGCACCCTTCTCGCCATGCCTTCTAGCGAATCGTCCTCGTAGACGTTGCCGAAATGGAGAGCGCCCAACGATCCGAGGTCTGGGAGCATATCGGTCCACAGATCGGCGTCGCACATGAAGCCGGGGAGGAGGACGAGGGATCGCGTTGTATCTATTCCAGCTGTCATTCGGCTCACGCGACGAGCATGGCGGCCCACGCCGCCGCCAGCATGAGAAGCTGGCCCGGAGCGACGTAGAGCGCGAAGCGCGGACCGCCGGCGGTGAAGGCGAACACCATCTTGGTCACGGTGTTGGTCGAGAAGGCGGCGAGGACCGGAATCACGGCTGCGGCGGGCGTCAGGCGGCCGTCGGCCACCAGCGAGGCGACCGAAATCGCAGGCGCGTGCGTGTCGGCGAAGCCCGCCGCCCCTGCGGCGACAATCACGCCGGCTTCGCCGAACCAGTCCTGCAGCGCTGCGGCGAGCAGCAGGACGCCGGCCAGGATGCCGGCGAAGATCAGTGCGGTGTTCAGGCTGAAGGCGCTGCCTTGCGTTTCCTCGACCTTGCCGCTGTCCGCCTGCAGCGCCCACAGGGTGAAGGCCCCGGCATAGACGATCGCGGCGGCGCCCGAGAACAGCAGCGGCATGAGAAGGGCCCGGAAGGCGGCAAGGTCGGTGACGGCAATCAGGATGGCGAGCTGCACGACCGTGGCGACGGAGGACATCATCGCGCCAGCCGCGGCAGGCTTCATCAGATGCGGATCGCGGGCCGAGCGTGCGCCCATGGCGCCGATCGTCGCCGAACTCGAGATGAAGCCGGAGGCGAGTCCGGCCAGCGGCAGGCCGAAGCGCGGGCCGACGATCCTGACGGCGATATAGCCCAGCGCGCCGACGCCCATCACCAGGATCACCACCAGCCAGATCGTGCGCAGGTTCAGCGCGCCATACGGCCCGATCGGATGGTCGGGCAGCAGCGGCAGCACGACCAGCGTGGCGCCGGCGAAGATCAGCAGATCGTGGATCTCGCCGTCGGTCAGCACCGAGCGCACGAAGCGGTGCAGCGCAACGCGGGCGTTGAGCAGCAGGGCGACGACCACGCCGACGCCTGCGGCGAAGGCGGGTTCGCGAATGGCGAACCCGCCCAGCAGCGTCGTCGCCACCAGGGCCGTCTCGGTCGTGAGGCCGGGATCGTTGTCGCGCGCGCGCCAGTAGGACAGGCCGGCGAAAGCCACGATGCCCAGCACGACGGCGGCCAGCAGGACATCGCCTCCGGCCGCGGCACCCGTCGCGCCGGCCAGCGAGGCGAGGGTGAAGGTCCGCAGGCCTGCGGCGCCGCGGCCCGGTCCTTCGCCCTTCTTGCGCTCGCGGTCGATGCCGATCAGCAGGCCGACGCCGAGAGCGACGACGAAGCCGAGAAAGAGGGAGTGGAGTTCCAACATGAGCGCGGCGAGTGTAGCATCAGATGGTGCGCGCCACGCATCGCCTCAGGGGAGGCCGCGCCGCGTCGCTGCGCGCTGATTGGACAGGCCGGCTGCCACGGCGAAGAAGGCCTTGATGCTGCGGCGCATGCTCTCGCTCTTCAGGCAGGCGACGTAGTCGCTGCTGGTGATCTTCGTGTCGCGGAAGTGAAGGGTACGAAAGCGTGTCGAGGCGCTCGCTTCCAGTTCCCAGATGATGCTGAAGCCGAGGCCCGCGCCGACCGCTTCGCAGACGGCTTCGCGGCTGCCCAACTCCAGCACGGTGCGGGGCCGGACGCCGGCCTTCGCCATCGCGGCGTGCGTGATCCGTCGGGTGTTCGAGCCTTCCTCGCGCGAAATCATCGGCTGGTCGTCGAGTTCGGCCAGGCGCACGTTCTCGCGGCCCGCCCAGGGATGGTGGTTGGCCACGATCAGCACGGCGGTATGCCGCCACAGCGGCATGGCATGGATCTGCGGGTGGCGTTCCACGCCGGGCAGGATGGCGAGGTCGGTCCGCCGCTCCAGCAGCTGTTCGCGCACGAACCGCGTGTTGCCCATGGCGACGGAGAGGCCGATGTTGGGATGGCGCGCCAGGAACCGCGCGAACACGCCCATGGCGATATGCGGTCCGTCCGCTGTCAGGCTGAGCTGGCCGCTCTCGAGTTCGGACGACTCGGTCAGGACCTCGCGCATCTGTTCTTCCAGGCTCGAATATCGGCGCGACATCCGGAACAGGCGTTCTCCCATTTCCGTAAGGCGCACCGACCGGCGAGACCGTTCGAGCAGTTTCACGCCGTAGCGTTCCTCGAGCGCCTTCACCTGAATGGTGACGGCAGGCTGCGTCAGTCCCAGGGCCTCGGCGGCGCGCGAAAAGCTGCCGTGGTGGGCTACGGCGTCGAAGGCGCGGATCTGTGTGTGCAGCATGATCCAGTATTAATATTTTTTAAGTTACAGAAGTAATATTAAATTGTCCTATCAGTCCGCACATCCGATGATCGCCCGAGGGGAAGGGGGCATTTGATGGTCGCGCGGAGGAATATCCTCTTCATCGTCATCGATCAGTGGCGGGCCGATGCACTTGGCTGTGCCGGCAATCCCGTCCTGAGGACTCCGAATCTCGACCGGCTGGCCGCCGAAGGCGTGCTCTGCCGCCGCCATTTCGTGCAGGCGGCTCCCTGCGGTCCGTCGCGCGCGGCGCTGCTGACGGGCACCTACCAGCACAATAACGGGGTCATGCGGAACGGCACGCCGCTGGCGCGCCGCCTCACCAACATCGCCCTGGAATGCCGCAAGGCCGGCTACGATCCGGCGCTGTTCGGCTATACCGACACGACGGCCGATCCGACCGGATTGCCGCCCGACGACCCGGCGCTGAGGACCTACGAATCCGTCATGCCCGGCTTCGCGCCGGAACTGCATCTGCCGGAATTGCCTTATCCGTGGATGGCCGACCTCAAGGCCAAGGGATATCCGTTCGCCGACGATGTCACCGAGATCTACCGGCCGGCGAGCCCGCCCGACGATCGTGGTCCGACCTTTCCGCCGGCCCGCTTCAAGGCGCAGGACAGCATCACCGCGTTCCTGACGGATCGCCTGCTCGACTACATATCGGTGCGTCGCAACGGCTCCTGGTTCGCGCACGCGGCCTACATCCGCCCGCATCCGCCCTTCATCGCCCCGGAGCCTTACAACACGCGGTACGATCCGGCCGACATGCCGGCGCCCCGTCGCGCCGCCACGGTCGAAGCGGAGGCGGCGCAGCATCCACTCCTGGCCAGCTATCTGCGCTCGCAGAATCAGGGGAGTTACTTCGTCACCGGTCAGGGGCTGGTGGCCGATCTCGGCCCCGCCGACCTCGCGCAGCTGCGGGCGACCTACTACGGCATGGTGCAGGAAGTCG
This sequence comes from Rhodospirillales bacterium 24-66-33, assembly GCA_002281855.1. Lineage (GTDB taxonomy): Bacteria > Pseudomonadota > Alphaproteobacteria > Reyranellales > Reyranellaceae > Reyranella. Next base: position 7,560 of record NCHQ01000035.1, on the reverse strand, counting down.
ATGACCAGGTCGGCCGCCTGATCGACACGCTGAAGGAGTGGGGGCTCTACGACGATACGCTGATCGTCGTGACGGCGGACCATGGCGAGCTGTTGGGCGACCACTGGATGCTCGGCAAACAGGGCTATTTCGACGAGGCCTACAACGTGCCGCTGATCGTGCGCGATCCGCGGGTCGCGGCGAATGCCAGCCGGGGCACGGCGATCGAGCGCTTCACCGAGGCGGTCGACGTGATGCCGACGGTGCTCGACTGGCTCGGCCTCGACATTCCGCGCCAGTGCGACGGGCGCTCACTGCTGCCCCTCCTGCACGGACGTGCGGTCGAGGATTGGCGCCGCGAAGTACATTGGGAATTCGATTTCCGCGGGCTCGGCGCCGCCGATTCGGAGGCGGCGTTGGGCGTGCCGATGGATGCCTGCTCGCTGGCGGTGATCCGCGACGAGCTCTTCAAGTACGTTCATTTCGCCGCCTTGCCGCCGCTGTTCTTCGATCTCGCCGCCGACCCGCACTGCTTCAACGACCTGTCGCGCGATCCCGCGGCGGCGCCGGCCATGCTGGCCTACGCCCAGAAGATGCTGTCGTGGCGGATCGTTTCGAGCGCGCGCGACCTCACCGGCATGCACGTTTCGTCCAAGGGCCTTCACGTCCGCCCCTGATCAGGAGAAGGAATCCGTCATGAGGAAAAGGTTGCTCGGCGCCTTCGCCGGAATAGTCTCTGCCTTTGCCGCTTCGGTCGCGGCAGCCGCGCCGATCGAGATCCAGTTCTGGCACCCGACCTTGGGACCGATCGACGATGCGCTGAAGCAGCAGATCGACAGCTTCAACAACTCCCAGTCCGCCTACAAGGTCGTTGCGTCCGGCCGCGGCACCTACGACGAGACCTTCAATGCCGCGATCGCGGGCTTCCGCGCGAACAAGAGCCCGCACCTGCTGGTCGTGATCGGCCAGGGCACCCAGAGCATGCTGCTGTCGGGCGCAGTCTATCCGGTGCAGGACCTGCTGGCGGCCGAGGGCTACAAGATCGACTGGGACAACTACATCCAGCCGGTGCTGAATTATTACCGCACCAAGGACATGAAGCTCCTGTCGCTGCCGTTCAGCGTCTCGACGCCGATCCTCTGGTACAACAAGGACGGTTTCGCCAAGGCCGGGCTCACGCGGCCGCCGGTGACATGGGACGAGATGGGCGAGTACCTGACGAAGCTTCGCGCGGCGGGCTTCGAGTGCGGCTACACATCGGGCTGGCAGCAGTGGGTCCACGTCGACAACTACTCGACGATTCACGACCTGCCGATCGCCACCCTGCATAACGGGCTCGACGGGCTCGCTGCCACCTTCACCTACAACAAGACGGATGTGGTGAAGAACATCGCGCGCCTGCAGTCGTGGGTCGCCGACGGGCGTTACACTTATTCCGGCCGCCAGGGCAGCAGCGCGACGCCGGCTTTCGCGTCGGGCCGCTGTGCGATGATGACCCATTCCTCGGCGGTCTTCTCCTCTCTGCAGGCCAGTGCGAAGTTCGCCTTCGAGGCCGCGCCCCTGCCGTACGAGGCCGGTACGACCCCGCACAACAGCCTGATCGGCGGCGGAGCGCTCTGGGTGCTGAAGGGCCACAAGCCCGAGGAATATAAGGGCGTGGCCGCCTTCCTGGCGCATCTCGCCAGCCCGGACCAGCAGGCCAAGTGGCACAAGGATACCGGCTACATGCCGATCACCAAGGCCGCCTACGAGAAGGTCAAGGCCGAGGGCTACTACGACAAGTATCCGCAGCAGGAAGTGGCCATCACCCAGGTTCAGCGCGGCACGCCGACGCTCAACACGATGACTGTGCGGCTGGGTAACGCCAACCAGTATGTCGCCGCCCTCGAGGAGGAGATGGAGGCGGTCTGGGCGAACAAGAAGACGGCGCAGCAGGCGATGGACGATGCGGTGCGGCGCGGCAACGAGATCCTGCGCCGCTTCGAGCGGCAGCGCGGCAACTGAGCGGCAGCGGCGCGACGGGCTGATGCCATGATCAAGCGGGTGAATTTCCAGCGGCACAAGCCGCTGGCCTTCCTGCTGCTCGCGCCGCAGATGCTCGTCCTCGCCATCTTCGTCTTCTGGCCGGCGGCGCAGGCGCTCTACCAGGCCTTCACCATCACCGATCCGTTCGGCCAGCATTCGACGTTCGTGTGGTTCGACAATTTCCGCGACGTGCTGACGAGTCCGGAGTACTTCAATTCGATCTACCGCACGGCGATCTTCAGCACCGGCACGACCGCCTCGGCCGTGCTGGCGGGGCTCGGCTTCGCGGTGCTGGTCGATCGGGTCGCGAGGGGCAAGTCGGTCTATCGGCTGATGATCATCTGGCCCTATGCCGTGGCGCCGGTGCTGGCGGGCGTCCTCTGGCTGTTCCTGTTCCACCCGATCTACGGCGCCATCGCGCTGATGCTGAAGCAGGGCTTCGGCATCCCGTGGAACCCGCTGCTCGACGGCAGCGACGCCATGCTGCTGGTCATCGTCGCCGCCGCCTGGAAGCAGGTGAGCTACAACTTCGTCTTCTTCCTCGCCGCCCTGCAGGCGATCCCGCGCTCTTTGATCGAGGCGGCGGCGATCGATGGGGCGGGGCCGATCCGGCGCTTCGTCAGCATCGTCTTTCCGCTGATCTCGCCCACGACCTTCTTCCTGCTGGTGATCAACGTCGTCTATGCCTTCTTCGACACGTTCGGCATCATCCACGCGCTCACCCAGGGCGGTCCCGGCGGCGCGACCGACATCCTGGTCTACAAGGTCTATGCCGACGGCTTCCTCGGCCTCGATCTCGGCCTGTCCTCGGCCCAGTCGGTCATCCTGATGATCCTGGTGATCGGACTGACGGCGGTTCAGTTCCGCTATCTCGAACGGCGCGTGAAGTACGCCCAATGATCGAGCGGACTCCCAAGCTCGACCTCTTCTGTCACCTGCTGCTGATCGCGGGCGTGGTCGCCGTCTGCCTGCCGCTCTATTACGCGTTGATCGCCGCCACCCACACGCTGTCCGACGTGCTTCAGGTCCCCATGCCGCTGACGCCGGGCAACGAGCTGCTCGCCAACCTGAAGGTGGCAATCGAGCGCGGCGATCTCGGCCGACAGCTCGTCAATTCGCTGATCGTCTCGGTGGGCGTCACGGTCGGCAAGATCGCCGTATCGATTCTTTCCGCCTTCGCCATCACCTATTTCCGCTTTCCCTTCCGGATGACGGCGTTCTGGCTGATCTTCGCGACATTGATGCTGCCGATCGAGGTCCGCATCGTGCCAACCTATGCCGTGGCCGCCCATCCGCTGCAGGGGCTGGGCTGGCTGCTCGACGAGACCGGCCTGCGCGGGCCGCTGGAGAGCCTGACCGGCTGGAACATCGAGGCGGTCGTGAAATGGAGCCTGCTCGACTCCTATGCCGGCCTGATCCTGCCGCTGATGGCCTCGGCCACCGCGACATTCCTCTTTCGCCAGCTCTTCCTCACCATCCCCGAGGAGCTGCTGGAAGCCGCCAAGATCGACGGCGCGTCGCCCATCCGCTTCCTGATCGACGTGCTGTGGCCGATGTCGCGCACCAACGTCGTGGCGCTCACCGTCATCCTCTTCGTGTTCGGCTGGAACCAGTATCTGTGGCCGCTGCTGATCACCACCGAGGCCAGCATGACGACGGCGGTGATCGGCCTGTCCAAGCAGATCTCCGCCGCGCCCGAGGCCGTGCCGAAGTGGAACACCCTGATGGCCTCGGCACTGCTGATCACGCTGCCGCCGGTGATGGTGGTGATCGTCCTGCAGCGCTGGTTCGTCAAAGGCCTCGTCGACTCGGAAAAATAGGAGCATTCCTTGGCCACCGTCGACATTCGCAAAGTGGAGAAGTCCTACGGGGCGTCCCAGGTCCTGCACGGCATCGACCTCGAGATCCGGCACGGCGAGTTTGCCGTTATCCTGGGGCCGAGCGGCTGCGGAAAGTCCACGCTGTTGCGCATGATCGCGGGCCTGGAGGAAATCACCGGCGGCGAGATCGCGATCGACGGCCGTGTGGTCAACCGGCTCGAGCCGCGCGAGCGCGACATCGCCATGGTGTTCCAGAACTACGCGCTCTATCCGCACATGAGCGTGGCCGAGAACATGTCCTATTCGCTCAGGATCGCGCACGCGTCCAAGGCAACCATCCGCGACAAGGTGGCGGGCGTCGCCGGTATCCTGGGCATCGGCGACTTCCTTGGCCGCAAGCCCACCCAGTTGAGCGGCGGCCAGCGCCAGAGGGTCGCCATGGGCCGCGCCATCATCCGCGAGCCCAAGGTCTTCCTGTTCGACGAGCCGCTGTCGAACCTCGATGCCAAGCTGCGCCACCAGATGCGCACCGAGCTGAAGCGTTTGCATCTACGGCTCGACGCCACCTCGATCCTGGTCACGCACGACCAGGTCGAGGCCATGTCGCTCGCGAACCGGCTGATCGTGATGAACGCCGGCCGGGTCGAGCAGGTGGGCTCGCCGGGCGAGGTCTACGCGCGGCCAGCGACCCTGTTCGTGGCGGGCTTCATCGGCTCGCTGCCCATGAACTTCTTCGAAGGCAGCGTGGCTCCTGACGGTCGGGCGGTCGTTGTTGCGGGCGGCGCTTCGATCGCAGCGGGCGCCGAGCGGATCGGCGCGCCGGGGCAGGAGGTCGTGGTCGGTGTCAGGCCCGATGCGCTCACCCTGGCGCCGCCACAGGCCGGCGGCCTCGGTGGCCGGGTCGAGCTGGTCGAGGATCTGGGCAGCGTGAAGCTGCTCCATCTCGACGATGGACGCGGCGGATTCGTGGTGGCGGTGCCGCCCGACACGGAACTGGGCGAGGCCATGCAACACGGCGTGATCGTGCGCGGCAAGGACGTGCACGTGTTCGACGCCAGGTCGGGCCGGCGCCTCTAGGAAAGCAGGATCGGGAGGAAGACGATGGAACTGCGTCAGTACGCAGCCCTGAGCGCGGTCGAGATGGCGCGTCTCGTACGGCAGGGCGAGGTCTCGCCCGTGGAGCTGGTCCAGTCGTCGCTGGATGCGATCGAGGAAACCGAGGCGCGCGTGAACGCCTACAGCGCGGTCTTTGCCGAGGATGCGAAGGCGCGGGCGGCGGAGCTCGAGAAGGAGGCGCGCGGCAAGTCGTTCCGCGGTCCCTTCCACGGGGTGCCGGTCGGCATAAAAGATCTCTTCCTGGTCCAGGGTTACAAGACGCAGCGCGGCTCGAAGCTCTACGTCGATTCGGTGGCGACCGAGACGGCGCCGTCGGTCGAGCGGCTTCTCGCGGCCGGCGCGATCATGATCGGCAAGACGACGACGCCCGAGCTGGGCTGGAAGGCGGCGTCCAACTCGCCGCTCTACGGCGTGACGCGCAATCCGTGGGACCTTTCGAAGACCGCTGGCGGATCGAGTTCGGGTTCGGCCGTCGCCGTGGCCGACGGCACGGTGCCGCTAACCCTGGGCTCCGATGGCGGCGGCTCGATGCGGGTGCCCGCCTCGTTCTGCGGCATCTTCTCGCTGAAGCCGACGCTTGCGCGCGTGCCGACCTATCCGCTCAGCCCGACCGAGCATCTGTCGCATGCGGGTCCCATGACCAACCGCGTCGAGGACTATGCGCTGGCGCTCGACGTCGTCCAGGGACCGGATGCGCGCGACCCGCAGGCGCTGCCGGCGGCCGGCATCTCCTATCACGAGACCTTGGGCGATTTGCCGAAGCTGCGCTGCGTGTTGGCGCCGACCCTGTTCGGCGCCTCCGTGGATCCGGCCATCGCGGCGGTGATTGCCAAGGCCTTCGGCGAGATCGCGGCACATCTGCCGGTCGAGATCGTCGAAACGAAACTCGACTGGCCCGATCCCATCGACGTCTTCGACGCGCTCTGGGTGGCACGCGGCGCGCTCTATGGCGGCATGAAGCCCGAGGATGTGGCGCGGATTGATCCGGGATTTGCCCGCATGGTGGCACGGTCGGCGTCGATCCGGCTCGAGGACCATTTCCGGACCCTGCAGGCGCGGGCCGCCTTCAACCGCTCGGTGGCCGAAGCGTTCGAGACCTTCGACCTGCTCGTGATGCCGATGGTTCCGATCGAACCGTTCTCGGCCGAGGCCGATGGGCCGCCGGACATGGATATGGACAAGCCGGTGCCCTGGGCGCGATGGACGCCCTTCTCCTACCCCTTCAATCTGACTGGCCAGCCGGCAGCTTCGATCCCCTGCGGCTGGTCGCCGTCCGGACTGCCGGTCGGCCTGCAGGTCATCGGGCGGCGGTTTGCCGATGAGAACGTGCTGCAGTTCTGCGCCGCCTGGGAGAGGCATTTCGATTGGCGCCGCCGCGCTCCGTCCGTCTTTGCCGGGTCCTGATCAACAATATGCCCGCGTCGCGATAATTCGCACGCAGTGAGTGGGATAGGGCGAAAATAAACTGCGCCTGGCGGTGCGGCCGGGGAGAAAACCGACCCTCTCGTTCGTCTTATGAATGAGAGGTAGTTGCAACGTGATTCCGTCCAAGACCGGTCTTTCCATCCTTGTCCGCCTCGTCGCGGCGGTCGGGGGCGGCTACGCCGTGGCGGCAGGGCTTGCCGCGCTGGCGGCGGTCGCCCTTCCGGCGGCCGGGCTGATGGTGCGCAGCGAGGCCGTGGTTCTGGCGTCGATGCTGGCCTTTCTCGTCTATCTGGCGCTGCTGATCTGGGCATTTGCCGACCGGCGGCTGGCGCGGCTTTGTCTCGTCATGGCTGCTGCGGGGATCGCGTCTTGGGGCGGTGCCTGGGGCCTCCTGCGCCTGACCGCGGGCGGCTGACATGGCGCCGGCCCTTCTGATCGCGCTGGCGCTCGCGTCCTATATCGGCTTCGCCCTGCTGGCGCTGAGCCAGGACCGCCATTGGGAACGTGCCGGCGGCGGGCGCGACTGCCCGCGGCGGCTCGTCCTGCCGTTGCGGATCGCGGGCTATGCCTTTCTCCTGGCCGCGCTCGCGCTCGCTCTGTGGCGCGACGGTCCGAGCTTCGGCTCGCTCGTCTGGGCGACCATGCTCAGCGTCGGCGCGGTCGCCGTCACCTGCACTCTCACCTGGCGCGCCAATTGGCTGCGTCCTGTCGTTCGCACTCTTCAAGGTATCGCGTAATGCTGCTGCATCGTCTGCTGGTTCTTCTTCTGCTTTTCCCGTCGCTCACGTGGGCGCAATCGCCGACGACGCCGACGACGCCGGCAACGCCACCGACCGCCGCGCCGTCGCCTGGCGCGGGGCCGGCCCCCGGCACGCCGCCTGCGGGCGCGTCTGCGGCCCCTGCTACGACAGCTCCGACGCCGACTCCTGCACCCGCCATCCCTCCTGCGACATCGACATCGACATCAACATCGACGTCGCCATCGGCCAGCCCGGTTGCCGGCACGCCGGCTGATCCGGCTGCGCCGCCCGCAGCGACAACTCCGCCTGCCGATCCGGCGGCTCCAGCAACGACGTCGCCTGTCGGACCTGTCGATCCGGCCGGACCGGCTGTCGCCCCGCCCGCGGGGCCGCCGGCTGCGGCACCGGCGCAGGCGATTCTGCCGAAGGACCTGTCGGTCTGGGGCATGTTCATG
>NCHQ01000034.1 GCA_002281855.1 Rhodospirillales bacterium 24-66-33 | reverse complement strand
CGCCGTTCGCCCTTCGCCCTTCGCCCTTCAAACAGGAGCTGCCATGTCCGATCCCGTCGTCATGCCGCGCGAGGCGCTGGAAGCCATGCTCGAGGATGCCGCCGAGCGAGGCGCCAAGAAGGCGCTCGCAACTGTCGGCCTCGGCGACGAGGAAGCGCCTGAGCACATCCGTGGTCTCCGCGACCTCTTCGCCATGTACCGCGTCGTCCGCAACGGCGCCCTGAAACAGATCGGTCAGGGCATCGCGCTCGTGCTGATCGGCGCCCTTGTCCTGTTCGTCTCGACGAAGATCCCAACCAAGTAGGTTCCCCATGCTCGATCGATACACGGCAGAGCTCCGCTCGCCGGCGCTTCCGCTCGTCTACGGCGCCAGGAACAAGGACGTGAAGCGGGTACAGGAATGGCTCACGCTGCAGGGCTTCGCGACCGGGATCGACGAAGACTTCGGTCCCGCCACGCGTGCCGCCGTGATCGCCTTCCAGACGGCGCGGGGCTGCCTCCGCGATCACAACGAAGGCGTCGTCGATGCCGAGACCTGGGGCGCCCTGATCGCGCCGTTGGCCGGCGCCGAGGTCCTGCAGACCGGCGCCTCGAGCTTCGGTGATGCCGTCTGCCGCATCGCCCGTGCGCATCTGGCCGCGAAGGCTCGCGAGGTCGGCGGTGATAACCGTGGCGCGTGGGTGCGCCACTACGGTCGCGGGCTCGACCAGTCCGTCGTCGACTTCTTCCCGTGGTGCCAGGCCTTCGCCAATCACCCGTGGTTCCGCGCCGCTCGCGAATTGAACGTGCCGCTGCCGTTCCCCCTGACCGATGCCGGCGGCTCGCCGTCCTACTACGTGCCCTGGGTCGCCGACTCCGCGCGCCGTGCCGGCAAGTTCCGCAACGGCGCCACGACCAAGGAGAGAATCCCGCCGGGCTCGTTCTTCTTCGTGCCGGGTGCGCGCGGCGGCGAGCACTCGCACATCCACGTCGGCATCGTCCTGGCCGACGACGGCACGACCATCCGCACAGTGGAGGGAAACACGAACGAGGCCGGCGGCTCCAACGGCTACTGCGTCGCCGAACGCTTCCGCAAGAAATCCACCAACGACTACGGGCTGATCTGAGGAGGCCGCGATGAGCATCACCAAGGACGAAGTCGCCGCCTTCATGCGGCACGTCTACACCGCCGTCGGCGCCGGGACCGTGGTCGCCGTGGCGTTCGGTTTCATGAGCCAGGAAGACGCCGACAAGGCGATCGACCTGCTGAAACAGGCCGGCGAGGGCGTTGGCATCGTCGTCGGTGCCATCGCGGCGTTGCTGCCGATCATCAACGCCCTGCGCGCCAGCCGCAGCGCCAGCCCGACGGCCCAGATCCGCAAGGTCGAGAGCCTGCCCGACGTGACGGTCGTGGCGACCACGCCGAAGGGCGACGAGATGGTGGAGAAGGCGAAGAAGTGAGAGAGCGGCCCCCGCCGGGCTTTCCCGGCTCGGCGAGGGCCTGACCGCGGACGGAGTGTGGTTCCTCGCGGCTGATTGCAGCCTAGCCCTGCCACCCTCCGCCTTCCGAGCGCGATCGTCGAAGAGTGTTTTGGCTTCCTGTCGAGAAGCCTGATCCCGTTTCAACCAGGAGAGAGCGATGAAGAAGATGGCAACGGCCCTCGCGGCCGCGATGATGCTTGCCGTGACGGCCTGCAGCGGCACCGTGCAGGACCGCCAGCAGAGCGCCGACCAGGTCTTCGGCGACGCCAAGATGGGCCTCGTAGTCGCCTCCGGGCTGGTCGGCATCTACAACCTCATGCCGGCCTGCAGTGCCGAGAGCCTGCCGCCGCCGCTCTGCTACAGCGAGGCCGTCGGCGACATCCTCAACAAGGGGCTGGCGGCGGCGGCTTCGGCCATCGAGTCGAGCGAGAAGGTCTTCGCCGCGGCGAACACCGATCAGGAAGCCCGGCTCAAGGCCGCCAACATCGCCCAAGCCGTCATTGCCGAGCTGCTGCGGAACCTCACCAAGTTCGGGGTGACGCAGGTGAGGGGAGGCGGCTGATGTCGTGGTTTGGCCTGCTGGCCGCGCTGCTGCCCAAGGCGCTCGATCTGCTGGTCGGGCTCTTCGTGAAGAAGCAGCCGCCGCCCGATCTCAGCCGCGAGCTCGGCCGCGCCGAACAGCAGAACGCCGACATGCGAGCCGACACCGCAATCCAGCGGCGCGCCAACGATGCGGCGAAGAAGGTCGAACAGGAGGAGGGCACCGATGATCCGAACGATCGCGACTATCGCCGCTAGCCTCGCGCTGGGCGGCTGTCTTGGCGGTGGATCGCCGCCGACAGTCACGGCCGCACCGCGCACGCCAGCCGTATGCGAGGCCCTGCGGCCCGCCCTGCCTATCAGCTACAGCGGCAGCCGCGACACGCCGGAGACCGTGAAGGGTGTCCGCCAGGCCAACGCCCGGTTCGCAGGGGCGTGCCCGTGATCGGCCGCCTCGCCGCGCTGGTCCCGGTCGCGCTGATCGCGGGAACGATCGCCGCCCTGGCCCACGGTGACGCAACACAACCAAAGGGCGTTTTGCGATTCGCGCATTTCGATGATCGCGAGCGTTGATTGCGATGCGTCGTGAACGCCGCCCATCTCCCCTCAGTCAGCTGCTTTCTGTTGGTGAAAGCGCCCAGATTGGGACGGGGGCCGCGCGGCGCCAACCGCGCGAACCGTGGAGTCGAGCTCCACACGCCCCGGCCTGCCGGCCGGTTCATCCCGTCACCCCTGCAGGGGCGGGCTCAGTGGACTGTATTCATGAACCAGGAGTCGACACTTATTCCCATTCGATCCACACGCCCCTTGGCGCCCTGGATCGGTGGCAAACGGCATCTCGCCGACCGCATCATTGGCCTGCTCGAGCGCATGCCACATCGCCACTACGCCGAGGCCTTCGTCGGCCAGGGCGGCATCTTTCTGCGGCGGCCGTTCCGGCCGCACAGCGAGGCCATCAACGACATCAGCCGGGACGTCACCACGCTGTTCCGGATCCTGCAGCGCCACTACGTATCGTTCCTCGACATGATCAAGTGGCAGCTATCGAGCCGCGCCGAGTTCGAGCGGCTGGCCGCCACGCCGCCCGAAATGCTCACCGACCTCGAGCGCTCTGCGCGTTTCCTCTACCTGCAGCGAACGGCGTTCGGGGGAAAGGTGCGCGGCCGGAACTTCGGCGTGGACGCCACCGCGCCGGCGTCGTTTGACGTCACGAAGCTGCAGCCGCTCCTCGAGGCGGTGCACGAGCGGCTGTCGAGCGTGACGATCGAGTGCCTGCCGTGGGCCGAGTTCCTCGATCGCTACGACCATCACGAGCGGCTGTTCTACCTGGATCCGCCCTACTGGGGATCCGAAGACGACTATGGCCGCGGCCTGTGGCGGCGGTCCGATTTCGCGCGCCTGGCCGGCCGGCTGCGCGCCCTGAAAGGGTCCTTCCTGCTGTCGATCAACGACGTGCCTGAGATCCGGCAGATCTTCGAGGGGTTCTGGATGCAAGAAGTCTGCACGAACTACACGATCGCGGGCGGCTCGTCGGCGGCGGCCGAGCTGCTGATCGCGCGCGAAGAGCCTGGCGGCGGCCGTCTGTTCTGATTTCCGAGACCCCGGAAGGCGCCGCCGGACACTTCGGCGCCGTTTCACAAGGAGAAGACCGATGACGGTCCAGGCAATGTTCTACGTCAAAGAGAAGCGCGAGATGACGACCGGCGGTAACGACCCGGATCGCGTTGTCGAGGTCAGGCTCGCCGCGGCGTTCGGCACGTACCTGAAGGGTCTTCCCGAGACTGACGCCAACAAGGAATGGTCGAAGTACACGCCCCAGGGCGAGCTGAAAATGACCATCACGAACCCCGCTGCTTTCGAGCAGTTCGACATTGGGGGCGTCTACAGGCTGACCTTCGACAAGGTCGCCTGACGCCGCACACGAGGTCGGGGTCTGGACCCGTCCGGACCCTGACAGCCCGTCCTGGGCGCTTCCTTCCTAAACTGCCCGTCGGCCCTTCACCGGGTCGGCGGGCTTTTTCTATTTGTGGCGGGCGCTGCTATGCTTTCATCCAAACCTACGCGGGAGGAAGCTGTGTTTGTCTACTCGTTAATGGCGATCGACTTTTGGTCAGGGTGGAAGTCGGAAGATGACCACAAAAAGGAACTCGTCGCTCAGGCGAATGATCTCCACGAAGCGGCCGCTAGTTGGGATCTGTTCCTACTCTTCAAACGCAAGGCCTTTGATCTCGCAAAGAAGGTCGGCTGGGAGGGCGACATTCGGAGCGGCAATTTCTTTGTTTCAGGACTGCCAGCAGAAGGCGCCTCGGAAATCATGATCGCCTGGAAGCAGGACAATAACGGTCAGACCTTCGTTGCCTCGCCCTTCGCGCTGCCTTGGCTAGATGCGGAAGACAAGATCGAAGGGTGAATCTAACGCCTAAATGGCGTATGATCGGCCAGCACGCAGGGTAACGCCCGGCACGGCCCAGGAGCCTCCTATGTAATCTGCGGCCAGCTTCTCATTGCAGCGAGCCCCGCCCGGCGAACGCGGTGCGGGGCTTTTTGTGCTAGAGGCTACTGTGGTGTGATGCCGTGTCGTTACTGCTGGCCCGCAGCGTATCCCTCTTTCGTTAACGTCCAATAACCACTCGCGCCGTGCGTAGGCATAACCCAGCCTTTTTCGGTCGCGTAGGCCATTGCGGGTTCGGGATCGCCCAGTTCGACCATCTCGCGGTTTGGACTGAAAACAGCGCCCACTCTGGTTCGGCCTTCGGCGACCACGCGCTGTAGGATTTCGAGGGCTTTATCTTGTGCCGTCATGCATTTCCCTCGGAGCCCGCGGGAGTGCGGCGCTACCAGCGTTCACCGGCACAACCGTAGCGCACTGCTGTCCGCTGTCAGCCTAAGTTGGCGAAGCGGTTTTTCGGAGAAACTCGCGAGGCCCGCGTCCGTTAGCGGCCCATGCCCCGCAAGCCGCCCCTCGGCCTCGCCCGCAAGCTCCGGGACGACCTCTATACCATCACCGCCGGCCGGCCGATGCGCTGGGTGATGGTCGGCGAACTCGGCCTGCGGCATCCCGACACTGCAATGGCGACCCTCGATGCGGCCCTTGCGCTGGCGATCGAGAAGGGCTGGATGAGGGGCGAGGGGAGCCCGGTGCACAGCGTCATGTTGACCGACGAAGGCCGGCGGCTGGCACAGTAGCTCAGTTCAAGGCTTCGTCGTCGGGCCGCTGCACGGCCGCGCCGTCTGCGATCTCGGCCAGCAGCTCCGCCATGTCGCCGAGCTCGGCTGGCCCGATGTTGCTGCGCACGACGCCGGCGCCGTCCGGCGCGATCGCCAACAGGACGCGACCGATATTGAGCCCGGCTGCCGCGAGCCGCTCGCGCAGGAGGCCGTCGACCTCGGTCAGAATGTCCTGGATCTCGGAAATCTGGCTGCTGTTGCTCATGGTTAGGCAACGGTACCGCGGCGCGGCGGCTGTGGTGAGGACACGTTCAAACCCGGTGGCTAGGATTGTCCCATGTGCAATCTCTACGAATACGACATGACGCCCGAAGTCATGCAGACCCTGAAAGACCATTTCGGCTTGGTCGGCGCCGGCTACCTCGACGTGCTGCGCGGCCGCAATGGGCCGCAGCGGGTCTATCCGAACTACGAGGCCCCCGTGATCCGGTCCCTGGCGACGCCCGACGGCATCGTGCGCGACATCGCACCAATGCGCTGGGGCTTCCCGGCGCCGCCCTTCTACAAGATCAAGGCCAACGTCACGAACGTGCGCAACACGGCCAGCGGCTACTGGAAGCCCTACCTGAAGGCCGGGCAGCGCTGCCTGGTGCCGGCGACGGCCTTCAGCGAGCCCGACCGGAACACCAGCAAGCCGGTCGTCTTCCGCTGGTTCGCCCGGCCGGGCGGCGAGCTGTTCTACTTCGCGGGGATCTGGCGGGAGTGGGAGGGCGATCGCGGGACGAAGAAGGCGCCGAACATCGGCAAGCATCTGCTGTTCTCGTTCCTAACGACCGAGCCGAACGGGGTTGTCGAGCCGATCCACGAAAAGGCAATGCCGGTGCTGATCCGCACCAGGGACGAGGCCGAGCAATGGCTCGAGGCGCCGCCCGAGGAGGCGCTGCAGCTGCAGAAGCCCGCGCCGGACGATGCGATCGTGCTGTTGCCGGCGGACAAGAAGGAAGCCTAGTCGGCCGTGTCGCGCTGGTAGCCGACCGGCACCGCGGTCTCGAGCGCGCCGCGATCCCCGCAGTGACGGCAACGGAACGGGGAGGGCTCATACTTCCGATCCTCCATGCCGCGCGGGATGACCATGTCGGCGAAGCGTCGGCACCGGTGGCAGAGCACATAGTGGTGGCCGAGGATCGTCCGCAGGGCGCGCAAGGTTCCCGGCGGGTGGCGCCAGGGGCCGACCATCAGGGCATCTCGCCACCGGCGACCGAAAGCTGCGTGCCGCTATAGGCGCCTGGCCCCGGCCGCGCCTCGATCCCGGACTCAGTGATCCACCGTTGCATGGCGTCGGCCTCGGCCACCGTGGCGAAATGGATCAGCTTGCAGCCCCAGTCGGCGTGTGTGCCGGCGACCGAATACCAGCCTGCCGGCCCGGCGATGCGATCGGCCGCGGCCTGCCACTCGGCCTTGTCGGCCTCACAGAAGGGCACCTCGCGCCGGAGGCGGGCGAAGTGGGGCAGGGCTCTTAGGCGGAGCTGGTGGCTGTTCCAGCCGCGCTTCTGCCGGGCCATGGCTACAGCGCCCAGAAGCCGGGGAGCTGACGATAGTCGCCGGTCACGACGACCCAGCCGTTGAACGCGCCGGCCAGAGCCACCCGCGCCTCGCCGACGATCACGAACGAGCCGAGCTCGTCGCCGGTCTCCTGGCCGATCACCAGCCGGTCGAGGCCGCACTGCAGCGGGGTGAAGCCGACCAGGTGCCGCCGGCTGGTGACCCGGTCATAGACCGGCGACCAGCCCGAGGGGTGCCATGAATCGAAAGCGGTGAAGTCGGCGGGGAAAGGGGTGTCGAGCACGGGGAACTCCTCGGTAAAACCGAAGAGAACGATATAGGAACATGTCCCCCAGTGTTCCCCCACTTCTCGCGCATTCTGGTGCTATTTCGTGCCGTTTCGCGCCAGTTATGCACAGGCAATCCACCGCGCCGTCGGCCGCGAAAACGCAGCAATATCAGGGGGTTATGCCTGGCGCTCCCTACGGGATTCGAACCCGTGTTTTAGCCTTGAGAGGGCCACGTCCTAGGCCTCTAGACGAAGGGAGCATAGGGCCAGTGGCGGACTGATAGTCGAATGGCCGCGCGGACGCAACCCCGCTTGTTCAGCCAGGCTTGCGGCCGGCGATGCGCGACAGGACGCCCGGGACGAAGGGGTGGACGGCCACCTCGGCGAAGCCCGCCCCCGTTAGGTACCCCTTCACCTCCGATTCGGTGTGGGCGAGGCCTGTGCTGTTCTGGATGGCCTCGTTCAGGCCCCACAGCGCGGCCGAGAGGGGGCCGTTCCTGTCGTCGTGCAGGGTCTCCCCGATCAGGTGCATCTCGCCGCCCGGGACGAGGGCCTCGAACGCCTTGGCAACGACCCGGCGGATCAGGGCGGGCTCATACTGCGGCAGGTTGCTCGCCATGACGACGATGTCGACGCCCTGCGGGAAAGGGGTCTCGGTGAAGTCGCCGGGTAGGGTGCGGACGCGCCCCGTGGCGCCGTTGGCGGCAATATACTCGTCGGCCACCACGGTGACCGGCGGCAGGTCGAGCACGATCGCCTCGAGGCCGGGGTAGGTCTCGGTCGCCACGATGCTGTAGGCGCCGGAGCCGCCGCCGAGGTCGAGCATCCGCTTGCGGCCCGAGAGGTCGACGCTGCGGCTGAACAGGCGGGCGGCGCCCATGCCGATCGAGTAGGTCGCGGCGTGATAGCGCCTTGCGTCCTCGACCGTGAAATCCACATAGGCGCCCAGCCGGTTCTCCTGGCTGTCGCGCAGGCGCTCGGAGAGTTCGCCGAACGCCTTCCAGCGCGGCTTGGTGAACAGGATCCATAGACCCGCGTAGCGCTCGCCATCCTTCACCAGGAAGCGCTGGACGTCGGGCGCGTTGGCGAAGCGTTCGCCGTCGCGCGACAGCAGGGTCATGGCGGCCAGCACGGTCAGCAGGCGCTCGGCGTTGCGCTCCGAAATGCCGACGGCCTTTGCGACGGCGGGAATCGTGTCGTGTCCATGGGCGATCGCTGTGAAGATCTCCAGCTCGACCGCGGCCATCAGGGCGGCGCTCTCCCAATAGGCCTGGGCGATCTTCTGCAACCGTGTCGTGTCGAGGCGCTGGGTATTCGGCATTCGGGCGTTTCCTCTTTGGTTGCCTGATCATAGCGCGGGGGCCTAAGCTTCGTCGCCGCCGCTGGAGGGCCCGCCATGGACATGCCGATCGCTTCCGAACTGCCGCTCACCGGCATCGACGTGCATTCGCTGCCGCCGGCCGACGGCGAATGGGTATTGCGCCGCCAGCTTGCAGCCGCCTACCGGCTGGTCGACTATTTCGGCTGGACCGAGCTGATCTACGGTCACCTCACCGCGCGGGTGCCGGGGGAGGCGCCGCACTTCCTGATCAACCCCTACGGGCTGAACTACGACGAGGTGACCGCCTCGAACCTGGTCAAGATCGACCTCGACGGGAAGATCGTGGAGCCGAGCGCCCATCCCGTGAACTACGCGGGATTCGTCATCCATTCGGCTGTCCACATGGCCCATGCCGAGCGCCACAAGGTCGTGATGCACACGCATACGCGGGCCGGCATGGCGGTCTGTGCGCTGAAGGACGGGCTGCTGCCGGTGTCGATGGTCGCCACGGCCTTCCACGGCAGGCTCTCGTATCACGACTATGAGGGGCCGAGCCTCGACCTCGACGAGCGCGAGCGCCTGCTGGCGAACCTCGGCAACAACCAGGCGATGATGCTGCGCAACCACGGGCTGCTGACCACCGGTCGCTCGGTGCCCGAGGCCTTCCTGCGGCTCTATCGCCTGGAGCGGGCCTGCCAGATCCAGCTCGACGCGGCAGCTGCCGGCACGCTCAATGTGCTGGGCGACAATCTGGCGGCCAAGTCCGGCGCCGACATGGACCGGTTCTCGGAGATGGAGTCCGCTGTGGGCATCGGCGATCTCGAATTCGCCGCCTTGGTGCGCAAGCTCGACAAGGTCGATTCGACCTGGCGGCACTGATCACTCGAGTTTGTAGAGCGCCTTCAGGGAGCCGCTGGGCGCCTTGATCTCGGCGATGCGCCAGCCCGCGGGTGTCCTTGCAAGCTCCAGCAGGAGGCGTTTGATTTCGCCGAAGTTCTGGAACGACACCCGGGCGGTCGCTGCATCGCCGCTGGTTGTCACGTCGATCGAGAGCTTCGAGATCTCCCAATCCTGGGCGTCGACGAAGGGATCTCCATTCAGGGTCGGCACCTCGTTCCGTCGTTTGGCCTCGCGCTTGTCGCGGTCCATGGCCTGGGCGAGGGACGGAACGAAGAAGCGGGCGGTATCGCCATAGGGCTGCCCCTGGAAACCCTTGGCGAGATACGGGCGGTAGAGATTCTCGACGAAGGCCTGCGCTGTGGCGGCCTGCGCCGAAGCATCGGTCCCAGCCAATGCGGTCACGAGCCCGGCCACGATGAGGCGGCGGCCCAGTGTCTCGCGATTCACGTCTTGCTCCTGCTTGCCTAGGCGCGAAAGGTCGTGCGGTCGGTGCCGGCATAGAGTGCCTTCGCCGACCGCTCGACGGCGTCGCGATGGGTGGCCAGCGCGGCCGCATCGAGGTCGGCCTTCGGCGCGGGCTCGGGATCGAAGTTTCCATACGGATCGCGTCCGCGGACCAGGGTCGCCGAATCGCGGACTTTGAGCTGGCGGACATGGGGCGGGATGTAGCGCAGGGCCAGCCCGATGCGGCGGTCGCCGGTGGTGTTCGGCCCCGACGCATGGGCCAGCAGCACATTGTGCAGCGACATTTCACCGGCCTTCAGCGCGACGTCGACCCCAGCACCGTCCGGCACGTCGACGGCAATTTCCTGGCCGCGACTAAGCAGGTTGTTCTCGTCGAACGTGTCGCGATGCTCGAGCTGGTTCCCGAGATGGCTGCCCGGCCAGAACCGCATCGCGCCGCTTTCGACGGGGGCGTCGGCGAGAGCCACCCAGGCGGTGATCACCTCGTCGGTGCTGAGGCCCCAGTAGGTCGCGTCCTGATGCCATGAGACGAAGGAGGGCGAGCGTGCCTCCTTGATGAAGAAGGTGCTGCTCCAGCACAGGATGTCCGGCCCGATGACGTCCTCCACCGCGTCGAGGATGGCGGGATGACGCGCCAGCGCGTTGGCCCAGGTGAAGAGCAGGTGCACCTTGTGGCGCATGTTGCCGGCGATGGGGCCGCCCGTCGCGCGCTCATAATCTTCCAGCCGGTCACGACAGGCGCGTGCCTCTGTGGGCGACAGAACGCGGATCGGGAAGTGGAAACCGTCGCGGCGATAGCGCGATACCTCGTCGGCAGTGAGACGTCCGGCCATGAGACCTCCACCGTGCTGGAACGGCTGAGTCTGGCGGGCCTTCAGAACAGGCGCAAGAAGAGGAGCACCATGGCAGCGTAGATCGTCCCGAGAATGGCGGCGCCCGACAGATTGATCCGCAGCGTGCGCCCGGGGGCGGGTCGCAGCCACCAGCCGAAATGGCCGGCGACCCGCGGGACGAGGAAGCCTGTCAGCACGACGCTCACGACATTGCCCAGGAACAGGGCGACGGCAAAGGGCAGATGAAGCGCCCGGTCGAGATAGGGCGTGCCGACGAATATCCCGAACAGCATGACGATCGGATAGAGCATCAGCAGGACGAGCATGTTCATTTTCCACGCCGGCAGGGGCGCGTCGCCGGGCGTACTGTTCCCGAACCATTGCTCGAAGCCGGAGCCTGCGATGCGGGAATGGAATTCATGGGTGAGGGACGCGGCTTCCTCGACCAGGGCCTGTCGCACCGGAGAGTCGAGCCAAGCCTGCAGATTGGCTTGCGTATCGAAGCGCAGGACGGCGACGTAATCTTCCTGCACACCGGGCATCGGCGGCTCGAACCGATATCCCTGGAGGCCGGGCGCCCTGGACTGGGCGGCGGCGATCTTGCGTTCCCAGGCCCGGTATTCCGCTTCCCTGCCGGGCTTCACGCGGGTGGAGATGATGGCCGAAACGGGCGCGGGCTTGAGGCCGCTGGCCTCGTCCTGGACGATATGGACGTCATCGCGGCCGATCAGCATGGGCGCGGCGCCGTCGATGCGCCGCTGGCGTTCGGCGGATCCCAGCCAGCGCTGCGCGTCGGCCAGGCTGGCGAAACGCTGCAGGATCACCCAGTCGACCTGCAGCGGCGGGTTGGGCGGCAGCAGCCTCTGTTCGATGAAGCCCGGGAAAGGCTGGATGTAAGCGCTCGTCTCGCCCTGCCAACGCGCGTAGTCCTCGTTGCGCTCGGGCCGCACGCAGGTCTGCGTCACGATGCTGACGCTACGCGGGACCATTGTCTCCGTTGGAGCCATGCCGGTGGGCTACTCGGCGGGCGACGGACCGCTTCACGCCTGCGACGGTATCGAGATTCATGTTTTCCGGCTTCAGCCAGCCCCTTCTGATGGGACTGTCCTGTCTTGCCGGCAGCCCGTCCAACAAAATCTGGACGGCCTTTCGATGTCGAAGGTAGGCCCGAATCCGCAGCCGCTTCGCGATGCTGCGGCGGCTACTTCGTGAGGATCAGTTTTTCGGACGCCGTCACGCGCAGCCGGTAGGTGCTGGCGCCGTGACGGATGAGCAGTTCGCGGCGGCCGGCCATGAGCTGGCTGCTCTCGATGCTCGCGGCGTCGCGTTCGGGCTTCGCACGAGAAGAGTCACCCGCGGAATGCAACTGCATCATCTGATCCATCTTCGCCTCGCTTGGTTAACTGCAAGTCACTCGCATTTGCAGATAAAGTGCCTGCATTGTCAATGGCGAAGCGAGGGCAGGAGGCGCGATTTAGCGGCCGGTGAAGGTGGGCAACTGGTGCGCCGTCACGGCGGGGGCGGGACCGTCGAAACGCTCGATCTCGACCAGGCAGGTCTGGGCGATGCAGCCCTGACTGAGCTTCGACGAGCCGATGTCGAGCGTCAGCGCGTTGGGATTGCCGTGTTTCTCCAGCGGCGTGTTCGAGCCGGAATCCTCCGGGTCGAACCAGGCGCCAGTCGAAAGCCGCACCACGCCGCGGCGGATGCGGTCGGTCAGTCGGGCCGATGCGAGGCACGCGCCGCGGTCGTTGAAGACTCGCAGCAGGTCGCCTTCGGCGATGCCGCGCGCGGCAGCATCTTCCGGATGCAGGGTGACCGGTTGGCGCCCCTTGACCTTGGTCGCCTTGGCATGCGGGCTGTGGTCGAGCTGGCTGTGCAGCTTGTCCGCCGGCTGGTCCGACAGCATGTGCAGCGGATAGCGCTCGGCCTTGCTGGAACCCAGCCATTCGATCGGCTCCATCCAGGTCGCGTGGCCGGGGCAGTCGTCGTAGCCGAACGAGGCGATCTTCTCGGAGAAGATCTCGATCTTGCCCGAGGGAGTCTTGAGCGGATTCGCCGCCGGATCGTCACGGAACTTGGCAAGCATCACCGGGTCGGTGTTCTCGCCCGGCACCTTGACGATGCCGGCGTCCCAGAATTCCTCGAAGGAGGGGAGAGGCACGCCCATCCTGGCCGACTTCTGACGCCCTTCCTCATACATGTGGGCCAGCCACTGCATCTCGTCGCGGCCTTCGGTGTAGACGTCGTCGGCGTCGAGACGGCGGGTGATCTCCGAGAAGATCCAGTAGTCGTCGCGCGCCTCGCCGATCGGCTCGCGCGCCTTCTTCATCGCGATCAGGAAGGGCTCGCGGCGCGCATAGCCGATATCGTTGCGCTCGAGGCCGGTGGTCGCGGGCAGGACGATGTCGGCCATTTTCGCGGCCGGCGTCCAGAACTGCTCGTTGAAGATGATGGTCTCGGGCTTCTGCCACGCGACCCGCAGCCGGTTGAGATCCTGGTGATGATGGAACGGGTTGCCGCCCGCCCAGTAGATCAGCTTGATATTGGGGTAGGTGATGTCGCGGCCGTTGTACGGAACCTTGCCGCCCGGATTGAGCAGCATGTCGGTGAAGCGCGCGACCGGGATGAAGTCGGAGACCTTGTTGGTGCCTTGCGACAGGGTCGGGCCCGAAAGCAGCGGCGCGGTGCTGCCCATGCCGTTGGTGGGCCCGTAGCTCGCGCCGAAGCCGCCGCCCGGCAGGCCGATCTGGCCCAGCATGCAGGCGAGCGTCACCAATGCCCAGAAGGGTTGCTCGCCGTGATGCGAGCGCTGCAGCGACCAGTTGATGTTCACCGTGGTGCGCGTCGCCGCCATCTCGCGCGCGAGCGCGCGAATGCGATGGGCGGAGATGCCCGTGATCCCCTCGGCCCATTCCGGGGTCTTGTCGGCCAGCGACGGCGCGAACTCGTCGAAGCCCACGGCGCAACGGTCGAGGAACTCGCGGTCGTAGAGATTCTCGGTATGGAGCACATGGCAGAGCGCCAGGATCATCGCGGCGTCGGTGTTCGGCCGGATCGCCAGCCATTCGATATCGCCGCCGGTGTCGAGATCCTCGGCGGTCGGCGTGATGTTGATGAATCGCACGCCCTTGGCGCGCATGCCGTACAGGCCGTCCTTAAGGCGATGGACCATCGCCCCGCCGGCGCTGATCTGCGCGTTCTTGTGGGGCGCGCCGCCGAAGGTGACGAAGAGCTTGCAGTGTTCGGCCAGCGTCTCCCACGTGGTGTGCATCGCCATCAGGTCTTCCATGCTGGCCACGATGTGCGGCATCAGCACGCGTGCCGCGCCGAGGCTGTAGGAGTCCTGGTGGCGCACATAGCCGCCGAGCGCATTGAGGAAGCGGTGAACCTGGCTCTGCGCGTGGTGGAAGCGCCCCGCGCTCGACCAGCCGTAGGAGCCGCCGAAGATCGCGCGGTTCGAATGCGCGTCCTTCACGCGCTTCAGTTCGCCGGCGACCAGGTCGAGCGCCTCGTCCCACGGCACTTCGACGAAGGGTTCCTGGCCGCGCTTGTCGGTGGCGGCGCCCGGGCCCTTCTCCAGCCAGCTCTTGCGGAACGACGGCCGGCGGACGCGCATCCGCGCGACCTCGTCGGACAGCATGTGCAGGCCGATCGGCGAGGGATCTGGATCCTGGGAGAAGGGATGAAGCTTCGTCGCCTGGCCCTTGTCGTCGTATTCGACTTCGTAGACGCCCCAGTGGGCGGCGGTCAGGGTACGCTGGTGGGTCATGGCACGCTCACGCTGCTTTCTTGGCAATACTCAGGAAGCGGTCGATGGTCGCCTGCTCGGTGTCGAAGGCGGTGACGAGGCGGAAGGCGCGCTCGCCCGGCCGGTCCGACGGCCAAGGATGATACTGCGCCCCTTCGGCCTGCAGCGCATCATGCATGCGCGCGGGCAGGATGACGAAGATCTCGTTGGCGTGGACCGGATAGAGGAGCTGCGTGCCCTTGAGCGTGGTCAGGCCGGCGACGAGACGGCGCGCCATCGCGTTGGCGTGGTTGGCATTGGCCAGCCAAAGCCCGTCGGCCAGGTAGGCCTCCAGCTGGGCCGACAGGAACCGCATCTTCGAAAACAGATGGCCGCTGCGCTTGCGGCGGAATTCGAACTCACGCGCGAGTTCGGGCTCGAAGAAGACCACGACTTCGGCCGCCAGCGCGCCGTTCTTGGTGGCGCCGAGGCTCAGCACGTCGACGCCCGACATCCAGGAGAGCTCGGCTGCCGAGCAGCCGACGAAGGCGAGGGCGTTGGCGAAGCGCGCCCCGTCCATATGGAGCTTCAGCCCGTGGCGATGCGCGGTCGTGGCGATGGCGGCCACCTCGTCCGGGCCATAGACGGTGCCGCACTCGGTCGCCTGGGTGATGCTGACGGCCGCCGGCTGCGGATGGTGCACGACACCATAAACCGGCTGGGCAAGGGCCTCGGCGAGCTTCTTCTGGTCGATCTTTCCGGCGGCGCCCGGCAGCGGGGAGAGCTTGGCGCCGGAGGTGAAGAATTCCGGCGCATTGGCCTCGTCGACGACGATATGCGCCTCGGCATGGCAGTAGATCGACCCCCAGGGGGGCGTGCAGCAGGACAGCGCGAGAGAGTTGGCGGCGGTGCCCGTCGCGACCGGGAAGGCCACCAGGTCAGGCTTCTCGAAGATATCGCGCAGGCGGCGTTCAAGCCGATGAGTCCATTCGTCGGCGCCGTACGACGGCGCGGTGCTGCCGCCGGAGAAGGCGCGTGTCACGGCCTCGAGTACGATCGGATGGGCGCCCACCTCGTTGTCGCTTCGGAAATTCATTCCTGTCCTCGCATGGGTGCGTCGTTGTTCAACGGCCGGCGCCGGGCGGGAATTCGATCGTGCCGAGAAGGGCGCCGCTGCGCGGGTCGACGACATAGGCGGACGCAGGCCCGCCCGGTATCTCGACATGTACGACGAGACGCTCGCCGACGGGGTTCATCGAGACGATTCGGGCGCCCGAGGGCAGGGCGATGCGCTCGGTGAAGGGGCTGCCGTCGGGTGCTGGCGAACGGCCGGCGTTGGGCGTAGAGATGCGCCGGGCGATCTCGGCGACCGCGACGACGAAGCCCACCACGATCAGCAGGCCCATTCCGATAACCAGCACCTTCAGCCAGAGTGGTGCAGAGGCCTGAGCAGGGGACGCCAAGAAAACTCCATGAGCGACGCCGGTCGCCACACCGTGACCTTCGACGAGAGCGCCGCCGGCGAACGGCTGGACCGCGCGCTGGCTGACGCCTTGCCTTCCCTGACGCGAACCCGCGTGAAGGCGTTGATCGAGGGCCGCTGCGTAGCGCTTGCGGGAGGGCAGACGATAGAAGAGCCGTCCCGCAAGGTCAAAACGGGCGACGTCGTCGTCGTCGATATTCCGGAGCCCGAACCGGCCGTGCCGCAGGCCCAGGACCTGGCGCTGGAGATCCTGTTCGAGGATGACGACCTGCTGGTCCTGAACAAGGCGGCCGGAATGGTCGTCCATCCCGCACCCGGGAATCCAGACAGGACCCTTGTAAACGCCCTTCTGGCCCATTGCGGGGACAGCCTGTCCGGCATTGGCGGCGTGCGCCGGCCGGGGATC
Source organism: Rhodospirillales bacterium 24-66-33 (assembly GCA_002281855.1). Taxonomy (GTDB): domain Bacteria; phylum Pseudomonadota; class Alphaproteobacteria; order Reyranellales; family Reyranellaceae; genus Reyranella. Next base: position 40,339 of record NCHQ01000034.1, on the reverse strand, counting down.
GTCCACCGGCTCGACAAGGACACGTCGGGGGTCATGGTCGTGGCCAAGAATGACGTGACCCACCATGCGCTTTCCAAACTGTTCGCCGCCCACGACCTGGAGCGCATCTATACGGCCCTGGTCTGGGGGGCGCCCAGGCCGGAGCGCGGGACGGTCGAGGAGGCGCTGGGACGACACCCGGTCGATCGCAAACGCATGGCGGTGCGCAAGACGGGCGGCCGGGCCGCCTTCACAGAATACTGGCTGGACAAGCGCTTCGGGACGCCTCTGGCGCCGATCGCAAGTCTCGTGGGCGCCAAGCTTGGGACAGGCCGGACCCATCAGGTCCGTGTCCACATGGCCCATATCGGCTGCCCGGTGGTGGGAGACCCGGTCTACGGCCGCAAATCCCGCAACGGCGGTGCACCCGAGGCGTTGAAAGCGTTCCCTCGGCAGGCTCTTCACGCATCTGTGCTCGCCTTTCGACATCCAAAGACGGGAGAGAACGTAAGATTTGCCACAGAATTGCCTGAAGACTTCAGGAAGTTGGTCGGAACGCTGAACAGCGTTAAGTAAAGCCCCCAATACCCGAGGGGGTTAGTAGGAATTATATTGACCCGGGGTCATTCCGACTTCTAGTGTCGGATTAGCAGTCGGGGGACGAGAGTGCTAAATGCTCGTTCACCGGCGATCCCGCGTACGAAAGGGGGAGTAGCCATGAGTGCAGCCACCGCAAACCTTCCGGCCCTGCCGTCGTCCCTGACGCCCGAGGGCAATCTGAGCCGCTACCTGGCGGACATCCGCAAGTTTCCCCTGCTGGAACCCCAGGAAGAGTTCATGCTGGCCAAGCGCTGGCGTGAGCACGGCGACACGAAGGCTGCCCATCGCCTCGTCACCAGCCATCTTCGCCTCGTGGCCAAGATCGCCATGGGCTATCGCGGCTACGGCCTGCCGGTCGCCGAGCTGATCTCCGAGGGCAATGTCGGCATGATGCAGGCGGTGAAGCGGTTCGATCCGGACCGCGGCTTCCGGCTCGCGACCTACGCCATGTGGTGGATCCGCGCCTCGATCCAGGAATACATCCTGCACAGCTGGTCGCTCGTGAAGATGGGCACGACCGCGGCGCAGAAGAAGCTGTTCTTCAACCTGCGCAAGCTCAAGGGCCAGATGCAGGCCATCGAGGAAGGCGACCTCACGCCCGAGCAGGTGACCAAGATCGCCACCCGGCTCGGCGTCCCCGAGGAAGAGGTGGTGAACATGAATCGCCGCCTGTCAGGCCCCGATTCGTCGCTGAACGCGCCGGTGAAGGCCGAAGGCGACATGGAGTGGCAGGACTGGCTGGTCGACGACTCTCCGAACCAGGAAGCGCGACTGGGCGAAAGCCAGGAGCTGGGCCAGCGCAAGGGCATGCTGGCCGCGGCCCTGAAGCAACTCACCGACCGCGAGCGCCACATCATCGTGGAGCGGCGTCTGGTCGACGAGCCCAAGACGCTCGAGGACCTGTCGACCAAGTACGGCATCAGCCGCGAGCGGGTGCGCCAGATCGAGGTCCGCGCCTTCGACAAGCTCCAGAAGGCCATGAAGAACATGGTCGTCGAGGCGGCCGCGCGCCCGACCACTCAGCCGGCGCGCGCCTGAGCGACGAGAAACGGTTCGTACGGTAGGCTTCCGGGATCATCCGGGAGCCTGCCATGACGACTTCGCCGATTATTTACGAGACCCTGCCGGGCGCAATCGCGCGCATCGTCCTCAACCGACCGGACGCGCGCAACGCGCAGGACACGGCGTTCCTCTATGCGCTCAACGAGGCCTTCGACCGTGCCGCCCATGACGACACGGTGAAGGTGATCGTGCTGTCGGCCAACGGCCCGCACTTCTCCTCGGGTCACGACCTGCGCGAGGTCGACGGGCACGGCAATATGTCCAGGCACGACACCGTCGGCACCTGGGGCGGCTTCGGCAAGGCCGGCGCCGAGGCCCAGTACGCGCGCGAACAGGAGATCTACCTCGGCTTCTGCGAGCGCTGGCGGAACATTCCCAAGCCGACGCTGGCGCTGGTCCACGGCAAGGTGATGATCGGCGGGTTGATGCTGATGTGGCCGTGCGACCTCATCGTTTGCTCGGAGGATGCCGAGTTCCTCGACCATTCGGTGGCGATGGGCGTGGGCGGTGCCGAGTTCTTCGCCCATCCCTGGGAGATGGGCATCCGCAAGGCCAAGGAATTCCTGTTCACCGCCGATTGGATCAAGGCGGCCGAGGCGCATCGCCTCGGCATGGTGAACCATGTCGTGCCGCGCGCCGGACTCGAAAGCTTCGGTCTGGCGATGGCAGAACGCATCGGCCAGAAGCCGATGTTCGCCCTGAAGCTGGTGAAGCAGGCCATCAACGCGGCCCAGGACGCCCAGGGCCGGGTCGGGGCCATGCAGACCTCGTTCGCGCTCCACCACTTGGCCCATGCCCACAACATGCTGGCGCACGGCAAGCTGGTCGATCCGACCGGCCTGATGCCGGCCATCCAGAAGCATGAGAAGGCGACCTAGGGGGCCAATCCCGAATTCCAGAAGAACCTCTTGGCCTACCGCGGTAGTGCGACGGCGAGCATGCCGCTGGAATCCGGTGCCTTCACGTCCGGCTAGCCTATGCTCGGATCGACGACCAGAATGGTCTTGCCCGTTCCGTCACCGGAGAGTGCATACTCAAGCGCTTCGCGGTATTCGCCGAACGGGAAGGTTCCGCCGACCGGCACGTTGAGTTCGCCCTTCGCGACCCAGGCGAGCAGCTCCTCGAGTTCGCTGGCGGCGGCTTCGGCCTCGAACACGGCGCCGAACTGACGGTAGTCCACGCCGATCAGGGCTGCTCCTTTGAGGAGTGGCAAATTCACCGGCAGGGCCGGAATGTCGCCACCCGCAAAGCCCACGACGAGATAGCGTCCGCCCCATCCAAGCGACCGGAACGCAGGCTGTAGCAAGGGGCCGCTGACCGGATCGAAGACGACGTCGATGCCCTGCGGAGCCACCGTCTTTAGCCTATCTCGCCAGCCTTCGACGGTTCGGTCGAGGGTGACTCCTGCACCTGCCTCTTGAACGGCGACGCGCTTCTGCTCGGTCGAGGCGACACCGATGACGTTCGCGCCGAGGAGCCGACCGACCTGGACCGCCGCCAACCCGACTCCGCCGGCAGCGCCGATCACGACCAGAATCTCCCCGGCTTTGAGTGCCGCGCGATCGCGAAGCCCGTGCAGGGCCGTGCCGTAGTTCACACGAAAGCCGGCGGCCTGGTTCATGCTCATCCGGTCGGGAATGCGGCTGACGGCCCGTTCCGAGGCAATCGCGTACTCTGCAAAGCCGCCGCGCGCCTGTGCCAGGACACGCTCTCCGATTGCGAATCCCGTCACCCCTGGTCCCAGCGCATCCACCACGCCCCCGATCTCGGCACCGGGCACGTGAGGCAAGGACGGCTTGACCTGGTAGCGGCCGAGCGCAACCAGGGCGTCGACGAACCCGACTCCGCAAGCAGCAACCTTGATACGAACTTCGCCCTCGCCTGGCTGGGGCGCGGGCAGGTCGACCAGGGCATAGTTGTCGATGGCGCTGAGATCGGCGGTCTGTATGGCCTTCATTGAGACGAACCTTCGTTGTTACACACGGTGGCCGATCCGCTCGAAGAACCTCGCGATCTCTCGTGCCGCGAGATCGGGCTGCTCATAGTGGACGAAGTGGCCAGCATCCTCCGCGATGCCGGCTTCGACGTTGTCGAAATAGTTGCCGACGACATCGATCCAGGCCGATTTCAGCACCGGGTCGTGGCGGCCCCACAGGACGCGCGCGGGCTGGGTGATGATGGGCGGCTTCGGGGCGGTTCCGGCCATGACGGCGAGCCGGCCGGCATTCTGCGAGATGTACCAGTTGAAGCCGCCCTGGAGGTTGCCCGGGCGCATGAAGTTGTCGACCCAGCGCTCCAGCACGGCGTCGAACGCATCCTTGCGATGGCACCAGTGGGTCAGGAAGTGCCGGAAGTAGGCACGGCACGACTCGCGCGAGGCGCCGACGATCGCGGGTGCAAACGGCATCTGGTGGAAGGTCTGGTACCAGATCTCGTTGATCTGCTCGGGCTCGCGCCAGCGAGCGCCGACACCATGGGTGCCGCAATTGAAGAAGAACAGTCCGGCCACCCGGTCCGGGTGTCGGATCGCCAGTCGCTGCATCACATAGGCGCCGACATCGTGGCCGACGAAGCCCGCCTTGGCGATGCCGAGGCGATCGAGCAGGGCCACGATATCGTCGGCCAGGACGTCGGGGCCGGCCTGGTCCGAAGGCCCCGAGGTGGGGTTGCCGCTTTCGCCGAAGCCGCGGAAGTCCGGCGCGATCAGCCGGAAGCGATCGGGCAGCCTCCCGAACATCGGCTCCCAGGTCGCCCAGAATTCCGGCCAGCCGTGCAGCAGGAGCAGGGGCGCGCCTCTGCCGGCCTCGGCCACATGGGTCGGGAAACCGCGCGTCTCGACGAAAGCGTGCCTGACCTCGCGCATCATGCGCCTCCTCGTCAGCCCTTCTTCACCATGGCTTCGATCAGCGTCGGACCATCGGTCCGAGCCAGCGCCCGGTCGAGGGCGGCGTCGAAGCCTTCCGCCGTGTCGACCCGCTCGGCCGGCAGGCCGAAACCCTCGGCGATCTTCGCGATGTTCATCGGCGGGTCGTTGAAGTCCATGCCGATCGGCGTGTCGTTGCCGTGGAACAGCTTCAGCCGGTTCTTGAGGATCTGGTAGCCCTCGTTGTTGGTGATCAGGAAGATCACCGGAAGCTTCTGGTTGGCGGCGCTCCAGATCGCCGAGATCGAGTACATCGCGCTGCCGTCACCGATCACGGCCACGACACGGCGCGTCGGTTCGGCGATCTGCACGCCGACGGCCGCGGCGATGCCCCAGCCGATGCCACCGCTCACATTGCCGAAGAAGCTGTTGCGGTCGCGGAAGGGAAAGTAGCTCGGCAAGGTCGAGGTGCTGGTGAGGCCTTCCTCGACGATGATGGCGTCCTTCGGCAGCCTGTCGCTGAGACGCATCATGAGCCATTCGGCGGGCAACGGTCCGCCCGTCGGCGTCGCGACCTTGGCCGCCTTCTGGGCGCGCTGGGCGCTCCAGTTGCGCGTCGCAATCTCGGCGAGCGACGCCTTGGCCTGCTCGGCGAGCTTCGCGCCGCCCAGCTTCTTCAGCAGGGGCACCAGAGCCTTCAGCGTCTCCTTCACATCGGCGCGCAGGGCGATCTCGGCCGGGAAGTTCTTGCCCATCTCCCAGTCGCGCAGGCCAATCATCGCCACCTTGGTGGTCTCGGGCAGCGGCTCGGTCTCGCTCCACACCGACATCTTGAGGACGTCGGACCCGACGCAGAGCATCAGGTCGTAGTCGGACAGCACGCGTCGCACGTACTTCTGGTCGCGGTTCAGGGCGCCGAGATAGGCGGGATGCTCGGAGGGGAAGTGAGCGCCCCAGGCCACGGTCTGCTGCAGCACCGGCGCGCCCAAGGTCTCGGCAAGTTCAGTTGCTTCCGCGAAGGCGTCCGACGTGGCGATTTCGTGGCCGGCCAGGATGACCGGCTTCTTCGCCGAGAGCAGGCGCCTGGCGAGCTGTTCCAGTGCCGCGTCGCTCGGGCGCACCGCCGTGTCGACGCGGGTCACCTCGCCCATGTCGATGGCGGCTTCGTTGTTCAGGATGTCGCCCGGCAGCGAGATGAAGACCGGGCCGGTCGGCGCGGTCGTGGCGACCTTGGCGGCGCGGCGCAGGATGCGCGGCAGGTCTTCTATGCGGCTCACCTCGGTGGCCCATTTTACGACCGGCTGCGCGATCGGCACCAGCGGCGCGTAGAGCAGGGGCTCGGTCAGCCCATGGCCCTGCTCCTGCTGGCCGGCGGTCACGATCATCGGCGTGCCCGACATCATCGAGGTGTAGATCGATCCGATCGCATTGCCGAGGCCCGGCGCCACATGGACGTTGCAGGACACCAGCTTGCCCGAGGCCCGCGCATAGCCGTCGGCCATGGCGATCACGACGGCCTCCTGGAGGGCGAGCACATAGCCCATCTCGGGGGCCGACGAGAGCGCATGCATGATCGGCAGTTCGGTCGTGCCGGGATTGCCGAACATCTTGGTGACGCCCTCGTCCTTCAACACGCGCAGGAAGGCGTCGCGGCCAGTGATGGTGTTGGGGACGTTTGCGTCGGGCATTCATTTCCTCCTTGAGATGGCGGGGAGGGTAGCCTGCCGCCGTGGCTCGTGAAATGATCGAGTGCATGACGGTTGGAAGACCATGCGCGATGCGAAAAGCTCGTGACTGATCTCGAACGGAGAATCGCCGGCCTGGCATGCTGGCGCGGCCCCGTGACGATGGCGCCGCTGCTGGGCGGGCTGACCAACCTGTCGTACGTCGTTGAAGACGCGGACGAGAAGTTCGTCGTGCGCATCGGCGACGACATTCCGGTCCATCACGTGTTCCGCGATCGCGAGCGTGCCGCCTCGATTGCCGCCCACGCAGCGGGTCTTTCGCCCGAGGTCGTGCACGCCGAGCCCGGCATTCTCGTGATGCGTCATGTCGACGGGCGAACCTTCACGGAAGCCGACCTGCGCCTGAATATCCAGCGCCTCGCGCTCCTCCTGCAGAAATGCCATCGTTCGGTCGCCGAGGATTTTGCCGGTCCCCCGAACTTCTTCTGGGTCTTCCACGTGATCCGCGACTACGGGCGCACGATCACGGGATCGGAGAGCCCGTTCGCCGTCGACGTGCCGCGCTACCTGGAGGCGAACAGGGTGCTCGAGGCGGCGCAGGTGCCGATGCCCATCGTCTTCGGTCATCACGACCTGCTGCCCGGCAACGTGATGGACGATGGCGAGCGTCTCTGGCTGATCGACTGGGAATATGGCGGTTTCGGCACCGCCCTGTTCGACCTGGCCAACCTCTCGGCGAACGGCGCCTTCGGCGAGGCCGAGGATGAGGCCCTCCTGGGTGCCTATTTCGAGGGCAAGGTCCCGGCCGACCTGCGCCGCTCCTTCCAGGCCATGAAGGCCGCCAGTGCCTTGCGTGAAGCGATGTGGGCCATGGTGTCCGACATTCACCTGCAGATCGCCGGCGCCGACTACAAGGCGCATGCGCGCGACTATCTCCACCGCTTCGAGGCGTTGATGGCCCGCTGATTGCATGTCGCTTCCGGGGAGCTGACTTCAGGAGCACATGCATGAGTTTTCGCCGATTCCGTCTCGCCGTGGCATTGGCCGCCGCATCCCTGGTGCCGCTGTCGGCCGCGCAGGCGCAGGAGAAAACGCTGCGCATCGCCATGACGGCGTCGGACATCCCGACGACCACGGGCATGCCGAACAACGGCTTCGAGGGCATGCGCTTCCTCGGGTTTCCGATCTTCGAGGGCCTCATCCTGTTCGACCTTTCGAAGTCGGATCAGCTCGCGACCTTGCGGCCGGGGCTTGCGGAAAGCTGGAAACAGGCGCCCGACGACAAGAAGACCTGGATCTTCAATCTCCGTAAGGGCGTGAAGTTCCACGACGGTACCGACTTCAATGCCGACGCGGTGATCTGGAATCTCGAGCGCATCTTCAACAAGGACAGTGCGCAGTTCGAGGCAAATTCCGCCGGCATCATGCGCTCCCGCGTGCCGATTCTCGCGGGCTACAAGAAGATCGACGACAACACGGTGGCGCTCACCACGACGGTCGTTGCCTCTTATTTCCCCTGGATGGTGCCCTACATCCTCACCGCGTCCCCCACGCAGTGGGAAAAGGCCGGTAAGGACTGGAACAAGGTGGGCGCCGCCGGCGGCGCGGGCACCGGACCGTTCAAGATCACCAAGGTCGTGCCGCGCCAGTCGGTCTCGCTGGGCCGCAACGATGGTTATTGGGATGCCGCAAAGAAGGCCAAGGTCGACGCGATCCTGCTGCTGCCGATCCCCGAGGCCAACACGCGCCTGGCGGCGCTGCGCTCGGGACGGGTCGACTGGATCGAGGTGCCGCCGCCGGACGGGATCCCGTCGCTGAAGCAGGCGGGATATGTGATCTCCACCAACTCCTACCCGCACGTCTGGCCGTGGTTCTACAACATGGCCGCCAAGAACAGCCCGCTGGCCGACGTCCGCGTGCGCCAGGGGCTGAACTACTGCATCGACCGCAATGCCATCGTCACGATGCTGAACGGCACCGCCGAGCCGTCGGTCGGATGGCTGAAGCCGACCGACGCCGCGTTCGGCAATCCCGTGAACAAGTACACGTTCGATCCGGCCAAGGGCAAAGCGCTGCTGGCCGAAGCCGGATTTACGCCGCAGAAGCCGCTGTCCTTCAAGGTCATGATCTCGACCTCGGGGTCCGGCCAGATGCTGCCGCTGCCGATGAACGAGGCGCTGCAGGAGAACCTGAAGCAGGCCTGCGGCGTCGACGTCCAGGTCGATGCCGTCGAGTGGCAGGTGCTGCTGAACGCCAGCCGCGCCACGCCCGATGCCCCGTCGCTCAACGGCGCCATGGCGCTGAACGTGAGTTCGCCCTCCAGCGACGTCGGCATGATGTACCGCTATTTCGCCGCGGCGAACTTCTCGCCGATGGGGTCCAACTTCGAGCAGTGGAACGACGAAAAGTTCGAAACGGCGCTGAAGACGCTGGCCGAGGCGACGGACGATGCGACGATCCTGCAGAACTTCAAGGTGGCGCACGAGCGGCTGGTCGACAACCCGCCCTGGCTCTACATCGTGCACGACCTCAACCCGCGCGCCTTCAGCAAGAACGTGCAGGGCTTCGTCCCGGCGCAGTCCTGGTTCGTCGACCTGACGAACGTCAGTGTGAAGTAGCGCTTCTCAACCACCTCCCCATTCAAATGGGGAGGTGGCGGCGTCTCGCGGCTTGTAACCAAGCCGCCAGCCGACGGAGGGGTCATAAGCGCGGGCAGGTGGGGCGATGACCCCTCCGCCCGCGAAGACGCGGGCACCTCCCCATCTGAATGGGGAGGAACATGAACGTCTCAACGCACGCAGAGCTTCGGGATCTTCGACAGGATCTCGATCGAGCAGGTTTCGGTCGGGAAGAGGGCCCAGACGGCGGCCAGGATGACCGCCAGGAAGATGAAGGGCCGGAGGACGCGGAACACGACCGGCAGCAACAGCTGCAGGACCCAGTAGGCGGCCAGCAGGCCGACCACCACTGCGAGCACGCGATATTGCATGCTCCAGCTGTCCCAGGGACCGAGATTTGCCCGCGCGAGGAGCTCGTTGAGCTGTTCCACGATCAATCGCGGAACGGATCGGTCATCAGGATCGTGTCCTCACGCTGCGGACTGGTGCTGAGCAGCGCCACCGGGCAGCCGACCAGTTCCTCGACGCGCCGCACGTACTTGATGCAGGTCGCCGGCAGCTCGGCGAAGGAGCGGGCACCCTGGGTGCTTTCGCTCCAGCCCTCGAACTCCTCCCAGATCGGCTTCAGCTTGGCCTGTGCGCCCATGGTGAACGGGAAGCGTTCGATACGCTTGCCGTCGAGCTCGTAGCCGACACAGACCTTGATGACTTCCTCGCCATCGAGCACGTCGAGCTTGGTGAGGGCGATACCGTCGATGCCGTTCAGCTTCACCGCCTGGCGCACCATCACCGCATCGAACCAGCCGCAGCGGCGCCTGCGCCCGGTATTGGTGCCGAACTCCTTGCCGCGATCGCCCAGGCGCTGGCCGATCTCATCGGTCAGCTCGGTGGGGAAGGGGCCATCGCCCACCCTGGTGGTATAGGCCTTGGCGATGCCCAGCACGTAGCCGACCGAACCGTTGCCCATGCCGCTGCCGATCATGGCCTGCGCCGCCACCGTGTTGGACGAGGTGACGTAGGGATAGGTGCCGTGATCGATGTCGAGCATGGTAGCCTGCGCGCCCTCGAACAGGATGCGCTTGCCGGCCGCGCGCAATCCGTCGAGCCGCTCCCAGACGTCTTCCGCGAAGGGCAGGATCTTCGGCGCCAGCTCGAGCAGCTCGGCGGTCAGCTGGGCGGCGTCGATCTGCGGCTGGCCCAGTCCCTTGCGCAGGGCATTGTGATGCGCCAGCAGCGTGTTGACCTTGAGCGGCAGCATATCCGGCTCGCCGAGATCGCCGACGCGGATGGCGCGACGGCCGACCTTGTCCTCGTACGCCGGGCCGATGCCGCGACGCGTCGTGCCGACCCGAATGACGCCCGGCGCGTCCTCGCGCCAGCCGTCGAGGTCGCGATGCAGCGTCAGGATCAGCACGGCATGATTGGCGATCTTCAGGCTGGCCGGCGTCACCGACAGGCCTTGCTCGGTGACCTTCTTCACTTCCTCGAGGAAATGCCAGGGGTCGATCACCACGCCGTTGCCGATGATCGAGAGCTTGCCCGGGCGAACCACGCCCGACGGCAGCAAGGCCAGCTTGTAGGTCTGGTTGCCGATGACCAGCGTATGGCCGGCATTGTGACCACCCTGAAAGCGCACCACCACCTCGGCGCGCTCGCTCAGCCAGTCGACGATCTTGCCCTTGCCTTCGTCGCCCCACTGGGCGCCGATTACTGCCACGTTGGCCATTGCATTTTCCTTCGGCCGGTTCCCTTCAGACACGAAAACGCCTCCCCGGGGCCGGTTCCGGAGAGGCGTGATGTCGGATAGCACTTCCCCTCGCCCGGAGCGAGGCGAAAGGTATCCTCAGAGGGGAACGGCCTGGCCGTCGATCAGCGCGTGGCTGCAGCGCAGCCGCTTGGCTTCCATGCGGGGCTCGGGCGCTGCGACCACAGCGCGCACGACGGCGTAGCCCTTTGCCTGCCAGAGGGCCACGGCGTCCCACCGCGTTCCCATCCCGACATAGAGCCGCGGCCGTTCCGGCGGAGGCTCGGAGGCTGCCAGCACGGCGTCCATGTAGACGGTGAAACCGGTTGCCGGCTCGCTGACCCCATCCTCGGGATATCCCGCGGAGTAGCGGCCGCCCCGGGCCAGTTCCTCCCGGCCCTTGAGGGCGAAGACCGAGAAGGAGACACCGGTCTGGTACTCGAGACCGCGGTATTCCACCGGATCGATGGTCAGCGGCAGGTCGGGCTCGGCCGCGACGATGAGCTTCACCACCTCCGCGAGGCGTGCCGCCTCGGCGGCGGCCGCCTCGGGAAGGTCCAGCGCCGCCAGCTGAGCGATGCCCTTGTCGGCGGGGCCGGCGGCACGCAGCAGGCCGGCGAAGAGGGCCGCCACCTTCTCGTCGTCCGCAGCCTTGACGATACCGCCTTCGTCCTTGCGATCGAGCGCCCGGCGCAGGCGGTTGAACGCCTCTGCGGGCTGGTTCAGGCCGTTCGCCACGGCGGCGACCAGCGTCGGCAGGTTGAGATCGACCGTCAGGTCGGAAACGCCGATCGCGCGCAGCGTATCGACCGCCAGCAGGACGGCTTCGGCATCGGCCTCGGCGCTGTCGACCCCGATCAATTCGGTTCCGACCTGGGCGAACTGCCGTTCCGGCTTGAGCGCGCTGCCGCGCACGCGGATCACGTTGCCGCCGTAGGACAGGCGCAACGGGCGGGGTTCGTGCTTCAGCCGGGTCACGGCGATGCGCGCGACCTGGACCGTCATGTCGGGGCGCACGCCCATCATGCGCTGCGATACCGGATCCATGAGGCGGAAGGTCTGCGAGGCGAGCGCGGCGCCGGGGCCGCCCAGCAGCGATTCCTCGAATTCGACCAACGGCGGCTTCACCCGCTCGTAGCCGAAGGCGGCGAACCGCTCGATGGCGATGTCGATGGCGCGTGCTTCGCGCGCCGCGTCGGGGGGCAGCAGGTCGGCGAGGCCTGCCGGCAGCAGGCCGCGATGGTCGTTGTCGTTCGATGTCATGGTGCCGCTTGATAGCCGATTGCGCCGCTCTTGGGGAGATGGGCGAGAGGCGGGGAAGAGCGGCTCGTTTTCCCGCCGCGCATGGGTTATTGCTCCCCGGCTATGAGTTCCGCACCTCGCCCGGCCGTTTCCGTGGTGGCGCCCTGCTACAACGAGCAGGACGCGCTGCCCGAATTCCTGCGCCGGGTCGGCGCCGTCCTGGACGGACTGGGGGGCGCCAGCGAGATCGTGCTGGTCGACGACGGCTCGCGTGATCGCACGTGGGATGTACTGGCTGAAGCGGCCGGCTGCGATCCCCGGGTCGTCGCGGTGCGCCTGATGCGCAATCATGGTCATCAGCTTGCCCTCACCGCCGGCCTTTCGGTGTGCCGGGGCGAGCGCATCCTGATCATCGACGCCGACCTGCAGGACCCGCCGGAGCTGCTGCCGGAGATGATGGCGCTCATGGACGGTGCTGACGGCAAGGGGGGGGCCGACGTGGTCTACGGCCAGCGTCGCCAGCGCGAAGGTGAGAGCCTGTTCAAGCGCGCCACCGCCGCCGCCTTCTATCGGCTGATCGCCCGCCTGACCGACGTGCAGATTCCGCCCGATGCCGGCGATTTCCGCCTCGTGACGCGCCGGGTGCTCGACCTCCTGCTCGCCATGCCCGAGCGCCACCGGTTCATTCGCGGCATGGTGGCCTGGATCGGCGGCCGGCAGGTGCCGCTCGTATACGATCGTCATGCGCGGGTGGCGGGCGAGAGCAAGTATCCGATCGCCAAGATGGTCCGGTTCGCGGCGGATGCGATCACCTCGTTCTCGGTCGTGCCTCTCATGGCTTCCATGACCATCGGCTGGATTATGGCCGCGCTCGGTTTCGGCTTCTTCCTCTACTCGATCGTGGGCTGGTGGAACGGCCACACGCTGCCGGGCTGGACGTCCCTGATGGCCGCGGTCGGCCTGCTGGGCGGGATGCAGTTCCTGATGCTGGGCATCATCGGCGCCTATCTCGGCCGCCTCTATGACCAGAGCAAGGGCCGGCCGCTGTTCATGATCCGCGACATCGTCGGCGGGCAGGACGGGGGGCCGAAGTGAGCGCGTCCGATCCACCGTCCTGGTCGGGCGAACCGGCGGAATTCGACGATTACGCCGCCGAATACGAGGGCGGCCTCGACAATCCCATCAAGCGCCTGATGGGCAACTCACCCGATCAGTTCATCGCGGTGAAGGCGCGCTGGCTGCTGCGCAGAGAACCCATGCTGCGGACCGGCGGACTGTCGGTGCTGGATTATGGGTGCGGCGTCGGCAGCCTGATGCGCGTCCTGATCGGGCTGGGCGGCAAGGGCGAGTTCACCGGCTGTGACATCTCGACGGGCATGCTGCGGCAGGTCGAGCGTCGCTGGCCGCGCGAGCTGGGTGCACCGCCCGCGCTGGCCCCGCAGCAGGGCGCCCGCACGCCCTTCGCCGATGCAGCCTTCGACATGGTCATGATCAGCGCCGTCCTGCATCACGTGCCGATCGCGGAGCGGCCGGCGGTCTATGCCGAACTCGGCCGCGTGCTGAAGCCGGGTGGCCGCATCTACGTCTTCGAGCACAATCCACGAAATCCGCTGGTGCGCTACGTCACCGCCCGCACGCCGATCGACCGTAACGCCATCCTCCTCGACGCAACCGAAGTTCGGCACGGGTTGCTCGACGCGGCCCGCTATACGCTCGATACCGACTATCTGATGTTCATGCCGCCCGGCCTCGCATTCCTGCGCGGCATCGATCCCCTGCTGGCATGGCTGCCGATGGGCGCGCAATATGCTGTCACGGCCCGCAAGGCGGCCTGAGGAGCGATGGGCGGTCATCCTGGCCGGTCGCAGGCACTGGTGACGAGGCCGACGCCCGCCTGGCAGCTCCTGCTTGCCTTCGCGCTGTCGCTGTCGACCTTGTGTCTGTTGATCGGCTGGCTGCAGAACGTCCACATCATCAGTTCGAACGGGATGTACAAGAGCATCCAGGCCGAGCCGTGGATCGCCGATCCGTCGACGGCACGGCTCGACCCGTCGAACTACCTGTTCTTCCCGCTCTATGGGATCAGCGCCCGGTTGCTCGACGCTTTAGGCATCCTGCGCGGCGTGCCGTGGAAGCAGTTCGCCTATCTCAATGCCTTCTGGGCGAGCCTCGGCACTGTCGTCATCTACGCCTTCGCGCATCGGCTCTCCGGCAGTGCGATCGTGGCGGCGCTGGCGTCGGTGTTCCATCTGGGCTGCGGCTTCGTCCTGCTGCTGTCGGTCATCAGCGAAGACATCATGCCGGGCTATGTGTTGGTCCTGGCCTCGATGGCGCTGGCAGGTCTCTGGTTCGACCGGCCGACATGGAAACGCATCACGCTCGTCGGGGTGCTGTTCACCCTGGGCTGGCTGATCGAATGGCGGCTGATGTTCCCGACCCTTCCGGCGCTCGTGCTGGCGCTGCTGGTCGCGCCGGAGCCGATGCGGCGACGCCTCGGCCATGTTCTCGTGCTCGTCGCGTCGATCCTCGCGACCTCGGGCATCGTGCAGCTCTCGTGGGAAGGACACAACGGCGCCATCGGTCTGCACGACATCCTGTGGACCGGGAAGGGGGTCGCCACGGGGTGGGCGGGCGTGAGCTGGGACAAGGCCTGGATGATGCTGTCCGGCGTCGGCAACTACCTCCTGCTGGTCGGGGGCTTCGTCGATCCGCGGTCGGCGCGCGAGGCCCTGATGCCGCTGTCGCTTTCCGTCCTCGTGCAGGCCGCGATCTTCGTTGCGAGCGTCGTGGTCCTGTGGCCGCGTCGCCACGAACCGCGCCTGCGCGCCGTCGTCATCGTCTTCGTCGGCACGCTGGGGGCAGGACAGGTCCTGAACTTCTATTCCCAGCCGCAGGACCCGCAGATGCAGCTCAACGTCATGCCGTGGCTCACCGTGGCCTGGACGCTGCTGCTCGCGGCCCTGCTGCCCTCGCGCCGCGGCGTTGGCATCGTGCTCGCGGTTCTGTCGTTCGCGCCCTTCGCCTGGAACATTTCGGCGCTGGCCAGGTGGCGCGGCGACGACACGCGCTGGCTGGCGGCGACCGCCGCCCTGGAAAAGCGCTTCCCGCCGGACTCAAGCGTCTTCCTCTATTTCGGCTACGAGCCGATCACGACGTGGAAGTATGCGCTGTGGAGCCGGACCTGGGATTGGGACAACAAGCTCGCGATCGCGCCGGCGCCGTCCGCCGATCCGAAGCTCAAATGGATCGCCGTCAACGCCGGCGCGATCCGACATCCCGGCTGGACGGGGGCCGAGCATGCAGCAGCGCTCAAGCGCGACATCGACCTCGCGCTGGACCGCGGCTATCGCGTCATCGTCTCCGGCATGTGGTCGTGGCCGCCCGATGTCCTGGCGGCCTATCTCGGCACCGTGGCAGCATCCGGCCGAACCGATGCGATCTACCGCATGCTGCATGACGACTTCCGTGCAACGGAGGCGTTCCGGGACCCGATCGCCGGAACCTACTACGAGTTGCAGCGACGCTGAGCCGAAGCGCGACAATCTCTGCACATTGACGGCACACCCGCCGGCTCGTATACGGGCCGCGGGCCACGCTCCCCCACCGGAGTGCATTTCTTCTGTAAGGGAGAATGACAATGACGAAACCGTCTCTGCGTCCTGCGCGTCCCGATTTTTCTTCGGGCCCCTGCGCCAAGCGTCCGGGTTGGACACCGGAAGTTCTCAAAGATGCCGCCGTCGGGCGGTCCCATCGGTCGAAGATCGGCAAGAAGAAGATCGTCGAGGCGGTCGACCGCACGCGCGCGATCCTCGGCATTCCGGCCGACCATCGCATTGCGATCGTTCCCGCGTCCGACACCGGCGCGGTCGAGATGGCAATGTGGTCGCTGCTCGGCCAGCGCCCCGTCGACATGCTGACCTGGGAAAGCTTCGGCGAGGGCTGGGTCACCGACGTGGTGAAGCAGCTCAAGCTCAAGGACACCCGTACGCTCAAGGCGCCCTACGGCCAGATCGCCGATCTCAATTCCGTCGACTGGACGCACGACGTCGTCTTCACCTGGAACGGCACGACCTCCGGCGTGAAGGTTCCCAACGGCGACTGGATCGCCGACGGCCGCGAGGGCCTCGCGATCTGTGACGCGACCTCGGCGGTCTTCGCGATGGACCTGCCGTGGGCCAAGCTCGATGTCGTGACCTGGTCCTGGCAGAAGGTCATGGGCGGCGAGGGTGCGCACGGCATGCTCGTGTTGTCGCCGCGCGCCATCCAGCGGCTCGAGAGCTACACGCCGGCATGGCCGATGCCGAAGATCTTCCGCCTGACCTCGGGCGGCAAATTCTCGGAAGCCATCTTCAAGGGCGACACGATCAACACGCCGTCGCTGCTCTGCATCGAGGACGCGATCGACGGCCTGAAGTGGGGCGAGGGTGTCGGTGGGCTCAAGGGCCTGATGGCGCGCTCCGAGGGCAATCTCGGTGTGCTGGAAAAGTTCGTCGAGCAGCGGCCCTGGGCTGCCTTCCTGGCGGCCGACAAGGCGATCCGCTCCAATACGTCGGTGTGCCTGGTGATCAAGGCGCCGTGGTTCACCGCGCTGCCGGCCGACAAGCAGGCCGCCGCGGCGAAGAAGATGGGCGACCTGCTCGAGACCGAGAAGGCGGGCTACGACGTCGGCTCCTACCGCGACGCCCCGCCGGGCCTGCGCATCTGGTGCGGCGCCACGGTCGAGAAGGCCGATCTCGAAGCGCTGCTGCCGTGGCTCGACTGGGCCTACGGCGAGATCGAGCGCGAATTTTCATAACTGGGGGCGCGTCACTCAAGGGCGCAGGTTACTTCGCCCGAAGTGACGCGTCTTCCTCTTGAATCATGATCGCGCCACTGGAGTGGCGCGCCCCCAGCACAAGAATTTGGAGTCATCCCATGGCCAAGCCCAAGGTTCTCATCTCCGATGAGCTTTCCCCGCGAGCCGTCGAGATCTTCTCGGAACGCGGCTGCGACGTCGATTTCAAGCCGGGCCTGAAGCCCGCCGAGCTGCGCGAGATCATCGGCAACTACGAAGGCCTGGCGATCCGCTCGGCCACCAAGGTCACCGCCGAGGTTCTGGCCGTGGCCAAGAAGCTCAAGGTCGTGGGCCGCGCCGGCATCGGCGTCGACAACGTCGACATCAAGGCCGCGACCTCGCACGGCGTCGTCGTGATGAACACGCCGTTCGGCAATGCCATCACCACCGCCGAGCATGCCATCGCCCTGATGTTCGCCGTCGCCCGCCAGGTGCCGGAGGCCAATGCCAGCACCCAGGCCGGCAAGTGGGAAAAGAACAAGTTCATGGGCACCGAGCTCAGCTTCAAGACGCTGGGTCTGATCGGCTGTGGCAACATCGGTTCGATCGTCGCCGAGCGCGCCATCGGCCTGAAGATGCGCGTCGTGGCCTATGACCCGTTCCTGAGCGACCAGCGCGCCACCGAGCTGGGTGTCGAGAAGGCAACTCTGGAGCAGGTGCTGGCCCGCGCCGACTTCATCACGGTGCATACGCCGCTCACCGAGCAGACCAAGAACATCCTGTCGCGTGCCAACCTCATGAAGACCAAGAAGGGTGTGCGCATCGTCAATTGCGCGCGCGGCGGCCTGGTCGACGAGCTGGCCGTCCGCGACCTGCTGGTCTCGGGCCACATCGCGGGCGCGGGCTTCGATGTGTTTGTCGAGGAGCCGGCCAAGTCGAATGTCCTGTTCGGTGCGCCCAACCTCGTCTGCACGCCGCATCTCGGTGCCTCGACGGTCGAGGCGCAGGAGAACGTGGCCCTGCAGGTCGCCGAGCAGATGGCCGACTACCTGCTGACCGGCGCGGTCACCAATTCGCTCAACATGCCCAACGTGTCGGCCGAGGATGCGCCCAAGCTGGCTCCTTATCTGGACCTGGCCGAGAAGCTGGGTTCCTTCGCGGGCCAGCTCACCGACACCGACATCAAGGCCGTCTCGATCGAGTACGAGGGCCTGGTCGCGAAGCTCAACGTCAAGCCGCTGACCCAGGTGGCGCTGATGGGCGTGCTGCGCCCGCAGCTCACGTCGGTCAACATGGTCAACGCGCCGGTCATCGCGCGCGAGCGCGGCATCGAGGTGGCGGAGGTCAAGCACGAGCGCGAGACTGACTACAACTCGATGATCCGCCTCTCGGTCACGACCGAGAAGTATACGCGGTCGGTCACCGGCACACTGTTCGGCGGCAAGCATCCGCGCATCGTCGAGATCAAGGGCATCGAGATCGACGCGGAGTTCGCGCCGCACATGCTCTACATCACCAACGACGACAAGCCGGGTTTCATCGGTCGCCTGGGCACCCTGCTGGGCGAGGGCAAGGTCAACATCGCCACCTTCCATCTCGGCCGCGACAAGCCAGGCGGATCGGCCATCGCGCTGGTCCAGGTCGACCAGCCGCTTTCTGCGGACCTGATGAGCAGGATCAGCGGCATCGAAGGCGTGGTGCAGGCCAAGTCTCTGGGCTTCTGATCCGGCATGCCATCCGCGCGCACCACGTCGTACCGCACGGTGGCGGCCTTCGTGGTCGCGCCGATGGTGCCGGCGGTGATCCTGGCGGGAGTGATGCTCGCCGCGGGCGGCGATTCCCAGACGCTGGGCTACGCTGCCTTCGCCGGATACATCTCCTATCCGTTCGCGCTGCTGGTCGGCCTGCCGTCATACCTCGTGATGCGACGCAGACACTGGGACGGGCTGCGGGCCTATCTGCTCCTGGGCCTCGGGCTGGGGGCGTTCTTCGTCGCTCTCTTCGCCGGCCTGGCAGGCTTCGAGGGGGATGCCGCCGACCCGGCCTGGGTCGACCTGCTGGCCAATCTCGCCGTCCTGTTGTCGTTCGTGCTCGCCTGTGCGGTCGCGTCCACCCTTGTCTTCTGGTTGATCGTTCGGCCCGACCTTCATCGGCCCTAGAGCATCGAGCGATTATTCGGGTACCTAGCCTGCGTCGGCGCTGCGCGTGCGTCGTTCCGATACCGATGTGATCGACAACGAATTCAGCGCCAGGAACACGGGCGTGCAGTTCGCTCAGAACGAAGATGGCGAGTACTCCGGCAACGTCTTCCTCGACACCGCGGGAAACAGCGTCCTCTCGGGCACGCCCGGAGGCGGTCGCTTCGTCTTCGATCTCGTGGCGCATGGGCAGGATCAGATCCTTAGCTTCAGCCCGGGAAGCGACAATATCGCTTTGCAGAACGGGGTGGCGGACTTCGCTGCGCTCGGCATCGTCCAGGCCGGTGCGGACACGACCGTCACAACCTCTGGCGAGCAAACGATCAAGCTTGTCGGCTTCGCTGGCACGCTCACGGCCGCGGATTTCGAGTTCGGCCTATCTGTGTGACGTCACCGACCCTTTGACCCGGCCAGGCGATCCAGTCTGCCCGGGCGCGGACAGAGAGGGCGTGAAGCCTTTGGAATCGAGCACAACATCCCACCTCGTCGCTCCTCGGGTCTGCTCGTGGGGGGCCGAACACCGCTGGCAGCTGTTCGCGCCCAGACCCTCGTCAGACCCGCAGCGGTACCGATAGCCGCACACGTCCGTATCGATCCGCCTGCAGGCTCGGCGCGGGCCAAGCTGAATCTCTCACCGCACCAAGCCTTGTCGCCGAGGAGATTCGGACCGCCTTGGTGCAGCGGAACCGCGGGGTCGGAGACTTACGCAAAACGACATTTCGTCATCTTGGATTGCGCGGCGGCGACCGGTCGAGAGACGGTCATCGCCCCGCAGCCAGGAGGCCGCCGCTTCAAAGAGGAGCAGATGAGAAAGGTAGTTGATTGCAGGCGGCATGGAGTGCTGATCCGGACCTACAAATTTCCCATCGTCGACACGAGGGTTCCGATACCTGAGCCGAACCAGCGGGACCTCGAGGAGGAATGCAAATTGCTGCTGACGCGCGATCGCCTCGCCTTCGCCCCCTATGACGGGATCACGTTCACCCATCGCTGAAACCGGGTGCGCGCCCGCAAGCTCCGCCGGGACTGGCCCCGGTCGAAATCAGTCTTTCCCGTCCAACTCTCGTAACTGCAGCCGCGACACCGGGAAGCCGGATGGAAACCATCTATCGAGATCGGCCCTACTCGACCGATGGTCAATCGAGCAGGGCCTGGCCGCCTGTGAGATCGGGAGACCAAAGCAAGCGGTTCGGGGCAGGCTACTCGCCGGACATCGGCACTCCAGTGAAACTGTCCAAATATCGTTGCGAGAGGTACTGAGACCAGAAGTGGCCCCGTTCAGACTGAATGAGTACAGGGAACGGGGCCTCGCCGGGTCGTGTGGTGGGTCATCTGACGCGGTTGAGGCATGCTGGTCTTGGGCTGAGACCGATCCACCGCCACTACCGTAAAGCTCTTTGGCGAACGACGGGCTGGTGAGGCGCGATATCCAGGTGCAGGACGGCGGGGCCAGTCGGCTCCCGCCCGGCGGATGGCCCGCGTCGGGACTTTGTTGGCGTTATTTTCGCCTTGGACAGCTTGCGGTTGTCGCTCCGCACCGCGGCTTCCGCCCACACACACACGGGGCGCCGGAAGGAGACTGAATGAACTTCAAGTTCCTGCTCGCCTTGGCAACGGTCGGCGCCATCGCGAATAGCTCGGCTGCTCAGAATCGCATCGTCGAGCGCAATGCAACCGCAAAGCCAGGCCAGCTGACCCAGATCGGGATCTTTGGACGCGTGAAACCGGACTGTACCTCGGGGCCCGTGGTCATTCGCGTCGTGGATCAACCCGATCACGGCAAGATATCGGAACGATCGGCGAAGCTGAAGACAGACAAGATCGCGCGCTGCCCGCCGATCGAGACCTCCGTTGCCGTAATCTTCTACCAGTCCAGTGACGGCTTTGTCGGCAGAGACGATGTGGTCATAGAGGCCGAAACCGACAGCGGGCAGATCGAACGATATCACTACAAGATCGACGTCCGGTAGCTGCGCCGGCGAAGTCCGCCGAACGCAGCCCGTGCCGTGCCGCGCGCAAGTCACGCAGCGCAGTCCCCGGAAGGCCGAGAGGCAGCCGGGTGATTACGCCCAGATGTCGCCAAGGCTATTGATGTCGTCGATGACGCCGACAAGCTGCGTCGACTGTTACTCGAGCGATTGCTCGATCGAGATCACCAGGCCGGCCCGATCCACGGCGCCGCTATCGAGCTGCTCAATCCAATAGGCGGCGCCGGCTTCGTCGACCGACCGTTCGAGCATGTGCTCGTAAAGTTCATTGAGAAACGTCACATTGTCGAGCTGAGCTGCGCCACTGGCGTATTCGGCAGGGCCATCTTCGAGAATCTCCAAAGCGGGCAAACTGCGTCCAAGTGGGAATCCACTTCGATTCCTAATTCAAGCTCGATGCTCTAGCAGGCCGCTGAAAACTCGGACTCACGGGCGAATAAACGAAACAAACGAAATAAACGAAACAACTGAATCGAATGTCGCACCCCCTGGATCCTGGGGCGCGTCGACCGTTGACGCAACATTGTTGCTCGTCGGTATTTTTGAGAAGCCTTGTTCAATAGCCTGCTGGCGCGGTTTCGCTGACGCTGTCGGGGCCTCGGCGACTCATGCGGATATGAGAATATGTCCGTCGCGCCGCGACGGAGCCGGACGTTATTGTGTCCGCCCCCTGCAACGAGGAGGCGAGTTTCATGCCCCGTGTCAGCGAGATCGAGGAGGATGGCGGCGATCCCGTCCTGAAGGCGGCGTTCGACCGGCAGCGCGAGATGTTCGGCGGCCTGCTAAACCCGACCAAGGTGATGGCGCATTGCCCGCCAATCCTGAATGCGGCCGGCATGCTCGGCCAGTCGATCGAGGAGTCAGGCCTCCTGCCAAGGGGCCTGCCCGCGCTCCTGTACGTACGCGTCGCGACGATCAACGGCTGCCCGTTTTGAACCGACATCAATTCCAGCCGTGTGCTGGAAACGACGGAAGGCGGGATGGAGAAGCTGGCCGAGGTCACGACCTGGCGTGACAGCACCCTCTTCAGCGAGGCCGAGCGTCTGGCCCTCGAATATGCCGAGCGCATCACCTACACCGACCGGAAGGTCGACGATGCGCTGGTCGATAACCTGAAGCAGCATTACAGCGAGGCCCAGATCGTCGAGCTGACGGCTGCGATTGCGATGGAGAACTTCCGCTCGAAGTTCAATCCCGCGCTCGGCATCGAGGCACAGGGCTTTTGCATGGTGCCTAAACGGAGTTAGGCTGGCGGCAACACTAGAAGCCGGAGGAAGCGATGACTGAGACCGTCCGCTACAGGGATCGCACGAGGGACTACTATCGCGCGCTCGGCTACCCGTCCGACTACGTCTGGTCGCGCTTCGACACGGTGCCGTTCGCGCCGCTCGCCAAGCCCTTGTCCGAGGCGAGGATCGGTCTCGTCACGACAGCAAGTCCGCCGGATCTCGGCAATCGTGATGCCTCCGGCAAGCGGCAAGTCTGGTCGGACGCGATCTCCCCGGCGCCGGCCAGGCTCTTCACCGGCAACCTCGCCTGGGACAAGGAATCGACCCATACCGACGACCGGGCCAGCTTCCTGCCGATCGAGGCCGTCCAGCACGGGGCGGCAGAGGGCCTGGTCGGCGGTGTGGCGGCGCGCTTCCACGGCGTGCCCACCGAGTACAGCCAGCGCAAGACGATGGAGATCGATGCGCCGCAGGTCCTGGCGCGATTGCGCGCCGACGGGGCCGATGCGGCGTTGCTGTCGCCACTTTGACCCGTCTGCCACCAAACCGTGAGTTTGGTCGCCCGCCATCTTGAAGCCAACGGAATGCCGACCGTGATCGTCGGCTCCGCCCTCGACATCGTCGAATATTGCGGCGTGCCGCGCTTCCTGTTCACCGATTTCCCACTGGGCAATCCGTGCGGCCCGCCGTGGCGGCCGGACCTGCAGCGCACGATCGCGGGGCAGGCGCTGGCCCTCCTGCGCGATGCCGCCGCGCCGCGCACCACACGGCGGTCGGATGTGCCCTGGCCGTCCGACGACGACTGGCGGCCTCGCTATGGGCGCGTGAAGCCTGAGGATGTCGAGCGCCTCAGGGCACTGGGCGAGGAGAGGCGGCGCACACAGGCGCAGGCACGGACGCCGGAGTAAAGCGGTCCGCGACCGCTACTCCATCTGGACGTTGAGCTCGCGCAGCTTCTTGCCCCAGAAGGCGTGCTCCTCGGCGACGAACTTGGCGAACTGTGCGCGGGTGCGGTCGGGCGGCATCTCCAGCCCGTCGCGCGCCAGCGCCTCCTGCCACTTGGGGTTCTTCATGGCTTCCTTGGTCGCCTTGTCGATCTTGTCGAGAATGTCGGGCGGGGTCTTGGCCGGGGCGAAGAGACCTTGCCAACTCGTGACGACGACGTCGATCCCCTGTTCCTTCAGGGTCGGCACGTCGGGCATGGAACTGACGCGCTTGTTGCCGGTCACCGCCAGCGCCTTGAGGTTGCCGCCCTTGACCTGGGAGACCGCCGGCGGCAGCGACGAGAAGTTCATGGTGATCTGGCCGCTGATCACGTCGGCCACCGCCGGTCCCGTGCCCTTGTATGGAACATGGGTGATCTTGATGCCGGCCGCTTCCGCGAACAGCGCACCGGCGAGGTGGTTGTTTCCGCCGACGCCCGACGACGAGAAAGTGAGCTTCTCGGGATCCTTCTTGGCCATCGCCACCAGCTCGGCCGCATTCTTCACCGGCACCTTGTTCCCCACGACCAGCACGTACTGGTAGTCCGTGATCTGGCAGATCGGCGCCAGCGAGGAGAGGGTGTCGATCATGCCCTTCTGCACGTACGGATTGATGATCACGTTGGTGCCGACGGCGACGAACAGGGTCTGTCCGTCGGGTTTGGCGTTCGCCACCGCGCGCAGGCCGATCGAGCCGGCGGCGCCGCCCTTGTTCTCGATGATGATCTGCTGGCCGATGACCGGCGTCATGACGTGCGCCAGCTCGCGGGCATTGATGTCCGTGCTGCCGCCCGCGGCATAGCCGACGACGAAGGTGACCGGGCCGGCCGGCCAGTTGGCCTGCGCGCGCGCGGCGGACGGCAGGAGCAGCGACGAGCCGCCGAGGGCGAGCGCTTGGCGGCGGGAAATGAATGTCATGAGGTGCCTCCCGGGACCTGTCGATGTTGATTGGTACCTATCCGCCGGATGGCCAGTCCGCAAGCGTCCGCGCTGAGGCGTTGACTAATATCCATAGGGGATATATCCATGTGGAATATTATGGTGGTGCGATGAAAGTAGAAAAGGAAACTCCCTCCCTGTCGGATTTCGCCAGGCCTTCCGTTGCCGTCGATCTGGTCCTGCTGACCATCGATGCCGGACGACTGAGCGTTCTCGCAATACGGCGTGATGATGCCGTATCGGAAGCCTGGGCTCTCCCCGGCGGCTTCGTGCACATTCAGGAGTCTCTCGACGACACTGTCAGTCGATTGCTTCGCGAGAAGGCGAGACTTCCGGACGCCTTCGTCGAACAGCTCTATACCTTCGGCAGGCCCGATCGAGATCCACGCGGCCGGGTCATCAGCGTGGCCTACTACGCCCTGGTGCATGCCGAACGCCTCAGAGGTTGCTTGGAAGGTTCGCGCAATCTGGCGCTGGGGCAAGTCAGACTATCGGCGAATCAAAAGTGCGCGTCGGTCCTTCTTTCGGACGGAACGATGGAACGGCTCGCCTTCGATCACGACGAAATTCTGGCGACGGCTGTGCGACGATTGCGGGGCAAACTCGATTACAGCGCCGTCGGACTTGAGCTTCTGCCTAAGCTATTCACTCTCCGCCAACTCCAGGAAGTGCATGAGGCAATTCTTGGGGAGCCGCTGGCAAAGCCTGCTTTCCGGCGCAAGATCCTCGATCGCGGGTGGCTGAAGGCAACCGGCAAGCTCGAGACCGGTGCAGCGTTTCGACCCGCCGAACTCTACCGACGGGCAGGGTGAGCGAAATGGTCATCGTCTGGCGCGTCCTGGAAACCTGCAACCTGAGCTGCCCTTTCTGTGCGTATGACAAAAGGCTGGCGATCCCCCGAAACGTGGCCGATCCGGAGCATATCGCCCGCTTTATCGAGTTGCTCGGCAGATGGCGAAGGCACTCTGGGCAAGATGTTCTCGTTTCCTGGCTTGGTGGCGAGCCGTTGCTCTGGAAGCCACTGGACGAGCTGACGCGGCTTGCCCGCGCGAATGGAATCGAGATCAGCACGACGACAAACGGCACCAGTCTGGGCAGTCAGAAGGTTCGGCATCATCTGATGGAATGCTACAAGGAAGTGACGTTCAGCGTGGACGGATTCTCGGACTTCCATGATCAGATGCGCGGATGGCCCGGGGCGTTCAGCAAGCTGAGCAGGGGCGTCAGACTTCTGGCGGAGGAGTGCAGACTGACCGGCGCCCGGCTTCGCCTTCGAGCCAATGTCGTCCTGATGCGCGGCAATATCGTGCGCTTTCCAGACCTTTGCCGCGAACTTGCATCCTGGGGTATCTCGGAGATCAGCTTCAATCAGCTCGGTGGCCGGGACCGGCCCGAGTTCTTTCCCGACAATCGACTGATGCCGAATGATGTCGAGACACTCAAGGAGCTGCTGCCTCCGTTGCGCCTGGAATTGGCGGCGCAGTCCGCCAATCTACTTGGGGGTGGCGCCTATCTGGATCGCATTCGGGACTCGGCATTGGAGATAGAGTTGCCGATCAGCGATTGCCGTATCGCCAATCAGTTCATTTTTATCGATGAACACGGCAGCATCGCGCCTTGCAGCTTTGCCGCCGGTCACTTCGGTGTCCGTGTCGGCGACATGCGTGATGTCGCCGACCTCGATGAACTGGCTGGGCGGCTGAATGCGCATCAGCGCCACAAGCCTTCGGCCGAATGTTCGAATTGCCGCAGTACACAGCAGTTTTCGAAGTTCGATGCGCCTTGAACCGGGGGGCCTAGTTCTTCCCGGCGACGTACTTGCCGGCACCATCGCCTGCGAGCTTGCCCAGCACGGCGCCCGAGACCAGGCCCGTGCCGCCGGGATAGTTGTGATAGAACAACCCGCCGACCAGTTCGCCCGCGGCGAATAGGCCCGGGATCGTATGGCCGTCGGTGCTCTCGACCTCGCCCTCGTTGCTGATCTTCAACCCGCCGAAGGTGAAGGTGAGGCCGCAGGTCACGGCATAGGCCTCGAACGGACCCTGGTCGATCGTGTTGGCCCAGTTGGTCTTCGGCACGGCGAGGCCGCGCGTGCCGCGGCCGTCCTTGATCGCCGGGTTGAACGGCACCTCGGTCATGACGGCGGCATTCCATTCCTTGATCGTCTTCAGGAACTGCTGCTCGTCGACGCCTTCCAGCTTCTTCGCCAGCTCCTCGATCGTGTCGGCACGCACCTTGGTCATGCGCTTGATGCGGTATTCGTCGCGCAGCTTGTCGAGCACCTTCGAATCGAAGATCTGCCAGGCAAACTGCTGCGGCTGGGCCAGGATCACGGCGCCGTACTTGGCATAGGTGTAGTTGCGGAAGTCGGCGCCCTCATCGACGAAGCGCAGGCCATTGGCGTTCACCATGATGCCGAGCGGATAGGAGTGCTTCTGGAAGTTGTCGCCGACATCGAGGTCGCCGAACTCCGGCGCGTTCATGTCCCAGCCGACGGCGTGGCCGCCCGACCAGTTGCCATGCGGCTTGGCACCGATCGCCAGCGCCATGTTGATGCCAGCGCCCGTGTTGAAGCGGGTGCCGCGCACCTTGGCGAGATCCCAGGTCGGTCCGAGATAGCGCGTGCGCATCTCGGCGTTGCTCTCGAACCCGCCGCAGGCCAGCACGACCGCCTTGGCGCCGATCTTCACCTTGCGGCCCTTGTGGCGGGCGATGACGCCGCGCACGACGCCGTCTTCCTCGATCAGCGACACCGCCGCCGTCTCGTAGTGGATGGGAATGCCGGCCTTCACGGCAGCCTTGTGCTCGAGATCGACCAGGCCCGGCCCGCCGCCCCAGGCCTCGACCGCCAGGCCGCCCCAGAACTTGTACTTGCCGTTCACCTTGAAGGCCTGGCGCCCGTAGGAGGGCTGGAAGCGCACGCCCTTGGAGCGCATCCACTTCATGGTCTCGAAGGAGCGGCCGATCAGGATGTCGGTCAATTCGGGGTCGCAGCGATAGTTGGTCACCCGGCCCATGTCGTCGAGATACTGGTCGGCGGTGTAGCTGCCGAAATCGACGTCGCGCTTCTCGTCCTCGGTGAGGTCGTAGAGCTGCACCAGGTCGTGGACGCCGTGGAAGACCACGCGCATGGCACCGGCCGTATAGGTGCTGTTGCCGCCGCGCTCGGCCTCGGGAGCCGCCTCCAGCATGGCGACCGACGCGCCCGTCTCGCGCGCCGCCAGGGCCGCACACGCCGCGGCATTGCCTGCACCAACCACCAACACATCGACCTGAAAATCGTCCACGCCTCGCTCCTCACCTGACCTGGACCTCACTCAGAGGAGCGGCCCCGAAGGGCCGCGTCTCGAAGGGTGGGCGACGAGCGAAGGGCTCGTTCCCATGCTTCGAGACGCTCGCTGCGCTTGCTCCTCAGCATGAGGTCGTTGGCGTTCGTATAGCGCGTTTTACCTTCGCCCGAACTGCTCTAGAATAGGCGCAATGGGTGATCGTTTCGACCGTCTTGCAGTCCGGCATGCAAATGTCGAGGTGCTGCTGCGCCGTCCCGCCATCGGGCACAATAACGGGCCGACTTTCGACATGTCGTGGGAGGCCTGGGTGTGGCGCCGCGCCGCCGCCAAGGCCTGGAAGACGCCAAAGCCCGAAGTGGCGATGATGCGGCTGAAGCGCGCCGAGCGGCTGGGGATCACTTACCGTGAACTCACCTCGGTGATCATGGATTCGGGCGCGCATCTCAGTGCCGCCGTGATGCCGCTGTCACTGGCTGCTCGCGTGCGCCGCGGTCCGAACCGCGAAATCATCGTCGAGCCGCGCAATTCCATCGCCGCCCTGGTGGCGAAGTTTCGGGGCCGGCTGTTCGTGCTCGGCGACATCGACGCGGTGCCGGGCCTGTCGGACGAGGAACGCGAGGGCTTCCTGGCGATCCTCAACCGGGCCTTCGACGGCAAGGTCGAGGCGGTCGGGTGGGGCCATGATGGGCCGGCCATCCGCTCGATGCTCAAGGCCAACGCGCTGCCGCACCAGGAGGCCTTCATGGTCGGCGCCGGCATGGGGCATCGGGTCCTCGCCGAGGCGGCGGGCCTGCCGCTCACCAAAGATATCGACACGTGGCTCGCCGCTGCGGGTTGAGGTATCCGGTGGGGCATGACCTCATCGTTTGAACCGCCCCTCAAGGGCGTCCGCGTCGTCGAACTCACCCACACCATCCTGGGCCCGTCGTGCGGCATGATCCTGGCCGACCTCGGCGCCGAGGTGATCAAGGTAGAACCGGTCGACGGCGACCGTACGCGTAAGCTGCGCGGCTTCGGCGCGGGCTTCTTCGGCTACTTCAATCGCAACAAGAGGAGCCTGGCGCTCGACGCCGATTCGCCCGAGGGCCGCAAGGTGCTGGTGAAGCTGCTCGAGAAGGCCGACGTGCTGATCGAGAATTTCGCGCCCGGCTCGATGGCCAAGCGCAAGCTTGGGCCGGCAGACCTCGAGAAGATCAACCCGCGCCTCGTCTACTGCGCGCTCAAGGGGTTCCTGCCGGGGCCCTACGAGAAGCGGCCGGCGCTCGACGAGGTCGTGCAGATGATGGGCGGGCTGGCCTACATGACCGGCCCGAGCGGCCGGCCGCTGCGCGCCGGGACCTCGGTGATCGATATCGTCGGCGGCATGTTCGGGGCCTTCGGCACGGTGCTGGCGCTGAAGCAGCGCGACCGCACGGGGAAGGGCGGCCTGGTCGAGAGCGCGCTGTTCGAATCGGTAGTGTTCCTGATGGGCCAGCACCTCGCGATCACCGCGATCAACGGCGTCGCGCCGCCGCCGATGCCGGAGAGGGTGAGCTCGTGGGCGGTCTACGAGATCTTCAACACGGCCGACGATCTGCAGGTCTTCGTCGGCATCACCAGCGACGGCCAGTGGAAGCGCTTCTGCGAGTTCTTCAAGCAGCCCGATCTGGCGGCCGATCCGAAGCTCGCCACCAACAACCTGCGCATCGAAGCGCGGCCGTGGCTGGTGCCGAAAGTCGCCGCGGTGTTCAAGGCCTATACCAAGGACGCGCTCGAGCAGATGTGCCTCGAGGCCGACATCTCCTTCGCGCCGGTCGCGCGGCCGCAGGACCTGTTCGATCATCCGCACCTCTTGGCCAACGGTTCGCTGGCCCCGACCACCCTGTCGGGCGGCGTGCAGACCCGTCTGCCGCTGCTGCCGTTCCAGATGATGGGCTGGCGGCCGCCGCTCGTCTCCAATCCGCCGGAGATCGGCGAGCACAATGACGAGGTGCTGGCGGAGATCGGTTACGACGCGGCGGGCATCGCCGGGCTGAAGACGGCCGGGCTGCTCGGACCCAGATAGGCCCGCGACGAGGCGCGCTTCAACAAGACCTCGTCAGAGTCTTCCGACGTCTTCCAGCGAGCGCACGATATGGTCGTGCAGTCGGCGGGCCGGGGCGCTGAGGCTGCGCGCGGCAAGGAGGGCGATCTCGGTGTCGTGCAGGTCGGGCAGCATCGAGCGCCGTTCGACCACGGCGAGGCCAGTGGGCACCATGTCCTTCGGCAGTACAGTGACGCCGAGGCCGGCCCTCACGGCGGCGTGCTGGCCGGCCAGGGAGGCACAGCTGTATGCGACCCGCCAGCGGCGGCGCGCGCGGTTCAGGCTATCCGTGGCGCGCTTCCGGTAGACGCAGGGCGGCGGCGAGACGACGAGGGGCAGGGGGCCCTCCTCGGGCAGCACCAGTTGACCGGCAGCCACCCACACCAGCGGCTCGCGCCATACGCGAACGCCCCGGTTGGAGCGTTCGGGCTCGCGCTTGACCAGCACGAGGTCGAACGCGCCCTCCCGAAAACGTTCGACCAGGGTGAGCGTGAGGTCGCACGTCACCTCGAGTTGCACGGCAGGGTAGGCCTGGGCGAACCGGGCCAGGACCTGCGGCAGGTAGCTGGTCGCAAAATCCTCCGGCGTGCCCAGGCGCACGGTCCCCGCCAGCGCCGGCTGCGCCAGGCTGGCGACCAGCCGGTCGTTAAGTTCGAGCATCTGGCGGGCATGCGGCAGCAGGGCGTCACCGTCCGCGGTCAGGCGGACGTGCCGCGTCGCGCGGTCGAGCAGGCGTTTGCCGAGTCCGTCCTCGAGGCGCTTGATCTGGAGGCTGAGGGTCGACTGCCGGCGCAGCAGCGTCTCGGCGGCGCGCGTGAAGCTGCCGAGGTCGCTGACCGTCACGAAGGCGCGCAGGAGATCGATGTCGAGGTTGTGCAGGCGCGCCATGATTTATCAAGTTCCCTGAATAATCGGTCGCCAACTATCAATTTCCGGGTCAAGGCGCCACCACCTAATGGAGGGCACCGAAAACGCCGAGGCCCCCATGTCCTTCTTCGATCTCGCCGGCCAGAACATCCTCTCGCCGATGGTGCTGTTCTTCGTGCTCGGCGCCGCCCTCAGCCTTGCCCGTTCCGACCTCTCCATTCCCGGGTCGGTGGCGAAGCTGCTGTCGCTCTATCTGATGATGTCGATCGGCTTCCGCGGCGGCGGCGAGGTCGCCCATCATGGACTCTCGGCGACTTTGGCGGCCACGCTGGCGGCAGGCGTGATGCTGTCCTTCGCCATCCCTTTCGTCGCCTTTGCGCTCCTGCGCGCCGCCACAGGCCTCTCGGTTCCCGATGCGGCATCGGTGGCCGCCCACTACGGCTCGATCTCCGCCGTGACGCTGGTCGCCGTCACCAGCGCCCTCGGCCAGCTCGGCATTCCGTTCGAGGGCTATATGATCGCCGTCGCCGCGGCGATGGAGACGCCCGCGATCCTGAGCGCACTCTTCCTCGCGCGGGGCGGACAGGCGCAGGGGCGGGGAAGCGAGTTGGTCCGCGAGATCCTGTTGAACGGCGCGGTCGTCATGCTGCTCGGCTCTTTCCTGATCGGTATCGTAACCGGCGACCGGGGACAGGTGCTTCTGAAGCCTTTCCTGGTCGATGCCTTTCCCGGCTTCCTCTGCCTGTTCCTGCTCGACATGGGACTGGTGGCGGGCCGGGGCCTGCGCGACGAACGGCGGTTGCTGTCCTTCCGGCTCGCGGTGTTCGCCGTCGTCATGCCGCTGATCGGTGGCACGTGTGCGGCGTTGCTGGCGCCCTGGATCGGCTTGTCCGTGGGCGGCATCGCGGTGTTCATCACCCTCGCGGCCTCGGCCTCGTACATCGCAGTCCCGGCGGCGATGCGGCTCGCCCTGCCGCAGGCCCGGGCGGCGATCCCGCTCGCGCTCTCGCTCGGCGTGACCTTCCCCTTCAACCTGTTGCTGGGCATCCCCCTCTACATCTCCGTGGCGCGCGCTATGGGCGGATAGCGAGGCGTCGGAGATCCAGTATTATCCACAGGCCTGACTGAGAACATTGATGGAACAAATGTCAAGAACATTAGTTCCATCAGAGGTTTATTGTTCCATTGCCGGTCGGAACAAAATGGGTACATTGGCGCTACCAGACATTCGAACCTGCGGCGGACTTATCCGCATTGCCGCTCCTGACAGGGGCATGGGAAGAAGGAGAAAGCCAATGTCGGCGATGCTCAAGGTGGTCGAAAAAGAAGGCATGGAAAGCAAGAACAAGGCGCTGGACGCCGCTCTCGCCCAGATCGAGCGCGCTTTCGGCAAGGGCTCCATCATGAAGCTGGGCCAGCGCGAGGCGCTGGAGATCGAGGCGATCTCGACCGGCTCGCTGGGCCTCGATATCGCGCTGGGCATCGGCGGCCTGCCCAAGGGCCGCATCGTCGAGATTTATGGCCCGGAAAGTTCGGGCAAGACGACGCTCGCGCTGCACGTCATTGCCGAGGCGCAGAAGAAGAGCGGTTCCTGCGCCTTCATCGACGCCGAACATGCGCTCGATCCGGGCTATGCCAAGAAGCTGGGCGTCGACATCGGCAACCTGCTGATCTCCCAGCCCGACGCCGGCGAGCAGGCGCTCGAGATCGCCGACACGCTGGTGCGTTCCGGCGCCATCGATGTGTTGGTGATCGACTCGGTGGCCGCCCTCGTGCCACGCGCCGAACTCGAAGGCGAGATGGGTGACTCCCTGCCGGGCCTGCATGCCCGCCTGATGAGCCAGGCGTTGCGCAAGCTCACCGCCTCGATCTCCAAGTCGAACACACTGGTGATCTTCATCAACCAGATCCGCATGAAGATCGGCGTCATGTTCGGTAGTCCCGAAACGACGACGGGCGGCAATGCGCTGAAGTTCTACGCCTCTGTCCGCCTCGATATCCGTCGTATCGGTGCGCTCAAGGACAAGGACGAAGTCGTCGGCAACGCGACGCGCGTCAAGGTCGTGAAGAACAAGGTGGCGCCGCCGTTCAAGGTCGTCGAGTTCGACATCATGTATGGCGAGGGTGTGTCCAAGAATGGTGAGTTGATCGATCTCGGCGAGAAGGCCGGCGTCGTCGAGAAATCGGGCTCTTGGTACTCCTACGATGGCACCCGCATCGGGCAGGGCCGCGAGAACGCCAAGAATTATCTCCGGGAGCACCCGGAAGTCGCCAATGCGATCGAGAACAAGGTGCGCGCCAATGCCGGCATCCTGGCCAACGTCCTGATGGAGGGCGGCAAGGAAGACGACGACGAGGAATAGCGGACCCTGATCCCCTGTCTCCGGGTCCCTAAGGGCGGTACCGCACCCCACGCGCGGTACCGCCCATTTCTTTTGGGCGCCATAGGCGCCCAAAAGAAATGGGCGGGGCAGGCGGCAGCGCCTGCAAGCGGCTTGGTTACAAGCCGCGAGGCGCGGGAGTCTGCACGGCGTAGAACAGACACGATTGCTGACACACCTCTCAGGTGCGCTTGGCGGACATCCCCTTCAGGAACCGCTGAATCCACTCCGGCCCTGTGCGCCGGGCGCCGGCCCTGGGGCGGGCCTTCGCCCAATCCAACAGCAGCGCCAGCGGAAACCACTCCTCGCGTTCGTCCTGCAGGCCGCGGGCCGCCAGCGAGACCTTGGGAACGGGCACCGGTGTCACGCCTTCCTGCTCGGGCCCGGCGCACAGTTCGGCCGGCGAGGTGACGAGATATTCGCGGCAGACCAGCGGCCGGTCCGGGTGGATCGAGCAGCTCTCCTCCTCGAGGAAGGGGCAGGGGATGCCCAGCGCGAAGTAGGCGATCGACAGCTCGCGGTCGCGCCGCCCCTTGCGTTCCTTGAGGTCGGCCGCGGCAAGGGCGGCCTCGGCGGCGGCGAAACGGCCTTCCAGCACGGCACGCCGCTCCGCCGGCAGGGTCGCCACCGTCGACAGCAGCCGTTCAGCCTCCGTGCGCGAGATCGGCACGAGCTGGCGGCAGCAGGCCCCGCAGCCCTTGCGGCAGGAGATCGCCTTGCCGGCCTCGGCCGCGGCAACCACGGCGTTCACCAGGCCCTGGAGGGCCGGCACGACGTCGGCCGCGGGCACCGGCCCGGTCGGTACGGTGATCGGATGGGCGATCCGGAGGTCGCCCACCGAGAGGCGAAGAGTGGCAGTAGAATGGGCCTCGGCGGCCATTTCCCCTGGGTTCCCTGTTCTGGACGTGACGGGCTGGCGCACGCTACAAGGCCGGCATGCAAAGCGTCAGCGAAATCCGTCGTACCTTCCTAGAGTACTTCCGCAAGAACGGCCACGAAGTCGTGGAGTCGAGCCCGCTGGTGCCGCGCAACGACCCGACGCTGATGTTCACGAACGCCGGCATGGTGCAGTTCAAGAACGTCTTCACCGGCCTGGAGACGCGCTCCTACTCGCGCGCTTCGACGTCGCAGAAGTGCGTCCGCGCCGGCGGCAAGCACAACGACCTCGAGAACGTGGGCTACACCGCCCGCCATCACACCTTCTTCGAGATGCTGGGCAACTTCTCGTTCGGCGACTATTTCAAGGAACACGCGATCGAGCTGGCCTGGAACCTTCTGACGAAGGATTACGGCCTGCCCAAGGAGAAGCTGCTGGTCACGGTGTTCCACACCGACGACGAGGCGGCCGGCCACTGGAAGAAGATCGCGGGCCTCTCGGACGACAAGATCATCCGCATTCCGACCTCGGACAATTTCTGGGCGATGGGCGACACTGGCCCCTGCGGCCCGTGCTCGGAGATCTTCTTCGATCATGGCGAGGGCATTCCCGGCGGTCCGCCGGGCAGCCCGGAGCAGGACGGCGACCGGTTCATCGAGATCTGGAACCTGGTCTTCATGCAGTTCGAGCAGGTGACCAAGGAAGAGCGCGTCGCGCTGCCCAAGCCGTCGATCGACACCGGCATGGGCCTCGAGCGTCTCGCGGCCGTCCTTCAGCACAAGCACAACAACTACGACATCGACCTGTTCCGCGCCCTGATCGAGGCGGTGGCGCACGAGACCGGTGTCGATCCCGACGGCAAGCAGGGCGCGTCCCACAAGGTCATTGCCGATCACCTGCGTGCGACCTCCTTCCTGATCGCCGACGGTGTGCTGCCTTCGAACGAGGGTCGCGGCTACGTGCTGCGCCGCATCATGCGCCGCGCGATGCGCCATGCCCACATCCTGGGCGCGCAGGATCCGGTGGTGTTCAAGCTGGTGCCGACCCTGGTGCGGGAGATGGGCGACGCCTATCCCGAACTGTCGCGCGCCCAGCCGCTGATCACCGAGACGCTGAAGCTCGAGGAGACGCGCTTCAAGAAGACGCTGGGCACCGGCCTGAAGCTGCTCGAGGACGAGACGAAGGAGCTGACGGCCGGCGGCACGCTGAAGGGCGAGGTCGCGTTCAAGCTCTACGACACGTTCGGCTTCCCGCTCGACCTCACGCAGGACGTGCTGCGCGCGCGCGACATCAAGGTCGACACCGACGGCTTCGAGAAGTCGATGGACGAGCAGCGCGCCAAGGCGCGGGCGGCTTGGGCCGGCTCCGGCGAGACCGCCGACCAGGCGATCTGGTTCGACGTCCGCCAGAAGGCTGGCGCCACCGAGTTCCTGGGCTACGACACCGAGCGCGCCGAGGGCCAGATCAAGGCGATCCTGCTCGACGGCAAGGAAGTCCAGTCCCTGAGGGCCGGTCAGACCGGCTGGATCGTGACCAACCAGACACCGTTCTATGCGGAGTCGGGCGGCCAGCAGGGCGATGCCGGCCGTCTGGCGAGCGGCGCCAACGAGGCATCGGTTGCCGACGTCCAGAAGATGGTGGGCGATCTTCACGCCCATCACACCGCGGTCGAAAAGGGCGAGTTCAAGGTCGGCGACGACCTGGTCATGACCATCGACCCGATTCGCCGCGCACAGTTGCGCGCCCATCATTCGGCGACCCATCTGCTGCACGAGGCGCTGCGCCGCCATCTCGGCAAGCATGTCACGCAGAAGGGCTCGCTGGTTGCGCCCGACCGGCTGCGCTTCGACATCAGCCACACCAAGGCGATTTCGTCCGAGGAGCTGCGCCACGTCGAGGACGAGGTGAACGACCGCATCCGCCACAATTCGGCGGTCGAGACGCGCCTCATGACTCCGGATGAGGCGATTGCCGCCGGTGCCATGGCGCTGTTCGGCGAGAAGTATGGCGACGAAGTGCGCGTGCTCACGATGGGCGGCGATGCCGACGTCCCGGGTGGCGAGAGATATTCGGTCGAGCTGTGCGGCGGCACGCATGCGAGGCGGACGGGCGATATCGGCCTGTTCAAGATCGTGGGCGAGGGCGCTGTGGCGGCCGGCGTCCGTCGCATCGAGGCGCTGGCCGGCAACGCGGCCGAGGCCTTCGTGCGCCACCAGGCCGACCTGCTGGCCGAGGCCGCAGCGACCTTGAAGGTGCGGCCCGAAGATCTGCCGGCTCGTCTGGCGGCGCTGGTCGAGGGCCAGAAGAAAATCGAGCGCGAACTGTCGGATGCGCGCAAGGCGCTGGCCCTGGCCGGCGGCGGTTCGGGCGGCGGGTCCGCGGCCGACGAGGTGCGCGATGTCGGCGGGATCAAGCTGATCGGCCGCGTGCTGAACGGCGTGCCGGGCAAGGACCTCAAGGGCATGGCCGACGAGTTCAAGAAGAAGCTGGGCTCGGGCGTCGTGGCGCTGATCGGGGTGGAGGACGGCAAGGCCTCGGCGGTGGTCGGCGTCACCGAGGATCTCGCCAAGACCCACAGTGCGGTCGAGCTGGTGAAGGCGGGCGTGGCGGCGCTTGGCGGCAAGGGCGGCGGTGGCCGGCCCGACATGGCGCAGGGCGGCGGTCCCGACGGGGCCAAGGCGTCCGACGCACTCAAGGCCATCGAGGCGGCTTTGGCTGGAACCCCATGAAGCTCGCGATCGCCCTCGTTCTGGCGGCGGCGGCGATGTCGGCCTGTGCGCCCCGGGACTTCAGCAAGGAAGGCGCCGATGCCGAGCAGTTCACGAAGGACCAGTCGCAGTGCCGCACCCAGGTCCGCGCGAGGACCCAGCAGGACCGTGACATCGACGACCAGCGTCGTGCGGTGTTCTCGGGCGAGCGCGAGCGGTTCGGTCAGCAGGAGCTGTACTCCGACATGGCCAACCAAGGATACAAGTACAACTACGAACGCCTGATGGCGCGCTGCATGGAAGCCCGCGGCTGGGCGCCGAAGCAGAACGGGCCGATCCCCATGCCCAAACTCTCCTGGTGAGATGAGCGTTCTCGACGTTCTTCTGCTCTACCTGGCCTGCGGCGCGGCGAGCTTTCCCCTCACGATCATGCTGGTGCGGGGCGCCGTCTCGGTGGCGGCACCGTCGCGCGCCACGCCCGCCTTTCATCGGCGGCTGGACATCGCCATGGGCTGGGCGATCACGATCTGGATCCTGGGCGTCTTCGCCTTCTACGTGATCGCCCTGATGATCGAGCGGCAAAAGCCGTGCGAGGGACAGCGGACCAATCAGCTCACCTACGAGTGCAAGAAGTACCTGGGCGCTACCCCGTAACCCGGCGGTGGCGTGCGGCCAGCGTCCACAGCCCGCGCGCGACGAACTCGACGATCGCCCCGAACAGCACGAGGATGAAGGCGTTCACCGGCACGGCGTACAGATGGCTGGGCAAGGCCAGGATCGCCTGGGCGAGGAAGAGGCCGAGGAACGCGAGCGACACCCCCTCGATCGGCAGACCCTGCGGAAAGCCAACGCGACGCCAGAGGCCGAACCAGGTTGCTGCCAGCAGGTGCACCAGACCGATCGCCAGGACGATCCCGAAGGGCGGGCCGGGCTGCATGGTCGGCACGGCAAGCAACTGCAGGGCCTTTTCCCAGTAGATGCGCGCGACTTCAACCGGGTCCTCGACGATGCGGGCGAGGTAAAGCTTCCACATCATGCGGAAATACTCGGGCGAGCAGTAGATGATCCCGGCCCGGTTGGCCAGGTCCGCGCCATGCTCGTCGTGGTAGCGGATGCCCCACTTGTTCTCGACGAATCCGAGGCCGAGATAGAGCGTATGCGACAGGCCGTGAGTCTGCAGCCGTTCGGCGGGCGCCATGGGAAAGGCCGCATCGCGCGCCATCGTGGCCCATTTGGGAGCAAGCAGCGCCCCCGTTGCGAGAACGACCATCAGCGCCAGGCGAGGCAGGAGGTGAGCCGGTCGCGGCCGCTGCAGTGCCGTCGCCGCCAGGGCGCCGAGCGTGAGCGCGAAACCCATCAGGCCGATCGATTCGCGGATCAGCGTCACCACGGCCAGGGCCGCGATCCCGCCCGCGATCCAGGCGCGGTTGCTGCGGGTCACGATCGCCAGCGGCAGGATGCCGGCCAGGCTGACCGTGCCGATGAAGGCCCAGTGGGGAGAGGTGCCCATCCAGCCCAGGAACTCGATCGGCCCCCGCACCAGCAGCACGAGCGAGGTGATCCAGGCCCGCAGCGAGAACAAGAGCGCCGCCAGGGCCACGAGGCCGATCGTATTGATGAGCGTGTTGAGCCGCGCGACGTCGACCAGAGTGGCAGGCTCGCCCGTCATCGCGGCCCAGGCGCTGAGCAGCAGCGCGTGGCCAGGATCGTCGGCGATCGCCCGTTCGGAGATCGGGATGAGGCGACCGTCCTCGCAGACCGCCAGCCAGACGCCGCGGGACACGGTGCACTCTGTGCTGTCGAGCCAGATGTTGGTTGCAGCCCACTCGGACTGCATGATGTCGGAGATATGGCCGTAGCGCCGCACATCGTCGAATGTGCGTCCGAACTGACCCAGCACCAACCCCGCCACGCAAATCGCGAAGGCGAGCCACCTCAGCGCCGATCCCATCCGTTCTCCGCATCCCTTGCGGACTCTTCCGGTCCGCCCGCGACCAACATCTACGACCGGGACGTGAAAGCCAAGCCGTAGCGCGCTAGAATATGAGCATGTTCGCCAAGCCGCTCCTGGCGGTCCTCGCCCTCCTGACGCTTTTGCCCGGCTGCGAGACGCGGGCGGAACGCGAGGCCGCCTTCGACAGCCAGCTGCGCGCCATGGCCGGCGCGCCGGAGGCAGGGCTGCTGAACAGCATGGGCCGCATTCCCGACAGCAGCTATCAGCTCGAGGACGGCAGCAAGATCCTGCAATGGAAATGGGACACGTCGTACATCGATCCCGGCATGCCGCCGATGTATCAGCGCTTCGGCGGCTGGGGATGGGGGTGGGGCGGTGGCGTATGGATTCCCATGGGCGGCTTTCCGCCGACCCTGGTGCGCCAGGGCTGCATCGTCGAATGGACGATGGTGTCGGGTTCGGCCCAAGGCTATCGCTGGCAGGGTGCCGGCTGCCAGAAGGTCACGCCATAAAAAATGCCGGCCCATCGCCCGGGCGGGGCAACGGGCCGGCATCGTCAGCGCCGTGTCTTACCAATAGGTCGGGACACCGTAATACTTGTCGACCTGGCGGCCGTAATCGGGCGTCCAGCTGAAATCCTCCGCTTCGTCGAAGGTCGGCGCGCCCTCCAGGATCTTCCTGTCGAGGGCCACCACATAGCCGCCCTGGCGCTCGTCGTACTTCAGCGTCGACCACGGCAGGGGATGGTGCTTCTCGCCGATGCCGAGGAAGCCGCCGAACGACATCACGGCATAGATGGCGCGACCGCTCACCTTGTCGATCATGATGTCCTCGACGGTGCCGAGCTTGTCGCCCTGCAGATTGTAGACGTCGGTGCCGGTGACGCGCTCGGCGGCGATCAGGTTTTTCGGAGTCAGGGTCAGGTCGGTCATGTGCTCTCTCCTGCTGGGGGAAGGGTCGCGTGATGAACGCGGGCCTTCCCGGTCCGTTGCGGAGGTCGCAAACACTTCACATTGTCGCCGCCTAGTCCGTCGTCTTGCGCAGCCTGTCGCTGACGGCGGCGATCATCGCTTCCAGAGTGAGATCCTTGACGTCGGCAGCGCGGGGCAGGGCGCGGTAACGCTTGCGCCCGAACTCCGTGAGGCGCGGCACGCCGGCGTCGATCTCGACCAGCGACAGCGATGTGAGGCGCATGAGGTCGCGCGGCGCGAGGTCCTTCATCGGCGAGATACCGAGGGCGACCCGGCGCAACGTCACTTCCTCGTTTGGACTGAGTGGAGCATCCAGGCTGCGTGACAT
Organism: Rhodospirillales bacterium 24-66-33; assembly: GCA_002281855.1. Taxonomy (GTDB): domain Bacteria; phylum Pseudomonadota; class Alphaproteobacteria; order Reyranellales; family Reyranellaceae; genus Reyranella. The sequence goes on along the minus strand of NCHQ01000034.1, from coordinate 997 downwards.
CGTCTTCCCCTTGCACAACTAGAGGCCCATTCGCGTCCGCAGGGCAACATAAACTGGCCGCATCTCCGGTGCGGTTTCTCTCCTGAAGGTTAAGTAGCTGACGGAAGAGGCGAGGGCATGACGCAACCTGTGACTTTGCTGCGACCTCAGGCCGGCCGTTCAGGCGCGTGCGTGGGCGTGGAAGACCTTGCTGTCGATCCGCCACCCGGCGTCGCGCAGGATCATCACGAAGGAATCCGTGTAGCGCGTGCCACGCCAGTCGAGCGCCTCGAGCCGCGCCATCGCGGCCCCGCCGGCGGCTTCGATCGCCACGATGCGGGTTTGCAGGCCGGGCGCCGGCCCGCCCTTGGCGACGGCCTCGCAGAACTCCTCCAGGCTCCAGGTCACGGGCTTGCCGCCATAGCTGCCGCTCACGCGCGCACCTTCGGCGAAGGCCGAGCGCAGCAGGGCGATGTCGCCCGTGCGCGCGCCGTCGATGTAGCGCTGGAGCGTCTCTGCGATGGCGCCGGGTACGGCGAAGCTGTCGATTTCAGTCTGCTCGGTCATGCTGTCCTCCTTGGGGAACGAGGTCAGTTTCCATCGATCGCGGTTGGCATGAGCGTGACCGCGCAAGCTTGATAGATAGCATCCTCCGCAATTATCCGTTGCCCGCAATATTTCTGTACAAGCGCGAAGATGAAGGCAGGCTTGTCTTCGACGTAATCGATGGCAAACAGCGACTCGAGTCTATTTTCAAGTTCACTGGGGTCATGCGAGGCAAATTTCGTGTGCGCATGCAGCTGGGAGAGACATCTGAGTGGATTGATTGGACTCTGCTGAAGCGCCGAAAGCTGCAGCCTCGCATTTCCGGTTATGAGATTCCCATTATTGAGGCAGACGGAGAAATAGCCGATATCATTGACCTGCCCCTGGGTTTTCGAACCACGGATAACTTGAGAGAGTGGCCTCCGTATTGGAGGCAGAGATGCGGAAGTCGAGGTTCAAGGACGAGCAGATC
>NCHQ01000033.1 GCA_002281855.1 Rhodospirillales bacterium 24-66-33 | reverse complement strand
TCGCCCGCAAACTTCTTGTCATCCTCAACGCCATCCTTAGAGACAGGACACCATGGCAAAACGCTTGACCTCAGACACAGTCGCTGAGGAGCGCTCCGCGGGAGCGCGTCTCGAAGGGTGGGAACGCGCACCTTGCCTGTTGCCCATCCTTCGAGACGCGCCGCTTCGCGGCGCTCCTCAGGATGAGGTAGGTCCTTGAATCGATTCAATTCATTTCCGGCCAGCCTCTGAGGAGCGAACGAAGTGAGCGTCTCGAAGGGTGGGCACGAGCACCGCGTCTGCTGCCTATCCTTCGAGACGGTCGCTGCGCGACCTCCTCAGGATGAGGAGAATGGTTCGAGTGAGACGGAAAGACTCTAGCCGGGAAGCCCGTCGTCTCGACCGCTGCCCGGCGAGGCCGAGACGACGGGGCCTTACGCGGGGGGACGCAGGGCGCGCTCGACGCACTCGATCATGCGGCTGGCGTCGAACGGCTTGGTGAGGAAGCCGGCCGCACCCAGCTCCTCGGCCTGTTGCCGCACGTGTTCGCGCGGAAAGGCGGTCATCAGGATGACCGGCAACGGCGTGCCCGACGCCACGAGGCGCTTCTGCAGTTCGAGGCCGCCCATGCCGGGCATCTGGATGTCGGTCACGAGACAGGAAAAGGCATCGCTCTCCGGCCGCTCGAGGAAATCTTCGGCCGAGCAGAAGGCCCGCACCTCGTACCCCACCGATCGCAACAGGTTGCGCAGCGCCTCGCGCACCGACTCGTCGTCATCGACGATGGCGATGCAGGGTGGCGAATCGGGGTTCGAAGTGTCAGGTGCGGACGGCATGGCGATGCCAATCTGCGGCAGGCCCCGCGACGCCGGTAGCCATACGTACGTTTATGAAATTGCAGAGAGCGTGCTAGCCTCGACTTGCGTGCAGGGCCAGGTGCTCGGCCATGCGCACGAGGTCGGCCAGCGTGTCGGCGCTCATCTTGCGCATCGCCTGGGCACGATAGAGCTTCACGGTGATCTCGCTCAAGCCCAGCTCGCCGGCAACCTGCTTGTTCATCAGGCCGCGCGTCACCAGGGTCATCACCTCGCGCTCGCGCGGCGACAGGCTCTCGAAGCGCGCACGCACGTCCCGCCCCGCTTCGGCGGCCGCGCGCCGCTGGCGGTCCGCCTCGATCGCCGAGGAGACGGCATCGAGCATGTCCTGGTCGCGGAACGGCTTGGTCAGGAAGTCGACGGCACCGGCCTTCATGGCGCGCACCGACATCGGCACGTCGCCATGGCCGGTCATGAAGACGATGGGCAGCTCGATGCCCATGCGCGCGAGCTGGCCCTGGAACTCGAGGCCGCTCACGCCCGGCAGGCGGATGTCGAGCACGAGGCAGCCGGGCGCATCGCCGGCGCCAGCCTTGAGGAATTCGGCGGCCGAACCGAAGAGCCGTGCCTGCAGGCCGACGGACCGGAAAAGATTGTCGAGCGCCAGCCGCAGCTCCTCGTCGTCGTCGACGACGAACACAACGGGCGTCGGCTCTGCCGGTGCGGGCGCGGCCGGCCGGCGGTTCATGCCGCGCTCCCGGCAACCGGCAGACAGACGCGGAACGTGGCCCCACCGTCCGGCCGGTTACCGGCTTCGATCCGGCCACCATGGGCCTCAACGATCGAGCGCGAGATCGACAGGCCCATGCCCATCCCGTCGCTGCGGGTGGTGAAGAAGGCGTCGAACAGGCGGGCAAGGTCGGCTTCGGCAATCCCCGCGCCGGTATCCTCGACTGTCACCAAGATGGCATCTCCCAGGCTCTCGCGCTCACCACGATGCACTCTAACAGAAATCGTGCGCCGTTCGGGAGGCATGGCGCCCAGCGCCTGGATGGCGTTCAGCAGAAGATTGAGCAGGACCTGCTGGAGCTGCACCCGATCGCCCTCGACCGGCGGCAGGCCCGTCGGCAGGTCGGCTAAAAGCCGCACGCCCTGGACGCGCAGCTCCCGCTCGACGAGCTGCGCGGTCTCCTCGGCAACCGCCGCGAGGTCTAGCATCGCGTGCGCCGGCGTCGACTTGGCCGACAGGGCGCGCAGCCGGCGGACGACGTCGCTGGCACGCTGCGCATTGCGCAGCATCGCTTCGATGGATTTCTTGGTCTCGCCCAGGTCCGGCGCGGCCCGCCCGAGCCAGCGCAGGCCGGCCTCACCGTTGGCGACGATGGCGGCGAGCGGCTGGTTGACCTCATGGGCGATCGAGGCGGTGAGCTCGCCCATCGTGGCGATGCGCGACAGATGCGCGAGCTCGCTGCGCGTGCGGTCGAGCTTGTCCTCGGCGGCACGCTGGGCGGTGATGTCGGTGTTGGTTTCGAGCACCGCCGCCAGCCGCCCCTGCGAATCGCGCTGCAGCGACCAGCGCGAGCTCACCGTGACCGGCCGGCCGTCGCGGCACGTATGGACGATCTCGCCCTCCCAGCGGCGCTCGCGCTCCAACTCCTCGACGATCGTCGGATAGGGAACCGGGAATATTTTCTTCAGCAGCGTCGCCGCCGGCTGGCCGACCGCCTCGTCGCTGCTCCAGCCGTAGAGGTCCTCCGCCGCGCGATTCCAGTACTTGATCACGTCGTTGCGGTCGCGCACGAACACGGTGTCGTGCGTGAGATCGAGGAGATCGGCCTGCTCGCGCAGCGCCGCCACCGCCAGCTGGTTGCGAGCGGCCAGCAGCGCGGTGATGGCGATGGCGGCGAGGCTGACGAAGCAGCGCAGAATTGCTCCCGTATCCGACGTGAAGTCGTGCGTGAGAACGAAGCTGGTGATCGTCAGCGCGGCGCATGCCGCGGCGATGGCCAGGATGCCGCTATATCCCGCGAAGTCGACTGCCAGCAGGACGACGGCGACATAGAGAACGGCCACGGCGATATCGAGCGGCGTCAGCGTGTCGACGACGAAAATCGCGATGGCGACGATGGCCGTGAGCACCGGCACGACGATCTTCGTCCGGCGAGGTGCCGGGACGTAAGGGGACATGAAGGGAGCCTCCGCAACGATGGCGCGCATGGTAGACCCGCCACGCCGGCCCGTGCGAGCGGTCTTTGCCGCGCTCGAGGGTCAGTGAATCGTGTAGCCGCCGTCGACGATCAGGTCCTGTCCCGTCAGGAACGAGGCGTCCGTGGTCAGCAGCCAGTGCACGACCTCGCCGATCTCCTCCGGGCGCCCAAAACGTCCCATCGGCACGTAGTCCATGCGCCGCGCGGATTCCTCCGGCTGGTCGCGCGCGCGGTCAAGCAGCGGCTGGGTGGCGATCGGGCCCGGCGACACGGTGTTGACCTGGATGTTCTCGCGCGCGAGTTCCAGCGCCATCGACTTGGCGAGGTGGATCAGCGCCGCCTTGGTCATGCCGTAGATCGTGCGCGTCTGGTAGGCGACCGAGCCGAGCTGGCTCGCGACATGCACGATGCGGCCGCCGCCCTGACGCCGCATCGACGGCAGCACCGCCTGGCTGGCGAGGAACGGCGCCCGCAGGTTGACCGCGACGGCCTTGTCGAACTCCGCGGCGGTGAACTCGCCGAAAGTGCGGTTCAGGCGGATCGCGGCGTTGTTGACCAGCAGGTCGATGCGGCCAAAGCGCTTCTCCGCCTCCGCGACCATGGCCAGCACCGCGTCGGCATCGCCGAGGTCGACGGTGAGCGGCACGACGCCGCCGGCATCGCCCAGCAGGCCGGCGCATTCCTTCGCCACCGCCTCCGGCGAATCGTCCGCCACGAGCAGCAGCTTCGCGCCCGATGCCGCCAGCCGGCGCGCCACGGCAGCGCCGATGCCCACGGGCGACGAGGCGCCCGTCACGATGGCGACTTTTCCCTGCAACGGTTTCATCTTCTCTCCACGCTCAGGCGATGACGCCGTAGCGCGCCTGCTGTTCGGCATGGCCTTCGCGATAGCGGCCATAGGCGCGCTTGTGCGCCTCGGCCTGCGCGTCGGCGTCGAGTGTCCGCGGATCGTCCTCGAGATCGAAGTGCCCGTAGCGGTCGACGCCGCGCACCAGCGTGGCCGTCATGCGCTTGCTGCCGCCATGGCGCACATGGGCCGGAATGTAGCTTATGCCGAAGCCGATGCGGCGGTCGTCGCTGCGGTTGGGCCGCGAATTGTGCGCGACCAGCGTGTGATGCAGCGACACCTGGCCGGTCTTGACCGGTGCGAAGACCGCGCGCGAGGTATCGAGCGGCTCGCTGATCGAGCGGGCGCCGGCGTTGATGGTGCCGGGCGTGGCCGCCTGCCCGTGCGCCAGCTGGCCCAGGCGATGGCTGCCCGGCGCGAACTCCATGCAGCCGGCCTCGATCGAGGCCTCGGACAGCGCCACCCAGGCGGTGACGTGCTCGTAAGGCTGGAGGCCGAAGAAGGTCGCATCCTGGTGCCAGGCGGTGATGGCGTCGGTCTTCGGCTCCTTGATGAAGAAGGTGCTGGTGAAGACCAGGATGTCGGGGCCGAGCAGCTGCTCCATCACGTCGAGCAGGCGCGGATCGCCCACGAGGTCGCGCGCCCAGGGCAGCCGCACATGGAGCTTGCGCCGGTCGCCGGCCGAAACCGGGCCGGGCGGCAGGGTGCGCTCGAAGGCTTCGGGGTCGGCACGCCAGGCCCTCGCCTCCTCGGCCGCAAAGACGTCCACGGGCGCGAAGAAACCGTCGCGATGAAAGGCATCGACCTCGGCTTGGCTGAGCGTGCTCACGTGTCTCGTCCCTTCCTCGTGGCGATCAGCCGCCGGTGCCGGTCGCCTTGGCCAGCGGGCCCCACTTGGCGGCCTCGGCCGCGAGGAAGGCCGACAGCGCCTCGGGCCCGGTCTTCTGCGGCAGGTTGTAGCCCAGCTCGATGTAGCGGGCGCGGATGGCGGGATCGTTCAGCGCGGCCTCGACCGCCTTGACGATGCGGTCGACGACGGGCCGGGGCGTCTTCGCCGGGGCCAGCATGGCCTGCCAGCTTCCGACCTCGAAGCCCTTCAGGCCGAGCTCGTCGAGCGTCGGGACCTCGGGCACCAGACGCGAGCGTTGGAGCGACGACACGGCGAAGGCGCGCACCGCGCCGCTCCTGACATGCGGCACCAGCACGTTCTGCGAATCCATCATGAAGCCGACCCGGCCGGCGACCAGATCGCTCACCGCCGCCGGCGTCGACCGATAGGGCACGCGGGTGAACTCGACGTTCTCCATCTTGGCCAGCAGCATCTGGCCGAGATCGGCCGAGCTGCCGGGACCGGCCGAGCCGCAATTCACGGTGCCGGGATGGGCCTTCAGGTAGGCGATGAAGCTCTTGTAGTCGGTGGCCGGCACCGACGGATGCACCGCGAGCACGAACGGCATCAGGCCGAGATGGCTGATCGGCTGGAAGGCCGTCGCCGGATCGAACGTCACCTGCGGGAAGAGTTCGGGGATGACCGAGTGCGCCATGCCCGTGACGAGGAGATTGTAACCGTCCGGCGCCGCGCGCGCGATCAGGTCCGCGGCGATCGTCGATCCGGCGCCCGGCTTGTTCTCGACCAGCACCGTCTTGCCGAAAGTCCCGGTCATGTGTTCGGCCAGGATGCGCGCGACCACGTCGATGGCGCCCCCCGCGCCATAGGAGACGACGACCCGCACCGGCTTGTCGGGATAAGCGTCCTGTGCAGCAGCGAACCGGGACAGGCCGGCGCTCGCCGCGGCCGCCAGGCCAAGCCTCAGGAAGCTCTTGCGGGTGTGCGTGCGGATATGCGTGCGAATGGACATGGGAACGCGCCTCGAACGGGGGTGACGGCGCGACGACTCCAGCAACATTGATGCCGAACACCTCGACATAGCCGCGCGACATTCCCATTGGCGAAACCGCGGGCCGGTTTCGCACGCGCTGACCCTTGTCAGCTTCCGTGAGGGCTGCTCCCTTAATATCCAAGGGAGAACGAAATGCAGAGAGACTCGACCTATGACTACATCGTCGTCGGTGCAGGGTCCGCGGGCGCGGTCGTCGCGAGCCGGCTGACCGAGGGCGGCAGGCATCGCGTCCTGCTGCTCGAAGCGGGCACCCAGGGCTCGAACTTCTTCTGGTCGAAGGTGCCGGTCGGCGTCGCCAAGATGATCGACGATCCGGCGGTCAACTGGTGCTACTCGTCGGAGCCCGACGAAGGCTCGGGCGGGCGGCGGATCGCCGTGCCGCGCGGCCGCATGCTGGGCGGCTCCAGCTCGATCAATGGCATGGTCTACATTCGCGGCCAGGCGCAGGACTACGACCACTGGGCGCAGCTCGGCAATCGCGGCTGGAGCTTCCAGGACGTGCTGCCGATCTTCAAGCGCATGGAGCGGTTCGAGGGCGGCTCCGACGAATTCCGCGGCCGCGACGGAATCCTTCCCGTCACCCACACGCCGCGCAACAAGGTCCCGCTGCTCGAGAAGATGATCGAGGCGGCCGAGAAGATGGGCCTGCCCTACAATCCCGACCAGAACGGTGCCTCGCAGGAAGGCATCGGCATGTCCCAGGTGACGATCACCAAGGGCCGCCGCCAGAGCACCGCCTTCTGCTACCTCGATCCGGCGCGCGGCCGCGCCAACCTGCAGGTCGACCAGGGCGCCATCGCCGAGTCCCTCATCCTCGAAGGCGCGCGCTGTGTCGGCGTGCGCTATTCCATCAATGGTGTGAAGCACGAAGCCCGCGCCACGCGCGAGGTCATCGTCTCGGGCGGCTCGATCAATTCGCCCAAGCTCCTCGAACTCTCCGGCATCGGCCAGGGCGAGCGGCTGCGCGCGCTCGGCATCGCGCCGGTGCACGAGCTGCAAGGCGTCGGCGAGAATTTGCGCGACCACTACTCGCCACGCATGAAGTTCGAGATCACCGGCAAGAACCTCACCTTCAACGACAATGCGCGTGGCTGGCGGCTGGCTCGCGAGGCGCTGAAATACGCGGTGCTCCGCGAGGGCTTCCTGGCCTCGACGGCGGTGCCGATCCGCCTCTACTTCCGCACGCGCGTGGGCCTCGACTCGCCCGACGCCACCATCTCGATCGCGCCCTTCCTCTACGAAATGGTCGGCAAGGAGCGCCGCGTCTCGGCCCAGAAGGGCATCACCATGAACGTGAACGTGCTGCGATCCGAGAGCACGGGCTCTGTCCATATCAAGTCGGCCGATCCCGCCGAGCCGCCAGCGATCCGCTTCAACTTCCTGTCCACCGAACACGACCGCACCGGCATCGTGAAGGTGCTGCGCAAGGGCCGCGAGCTGATGGCGACCTCGCCCCTCAAGGAAGTCACCGGCCAGGAGATCGCGCCCGGCGCCCATCTCCAGAGCGACGCGGAACTGCTCGAGTGGGTGCGCAACACGGCCGAGACGACCTATCACCCGGTCGGCACCTGCAAGATGGGCAACGACCCGCGCGCCGTCGTCGATTCCGAATTGCGCGTCCACGGCATCGCCGGCCTCCGGGTCGCCGACGCCTCGATCATGCCCACGCTCACCAGCGGCAACACCAACGCCCCCACCATCATGATCGGCGAAAAATGCGCGTCGATGGTGCTGGCGGCAGCCGATGTGGCGCGTGCTGCCTGATCAAGAGACACGCGGTCAGGCTGTGCGAGCGTGGAACCTCATACGCTTCAACAGCAGCAGGATGGCGAGAGCGGTGACGCTCAGCCCGCCGAGGACTGCGAACGTCGCCTGTGCGCCGATGCCGGACAGGAGGCCGGCCAGGGCGGGGGGCGCCAGGGCGTTGATCAGGTTCATGGGCAAGGCGATGGTCGACATCGCCGCCGCGTAGTCGGCCTTCTGGAAGAAGACGAGCGGCATCGTGGCCCGCGCCACGGCGAAGGCGCCGCTTCCCAGTCCGAACAGCGCGAGATAGCCGGCGACGGATACGGTTCCCGCACCGCCGATCCAGATGACCGCCAGGCCCATCGGGATCATCGTCCCCGCGACGAGCCCGGTGGACAGGCCGTCCCATCGCCGCCCGCCCAGCAGGTCGATCACCCGCCCGCCGACCTTGAAGACCCCCAGCAGCGAGGCGATGGCGACGGCGCCGGCGAGGTCCATGCCCATCGCTTTCAGAAGCTGAATTCCGACCGCGTCGATGCCGAAGGTGACGAAGCTGTTGAGGGCGATGGCGGCCACCATGAGGGCGAAGACCGGTCCCTTGCGAGGGCGTCCGGCACTGGGCGACGCGGCCGCGGTCTCTTCGATTGCCGGCAGGCCGAACCAGACGAGTGGACAGACCGCCAGAGCCATGATCGCCGCATAGGTGACGCCGACGCCGCGCCAACCCACCAGATCTTCGAGAAACGCGGTCACGGGCCAGAAGACGCTGCCGGCGAGGCCCGTCACCAGCATCAGCGTGCCGATCAGACTGCGCGCCCGATCGTCCGCATAGGACGCGATGTAGGCATAGGCGGCGGTGGTCAGGAACAGGGAGCCGGCCAGCCCGACCGTCACCCAGCCCATCAGGAAGACGACGGGGTTCGGAGACAGCGAGAGCAGGCACAGGCCGAGACCGATCCCGGCGGCGCCCACGGTCATGACCTCCCGCGATCCGAAGCGGCGAAACGCCCGGCCCGCCCAGGGGGCTGCGAGGCCCATCGCGACGAACATCGCGGAGGTGCCGAGGAACACGGTCGACAGGGAGATGCCGAACGCCGCCGCCACCCTGGGCGCAATCACCGGCAGGATGCCGATCATGCCCCACCCGGCAATCTGGGTCAGGGCGAGAACAACGAGGACACGGAGATGACGTCGCATCGGACATCCACCAGTCGGCAGGGCGCGCCGACCGTCAGGACGCGGCCTTGATGAAGACCTCGCGCCGCAGCTCGTCCGCGAGCTTGAGCCCCAGCGCGATCATCACACCGCCGGCAAGCAGGTCGAGGTAACGAGCAAGGCGCTGGTACAGTTTCCGGGCGGCTCCCGTCGAGAAGAACAGCGCCAGGGAGCCGTACCAGATCGAGGACTGGATGCCGACGATTGCCACGATCGTGGGATAGACCCAGCCCGGTGCATGCGGCGGCAGCGCCACAAGGAAGGCGCTGGTCCAGAACACCGCCGACTTCGGATTGCTCAGCGTGGTCATGAGGCCGGCCGTGAAGGGATTGCGCCCCGCCAGCTGAGGGGGCGCTCCCTGTGCGTTCCCCTTCGGGCCGAACCCGGCCCGCACCAGTCGCACGCCGACATAGATCAGGTAGGCTGCGCCGACGAAGCGCAGCGCCCGATAGAGCCACCCCGCCTCGAGGAGAAGCGCCCCGACGCCGCCGATGGCGAGCACGACCCAGAGCAGCGAGGCGACGACCACGCCCGCGACGGCCTTGAGACCATCGCTGCGGGAGCGCGTCGCAGCATACCACCCGACCACGACCGTGTTCGGCCCCGGCAGCATGGCCAGCAGAAGGTGCATCGTGGCGAGACCAACCAGATTGGGCACGAAGTCCATTGCATACGTCCTTGAGCAACAGGGCGATTGCCCGATACCAATCTCACAATGCGACGTCTTCCGCCCTGCCGGAAGCTTGAAAGCGTGTCGCGGCCGACGCACGGTGACGGTCGACAATGACGGAGTCTGGTGACGACATGCTGACGGACCGCTACGGCCTTCCCCTCTCCACCGCGAACGTCACCGCGCGCGACGCCTATGTCGAAGGTGTCGACCTGCTGCTGACGGTCTATCCCGGCGCGGCGGCCTCGTTCGATCGCGCCATCGCCGCCGATCCGGCGTTTGCGCTGGCCTATATCGGCCGGGCCCGGGCCTCACAGCTCGCCGGCAAGATGGAGGCGATGCGCGCGGACTTCGCCCTGGCCTCCTCGCTCGCCGAGGGAGTCTCGGCGCGTGAGGGGAGCCAGATCGAGGTCTTTCGGTCGCTGTTCGCCGGCCAGCCGGTCGCCGCGCTGGCCGCGCTGCGGGCCCACGTGCAGACCTGGCCGCGCGACGCGCTGGTGCTGAGCCTGGCGGCCAACCAGGGCGGATTGATCGGCATGTCGGGGCTTTCGGGACGCGAACAGGACCTTGCCGACTTCCTCGACGGTCTCGCCCCGCACTATGGCGAGGATTGGTGGTTCGAGGGGCATCGCGGGATGGCACTGTCGGAGATCGGCCGGCACGACGAGGCGCGCCCGATGATCGAGCGTTCGCTCGCCCGGTACCGGCGCAATGGCTATGGCGCGCATGCCTTCGCCCATCTCTGCTACGAGACCGGCGAGCGCGACGCCGGCATCGCCTTTCTGCGCGACTGGCTGCCGATCTACGATCGCGGCGGCGGATTGTTCGGCCATCTCAACTGGCACCTCGGCCTGTTCGAACTGCACGCCGGCAACCTCGAAGGCGGGCTTCGCCTCTACGGCGACGCCTTCTGCGCCGACGACCATCGCGGCGCGGTTCACCAGAAGCTCTCCGATTCCGCGTCCTTCCTATGGCGCTCCGAACTGGCCGGCCATCCGCGCGATGCCGCCCGCTGGGCGAAGCTCAAGGACTACGCGCGCGAGAAGCTGCCGCGTCCGGGCATGTCGCTCGCCGACTGGCACGTCGCCCTGACCTACGCCGCCCTCGGCGAAGATGCCGCGCTCGAGGACTGGGTCAGCGCGATCGAAGCGCTGGCCGAGGCCGGCCGCTACCCGTCCGGATCCGTGATCCCCGCCGTGGCCCGCGCCTTCGCGGCCTACCAGCGCGGAGATTATCCGACGACGATCCGCCTGATCGAACCGATGCTGCCCGAGCGCGAACGGATCGGCGGCAGCCGGGCGCAGGGCGACCTGGTGGAAGCGACGCTGCTACGAGCGTACCTGGCCGCCGGACGCGAAGCGGAGGCCAAGCATCTGGCCGCGGCCCGGCGCCCGGGCCCGGCGAGCGTCCCGGTGGCGGGCTTTTAAGGTTCGGCTAGTAAGCGCTTGTCGTCGTCGCCAACTGGAACAGACAGTCGCCGCGCTCGCAACGCGCCGGCACTCGCTTGCAGATCACGAGCCCCGATCGCTGGAAAGCGACGACTTCCGGTTCACGCCAGGGCGTGTGATGGAAATGGATTCGACCTGCTGGCTGACCCGCGCTTACTTCCTCGCCCAATTCCACCAGAGGCTCGAACAGGCCGCCTTCGGACGCATAGACGTAGTAGTCGTCGCCAAGGGTTTCCATCAGCCGCGTGGAGGCAGGCGGAGGGACCGGCGCCTGCACCAGTCCGACATGTGCCAGCACCTGGCGCATGCCCTGCTCGGCGATGGAGAGAGACTGCGGCGTAACGAATCCTCCCCCGCCCAGCTCGGTCGTCAACGCGACGACGCCCTGGCGGGATGCGGCGGACGTGAACGCACGATCGCCTCCAGGGGCCTTCGAGATGAAGGTCACGGGTGCGCCAAGGGCCTTTGCCAGGGCGATGGTCTTTTCCAGTATTACGGGCTCTGGATGGTGCGCGACCAGGGCACTTGGAATGTAGATCAGAGAACTGCCACCCGAGTGAAAGTCGCAGGCATAGTCAAAGCCGGGCAGCAGCGCATGTTCGATCCAATAGGCGATCTGTTGCGTGATGGTGCCGTGGGCATCCCCGGGAAAAGCGCGGTTGAGATTGCCCTGGTCGATTGGAGACGTGCGGCGGCCCTCCAGGGCGGCCGGGAAATTGGCGGAGGGAAGGATGATCAGGCGCCCCCGGATATCTTCAGGTTCGATGTGCCGGATCAGGTTTCCCAGCCCGATCTGGCCTTCCCACTCGTCGCCGTGATTGCCCGCCACCAGCAGGACACTCGGACCTTCGCCATTGCGGATCCGCACGATCGGGACCGGAATCCACCCGTAGGCAGAGCGGTGAACGGAGTGTGGTACGCGGACAAAGCCGGTTGCCTTGCCCTCGGCATACAGATCGATGTCCGCCGAAAGCCCGCTCCTGGCGGCTCGCTCGCTGGACTCTTCAAGGGAACAGCGCGCCGGCATATTCGCCACCACCAACTACCTCCATCAGCAGCAGTCTGACTTCGGCCGAACGGATGTAACTCTCATCCGATCGCCATTCGGAGAAGATCGACCTGGCGCGCGTCAAACTCGCAACTTGCACGCCGACCGTACTCATGGCCGATCGGACTCCCTCGCCCTGCTCCGTTCCCACGAACTTGATGCCGGCCTCGCTCGTGGCGGCCAAGACGACGACGCGGTCGAGGATCCACGTCCGGAAATCGGCCCTGTCCGCGGGAAAGGTGCAGAGGATCAGCGCGCCCACGGGGTGCTATCCGTTCCTGAACGCATACCCATATCCGTTGAGAGCCGGGGCGCCGCCCAGATGGGCATAGAGAACTTTCGAGCCCTCGGGGAAGTAGCCTTTCTGGACGAGATCCATCATGCCCTGCATCGATTTGCCCTCGTAGACGGGATCCGTGATCATCCCTTCGAGGCGGGCGCAGAGGCGGATGGCCTCCCTGGTTTCTTCGGACGGCACGCCATAGACGGGATAGGCATAATCTTCGACGAGCACGACGTCGTCCTCGACAATGTCCTTGCCCAGCTCGACCAGCCTGGCGGTGTTGCGCGCGATCTCGAGGACCTGCGCTTTGGTCTGCGCCGGCGTAAAGGACGCATCGATGCCGATGACCTTGCGCTCGCGTCCGTCCCTGGCGAAGCCCACCAACATGCCCGCATGCGTCGAGCCAGTGACGGTGCAGACCACGATGTAGTCGAAGGCGAAGCCGAGTTCCTTCTCCTGCTCCCGGACCTCCTCGGCAAAGCCGACATAGCCCAGGCCGCCGTATTTGTGGACCGAAGCCCCGGCGGGGATCGCATAGGGTTTGCCGCCCTTGGCCTTGACGTCCTCGATGGCCTCCTCCCAGCTCCGTCGGATTCCGATATCGAAGCCTTCGTCGACCATCTGCACGTCGGCGCCCATGATGCGGCTGAGCATGATATTGCCGACGCGATCGTAGACCGCGTCCTCATGCGGCACCCAGCTCTCCTGAACCAGCCGGCACTTGAATCCGATCTTTGCGGCGACCGCGGCAATCATGCGGGTGTGGTTGGATTGCACACCACCGATGGAAACCAGCGTGTCGGCGTTCGACGCGATCGCATCGGGAATGATGTACTCGAGCTTGCGCAGCTTGTTGCCGCCGAAAGCGAGACCGGAATTGCAATCCTCCCGCTTGGCATAGAGCTCGACCTTGCCGCCGAGATGCGCCGACAGCCGTTCGAGTTTTTCTATATGGGTTGGCCCGAATGTGAGGGGATACCGCTCGAACTTGGACAGCATGGAAGTTCCTTCCGCTGAGGCTATTCAATCTGGTCGGATCGTAGCGAAGCCGGCCTCGAAGGTGCTCCCGAATGCTGGGGTCCATTTGGCTGATCGCAAGTTCACTGGTAAATATACTGATCGATAATTCTGAAGAATCGCCCATTTGCGGAAGATCGTTCCATGTCAGAACAGCTCGATCGAATCGACCTCCGGATGTTGCGTCTCCTGCAGGGCAACGGCCGGCTCTCCAATGCCGAGTTGGCGAAACTGGTCGCCGTCAGCCCCGCCACGTGTCACCGCCGAACGCAGCGCCTCTTCGACAAAGGCTATATCGGCGGCGTCCGGGCGACGGTGGCACCCAAGAAGGTCGAGAGGGGAGCGCTGGTCATCGTGGGCGTCGTGCTCGACCGCTCGACCCCTCAAAGCTTTGGCGAATTCGAGAAGGCCATCGCAAAGCTGAAGTTCGTCCTCGACTGCCATCTGGTGGCGGGGGACTTCGATTACTTCCTGAAGATCCGGGTGAAGGACATCGAGGGCTTCAACCGCATGCATGGGGAGAAGTTGATCGCCCTGCCCGGCGTTCGGCAGACGAGAACGTTCTTCGTCATGAAAGAGGTCATCGACAACGCCCCTCTTGATTTCTGACGGCTCGGCGTCAGTCAGTCGAACAGGGTCGCCAACCGCTGCTTCATCTGGTCGGCGACGTAGAGCGCCAGGGCCTGGATGGTCGAGGTCGGGTTCACGCCGCCCGACGTCACCCAGATGCTGCCATCGACGATGAACAGGTTCTTCACGTCGTGCGTGCGGCCCCACTCGTTGACCACCGAGCGTTCCGGGTCGGTACCCATGCGCGCCGTGCCCAGCAGGTGGCCGGGATAGTTGAGCGCCGTCCGAGACGCGTAGAGATCGGTGGCGCCGGCCTCTGTAAGGATCTCCTCGGCGCGGGCGATACCGTGCTCCATCATGCGGCGCGTGTTCTCGCTGATCGTATAGTCGATCTTCGGCGCCGGAATGCCGTTGCCGTCCTTCAGCACCGGATCGAGGGTGACGGTATTGTGCTCCTCGGGCAGATCCTCGCAGGCGACGCCGATGCTCAGCCGGTGATCGAGCATCTTGGCGTAGCGGCGATGGTGATCGCTGCCCCAGGGCAGCAGCCCCGAGGCAGCCCCGATCACCGCCTGGGTGGCCGGCCCGGTGCCGCGGCCGAACTGCAGCGTGTAGCCACGCACGAAGTCGCGCGACGGATCGGTCTCGTAGAACTGCTTGCTCCAGATGCAGTTGATGGGGCCACGCCCGCCGTCCATCGTTTCCTCGACATAGCCGGTCACGATCGGCCAGGGATGCAGCATCAGGTTCCGGCCGACCAGCCCAGACGAGTTCGCCAGGCCGTTCGGGAACTTCGCCGAGGCCGAGTTCAGCAGCAGGCGCGGCGTGCCGACGCCGTTGCAGGCCAGGATGACGACCTCGGCCGGCTGGAACTTCTCCACGCCATCGGCATCGTAGTAGATCGCGCCGGCCGCCATGCCGCGTTCGTCGGTGGTGATCTCGCGCACCCGGCAGCGCGTGCGCAGCTCGACGCCGGCGCGCAGCGCCAGCGGCCAGTAGGTGATGTCGGTGCTGGCCTTGGCGCCCTGCGCGCAGCCCGGCGTGCAGTGGCCGAGGTTGATGCACTTCGCCCGGCCGTCATAGTCGGTCGTGGCGATGGTGGTGTCAGACGGCCACCAGTGCCAGCCGAGCCGGTTCATCGCCTGGGCGTAGCGGGTGCCGGTCCGGCCAAGGCCGATGGGCGGCATGGGTGGATGGCGCGGCGGCACGCCGGGATCGCCCGCGAGCCCCGAGACGCCCATCATCCGGTCGTTCTCCTCGTAGAACTTTTCGAGCGCCCAATAGTCGACGGGCCAGTCGTCGGCCACACCATCGAGCGACTTCACCTTGAAGTCCGACGGATGCATGCGCGGCCAGTGGGCGGTGTAGATCAGGGTGCCGCCGCCGACGCCGTTGAAGTTGGCGATCTTCATCAGTGAATTGTCGTCGTTGATCGGATAGTCGGTTTCGCGCCCGCGACGGTTGGGACTGATCTCGAAATCGGTGTAGCGCCGCGCTTCCCAGTCGCGGCCGTTGCTGGGGAACTCGGTCGACTTCATCCAGTCGCCCTGCTCCAGGCACAGGATGCGCATCTTCGTTTCGGCGAGACTCCAGGCCACCGCCGCGCCCGACGCGCCGGAGCCGATGATCAGGACATCGACCTTCTCGTTGGCGGCCATGTCAGCGCTCTTCGCCAGGAACAATGCGATCGTCGCGCCAGAAGGGCGGCCGGTCGCGGACCGCGTCGAGCAGCGACCAGTCGCCCTGCTCCAGCACGTAGCCTGTCGGAAAGGGCGAGCGGGCTTCATGCCCGAGCGCCACGAGGACGCGATCGTCGCGATAGTAAGCGCTCAGGATCACCCGCCCGAGTGCGGCCGCCGGCGCACCGCCGCTCGGATACCACTTGGCGATCAGGGCTTCCCTGGTGTCGCGCTCCAGGCCGGCGAAGCCATTGCCGGCCTTGGCCACGATCGCAGCCAGAGCCTCGCGCACCGGCGGAAGATCGCGTCCGATCGATCGAACGATGTCGTCGAGGATGGCCGGATCGTCCGCGCCCGGCATGCCGAGGGCGGCGTCTTCGGGAATCATCGTTCCGGCAATTGTCCTGAGTGCGTCGGTTTCGGCGGCGGAAAGGGACGTTTGGGGAGCGGCGGCCATGTGAACCCTGGTGACGTGCAGGGACGATCCTAGGCGATCGCGCGGCCCCCATCGACGTAAAGATTGACGCCGTTGATGTAGGCGCCCGCGTCGGAACACAGAAGCAGCGCCGCGCCCGAGAGGTCGTCGGGCCGGCCGAGCCGGCCGGCCGGGATGCGCTGCACGAGCGTCTCGCCCTCCACCGCCATCTGGTCGCGATTGCGCGCCGTCCGGATCGCGCCGGGCGCCAGGTTGTTCACCGTCACACCCTGCCCGCCGAACTGCCGGGCGAGGTTCCAGACCCAGTTCAATTGAGCGGCCTTTGTCCCGGCATAGACCATCATCTGTGGATGCGGCCTCACCTGCTGGACGCTGCCGATGGTGACGACACGACCCCAGCCGCGCTGGCCCATCGGCGGCACGAGATCCTGCAGCAGCTCCAGCGGGCTGCGCAGGTTCTGGACGCTGCCGATGGTGACGACACGACCCCAGCCGCGCTGGCCCATCGGCGGCACGAGATCCTGCAGCAGCTCCAGCGGGCTGCGCAGGTTGACGGCGATCTGCCGGTCGAACCGCTCGCGCGAAATGGAGTCGTAGGACTCCGGAATCTCGATCGAGGCATTCAGCACCAGGATGTCGATGGGCGACCAGGCCGAAACGGCCGCCGCCAGCCGGTGTCCCGCCTCCGCGAGTGCGAAGTCCTGTCCAAAGGCCCGCGCCGTTCCGCCCGCCTGCTCGATCTCGCGCACCACCGAGGCGGCGTCCACCTCCTCCTCGTCGGCTCCGGCATGATGGACCGCGAGTCGCGCGCCGGCACTGCTCAGTGCGAGCGCAATGGCGCGGCCGATTTCGCGGCGCGCGCCCGTCACGAGGGCGGTGCGGCCGGTCAGGCGAAAGCGGTCGAGCACGTTGGCGGACATGTGGACCTCCATGGCGGTGCAGCATGACATCGTCCGCGCATCGCTCAAGCGCACCGGCCGGACGAACGCGGTTAAGCTGTCTCGTTGAGCTATGCACCGAGTTGGTTTGCACTCTACACTTCACAAAGTATGCTGAGACTCCAATTCAGGGAGGGAAGCATGTGCAATTTCTGTCCGTCGCGTCGGGGTCTGTTCTCGGGCATCGGTAGTCTCGCAGTCACGGCCGCGCTCGGCGCCGTGGCGTCGGAATCCGCCCTGGCGCAGCCGACCCGCTCGGTCGAAACGCCGGATGCCGCGCTGGCCCGCCTGATGGAAGGCAACGCACGCTATGCGTCCGGCAAGATGGCGGAGCGTGATTTCTCCGCCGGCCGCGCCGCGCGCGCCCAGGGCCAGGCGCCCTTCGCCGCCATCCTCAGCTGCGCGGATTCACGTGTCGCGCCGGAGCTGGCGTTCGACCAGGGCCCCGGCGAACTCTTCGTCGTCCGTGTCGCCGGCAACTTCGTCACGCCCGACGGGCTGGGCAGCCTGGAATTCGGCGCCGCCGTGCTGGGCACGAAGGTGATCATGGTGTTGGGCCACACGAGCTGCGGCGCGGTGAACGCCACCGTCGAGGCGCTGCAGAAGGGCAATACCCTGCCCGGCCACATCGCCGACCTCGTGCGCGCCATGAAGCCCGGCATCGAACCGGTCCTCAAGACGCCGGGCCCCGATCTCCAGCAGCGCGCGATGATCGCCAACGTACAGGCCAACGTTCGCCGACTGCAGACCGAGAAGCCGATCCTGGGCGACATGGTCGCGGCCGGTAAGCTCAAGGTCGTGGGTGCCTACTACGACCTGCCCACCGGCAAGGTGATGATGGTCTGACGACCGACCCCGAGGCCGGTCGTGACATCGATGCAGGAAAGGATCCTGCATCGATGTCGCTTCCGTTCCTCAGGCCTTGATGAAGGCGAGCAGGTCGGGGTTGAGCACATCGGCATGCGTGGTCAGCATGCCGTGCGGATAGCCCTTGTAGACCTTGAGCGTGCCGTGCTTCAGGAGCTTGATCGAGAGCTCTGACGCATCGGCGATCGGCACCACCTGATCGTCGTCGCCCTGCATCACGAGTGTCGGCACGGTCATCGCCTTCAGATCGTCGGTGAAATCCGTCTCCGAGAAGGCCGCGATGCAATCGTAGTGGGCCTTGGCGCCGCCGATCATGCCCTGGCGCCACCAATTCTGGATGACACCCGGCAGAACCTTGGCGCCTTCGCGGTTGAACCCGTAGAAGGGGCCGCCGGCGACGTCGAGGTAGAACTGCGCCCGGTTGGCCGCGAGCGCTGCGCGAAAGCCGTCGAAGACCTCGATGGGCGTGCCCTTCGGGTTCTTGTCCGACTTCACCATGATCGGCGGAACGGCGCTGACCAGGATCGCCTTGGCGACGCGGCCCGGCTTGGCGCGCGCGACATACCGCGCCACCTCGCCGCCACCGGTCGAATGGCCGATATGAACGGCGTTCTTCAGGTCGAGATGGTCGGCGAGCTCGATGACGTCGGCGGCATAGGTGTCCATCTCGTTGCCGGTATCGGTCTGCGTCGAGCGGCCATGCCCGCGGCGATCGTGAGCGATCACCCGGAAGCCCTTGGCCAGGAAGAACATCATCTGGGCGTCCCAGTCGTCCGCACTCAGCGGCCAGCCATGATGGAACACGATGGGCTGCGCGTCCTTGGGGCCCCAATCCTTGTAGAAGATCTGGGTGCCGTCCTTCGTCGTGATGAATGCCATGTCAGGTCTCCTTGTGTGAACGCAACGCAAGGGTGTCCGAGAACGCGGGCCGACGCTATCGTACATGAGCAGGCGACGCTCTATACCAAAGTACAGTCCATCGATCGCATGCAGCCGGACGGATCGACAGCGTTCCGTCCCTGGCCCTCGCATCGCCACGATCCGGCTGCAGCGTCGCATCGGCTGCTCGCTCGGCACGGAATCGAAATCCGGCCGCGCAGACGCGTCGCGGAGGGAACTATTCGAGCCGAAAATGCTAGAGTTAGCGCCCATCACGCCCCAGATACGCATCGCCAAGGCTCATGACCGACGACGTACTGCTGACAATCCTGATCGTTCTTCCCTTCGTGGGCAGCCTCCTCGCTGCGACGTTCCGCCCCAACGCGCGTAACTCGGAAGCATGGCTGGCCGGCGGCGTCGCGCTCGTCTGCCTTTTCCTGCTGATTTCCGCCTATCCTGCGATCGTCGAACGTGAGGTGTTGCGCAGCGAAGCCGAGTGGATTCCCGCACTCGGCCTCGGGTTTTCGCTCCGCCTCGACGGTTTCGCCTGGATGTTCGCGCTGCTGGTGACGGGCATCGGCTTCCTGGTCGTGCTCTATGCACGCTACTACATGTCGCCGAAGGATCCGGTGCCGCGCTTCTTTTCGTTCCTGCTCGCCTTCATGGGCAGCATGCTCGGGATCGTCATCGCCGGGAACCTGATCATCCTCCTGCTCTTCTGGGAGCTGACCAGCATCTTCTCGTTCCTGCTGATCGGATACTGGAACCACACGGCCGGCGCGCGCGACGGCGCCCGCATGGCCCTCGTCGTCACTGGCTTCGGCGGCGTGGCGCTGCTGGCCGGCGTCGTGCTGATCGGGCAGATCGTCGGCAGCTACGATCTCGACCAGGTGTTGGCCTCGGGCGAGGCCATCCGCTCGCACGTTCTCTATCTGCCGGCTCTCATTCTCATCCTGCTGGGCACGCTGACCAAGAGTGCGCAGTTTCCGTTCCATTTCTGGCTGCCCAATGCCATGGCAGCGCCCACCCCGGTATCGGCCCTGCTCCATTCGGCAACCATGGTGAAGGCCGGCGTCTTCCTGCTGACACGCCTTTGGCCGGTGATGGCCGGAACGCCCGAATGGTTCTGGCTGCTGGGACTCGCGGGCATGGCCGCGCTGGTGCTCGGGGCGTTCTTCGCCATCTTCCAGCACGACCTCAAGGGACTCCTCGCCTACTCGACGATCAGCCATCTCGGCCTGATCACCATGCTGCTGAGCCTCGGCAGTCCGCTGGGCGCCGTCGCCGCCATCTTCCACATGATGAACCACGCGACCTTCAAGGCCTCGCTGTTCATGGCGGCCGGCATCATCGACCACGAGACCGGCACGCGCGACATGCGCAAGCTGGGAGGCCTGTTCCACTACATGCCGGTGACCGCCACCCTGGCCATGGTGGCCAGCGCCGCCATGGCGGGCGTGCCGCTCCTCAATGGCTTCCTGTCGAAGGAAATGTTCTTCGCCGAGGCGATCGAGACCCACGTCAGCTCGCTGCTCGACACGTCCCAGCCTTACGTGGCGGTCCTCGCCAGCACCTTCGCCGTCACCTATTCGCTGCGCTTCATCTCTTCCGTGTTCTTCGGCGCCAAGCCCGACGACCTGCCGCGGGAGCCGCATGAGCCGCCGTTCTGGATGCGCGTGCCCAGCATGTTCCTGGTGCTGGCCTGCCTCGTGGTCGGCATCTTTCCGGCGGCGACCGTCGGCCCCTACCTGCTCACGGCCGTGCAGTCGGTGCTGGGCACCCGTACGCCGGTCTTCAGTCTCGCCGTCTGGCACGGTTTCAACCTGCCCCTGATCATGAGCGCGGTGGCGCTCGTCGCGGGCGCGCTGCTCTACCTCGCGCTCAGGAACTATCTGCGGCACAGCCCGGAAGGGCCGCCGCTGCTGCGCCACCTGAACGGCCGTCATCTGTTCGAGCGCGGCGTGGTCGTGCTGTCCCTGAAATGGTCCCGGGCGGCCGAGATGTTCGTCAGCACCCGCCGTCTTCAGCCGCAGCTTCGCATCCTGCTGCTGGCGGCTGCCCTCGCGGCACTGGTGCCGTTTTCCATGGGCAGCCTCAGCCTGCGATGGCCGACAGGAAGCGATATCGATCCCGCGCTGGCGCTGGTCTGGCTGGCCGGCGCCGCCTGCGCGATCGGCGCCGCCTATCAGGCCAAGTACCATCGGCTGGTCGCCCTCGTCCTGCTGGGCGGGGCGGGCCTCGCCACCTGCATCACCTTCGCCTGGTTCTCCGCTCCCGACCTCGCGCTGACGCAGCTTCTGGTCGAAATCGTGACCACGATCCTGATCCTGCTGGGCTTGCGCTGGCTGCCCAAGCGCTTCGAGGAGATAACGACCGAGGAAAATCCCTGGCGGCGACGGCTGCGGCGGTCGCGCGACCTCGGGATCGCCTTCGTCGTCGGCGCCGGCATGGCGACCCTGGCCTATGCCGTGATGGTGCTGCCCCTGCCCGAGACCATCGGCAGCTACTTCCTGGAACGGGCCTATACCGAAGGCGGCGGCCGCAACGTCGTGAACGTGATCCTCGTCGACTTCCGCGGCTTCGACACGCTGGGCGAGATCACCGTGCTCGCCGTCGTCGCCCTCACCATCTTCGCCCTGCTGCGCCGGTTCCGGCCGGCGCCCGACAATATCGGCTCGCCGCAGCAGCAGCGCCGGCAGAACGCCTTCGACGAAGCCGAGCCCGACCGCAAGGCGGGCGACACGCTGGGCGACTATCTGCTGGTGCCGTCGGTCATCATGAAGTGGCTGTTCCCGGTGATCATCGTGCTGGCGATCTACCTGTTCCTGCGTGGCCACGACCTGCCCGGTGGCGGCTTTGCCGCGGGCATCACGCTCGCGACCGCCTTCATCCTGCAGTACCTGGCCTCCGGCACGACCTGGGTGGAGGACAGGCTTCGCATCCTGCCGGTCAACTGGATCGGGCTGAGCCTCCTGCTGGCTGCCTTGACCGGCATGGGCTCGTGGCTGTTCGGCTATCCCTTCCTGACATCGCATTCGCAATATCTCGATATCCCGCTGATCGGGCGCGTGCCCGCCGCCACGGCGATGTTCTTCGACCTGGGCGTCTTCGGCCTGGTCGTGGGGGCGACGGTGCTGACGCTGATCGCGCTCGCCCACCAGTCGGTCCGCAAACTGCGCGCCGCGCGAACGACGACGGCCCAGGCCGTGCGTGAGGAAGGGTGATGGCCCTGCTCCTCGCGACCTGTATCGGAATCCTGGCCGGCTCCGGCGTCTGGCTGCTGCTGAGGCCGCGCACCTATCAGGTCGTGATCGGCCTCTCCCTCTGCGCGCTGGCGGTCAACCTGTTCATCTTCAGCATGGGCCGGCTGCGCTCCGGCGCTCCGCCGGTTCTCTCGTCGACCGCGGGCGCCCTGGCCGACTATGCCGATCCGGTGCCTCAGGCGCTGGTCCTGACGGCCATCGTCATCGGCTTCGCGACGACTGCGCTTCTGCTCGTGGTGCTGCTGGCGGCCCGCGGCTTCACCGGAACCGACCATGTCGACGGTCAGGAGCGGTGATGGCGGGCTGGGCACATCATCTGATCATCGCTCCCGTCCTGCTCCCCCTCGTGGCGGGCGCGCTTCTGGCGGTCTACGACGAGCGCCGGCAGTTCCTGAAGGGGCTGATCAACCTCTTCTCCACCCTGGCGAACCTGGCGATCGCCATTACCCTGCTGCAGGCCGCCGATACGGACGCGCCCGGCGTCTATCTGCTGGGCAACTGGCCGGCGCCGTTCGGCATCGTGCTGGTGCTCGATCGCCTGTCGGCCATGCTGGTCCTGCTGACGGCCGTCCTCGCGACCGCGTCGCTGATCTTCTCGATGGCGCGCTGGCACACGGTCGGCCACCATTTCCATACGCTGTTCCAGTTCCTCGTCATGGGCGTGAACGGCGCCTTCCTCACCGGCGACCTGTTCAACCTGTTCGTCTTCTTCGAGGTCATGCTGGCCTCGTCCTACGGCCTGCTGCTGCACGGATCTGGGCCGCGGCGCGTGCAGGCGAGCCTGCACTATGTCGTCATCAACCTGACGGCCGCGTTCTTCTTCCTGGTCGGCGTCGCCCTGATCTACGGCGTTACCGGAACCCTGAACATGGCCGACCTGGCCGCGCGGATTCCCGCGCTCGCCGCCGAGAACCGGGTGCTGCTCGAGGTCGGCGCGGCAATCCTCGCCATCGCCTTCCTCGTGAAGGCGGCGATGTGGCCGCTGGGATTCTGGCTGCTCAGCGCCTATCCGGCGGCGGCCCCGCCCGTCGCCGCGATCTTCGCCATCCTCAGCAAGGTCGGGCTCTACGCCCTGCTGCGCCTGCGGCCCCTTCTGTTCGGCGGCGAGGCCGGTGACGCGGCGGGATACGGCGGCACGCTTCTGTTCGCGGGC
This sequence comes from Rhodospirillales bacterium 24-66-33, assembly GCA_002281855.1. GTDB lineage: Bacteria > Pseudomonadota > Alphaproteobacteria > Reyranellales > Reyranellaceae > Reyranella. Next base: position 34,395 of record NCHQ01000033.1, on the reverse strand, counting down.
GGCCTGGCAACGATCGCCTTCGGCATTCTGGGCGTGCTTGCCTCGCAAGCCATGACCCGGATCGCGAGCTTCAGCCTCATGATCTCCTCCGGCACGGTGCTGGCGGCCATCGGCCTGTCGGATACCCAGGTCACCAGCGGCTCTCTCTTCTACCTCGCCAGTTCCACCCTCACGATCAGCGCCTTCTTCCTCCTGATCGAGCTGATCGAGCGGGGCCAGAATCCGGGCGCAGACCTGATCGCCGTCACCGCCGAAGCCATGGGCGCCGAGCCCGATGCGGAAGATACGGCGACCGAGGGCGGAATAGGTTTCCCCGGCACCCTGGCCATTCTCGGCGCCTGCTTCGTCGCCTGCGCCCTGCTGCTGATCGGCCTGCCGCCGCTTTCCGGGTTCGTCGCCAAGCTGGCCCTGCTGGCGGCGCTCTTCGCGCCGGCCGGCGAAGGGGCCGCGGCCGGGCTCTCGGCCGCCAACTGGGCCTTCATCGTGCTGCTCCTCCTGTCGGGTGTCGCGACCCTGATGACCCTGTCGCGCGTCGGCATCCGCGCCTTCTGGGCGCCGGTCGACGCGGTCGCGCCGCGGGTCCTCGCAGTCGAGGTGGCCCCGGTCGTCGCCCTGCTGCTGCTCACCCTCGTCCTCGCCGTGAAGGGCGGGGCGGTGATGCAGTACATGGACGAGACCGCGCGTTCCGTGCTCACCCCCTCTGCCTATGTCGAGGACGTCCTGTCGGCGCCGCGCGTCCCGCCAGCCAAGGCGGGCCTGCAATGAGCCGCCTCCTGCCCTATCCGTTGCTCGCCGTCTCGCTGCTGGCGATGTGGCTGCTGCTGAACGGCCTTTCGCTCGGACATTTCGTGCTGGGCGGCGTGATCGGCGTCGCGGCCTCCAACGTGACCGCCGCGCTGCAGCCGCCGCGGTCACGGATCAGACGCTGGCATCTCATTCCGAAGCTGGCGGCGATCGTCCTGTTCGACGTCTGGCGCTCGAACGTGGCCGTCGCGCGGCTGATCCTGTTCCCCGGCCAGCACCGGCGCGTGTCGGGTTTCGTCATCGTGCCGCTCGAGCTGCGCGAGCCGGCGGCGCTGGCGGTCCTCGCCTGCATCCTGACTTGCACGCCAGGCACCGCCTGGGTCGAATACGATTCGACCGCCAACAAACTGTTGATCCACGTCTTCGACCTGGTCGACGAGATGCACTGGATCGACCTGATCAAGAACCGCTACGAACGGCTGCTGCTGGAGATACTGGCATGAGCGCAACGATCCTCTCCTGGTCCCTGCTGGTCGCCCTGGTCCTGGTCGGACTGGCGATGGTCGTCGCCTCCTTCCGCATGATGCGCGGACCCAGGGCACAGGATCGCATCGTGGCCTTCGACGCCTTCTACGTGAATGCGATGCTGCTCCTGCTGGTCTTCGGCATGCGGACGGGCAGCACGCTGTACTTCGAGGCGGCGCTGGTGATCGCCCTGCTGGGCTTCGTCGCCACCCTGGCCCTCGCCAAGTTCCTGATGCGTGGGGAAATCATCGAATGAGCCACGCTGCCGACCTGCCGCTCTGGGCCGCCCTCCTCGCCTCCTTCTTTGTCCTGCTGGGCGCCGGCCTCACCCTGATCGGCGCCATCGGCCTGGTGCGCCTAAAAACCTTCTACGATCGCATTCACGCTCCCTCCCTGGGCGCCACCTGGGGGGCCGGCGGCATCCTGCTCGCGTCCATCCTCATCTTCTCGGTCCTGCAGTCGCGCCTGGTGGTGCACGAGATTCTGATCGCGGTTTTCGTGACGGTGACCACGCCGGTCACGCTGATGCTGCTGGGCCGCGCCGCCCTCTATCGCGATCGCAGCGAGAACACCGCCGATCTGCCGCCGCCGATCAGAACCGACGGCGAGACGAAGTCGGGCGACGCGATCTGACGCGACTCCCACCGCTCGAGCTATGGAGCGTTCAGGAGCCGAATGCCGGTGAACATGCACGACACACCAATGAAGGTGCCCGCACATACCTTCGCATAATGGATCGCGATCCGGCGATGCCGCACCCTGCCGGGCAACTTCCGGGGCGTGAACGATCTGGTGTTCCGCCTCGAGCCCACTGGGGAGATCATCGATGACCGAGGCCGAACGTCGCCGCAGAGAGTCCGGCGATCCCGAACGCAAGGCTACCCATGTCAGGCGAGGGCGCCGCGTTGGACCCCCGCCGGAAAGCTCGGTCGACTCGCCCGCCGAGACGATGGAACGGAAGCTCGATTCAGCGCTGTCCGACAGCTTTCCCGGGAGCGATGCAGTGTCGTTCCTGGAGCCTGCGCCGAACAAGCCTGCCAACGCTCGCTGATCCCATGCGCCCGATCTCCGCCCTGGCCGCTCTGCTGGCCACCTTGTCATCCTTCGCAGCCCAGGTCCGTGCCGGTGACCTTTCCGACGAGTCCGGCACGGGGTGGCAACTCGAGCGCGATGTCGATTCGCCGACCTATGCTTTCATCGAACCGACGTACACCGACCTCGCCATCGACGTCCTGGTGTTGTCGTGCGAGCAGGCCGGGCAGGAGGTCGGCCTGCAGTTGAGACTTTACCCCCTGGAGCCCGGCCCCCTGCGGACAGCGCACGGCCAGCGCGTCGAATTGAGCTCAGCAGCCGAATTCGACATCGATGGACGGCGGCTGAAGGTCTCGCTGCTGTTCTCCGACGCGTTCGTAGTGATGGCGGACGCGACCGATGGCCCGGTCCCTCTCCTGTCGGCATCCCTGATTGCAGCGCTGCAGACGGGCAGGCAGCTCAAGATGAAGCTTCAACCGGTCGAGTCCTCTACGCCCGCCCGGTCGGGTCCAGGGCTGGAGATCGTCGCGAATCTCCAGGCGGGCCTCGGCGGAATCGCCGTCGGCATGCTCCGCGGGTGCGGTGTCCGCAACGACGTCGTGGCCGCCCGTTAGTCCGGATTTCTCGCAGGCCGCTTGCACGAGGATCGACAAGCCGCTCAACCCCAATTATCTATAATATATGCGCGAGAGTTCAAAAGAGACCTTGACCGCCCTGATCAGCCGGACGCTGGCCAACCGCATCATCGCCGGCGAGATCGAACCGGGTGCGCGGCTGCGGCAAGACCACATCGCCGAGGAGTTCGGGGCTAGCCACGTTCCCGTACGAGAAGCGTTCAGACGCCTCGAAGCTCAGGGGCTGGCGGTGAGCGAACCGCGGCGCGGCGTCCGGGTTGCCGCATTCGACCTCTCCGAAATCAAGGAGGTCGCCGAGATGCGGGCCGCGCTCGAGGTGCTGGCGCTCCGACATGCCGCGCCTCACCTCACACCAGCCATTCTCGATGCCGCCGAGGAGGCCACCCGGGTGGGCGACAACTCGCACGACGTCCGATCGTGGGAGGACGCAAACCAGCGCTTCCACCGCTTGATCATCGAACCCTGCCGCATGCCGCGCCTGCTGGCCGCGATCGACGACCTTCACGCCGCAAGCGCTCGCTTTCTCTTCTCGACATGGCAATCGAACTGGGAGGCGAGGACCGATCACGATCACCGGGCCATTCTCGTGGCCCTGCGCACAGGCGATCTCGAAAGCGCTTGCTCGATTTTGGCTCGGCACGTCCAGTGGATCGGCAATCGACCGCCCCCCGCCACGAAGCGGGCAAACGCACTGTCCGATCGCTAGCGGCTCCGCATTATCGACGATTTTCCTTGAACCAGATTCAGCTCCGTGGATTAAATAGATAGTTACTAAGTAATTATCTATAATTAGGAGCTCGTATGACTGAGGCCATCGCCCCCGCAATGCCGGGGGCCCGCTCGGCAGTGAAGATTGCCGCAACGATCGTTCTCGGCGTGGCACTCATCACCCTTTGCGCGAAGCTGCGCGTGCCCTCCTGGCCCGTCCCGATGACGCTGCACACGCTTGCGGTGATGGCGCTTGCCGTCACGGTGGGACCCCGCCTGGCGGCAGCCACGTTCTGCGCCTATCTCGCCGTCGGGGCCGCAGGCCTGCCCGTCTTCTCGGGAACGCCCGAACGCGGGATCGGACTGGCCTATATGGTCGGCCCGACGGGCGGCTATCTCCTCGGCTATCTGTCGGCGAGTTGGATCACGGGCACGCTTGCCCGCGACCGTGGCCCGGTGGGCAGAGCGCTGGCGATGCTGGCGGGCCTTGCCGTGGTCTATGCGGCCGGCCTGTCCTGGCTCGCGCTCTATGTCCCGGCGAATCAGATCGTCGCGCTCGGCTTTGTCCCGTTCATCCTGGGAGATCTCACCAACATCGCCATCGTGGCTGTCGGCGGGGCACTGCTCCCGGCGCGCCTGCGCGGGAAGATCGTGCGATGAGCCGCCCCGTCGATCCGGTCGGCCCGTCCTGCCACGACCTGCGTCATGACTGGACAGAGGCTGAAGCGCGCCGCATCCACGATCTTCCCCTGCCCGAACTTCTGTTCCGCGCGCAGGAAATCCATCGCCGGCATTTCGATCCGGCGGCGATCGAGACGGCGACCCTGCTGTCGATCAAGACCGGCGGATGTCCGGAGGATTGCGGCTATTGCTCGCAAAGCGCCAAGTGGAACACCGGCGTAAAGGCGAGCAAGCTGATGCAGGTGGAAAGCGTGCTGGCGGAAGCACGGCGCGCCAAGTCGGGCGGCGCCACGCGCTTCTGCATGGGCGCGGCCTGGCGGAGCCCGAAGGATCGCGACCTGGAGGCGGTCTGCGCGATGATCGAAGGGGTGAAGGCCCTCGGACTGGAAACCTGCGTGACGCTCGGCATGCTGGCACCATCCCAGGTCGAGCGCCTCGCGGAAGCCGGCCTCGACTACTACAACCACAATATCGATACGTCGCGGGACTTCTACGGCGAGATCGTCACCACGCGCCGGATGGATGACCGGCTGGAGACGCTCGACAATGTACGAGCGGGCGGCATCAAGGTCTGCTGCGGTGGCATCGTCGGCATGGGCGAAACCTCGAACGATCGCATTTCCATGCTGGTGACGCTCGCGACCCTGGAGCGCCACCCGGAGAGCGTGCCCTTGAACATGTGGCAGCCGATCAGCGGGACACCCGTCATGGCCACGGCAGAATCGGTCGATCCCATCGCGTTCGTCCGGCTGGTTGCCCTGGCCCGAATCCTGATGCCGCAAAGCGTGGTGCGGCTGTCGGCCGGACGCAGCGCCATGAGCGACGAGGCCCAGGCGCTCTGCTTCATCGCCGGCGCCAACTCCATCTTCACGGGAAACGTGCTTCTGACCACCGGCAATCCGGATCGCGACAAGGACTCGCTCCTACTGGAGAGACTCGGCATGCGCGCGGCGCCGCTCGCGCCCCACCGATCGGACCAGGCACCAACGGCTTGAGCAATCCTGCGGGTGAACTGAGATGAGTTCAGTTTTCCGCCTCCTGCGAATCTCGATGATCTCGGAGAGAGAAGGATCATCGGGGTGAAAGTCTGTCGCGCTCCGACGGGCGTCGACGACGCGGCCTTATGGCTCCGGCCGTCTCTGCACCGCCCCCAGGCAACGACCGCCGCAGGCGGTCTCGCCCATGCGCGTGTCACGCCCACGGCGCGCCCGGCGTGAGCGGCCGCGGGCGTTGCAGATCCATTCTTATTTCTGTACTTTCCGTACAGTATTATGAGAGTGCCCCCATGAGCATCGACGCGAGCGGCCAGACCACGAGGATCGACGCGAAGCGATTGCGGGAGCTGTCGACACGGCGTGACGGACCAGCCGCGCTTCGAATGGCCGTCCACCTTGGCCTGGTCCTCGCGCTGGCTGCGATCAGCATCGCCGTTTCCGAGACCCGAGGCTTCTTCTGGGCCATTCCCTTCATCGCGATGCAGGGAATCCTGATGGCATTCCTGTTCATGCCGCTGCACGAGACCGTGCACCGGACGGCGTTCAGGACCGAAGCGCTCAACACCGTGTTCGGCCATCTGTGCGGCCTCGCGATCTGCTTCCCTTGGGAATACTACCGGGTGTTCCACTGGGCCCATCATCGGCATACGCAGGACGAGGCTCATGATCCGGAGCTCGCCGTCATGCCCTCCGCCGGCTCGCTGTGGCAGCGGCTGCTGGCCTTCTCCGGTGCCCTCCAGGTCTACGGCCGGTTTCGTGTGCTGCTGCGCCACGCCCTGACGGGGACCAGCACGCTGCCCTGGGTTCCGACGGATAAGAGGGCACTGATCGTTCGCGAGGCGCGCCTCTACCTTGCGGCCTATGCGGGGCTGGCGGCAGCCTCCCTCTTGTTCCGGTCTCCCCTCATCCTGACGGTCTGGCTTGGCCCGCTCCTGATCGGCCAGTTCGCGCTACGTCCCTATCTCTACACCGAGCATACGGGGTGCGGCCGCAGCCGATCCGCCTTCGAGAACACGCGGACCACCTACACGAACGCCGTCATCCGCTGGTTTGCCTGGAACATGCCCTACCATGCGGAGCATCACGCCTATCCGTCGGTGCCCTTCCATGCCCTGCCCGCCGCCAACGCGCTCGTCGCCGCGGGACTTCGACACACCGAAGCCGGTTATCCGCGCTCGATGAAAGCGGCCTGGCGTGCGCTGCGATTGCAGACCTAATCGAGCGGCTGCAGCACCCGATCCACCAGCCGGCGTGCCGCCCCGGCCGTGAGCCGTTTCAGGCCGAAGGTCGATTGGTAGAACAACGTGCCGTAGATCATGTCGTAAAGATCGGCCGCCGCATCGGTGGACCGAATGAGGCCCTCCTTCTGCGCCCGCTTGAGGATGGCGACACCTGCCGCGCGCCGTTCCCCGAGATATCGCTCGCCGAAGGTCGCCGCGGTACCCGTCGCTGCGATGCATTCGGCGATCACGGCGAGCTGGACCCTGCCGAAGGCGCCGTTCAGGGCCGCGACATAGGAGGCCGCATGCGCCCGGACGATCGCAACCGGGTGGCCGTCGTCGGGCAGCGGCAGGAACGAGCGTGCTGCGTCGAGAAAGGCATCGACGAGCAGCGCTTCGCGGCTCGGCCACCATTTGTAGATGGTCACTTTGGAGACGCCGGTGGCGGCCGCCACGCGCTCGTATGTCGTCGCCGACAGGCCCTTGGTCGCCATCAGGAGATAGGTACCCTGCAGGATCGCCTGCTGCACCGCCGTCGACCGCGGCCGGCCGGGACGACGGACCGGAGCCCCGGAAGCAGGCGGAGACGCGGCAGAGATCATCGACTAACTATGCTGGCCCGGCCGGCCTCTGCAAGCGGATCGAGGGCGAGCCGCCCGCATTGCTCCGCGCGTACCCGCCGTTGCGGGTGCGCCCTCGTTGAGAAAAGCGAATGCGGCGCAACAAATGTCCCCCGGGGGAATTGCAGAGCGATGTCGCCTCTCATTGCACCGGGAGCATGCCATGAACGTCAGCCATCTGAAGAACGACATCAATTCCGGCCGAACGGGCGACAAGGTTCCCGCCTTTGATCCCGCAGCGGCCCCACTCGGCACGGATGAGGAAGCGGCTGGCACGCCGGTGCCCGGGGCCGCCGTGGAGATGGCGCGGGCAAGCGAGAACAGGCCTCAGGGCCACGACCAGGCCGGGCAGAACGGCGCGATCGCCCAGGACGCTCCTGACACGGGCCACCGGTACGGCGCGGGGACATGGGTGCTCGTCCTTTGTCTCTTGGCGCTGCTGGCGCTCGCAGTCTGGTTCGGAGTCTCGGGATGGCAGACCGCGGGCGATCCGGACTTCGGCGAGGTGACGGGCCTCGGTTACGGCGCCATGGCGCTCGGGATCATCGCCACACTGGGCTTGGGCATTGGCCTGATGCTGCTGGTCTTTCGCAGCGAGCGCCGATGATCATTGCTGCTGGCCCCTCGGCCCCTCCCGCGCGCTTTCGATGCCGCCCGGCAGATTCTCCGCCGTGGGGTCCTTGACCAGATCGCCGAAAACGCCCGACGCGGCCGCAAGGATCATCGCCGCAAGGGCGACGGCGAGAACCGAGATGACCAGGAAGACGTAGGCATTGAGGCGAGTCGGCCGCTTGCCGTGGCTGGCATTTTCCTCGCCACGTCTAGTCGCCATCCATGCTCTCCCTCGCGGTTCCCAACCGGCGGCCCCGCTGCTCGCCATCCGGTAACGAATGCCCCAGCCCGGATCGAGTTGCCGGCTCTTCCTCGTCGATCAGCCGGGCGCCGCGCTCGAACGTCGCGTAGCGCCAAAGCCATTTCAGTCCGACCTGGAGACGCTTCTCGAACCCGATCAGCAGATAGATGTGGACCAGCGCCCAGAGGAACCAGGCGAAGCGGCCCCGCAGGCGCCAGCGCCCGGTCTCGAAGACGGCGGCATGCCGGCCGATCACGGCGGTATCGCCCCGCGACACATAGCGAAAAGGGCGTGTCGTTCCGGCCAGAAGTGCCTGCCCCAGATGCGTGCCTTGCTGGCGCGCCACCTGCGCCAACGCCGGCAGCGGACCATCGTCCTGGCGAAAGCTCGCAGCGTCACCCAGCGCGAAGACATCGGCCAGACCCGGCACCGAAAGATCGTCGGCCACTTCGATACGGCCCGCACGATCCACGTCGAAGCCGAGCGAAGCAGGCTCCAGGGCGCGAATGCCGGCCGCCCAGATCAACGTCGCAGCCTCGACCTGCGCGCCGTCGATCGTGACGGCGCCCTCGGAGACGTCGGTCACCTTGGCGCCCAGCCTCACCTCGACACCCAGGCGATGCAGGCTGGTTGCGGCATAGTCGGAGCTTTCCGGCGACAAGGCCGCGAGCAGGCGCGGTCCGGCTTCGACGAGGATGATCCGGGCCTCGTGCGAATCGATCCGCCGGAAGTCGCGGCGCAGGGTGAAGCGCGCGAGTTCGGCGACGGCGCCGGCCATCTCGACCCCGGTCGGACCGCCGCCAACGATCACGGTCGTGAGCAGGGCGGAGCGTCGTCCGGAGACCGCGCAGCTCTCCGCCTCCTCGAAACTCCGCAGCAGCCGCGCGCGCAAGCGACGCGCGTCGCGGATCGACTTCAGACCCGGCGCATGGCGCGCCCATTCATCGTGGCCGAAATAGTTGTAAACGGAGCCCGTAGCGAGGACGAGCGTGTCGTAAGGAATGTGACCGCCGTCGGCCAGCAGGACACGCCGCTCGGCGTGATCCATGGCCCGCACCTCCCCCATCACGACGTCGATGTTGGCGGCGCGCGACAGGATGCTGCGGATCGGGCTCGCAATGTCGGCGGGCGACAGGGCGGCGGTCGCGACCTGATAGAGGAGTGGCTGGAACAGGTGGTGGTTGCGCCGATCGACGACGGTGACCCGCACTTCGCTGCCCGCCAGGGCTTGCGCACAGGCCAGACCGCCGAAGCCGGCCCCCACGATGACGACGTGCCGCGCCTCGCCTACCGCCGCGGGGGTGCGGTCGACGGAGCTGGGCGGTCGGTCAGGGATCGCGTGGTCGGGCACGTGCACTCCAATTGTCCGATGGCAATGTTTCTAGACGCAACCGGTTGCTGCTTTTCGACGATCACGGGAACCGTCCTCCTCCGTGCGCCTTGTGCGGCTGAAAACGCAGGAGTGTCGAATGCCCGAAGCCGCGGATGCACCGGTCCGGCAAGTTTGTGTTGCTGGCGGATTGCTGGGATTTGCACTGGGCGGCTTCTTCGACGGGATCCTGCTGCACCAGATTCTGCAGTGGCATCACCTCCTGAGTGCGATCGATTCCGCCAATGCCCGGATGCAGGTGATGGCAGATGGCTTTTTCCACGCGCTGATGTACGTGCTCGCACTTGCCGGTCTCTGGCTGCTCTGGCGATTGGCGCGCCGGGCGCGTGTTGCAACCGTGCCGCTCGTCGTTGCGATGCTGGTGGGTTTCGGCGTCTGGCATCTCGTCGACGCCGTGATCTCCCACTGGCTCCTCGGCATCCATCGCATCCGCATGGACACCGCTTCGCCCCTGGTCTGGGATCTGCTGTGGCTGGCCGTCTTCGCAGGAGGCCCCCTCGTCGCCGGCCTCCTGATTTCACGCAGTCGCCGCGAACCCGGCCGCGGAGCCTCGGGTCCGACCCTTGGGCTGATCGCGGCGCTGGTCGCCGGCGCAGGCTATCAGGCGGTGCAGTCTCCCACCGACGGGGAATTCACGACCGTCCTGCTCCTGCCCGGCAGCGACAGCGACACGCTCTTTTCCGCCGCGGCCTCGGTGGACGCGCGGGTGGCGTGGACGGATGCAAGCGGTTTGCTGGTCGTGCTGGCGCACCGGCCGGGCGAGCGGGCTCCTCTGCGTCTGCTCGCCCACGGGGCCATTGCCCTCGACTCGGGTTTTCTGCCCCCCAGCTGCTTTACGTGGCTGCGCTCCTAGCGGCGACGCGTGCAGCAAACAGGCGCGCTGATGCAGCAGACGCCTTCCGGCACGGCGGCCGGCGTAAGCCCAGCTCCAATGGTACCCCCGGTCGGGCTCGAACCAACACTCCGTGAGGAACCTGATTTTGAGAGGCGTCAGTTAGTCTACCCTATGTCTAGCCGGCAGTACGCCATAACACGATAAGTGCCTGATCTACCTGGCATTTCCACGTCATATCGTGATCCAGTCCTAGCCGGTCGTACGCCACGGTTGGATTTCTGGCTGCACCTATTTTGCACCTGAGATCCGACCTAGTCGGAGGATAGGAATGCCAAGACTCAAACTCACCAAGACCGTTGTGGACGCCGCTCAGCCCAAGAAGGACCCCTACGAACTCCGCGACGCCGCAATACCGGGATTCCTGCTCAAGGTCACGCCGACTGGCCGCAAGGTCTTCATGGTGGCCTATGTCGCGAACAATGGTCAGCGCCGCAAGCCAGCCATCGGCCGCTTTGGCGAGATCACGGTCGAGCAGGCCCGAGACATCGCCCGCGATTGGTTGGCCGATGTCCGCAAAGGCAAGGACCCGAGTGCAGAGAAGAGCGCCGCGCGCCGCGCGCCCATATTGACGGAGCTTTTCGAGCGCTTCATCGCCGACTACTCCGAGCCGCGCAACAAACCCTCTACGGTCGAGGCCAACCGCGGCTACGGCAAACTCTACATCATCCCCCACCTCGGCCAGATCAAGGTTGCCGACGTCACGCGCGCGGACATCTCGAGCCTGATGAAGAAGATGGCGAGAACGCCCACGAATGCCAACCGGGTTCTCTCGGCGGTGCGCAAGATGTTCAACATGGCGGAGGTCTGGGGTATGCGCTCCGACGGATCGAACCCCTGCCGCCATGTTCCAAAATTCCCCGAACGGGGAAAGACCCGACTGATCACCGATGCGGAGTTGAAGCGGCTGTACGCCTATTTGAACAAGGCAGAGACTGAGGGACTTGAACACCCGTTCATCCTCCTCGCCGTCCGGCTACAGTTCGAATTTGCAGCTCGGATGTCCGAGATCCTCAAGCTCGAATGGACCTGGGTCGATCTCTACAATCGCCGTGTTGCATGGCCCGACAGCAAGACCGGCGGAATGTCGAAGCCGATGAGCGCCGAGGCGGTCCGCCTCCTCGAGGCAGCGCCGCGACTGGAAAAGTCACCCTACGTCTGTCCCTCCGTCTTCGATCCCAACCGGCCGATGTCCAAGCATACCTACTACAAGGGCTGGCGACGCATCCTCGGGCGAGCCGGGCTGCCGCACATTGGCACGCACGGCATCCGGCATCGTTCGGCGACGGATATCGCAAACTCCGGCATTCCTGTGAAGGTCGGCATGGCCCTCACGGCGCACAAGACGGTCACTATGTTCATGCGCTACGTCCACACCGAGGATGATCCAGTGCGAGCAGCGGCTGACGCCGTTGCGTCACGACGTCAAGGTCTGATCGGCGGCGCCGTGGCAGCCGCTGCCACGAAGTCAGCTCCCCCGCCAATCATCGCGCCCGAGACCGTCGCAGAATCGACGGCAGAAGCAGACAAGCCGCTCGGCTTTGAAGATGGCAACTACAAATCCCGAACCAAGCTCGGAAACTATCGGCCGTTTCGTCACCGTGGCGGCCCAAACCGGGCTGTTCCCCTTGGTACTAAGCGGACCGCAGATGAGGCGAAAGAGGCCGGTGCACGATCGGTCAGGAGTTAGACTAGCTACGGCATAGCCGCATGGTTCAACGACCAGGTCGCCAGCACTGGCAGGATCTCGGCGTAATGCCAAGCAACCGGACCTACGATGGGAGGACGCCCAGATGGATCTCGTCCAGCATGACGCCCGGCGGCGCCGCGCCCTCGTGGAACCGTTCGCCTAACCGGCGGTAGCCTTGAGTTCGGCTGGTTCCGGTCCGCTCGTAGCGTCTTCGTCCGCAGCCCTACGCGGCAGTCGCCAGCCCTTCACCAGCCCGTAGACCGCCGGAATCACGATCAGCGTAAGGACCGTCGAGGATACCATGCCGCCGATCATCGGCACCGCGATCCGCTGCATCACCTCCGATCCAGCGCCCGCGCTCCACAAGATCGGAACCAAGCCCGCCATGATGGCAACGACCGTCATCATCTTCGGCCGCACACGCTCGACGGCACCGATCATGATCGCCTCATAAAGGTCATCCCCAGTGAAGGCTCGGCATTGTCGGATTCGCTCCGCCTTCACCTCCGCCGTAGCCTGTTCGAGATACATCAGCATCACGACGCCGGTTTCAGCGGCAACGCCCGCAAGCGCGATAAAGCCGACCGCTACTGCCACGGACATGTTGAAGCCGAGCCACCACATCAGCCAGATTCCGCCGACCAAAGCGAAGGGCAGCGACAGCATGACGATGAGTGTTTCAGTGAGTGCTCGAAAATTGAGATAGAGCAGCAGGAAGATAACGAGCAACGTCACCGGCACGACAATCTTCAGTCGCGCCTCGGCGCGCTGCAGGTATTCGAACTGACCGCTCCACGAGACATAAGTGCCGGACGGCAGCTTTACTTCCTTCGCAACTGCTTGCTGCGCCTCGGCGACATAGCCGCCGAGGTCGCGGCCGGTGATATCAACGAAGACATAAACAGCGAGTCTTCCGTTCTCAGTGCGGATCGAGGTCGCGCCACGTGTGAGTTCCACCTTGGCGACCTCGCCGAGCGGCACCGTGCCGCCGCCGGGCAACGGCACCTGCACATCGTGAGCGATTGCCTGCGGATCGCTCCGGAAGTCGCGCGGATAGCGAATCGCGACGCTGTAGCGCTCACGACCTTCAACCGTGGTCGTCACGGTCTCTGCGCCCAGAGCGCTCACGATCACCCTTTGAACGTCGTCAATGGCCAAATTATAGCGGCCAAGCACATCCCGATCCGGCACGATGTCGAGATAGTAACCGCCGATCACCCGCTCCGCGTAGGCGCTCGACGTCCCTGCTACGGACCGCAGCACCCGCTCGATCTCGCGGGCAGTCTGTTCCATCTGCGCCAGATCCTGGCCGAACACCTTGACGCCGACCGGCGTTCGAATGCCGGTCGCGAGCATATCGATGCGAGCGCGGATCGGCATAGTCCAGGCGTTTGAGACGCCAGGGAATTGCAGCGCCTGGTCCATCTCCGCCTTTAGACTGTCGATCGTAACCTGCGGCCGCCATTCGCTCTTCGGCTTCAGATTGATGATGGTCTCGAACATCTCGATCGGCGCCGGATCGGTCGCGGTAAGCGCGCGCCCCGCTTTGCCGTAAACCGAGGCGACCTCCGGAAAGCTCTTGATGATCCTATCCTGCATTTGCAGGAGTTCGGCCGCCTTGGTGACGGAAATGCCCGGCAACGTTGTCGGCATATACATCAGCGTACCCTCATCGAGGCTCGGCATGAACTCGGAGCCGAGCTGCCGCGCCGGCCAGACAGTGACGCCCAGCACGACGAGGGCGATGAGAATGGTCAGGGTCTTTACCCTGAGAACTCCCCGGATTATCGGCCTATAAGTCCAGATCAGGAAGCGGTTGATCGGGTTCCGGTGCTCGGGAACGATCCGCCCGCGCACAAAGACGATCATCAAGGCCGGCACCAGCGTCACCGAAAGGAGTGCCGACGCCGCCATGGCAAACGTCTTGGTGAAGGCAAGCGGACCGAACATCCGTCCTTCCTGCGATTCCAGCGTGAAGATGGGCAGGAAAGAGACCGTGATGACCAGCAAGCTGAAGAACAATGCGGGCCCGACCTCGCTCGCCGCCTCGATCAGGGTCTCAACACGCGGCTTGTCCGGCGGAGCGCGCTCCAAATGCTTGTGAGCGTTCTCGATCATCACGATCGCGGCGTCGATCATAGCACCAATGGCGATGGCGATGCCGCCGAGACTCATGATGTTGGACCCGAGTCCGATGACTTTCATCGCCGCGAACGCCATCAGGATGCCGACTGGCAGCATCAAGATGGCGACCAGCGCGCTGCGCACATGTAGCAGGAACACGACGCAGACCAAGGCAACGATTATGCTCTCCTCGATCAGCGTGCCCATAAGCGTTTCGATCGCCCGGTCGATCAGCTCGGATCGGTCGTAGACCGGCACAATCTCGACGCCCTTGGGCAGGCTCGCCCCGATCTCCATGAGCCGCGCCTTGACGTTCTCGATCACGCTCAGCGCGTTAGCACCGAAGCGCTGCAGCACAATGCCGCTTGCCACCTCGCCCTCACCATTCAGCTCGGTGATGCCGCGCCGCTCGTCCGGTCCAACCTCGACACGGGCAACATCCTTCACCCGCAGGGGTACGCCCCGGTCGGTCTTCAGCACCACATTCTCGATGTCGGCAACGCCGCGAAGATAGCCGCGGCCGCGTATCATAAACTCAAATTCGGAGAGTTCGACAGTGCGTCCACCGACGTCGGCATTGCTCCCCTTGACGGCCTCGCGCACTCTATCGAGCGAAATGCCCAGCGCTCGCAACCGGTTCGGATCAACCACGATCGAATATTGCTTCACGAAGCCGCCGACGCTGGCGACCTCGGCGACGCCCTCTGCATTGGACGCACCGAAGCGGACCACCCAATCCTGCAGCGAGCGGAGTTCGGCGAGTGTCATCTCCTTGGCGACAACGGCGTACTGGTAGACCCAGCCGACGCCGGTGGCATCCGGTCCAAGGGTCGGCGTCACGCCAGCTGGCAGGCGCTGCGCGGCCGCATTGAGGTATTCCAGCACACGGCTTCTCGCCCAATAGGGATCGGTGCCGTCCTCGAAAATCACATAGACGAAGGAGACGCCGAAGAAGGAGAAGCCGCGCACCACCTTCGATTTGGGCACTGTCAGCATGGACGTCGTGAGGGGATAGGTGACCTGGTCCTCCACGACCTGCGGCGCTTGACCAGAATAGTCGGTAAAGACGATCACCTGCACGTCAGAGAGATCGGGGATGGCGTCGAGCGGTAGCGTCTTCAGCGCATAGGCGCCGGCCGCGACAGCGAAGATCGTGCCGACGAAGACGAGCACGAGATTGCGGGCGGACCATCCAATGAGACGGGCGATCATGGCTGCGCCTCCGGTGTTGCCAGGCTGCGCAGCGCGGCCTTCAGATTGCTCTCAGCGTCGATCAAGAAGTTCGCCGCCACGACGACGCGGTCGCCCGCGGCAATCCCTTCGCGTATTTCGGTAAAGCCACCGCCGCGGAGTCCGACTTTGACCACACGCGGTTCAAATTTTCCTTCCCCCCGGTCAAGGATCACTACCTGCCGAGTGCCAGTGTCGATGATGGCGTCGTCCGGAACGGCGACCACCGGCGTCACGCCGCCGGTGCCGATCTCCACATCGGCATACATGTTGGGAAGCAGCACGCCACCGGGGTTCGCGATCTCGATGCGTACCCTTGTGGCCCGAGTCGCCTCGCCCACTTGCGGATAGATCAGCGACACGTGCCCTTCGAAGCTGCGCCCAGGCAGGCTTCGCACCTGAATCATCGCCGGAGCGCCAAGTCGGACGACACCGAGGTCAAACTCCGGCACATCCGCAAGTACCCAGATGCTCGAGATGTCGGCAATACGGAAAAGCACCTCCCCGGGCGCCGCTTTCATGCCGTCGACGACGTTGCGCTCGAGCACAATGCCATCGCGTGGTGCGTGCCACGTCACCGATAATGGGACCTTGCGCGTCCGCTCGATCTCACCAATCACCCGAGATGACAGCCCTAGGTTTTCGAGGCGCTGGCGGGCACCGCCGACTGCGCTGTCGCGGCCGCCGATACTGAGGTCGGTGAGAAACTGAGCGCCCGCCGCGGCGATGTCAGGTGAATAGAGCCGGAGGAGCACCTGACCCTTTGTCACCTGGTCGCCTGTCGTCACGTTCGCCACCTCGTTGACGAAGGCGTCGCTCCGCGTTGCGACCACCGAGATGCGACGCTCGTCGAGCTGAACCGTTCCCGGCACCCGCACTAGCCGGCCGACGGTGCGCCGCTCTACCACCTCCGACCGGACGCCGGTGCGCTGCAGCCTGCCGGGGGACACCTTCACGACCGAGCTGCCGTCGTCCTCTCCCTCGTAGACGGGGATATAGTCCATCCCCATGGAATCCTTTTTCGGCTTGGGCGAGGTGTCGGGCAGGCCCATTGGGTTGCGGTAATAAAGGATGCGCCGAGCGCTTGCCGGGACGGTCGCCTCAGCCCTGGCCGGCGGTTTGACCTCGAAATTCACGTCCTCGCTGGCGCGAACGGCACGGAAAGCCCGGCCGTCTTCGGTCTGGCGCGGGGTTGCCGAATAGAAGGGTTTGCCGTCGGGATCCTGATAGTAGATCACCATGCCGGTGCCGGCCGACTCAGCAGCCGCAAGCGTAGGCTCGACACCGAACCATGCGCGGACGCCAGGTGCGGGAAGCCCCCGGACACCCGCCCAATTGCCTCCGATCCCCGCCGCCACAACGGCGGCCAGGACGAGGCCTGTAAGGACGATCCGTTTCATGGCACGGCCCTCAGGATCAACTTGTTCTGAAGCGTGCCGGTCTCACCTTGAATCTTGGCCCCCAGCGAGAGCTGCCAGCCGCCCTCCATCGTCAGGTTAGTTTTGAACCGGTAGATGCCGGGTTCGGTCGACGGCAGGGCCTCGATCGGAGCGGTCATGGTCGGCATGCCGTCAGGCGCCATATCGATCCGCATGGCGAAGATGACCGCGTCCGGAACCTCCTTGCCCGTCCGCTTGTCGACGAGCCGAACAGAGACCATCGCACCATCGCCTTGCTTTAGATTCGTCTGAACGAGACGAAACTCATAGTCGGCAATGTCGGCGCGCACCGTCGAGACAGCCGATACGGAGAGTGCGGCCATGAGCGCCGCCATCGGGGCGCGCTTGATATGAAAGGTCGTCATGGTTTAAAAATCCCAGATGCATCGGAGCACCGTGCGCACGGCCCGGCGTTGCGTGGCCTATGGCCACGCGCTCTTACCCGCCCGAGTCTCGCTGGAGCGGCGCGAGCCGGCGTGCAAACGCCGACGATGTACTAGGTTCGCGGAGGTCGGGCGGGAGGCTCTAGCGCGAGCGCGTCGCCCGCGACGTCGCTGCCTGGGCGAATAACCTCACTCTGCTCCCAATGAACGTAAGCCATGCCCGAAAACAGCGGCGTGATTGAGTAGCACTTCGCCATACATGTTGTCGTCAACGTGCAGGCCTTTTGGCAGTCCGGAACGGCGGGTTTCTCAGGCGGGCAGCACGGCATGCCGTCCGGCATCTCGGACATTGTCGATGCAGCCGCCATCATCGGCACGCTCATCGTGGTGACGAACGGGCCGCCAATAAGCCCCACGATCGCAAGGATCGGAAGCACCGTGCGGAGCCACACGCCGACTTTCATGAGCTGGACAATGCCATAGAAGCAACTCTATGGGAAGTTGCGCACTGGAGGTGGATTGCCACAAGCTTCCAGCGTCGGAAATAGTGCCGGATGGTCAACCTGTCCGATGTTCCAAGAGGATTCGCACGCCGATCAGAAAGTGAGCCATGCTTGCGGCTTTTTCCGCGATTGACACATCCTTGCCACCGAAAGACTCATATCACTTACGGCAATGCCATTTTGTTGCTGATCGTCGCCATCGGACGGGGATTGCAGGCTCGCGGGAAGGTCGCGCTGCTGCAGCAGGGGCTGTTTCTCGGAGCGCTCGGCGAGAAGCATTTATGATTCAGTCGCTCTGCCTCGCCATCCCTGGGAGTTGGCGCCCTCACGTCTCGACTTAATTCCAAGTACGGAATCCTTTGCCTTTTGCGCCGCCGCATAGGTATCGTGCCTGACTGTTTGGCAGCAATTCGTGATCTATCGATGAGCCGGGAGCCGCGGGGCGCTTTCCGGGGGAGGCTGGCGCTCCAGTTGAGAAATCAGTTCCTTCATCTCGGCAATTTCCTTCACCTGTGTCTGTAAAATGCTGTCAGCCAGCGCCCGTACGCGTGGATTCCGGATATGGGCGCGCTCGCTGGTCATCACCGCAATCGAATGATGAGGAATCATGGCCTTCATGTAGGCAACGTCGTCAACCGTCTCCTGGCTGCGCACCAGCCACAAGGCGCCCGAGAACGCAATGGCCGCGCAAACCACGATCACGGCATTGGCCGCCCCGCCCTTGTACATGCTCCACATGAAGCCGAGCATCAGCACGGCCATCGTCGCGCCCATCACGACAGCCATCCAGGCCCGCGTCTGACTGAAGAAGACGTGGTCGATCGCGTAGGTGTTGAGATACATCAACACGAACATCACGAGAGTCGACACGACAATCATTGCCGCAAAGCGCGCATAGGACATTTGACGACCCCTTTTCGATCCTTGTCGATCAAGGGGAACAACGGGGGCACCCGGAGGTTGCATCGCCAACCTCGACAATAGCAAGCAAAGATGAACGCCTGCCGACGAGGGCTAGCCATCGCGGACGCGTAGGCTGCTGCCCGGCAACGTGCGTTTCTGCACGGAATTGCACTGCGATCACGGTTGACGAACCCATCGCCTCGCCGTCAGGGCGTATTTTGACGGGCATCCTGGAAGACGTAAGGGATGGAAGCGCCTGGCGCGTATTCACGGAGGAATGGAGGGAGCTATGGATACCCAATTCGATTTGACCTTGAGGCGATTGTCGCAAGGCCTGACCCACCCACGTCTTGCGGATATCGAGTCGACTGTTTTGCAGCGTATTGCCGATGCCAGGGCAGGCCGTGCTGGCCAATGGCGGCTCGATGCACTCGCTTTTCTCGGTGCGCTGCTCATCGGGCTTGGCGGCGCGGTAGCGATGGCCGCGCCGACCGCGGTCGCGGCGACTGTCGCCTCGTTGGGCGGCATCTCGCACCTAGCGCCTTCCTCTCTGCTGGAACGCGGCCGTTGAACGCAACACTGCGAACAGTTGTGATCGCGTTTCTCGCGGCACTGATGGGTGTATTCGTGGGGCGAGTCGTGCTCGACCATCGCCCGACGCCGAAATCGGATGTCCATGCATTCATGCATGAGTATCTCGACCTCGACGCCGATCAGAAGTCCCGACTGGAGGCCCTCGAAAGACAGTTCGCGGTGCGCCGAACGGCGATTGAACTCGAACTGCGCTCATACAACGCGCTCCTGGCGGAAGCGATCGAGGCCGAACATGGTGCCGGCCCGAGGGTCAATGCCGCCGTCGACCGGTCTCACCAGGCAATGGGTCGCTTGCAGAAGGAAACGCTCGCGCATGTCTTTGCAATGCGCGAGCTGCTGCGACCGGACCAAGCGAAGAGATTTGACCAGGCGGTGGTGAAAGCCCTCACTGAAGACAGTCGTGAGCATTGACCTCCAGGAACTTTCCGACAGCGAGTTGGTAGCGCTCAGCATCGCCGGGCGGGATCGCGCGTTCGGGGAAATCGTGCGCCGACATCGCGACGTGCTCTATCGCATCGCCTTCGCGAGCCTCGGGGATGCGGACGACGCCCTCGACTGCGTTCAGGATGTATTCGTGTCGGCTCATGGGGCGTTGAGACGGTTCGACGAGCGCCGCGCGTTGCGGCCCTGGCTAGTCGCTATTGTCCTTAATCGATGCCGCGATCTCGCACGTAGGCGCCGGGTCCGGAGTTTTCTGGGTTTTGCATTGCCGCTGGGCGCGACGGCCGACACCGTTGCGGAGGATAATCCCCGGCAGGATGACGCATCTGTCGACCGACAGGAGCTACTCCGCACGGTGCGGGCAATTTCGCAGCTACCTGCAGCGCTGCGCGAACCGCTGGTACTGCACACGATGGAAGGCATGAGCCAGGCCGAAGCTGCCCGAACTCTCGGGGTGAGCGAAAAGGCCATCGAAAACCGGCTGCGGCGCGCCCGCCAGCAGCTACGCAAGCAACTCGACCTCCAGCGCCGATAGACGAGATAGAACGAGGGCTGGTCGTCCAATCTGCGTATTTACCAGACGAGCGCGCAATCATATCAGTTGGGAGTTTCCATGAGGCCGATCCTGAATCGCCGCCGGCTCCTCGTCGGGGCGGGCTCCAGCAGCGCCGGAATGGTCGCCGCGGGCTGGTTTCCCGCGTGGGCGCAGCCTGTCTCGGCGGGAATCGCAGCACCGCTGCCGACGGTGTCGGGCTCGGACATCACCCTCAAAATCGCCCGCCAGAGCCTTGTGGTCGACGGGCAGCGCAGCGACGCCATCGGCATCAACGGCACAGTGCCCGGGCCACTCGTCCGGCTTCGAGAAGGACAGAACGTTCGGCTCCGCGTCACCAACGACTTGACGGAAGACAGTTCCATCCATTGGCACGGGCTGCTGGTGCCTCCTGCAATGGATGGCGTGCCCGGCATCTCCTTCCCCGGCATCAAGCCAGGATCGACCTTCATTTACGAGTTTGCGATCAAGCAATCCGGTACCTATTGGTATCACAGCCACTCCGGACTGCAGGAGCAGGCGGGACACTATGGCCCGATCGTCATCGATCCGGCGGGCGCCGATCCGGTCAAGTCGGATCGGGAGCATGTCGTCGTACTGTCGGACCACAGTCCGATGTCGCCGGACGCCATCTTCCGCAAGCTCAAGCAGCAGCCCGGTTACTTCAACTACCAGAGGCAGACGCTTGCCGGACTGATGGCGGGCAAGGACCAACCGCTCAAGGATCGCGCCAAATGGGCGGACATGCGGATGGATCCTACCGACATCGCCGACGTGACGGGCTCGACCTACACGTATCTCGTGAACGGCCACGGGCCGCATGACAACTGGACGGCACTCTTCTCGCCGGGCCAACGCGTGCGTCTACGCGTCATCAACGCCTCGTCGATGACGACCTTCAACGTCCGCATTCCGGGCCTGCCCCTGACAGTCGTGCAGGCCGATGGCCAGAATGTTCGTCCGACGACAGTCGACGAGTTTCAGATCGGTGTCGCCGAGACGTATGATGTGATCGTCAATCCGCGCGACAACCGCGCTTATACGCTTGTAGGAGAGAGCGTCGATCGATCCGGGATGGCTCGTGCGACCTTGGCGCCGCGGGCCGGCATGACCGCCGACGTGCCTCCTCTGCGGCCCCGGCCCCTGGCAACCATGACGGACATGGGAATGAATATGTCGGGAATGGATAGCATGCAGGGCATGGACCATACCGGTATGAAACACGGCGACATGAACATGGACATGCGCAATCCGAAGAACGCGCCAGGCGTCGCGATGACGCCGGGCGTACAGACCATTTCACCAATGCCAGAGGATCGCATGGGCAGCCCCGGACAGGGCCTGGGCGACGTCGGGCATCGCGTGCTGAATTATCGCGACCTCGTCGCGCTCGATCGCAATCCCGACGTTCGCGCGCCGTCTCGGTCGCTCGACATCCATCTGACCGGCAACATGGAACGGTTCATGTGGTCGTTCGACGGGGTGAAGATGTCCGACAAGATGCAGCCGATCCCATTCCTGAAAGGTGAGCGAGTCCGGGTGAACCTCGTCAACGACACGATGATGGGACATCCGATCCATCTGCATGGACATTTCTTCGAGCTGGTGACCGGTCATGGCGATCATGCTCCGAGGAAGCATACGGTGCTTGTGCAGCCTGGAGGCAAGGCGACATTTGACCTGACCGCCGACGCGGTGGGCGACTGGGCCTTCCATTGCCACCTGCTCTATCACATGCATGCCGGCATGATGCGCGTGGTCAGTATCCGCGCTCCCGGAGGTGCACGATGAACCGCGGTTTGAGGGCCATTGGCGTTCTCGTGGTCACGCTGTTATCGGGCGCCGCCACTGCACAGCCCGTGCCTACGATGGATCACAGTTCAATGCCCGGGATGGATCACAGCTCAATGCCCGGGATGGATCATAGTTCAATGCCCGGGATGGATCATAGCTCCATGCCGGGGATGAAACCCGGGCCCGTGCCGGCAATGCCGCGTAACGCCTCTCCCGCGCAAAAGGCTCCCGACGGCGGGATGGCGCCGATCCCGCCAGGGGGCGGCCCGAGCGGGACCGCCCTTCCCGCTGGCTCTGACCCGGCGCCGTCGCCGCCGCTCGACCACTATGCCGACAGGCAATTCGACAAGGTCGAGATGGATCGGGCGCGCGCCGCGATGATGCGCGAGCAGGGCGGCCAGCCCTTTTACCTGGTCATGCTCAATCTGGCTGAACTGCAGGTCTACCGCGGCGAATTGGGCTATCGCTGGGACGGCGAGGCGTGGTTTGGCGGCGACATCAATCGCTTCACCTTCAAGAGCGAGGGCGGAGGCAATGTCCGGGAGGGGGTCGACGCCGCTGAGGTTCAGGCGCTCTACAGTCGTGCCATCGGACCGTACTTCAACCTGCAGGTCGGAGTTCGGCAGGACCTGAGCGCACCGCTGCATCAGACCTACGCCACCTTCGGCTTTGAAGGCCTGGCGCCATACTGGTTCGAGGTATCAGGAGCGCTCTTCCTCTCGACCCGAGGCAATCTGCTCGCGCGTCTCGAGGGCTACTACGACCAGAACATCACGCAGCGTCTCATCCTCCAGCCGCGAGTCGAACTGAACTTCGCCGCCCAGAATATACCGGAAGACGCCGTGGGTGCGGGTCTGACGAATGCCGAACTCGGCTTGCGCCTGCGTTATGAGATCACGCGGGAATTCGCGCCCTATATCGGCATCTCCTACGACACGAAGGTCGGCCAGACGGCGACTTATGCCTCACAGGAAGGCCGCGCTTCATCCGTGCTGAGTTTCGTTGCAGGCGTTCGGGTCTGGTTTTAGCGGGCAGAACCAGACGAAACGCAGTCAGAAGCGGCAACGTAAACTCCATCGCAAGTCGACAGTCATCAATCCATTGAAGTCAATGCCTACGGAAGAAGTGCATCTTCTACGGCGCGATGGATGTCGCCCGCTCTTGCCAAGCCGATCCGAGCGCACAGTCGGCAAGCCGAGCGAACGGGCCACGCCACTCCCACCCTGCTCACTTCAGGAAGTGGCCGATTTTGCTACCGCCCTGTCCGGCGATCAAGCTGGGAGCGGACCGAAGCGGCGGCCCGCATTGATCTTAACTTGCGACGGACCGCAACCATCTTAACTTGCTGCTTCGAGCCGTCGCGTAAGCTCAAGACAAGGTGCACAAAGAGACCTAGTATCAAGATCGTTCGTCGGCAGCGAATGACGTCGACCTTGATCGCAGACGGCCCGCGACTCCTGGCATCGATCTAGCCGATGCAAAGTCCCGAAGAGCCGGGCCCGGGCCGTTTCTATGGCAATCGGCTCTAGGTCGTGTGGACTCTAGGGATTCCGCATCGCTCCAAAACATGATTCAAGGCTGTCTTTTGGAGGGCAGCCTTGGGAGTTCTGGACCGTCTGATCCTGCGGGATGACCAGTGGGAACGGATATCGCAGCACATCATCGGTGACGACCGCACGCGCGGGACGCCGGGCCGCGACAATCGCCTGTTCGTGGAGGCGGTGCTGTGGATCGTGCGGACAGGTTCGCCGTGGCGCGACCTGCCGGAGGTGTTCGGCAGCTGGAACAGTGTGTTCCGGCGCTTCAGCCGGTGGAGCCACAAAGGCATCTGGCAACGCATCTTCGAGGCTCTATCGGACGATCCCGACTTCGAATACCTGATCGTCGATTCCACGATCGTCCGCGCCCACCAGCACGCTTCGGGCGCCAAAAAAGGGGGGCTGAAGATCAGGCTCTCGGCCGCTCCCGCGGCGGGCTGAGCACCAAGATCCATATGGCGGTCCGCGGGCTCGGCTGCCCCGTCCGCTTCCTCCTGACCGGCGGACAGGGCGGCGATGCCCCTCAAGGCGAAAACCTGATCGAGGGCCTGCCAGCCGACTTCGTCATGGCCGACACGGCCTACGACAGTGACAGGCTGAGGAACATCATCGCTGCAAAAGGCGCAGTGGCCGTCATTCCCAACAACCCATCGAGAGCCCTCAAGCACCCTCTCGACGAACACCTCTACGCCCAGCGCCAGCTCGTCGAGTGCTGCTTCTCCAGGCTCAAGCAATTCCGACGCGTCGCACCTCGCTTCGAAAAGACCGCTCGCAACTACTTTGCCGTCGTAACTCTCGCCGCTATCGTGCTCTGGACTAGGTAAGTGTCAACACGACCTAGCCAGCCTTTTGACTTGAAGGGATTTAACAGGACTCTCCCGCCCGTTGGGATCGTCTAGCCGTTGCGCCACCGCCTCGGCGATACGGCGCGACGCGAAATATTGGCTTTCGGCATAGATATAGCGCCGCGCTCGAGCGATCAGCGTCAGGTACGCCGTCTCGATCTGGAAAATCGGCGCTTCTCCGCCGGCCGCGATCTGCAGATCGCCACGGAGATATTGCGGAACTGCGCGTCGAGGTCATCGGGCCCGCAATCGCCGCCGCCGCGCACCGGCGCCGTTCCGGTAGCCGGCTTTCCAGCGCTGCCGTCCCAGCTCGCCCTGTGGCTCCGCTACCGGACCTTCGAGAATGGCGGCCGCATCGCGCCAGCGGCATAGTTGCTCCCGTCCGGGGCGACCCAACTAATCTCGGCCTGATGGCGAGATCAATTCTGCAAGCAGACGTCGCCATGTTGCGACCTCGCGCGCAGGCCGGAAAAGCGGTGCGCGGCGGGCGATGGCCTTCTCCAGCAATCTGACAAAACCTGGCTCCTGCTCCAGCTTGTCCAGCAGCCGCGCAAGCGCCCCTGTATCCCCGACAGGGAAGTATCCCGGGTAGTCGCGGCCGAGCAGACCGACGTTTCCGTCCATACGCGAAGCCAACACCGGTACGCGGGCAGCAACGGCTTCCGAAATGACATTCGCCCCGCCCTCGCTCAACGACGAGATCACCATCGCGTGGCTGCGGGCCAGGAGCGCGCGCACGGAAGCGCGGGGAACGTCGTCTCGCCATCGGTACCGCTTGTTGGCCTTCATCTCAGTTCGGGCTTTCGCCGCCCATTGCTGCGCGTATGCACGGCCGACCTGCTCGACCCGGACTCGGCTTTCTGGCGGCAGCAAACGCACCGCTTTGGCTGCCCGCAATGGATCCTTCACGTCCCGCAGGTGGCCGATGACAGCGATTGTTACAGCGCGGGCACTGGGCCGCCTTTCCCGCGTCGGTGGCTCGGCCGATTCGAAAATGATGCGAAGCCGGCTCCTGAATCTCTTTGGAAGGACATTCGGCACAAGATCGTTGAGGCCGATCAGCCGGTCCGCCAGCTCCATCGAGCGCAGGGTGGGACCGGGATCAGACTGCAGGTACTCGTAGATATCAGTACCGCTGAGCTGCAGCACGACCGGGCACGCAGGATATAGCGCCTTGAACCGCTGGATCGACTCGGCGGCCCGCCACGCATGGATTGCGACCATAAAATCGAAACGCTTGCCATCGTAGCTGGGCGCAATCGTAACGTGGTGGCCCAGCTTTCGCAGGATGCCAGCCCATCGGGACGCCGCGACCCGATTGCCCGTGCGTGAAGTCGGCCCGGCTGGTGTGATAAGGACAATCCTCATGGACAAAGACCATGCGCTTCGCCCGACCAGCGGCGCTTCCGCCTCCGACCTGATTGCGCAACTGCGCGAGGCCCGTCATCGCACCGAGCGTTTGACGGAAGATCTATCATCGGCGGAATTGTTGGGCCCCCACCGGGAAATCGTCAATCCGGTGCTTTGGGAGATTGGCCACATCGCCTGGTTCCACGAATACTGGACGCTAAGGCACGCGGCGCGCGAAGCACCGCTGATCGAGCGCAGCGAGCCCTTTTGGGATTCCAGCAATGTAGCGCAAGACGCGCTGGACCCTCGACCTGCCGGACCGCATCGGCACCCGCCGCTACATGGCTGACGTATTGGCAAGGCAGGAGGAGCTTCTAAGTCGCGGAATCAACGGCGAGTCCCGCTATTTCTACGAGCTTTCGATCCGGCATGAGGACATGCACGTCGAGGCGCAGAGCTACATACGCCAGACTTCCTCGAATGCGCCGCCCCAGGGACTCGGCAGCGCGCCCCCGCCGTCTGCTGGAGCGTTGCCGGGCGATGGCGCAGTCCCCGGCGGCTCCTGGCGCCTGGGTTCGACCGAAACCGACGACTACATCTTCGACAACGAAAAGTGGGCACATCCGGTCGAGTTGGCCCCCTTTCATATTGCCCGAGCCGCCGTGACCAATAGCGAGTTTGCGACCTTTGTCGATGAGGGTGGCTACAATCGGCGTGAGTTCTGGTGCGATGCCGGCTGGACATGGCGACAGACGCGCAATGCCGAGCGCCCCGTCTACTGGCTAACCAAATGCGATGGCATCTGGACGACGCGGCACTATCGCGAAGCTCGGCCGCTGCAGCCCGACGCACCTGTTGTATTCGTCAACTGGTTCGAGGCGAGCGCGTGGTGTCGCTGGGCCGGCAGACGACTTCCGAACGAAGCCGAGTGGGAAGCCGCTGCCGTTGGCGAAGCTGCAGGTGATCGGCTGTCCAACACCCGCAGACGCTGGCCGTGGGGCGATGATCCGCCGTCACCTGCAAAAGCCAGTCTCGATTTTGCCTACGGTGGGCCGGTTGACGTTGCGGCGCTTGGCGAAGGCGACAGCTCATTCGGCTGCCGGCAGATGATCGGCAATGTCTGGGAATGGACGGCCTCAGACTTCCTGCCGTTCGACGGCTTCTCAGCCGATCCTTACGCGGATTGCTCGCAGCCTTGGTTTGGCAGCCGCAAGGTGCTGCGCGGTGGCTGCTGGGCAACAAGTGCTCGAATTGCCCGACCCGCCTATCGCAATTTCTTCACACCTGATCGAAATGACGTCCTGGCCGGCTTCCGCAGTTGCGGTGTCTGAGCCACCCTGGGAATGGAGGCGGAGACATCGAGTCTCGCCCGCGTGACTCTCAATCGCGGCCAATCAGCGCCTGAAGCCTCCGTTGCAAGATCCGCCGCCTTCCACTCAGGGAAGCCTTCTTCGAGGCGGCGAACAAGGAACCCTCTCCTCCGCAGCATCGCGACTGCTTCGAAGGACAGCACACAACAGATCTTACGACAGTAGGCCACGATCTCCTGACTTTGGGAAGTTCCGCGAGGCGTCGCTTTAGTTCATCCATCAGTATCCTGAGCGCACCACACACATGCCCGAGCGACGCAACCCGATGAACCGCGCTGATCTGGCTCTACCGCCCGGCCATTCCCCTGGTGTTACGTGCGCGCGTGCTCACCGTGGGACTGGCCATGGCTGCTCTTGCCGCGACCGCGTGGCCGGCAATGCGGCTCGGGGTCGAGTTTATGCCGAGCCTCGACGAGGGCACGCTATTCTATATGCCGGTCACCCTGCCGGCCTCTCGGTGGCCAAGTCGGCCAAGCTGCTGCAGACCTATAACAAGATCAAAAAGTCGTTCCCCGAGGTCACCTCGGTGTTTGGGCAAGGCAGGCCGCGCCGTCACCGCGACGGTCCCCGCTCGACGGCACCCGATGTGCCGAGGAGAGCCGTGCCTTCACGCGCACCGATCTCCATGGCGCTGTCATGGAGGGTGCCGTCAAGCGGGTGCGGCCCAAGATGACGGCCACGGCGATCGCCGCCGGCCTACTGCCCATCCTGTGGAACGAGGGCACCGGTTCGGAGGTCATGCAGCGCATCGCTGTGCCGATGCTCGGCAGGACGGCGAGTTCGACGCTGCTTACCTTGCTCGTGAATCCCGCAATCTATGGATTGGTGAAGGGATGGCAACCAACCGCCACGTGCAGATCGATTCTCAATATCGATCTCAAATAAGGTCAGCTATATGCGGCGGAGCGGCAGACCCTCATCGTGCGCTATTGAGGCGGTTCTGCCGAACCCTGATGTCCTTCGGCCACTCGCTTTTGATATGAGACAGGATCGCTGCGATCTCGCGATCCGAAAGGGAATCTCGGAAGGCTGGCATATCGGTCAGATAACCCTTCGGATAGGCTGCGGGACCACGCTGGGTGACGCTCATCAGGAAGGTGTCCGAATGATGCCACGTATGCCCGCTTGCGTCATGCGGAGGTGCTGAGAGCCGGCCATTGGGAAGGCACCGCTGCCAGTCCGGCTGTCCCTCGAGAGCGCCTCGGTGGCAACTCGCGCAAGCCGTCGCGTAGAGCCGCTTGCCGAGCGCCACCTGGTCACGCCGGATCAAGCGGACAGGGTCGCGGCGCTGGAGCAGGCCGGCAAGACCGTGGTCGTCGTCCTGCAGGGCGCCCAGGCGCTAGGAATGATCGCGCTGCGCGACCAGCCGCGTCCGGATGCGCGTGCCGGCCTTGAGAGGCTGCAGTCTCTCGGCGTGCGCTGCGTCATGCTGACCGGCGACAATGCACGCACTGCCACGTCGATCGGCAGCCTGCTCGGCCTCGACGTGCGGGCCGAGCTTCTGCCTGACGCCAAGCTCGCCGCGATCGCGGCCTACCGCGCCGAGGGACCGATTGCGATGGTCGGCGACGGCATCAACGACGCTCCGGCACTCGCTGCCGCATCGGTGGGCATCGCAATGGGCGGCGGCACCGACATTGCGCTGGAGACCGCCGACGTCGCCTTGATGAAGGAACGGATCGAAGGCGTAGGCGAGCTGATCTCGCTGTCGCGGGCGACCATGCACAACATCTGGCAGAACATCGCCCTCGCGCTCGGCCTGAAAGCCATCTTCCTGGTAACGACCCTCGTCGGCAGCACACCGCTCTGGATGGCGATCCTCGCCGACACCGGCGCAACGGTGCTGGTCACCGCCAACGCCCTGCGGCTGTTACGCTACGGTCGTCGAAGCCCGGACTGAAGGTCAGCGCCGCGCCTTCCCTGTGTCGAGGGCACTCGACCACACGCCACGCGGTAGATGTCATGTAGTCAATACGTCGCAGACCCTCGTGGACAAACCTGCCATCACGCTTTTGCGGCATACTCTTGCGGCGCGAAGCTGGCACACCGGGTCACGCGACCGTTTGTACCGATCTGATATTTGTCCACGACCAAGTCCGTACGGAAGCAGGCGATTATGTTGAGTCCTAGAATAGCGGCATTTGCACTGCTGCTCGTCAGCCAATTCTTCCTGCTTGGAGCCCGTGCCGACACTGCACCAGCACTGACGATCTGGCGTCTGCTCGACTACATGGCAATCGACTATGGCGGTGCGGTCCGAGACGGCGTTGTCGTCAGCAGCGAAGAATACAAGGAGATGGTCGAGTTCGTTGGGTCGGTGACGGAGAGGCTGGAAGGGTTGCCGGCGTCCGACGCCAAGAGCGATCTTCGCAAACGTGCCGTAGAGCTTCAGGGGGCCATTGAGAACAAGGAAAAGGCCGAGTTGGTCGCCGAACTCGCGCGCAATCTGGCCGCGGACCTGATCAAAGCCTATCCCGTGCCGCTGGCGCCTGCCGTTGTGCCGGATTATGCGGCCGGGCGCGTCCTGTATGCCGAGCATTGCGCGAACTGTCATGGTGCCCGCGGCAACGGCAAGGGACCTGCAGCAGCCGACCTCAAGCCCCCTCCCATCGACTTCACCGATAAGGAGCGCGCCATCGAGCGTAGCCTCTTCGCACTCTACCAAGTGATAGAGCAGGGCCTCGACGGCACCAGCATGGCGAGTTTCGCGCACTTGCCGTCCCAGGACCGCTGGGCACTTGCCCTTTACGTCGGCTCGCTGGCCTTTCCCGCTGCGGACGCCGCTAAAGGGCAGCAGCTCTGGCAGAGCGACGCGGACCTTCGCCAGCAGATGAACCTGATCAACCTGGTCGGCGAGCGGCCGGCGGTGCTGGCCAGTCGTGTGGGCGACGAAAAGGCAAGCGCCCTTCTGGCCTATCTTCGGCGCAATCCGGCGGCCGTAATACCCTCGACCAACGCCTCGCTTGCGCTCGTCCGCACGCGGCTGACCTCTGCAGTCCTTTCCTACGAACAAGGCGACCGTCGCGCTGCGACGGACTTTGCCCTGTCCGCCTATCTCGACGGCTTCGAACCCGTCGAGCCTTTGCTCTCGGCGCGCAACAAAGACCTCATGATCAGCATTGAAGGCGCCATGGGAGAACTGCGCGCCGCGATCGGACGCGGAGCAACTGTGGACGCCGTTCGCACGCAGGCAAAAACAATCGACGGTCTAGTGGACCAAGCCGAAGAGGCGCTCGACCCCCGCCATGCGAGCAGTGCATCGAGCTTTTTCGGCGCCTTCACCCTGCTTCTCCGCGAAGCCCTCGAAGCGCTCTTGATCGTGGTCGTCATGCTGACCATGTTGCGCAAAGCCGACCGACCGGAAGCCACTCGATATGTTCATGGCGGCTGGATCGCGGCCTTGGCCGTCGGCTTCCTCACATGGGGCCTCGCCACGTATGCAATTTCCATCAGTGGCGCGGATCGCGAGTTGACCGAGGGCTTCGGATCTCTCTTCGCTGCCCTGATTTTGCTGTGGGTCGGGATCTGGATGCATGGCAAGAGCCAAGCCGGCGAATGGCAGCGCTACATCCGTGACAAGCTCAATCGCGCACTCTCGCGCGAGTCGATGTGGGGTCTGTTCGGGCTGACCTTCGTCGTCGTCTATCGCGAGGTCTTCGAGACCATTCTCTTCTTCGCCGCCATATGGGACGAGAACAATGCCGGCGCCGTCCTTGCCGGCGCGGCATCGGCGGTGGCCATGCTTGCAATCATTGCCTCGGCGTTGATGCGCTACAGCCGTTCGTTGCCGATTGCCAAGTTCTTCGCTTTCAGCTCGATGCTGCTTGCCGTCCTTTGCGTGGTGCTTGTCGGAAAGGGCATTGCGGCCCTGCAGGAGGCGGGCTGGATTCCCATTGATCAACTGGCGGGGGTTATCCGCATGGATTTTCTCGGGCTTTATCCGACCATTCAGGGCGTCTCCGCTCAAGTCGCGATGGCGGCCTTATTGGCGATCGGTTTCTGGCAAAACCAGCGCCGCTCGTCGGCCAGGCAATAACGAATATTCTTCTGGCATTGCGATTCACCCGTCAGCCCACCAGCGCTGAATCGTATCAACGCACCGTATTCTTCGTTGTTCAGTTCGCAGGTTCACGCCGATGCTCTTCCCGCGTTCTCCAGAGCAACAACGCAAGACCGCTCACGATCGAAATGTCGGCGAAATTAAACGCTGGCCAATGGTACATGCCAACATGGAAGTCGAGAAAATCGGTCACGGCGCCGAACCGCATACGGTCCATAATGTTGCCGAGTGCACCGCCAATAGTCAGACCGATAGCGGCGGCGTCCAACTTCCGGTCGGTGCGCCACAGCCAGACGGAAAGGCCTGCGACGGCCAAGAGGCCAGTAATCGCCAGCGCCCACCAGGGAAGGTTAGCCAACAATCCGAAGCTCACGCCGCGATTGCGCACGAGGATGAGATTGAAGACCGACAACACCTCGATTCCGGCTTCCAGCCGCGGCCCCATCGAAATGGCGATGGCCTTGCTTGCCTGATCAACGATGGATGCAGCAAGCGCGCAGCCGATTCCGACGTCCTGCACCGGCCGCATTAGGCCGTGCGACCGGCCTGCTGCAGGTCGGCGCGTGCGTGGCCAATGATGGACCAGGCCGAGTGCAGGAAGAGCCCGGCTATCACCGCAGCGACTACGAGGTCAGGCCACGGCGTTCCTGTCCACCAGACGAGTGCTGCCGCAACGACGACGGCCGCGTTGCCAATGGCGTCGTTGCGCGAGAACAGCCAGACCGCCTGGACGTTCGCGTCGCCGGTACGATGAGGAATGAGGACGAGAGCCGCAGCGACATTGACCGCAAGCGCAACCGCGCCAAAAATGCCCATCAGTTCGGCATGGGGTTGGCTGAGGACCAGCACGCGGTATCCCGTGAACACGATCACGCCGACGCCGAGGGCCGCGAGGAAAATGCCCTGCAACAGTGCCGCACTCGCCCTGGCCCTCAGTCCCCACCCAATGGCGATCAGACCAAGAAACGAAATCAGCCCGTCACCCAGGAAATCGAGGGCGTCGGCCTTGAGCGATTGCGAGCCGGCGAGGAAGCCGCCGACAATCTCGATTGCGCCGTAACCGACGTTAAGAAGGATGACGATCCAGAGGGCACGCTTGTATGCCGGTTTTACATGGGAAAGGTCCGGGACCCTGTCGTCGTCGTCATCGGCGCCAAGCTTTGTGAGCTGGTAGCCTAGACCGGTGATCGTCCGTTCAAGCTCCGGCAACGATGTTCCCTTGTCACCCAGCTTGAGTGTCATCTCCTGGGAGGCGATCGAAACCCTGACATCGTCGATCCCGGGCAACTTGCGAGCTGCGCCTTCAATCTTCGCTGCGCACGAGGAGCAATCCATGCCGGTAACGCGATATCGCACCGTGCGTTCAAGGGTTGTCGCGTCCATATCGCTTGTCCTTTGTCCTGCGTCGCGCGATCATACATCCTGTAGTAACTACAGGAACAAGAGGTCATCCGTGATGATGCCTATCGGTACTCTGGCCAAGCAAAGCGGCGTTCATATCGAGACGATCCGCTACTATGAGCGTGTCGGCGTATTGCCGAAGGCGCTGCGTGCCGCCAATGGTCGCCGGATCTATGGCCAGCAGGATGTAAGAAGGTTGGCGTTCATCCGCCACGCTCGCGACCTTGGCTTTGAACTGGCCTCCGTGCGCGCGCTGCTCGCCCTGCAGGAGACGCCTGAATTGTCGTGCAAGTCCGCGTCGGATCTGGCGTCCGCTCAACTGTTGGCGGTCGAGAGCCGATTGAGCCGCCTGAACGTACTGCGCGACGAATTGAAGCGAATGGTGCGTAGCTGCAAGAACGGCCGCGTCATGGATTGTCGCGTGATCGATGCGCTCTCGACGATGGTTTGATTCTTCAGCTCCTCCCGTTTCAATTGTCGGCGGGTGGCCCGGGCAACTCGATGGTTATGGGCCCGGTTGGTGGTGCGGCCGGCGGGCGCGTCACGATCTGGGGAAAGGCGATGAGCAATCCCACCATCAGGATTTGCAGCGCGAGAAACGGCACCGCTCCCCAATAGATTTGCGACGTCCGAATTGTAGCGGGCGTTACGCTGCGTAGATTGTAGAGCGCGATCCCGAAAGGTGGATGCATGAACGAGGTCTGCAGGTTGACGGCCAGCAGTACCGTGAACCAAACCATGTCGATGCCATGCTGCCGCGCCAAGGGAGCGATCAGCGGCAGCACGATGAAGGCGATCTCGAAGAAATCCATGAAGAATGCGAGGACGAAAATCGCAGCATTGACGAATACGATGAAACCAAGCTGACCGGCCGGCAGATGGGCGAAGAGCGATTCGATCCAGAGGTCGCCGCCGACGCCGCGAAAGACCAGTATGAAGAACGAGGCCCCCAACAACAGGAAGATGATGCCGGAGCAGAGTATCCCGGTGACATCTAGAGCCTGCCGGAGGTTGCGGCCGGTCAGCTTTCGGCTCACCAGACCCACGAGCAGGATGGCGCAAACGCCGATGGCACCGCCTTCGGTCGGTGTCGTGACGCCGAAGTAGATTGCGGCCAAAACCGCCGAGACGATGATCAGAGGTGCACCAGCCGCCCGCAGCACTTCGACGAGTATTTGCCATCGCGTCGCGGCCTCATGCTCCGGCGCCGGCGGTGCCCATTCCGGAAAGCAGCGCGTGGCAAAGAAGATGTAGAGCAGATACAGCGCGATCAACAGCGCAGCCGGCAACAGCGCGCCGCGGTAGATCTCGAGAAGCGACACTTCGAGCTGTTCGGCGAGGATGATTAGAACCAGGCTGGGCGGAATGACCTGGGCGAGAGTACCGGCTGCGGCGACCACGCCCGTGGCAAGTCGCGGATCGTACTTCGAGCGGAGCATCACCGGTAAAGTCATGAGTCCGATGGCGACGACGGACGCCGATACAAATCCCGTAATCGCCGACAGGGCCGCGCCGACGATGATCGTTGTATAGGCGAGTCCTCCGGCAAGTCTTCCGAACAGGCGATTGAGTGCCACGAACATATCCTGGGCGATGCCTGTACGTTCGAGCAGCATTCCCATGAAGATCAGCAGCGGTAGCGCCAGCAGGTTATCGTTGTTGAATACGCCCTGGATCCTGAAGACCATGTTGATGAGGAAGGCAGGGTGGAAGTGGCCTGTCGTGATGCCGATGATTCCGAAAGCGCCACCGACAGCTGCCAAGGTGAAGGCGACCGGAAATCCGAGGAACAAGGCCAGCACGAGGCAGAGGAACATCGCGGGCGCGAAGATCTCGCCCATGTCAGCTCTTCTCGATCAGCATATTGCGGCGCACGGGTCGC
>NCHQ01000004.1 GCA_002281855.1 Rhodospirillales bacterium 24-66-33 | reverse complement strand
CCGGCCCGTTGCAGCACCGTCCCGCGAGGGGCATTCAGAGGCACAAGAGAGGCCAGCATTCTCAAGTTAAAACTGGTCCGATAAATCAGGGCAGGTCAGTCGGCGGCGATCCGCGCGAGCTGATTCGCGACGGCGAGGCCGAGTTCAAGGCATTGAAGCTCAAGAAGGCGGACCTCACCAAGGCCCAGATCGTGGACGCGATCGCCGCGCACCCGGTCCTGCTGCAACGTCCGATCGTCGTGACGGGCGCTCGCGCCGCGATCGGCCGCCCGCCCGAGGCGGTCCTGCCGCTGCTGAAATGACGTCATGATCGGACGGCTTCGCCTCTGGTCGGGCTACGTCCTCTTCCTCTACGTCGTCACCCATCTCCTCAATCACGCGCTCGGCCTGATCTCGCTGCGCGTCCTCGAAGAAGGACGCCACTGGTTCACGTTTGTCTGGAGCAATCCCGCCGGCCAGATCCTGCTCTACGGGTCGCTGCTGGCTCACTTCCTGCTCGCTTTGTGGTCGCTGTACCGGCGGCGCGCGCTGAAACTGTCGCGCTGGGAATGGACGCAATGGATCCTGGGCGGGGCCATCATCCCGCTGGGCGTGATCCATGTCGCGGGCACGCGCCTCGCGGCCGATCTGTACGGCGTTCAGTCCGGATACCCGTGGGTGCTGGGTACGCTCGTCGCCGGCAGCTGGACGGGCATCTTGCGCCAGTTCTCGCTGCCGCTCGTCGTCTGGATGCATGGCTGCATCGGCCTGCACTTCGCGCTGCGCCTGAAGCCTTGGTATCGCGACTGGCTGCCGCTCCTCTACGCCGTGGCGCTTCTGATTCCCGCCGCCAGCCTTGCGGGCGCTGCGGTCGCGCTACGCGACGTGGCCGAACTGGCGCAACGTCCCGGCTTCCTCGAAGGCCTGTTCGAGCGCGCGCATATTCCATCGCCCGGGCAGATCGACCACCTCTATTCGATAGCGGCCGGGCTCGAATACACGGCGCTCGCCCTCCTCGCGATCGCAATCGCCGCCCGGCCTTTGCGCGATCTCTGGGAACGGCGGGCGGGCGTTGTGCGCCTCGACTACGGCGAACGCCGCAGCGTGACCCAGCCGACCGGCCTCACGATCCTCGAGATGAGCCGCGTGGCCGGCATTCCCCATGCCTCGGTCTGTGGCGGCCGCGGCCGCTGCTCCACCTGTCGCGTCCGCATCAGCGGCGACGACCGCCACCGGTTGCCGCCGGCATCGCCCGAGGAGGCGAAGGTGCTGGCGCGCATCGGCACCCCGGCCAACGTGCGCCTTGCCTGCCAGCTGCGCCCGCCGCCCGGGTACTACCGGGTGGCGCTGCTGCTACCCGCCGCCGCCGGTCCGGTCGAGGCCTATCGACGGCAGCCCCAGGCCCATGGCGGCGAGCGCTACATCGCCGTGCTGTTCGCCGACATCCGCGGCTTCACCACGATCTCGGAAGGCAAGCTTCCCTACGACGTCGTATTCCTGCTCAACCGCTACTTCCGCGCGACCGGCCAGGCGGTCGAAGCCGCGGGCGGGCGTCTCGACAAGTTCATCGGCGATGGTGTCATGGCGATCTTCGGCCTCAACCAGGAACCGCAGGTCGCCTGCCGCCAGGCCCTGGACGCGGCACGCCGCATGGCGCTGGCGCTGGCCGACCTCAACGAAGCGATGTCCGGCGATCTCGACGCACCGCTGCGCATCGGCATCGGTCTCCATGCCGGTCCGGCGATCGTCGGCGAGATGGGTTATGCCCGCGCCGCCCAGATCACCGCGATCGGCGACACCGTGAACACCGCGAGCCGGCTCGAATCCATGACCAAGGAATTCGCCGTCGACCTCGTCGTGTCGCAGGAGCTGCTCGACCGTGCCGGCATCGATCTCGGCGAGGCGCCCCGGCACGAGGTCGAGATCCGCGGCCGGCAGGGCCGACTCTCCGTCCGCGCCGTCGCCCGGGCCGCCGATCTCACGGCAATGTCATGAGATTTTCGTTGTCCGGCCGGTCGGCCCGTCCAAGATGGCCGAACCTTCAGGAGGCCGTCCCATGAGATCCCTTTTCCTTGCCGCCGCACTGGCCGTGATGACCCTTGGCCCGGCCCTGCCCGTGCAGGCGGCCGGCGGGACCGCGGAGCCGGCCAAGCCGGTCGACGCCAACTACACGCGCGCCAAGGCGATGATCGAAGCCAGGGACTACAAGGGCGCGCTGCCGCTCTTGCAGCAGGTCGTGACCAAGGATCCGAAGAACGCCGACGCCTACAACCTGATGGGCTTCGCCACACGCAAGTCCGGCGATCCCAACGGATCGCTGCAATACTACCAGCAGGCGCTTTCCATCGATTCGCGCCACATCGGCGCTTACGAATATCTCGGCGAGGCCTATCTGATGCTGGGCCGCCTGCCCGAGGCCGAGCAACAGCTCGCCCGCCTCGACTCGCTCTGCACCTTCGGTTGCGCCGAGTACCGCCAGCTCAAGGCCGCCATTGCCGACTACAAGGCGGGCAAGCGTCCGGCGACGAACTAGCGGCGATCGGCGACCCGGCGAAATTCGGTTCGGCGAAAGGCCTCGATAGGCTTTTCCGCCAGCGGCTTCGCCCGCTATGCTGCGGCGGAATAAACGCCCGTTCACGCCGCCGCATCGGAGGGCTCCCGCGATGAGCACCGTCACCCCAGTTCCGCTCGTATTCGGCGACTACGCCCTCGAGGATCGCTACCGGCTCGGCAAGGGCCGCGTCTACATGACCGGCATCCAGGCGCTGGTGCGCCTGCCGATGATGCAGCGCCAGCGCGATCTCGCCGCCGGCCTCAACACCGGCGGCTTCATCTCCGGCTATCGCGGCTCGCCGCTCGGCATGTACGACAACGCGCTGTGGGGCGCGAAGCGCTACCTGAAAGAGAACAACATCCACTTCCAGCCCGGCCTCAACGAGGACCTCGCGGCGACGTCGGTGTGGGGCAGCCAGCAGACCAACCTGTTTCCCGGCGCCACCGTCGATGGCGTCTTCTCGATCTGGTACGGCAAGGGACCCGGCGTCGACCGCTCGATGGACGTGCTGAAGCACGGCAATGCCGCCGGCACCTCGCCGCATGGCGGCGTGATCGCGTTGGCCGGCGACGACCATGGCTGCCAGTCCTCGACCCTGCCGCACCAGAGCGAGCAGGTCTTTGCCGCGGCGATGATCCCGGTCGTCAATCCGGCGACCGTCCAGGAATATCTCGACTACGGCATCCTGGGCTTCGCGCTGTCGCGCTACTCGGGCTGCTGGGTCGGCTTCAAGGCGATCTCCGAGACGGTCGAGAGCGGCGCCTCGGTCTGGGTCGATCCCGAGCGCATCCAGATCGTGATGCCCACCGACTTCCAGCTGCCGCCGGGCGGGCTGGGCATCCGCAATCCCGATCCGCCGCTCGAGGCCGAGAAGCGCCTGCATGGACCGAAGATGGCCGCGGTCGCCGCCTTCGTGCGCGCCAACGGCTTCGACCGCACCGTGATCGAACCGACCGAGAGCGGCACGCGCGCCCGCATCGGCATCATGACGACCGGCAAGGCCTATCTCGACACGCGCCAGGCGCTGGAGGACCTCGGGATCGACGACGCGCGCGCCCGGGCGCTCGGCATCCGCCTCTACAAGGTGGGCGTGACCTGGCCGCTGGAGGCCGAAGGCGCGCGCCGCTTCGCCGAAGGCCTGCAGGAAGTCATCGTCGTCGAGGAGAAGCGCTCGAACCTCGAGGACCAGCTTCTGCGCATCCTCTATCACCTGCCGGCCGACCGCCGTCCGACGGTGATCGGCAAGGCCGACGAGAGCGGCCGCATCATCCTGCCGAGCGAGGGCGAACTGACGCCGACCGGCGTCGCCATGGTGATCGCCGGCCGCTTGATGAAGCACGAGGGCGAGTCGCCCGAACTGCGTCAGCGCCTCGCCCGCCTCGAAGGCAAGGAGAAGCTGCTGTCGGCGCCGCCGCCCAAGGTGGCGCGCACGCCGTTCTTCTGCTCGGGCTGCCCGCACAACACCTCGACCAAGGTGCCCGAGGGCAGCCGCGCCATGGCCGGCATCGGCTGCCACGGCATGGCGATCTGGATGCCCGAACGGCGCACCTCGCTGATCTCCCACATGGGCGGCGAGGGCGTGGGCTGGGTCGGACAGGCACCGTTCCATTCCGACAAGCACATCTTCCAGAACCTGGGCGACGGCACCTATTACCATTCCGGCCTGATGGCGATCCGCCAGTCGGCCGCCGCCGGCGTCAACATCACCTACAAGATCCTGTTCAACGACGCGGTCGCGATGACCGGTGGCCAGCCGCATGACGGGCCGCTCTCGGTCCCCGAGATCACGCGGCAGGTCGAGGCCGAGGGGGCGAAGAAGGTGATCGTCGTCACCGACGAGCCGGACAAGTATCCGATGAATGCCGGCTTCGCGCACGGCGTGACGATCCGCCATCGCGACGAGCTCGACGCCGTGCAGCGCGAGCTGCGTGAAATTCCCGGCCTCACCGTCCTCGTCTACGACCAGACCTGCGCCGCCGAGAAGCGCCGCCGGCGCAAGCGCGGCACCTTCCCCGATCCCGACAAGCGCGTCTTCATCAACGACGCGGTCTGCGAAGGCTGCGGCGATTGCTCCGAGAAGAGCAACTGCGTGTCGGTGAAGCCGCTCGAGACCGAGCTCGGCCGCAAGCGCCAGATCGACCAGAGCAATTGCAACAAGGACTTCTCCTGCGTGAACGGCTTCTGCCCCAGCTTCGTGTCGGTGCATGGCGGCGTTCCCGCCAAGGCGCGCCGCCGCAAGCTCGAGGTCGTGGCGGAGGATCCCTTCGCTTCGCTGCCCATGCCGACCCTGCGGCCGCTGAGCGAGGCCTACGGCATCCTGGTGACCGGCATCGGCGGCACCGGCGTCATCACCGTCGGCGCGCTGATCGGAATGGCCGCGCACCTCGAAGGCAAGGGCTGCACGGTGCTCGACTTCACGGGCCTCGCCCAGAAGAACGGCGCGGTGATGAGCCATGTGCGGCTGGCACCGAAGCCCGAGGATCTCCATGCCGTGCGCATCGCCGCCGGCGGCGCCAACCTGGTGCTGGGCTGCGACATGGTCGTGGCCGCCTCGCCGGCCGCGCTGTCGCGCATCGAGCAGGGCGTGACCAAGGCCGTCATCAACGGCCATGTCCAGCCGGTCGCCGCCTTCGTCATGAACGGCGACATGGATCTTGGCGCCGAGTCGATGATGAAGGCGATCCGCGACGCCGCCGGCGACGAGGCCACGTCGTTCATCGACGGCACCGGCCTCGCAACGGCGATCCTGGGCGATTCGATCGCGACCAACCTCTTCATGCTGGGCCATGCCTGGCAGAAGGGCCTGGTGCCGCTCTCGTTCGAAGCACTGATGCGCGCCATCGAGCTGAACGGCGTCGCCGTCGAGAGCAGCAAGCGCACCTTCGACTGGGGCCGCCTCGCGGCGCACAACCTCGCCACCGTCCAGGCCGCCGCCAAGCCTGCGCTGCGTGTCGAGAAGCCGGTCGCGCGCACCCTGCCGGAGATCGTCTCCCGGCGCGTCGAGCTGCTCACGGCCTATCAGGACGCGGCCTATGCCGAACGTTACCGCAAGCTGGTCGACAGGGTCGCCAAGGCCGAGAAGGACAAGGCGCCGGGTCGCCGCGGCCTCGCCGAAGCGGTCGCCAAGTCGCTCTACAAGCTGATGGCCTACAAGGACGAATACGAAGTCGCCCGCCTCTACAGCGACGGCGAGTTCCACAAGAAGCTGCGCCAGCAGTTCGAGGGCGACTACCGCATCACCTTCCATCTCGCGCCGCCGCTGTTCGCCGATCGCGATCCGGTAACGGGCGAACTGAAGAAGAGCGAGTTCGGCGGCTGGGTGATGCCGGCGTTCCGCCTGCTCGCCTCGCTGAAGCGGCTGCGCGGCGGCCGGTTCGATATCTTCGGCTACAGCGAGGAGCGACGCATGGAGCGACGCCTGATCGGCGAGTACCAGGCCACGGTCGAGACGCTGCTGGCCACGCTGGGGCAGGACAACCACGCCCTCGCCGTACAGATCGCGTCGGTGCCGGAAACGATGCGCGGCTTCGGTCACGTGAAGGAAAAGAACGTGAAGGCCGCGAAGGAACGGGAAACGTCGCTGCTCGCCGCCTACAGAAGCCCTGCCACCCAGTCGATCGCCGCCGAGTGAGGCGCCGCCGAGCAGGCGCGCGGCGCGAGGGCGGGACGCCCGCACTCCCTATAAGGGGTTTGGGGAAGGAACGCGGACGTCCCGGGTACGCACGCCGGCCGCGAAGGGAGGCTGGCAGCCGGCATCTTCGGGCTATAGGCCCGTTCTCCTGGGGAAGGTAAGCGCAATCCGGGCGCGAGCACGCACATCTGACGCATCGCAATGCATAGAAACCCCGCCCTCGGAGGCTCAGGCGCGTCCGGACTGGGGAGAGAAGGAGGCGAGGTCGAACTTCGCGCCGGGTCCGCCGCCGCCCAACCGGTCGAGCGCACGCTGCCACTTGGCGGCGAGATCAGCGTCGAACACCAGCTCCGCATCGCCGTCGACCACCAGCCAGGCATTGTCCTGCATCTCGCGGTCGAGCTGGCCGGGCGCCCAGCCGGAATGACCCAGGGCGAGCCAGGCATTCTTCGGCCCGGTGCCGCCCGCCATGTCCTTCAGGATCTCGAGCGACGCGGTGAGGGCCAGGCCGCCATCGATCAGCAGGGTCTCGTCGCGCTTGTAATCGGCCGAGTGCAGCACGAGGCCGCGCGAGGTCTCCACCGGGCCGCCGAACAGGACGGGCCAGTCTGCGACCGTCCGGGGCACCTCGATGCCGAGCTGCTTGTAGACCTGGCCGAGCGGCAGGTCGTCGACCTTGTTGTTCACGATGATGCCGAGCGCACCATCGTCATCGTGCTTGCAGATGAAGACGACGCTCTTCTGGAAGCGCTCGTCCGGCATGGACGGCGCGGCGACCAGGAAGCGGCCGACCAATGTGGCGGCAGGAGAGCTGGACCCGGGCATGCGCAATGATCTCCCATATCCATGGGGATTGTCCGGTCAAACTTCAAGCGACCGGAGCCCCCATGTTCCCCATAAGGGGCCTTCCATGGACAAAAACCCAACCCCGGCCTAGGGTCCGCCGGTTCGCAAAGGCCGCGGTTGGGCGGCGTATATTAAGGAGCTAATAATGGCGAAAGTCGGCGACAAGGTCCCCAGCGCCACGCTGCGCACCATGGGTCCGGAAGGCCCCAAGGCCGTGACCACCGAAGAGCTTTTCGCACCGGGCAAGAAGGTCGTGGCCTTCGCCCTGCCGGGCGCGTTCACCCCGACCTGCTCGGCCAAGCACGTGCCGGGCTTCGTCACGGAGTTCGACAAGCTGAAGGCCAAGGGCATCGACACGATCGCCTGCATCTCGGTCAACGACGCCTTCGTGATGGGCGCCTGGGGCAAGGACCAGAAGGCCGAAGACAAGGTGATGATGCTCGGCGACGGCAACGGCGAGTTCACCCAGGCGATGGGCCTCACCATGGACGGCTCGAAGTTCGGCCTCGGCACGCGCAGCCAGCGCTACGCCATGGTCGTCGAGGACGGCGTCATCAAGCACCTGTTCGTCGAGAAGCCGGGCGCCTTCGAGGTTTCCTCGGCCGAGTACGTGCTGAAGAATCTCTAGCGTCGGGCATCCTGCACGGCCAAGATCGGCGGCGGAGCGCAGGCTCCGCCGTTTTTCTTTGGGGGCCCATGAACCCGACAGACCCGCAGCTCTTCGACGGCCTGTTCCAGGTCAATGGCGCCACGCGTCTCTACGGCACGATCGGCGATCCGATCCGCCAGCTGCGCATGACCGGGCTGATGTCCCAGGTCTTCGCGGCCACAGGCGTCAACGCCGTCTGGCTGCCCTTCGAGGGCGGCCCCGATCTGCTGCCGCTGATGCTCGACGCGCTGGCCAAGATGCGTAACCTCGGCGGCTTCACCGTCACCATCCCGCACAAGACCGCCATGCTCAACCTGGTGGGCCGCGCCACGCCGCGCGCGCAGGCGGCCGGCAGCGTCAACGTGGTGCGCCGGGATCCCGACGGCATGGTGGTGGGCGACAATGTCGACGGGCTGGGCTTCGTGCGCGGACTGGAAGCGCAGGGCCATCGCGTGAAGGGCGCCAGCGTCTGGCTGGTCGGGCTGGGCGGCGCCGGCGGCGCCATCGCGGCCGCGCTGTGCGAAGCCGGGGTCGGCCGCCTGCTGGTGACCGAACTCCAGGAAGCGCGCGCCGGCAAGGCGATCGACCGCTTGCTGAGCCATTATCCCGACGTGCCGGTCGCGGAGGTCGGGACGCCGCCGAAGGGCATCCACATCGCAATCAATGCGACGGCGCTCGGCCTGCGCCCCGACGACCCGCAGGCCTTCGACCCGATGACGCTCGACCCCGACGTCGTCGTGGCCGACGTGATCATGAGCCCGATCGAGACGCCACTGCTGACGCGGGCCCGCACCCACGGACGCCGCATCCACTACGGCCGGCACATGCTCGACCACCAGGTGCCGCTCTACCTCGACTGGTTCGGCATCGACACCAAGGGCATCGACATCATCCGGCTGGTGCGCTCGATCGGTTGAGGGGCGGCCCACCGCCGCGAGGTCGCTCCCGGCGGGACATCCGCACGGGACTCGGCCTCCCCCTGGCCCTACAGTCATTACTCCGACTGTACGCGGCACCCCCAGAGAGGGGCATCATGGCTCATACGATCCGCTTCAACAGAGACCTGGGCGTGATCGTGCTGCGCGCCAAGCAGAGCATGGATGTCGACGAGCTCGAACAGTCGTTCGACGAACTCGTGAATCTCCCGGGCTTCAAGGAGGGCCTAAGTCTCATCTTCGACTTCAGGGGAAGCACGACGCCTCTCACCTCCACCGACCTGCGGCGGCTGGCCATCTACGCGGAACGGACGGATGCGCGATGGGGCAATACCAGATGGTCGTTCCTCGCCTCGACCGACGTAACCTTCGGGCTCAGTCGCATGTTCATGGCGCTCACGGCCAAGCATCAGGTCGAAACCCACGTCTTTCGCACGCTGGTCGAGGCCAACGACTGGCTGGGCCTCGGCATGGATATCGACGAAATCCTGGCGCGAACGCCCGACTGATTGCCGGCGTGCGAGCCTCAGTTCATGGCTGAATCGAGGGCCTCGCGAACATACCTCGCCAGCTCGTGCTTGCGGAACGGTTTGGTCAGCCGGGTGGATGCCCTTGTCCCTTCCGAATAGCCGGACATGAAAGCGACGGCGGTTCCAGGCCAGCGGCGGCGCACCTGCTCGGCGAGAGCGTTGCCACTCAACGGTCCGGGCATCACGATATCCGTGAGCAGAAGGTCATAGGGCGCTTTCGCGGCTTCGAACGCCGCGAGCCCGGCCGCGCCGTCGGCGGCCTCCGCGACCTCGTATCCCAGACTCCTGAGCTGTCGCGCCACGTCTTCCCGAACCTGGGGCTCGTCCTCGACGACCAGGATTCGCTCACTGCCCGTCAGCAGGGTTCCGGTGCCGGGCGCAGCGGCCAACTCGACGGTCTTGTCGCTGCGCGGCAGGTAGAGAGTGACGGTGGTGCCCCGTCCGACTTCGCTCTTGATTCCGATGGCGCCCCCGGACTGCTTGATGAAGCCGTACACCATGCTGAGGCCGAGGCCGCTTCCCTTCCCCACATCCTTGGTCGTGAAGAATGGCTCGAACACCTTGGCCAGCACGTCCCGCGGCATGCCGGTCCCGGTGTCCGTTACGCTCAGTCTCACATAGTCCCGGGCGCCGATTTCGGGATTCTCCGGCACGACGCCGGCCTGGTAGC
This sequence comes from Rhodospirillales bacterium 24-66-33, assembly GCA_002281855.1. Classification (GTDB taxonomy): domain Bacteria; phylum Pseudomonadota; class Alphaproteobacteria; order Reyranellales; family Reyranellaceae; genus Reyranella. The sequence goes on along the minus strand of NCHQ01000004.1, from coordinate 252,156 downwards.
CGATGTTTCTGGACTGGATGAACATCCTCCCGCCGCCGGGCGTCGCATCCCGCGCGTTGACGCAGAGATTGATCAGCGCCGTTTCGAGTTGGGCACGGTCGATATCGACCGGCCACAAATCGGCGGCGAGATCGACAATGAACTCGATATGGCCGCCCAGCGTGCGTCGCAACAGTTTGCCGGTGGTGGTGACCAGGTCGTTGAGATCGGTCGCTTTCGGAGTGAGGGCCTGCTTGCGGGAAAAGGCCAGCAGCTGACTCGTCAGCTCCGCCGCCCTGAGCACCGCCTTGGCGATCTGCTCCAGACGCGCCTTCACCCGCGGATCGAGGCCTTCTTCTTCCTGGACCTCGTCCGTGTTGGCGAGAATGACCGTCAGGAGATTGTTGAAATCGTGGGCGATACCGCCGGTGAGTTGTCCGACGACTTCCATCTTCTGGGCCTGGCGCAGTTGCTCTTCCGCCACCTTGCGGGCCTCCTCTGTCCGCAGACGCCCCCCCACATCGGTGACGATGGTCAGGGCCGCGGCCCTGTGCTGGTACTCGATCAGCCGCACGGCCATCTCGACCGACATCAGGCTTCCATTCCGCCGACGATGCCGCACGCCCTGCAAGACGGTCGTGACGTCGGCCGAAAAATCTCGGCGCCGGCGCGTCATCGCCGGCCGGTCTCCCGGGACGTAGAAGTCCTCGGCTGTCAGGGCGAGCAACTCGTCCCTCGACCGGCCATAGAGCGTCACGGCCGCATCGTTCGCCGCCAGCACACGAAGCGTCTCGCGATCGGTCACGAGGGCGGCGTAAGGGGCGGCTTCGAAGAGGGTCCGGTAGCGCTCCTGCGATTCGCGCAGCTCCTCCTCAGCGACCTGGCGCTCCTGTTCCGCCCTGATCTGTCCCGTGATGTTCTGTGTCATGACCAAGGTCGCAGCGACGTTGCCGAACCGGATCGGTCGAGATCTCAATTCGACGTCCATGATCGTGCCATTCTTGCGCCGGTGCCGCTGGCCGGTGACGATGCGAACACGGTTGGACCCGCTCGCTTCGTGAACCGCCCCCTCCTCGAGCGCGTTGCCCGGCGCGTAGAAATCGCTTGCGGACATTCGGAGCGCTTCTTCCCTCGACCACCCGTACTCCCGCAGCGCTGCATCGTTCACCGCGAGCACGGCGCGCGATGCGCGGTCGAGAACGGCCATGGGATAGGAATTCGCGTCGAACAGCATAAGGTATCGGTCATGCTCGGCGCGTCGGGCGTTCCATTCGGTGACCAGCCACATGCCCAGCGCACACAGCGTCGCCAGCGAGACCGCCCATCCGGCGACGGCAAGGCGGGCGATGTGCCGCCAGGGTTTGAGCGCCTGATCCGCCGTCTGCATCACGGTAATCACGAAGACGGGAAAGTCGGCAAGCCGACGGAAGGCGACCAGACGGTGCTCGCCGTCGACGCGGCTCGCACTCTCGAACGTGCCCTGCATCGCTCCCGCGTTCACCCGGCGCATGAGTTCCGGACTGAAGGTCGTGCGGCCGATGTCCTGCTCGGCGAAGGGGCTACGCATGATCATCGCGCCATCGACCCGCCACAGCGCCGTCGACTGACCTTCGATCGTTCCTTCCACGGTCCAAACCCGATCGAAGAAGAGCGGGTTCACGGACGCAAGGATGACGCCGGCAAACTCTCCACTGGGCAGGCGCACGCTGCGCGTGGCGGGAAGCAGCCATTCCCCGGTCGTGCGCGAGCGAACCGGCGTCCCGAGCTGGAACCGAAGGCCGGGGCGCCTCCGGCTGTCGATGAAGTAGGCCCTGTCCGAGAGAGCGAGACCCACGACGCCTCTCTCGCTGCTGAAGAGAACGTGGCCCTCGCTGTCGAGCACCGTGACCGCCCTCAGGAAGGGTCGGCTCTCGATGAGGCGCCGCAGGTCGGCACTCAGCGAATGCACGTCGCCGAGGGCCGAACGCATCGCGGGCAGAAGTTGCGCTTCGAGTCCCTCCAACGTCTGCTCGACGTTCTGGAAGGTCCGTGCCGTCTGTTCGGCGCTGAGCTGGGCGAAGGCCGCCAGGGTGTTCTGACTGGCGACGACGACATCCGCTCGCAGTTGCTGCAGGATGACGGCGACCACGGCCGCGCTCATGACGGCATAGGTGACCAACATCAGGACGATGCGCGCTCGGAACGAAAGGGCGCGGCCCAGCGCCGAAAGGGCCCGCTGAATGCTTGTTGCCACCGTATTGCCTGCAGGCCCTCGGGATGCCCGGAGCGATTATCGCGTCGGGTCGGACTCGTTCGACAGCGCTTCGCTCACGCTCTGCGCGAGCTGGTGTTTGCGATAGGGCTTTGCGAGGATCTGTGTGCCTGCGTCGAGCGTGCCGTCCCGCACCAGGGCGACTTCGAAATAGCCAGACGTAAACAACACCTTGATCCCGGGACGGAGCCGCCGTGCTTCCACCGCAAGCTGGCTTCCGTTCATGCCGCCGGGCATGACCACGTCCGTCAGCAGCAGGTCCATGTCGCCGGGTCCGGTCAGAATATCCAGAGCCGCAGCAGCGTCGGGTGCGGCGGTGACCCTGTAGCCAAGGCTGGTGAGTTGAGCGCCGATCGCATCCAGGACCTGTGCATTGTCGTCGACCACCAGGATCCTCTTTGCACGCGGCAGAGTGATCAGCTTTCCCGATGCAGCCAACGTCGGTGCCGTGCGAGCGAGGCTGGTGGGTTCGCAAATCAGCATGCCGTAGCCCAGGAGAGTGTTGTCGACCGCATGAAGCGGGATCAGCACGGTTTGGGCTACGATCTCGGTTCCGTCTCGGCGGACCCGTCGACCGGTCTGCTCGTAGCGACCGTGGGCTACCGCTTCTTTCCGCCCCATCGCCGGCTTGGTCGCGGCTTCCTCCGCCGCATAAAGAAGCGACACATTCCGGCCAACGACTTCCTGGGAGGTGTACCCCATGAGCCTGCTGGCCCCGGCGTTCCAGCTCACGATTTTCCCATCGATGTCGAGGAGACAGATGGCGTAGTCACCCAGCCCGTCGACGAAGAGTTCGAATAGCCTACCGCGATCCGACTCTTTCATTCCGGCAGCGACCTCCCGCGGCGATCTTTTCCGCCGTTACGAGAACGGCCGTCGACCGCGATGGTTGCCGAATATTGAAGTTTTCGTCGCGGCAGTTGCTGGCTTGCTAGAGGGTGACGCCGCCGTTCACGTGCAGCGTCTGGCCGGTGATGTAGCTTGCCGCCGGGGAGCAGAGGAAGGCGATCAGGGCCGCCACTTCCGCCGGCTTGCCGTAACGGCCCATCGGAATCGACTGGGCCACCTTCTCCATCCCGGCACGCGGCACGGCGACATGGGCATCCGGGTCCTTTTCGATGAAACCCGGCGCCACACAGTTCACCGTGGCGCCCGAGCCGGCGATATCGACCGCAAAGGCCTTGGAGAAAGCCTCCATGCCCGCCTTGGCCGCGGCCGACGCCGGGAAGGTGATGAGACCGCGGGCGAAGGCATGCGCCACGAAGGAGGAGACGCCGACCAGCCGCCCGGCCGCCCCGGCCTTGACGAGCCACGGCTTGGCGGCAGTCGCCAGTTCGAAGAAGGCAGCCGTCATCGCATTCTGGCTGGCATCCCAGGCCGCACGATCGAGCTCGCCCACCTGCGCGCGGTTCGCGAAGCCGGCATTGCTGACGATGACGTCGAGATGGCCGAAGGCCGTCACAGTCTCCTCGACGAGGCGCGCCGCCGTGCCGGACTCGCCGAGGTCGCCTTCGAGGAGGAGCGTCTGCGCGCCCGCACCGGTGACGAATCCCGCGACCCGTTCCAGGCCGGCCCGGTTGCGCCGAGCATGCAGGGCGATCGCCGTATCGGGCGCCGCCAGGGCGCGGGCGGCTGCGGCGCCGATGCCCGAGGAGGCGCCGGTGATGAGGATGACGCGGGATGGGGAAGCCATGGGAGAGGAGTAGAATCCCGCACGCCCAGCGGCAAGCCTCGCGCGGCGAATGCCACCAGCGAAGAAGCCTCGACCCGGTCCCGACGAGTCCGAAGTCAGCCGCCCTCGTACGCGCCGACCGAGGGATCGAGGAACTGGTTGTTGGCCACCCTGATCTTCGCCGCCGCCTCGTCGTAGAGGAACGGCAGGAAGGCATAGCGCCGGCCGCGCGACACGGCCGAGACCGCATGCATCAGCGAGCAGGAGAAGACCACCGCACCGCCCACCGGCGGCTTGAAACCGCGCGGCCCGTATTCGGGGAAGCTCACCTCGCCACCGTCGAACGCGTCGTTGAGGTTGATCGACACCGCGAAGCGCCGATGCGCGGTGCCCCTGGTCGTGTTGTCGCGATGGGGCGCGAAGTGGCCGCCCTCCTCCGCCGTGTAGCAGCCGACGAGATAGCGCTCGATGCGCGTGGCATCGAAGAAGTACAGGCGGGCGATTTCCGGCACGATCCGTCGCCTGATGCGCTGCTGCGCCGCCAGGATGACGCTCTCGTCCTCGACGATGAAGTCGCGCCGACGCTTGCGCGCGGGATCTTTCAGCTCGACGGTCTTGCCGCTGACGTCGCTCATGAAGCCGGTGTCGCGGCCGCCATCCGCCTCGTGCAGGCCGATCAGGCTGCGGCAGAAGTCGGGCTCGAAGACGTGGGGCAGCACCAGCACCGGCGCCTGCACGGGCTGGCCGGCATGCAGGTGCGGCGGCGGCAGCGCGTCGAGACGGGCGAACAGCTCGGCATGCTCCGCCCCGCCCGGCTTGAACGGAATGACCTCGAGCACCCGCAGGGTCGGGTCGAGCATCACCCAGAACTGCCGCGCACCAACCTGCCCGTCCGGCCCGGTCTCGCGCGGCACCGCGCCATAGAGACGGCAGACGCTGCCGTCGAAGTCCCAGAAGTGGCGCACGCCCGGCAGGCTCTGCTGAACGCGGCCGCTCTCACGATCCTTCGGGTCGACGGTTACGCCGAAGAAGCACAGGCGCTCGTCGTCGAACCGGTGCCGGTTGGCCGCCACCACCCCGAGCGCCGCGGCACCGCCCGGCGTGCTGCCCGACACGAAGAAGCAGAGCACGACGTAGCGCCCCGCCACCGTGTCGAAGATGTAGCGTGGATTGCTCGCCGTCGCGGCCGTGAAGCGGGGCGCGGGATCTCCGCGCATCAGGTTGACGAAAGTCCTTTGCATCGATCAGCGCCCTCTCCGCCGGCGCGCGATCGAACGTATTCCGCTTCACCCATTCGACAAGGGAGAAATGGCGCACCCGGAAGCAGTCGACCCGCCCGGGAACGCGGCCGCGCCGGAAGGCCCAAAAACCCTCCCGTTCGGGGAGGCAAGACCCCGGAAATCAACCAGATCCTGAGGCGCGGATCGGAAGCGGCACAATATCGAGTGGCAGGACATCCCGTTTCAGGGGGTGCGACCTCTACTTCGTTTGTTTCGTTTATTTTGTTTATTTCGTTTGTTCGCCAGGCCTTCGACGTTTCGGCGGCCTGTTAGGCCTCCTACTTGGTTGCCCCATGTAAAGTTACCGCATGCAACGATCGACCCACAGACTCCCTAAGCGCACCGAATGGGTTCCAACGCAGGGGTGTTCGAAGTCCTCAGCCGCCCCATCGGCTTTGATGGCGGGTCGCTTCTATGATGACGCGTAGCTTGCAGGCACCGCCATCTACAAGCCCGAGCTTGGCCTGCACCCTTTGCGGCAGGCGCTCTGTCACTTCGTCACCGGCGATGGACCCACGCAGCCGCCTTACTCAGAGCGCGCGCAACTGACCCGGGTTTGTCGCCCCGCACCTCAGCATGTGCCGGGTTGTCAACAATCGGCACTGCAACAACGGCCTGATTGAGTGAACGCGGTATTGCAGCAATCAGCTTTACAAGCGAGTGGCTAGGATGACTTTGAAGAGAAAATTTCCAGTCTTTGCCTTGGGCGGCCAAACTCTCTTCGACATCAACCGACATGGACACATCTTTGAAAGCCGCTGACGAGACCCTCGGTTCTCCGCCGCCTTCGCTGGGGACGATTTGCGTTGGATGGACTCGCCTAAGCAACGACCATTCGTCGTTGATCGATCCATCGTCCGCTGCGCTCATGGGTACTGTCGCGCCTAGAGTGACATTCTCTTGATCGGCTCATCCAAGACTGAGAGGTCCTTCCCAAGTGAGACGGTACTCTCAGCGCCAGTGGCATGATCGGTCCACCAAATCTCGCCCTGGTATGGCGCAAGCACATGGATTTCCAGATCGATGCGATTCAAATGCCATTCCAGCTGTACTCCGCCCGTAGACGAAGGAACCACCGACGGCTCAGGCGTGCTCTGCTTCATGACGTTTTGCAGAATCACCATCGCAAACATCGCGGCGTCGTGCTTTAGGGCCGGCGCATTGTAACCGTCCCACCCTTGGCGGAGATTTAGCAACTCCGTCACCTTAGCCAGCACCGACGCCTGCCACTTCGGCTGGACAGCGGCACTGTGAGCCTCCCGAAACTTAGCGAAAGCGCTCTGCGAGAAATCACTGGAACCATCGGTTGTAGCGTTTCTCGCGGCATTATCTCTGAACATCGGTTCTTCCCCAGTGATTATGCATTTCGGGGGTTGTCATATCTGCGAATGCTACGACGATGGCGGCCCGGCCTTCGTCCAGCATCTTCATTGCAGAACTCCGGTCGTTTGATTCGGGTTTACCCCGATAAGTCATGTCCAGTCTGACCACACGATTCAGTGTTGTCGTCTCGAGGGCTGGCGCTAGGCTAACATGCAACCGAGCGTTGGGAACACCGTCCTTGCTCATGAGAAATCTTGCTCGAAACGCAATATCCTCCAGATCGCGACCCACCCCATCCAGACGGGTCCAAGTCGAGATAACCTGCTCCACCGCGCCGTGCGGGTTGTCGGTACCCGGCAGGTCGATAGTATTGATGTAGGAAACTTCGATTTGGTTGAATCGAAGCGATCCTAGGTCTTCTGCGACCAGAAACTCCTCGAAGGTGTTGAGGTCTTTCTCAAGTTCGGCTCGAACATATTCATACCGAGGGTAGTCGCCCTCACGTTTCCGCCAATTGTGAATGATCCGATCGTTTTGGACTTGGCAGAGTCCGGTGTCGTCAGCCGTCTCAAACCAATATCGAGTCGCCGGCACGCCGATGAACTGTTCAAACCTAAATGACGGCTGCTGCGCCATGGGCGGCGTGCCGAAGGTCTCAAAGGACGGCTCGAGGGACGGTTGCTCTTGAACTTTGGGATAGCGATCCCTGAAGCGCGACCACAGATATCCGATGTGAGCGTTCTTCAGCTCACTGAGCATATCAAACTGCAATGAGAGAACGACTTCCGTAACAGGCGGACGTTCAAAGCTGGGCAGTCCAGAGGGGCTGGCGGCGGACACGGTATTCAGATTCTACGACAGGGATTCCCGCATATATAGTGGGTACTATCTGAAAATACGAATATCACCGGACCGAACGACGTTCGGGGCGAACCGGGTGGCGGCGGCCTGGGGCTGCACTCGACTGGAGTGGGCGCGTTTTTATTGTTTCCTGCAGCCCCGAACACCGCCCACGATGCCGAGGAGCAGCAGAAAGAGGAAAGAGTCTAACGGAATTCAACCTGTTAGCCTAGGATGTTAGACAACCCGCTCGGTCTTCTCCGCCTTGCCCACAGCCGGAACGCAGCGTCGAAACACTGGCCCGCTTGGAACGGATGGCTGAGGGAGAAATGGCGCGCCCGGAAGGAGTCGAACCTCCAGCCTTCTGATTCGTAGTCAGATGCTCTATCCAGTTGAGCTACGGGCGCACGGCCGATCCCCGAGAGGTCCGGCGAAGAGGGGCGCACCCTAGTGAAACTGCCCCGGCGATGCAAGCCGAGTCGCAGGGACTTTTGCGACTGCGACCGGGCGCCGCTTCGGAGCCGATTCCGGGCCCGGAACGACCATCGGGCTCGCCCGGCGGCCGGACGGCGCGAATTTCACATCTCGGCCGTGCCCCTTCTGTCGCGCCACCACCGTCGCGGGCGTAGACTGCCGCCATGGTTCTGCGTTTCCTCGCCCTTCTCGGCGCACTCCTGGCCCTGGCGCTGCCGGCGCAGGCTCAGGTTTCCGAGCCCGACCGGAGCGCCATCCGCGACGTGATCGAGCGCCAGATCGAGGCCTTCCGCCGCGACGATGGCGCGGCGGCCTTCGGCTACGCCTCGCCCAGCATCCAGGGGATGTTCGGCTCTCCGGACACGTTCATGGACATGGTGCGGCAGGGCTATCGGCCGGTCTACCGGCCGCGCGCCGTCGAATTCCGCGAGATCGTCACCCTGCAGGGGATGGTGACGCAGAAGGTCCATGTAATCGGTCCCGACGGGCGGCCGGTCACCGCCCTCTATCCGATGTCGCGGCAGGCCGACGGCACCTGGCGCATCGAAGGCTGCTATCTGCAGGCGCCGGAAGAGCCCCAGGCCTGATCGTCCGCCGTCGATGACACGCGTTTCGCCCAAGGTGCTGGCCCTGCTCGGCGCCCTCACCCTCGTCTGGGGCACCAACTGGCCGCTGTTCCGCATCGCGCTCGACGAGCTGCCGGTCCTGACGTTCCGCACCCTGGTCCTCTCGACGGCCGCGATCGTGCTGACGACGATCCTGTTGGTGCGCCGGGAGAGCTTCGCCGTTCCCCGGGGCAAATGGCCGGCGCTCGTCCTCGCCTCGGCGATGAACATCGGCATCTGGAACATCGCGACCTCGCTGGCCGTGCTCCACGTCCCCTCGGGTCATGCCTCGGTGCTGGCCTACACGATGCCGCTCTGGGTGGCGCTGCTGGGCTTCGCGGTGTTCGGCCAGAAGCTGACCGGCCGCCTGCTGGCGGCGCTGGCGATCGGCGCCGGCGCGGTTGCCGCCCTGATGATCCCCAACTTCCAGAGCTACGCCACCGCGCCGCTCGGCCTGTTCTGGGGCCTGCTGGCCGGCTTCTGCTGGGCGGTCGGCACGTTTGTGGTGAAGCGCACCAACTGGTCGGGCATGGGCCCCTCGCTCACCTTCTGGCAGATCGTGATCACCCTGCCGCCGGTCGCGCTGGGCGCGCTGGTCTTCGACGGCTTGCCGACGCACTGGCCGTCCACCAAGGTCCTGATCGCCACGATCTATACGGGTGCCATCCCGATGGCGCTGGGCACCATGGTCTGGTTCACCCTGGTGAAGCTGCTGCCGGCCCAGGTGGCGGCGCTCTCGTCGATCGCCATTCCCATCGTGGCGATCGTGAGTGGCATCCTGATCCTGCACGAGCCGCTTTCGCTGCTGCAGGCGATCGCCATCGGCTCGACCGTGATCTCTCTCTGGCTCGCATTGGTGCCCGGCCGGACGCGGTAGTTGCCGCCGCCGCTCTCAATTCCCACATTGGGGCGGGTTTGGAGGCCCGGGTTCATGAAAAGAGGCGATCCCAGAGACTGGATGTGGTCGGAAGCGCTGCAGATGCTGGCGCAGGCCGAACGGCTGCATGGCCAGGTATTCCGGCCGCAGACGGCGGGCCGCCTGCGCGCCAACTGGGAGCCGCCGGTCGACGTGCTGGAAACCGAGCGCGAGGTGCTGATATTGGCCGCACTGCCGGGCGTCGACGTGCAGCAGGTCGAGGCCGTGATCGAAAACGGCACGCTCGTTCTTTCAGGCGAGCGCACGGTTCCCGCCGAGCTGCGCACGGCGAAGATCCATCGCATGGAACTGCCGCAGGGCCGCTTCGAGCGACGCATCGCCCTGCCGCCCGGCGTGTATGGCGAGGTGCGGCGCTTCGAGGCGAACGGTTGCCTGGTGGTGACCCTGGCCAAGGCCGCGATGCGGAGGCAGCCATGAGCCCGCAGGATGACACGATGCAGCCCGTGAGCGCGAAAGCCGACACGATGCCCGATTCGAAGCCCGAGACGAAGCCGCTGCCGTCCGACGCGCTGATCGTCGTGCCGGTGCGCGACCTGGTGCTGTTCCCGGAGATGGTGTTCCCGGTGAGTGTCGGCCGGCCGTCGTCGGTCGCCGCCATCCAGCAGGCGGTGCGCGAACAGCGCCAGATTCTGCTGGTGCTGCAGCGCGACCCGGCGAAAGAAGAGCTGGTGCCGGCCGATCTCCATCCGGTCGGCACGGTCGCCAACATCCTGCGCTATGTGACGACGCCCGACGGCAACCATCACATCGTCTGCCAGGGCGTGCAGCGTTTCCGCATCACCGACTTCGTCGAGGGACATCCGTTCCTGCTGGCGCGCGGCCTGCACCTGGCCGAGCCGACCACGGACGGGCCGGAGATCGAAGCGCGCTTCCTCGTGCTGAAGCAGCAGATCCGCGACACGCTCGAACTGTTGCCGCAGGTCCCTCAGGAGCTGCGCCAGACGGTCGAGAACACGACGTCGGCCGGCGCCCTCGCCGATCTCGCCGCCTCCTATCTCGATTCCAAGCCGAACGAGAAGCAGGAGATCCTGGAGGCGGTCGAGCTCGTGCCGCGTCTCGACAAGGTGACCCAGCTCCTGTCCAAGCGGCTCGAAGTGCTGCGCATCAGCAGCGAGATCGGCAAGCAGACCAAGAGCTCGCTCGACGCCCGCCAGCGCGAGATGGTGCTGCGCGAGCAGATGGCCGCCATCCAGCGCGAGCTGGGCGAGGACGATTCGAACAAGCAGGCGATCGCCGATCTCGACAAGGCGATCACCGAGGCCAAGATGCCGCCGGAGGCCGAGACCGCCGCGCGCAAGGAGCTGCGCCGCCTGCAGCGCACGCCCGAGGCGTCGGCCGAGCACGGCATGATCCGCACCTATCTCGACACGCTGGTCGAGCTGCCCTGGGCGCTGCCCGAGACGCAGCCGATCGACATCGCCGAGGCGCGGCGCGTGCTCGATGCCGATCATTTCGGCCTGGAGAAGATCAAGAAGCGCATCGTCGAGTATCTCGCCGTGCGCAAGCTGGCGCCCGAAGGCAAGGCACCGATCCTGTGCTTCGCCGGACCTCCCGGCGTCGGCAAGACCTCGCTCGGCCAGTCGATCGCCAGGGCCATGGGCCGCAAGTTCGCGCGCGTCAGCCTGGGCGGCGTTCATGACGAGGCCGAGATCCGCGGCCATCGGCGCACCTATATCGGCGCGCTGCCGGGCACGATCATCCAGGCGATCCGCAAGGCGGGTTCGCGCGACTGCGTGATGATGCTCGACGAGATCGACAAGATGGGCAGCGGCGTCCACGGCGATCCGTCGGCGGCCATGCTCGAGGTGCTCGACCCCGAGCAGAACGGCACGTTCCGCGACAATTATCTCGACGTGCCGTTCGACCTGAGCCGCGTCGTCTTCATCGCGACGGCCAACATGCTGGACACGATCCCCGGCCCGTTGCGCGATCGCATGGAGATCATCCAGCTCAGCGGCTACACGGCGGGCGAGAAACTGCAGATCGCCAAGCGCTATCTCGTGCGCCGCCAGCTCGAAGCCAACGGACTCACCGCCGAGCAGGCAAGCATCGACGACGCGGCGCTGGAGCTGATCATCGGCGGCTACACGCGCGAGGCCGGCGTCCGCTGGCTCGAGCGCGAGATCGGCCGCGCCCTGCGCCACGTCGCGGTTCAGGTCGCCGAGGGCTCGGCAACGAAGGTGCAGATCGGCAAGACCGACATCGAGGAGCTGCTGGGACCGCTCCGCTTCGAGAACGACGTCGCCATGCGCACCAGCGTGCCGGGCGTGGCCACGGGCCTCGCCTGGACGCCGGTGGGCGGCGACATCCTGTTCATCGAGGCCACGCGCTCGCCCGGCAACGGCAAGCTGATCCTCACCGGCCAGCTCGGCGAGGTGATGCGCGAGAGCGCGCAGGCGGCGCTGAGCGTGCTCAAGAACAAGGCCAAGTCGATCGGTCTCGATGCCGTCCTGTTCGAGAAGAACGACATCCATGTGCACGTGCCGGCCGGCGCCACGCCCAAGGACGGGCCGAGCGCCGGTGTCGCGATGTTCATGGCGCTGGCCTCGCTGATGACGGGCCGCACCATCCGCAGCGACACGGCGATGACGGGTGAGATCAGCCTGCGCGGGCTGGTCCTGCCGGTCGGCGGCATCAAGGAGAAGGTCGTGGCCGCGGCGGCGGCGGGCATCACGCGCGTGATGCTGCCGGCGCGCAACAAGCGCGACTACGACGACATCCCAGAAGAAGTCCGCACCGCGCTCGAGTTCATCTGGCTCGAACAGGTCGACGACGCAGTGGCCCAGGCGCTGACACCCGACGCGCCGGACGAAAGCAACGAGGGCTGAACCTCTTGTCGTCCTGAGCGCCAGCGAAGGACCTGGCCGAGCGACCAGAGTACTCCGTCGCTAGCGCTAGATCCTTCGCTTCGCTCCAGAGCGGGGGTTACCCCGCTCGCGATGACAAGACTAAGCAATCCGCAGCGACAGCGGCGAGATCTCGTCGCCCGGCCGGTTGGCGTAGTCGAGCTTGACCGAGTCGCGCAGCATGCGGGCCTGCGCCTCGGCGAGGCGTTCCATGGCGGCGACCGGATCGAGATGGACCGGGTCGCCGTCCTTCAGCACGATTTCGCCGTCCACCAGCACCGTCTGCACCGCGCGGTCGGCGGCGTGGAAGACGAAGGAGCGCAGCGGGTCGCGCGCCGGCTGCATCAGCGGATGGTTGAGGTCGACCAGCACGATGTCGGCCGCCATGCCCGGCGCCAGCGCGCCGATATCGTCACGGCCCAGCGCGGCCGCGCCGCCGAAGGTCGCCGCCTCGAAGGCGCCGGCCGTGTCGAGGCTGCGGATGTCCTCGCTCATCAGGCGGCCGGCGACGATGGCCAGCCGCATCTCCTCGATCAGATTGTGCGGCGCGCAGTCGGTGCCGAGGCCGACATTGACGCCGCGCGCGCGATAACGGCCGACATGGTCCATGGCGAGTCCGTAACGCGCGAAGGGTTGCGGGCAGTGCGCCACCGATGCACCGGCCTCGGCGATCAGGTCGAGGTCCTTGCGCGTGTGCCAGTTAATCTGCGGATGGTCGTCGAGCAGGATGCAGTGCGCCATGATCGTGTCGCTCTTCATCAGCCCCTGCTCGGCCGCCCACTGGATGGGCGTCATGTTGTGGCGGCGGATCATCTCGCGCACCTCGACCACCGACTGGCCGACATGGGTCGAGAAGCGGCGGCCCGTCTCGTCGGCGTGCTTGCGGCCGGCCGCGAACAGGTCCGGGGTCACCGTGTCGATCTGCGCCGGGAAGACCACGGCGTCGAGACGACCTGAATTGTGCGCCTCCGCCTCATCCATGACCCGCCGGGCCTTCTCGAACTGCGCCACGCCGGCGGCCTCGTCCCATTTCCAGGTGACGGTCTGCGGCGATTCCATGCCCCAGCGCGCCGAGGCAAAGGTCGGCGCCGCGTAAAAGCGCATGCCGCTTTGCGCCATCGTCTCGAGCCAGCCGTCGAACGGCGCGGTGACGTCGCACGCGGTCGTGGTGCCGGCGCGCAGCATCTCGGAATAGGCCATCGTCGCCGCGCCCTGCCGCCCGTCGTCGCCCAGGCGGAAGGCCTGCAGCCGCTCCATCAGGCCGGTCATCTGCTGCTCGGGCACGCCGTGATCCTCGCGCACGCCGCGATAGCCGGGCTCGGTGGAGGGATGGGAATGGATGTTGATCAGCCCGGGCAGCGCCAGCAGGCCCTTTCCGTCCAACACGACCTCACCGGGCCCGGTCAGGCGCGCGCCGGCCGGCGTGATCTCGACGATGCGTCCGTCCTTCAGGTGCAGGTCGATCTCGCGCCGGTAGACGTGGCGCCGCTCTGCACCGTCCCTGACCACGGCCCAGGAGACATTTCGGATCGAATCGGGCCGCATCGACATGAATTTGCTCCTGTAAAGGCATGCCTGTTGCATAGGCACCGCAACGGGACGATAGATTCGGGCCGATCAGAGAACAAGGAGGCAGACGATGCGGAAGATGAAATGGGCGGCCCTCGCCGCGGCGACGACGGCGCTGTTCTCGGCCACGGCCGAAGCGCAGACCCTGAAGGTCGTCATGCATTCGGACGTCAAGATCGTCGATCCGATCTGGACCACCGCCTATATCGTCCGCAACTACGGTTACATGGTCTACGACACGCTGCTGGCGGTCGACGACAAGCTCGACGTCAAGCCGCAGATGCTCGAGAGCTGGAAGGTGAGCGACGACAAGCTCACCTATACGTTCACCCTGCGTGACGGACTGAAGTTCCACGATGGCGCGCCGGTGAAGGCCGAGGACTGCATCGCCTCGATCAAGCGCTGGGCGTCGCGCGACGCGATGGGCCAGAAGCTCATGAGCTTCACCAAGGACCTGGCCGCGGTCGACGACAAGACCTTCACCCTCGCCCTCAAGGAACCCTACGGCCTGGTCATCGAATCGCTCGGCAAGCCCAGCTCGAACGTGCCGTTCATCATGCCCAAGCGCATCGCCGAGACGCCGGGCAACACGCAGATCAAGGAGTTCATCGGCTCCGGCCCGTTCGTGTTCCGCGCCGACCTGTGGCGGCCGGGCGAGAAGACGGTCTACGACAAGTTCAAGGACTACAAGCCGCGCGCCGAGCCGCCCTCGGCCCTCTCGGGCGGCAAGAACGTCTATGTCGACCGTGTCGAGTGGATCAACATCACCGATCCCCAGACCGCGGCCAATGCGCTGATGACCGGCGAGATCGACATTCTCGAGCAGCCCCTGATCGAGATGCTGCCGCTGCTCGAGAAAGACAAGAACATCGAGGTGAAGGACCTCAATCCGCTCGGCAGCCAGTACAGCCTGCGCTTCAACGTGCTGCACAAGCCGTTCGACAACGCGAAGATCCGCCAGGCGGCGCTCTATGCGCTGAACCAGAAGGACTTCCTGCTGGCCGCCATCAACGACCCGAAATACTTCAAGGAGTGCAAGGCGCTCTTCATCTGCGGCACGCCCTACGCGACCGACGCGGGCTTCGAGGACAAGCTCGAATCCAACTTCGCCAAGTCGAAGGAGATCCTGAAGCAGGAAGGCTATGACGGCACGCCGGTCGTGCTGCTGTTTGCGACCGACACCAACACCGGCCGCCTGACGCCGATCGCGAAGTCGCTGCTGGAACGCGGCGGCTTCACCGTCGACATGCAGGCGATGGATTGGCAGACCGTGCTGTCGCGCCGCGCCCGCAAGGAGCCGCTGAACGCCGGCGGCTGGAGCGCGTTCATGACCTCCTGGGTGTCGGCCGACCTGCTCAATCCCATCGTTTCGGCCTTCGTCGGCGCCGCCTGCGAGAAGGCCGCGATCGGCTGGCCGTGCGACGCCAAGATCGAGGAGCTGCGCGACGCCTTCGCCAAGACGACCGATCCCGCCAAGCGCAAGGAGCTCGCGACGGCGGTTCAGGTGCGCGAGTCGGAATATCCGACCTTCGCCCAGCTCGGCCAGTTCAACATCCCGATGGCGATCCGCAAGAACATCACCGGCAGCCTGTCCTCACCGGCGCCGGTCTTCTGGAACATCAAGAAGGCGCAGTGAGTCTCGCCTGCAACACCGGCAGACATGACCCCTCCGCCCCTTCGGGGCACCTCCCCATTTGAATGGGGAGGAACGAAGAATCATCATCGCCTCCCCATTCAGATGGGGAGGTGGCGGCGTCTTACGCCGACGGAGGGGTCAAGTGTCGCGCGCTCAGAAGCGTCAGCCGAGTTCCAGGCTGGTCACGCCGAACAGGCCGGCATAGTCGACGTCGGGGTCCGCGCCCGTGTACATGCGCGCGGTCTCGAAGGACGGCTTTAGGCCGATCTGTTCGGCCAGCTTCACCGCCGGCTTGTTGCGATCGGGCACGTCGATCGCGACGGCGGTTGCGCCCAGCGTCGTTGCGAGCGCGCCCACCAGTGCCGACGCGATCTCCGGCGTCGCGCCATAGAGCGGCCCGACGCGCGAGGCAGCCGCACAGGCGCGCATCACGGCAAAGCCCACGATCTCGCCGTCACGCAGGGCGACGAGGGATGCCCTCTCCGGCAATGAGATCCACGTTGCCAGGAACGAGTCCCGCGCCTCCGGGAAGAAGCGGCGGTCGTAGGCGGCGAGCCGGTCGAAGCCGATGCTGCGGGCATCGGCGAAGGTGACGCCGGCCGGCGGCTTCCCGGCCGGCGGGGCGCCTTCATGGCGAATGTTGTTCCAAGCCAGCCGGAAGCCCGACTTCTTGTAGTTGCCCTGCTGCGCCACGACGCCATCGAGCCCGACATTGCGCCCCGCGAGCCGCGCCATGCCGGCACGCCAGAGCTGGATCCCGTAGCCCTTCCCGCGCACCGGCGGGCGGGCGATGTAGAACCCCAGGAAGCCGAAGCCCGCGCCGTATTTCACCACGGAGATGCAGGCCTGCGGCTCGCCGTCGAGGCGGCCGATCAGGAACGCACCCGGGTCCGCGGCAAAGAAAGCGTGGTCATCCGTGTTGCCGGGGTTCCAGCCTTCGTCATTGGCCCAGGAAGCCATGCGCTGGACGTCGTCGGCGCTGCCGACCGTGATCTCGAAGCTCATGGGCGCGGAGCTTACTCCGCCGCCTTGGCCGTTGCCGCGAAAAAACGGTTCTCCGGTCGCGGCAGGCCGAGATTCTCCCGCAAGGTCGTGCCTTCATACTCTGTGCGAAAGAGACCGCGGCGCTGCAGTTCCGGCACCACCTTGTCGACGAAGTCGTCGAGTCCGCCCGGCAGGTAGGGGAACATGACGTTGAAGCCGTCGCAGGCTTCCGTGGCCAGCCACTCCTCCATCTGGTCGGCAATCATTGCCGGCGTGCCCAGGATGCCGAGCCCGCCATAGCCGCCCAGCCGGCCGGCGATCTGGCGCACGGTCAGGTTCTCGCGCCTGCCGAGTTCGATCACGCGGTCACGGCCGCTCTTGCTGGCTTCGGTCTCGGGAATGTCGTCGGGCAGCGGCTTGTCGGGATCGAAGCTGCGGGCATCGACGCCCAGCGCCATCGAGACGGCGGCGATCGAGCTGTCGTAGTTCACCAGACTGTCGAGACGCGCGCGCTTCTCCTTAGCCTCGTCGAGCGAATCGCCCACCACCACGAAGGCGCCCGGCAGGATCTTGATGTGATCGGGATTGCGGCCGATCTTTGCCGCCCGACCTTTCACGTCGGCATAGAAGGCGCGCGCGTCGGCGATCGGGCCGCCGGCGGCAAACACCATCTCGGCGGTCTCGGCCGCGAGCTGGCGGCCGGCATCGGAGGCGCCAGCCTGCACGATGACGGGCCAGCCCTGCACCGGCCGGGCGATGTTCAGCGGCCCGCGCACCTTCAGGTATTTGCCCTTGTGATCGAGCACGTGCAGGCGCGACGGATCGAAATACACGCCGTTCTCGACGTCGCGCACGAAGGCATCGTCGGCCCACGAATCCCACAGGCCCGTCACCACGTCGAAGAACTCACGGGCGCGGGCGTAGCGCTCGGCATGGGGCATCTGGTCGTCCAGGCCGAAGTTCAGGGCGGCATCGGGATTGGACGTCGTCACCAGGTTCCAGCCGGCCCGGCCCTCGCTGATATGGTCGAGCGAGGCGAAGCGCCGGGCGATCGTGTAAGCCGGCTCGAAGGTGCTCGAGGCAGTGGCGATCAGGCCGAGATGGCTGGTGGCCATCGCCAGCGCCGGCAGCAAGGTCAGCGGATCGAACGAGGTGACCGTGGCGCTGCGCTTCAGAGCGTCCATCGGCATGTTCAGCACGGCCAGGTGATCGGCCATGAAGAAGGCGTCGAACTTGCCGCGCTCCAAGGTCTGCGCGTACTTCACCAGCGCCTTGAGATTGAAGTTGGCGTCCGGCGTGCCGCCGGGATAGCGCCACGCCGCGGTGTGGATGCTGACGGGGCGCATGAAGGCGCCGAGGCGAAGCTTCTTCTGGGTCATGGGCGGTATGTTGCGCCCGCCGGGCGGACCGGCAAGGCCCGCTCGGACGACAAGAACTAATTCAACGAATTAATTCGACAGATCACACGATCGGTGGGTGCTTTTTGTCCGTCCCCGCCACGCGCTCCCAGGCGCGCGCCACCTGGAAGACCGTCGCCTCGTCGAAGTAGCGGCCGACGAACTGCACGGAGACGGGCATGCCGCCGACCGAGAGGCCGGACATCATGGCGAGTGCCGGATGGCCGGTGACGTTGAACGGCGTGCGGGCCTGGCGCGGATAGGTGCGCTCGACCTCGGCCGTATCCTCGATGCGGCAGGCCGGGTCCATCGAGCTGGCGCAGAGCAGCACGTCGACCTCGCGCAAGGCGGCCTCGACCTCGGCAATCATCTGCAGGCGGCGGCGGCTCGCCAGCATGTAGTCGCCCGCGCTCATGAAGGCGCCGGCCATCAGGCGCTGACGACCCAGCTTGCCGTAGTCGCCGGGTCGCTCGCTGAGCCACGGTCCATGGATCGACCAGGCCTCGCTTTGCAGGATCACACGGTTCACCGCACCGAACTCGCCGAGCGTCGGAAGCTTGATGTCGCGTACCTCGGCGCCTTCGACCTGCAAGCTGCGCGCGACATGTTCCAGCGCCGCCGTGACCTCGGGGTTCGCGGGCGTATCGATCTCGTGGAAATGGCGAACGAAGCCCACACGCAGGCCCCGTATGCCGCGGTCGAGCGCCGCGCCGTAATGGCCTTGCGCCGCGGCCGCGCTGCCGGGATCGAGCGGATCGTGGCCGGCAATCGCCTGCAGCATCAGCGCATTGTCCGCCACGGTGCGTGTCATCGGCCCGACATGATCGAGCGTGAAGGACAGCGGGAAGACGCCGCGGCGCGAGACCAGACCGTAGGTGGGCTTCAGGCCGACGATGCCGCAGCAGCTCGCCGGATTGCGCACGCTGCCGCCGGTATCGGTGCCCAGCGCCATCGGGAACAGGCCGGCCGCGACACCAGAGCCGGAGCCGGACGAGGAGCCCCCGGGATGATGATCGGTGTTCCAGGGATTGCGCGCCGGCGGCCAGGGCAGGTCGAAGCTCGGCCCGCCGATGGCGAATTCGTGCGTCGACAGCTTGCCCAGCACGATCGCCCCGGCACCGCGCAGCTTCTCGACGCAGACCGCGTCGGCGGTCGCCATATTGTCCTGCAGGACTTTCGAATGGCAGGTCGTCGGCAGGCCCGCGACATTGATGATGTCCTTGATGCCGACCGGCACGCCGTGCAGCGGCCCGCGCAGCCGGCCTGCCTGCGCCTCGGTTTCGGCAGCCAGGGCGGCCGCCATTGCGGCCTCACCGTCGACGCGGATGAAGGCGTTGAGCCTGGGATCGAGCTGTTCGATACGGTCGAGCAGCGCCTTCGTCAGATCGACGGGGGAGAGTTCCTTCGCGGCGATGGCGCGAGCGGCCGCCTCCACCGTCATCCAGTGCAGGTCGCTCATAGCGTCGTCCCCGCCTTCATCGGCGGCCAGGGCTCGGCCGTCGGATCGGCCGGGCGCTTGATCTTCTGCGCCACGTCCGCCGCCTGTTTTGCAGCCGCAATGACATCTTCGGGGAATTCCGCCAGTGCGCGGGCGAGGCCGCTGCGGCGCGCAAGCACTTCAATCGCTTCCTTATCCACGCGATCATACCTCCTTGGGTTCAGAGGGAGGTCAGCATGAGTCGTGCCGACCGTCCATCCATGGCAGAGAATTTGCGTATCGATGACCGGGGGACGGCTTGGCTGCAGACCATACGACGGCAATCTTCATCGCCCAGCTGATTCTGCTGCTGTTCTTCGGCCGGCTGATCGGCGAGGCCATGACGCGGATGGGTCAACCGGCCATTTTCGGGCAGCTCCTGGCCGGCGTTCTCCTCGGCCCTTCCATATTCGGTCTGCTCCTGCCCGAATTTCGGGCCATCGTCTTTCCCAACACGCCTGCGCTGAAGAGCATGATCGATGCGGTCTCGCAGATCGGTATCCTGCTCCTCCTCCTGCTCACCGGCATGGAAACCAATCTCGCGCTGGTGACCCGCAGGCGACGGGCGGTCGTCTCGACGTCGCTGATGGGCATCGCCATCCCCTTCGCGTGCGGCGTGGCGCTGGCCTATCTGCTGCCGGCCGAGCTGATTCCGTCGCCCACGGGGCGGCTGGTCACCGCCTTGTTCCTCGGCACGGCCCTCTCGATCTCCTCGGTGAAGATCGTCGCGATGGTGCTGATGGAAGTGGGCGCCATCCGGCGCGACCTCGGACAGCTCATCCTGGCAACGGCCATCCTCGACGACACGCTGGCGTGGATCATCATTGCCGTCATTTCAGGGATCGCCGCCCATGGAACGGTGAGTCTTGCCGATGTCGGCACCAGCCTCGCGCTGACCGCGATCTTTCTGGCAGCGAGCCTCACCGTCGGGCGCCGCCTGGTGGCGCGCATCATCCTGTGGTGCAACGACAACATGACCATCGAGATGCCGGTCATCAGCGCCATCCTGGTGATCCTGCTCTCGATGGCGCTGATGACCGAGCTGATCGGCGTTCACACGGCGCTGGGGGCATTCATCGCCGGCATGCTGATCGGGCAATCGCCGATCCTGACCGAGCATATCGAAGACGAGCTGCGCGGCTTCATCATCGCCTTCTTCAGCCCCGTCTTCTTCGCCGTCGCCGGTCTCGGCATGGATCTGCGGACCCTCTTCGATCCTACGCTGGCACTCTTCACGCTCGCCATCATCGTGGTTGCCAGCATCGGCAAGTTCCTCGGCGCCCTTGCCGGCGGCAGGCTGGGCGGGCTGACGGGACTCGAGTCTCTCGCCCTGGCCACGGGCCTCAATGCCCGCGGATCCACCGAGGTGATCATCGCCAGCATCGGCCTGTCGATGGGAGCGCTGAGCAACCAGCTCTACACGATGATCGTCGCCATGGCGGTGGTCACCACCATGATGATGCCGCCAACCTTGCGGTACATGATGGCGCGGGTCCCGCTGCGCGAGGAAGAGTCCAAGCGCCTCGACAAGGAAGAGGCCGAGCAGCAGCAGGCCGTTCCAAGAATGGAGCGCGCCCTCGTCCTTGCCGACGACGGCGCCAACGGCCAGTGGACGACGTCACTCGCCGGCCTCTTTGCGGGCAGTCTCCGGCTGTTGACGACGGTGTTGCACCATCCGGCACCGGACAGGCCCCTGGAGAAGCCTCTCGCGAAGGACAGGCTCACCGACGCCATGCGAACCGCACTCGGCCGGGGCCTTCCCGCGGGGGCTCAACAGACCGCCCCGGCGGCGAGACCGCCGGTCGATCAGTTGCTGCAGGCGCGGACTGCAACGGCGGCGGACGGCCTCGAGAAGGAAGTCGCGAAGGGCTACAGCATCGCCTTCGTGGGCGTCGATCAACCGGTTTCTCCGGAAGCGGCCCGTTTCGAGGAGAGACTTCAAAGGCTGGTCGCCGCCTTCGACGGCCCGCTCGCGATCATGGTGAACGGCGACCGGGCGGACGTCGCGACCGGCCCCCTCGACATTCTGGTGCCGACGGGCGGCGGCGCCGATGCCCGGCTCGCGACCGAGATTGCCGTCGCTCTGGCCGCCGCCAGCCACGGCAAGCTGACGGCGCTGCACGTCTTCGATCCCAGCGACGACACGCTGCTGCTGCGGGGCCGCGCGCGACGGGCTGGCATGTCGGTCCTGCTCGGCGTCCATCGTCTCGGCAAGAGCGCGGGAGTCCCGGTCCAGGGACTCACCGCGACGAACCATCATCCCGAGACGGAGATACGCCGGGCCGCCGGCCGCGGGCGCTACGACCTGATCGTGATCGGCACGACGCTGCGCCACGGCGATGCGAAATTCCTGAGCTCGCGCAGCCTGTCCCTCATAGACAATCTGCAGGCGCCCGTCCTGCTGGTGGCCCGCTGATCTCGGATCAGCGCGTGGGAACGGCGGCCGGCGAGGCGAGCCCCGGCGGGTGCTTGTGCCAGGCACGACCCTCCACGATCTGCCGGACGCCGTATTCGTAGAGTGCGTTCATGTAGGCCTGGTCGAACTCGCCCTTCTTCGGCGCGTCGAAGTCACGGCCGATATAGGCGAGGTTGTAGTCGACCTTGTCGCGCTGCGAGACGAAGTAGGTCCGCAGCACGTCGTTGACGCCGCTGGCCGCCAGCATCGCCACGATCGCGCGCCCCGCGATGGTGATGGTGCGCCGCTCGGCCATCGCATAGTCTGGATCGAGTCGGGCGTTGCGGATGATGTAGGCATGCCGCTCGCGCTTGAGGCTCGCAATGTCGATCGACGGCGGATAGAGGAAGAGCTGGGCGATGGCCCCGCCGTCGACATGCAGCTCCTGGTATTTCTTGCCGTCGAGTTCGACGTCGATCAGCACCGGCTGGAAGGCGCCGGGAATGGCGGCCGACGCCCGCAGGATCTTGCGGAACAGATCGAGCGAGCCCGGATGCCCGCTGGCGGCGATGGCGCCGATGTTCCAGATCACCGGCCGCTGCGCGTCGAGATCGGTCGTGCCGATCATCAGCAACCGCCCCTTGTTGTACTCGGCGGCGATCGCATCCAGCATCTTCTGGTCGGCGTACTTCGCGATGATCTCCGCGAGGGGCCCCGTATCGGCCATGGCATCGTCGAACAGGGCGGCGGTGATGCCGCGCGGGCGAAAGACCTTGTCGGGCGTCATGGTCGTATAGACCTCGCGCAACTGCGCATCGTAGTCCGACCCCAGGTAGGCGAAGGGCGCGATCAGCGCGCCGGTGCTCACGCCGGTGACCATCTTGAAGGTCGGGCGCGTCCCGATGGCCGTCCATCCATTGATGATCCCGGCGCCGAAGGCACCGTTGTCACCGCCGCCGGATACGGCAAGGAAGTAGGCGGGCGGCGCCTGCGCCGGCGTCCTGCCCGAGGCACGCAGGGCGGCCGCCTCCCGCATGCCGGACTGCACGCCCTCGTCGACCATCAGCCTGGCGTCGCCATCGGCGTAGAAGCGCGCATTGGGAATGCCGAGCGGCATCGCCCGCTCCGTGTGCACGCGCGGCACCGCGTCGTCGCGAGCCGGAATCGAACAGCCCGTCCCGGCGAGGCCCAGCATCGCCGCTGCCACCAGCAGGCAACGGCGGCCCATTGTAATTGTCGACATCCCCTCTCCCCCCCGACTCTCTTGGTCAGTCCAGTTGCAGCACCATGGCTTTCAGATAGGCCGTTTCCGGTAGGCCTGGATGGATCGGATGATCGAGCGCGGCGCCGCTGCTCAGCAGGATGCGGCCATTGCGCTCGGCATCGCGCAGACCGCGACGGACCTGCTCGGCGAACAGCGGCACATCGACGAGATGCGAGCACGACGCCACGAAGAAGAAGCCGCCCTTGGTGACCAGCGGCGCCGCCAGGCGCACCAGCTTGCGATAGCCCTGGGCACCGATCTTGAGGTCCTTGCGGTTCTTCACGAAGGCCGGCGGATCGCAGATCACGACCTCGTAGCTGCGCGGCTTCTGCTTCTCCAGCGTTTCGAACACTTCGCCCTTCTGGAGCGACACGATCTTCTCGACCTTGTTCAGCTCGACCGCCTTCTGGGCGGCGTCGAGAGCGGGCTGCGACCGGTCGAGGCAGAGCACCGACTTCGCACCGCGCGTCGCCGCCAGGACACCGAAGCCGCCGCTGTAGCAGTAGGCATCGAGGACACGTGCGTCCTTCGCCAGGCCCGCCATGAAGCGCCGGTTGTCGCGCTGGTCGTAGAACCAGCCGGTCTTCTGTCCGCCGGAGAGATCGGCCACGAAACGGGCGTCGTTCTCGACCAGCTCGATGCTGCCGGCCTCGCCCTTGGCCACCACGACCTCGCGCGGCAGGCCCTCGAGCACGCGCACCGGCGAATCGTTCTTGAGGATGATCGTCCGGGGCGAGAACTCCGCCTCCAGCGCCTCGAGGATGACCGGCGTCAGCGCGTCCATGCCGGCGGTATTGACCTGCACCACGAAGGAATCGCCGAACCGGTCGACGATCACGCCCGGCATGCCGTCGGCCTCGGCATGGATCAGGCGGTAATAGGGAACGCCCACCAGCCGATCCCGCAAGGCGGCGGCCTGGGCCAGCCGGCGGCCGAAGAACAGCGCGTCGATCTGCGCTTCAGGGTTCGTGGTGAGAAGGCGGGCGGCGATCAGCGAATGGGGATTGAACGTGCAGACACCCAGCGCCTCGCCGCCCGGCGCCCGCAGGGTGGCCAGGCTGCCGGCGGGAATCGCCTTGGCGTCGGCGTCCATCAGGATCTCGTTGGAGAAGGCCCAGGGATGGCCGGAGCGGACGCGGCGATCCTCGCCGGCGCGCAGGATGACGGTGGGGAGCTTCTTCAGGGCCAAATCTATTCTCCTCGGGCGACGCCATCGCGCCGCGGATCGGCGCCGCCTTCCCACCCGTCGCCGTTGCGCCGGATGGCGGTCAGGCCGCCTTCATGACGGCGGACTTGTACTTCATGGCCCAGCGCGCGCAAGGCGGCGGCCTGGTCGGCGATCGGCGTGCCTTCCTCCAGCTCGGTCGCACCGTTCAGGTTGGCCACCCGCGGCAGGTCGACCGCGGCCTGGGCGGACAGGTCCCAGTCGAGCAGGCCGATCAGCGCCTGCAGCGTGTCGCCGATGATCCTGGCCCCGCCCGCCGAGCCCAGGGCGGCGACCAGCTTGCCCTCCCGGTCGAGCACGAGAGTCGGGGACATGGACGAGCGCGGACGCTTGCCCGGCTGGACCCGGTTGGCGACCGGCTTGCCGTCGAGTTCGGGACGGGGCGAGAAGTCGGTGAGTTCGTTGTTCAGGAGGAAGCCGCGCACCATGATGTGGGCGCCGAACGGCGCCTCGATCGTGGTGGTGAAGCTGACGGCATTGCCCCAGCGGTCGACGATGCTGACATGGCTGGTGCCGCGCTCGACATAGCCTGGGGGCACGCCCGGACCGACCTTGCCCATGCTGCGATCCGGCGACATCAGCGTGCGGCGCTCCGCGAGATAGGCGGGCGACAGAAGGCCGGCCACCGGCACGTCCACGAAGGCGGGATCGGCGACGTAACGATCGCGATCGGCAAAGGCCAGCCGGCTCGCCTCGGCGATCAGATGGACGGCGCGAAGATCGTTGGGAGGATCGCGCTGGATGTCGAAGGGTTGGATCAGGCCCAGCACCTGGAGGATCGCGATGCCGCCTGAGGAGGGCGGCGGCATGCCGCAGACGATCCAGACGCGATAAGGCCCGCACATGGGCTCGCGCTTCACCGGCCTGTAGCCCGCGAGATCGGCGGCGGCGAGCGTGCCCGGCCGGGGATGGCTGCGCACGCGGTCGACCATCTCCGCCGCGACGGGACCTTCGTACATCGCGCGCGCACCCTGCCGCGCGATCAGATCCATCGTCTCGGCCAGAGCCGGATTGGCGATGCGCTCGCCCGGCTTGCGCGCAGACCCATCACTCGCGAAGTAGATCTCGCGAATCGCCTGCTCCTCGCGCAGCGCGGGAATCCTCTGCAGCCACGCGGCAAGTCGCGGCGACACCGCGAAGCCGTCGCGTGCCGCAGCGATCGCCGGTCCGAACAGCTCGCTCCAGGCGAGCTTGCCCTTCTCCGTGTGGGCGAGTTCCAGCATGGCCAGCAGGCCGGGAACGCCGACCGAGATGCCGGACGCCACGGCCTCGCGATAGCCCAGGGGCCTGCCGCCGGGTGTGAGGAACATGGTCGGACTGGCACCGGCCGGTGCCGTCTCGCGGCCGTCATAGACCGTGATGGCCTGACTGGTGCCGTCGTAGTTCAGCAGGAAGCCACCGCCGCCGATTCCCGAAGCGTGCGGTTCGACGACGCCCAGCACCATCTGGACGGCGATCGCCGCGTCAACGGCGGTGCCGCCGCGACGCAGGATCTCGAGTCCCGCCTCGACCGCCAGCGGATGGGCCGCCGCGACCATCGATTGCGGTGCCGCCTGCACCGACGGCACGTGGCACGCCGCGACCAGCAGCAGCGCGACACCCAGCAGGCGACGCACGATCATGCGCGGCGCGCCACGATGAAGAGACGGCGGAAGGGAAAGAGCGTGATGCCGTCGGGACGCGTCGGATAGGCCTTGCGCAGCAGCGCGGCATAGGCCTCGTAGAACTCGGTACGCTCAGGCTCCTGCAGCAGTTCGAGATAAGGCCGCAGGCCGGTCGACGAGGTGTACTGCGCCACCGGATCCGTGCCGGTGAGCGGCTGCTGGTAGATCGTCTCCCAGACTTCGAGGTCCGAACAGAGCGGCTTCAGCACGTCGTAGTAGCGCTCCGGCTCCTCGACGCGAACGATCGGACGCACTTTCGTGAGCTTGTCGCGCCACGGACCGGCCTGCGCCGCTTCGTTCATCGAGGCATGCGAGGGCGCCTCGTGATTGCGCGGCATCTGGATCGCGAGCTGGCCGTCGGAAGGCAGCAGCTTCAGCAGACCCGGAAACATGTCGATATGTCCGTCGAGCCATTGGTAGGCCGCGTTGCTGTAGAGAATGCCGGGCGGCAGGCTCGGCTCGAAATGCGCGAGGTCGCCCTTGGCGAAGGTGACGCGGGCGTCGACCGTCTGGCTGCGCGCCTTGGCGAGCATCTCTTCCGACGAATCGATGCCGATGACGGCAGCCTCGGGAAAGCGCTCGGCGAGGATGCGCGAGATGTTGCCCGCGCCGCAGCCCAGATCGTAGATCGCATGCCCCGGCCGCGCGCCGTTCGCCGGATCGAGGCGGCCCATCAGGTCGAGCGCGGGCCGCGTGCGGTGATCGGCGAACTTCAGGTAGAGGTTGGCATCCCACACCGTGGACTTGGCGTCGCTCACGTCACTTCTCCTCGAAGGCCTCGTCGATCGGCACACGATAGCCCGTCGCGATCTTGTTGCCCTTCTGCGCGGCCAGCACGACCGCCATGAATTCGTCGAACATCTCCTCGGTCATGCCCTTCTGGCGCGCCATGTAGCCGTGCGAGTTGATGCAGTAGTCGCACTGGTTGGCGACCGACACGGCGAGATAGATCAGCTCCTTGGTGAGTCCGTCGAGCGCGCCCGGCGCCATCACCGCTTTCATCTCGCCGGCGAAGCGCTCCATCGTGTCGGGATGGCGGGCCAACGCCTTCCACACGTTGTTGATGCCCGCGGGATCGATGCCGCGCGCCTTGGCGATGCCCTCGACGACGGCCTTGGCCCGCGGGTTCATGTCCTCGTACTCGGTCAGCTTGGCCATGCGTGGTTGCTCCAGGAATGAAAAGGGCCGGCAGTGTGCCGGCCCATCTTGGCGTTTTCGCGCCGATTGTCAGTATGAAGCTGTTGTCAGTACATGTGCTGGCCGCCGTTGATCGACAGGGTCGAGCCGGTGATGAAACCGGCATCGTCGGCGATCAGGAACATCACGCCGCGGCCGATCTCCTCGGCCTTGCCCAGCCGTCCGACCGGGATCTTGGCCACGATCTTCTCCAGCACGTTGGCCGGCACGGCCGACACCATGTCGGTGTCGGTGTAGCCCGGCGCGATGGCATTCACGGTGATGCCCTTGGGCGCGCCTTCCTGGGCCAGCGCCTTGGTGAAGCCATGGATACCCGACTTGGCGGCGGCGTAGTTAACCTGCCCGTACTGGCCGCCCTGGCCGTTGATCGAGCCGATGTTGACGATGCGGCCAAAGCCGCGCGCGTTCATGCCGTCCCACACCGCCTTGCTCATGTTGAAGCAGGAGCCGAGGTTGGTGTCGATCACCGCTTCCCACATGTCGCGCGTCAGGCGGCGCATCGTGGAGTCGCGGGTGATGCCGGCATTGTTCACCAGGACCTCGACGGGACCGAGGTCCTTTTCGATCTCCGCGACCGCCTTCTGGCAGGCATCGAAGTCGCACACGTCGAACTTGTAGACGGCAATGCCCGTCTCGGCCTTGAACTTCTGCGCCGCTTCATCGTTGCCGGCGTAGGTTGCGGCGACCTTGTAGCCCTTGTCCTTCAACATCCGGGAGATGGCACCGCCGATGCCACGCGTTCCGCCCGTCACGACTGCAATCCGTCCGGCCATTTTTTCCTCCCTGGAGATATCGCCCCTACAGTCTAGCCGGTTATCCCCCGTCTCCGGCAAGCGTCAGATTGATGTCGCCGCAGAAGTTCGAATTGGGCGACGCCGCCGGATAGAGTCTGCCGGCGTCACGGCTCTAGAAGCGGCGTCATGAAGCCCTTCACCGCCCTGCTCGGCGCCGCCGCCGGGACCCATGCTGCCGACCAGATGGCGTTGGCCACCCTGCCCCTGACCGCGACCCTCGTCCTGGGGGCCGGCCCCGACCTGCTCGGCCTGCTGGTCGCCGCGCAGAGTGCCGCCTGGCTGCTGGTCTCCCTGCCGGCCGGCACCTGGATCGACCGTATGCCGCGCCGCCGCATGCTGATCGTCGCGCTGGCGCTCGGCCTCACCGCCTCGCTCGTCGCGGTTGCAGCGGCGGCCACCGGCTATGTCGTCCTGCTGGGCCTCGCCGCCATCGCCGGCGCATCGGGCACCGTGGTCTATGTCCTGACCTCGGTCTCGCTGCTGCCGAGCCTGGTGGCACCCGGCGACCTGCCCCGCTCCAATGCGCGCCTCGAGCTGGCGCGGGCCGTCGTCAGTCTCGCCGCGCCGTTCGTGGCCGGCCTGCTCGCCCAACACCTGTCTCCCACCTGGGGCTACGCGCTGGCAGCCCTGGGGGCAGCGCTGGCGCTCCTCTGCGTGCTCGCGCTGCCGCAAGGAGCGGCCCCGACGACGGGCGCCGAGCGCCCGACCGTCGCCAGCGCCATCCGCGTCGGCACGGCCTTCGTGCTGCGCAACGAGCTGCTGCGCGGCATCAGCCTTTGCGCGATCTTCTGGAACTTCGCCTTCTTCGCGCTGCTCGCCATCTGGGCGCCGCTGGCGCTCGGACCGCTCGGGCTCGACCCGGCGCAGATGGGCCTCGCGCAATCGACCTATGGGGCCGGGCTGATCCTGGGTGCGCTGATGGCGCCGTTCTGCGCCCGCCGATTGCCGCCGTTCGTAACCCTGATCTTCGGCCCGGCCGTGTCGGTCCTCGCCGCCTCCCTGTTCCTGGCGGCCCCCTCGGGCAACGGCTTCTCCCTTGCGGCCGCCGGCTACTTCCTGGTGGGCTTCGGACCGATGCTGTGGCTGATCTGCCAGACGACGGTCCGCCAGCTCGTGACGCCTTCGCCGCTGATGGGCCGGGTCAACGCCACGGTGCAGACCGCGATCTACGGCGTCCGTCCGCTGGGCGCGCTGGCCGGCGGCTTCGTGGCGGCACAGGCCGGGCTGCACGCGGCGCTGCTGATGATCGCCGCGGCCTTCGCGCTGTCGACCCTCGTCATCGTCCTGTCACCTCTGGCGCGGATGCGGGTCCTGCCGAAGTCCGCGACGGGCGAGGCACAGGCTTGACCCGCAGGCCGGTCCGTCGGACTTTGCCGCCGGAGGTCGTTGCATGATGAAGTTTCTAGGCGCCGCGTTGCTGGCGCTTTCCCTGTCCGCTTGCCAGAACTCGCCTTCGCCCTGGTACCAGGCCTATGGCACGGCGTCCTTCCCGGTTGCCAAGGAAGGTATGGCGGCGCTCTACCTCGTCCGCGACACCGCCCCGCCGGATGCACCCAGCATCCCCATCTCCATGAGCCGCCATCCCGTCGGGGGCCTCACGGGATCGACCTGGATGCGCCTCGACCTGCCGCCCAATCCCTACGACCTGCGCGCCTTCGGCAGCAGCGAGAGCACCGAGCTGATCGTCACCGTCGTGCCGGGCGAGACGCGCTTCCTGCTGGTGCAGCCCAAGGGCACCAGCGATGCCGAACTCACCTGGCTGTCGCAGGAGGACGGGCGCCGCCTCGTCCGCGCCGGCACGCAGGTCGGCGGCTATTACAACCCCTGAACAAGAAAACGCCCGAAGGAGCGATCCTTCGGGCGTTTGATCTGCAAGCGTCGACCGGAAGATCAGTCGCGCTGGACGCACATCGCGATGCCCATGCCGCCGCCGATGCACAGCGTGGCGAGGCCCTTCTTGGCGTCGCGCTTCTGCATTTCATAGAGCAGCGTCGTCAGCACGCGCGCGCCCGAGGCGCCGATCGGATGGCCGAGCGCGATCGCGCCGCCGTTGACGTTGAGCTTCGTCTCGTCGAGGCCGAGCTGCTTGCCGACGGCCACTGCCTGGGCGGCGAACGCCTCGTTGGCTTCGACGAGGTCGAGATCCTTGACCGTCCAGCCGGCCTTTTTCAGCGCCGCCTGCGAGGCGGTGACCGGGCCGATGCCCATGATCGACGGATCGACGCCCGTGGTCGCCCAGGACACGATCTTGGCGAGCGGCGTGATGCCGCGCTTCTTGGCCTCGTCGGCGCTCATTAGCACCAGCGCGGCGGCACCGTCATTGATGCCCGAGGCGTTGCCGGCGGTGACCGAGCCGCCTTCCTTGGCGAAGGCCGGACGCAGCTTGCCCAGCGCCTCGATCGTCGTGCCGTGACGCGGGAACTCGTCGGTGTCGACGACGACCTCGCCCTTGCGCGTCTTCACCGTCACCGGGACGATCTCGTCCTTGAAGCGGCCGGACTTCTGGGCCGCCTCGGCCTTGTTCTGCGACGACACGGCGAACGCATCCTGCTCGGCGCGCGTGATCTGGAACTTCTGCGCCACGTTCTCGGCGGTGTTGCCCATGTGGTAGCCGTGGAAGGCATCCCACAGACCGTCCTTCAGCATGGTGTCGAGCATCTTGAACTCGCCCATCTTGGTGCCGTCGCGCATATAAGCAGCATGCGGCGCCTGGCTCATGCTCTCCTGGCCGCCGACCACCATGATGTTGGCGTCGCCGTTGCGGATCGCCTGCCAGCCGAAGGCAACGGCGCGCAGGCCGGAGCCGCAGAGCTGGTTGATGCCGAGCGCGGTCTTCTCGACCGGGATGCCCGAGTTCACGGCCGCCTGGCGCGCCGGGTTCTGACCCTGACCGCCGGTCAGGATCTGGCCCATGATGACTTCGTCGACTTCCTCGGGCTTCACCTTGGCGCGCTCGAGGGCACCCTTGATGGCGACCTTGCCGAGATCGTGTGCCGCCACGGCACCGAACGCACCGTTGAACGAGCCGATTGGCGTGCGCGCTGCGCTCGCGATAACGATATCCGTCATGAAATCCTCCTTGGCAGGCCGCCCTTGCGGATATTTATAGGCCTGCCGCGCGGCGGGGCAAGGACCGCCGTTCCCCCGAAACGGCCGCCTTCATTCCGAACAGCGGCCGGACCCAGGGCCACGGACGCACAAGGCCTGCGTAAATCAGCCAGGTCCCGGCGAAGGTCGCCCCGACAGCCATTATGAATCCTGCGACCGGTGGGGCGCCCATCTTCAGGAGCCAGTAGACGGCCACGACCGTCACCGTCTGGTGGATCAGGTAGAACGGATAGACCGCCTCGGTCGCCTCGGCGAGGAAGGCCGGCCGCCGGGTCAGGTGGCGGTGCGCGAGGCCGATGATCGCAAACAGCCAGGCCATGACGTTGACCGCCGAGAGCAACGCAAAGAGCGGCCGCGCCTCCGGCGGGATGGTCGGCCGGACCGTGCCCGCAAAGTATCCGGCATAGAGGCAGGCATAGGCGAGGATACCGACGGCCAGCGAGAAGAAGCGCTGGCGCTCAAGCGACGCCAGCACGTCCGAAGAGCCGAAGATGAAGGCGCCGTAGAGCAACAGTGCGCCGTAGGAAACGAGGCCGTGCCAGTCGCCCACCAGCCCGTTGATGTTCCAGGAGATCGGCGCCAGCCACAGGGTCGAGGCAGCCAGCGGCAGGACCATCGTCCACTGCAGCCCTGAACGGGCAGCGATCCGGCCGGCATGCCCCACGGCTGCCCGTCCCGAGGGCGACCGGGCCCACAGGAAGACCGGCAACAGTACCAAGGTGAGGACGAGGACGTAGGCCACGAACCAGAGGTGGTGCCAACTCAGATTGCCGGCGGGATAGACGCCGTCGAACGCATGCGGCAGCCATTGCAGGAACGAGCCGGTGAACTCGCCACGATAGAGACGCTCCAGATAGACCTGCGGCGGCACGATCACGACCATGCCGAAGGCCAGCGGCAACAGCAGGCGCTTCAGCCGGTCGCGGACGAAGGCTCCCGGGGTGCGATCGCCCAGCGCCAGCATGATGGCCGCGCCCGAGACCAGGAAGATCAGCGGCATGCGCCAGCGGTTCAGGAACCGCATCGCCTCGCGCAGTCCCTCGAGACTGTCCGGGCTGGTGACGTGCCAGCTCCAGCCCGACCAGGCCATGCCGGCGTGATAGAAGATCAGCAGGCCGAAGGCGAGCACCCGCAACCAGTCGAGATCGGCACGGCGGAGGGCGGGGACAGGGACGGCAGAATGCATGTCGGGGCTCCAGGGAACCCGTCCGACCTATCCTGCAAACCATTGATTTCGCGTCGATTTGTGACGACCGGCGCAGCCGGTGGGACGACCGGCAGGCGCCACGGGACGTCCGGTCAGGCCCTGACCGGCGCCAGCGCCTCGAAGCGCTGCCGATAGCGACGGCTCAGATTGACCTCGGCCCCGCTCTGCAGCCGGATGCGCCAGTCGCCACTCACCCAGGGCGTTACCTCGACCACGCGGGCGATGTTCACCACATGGGATTTGTGCACGCGCACGAACCGTTTGGGATCGAGTTCGCCTTCCAGCTTCGTAAGCGAGGAGCGGATCTCGAACGTCTCGTCGCCGACATGGAGCACGGCGTAATTTCCCGAGGCCTCGATCCAGTCGATGTCGGCCACCTCGACCATGACCTCCCTGCCCTTGCGCCGAACGGCGAATCGCTCGGGGAGCGGCACGCCTGTCGGAGGCGAGTCCGCCGCGGGCACATCGACAGATACCGCTGCCGTCGCCTGCTTGCGCGCCAGCAAGTGGCTGAGCACCAGGACACCACCGCTCAGCATCGCGTATGAAATGACGTCCTTGGCGAATTCGTAGCCCAGCCGGTCGAGCGTGACCGGGAACCTGTAGCTTTCGCCCAGGAGTGCGTTGAACCAGAGCAACCGCAGCGCCGCCATGCCCAGCGAATGGAGAATGCTGTAGGGCACGACGGCCGCAATATGGATCGCCATATTGCCCGGCCGATCGGCCAGCGGCCACCGACGGTGCAGCCAATAGATCCCGGGCAGAAGCACCGCCACCACGAGATGGCTCGCGCCTTCCATAGCCACGGCGCGACCCAAGCCCATGTCGATACCGTGCCGGGCGGCGTCGGCAATCTCGACCGGCACGCGAGCCGCCATCGAGATCGCGAGCGCCGCGGCCCAGATTGCCGGCACGCGCCAATCGAAGGATCTAGCCGGCAGCGGCACGGGATCGCCGGGTCGGAAGGTTACCCAGCCACTCGATCAGAGGCGTCCAGCAGAGATCGCGGGCGCGCCCGCTGACGACCATGCCGATGTGACCGAGCGGCAGGTCGAGCCGCGTGACGTTCTTCAGGCCCTTCTTCGGGTCCGCCAGGGCGGCAGCCGACAGCGGCGGTACGATGCGGTCGCCCGAGGGGATCATGACCAGGGACGGCAGCTTGATCTTCGACGGCACGATGCGCTTTCCGCCGACGACCCACTGGCCGCCGCCTGGCGTATTCTCCCCGTACCAGCCGACCAGGCATTCACGCGCGGTCGGGCCGGCGAGCGGCGCGCCACCGTTCAGCCAGTCCTCCAGCAGCACGAACTCCTTCGCGTGCTCGCCCTTGGGATCCAGCCCCACGAAGCGGCCGAACTTCTTCACCGAGAGCCAGGGATCAAGCGACCAGAACAGGGTCTGCAGGATGTCGACCGGCAGTTCGCCCACGCGATCCGCCACCTCCGCGAGCAGCGGCCCGGTCGAGAGGAGGAAGGCCTGTCCGGTGCGGTCGGCGTGGAAATCCCACGGTGCCGCCATCAGCGCCAGGCCCGCGACGCGACGCGGCCTGCGGGCCGCCAGGGCCACCGCGAGCGTGCCGCCCATGCAGTAGCCGAGGACCGCCGGCGCCCGGCGGGCCCGGCGGGCGACATAACCCAGTGCCCGTTCGAGGCGCGCCACGTACGCCGTGGTATCGAAGCTGCGTTCCTCGCCCTCGGGCGTTCCCCAATCGACGAGATAGGGCCGCAGTCCCTGGGCGGCCATGGCACGCAACAGACTCTTCTCGGCGGTCAGGTCGAGCACTTCCCAGCGATTGATGAGCGAGGGCACGACCAGCACGGCGCGTGTGCCGCGTTTGCGCGCGTCGCGATGCGTGGCGCCGTAATCGAGCAGCCGCGTATTGCCTTCGCGCCAGACGGCGGGCGGATCCTGCAGGTCGCGCTGGAAGTCGTTGCGTTGATAGGCGAGAACGCCGTCGGCCAGTCGGATCTGACGCCGTCTAATCTCCCGCTGCAGCGCCTGTTCGAACTGGCCGGCGCCAGCCTCGGCTTCGAGCGAGGCGATTTCCGGCAGCAGGGCCGCGAGCGATTCAGGAACCTCGGAGGCGGGCCTCGAGGTCGGCGAGCCTTGCTTCAAGAGACTCCACGCGCTTTCGGAGCTCGCCCACGTCATCAGGGCCGTTCCGAGGTGAAGCGGCAGCGGACGGGGACCTAGTCGTGTCTGCATGGGACGCTCCTTGCGCAACCTGCAATGCCGAAGCGACCTGTGAATTCGCGGCCGCGAACAGGCGGGCAATCTGCTCGGTGACCGCCTGATCCGACGCGAGGCCCGCCAGCTGGGCCTGCCACAGATCGAGATAGCGCCGGGCCAGCCTGTCGAACTCGGCGCCGGAGTCGGTTGTACCGGCCGTCTTGTCGTCGTTTCCGGAGACCATGTCCGCATTATAACGCATAGCCGCGCCAACGCTGCTTCCATCGGTGAAGGTTGGGTTGTCGCACTGCGGCATCGGCGCTAAGGTGGCCGACCCTGAGTAAACGAGCGTTCATGGCGCGCGGGAGCTAGAGGAGCGAAGCGTAATGGCCGACCAGGCAGTACCCGACGGTGGACCGAAAGCGGCGCCGGTGGTGATCAAGAAATACGCGAACAGACGGCTCTACAATACCGCGACCTCGGCCTATGTGACGCTGGATCATCTGTCCCAGATGGTGAAGGACAAGACCGACTTTGTCGTCTACGACGCCAAGACCGGCGACGAGATCACGCGCTCGGTGCTGACGCAGATCATCTTCGAGGAAGAGAGCAAGGGCGGCCAGACGCTGCTGCCGATCCCGTTCCTGCGCCAGCTCATCTCGTTCTACGGCGACAGCCTGCAGGGCGTGGTGCCGCAATATCTCGAAATGTCGATGACGCAGTTCGCCCGCAACCAGGACCAGATGCGGCGCTACATGCAGAATGCCTTCGGCTTCAATCCGTTCCAGCAGTTCGAGTCGATGGGCAAGCAGAACATGGCGATGTTCGAGAACGCCATGCGCATGTTCAATCCCTTCGGCACCAACCCCGGCGGCCAGCCCGTTGGACAGGCCGGTGGACAGGCCTCCCCGCCGGCGGCCAACGGCCACGAAGCGCCCACGGCAGAGACCTCGGCGCCCTCCGGCGAGGCCGCGATAGACGACCTGAAGCGCAAGCTCGACGAGTTGCAGAGCCAGCTCGCGGAACTCGGCAAGAAGCCCTGACCGCTCCATGACGTCGTCGCCATCGTCCGCGGTCCGTCGCGTGATGTCGCCCTGCATCGGCATCTGCAAGCTCGATCAGAAGAGCGGCCTCTGCCTCGGCTGCCGGCGCACGATCGACGAGATCGGCCGCTGGGCGATGCTCGACGACCCGGCGCGACAGGCCATCGTCGACCAGTTGCCGGCGCGGAAGTTCTAGCGAACAGGCCGTTGGAGGAGTCGGCGCCGGAAACGGCAGATCAGCCGGGCTGGACTTTCGCGTTCTCCGCCATCTCGATCAACTGAGTGCTCGGCTTTCCCTCACGACAGCGTCGCCCCATCTCCACGGCCAGCGGGTCGTTGAAAGTACTCGCAATATCGTCGTAGGCGCAGGCCGCCGCCGCCAGGTCGCCTCCGGACATGAGGGCGTAGGCCTCGGCGGTGCGTCGACAGAGATCCTGCTCCGCCGGTGACGCCGCAAGATCGGCCTCCCCGCCGCGTATCGCTAGTAGCTCGTAGATGAGAATACCGCCACGGCGCCCCTTGACCGCCACCTGGTCGATCGGCCGCAGCCATAACCGCTCGCCGCATTCGCGGAAGACCGAGTGGCTGATGCAGATCGACGTCCCGAACTGCTTGTTGATGCCCTCCAATCGCGCGGCGATGTTCACGCCGTCTCCCATGACGGTATAGCTCATGCGCTCCATCGAGCCGACGTTGCCGACCAGCACCGCGTCGCTATGGATGCCGACCCGCATGTGCAGCTCGGGAAGGCCCGCCTCTTGCCAAAGCACGTTCTGCGCGGCCAGCCGGCGATTGCTGTGCACGGCGGCAACGCAGGCATGATAGGCGTGGTCGTCGTCGGCCAACGGCGCCCCCCAGAAAGCCATCACCGAATCGCCGATGAACTTGTCGACCGAACCCGACGTCTCGTTCACTGCGCGCGTGACCATGCCCAGGTAGGTTGATACCTGATCCAGAAGAGCTCGCGCCGGACTCTTCTCGGCCAGCGTCGAGAAGGCTTCCAGATCGGTGAACATGATGGTGAGGTGACTGCTCCGCCCGCCCAGCTCGATCGGCCGACCGGAAAGCAGCAGGCCTCGGACGACCTCGCGTGGCACATAGGCGGTGAAGGCCCGCAGCGCCGTCTTCATCATCTGCGTGGCGCCGATGAGCTGCTTGACTTCCCTTATGTTCGACGAAAGCCGGACCTCCGTATCCAGTGAGAATCGCTCGATTGCGTGGATCTCGCGGACTAGGCCGACCAGGGGGCGCGAGATCAGCCGTGCGAAGCCGCTGATGAGAAGCAGCAGGACGATGATCACCGCTGTACCGACTATCGCCATCAATCGATTGTTCCGGCGCAGCGGCCCGATGAAATCGTCGGTCGGCGCCACGATCACGATTTCCCAAGGCTTCCCGAATTCGCCAAGGAAGGGAACGAACAGCGCCACATATTCGGCACCGTCCGCGAGCGCCGTGAACGTGAAGTAGTCGCTCTTCAGCTCGCTGCGCCGGGCGAAGGCGGCACGAACCGCGGCGTTGGAGATGTCGCCGACACGCCGCGACACGATCTCGCCGCCTCTCCGATCCGCCATCTCGGCTGGGTCGGGGTGGACGATGACCGTGCCATCGCGCGACACCACCAAGGTCGTGGCGTTCGCACTCGCAGGATGCGCCTGCAGGTACTGGGACACCCGATCAAGGGTGAAGTTCGTCGCCACCGCCGCCACGAGCTTCCCGTCGCGCACGACTGGCGCCGACACCGACACGCCAAACTTGCCGACACTGCCGATGACATAGGGATCGGCGATCGCGACAGCGGGCTGCGTCCGGTCGGACTGGAGCCGCTCGGCATGGCGCCAGAAGGCACGCTGTCGCGCATCGTAGGTCGTGGGCCCGGCGGAGCCGTCGCCGAGACGCCGCGCCTCGGCATCCAGGAAGACATATCGATCGAGGGGAACATCACCCGAGGATCGGTCAATCATCCGGGACGCGAAGCGCGTCTCGGCCGGCGGTGTGATGCCGCTCACCTTGGCTCCCGGCGCGACCCGCTGCATCTGCCGGAAGGATCCATCTGCAAAGCCGATATAGTAACTCGTCAGGCCGGGACTGTTGCGCAGCTCCTGGATCATCATACGGTCGGAACCCGGGCCGCGAAGAAAGCCCGGCATCGCCGCCTCGACCTGCGCTGCAATCAGGACGGAATCGGCAAACCGCCGGACCGGCGCGGCCATCGTGTTCTTCGCGTCCTCGGCCGCATTTTTAAAGTCGCGCTCCGCGTACTGGCTGATGAGAGCCAGGGAAGAGTCATAGGACCAGTAGATCAGCCCGGCGATCGACGGCGTGACAAGGATGGCGAAGATGGCGCCGATGCTGAACTGCAAGCGCCAGCCCCGCGGTCGCAGATAAGCAAGTAGATGCCCGGGCTTCATGTCGCTACCTCTCCCAAGTATTCCGTCCATTCGGCCACGGAGTGCGCCACGCCGACGGCGCGTCGCTCAATGAGCATAGGCACCGCGGGACCGGCGTGCTCCCGGTTCAACGCCCCTTGAACGACGGCTTGCGCTTCTCGCGGAACGCCGCGGTGCCTTCCTTGTAGTCCTCGGTCAGGCCGGTCAGCACGTTCTGATCGGCATCCATGTGGCTGCCGAGATCGTCGAGCGCGTGGGCGAGGCGGTTGACCGTGGTCTTGGTCATGCGCACCGGAATGGGCGGCTGGCGGGCGATGCGCTCGGCGAATGCCATCGACGCGGCGAGCGCCTGGCCGTCGTCCACGACCGTCTCGACGAGTCCCCAGTCCAGCGCGTCCGCCGCGCCGATGCGGTCCGACGCCAGGATCACCGCCTGCTTGGTGCGCGCCGGGCCCATCAGCGCCAGCATGCGCGGGATCGAGCCCCAGCTCATGTTCATGCCGAGTTCGATCTCGGGAATGCGGAAATGCGCCGAGCGGCCGCAGGTCCGGAAATCGAGCGACACGACCAGCGCCGCGCCGCCGCCGATGCAATGGCCCTCGATCGCGGCAATCGTGACCTGGTCCATGTCCTGCCAGGCCTTGCACATCTTCGGGCCCAGCCGCTGGCGATGGATGCGCTCGCCGATCGGCAGACCGTCGCGGGCGCGACCGTCTGTGTCCTTGAGGTCGAAGCCGGCGGAGAAGGCCTTGGCCGAACCGGTCAGGATCACGACCGAGGTCTCGAGATCGTCCTCGAATTCGCGCGGCACGTCGCGCAGCTCGCGCATCGCCTGCTGGCTGAGCGCATTGATGTTGTCGCCGCGGTCGAAACGCACGACGGCGATGCGGCCCTGCGGGCCCAGCCCCTTCTCGATCTTCACGAACTGTCGATCCATCGCGCGTTTCCTCCGGCACTTTGCGCAAACCTAACGGCTCGCCTTTACAAGGGCGAGCCGCTTCGATTGACTGGCCTGCATGTCGAAAGCCATTGAATCCGCCGTCTTCGAGCGCCGCGTCAACGCGTTGTTTGCCCCTTACACCAAGCCCGGTTCGCCGGGCGCCGTCGTCGGCGTGATGCGCGGCGGCGAGATCGAGTTCTGCAAGGGCTTCGGCCTGGCCAGCATCGAGCTCGGCGTGCCGATCCGGCCCGACACGCGCTTCCGCATCGCCTCGGTGAGCAAGCAGTTCACGGTGACGGCCGCCCTGATGCTGGCGGCCGAAGGCAAGCTCAAGCTCTCGGACCCGCCGCACAAATACCTGCCCGACCTGCCGCCGCTGCCGGTGACGATCGACCAGATGATGCGCAATTCGAGCGGCCTGCCCGATTTCCTGGAACTGCTTCGCCTGGGCGGGCACGGGCTGGACAAGCCGGCACGGCCGGAGGACCTGTTCGACGCCTGCACCCGCAACCGCCATCTCAACTTCGCACCGGGCAGCCGCTTTCTCTACAGCAACACAAACTTCCTGCTGCTGGGCCTGATCGTCGAGAAGCTGGCAAGCAAGAAGCTGGGCGAGGTCCTGGCCGAACGCATCTTCAAGCCGCTCGGCATGGCGCACACCTCGCTGGTCGCCGAGATCGACGCGGTGATCCCGAACCTCGCCACCGGCTATCTCGGCGACGCCGAGCAGGGTTTCCGTCGCGCCGCCCATGCCTATCCGCAGGGCGGCGAAGGCGGGCTCACCTCCACCGTCGAGGACCTGCTGATCTGGAGCCGGCATTTCGACAGACCGACGCTCGGCAAGACCTTGCCGACGCAGCTCGCGGCCGTTGCGCCCCTCACCGGCGGCAAGGCCAACAATTACCGCCGGGGCGTCGCCGTCGAGCAGTTGCGTGGCCTGGCGACGGTCGGTCACGGTGGCCTGTGGCCGGGCTTCCGCACGGAATTCCTGCGCGTGCCGAAGGCCGATCTCACCGTCGTGGTGATCGCCAACCTGGGCAGCATCGATCCCTGGCGGCGCGCCCGGGCCATCGCCGCGCTGGCGCTCGAAGGCAACAGCCGGATGACGCCGGCGCTGCCGCCGATCACGGCCGCCGAGATCAAGCCGCTCGCCGGAACCTGGTTCAACGCGGCAGAACCGTCGCTGTTCGACCTGGCGTGGCGCAACGGCGAGGCGGTCGTGACACAGAACGGCATGCCCTTCGCCCTGGGCCGGCGCACCGGCGAATGGCTGGCGGCCGAGCGCGGCTCCTACGAATTCGCCCTGAAGCCCGGCCCCAAGGGTACGCTGAAGGTCGATCTCGGCGCCGGCCGCATCGTCACGTTCGGCAAGCTCGCCAAGCGCGCGGCCGTGCCGGCCGACCTCGCCGGCACCTACGTCTCGTCCGATTGTGCCGCCGTGTGGCGCATCACCCGCGACGGCAAGGACTGGACGATGGAAGTCGGCGGACCGCTGATCTCGGGCGGTGCGCCGTGGATCGTGCGTGGCCTCGATGCCGACACGGTGGAAGTGGAATCGCCGGGCAGCTGGATCAAGGCCACCCAGCTCGCCCATCTCGTCCGCGACCGCGATGGCAAGATCGTCGCGCTCGAGGTCTCGACCGGCCGCATCAAGAAGATGCGGTTCGATCTCACGCCTTAGCGCGAGATGATCTGAACTTCGCCCTCCTCTCTTCTCCTCCCCCGTCTGACGGGGGAGGAAAGCTATGATCGGAGCAGCGCGTTAACCCAGTAAGGTCTCAGCGGAACGGGATCGCGTACAACAGGCCGCCGTTGGTCCACAGCGCGTTCTGGCCACGCTCGAGCTTGAGCGGCGTGGCCGGGC
Source organism: Rhodospirillales bacterium 24-66-33 (assembly GCA_002281855.1). Lineage (GTDB taxonomy): Bacteria > Pseudomonadota > Alphaproteobacteria > Reyranellales > Reyranellaceae > Reyranella. Next base: position 211,626 of record NCHQ01000004.1, on the reverse strand, counting down.
CGACATGGCGGTCGTAGCTCTCGCCATAATTCCCGACCTGCTTGATGACGTTGTACATCCACTTCTCGTCGACACCGGTGGCCTTGCCGAAGCCCGGCGTGACGCCGAGGAAGCGCTTCACCGCGGGATCGTCGCTCTTCAGCATCTCGTCGACGTTCTTCGAAGTGATGCCCATCTCCTCGGCCTCGATCATGCCCATCAGGGTCCACTTCACGAGGTCGAACCACTGGTCGTCGCCGTGGCGCACGATCGGGCCGAGCGGCTCCTTGGAGATGCGCTCGGGCAGGATGACATGGTCACCCTTGCCGGCGAGCTGGCCGGCACGCACCGCGGCGAGGCCCGACGCGTCGGTCGTGTAGGTGTCGCATCGGCCGGAAGCATAGGCCTGCAGCAGCTCGTCGAGCTTCTCGATCAGCACCGGCTTGAAGGTCATCTTGTGCTTGCGGAAATAGTCCGCGAGGTTGAGCTCCGTCGTGGTGCCCGGTTGCACGCAGACCGTGGCGCCGTTCAGCTCCTTGGAGCTCTTGATGTTGCTCTTGGCCGGCACGATGAAGCCCTGGCCATCATAGAAATTGACGCCCGCGATGTTGAAGCCGAGCGAGGTGTCGCGCAGCAGCGTCTGCGTCGCATTGCGGGTGATGACGTCGACCTCGCCCGACTGCAGGGCGACGAAGCGCTGCTGGGCGGTGGTCGGCGTGAACTTGACCTTCTCGGCGTCGCCGAACATTGCCGCGGCGATCGCCTTGCAGAGATCGACGTCGAGGCCGGTCCACTTGCCCTGGCTGTCGGCGAACGAGAAGCCCGCCAGCCCGGTATTGACCGCGCACTGGACGAAGCCCTTGGCCTTGACCGCGTCGAAGGTCTGGCCGGCCGAAGCCGGACCCGTGGCAAGCGCCGCCGCGCCCGCGAGCGCGGCCGCTATGGTGATGGATTTGAATGACATTGCTGAAGCCCCCTGATTGTCCCCGGTGGCTTCAGCATAGCAAAAGACGAGCCGACTAGATCGTGCGTTCGACCATCAGCTTCTTGATCTCGGCGATCGCCTTGGCCGGGTTCAAGCTCTTGGGGCAGGTCTTGGTGCAGTTCATGATCGTATGGCAGCGATAGAGCCGGAACGGATCCTCGAGATTGTCGAGGCGCTCGCCCTTGGCTTCGTCGCGGCTATCGGCGATCCAGCGATAGGCCTGCAGCAGGATGGCCGGGCCGAGATAGCGCTCGCCGTTCCACCAGTAGCTGGGGCAGGAGGTCGAGCAGCAGAAGCACAGGATGCACTCCCACAGCCCGTCGAGCTTGGCGCGCTCCTCCGGCGACTGCAGGCGCTCGCGCGTCGGCGGCTGGGTGGTCGACTTCAGCCACGGCTCGATCGAGGTGAGCTGGGCGTAGGGCACGTTGAGATCGGGCACCAGGTCGCGCACCACCGGCATGTGCGGCAGCGGGTAGATCTTGATGTCGCCCTTCACCTCGTCGATGAACTTGGTGCAGGCCAGCGTGTTGGTGCCGTCGATGTTCATCGCGCACGAACCGCACACGCCCTCGCGGCAGGAGCGCCGGAAGGTGAGCGAGCTGTCCATCTCGTTCTTGATCTTGATCAGCGCGTCGAGAACCATCGGCCCGCAAGTGTCCATGTCGACTTCGTAGGTGTCGACGGACGGGTTCTTCCCGTCTTCCGGAGTCCAGCGATAGACCTTGAACTTCCGGATGTTCTTGGCGCCCGCCGGAGCGGCGTAGGTCTGGCCGACGCCGACCTTGGAATTGGCGGGAAGAGTGAACTCGGCCATTTGGTCCTCTCGAACTCAGTACACGCGGGCGATTAGTACACGCGGGCTTTTGGCGGGAACGACTGGACGTCGTTGCTCATCGGCTGCAGGTTGACCGGACGGTAGTCGATACGGGTCTTGCCGGTCTTCTCGTCGACCCAGACGACCGTGTGCTTCAGCCAGTCCTTGTCGTTGCGGTCCGGGAAATCCTCGTGCGCGTGGGCGCCGCGACTTTCCTTGCGGTTGGCGGCCGAGCGGATCGTGCCCTGCGCCTGGAGGATCAGGTTCTCGAACTCCAGCGTCTCCATGAGATCGGAGTTCCAGATCAGCGAGCGATCCTTGACGCGGACGTCGTCCTTGCCGGCGAACACCTTGTCCATGTTCACGCAGCCTTCATCCAGCGTCTTGGTCGTGCGGAACACCGCGCAATCGTTCTGCATGGTCTTCTGCATCTGGGCGCGCAGCTGGGAGGTCGGCGTGCCGCCATTGGCGTGACGGGCGCGGTCGAGGCGGGCGATCGCCTCCTCGCCGGCATTCTTCATGTCCTTGTGCGGCTGGCCCGGCGTCATCTGCTCGGCCACGCGATTGGCGGCGGAGCGGCCGAACACGACCAGCTCGAGCAGCGAGTTGGAGCCGAGACGGTTGGCGCCATGGACGCCGACCGAGGCGGCCTCGCCCAGCGCCATCAGGCCGGGGACGACGGTGTTGGGATTGCCGTCCTTCACCGTCATGACTTCGCAGTGATAGTTCGCCGGGATGCCGCCCATATTGTAGTGGCAGGTCGGCAGGATCGGGATCGGCTGGCGGGTGACGTCGACGCCGGCGAAGATGCGCGCGGTCTCGGCGATGCCCGGCAGGCGCTCGTGGATGATCTTCGGGTCGAGATGCTCGACGTGCAGCTCGATGTAATCCTTGTTCGGACCGCAGCCGCGGCCTTCGCGGATCTCGACGGTCATCGAACGGCTGACGACGTCGCGCGAGGCCAGGTCCTTGGCCGACGGCGCATAGCGCTCCATGAAGCGCTCGCCGCTCGAGTTGGTGACGTAGCCGCCTTCGCCGCGCACGCCCTCGGTGATGAGACAGCCCGCCCCGAACACGCCGGTCGGATGGAACTGCACGAACTCGAGATCCTGCAGCGGCAGGCCGGCGCGCAGCGCCATGGCGCCACCGTCACCCGTGCAGGTGTGGGCCGAGGTCGCCGTCTGGTAGACGCGGCCGTAACCACCGGTCGCCAGCACCACCTTGTGGGCGCGGAAACGATGGATGGTGCCGTCGTCGAGGTTCCAGGCCATGACGCCGCGGCAGACGCCTTCGTCCATGATCAGGTCGAGCGCGAAATACTCGATGAAGAACTCGGCGTGGTTCCTGAGCGACTGCTGGTAGAGCGTGTGCAGGATCGCGTGGCCGGTGCGGTCGGCGGCGGCGCAGGTGCGCTGGGCGATGCCCTTGCCGTACTCGGTCGTCATGCCGCCGAACGGGCGCTGGTAGATCTTGCCCTCGGGCGTGCGGCTGAACGGCACGCCGTAATGCTCGAGCTCGATGATCGCGCCGATGCCGTCGCGGCACATGTATTCGATCGCGTCCTGGTCGCCGAGCCAGTCGGAGCCCTTGACCGTGTCGTACATGTGCCAGCGCCAGTCGTCCGGACCCATGTTGCCCAGCGCCGCGGAGATGCCGCCCTGCGCCGCCACGGTGTGGCTGCGGGTCGGGAACACCTTGGTGATGCAGGCTGTCTTGAAGCCCTTGTTGGCCATGCCGAAGGTCGCGCGAAGACCGGCACCACCGGCACCGACGATGACCACGTCGTATTCGTGATCGATCACCTTGTAGGCGGTGTTGCCGATGTTGACGGTACCCGCGACGGGCGGGTTGCTCTTGCCGCTGCTGGCCTCGGCCATGACTTAGCCTCCGAATCCGATACGCATGATGGCCACGACCGCAGCCAGGCCGAACAAGACCGCGACGAACCTCACCGCAACGATCAGCGCCAGCTTGACCCCGTCATTGTGCACGTAGTCCTCGATCACGACTTGCAACCCGAGGTGGCCATGATGCAGTCCGATCACGATGGTCAGGATCAGCAGCACCATCGCGACCGGCGATCCGATCCAGGCGCGCACCATGCCGTAGTCGGCACCGCTCATCATTACGAGCGAGATGGCGAACCAGATCACGAGCGGGATCAGCGCGAGGGCGGTGAGACGCTGCGCCCACCAGTGATGCAGCCCGTCCTTGGCCGAGCCAAGACCGCGGGCGCGATTGAGAGGGCTTCTGAGATCGCTGTTCATCCGTCGCTCCTCAGATCAGCCGCAGACCGACGATCCAGGCGATCGCCGTCACCACGAGGGAAGCCACCACGACCAGCCAGCCGCTGCGATAGGCATCCTTGAGCTCGAAGCCGTAGCCCGCATCCCAGAAGAGATGCCGGATGCCGTTGAACAGGTGGTAGAACAGGCAGAACAGCCAGCCGCCCAGCACGAAGCGCCCGACGATCGAACTGTTGAAGCCCTGGAACTTCGCATAGGTCTCGGGGCCCGCGGACGCGCACATCACCCAGACGGCGAGATAGAGCACGCCCACCGACAGGGCGATGCCCGTCGCACGATGCAGGATCGACAGCGTGGAGGTGAGCTGCGGGCGATAGACTTGCAGATGCGGAGAAAGCGGCCGATGCACCGGCCGGTTGGCGACGCTCATCCGTGATGACCTCTAGTGCCGATATCGGCTGGCGCTGTTTTTAGCGCGCAGCCGCATCAAGTCAACGAATGTCGGCGTCGCACGCGCGTTAAGCCCCGGATTTGCAAGCGCAAATCCGCCTGCCGGCTGTTCGGTTAGGCTTTATGCCTCGGCATCAGCAGCCAATAGTCGAGATCGAGCACCACGGCGGGATGATATTTGCCGTCCGCGCCCTTGCCCGGCCACTCGCCGCACGGGCAATCCTTTGCCGCAATGCTTCGCATTCGCAAGGCACCAACATCGTCGCGCCCCGGAAGCGGCGCCGTCTCGAGCACCTCCGACCAGGCATAGATCGTGTCGCCACCAAAGGTTGGGGCAACGTGGCTTCCCGCATTGAAGGCGGCGACCCGGAAGCCGTTGGCCAGCCCGTTGAACGACAGCGCCCGCATCAGCGAGATCACGTGACCGCCATAGGCGAGGCGGCGGCCGAATCGGGTCTGCTTGCCGGCGAAGGCGTCGAAATGAACGCGCGCGGTGTTCTGGTAGAGCCGCGTCGAGAACATGTGATCGGAGTCCTCGAGCGTCATGCCGCTCACATGGTCGATGCGCTCGCCCGGCGTGTAATCCTCCCAGCGATGCGACGAGCCGGCGGCGCCGTCGTCATAGCCGGCGAGCGACAGGCCGGCCGGCACCACGAGATCCTCCGGCTTCACGGCTGGCGCGGTCTTCGGCACGACCGGCGCCTGCACCGGCGCCTGCGGGTCGCGCTTGTGCACCATCACCCAGCGCACATAATCGAGCACCATCTCACCCTTCTGGTTGACGCCCGTCGAGCGCACCCAGACGACACCGCTGGTCTTGTTGGAATTCTCGCGCAGGCCCAGCACGGTCGACTTCGACGACAGCGTGTCGCCCGGATAGACCGGCACGCCCCAGCGGAACTCGGCATAGCCGAGATTGGCGACGGCGTTCAGCGAGATGTCCGGCACCGTCTTGCCGATGACGACATGGAAGACGAGCATGTCGTCGAGCGGCGCGCGCGGCAGGCCGATCGCGCGGGCGAACTCGTCCGACGAGTTGATGGCGAAGCGCGAGCCGTAGAGCGCGACGTTCAGGGCCGCATCGGCCTCGGTCAGCGTCCGCGGCGTGGCGTGGTGGAACTCCTGCCCGACACGGAAATCCTCGAAGAAGTTGCCGTTGTTGGTCTTGCTGGTGGTCTTGCTCGTGGTCTGGGGGCTCATGGGGCGGCCTGCAGTTCCTTGATCGCGGCGGCCAGCGCCAGCGCACGCTCGGCCTGATCGACGTGAAGATTCTCGATCATGCGTCCATCGACGGTGACGACGCCCTTGCCCTCGGCCTGGGCCGCCTTGAAGGCCGACACGATCTTGCCCGCCATTTCCAGTTCGGCCGCGGAGGGCGCGAACACCTCGTTGCAGGGCTCGACCTGCGAGGGGTGGATCAGGGTCTTGCCGTCGAAGCCCATCTCCAGCCCCTGCTGGCAGACGGCGCGGAAACCTTCGGCATCCTGGATGTCGTTATAGACGCCATCGAGGATGGTGAGGCCGTGGGCACGCGCGGCCAGCATACCGAGGCCGAGCGCCGTGACCATCGGCAGGCGCATCGGGGTGTGGCGCGCGCGCATGTCCTTCACCAGATCGTTGGTGCCCATGATGAAGAGCGTGAGCCGCGGATGCGAGCCCGCCACCTCTTCGGCCCGCAGGATGCCCTTGGGCGTTTCCATCATGGCCCAGACCGCCATCGATTCGGGCGCACCGGCCGCGTCGAGCAGGCCGATCACGCTCGCCACCTCGGCCGCGCTCTCGACCTTCGGCACCACGACCGCGTCAGCGCCTGATTTGGCGATCGCGGTGATGTCGGCCGCCCCCCACGGCGTGGCAAGGCCGTTGCAGCGGATCGCGATCTCGCGCTTGCCGTAGCCCTTGCTCTGGGCGGCGGCCACCACGTTGGCCCGCGCCGCCTCCTTGGCATCGGGCGCCACCGCGTCCTCGAGGTCGAAGATCAGCGCGTCGGCCGGCAGGGTGCGCGCTTTCTCCAGCGCTCGCGTATTGGCGCCGGGCATGTAGAGCACGCTGCGGCGCGGACGGACGGACTTCGACATCTCTAGGCCTCCCCGAAAAACGCGGCGGACTATAATGACGGCCTTCCTTGTGGCAAGGTGGCGCCGGCCATGCGCTTCCTGTCCCTCCAGAGCCATGTCGCCTACGGCTACGTCGGCAATCGTGCAGCGACCTTTCCCCTGCAACGATTGGGCCACGAAGTCTGGGCGGTGAACACGGTCGAGTTCTCGAACCACACAGGCTATGGCGCCTGGCGCGGTCGTGCGGCCTCGGCTGAGCAGGTTGCCGAGATCGTGCAGGGCATCGAGGCGCTGGGCCAATTCTCGCGCTGCGATGGCTTGCTGACCGGCTATGTCGGCGATGCCGCGCTGGCCGATGTCGTTCTGGATACCGCACGCCGCGTGCGGGCGGCCAATCCGCGCGCCGTCTGGTGCTGCGATCCGGTGCTGGGCGACATCGACACCGGCATCTACGTCAAGCCGGGCATCGACACCTTCTTCCGCGACCGCGCGATCCCCGCTGCAGACCTGGTGACACCCAACCATTTCGAGCTCGAACACCTGACCGGCCGCACGGTCTCGACCATGGCCGAGGCGCTGGCGGCCGCACGCACCCTGCTCCAGGGCGAGACCCGGGGCCCGCGGCTCGCCCTCATCACCAGCCTGCGCCGCGCCGATGCGCCGTCGGACACGATCGAGATGGTGGCGGTGACGCGGGAGGCCGCCTGGCGGGTGGCGACGCCGATGATCGGCTTCGAGATCGCGCCGAACGGCACCGGCGACGCCGTCGCCGCCCTTTTCACCGCGCACTGGATCGCCGGGAACGAGATCGCCGATGCGCTCGGCAAGGCAGCCTCGTCGATCTTCGCGGTGCTGGAAGCCACCGAGGCGATGGGCGAGCGCGAGCTGCAGCTGGTGGCGGCCCAGGACCGGCTGGTCGCGCCGCCGCGCGCGTTCAGGGCCGAGAAGCTGTAGGCGCGCGATGACCGTGCCAGGCTTCGTCTTCAATCCCCTCGCCCTCGCCATCGAGGGCGCGGCGATCGGCTTCCTGATCGCCGTGCCGGTCGGGCCGGCGGCCGTGCTCTGCATGCGACGTTCCATCACCGTCGGCGCCATGGCGGGCTACATGACCGGCATCGGCGCGGCGCTGGGCGACGCGGTGTTCGGCGCCGTCGCGGCGTTCGGCCTGTCCTTCGTTCAGCAGTTCGTGATCGAGCGCGAAGCCTGGCTGCTGGGCATCGGCGGTCTCGTGCTGGTGATCATGGGCTGGACCACGATGCGCCACCGGCCGCGCAATGTCGGCGATCCCGTCGCCGACGACCGCGAGCACCAGTTCTCGACGCATTTCCACTATGCCAGTTCGAGCTTCTTCATCACCGTGTTCAATCCCCTCACCGTGATGGCCTTCGGCGCGGCCTTCGCCGGCCGCAACCTGGCCGGCGTCGGTGCAAGCCTGCCCGACGCCACCCTGCTGGTCGCCGCCGTCTTCTGCGGCGCGCTGGCCTGGTGGACGATCATCTGCACGGCGTCCGTGGCGCTCAGGGGCCGGTTCACCGGGGCCGGCCTGCTGTGGCTCAACCGCGGTTCCGGCGCCATCATCCTGGGCTTCGGGCTGGCGGCGCTGATCTCGCTGCTGCCGCTGCCCTGGAAGAAGATCGGCGCCTTCTTCGGGATCTAAGCTCAGACGATCTTGCAGACCTCGTCGAACTCGAAGCGCGGGCTGCGCGCGAACAGCTTCGAGTGGTCGCCGTAGCCGATGTTGCACAGGAAGTTCGTCTTGAACTTTCCGTCAGGGAAGAAGGCCGCGTCGACCTTGGCATTGTCGAAGCCGCTCATGGCGCCGCAATCGAGCCCGAGTGCACGGGCCGCGACGATCAGGTAGGCGCCCTGCAGGGTGCCGTTGCGGAAGGCGGTCGGCTCGGCCGCCGGCTTGCCCTTGAACCAGTGGATGGCGGTCTGGTCGTGAGGGAACATCCGCGGCAGATGCTCGAAGAACTCCGGATCGTAGGCGAGAATCGCCGTCACCGGCGCGCTCATCGTCTTCTCGGTGTTGCCCGCGCTCAGCGCCGGCTTGAGCTTCTCCTTGCCCTCCTTGGTGCGCACGAAGACGATCCGCGCCGGCTGGCAGTTGGCCGAGGTCGGCCCCCATTTCATGAGGTCGTAGATCTCGTGGAGTTTTTCGTCGGTCACCGGCTTGTCGAGCCAGCCATTGTGCGTGCGGGCGTCGCGGAAGATCGTGGCAAGCGCCTTGTCGTCGAGCATTCAATTCCCCTCAGGTGTTGACGAACCGTAGCGAAGCGCCGTCGCGCGGTCGAGACGCGGAGGCATGAGCGAGTCACGGTTTCGGAACCCGCCCTTTCGCGGCCACCTTTGCATTGCACGAATTGTGCTAGCCTTCGCGTCCTCCCTTTGCGCAGGATTTCCCCGATGCTGCCCGTTCTGCTCGACCCTGCGAAATTCAAGGATGCCTGGATCACCGCCAAGGGCGAGACGCGCGCGCATGTCGGCCTGAAGGCGCTCGAGACGCTGTGGTTCAACACCGGCACCCTCTGCAACCTCACCTGCCGCAACTGCTACATCGAATCCTCGCCGCGCAACGATCGGCTCGTCTATCTCACGGCCGGCGAGGTCGCGGCCTATCTCGACGAGATCCAGCGCGACGGCCACGGCACGAAGCTGATCGGCTTCACGGGTGGCGAGCCCTTCATGAATCCCGACCTGCCGGCGATGCTGGACGACGTGCTCGCGCGCGGCCTCGAGGCGATCGTGCTGACCAACGCGATGAAGCCGATGCACAAGATGAAGGCGCCGCTGCTCGATCTGCTGGCGCGGCACGGTCGCGACAACCTCGCGATCCGCGTCTCGGTCGATCACTACGAGAGAGAACTGCACGAGGAGGAGCGAGGCCTGCGAAGCTGGAAGCCGACCATCGACGGGCTGGTCTGGCTGGCCCAGGCAGGCTTCCAGGTGAATGTGGCCGGCCGCCACTTCTCCAATGAGACCGATGACGAAGTCCGCGCCGGTTATGCGCAGCTGTTCACCCGGCTGGGTGTCGCGATCGACGCGCACGATCCGGCAGTGCTGGTCCTGTTCCCGGAGATGGATCCGACGGTCGACGTGCCGGAGATCACGACCGCCTGCTGGGGCATCCTGAAGAAGTCGCCGGACAGCGTGATGTGTGCGTCGTCCCGCATGGTAGTGAAGCGCAAGGGTGCATCACGACCCGCCGTGGTGGCCTGCACCCTGCTGCCCTACGATTCTCAATTCGAACTGGGCGGGACACTGGCGGACAGCGTCGGCGAGGTGCGCCTGAACCATCCGCACTGCGCCAAGTTCTGCGTCCTGGGCGGGGCTGCCTGCAGCGCGTGACGACGGCCATCGACATCGTCATCCCGACGCTGAACGCGGGCCCGACGCTTGCCCGTACCCTTGCGGCCCTTCCCGCCCACCCCGACCTCGCTTTCTCGATCATCCTCTGCGACGGCGGTTCCCGCGACGACACGGTCGGGATCGCGCGCCGGGCCGGCGCTGCCGTCGTGACGGCTCCCGCCGGACGGGGCGGCCAGCTTGCGGCCGGCGCCGCTGCGGGTGGCGCGCCGTGGCTGCTGTTCCTGCACGCCGATACGCGACTGCAGAGCGGCGCCGGCGACGTCATTGCCCGCTTCGTCCAATCGATCGATGGCAAGGCCGGCTACTTCCGGCTGCGCTTCGATGCGGACGAGGCCGGTGCCCGGCGGGTGGAACGACTCGCGGCCTGGCGTTGCCGCACCTTCGGCCTTCCCTATGGCGATCAGGGCCTGCTGATTTCCCGCCTGCACTACGAGCGCCTTGGAGGCTTTCGACCGCTGCCGCTGATGGAGGATGTCGACCTCGTGCGCCGCATCGGTTCGAACCATCTGGTCCTCCTCGACACCGATGCGATCACCTCGCCAGCCCGCTATCGGCGCGACGGCTGGTGGCTGCGCCCGCTGCGCAACCTCAGCTGTCTCTCGCTCTATTTTGCCGGCGTCCCGCCGCAGACCCTGCGACGTCTCTACGGCGGATGAAACGCCATCTCGTCATCTTCGCCCGCGCCCCGCAGACTGGCCGCGTGAAGCGCCGGCTGGGCGGTGAGATCGGCATGTGGAAAGCCGCCCGCTTCTACCGCCGCCTCCTCGACGAGCAGATCAAGCGGATGACTCGCGATCCGCGCTGGACCGTGTGGTTGTTCGTGACGCCCGACACGTCGCTCCATCATCTCGCCTGGCGCCTCGTGCCTGTCTCTCGCAGAAAGCCTCAGCGGCAGGGCGATCTCGGCCGGCGCATGAAGCGGCCGTTCCTGACCTTGCCCGCCGGGCCCGTCGTGCTGGTCGGCAGCGACATTCCGGCAATGCGCGTGTCTCACATAGCGCGGGCATTCGCCTTGCTCGGCCGACACGATCTCGTCTTCGGCCCGGCGCGCGATGGCGGCTTCTGGCTGGTCGGGGCGCGACGCGTGCGGCCCCTGCCTCGTTCCCTGTTCGACGGCGTGCACTGGTCGACGCCGACGGTGCTCGCCGACACACTGGCCGGCCTGCCACGACACGTCACGATCGCACTGGCCGATACGCTCGACGATGTCGACGATGCCGAGGCGCTGCGAAGGCTAGGTTTGACGCGATAGGCTATCAAAGGAGCGCGCAACTGGAGTTGCGCGCTCCAATGAGGCCGCTAGGCCGGAATCGCCTTCTTCAGCACGTCGAGTTCGCGCCGCAGGGCGGTGAAGACGTCGTTCCAGTTTCCCGGACTCGTCTGTTGGAAGAGGCGTGCCGACGGGTACCAGGGCGCCCCGGCGCCCCCGAGCTGCCAGCGCCAATCGGCCGTGGAAGGCAGCAGGACCCATGTCTTCACGCCCATCGCCGCCGCAAGGTGCGCCACCGGTGCGTCGATCGAGATCAGCAGGTCGAGCTGCGAGAGCGCGGTGGCGGCTTCGGCGAAATCGAAGATGCCACGACCGACATCGTGCACCAGCCCGCCGGCGCCGAACGCCTGGATGTCTTTCTGGTGGACGCCGCCCTGCAGGCTGAAGAACAGCAACTCCGGATCGCCCGAGAGCGCCAGGAAGTGTTCGAACGACACCGACCTCTGGCGATCCTGCGCCTGGCCCGGCATGGCCGCCCAGTAGATGCCGATGCGCTGCTTCGCCCGCTCGCGCCGGCCGAGCTTGATGCGGCTTTCCTCGGGCGCCCTGAGGTAGGGCGGTTCCGCCGAAAGCGTCGCGAAATCGGCGCGGCAGAGGTGCGGCAGCGAGACCAGGGAAGCGTGTGTGTCGAACTCAGGGACCTTCTCGCCCTCGGCCACGACCTCGTCGATGTAGTCAGCAGAGCGCAACAGGTCCTTGAGCAGCGCCTGGCACAGCACCAGGACGGTGGCGCCGCGCCGCTTCAGCTCGCGGGCGAAGCGCACGAAGAGCAGCACGTCGCTCAAGCCCTGTTCGGGATAAAGCAGGATGCGCTTGCCCTGAAGCGGCCCGCCCTCCCAGGCTGCTTGCGCGAAATCGGGCGTCGGCGTCTCCGGCAGGCGCTTGCGGATCTCGTAGGCGGCGAACCCTGCTTCGAGCTCGCCCTGCATCAGAAGCGCGATTGCGAATTCGACCCGGACGCGCCGGTTGTCGGGATGGATCGTCAGCGCGCGGCTGAAGCAGCCGATCGCCTCGTCGAGCCGGCCGAGGTCGCGCAGGCAGAGCGCCAGATTGAAGAAGCCCTCGGCATAGTCCCGGCTGAGCGCGATCGACCGGTAGTGATGCTTCACCGCCTCGTCGAACCGATTCACGGCGCGCAGGGCGTTGCCGAGATTGGAATGCAGGGCCGGATTCTGCGGGTCGGCCGCCAGCGCCAGTCGATGATGGGACACCGAGGCCTCGAGCTTGCCGGCGAGGCGCAGCGCGACCCCGAGATTGTTGTGCAGCTCGGCATGATCGGGGCGAACGGCGAGCAGCCGCAGATAAGAAGTGATCGCCTCGTCGAGACGCCCGGCGCGGTGCGCCTGGGAAGCCAGGCGCAATTGCTGGACGAAGCTGTCGGCCGCGCTGCCAAACAACGGGGTCGGTGCGCCGGAGGCCGCGGATTCACGCTTCGTCGGATGGATGTGGGGCGTGTCGTTCACGCTCACACTTTACCTCAGCAGCCTCTCACAAGCATCGCCCTCGAACGAAAATGGCGCGGACCGAGGGGTCCACGCCATTCGAAGTTCGCTTCCGGGGAGGCGATGCGGCTAGATATAGCCCTTGATCAGCTCCTCGGCGATCTGGACCGCGTTCAGCGCCGCGCCCTTGCGCAGATTGTCGCTGACGATCCACATTGCCAGGCCGTTTTCGACCGTGGGATCGGAGCGGATGCGGCTCACGAACACGCCGTCCTGGCCGGTGACTTCCTTCGGCGTCACGTAGCCGCCGGGCTCGCGCTGGTCGACCACCAGGACGCCGGGCGCCGCCGCGAGGATGCGCCGCGCTTCGTCGTCGTCGAGCGGCCGCTCGAGCTCGAGGTTCACCGCCTCGGCGTGACCGACGAAGGTCGGCACGCGCACGCAGGTCGCATGGATCTTGATCTTCGGGTCGAGGATCTTCTTGGTCTCGACCACCATCTTCCACTCTTCCTTGGTCGAGCCGTCATCCATGAAGACGTCGATCTGGGGAATGACGTTGAAGGCGATGTTCTTGGTGAACTTCACCGGGTCGAGCGTCTGGTTGACGAAGAAGCTCTTGGTCTGGTTGACCAGCTCGTCCATCGCTTCCTTGCCCGCGCCGGACGTCGACTGATAGGTCGACACGACGACGCGCTTGATGCCGGCCGCGTCGTGGATCGGCTTCAACGCGACGACCATCTGGATGGTCGAGCAGTTCGGGTTGGCGATGATGCCGCGGCCCTTGTAGCCGGCGATCGCCTGCGGATTGACCTCGGGCACGACCAGCGGAACGTCCGGATCCATGCGCCAGTAGGACGTGTTGTCGATCACCACCGCGCCGGCCTTGGCGGCGCGCGGGCTGTGCTCGGCCGACACCTTGGCGCCCGGCGAACTCAGCACGATGTCGATACCCTTGAAGTCGAACTTCGCGAGGTCCTGGACCTTCAGGATCGATTTGTCGCCGAACGAGGCCTTCAGGCCGACCGAACGGGAGGAGGCCAGCGCGACGACCTCATCGGCCGGGAAGTTCCTCTCGGCCAGGATCTGCAACATTTCGCGACCGACGTTACCGGTCGCGCCGACGACGGCGACTCTGTAGCCCATGACTATATGCGCCTAGCGTGCGCGCACCCCTGATTGAATGACAGGGGGAGATACGCGCACGGCCCTCCTTTGGCAAGGATACGGCCCGCTGAGGCCTGCTACTCGGCCGACGCGCCCGAGGCCTTGAGGATGGGAATCCAGAGCGCCAGCTCGTCGCGGATGAGCTTGTCGACGGCGGCGGGCGGCTCGGGCGGCATCATGTCGATGCCCTGGCTCTTCATCTTCTCCGCGACCGCCGGTAGCCGCCCGATGCGGATCATCTCCGCGTTCAGCTTCTCGATGACCGGCGCCGGTGTGCCCTTCGGCACGGCGTAGCCCATCCACGTGCTGAACACGTAATCCTTCATCCCCTGCTCGACCATCGTCGGCACATCGGGAAGCAGTTCCGAGCGCTGCGCGCTGGTGATGGCGAGGGCCTTGAGCTTTCCGCCCTTGATCAGACCGACCACGGTCGGCGTGTTGTAGAAGGCCATCGTGACCTCGCCGTTGGCGACGCCCATGATTCCAGCCGTCGCCGTCCGGTACGGAACATGCTGCAACTTCACGCCGGCATCGCGCTCGAACAGGACGGACGACAGGTGATGGCTCGTCCCGGTCCCACCCGAGGAATAGGTCAGCTCACCCGGCTTGGCCTTGGCCTGGGCGATCAGGTCGGCCACCGACTTCGCCGGATTGTCGGGATGCACGATCAGGACGTTGGAGACCGAACCCGCGAGCGCCACCGAGGCAAAGTTCTTGACCGGGTCGTAGCCCGGCTTGGGGTAGAGCCCGACGTTGAACACCATGGTGCCCTGGGAGATCACCAGGATCGTGTAGCCGTCGGGGGCTGCACGCGCGGCTTCGGCGGAGGCGATGGTGCCGCCCGCGCCGGTCTTGTTGTCCACCACCACGGTCTGGCCGAGCGCCTTGCCGAGCTCGTCAGCATAAATGCGCGCGATGATGTCGGCCGTGCCACCGGGCGCCAGCGGCACGATCATGCGGATCGGCTTGGTCGGCCAGGCCTGCGCCATGGACCTCGTCGAGATGGCGGCCAGCGCCGCCGCCAAAAGGGTTCTCTTCGTCAGGGCCATCGCTTTCAGTCTCCTAGAGGCCGACGGACTTCGCGACCAGGGAGGCGAGCTGCTTGCGCAATCGAGCGACCAGCCCCTTCTCCGACCGCTTGCCGATCAGGTTGCGCATTTCGTAGGGATCGCTCTTGAGATCGTAGAGTTCGTCGCACGCGACGCCGTCGAGAGATTTCTGCGTCCAGTGGATGTACTTGTGACGCTTGGTGCGGATCGCCTTGTAGCTCATGCCCACCAGCCACGGCATGGCGTTCTCGCTGAAGTATTCGCACATGAACGAGGTGCGCCAGCCCTTGGGTTTGGCCCCCTTCGCCAAGGGCTTCAGCGACTGGCCCTGCATCGTCTTGAAGTCCGCGGCCTTGCCGCCTGCCAGATCGACCAGCGTCGGCGCGATGTCGAGCGCAAGGACCAGCTCGTCGTTCACCGTGCCCGGCTTGAACCAGGCGGGGTAGCGGATGAGGAACGGCGACTTGATGCCTTCTTCGTAGGCAAAGCGCCGCTCGGGCCCGAGCCCGTGTTCGCCGAAGAAGTAGCCGTTGTCACCGAAGAACAGGATGAAGGTGTTGTCGAGTTCGCCCTTCTCCTCGAGCAGCTTGAGGATGTCGCCCATGCCCTCGTCGACCGAGGCCATCATGGCGGCGCGCAGGCGGATTTCCTCGTCGGTTCCGGCGAGGATTCCATCCAGCACCTTGCGCGAGGCCTCGTTGACGCGAAGCGTGTGGGCTTCGGTCCAGGCCGGCTTGTCCTTCACCACATCGGCCGCAGGCAGCGCATTGGGCCGGCGCGGGAAGTGTTCGCCCTTGTAGAGGTCGGCATGGCGCGGCGCGGGACGGTAGCCGCCGTCGGTGAAATCGATCGTACCGTCGGCCGCCTGGAAGGCGTCGGGATGCACGGCCTTGTGCGCGAAGAACAGCGCAAAGGGCTTGTCGCGCTTCTGCTTCAGGAAATCGAGGGCATGACCGTTCAGCAGGTCGGTGATGTAGCCTTCGTATTTCTTCTCCTTGCCATCGATGTTCAGCACCGGATCGATGATCGAGCCGTGGCCGGGGAAACTCACCCACTTGTCGTAGCCCGGCCGGGGACCGCCGGAATTGCCCATGTGCCACTTGCCGATATGCGCGGTTTCGTAGCCCAGGCGCTGCAGGATGACGTGGTAGTTCGGCAGGCGATGGCTGTGGGCGTCGCGCGCCACGTTGTCGATGATGCCGTGTCGGCTCGCATACTGGCCGGTCAGGATCGAAGCACGATTGGGCGAGCAGAGCGGCGTGGTGTGGAACGCCGAGGTGAACATCGCGCCTTCATGGCCGATGCGGTCGATGTGCGGCGTCTTCATGTAGGGATGGCCGCAGATCCCCAGCTCGTCGAACCGGAGGTCGTCGATCAGAACAATCAGAAAATTCGGTTTGCGCTTCTTTGCCACGATCGGTTCCCCACTCTTGAGTTCCGGCAAGCACACCGCGTGCCGAAATCGAGCGAGCGAGCGGTGTTGACGCAGGCCGGAGCGTCGCGCCCATATCGGCCGCGAAAGGGAGAATCCATGACCGAGACTGCCCTGCCGCTGGCGGGATTGCGCGTATTGGACATCAGCTCATTCATCGCCGCACCGGCCGCCGCCGTCGTGCTGGGCGACTGGGGCGCCGACGTGATCAAGGTCGAAGGACCGGACGGCGATCCCAACCGCCGGATCATGCAGGATTCGGCGAACTACCCGAAGAGCGAGGTCAATTACCCCTGGCAGATGGATTCGCGGAACAAACGCTCCATCGTGCTCGATCTCAAGCAGGCGGACGCCCGCGCGGCCCTCGACCGGCTGATCGCGGTCTCCGACATCCTGATCTGCAACTTCCCGCCGCCGGTGCGCGACAAGCTCAAGCTCGCCTACGAGGACGTGAAGCAGGTCAATCCGAAGCTGATCTACGCCTCCCTCACCGGTTACGGCGAGAGCGGCCCCGATCGCGACCGGCCGGGCTTCGACGCGACTGCCTACTTCGCCCGCTCGGGCCTGCTCGATGCGCAGCGCTACGAGGGCGGACCGCCGGGCGTGCCCGGACCCGCGCAGGGCGATCGCGCCACGGCGATGGCGCTGGTGTCGGCAATCCTGATGGCGCTGATGCATCGCACCAAGACCGGCGAAGGCTCCTGGGTCGGCACGTCGCTGCTCGGAAACGGCCTGTGGTCGTGCGGTGTGATCGCGCAAGCAGCGCTCGTCGGCGCCTTCCTGCCGCACCGGCCGCCGCCCGACCGGCCCCGCTCGGCGCTGGGCAACATCTACCGCACGTCCGACGATCGCTGGCTGCAGCTCACCATCGTGCGCACCGACAAACTCTGGGCGCCGCTCTGCCGCGCCATGGGACTGGAGTCCCTGATCGAGGATCCGCGGTTCGCGACCGAGCCCGAGCGTCGCGCCCGCGCCGGCGAACTGGCCGGCATCCTGAGCGACACCTTCGCGACGAAACCCTACGAGCATTGGCGCGAGGCCCTGGCGACGCACTCCGTCACCTTCGGTGTCATCAGCCGCCCGCAGGACGTGCCCGACGACGAGCAGGCCGTGGCCTGCGGGGCGGTGGTCGACACGGCGATTCCCCACATGCCGCGCACCCTGGCCGATCCGATCCGCCTCGGCTTCGCCAGCCAGCGCATCGCACATCCCGCGCCCGAGCTCGGTGAGCACAGCGAGCAGGTGCTGCGCGAGGCCGGCATGAGTGCCCAGGAAGTCGCGGCCCTCAAGGCGAGCGGCGCGCTTCGATGACGCCGGACGAATCGCTGCCGCTGGCCGGCCTCACCGTCCTCGACATCAGCTCGTTCATCGCCGCGCCCGCCGCCGCCGCGGCCCTGGGCGATTTCGGCGCCGATGTGATCAAGATCGAGCCACCGGTCGACGGCGACCCGCACCGCAACAGCTTCCGCAACGCCAGCTATCCCCAGAGCGACCGGAACTTCCCGTGGCAGCTCGACGGCCGCCACAAGCGCTCGCTGGCACTCGACCTCAAGACCGAGGGCGCCCGCACCATCCTCGAGCGGCTGCTGAAGCGGGCCGACGTGATGATCGTGAACTTTCCGCCGCCGGCCCGCGAACGGCTGCGCCTGCGCTGGGAAGACATCGAGCCGATCAACCCGCGCCTCGTCTACTGCTCGCTCACCGGCTACGGCGAGACCGGCCCCGACCGCGACCGGCCGGGCTTCGACATCACCGCCTATTTCGGGCGCTCCGGCATCCTCGATGCGGCGCGCTATGACGGCGGCCCGCCGGGCGTCTCGCTGCCGGCGCAGGGCGACCGCGCCACCGCGATGACGCTGGTGGCCGCCATCCTGATGGGCCTGCGGCGGCGCGACCAGACCGGCAAGGGCGGCTGGGTCGGCACCTCGCTCTACGCCAACGGTGTCTGGGCCAACGGCACCACGGCGGCCGGCGCGCTGATCGGCGCGCAGCTGCCGGTGCGCCCGCCGCCCGACAGGCCGCGCAACGCGCTGACCAACCTCTACCGCACCCTCGACGATCGCTGGCTGCAGCTCCTGATGGTCCGCGACGACCGCCTGTGGGCGACGTTCTGCGACATCATCGAGCGGCCCGAGCTGATGGCCGACCCGCGATTCGCCGGACGGCCGGAACGGCGTGCCCATGCCCAGGAACTGCACGACCTGCTGGCGCCGGTGTTCGCCGCGCGCCTTTATGCCGACTGGGAGAAGCGCCTGTCGGGCACCGGCATCCCCTTCGGGGTCATCGGACGGCTGGCCGACGTGATCGACGACGAGCAGGCCGACCATGCCGGCATCTTCGCCGAAACGACCAACCCCGCGATCCCGCGCACGGTGAACACGCCGATCCGGCTGGGCTTCGCCACGCCGCGCACCGCCGGCCCGCCCCCCGAAGTCGGCCAGCACAATGACGAGGTGCTGCGCGAGACCGGCTTCAGCGAGGCCGAGATCGACGCCCTCAAAAAGTCCGGCGCTTTGGGGTAGGCTCTCCGGATGGCCTCCCGCTTCCGGACCTATGCCGAGTTCTGGCCCTTCTATCTGCGCGAGCACGCGAAGCCATCGACGCGGGCCGTTCATTACGTCGGCACCGTCGCGTCCGCCGCCCTACTGATCTGGGCGATCGCGTCGCAGAATTGGTGGTGGCTGCTCGGCGTCCCCCTGTTCGGCTACGGGCCGGCCTGGTTCGGTCATTTCTTCATCGAGAAGAACAAGCCCGCCACCTTCGAGGCGCCGTTATGGTCGCTGATCAGCGATTACCGGATGTGCGGCCTCTTCCTCACCGGCCGGCTGGGTGACGAGCTGATGAAACACCAGGTTCGCGCCCCCTAGAACGGATCGGCGTGGCCCCTTGCTTCCCGGGGGGGCCGACGCCACATTGCAGGCGAACATCCCAATTCCGCTCGAGGACTCATGGAAACGATGCTGCAGGGCGCCGCGCCGCAGGCTGCCCCCGCCGACCTGATCAAGGACAGCGACCAGACGAAGTTCGCCAAGGACGTGCTCGAAGCCTCGCGCACCGTCCCGGTGATCGTCGATTTCTGGGCGCCGTGGTGCGGGCCGTGCAAGACGCTCCAGCCGATGATCGAAAAGGTCGTCAAGGAGGCCAAGGGCGCGGTCAAGCTGGTCAAGATCGACATCGACAAGAACCAGATGCTGGCCCAGCAGCTGCGCATCCAGTCGATTCCGGCCGTCTATGCCTTCTTCGGCGGCCGTCCGGTCGATGGTTTCATGGGGGCGGTACCCGAGAGCCAGCTGAAGGAATTCGTCGCCCGCCTCATCCAGGCCTCCGGCGGCGCCACCGGCGATCCCGCCGCCGCGGAGCTGGCCGAACTGCTCGAGCAGGCCAAGGCCGCGGTCGCGCAGAACGACATGGATACTGCCGCACAGATCTACAGCGAGGTGTTGGGCCTCGAGCCGACCAACGTCGTCGCCCTGGCGGGACTCGCGCGCTACCAGGTCTCTCTCGGCGACGTCGAACAGGCCAAGGAGCTGCTCGAGCAGATCCCGGTCAAGGAGCGCACCGGCGCCGACGTCTTGGCCGCCCAGGCCGCGATCGATCTCGCCGAGAAGGCCAAGGATGCGGGCCCGATCCCTGACCTCAAGGCGAAGGCCGAGGCCGATCCGAAGGACTTCCAGACCCGTCTCGACCTCGCCATGGCCTATTGGGCCGGCAACCAGAAGCAGGAAGCCGTCGACGAGCTGCTTGCCATGATCAAGGCCGACCGCAACTGGAACGAGGCCGCCGCGCGCCAGCAGCTGCTGAAGTTCTTCGAGGCGCTGGGCTTCACCGATCCCATTTCCGTCGACGGCCGCAAGCGGCTTTCGACGATCCTGTTCTCGTGAGCCCCTCTTCATGAGTGATTCGGCGCGCTCCTCGCAAAGTCCGGCGCGCAATCCGTTCGAGCCGACCTTCGAGCAGCTTCCCGAGACGCTGCCGATCTTCCCGCTGTCGGGCGTGTTGCTGCTGCCCGGCGGCAAGCTGCCGCTCAATATCTTCGAGCCGCGTTACCTCGCCATGATTTCCGACGCGCTGGCCGGCTCGCGCATGATCGGCATGGTGCAGCCGGTTCAACCGGGCGGGTTCGCCGGCGACGGCATGCCGTCGGACGACGGTCGCCCCAAGGTGCACAAGGTTGGCTGCGCCGGACGCATCACCAACTTCAACGAGACCGAGGACGGTCGGCTGATGCTGGTGCTGAGCGGCGTCTGCCGCTTCGACATCGTGCGCGAGCTCGACCCCGCGCAGGGCGGCTACCGCCGCGTCTCCTCGGTGTTCTCGCCCTATCGGGCCGATCTCGACCATGCCGACGACGTCGTCGAACTCGACCGCGACCGGCTGATGGCGGCCCTTGCCGCCTTCTTCCGCGGCCGCCAGCTCTCGACCGACTGGGATGCCGTGAACAAGGCGGCCGACGCCAACCTCGTCACCTCGCTGTCGATGGTGCTGCCCTTCGGTCCGGCCGAGAAGCAGGCGCTGCTGGAGGCTGCCGACTCCACGGCGCGCGCCAAGCTGCTGATCGCCTTCCTCGAAATGAGCGCCTTCGGCGACCCGTCCGACACACCGCCCGGCCGCACGAACTGATCGTCAGTCGCCGTAGGGCACCGGCGTGGACAGCGCCGGCTCCTCGTGTCGTGCCCAATAGAGTTCCTCGATGCGGCGCGTCAGCGCGCCGGGCCGGCCGTCACCGACGGGACGGCCCTCGTAGTTCACGACCGGCATGATGCCGCCGGCCGTGCTGCTGATGAAGATCTCCTCCGCCTCGGCCACCTCGCGCGCTTCAACGGATCGCACCTCGACCCGCAGCTGGAGCGCCTCGGCGATCTCCATCACCGTGCGGCGCGTCATGCCCTCGAACAGGCCGCGCGCCGGCGTGGCGAGCGCGCCGTTCCGGACGACGAAGACGTTGAAGCCCGGCCCCTCCGTCACCGTGCCGTCGGCGGCCGGCAGCAGCGCGATGGTCGCATCGCGGTCATAGGCCTCGAAGACTCCCATCGTCAGGTCGAGCCAGTGGAAGTTCTTGATCCTCTGGTCGAGCGACTCCGGCGGGATGCGCTGGGTATGCGACAGGATCATGCGCAGGCCGTCTTGCCGCTGGGCCTCGTCGGCAATCCAGACGAAGGGCTGCGCGAAGGCATAGAGGCGATTACGGCACAGGCGCGGATCGCGCGTGCCCGTCGGCGGCAATCCGCGGGTACAGGTCACCTGCACGTAGGCATCGCGCAGGCCCGACCGGCTGGCACATTCGATCATGATGTCGGCGATCTGCTGCGCCGTCAGCGGCAACGACATGCGCAGGGCGGCCATCGACGCCTGGAAGCGCTCGACATGGTCCATCAGCCGGAAGAAGCGTCCCTTCCAGACATGGGCCACATCGTAGGTCGCATCGGAGCGGACGAAACCGCGGTCGAGAATCGGGACCGCAGCCTCCGACAGCTGCATCCAGCGGCCGTCCATGTAGGCCACACCCTTGAGGGCGGCGGTCTCGCTGTCACGGTCCATTGCCAGATCCTCGATCGATTTCGGCCTTCCGGACTCGACCATGACTCATCGCGTTTCGATCGTCACATGCGCGAGTTTGTGGACCGGCACGAGGCGTTCGCGAATGGCCGCGCGGTTCGCCGTGCCGGCGACGCTGACGATCGCGGCATGGGCGCCGGGACCGATCCGCCAGATGTGGAGATCCGTTATGCGCGCATCGCCCGGCCCCTCGACCTGCTCCCGCACCTCCGCCTCGAGATGGGGATCGCTCGTGTCGAGCAGCACGGCGGCCGTGTCGCGCAGGAGGTTCCATGCCCAGACGGCGATCACGATGCCGCCGACGATGCCCATGACGGGATCGAGCCAGACCCAGCCGAGATAGCGGCCGGCCACCAGGGCCACGATCGCCAGGACGGAGGTCAGCGCATCGGCCACGACGTGCGCAAATGCCGAGCGGAGATTGTTGTCGTGATGACCGTGGTCATGTCCATGGTCGTGATGATCGTCGGCGTGGTTTCCATGGCTGTGCCCGCCCGACAACAGGAATACGCTGGCCACGTTGACGACCAGACCCACGATGGCGACGAGGGTCGCCTCGCCGAAGGCGACCGGCGAGGGATCGAAGAGGCGCCCGATCGACTCGACGGCGATTCCCAGAGCGACCAGAGCCAGGACCAGCGCCGACGCGAACCCCGAGAGGTCGCCGACCTTTCCCGTGCCGAAGCTGAACCGGCGATCGGCCGCATGCCGCCGGGCGAAGGCATAGGCACCCGCCGCCACGGCGAGCGCGCCGGCATGGGTCGCCATGTGGAAGCCGTCGGCCAGCAGGGCCATCGAATTGAAGACGATGCCGGCGGCGATCTCGCCCACCATCATCAGCGCGGTCAGCCCGACGACCCAGAGCGTGCGCCGCGCATTTTCATCGTGCCGCTCGCCGAGGAACACGTGATCGTGCGAAGGCTGCTCGATGTTCCGGGTGGTCATGTCGACCCCTTTCACTTCGCGTAGCGGCGAACGACGGCGATGAGTTCCTCGGCACCGGCCGCGCGCGCCGTGGCATCGAGCCCCGGCCGCGCGACATGCTCTCGGACGTGATCCTCGATCAGCTCGCCCATCAGCCCGTTGAGCGCGCCGCGTGCGCCCGCGACCTGCTGCAGGACCAAGGAGCAGTCGGCGTCCTGATCGATCGCCTTCTCGATGGCCGCCATCTGTCCGGCGATCCGGCGGACCCGCGCCATCAGCCGGGCCTTGTTCTTCTGAAGGTGAGCCATAGTATACCCCCCTATACTATTTTCTCGCAGCAAGGAAGCCCGCCTCGGACCGCACCGCCCCCACTAGGGTGGGCATCGGCCGCCGTGCTATAAGAGCGGCACAAAATTTAGGGAAACACCGCACGATGAGCCCTCCATCGGACGACCCCGCAGCCCCGCGCCGTGCCGGCGTGGATCCGAAGCTGCTCGAAATCCTCGTTTGCCCCGCCACGCATGGCCTGCTGGAATACGACGCGGCGGCCGGCGAACTGATCAGCCGCAAGGCGGGGCTCGCCTACCCGATCCGCGACGGCATCCCGATCATGCTGGTGAGCGAGGCGCGCCAGATCCGCGACGTGCCATGACCGGCGAATTTCCCAAGGCCGTGCCCGACGGCGGCAGCTACGAATCCAGCACTGCGCCGTGGCCGACCGAGCTGCGGGTCTTCAAGGAAGAAGGCCGGCTCGAGATCGATTTCTCCGACGGCCATGCCTGCGCGCTCCCCGCAGAATATCTGCGGGTCGAGAGCCCCTCCGCCGAAGTGCAGGGCCACGGGCCGAACCAGAAGAAGATCGTCGGCGGCCGCCGTCATGTGAAGATCGCCTCGGTCGAACCCGTCGGCCACTACGCGATCCGCATCGTATTCGACGACCGCCACGACAGCGGCATCTACAGCTGGGCCTACCTGCGCGAGCTTAGCGAAACGCGGGCCGAGCGCTGGGCTACCTACGAGGCCGCTCTGGCCCAGCGCGGCCTGAGCCGGGACACCTGAAGAGACCAAAAACGAGCCCCCCCATGAAGATCATCATTGCCGGCGCCGGAATCGGCGGATTGACCGCAGCCATGTGCCTGCATCGCGCAGGGCACGACGTGACGGTGTACGAGGCCGTATCGGAAATGCGACCGCTGGGCGTCGGCATCAACATCCAGGCCGGCGCGGTGCGAATCCTGTGCGGCCTGGGACTCGAACCCGCCCTCGCCGCCACCGCCATCGAGACGCGCGAGCTGCGCTACGCCAACCGCCACGGCCAGACGATCTGGGCCGACCCGCGCGGCCGCCATGCCGGCCTGCCCTGGCCGCAATTCTCGATCCATCGCGGCGAGCTGCAGATGATCCTGGTCCATGCGGCGCGGGAAATGCTGGGCGCGGATCGCATCCGGATGGGACGGCGCATCGCCGATTTCGCGCAGCACGGCGCCACGGTGACGGCCCGCTTCGCCGACCGCGACGGGGCGATCGTCGAGGAAGCCACGGCCGACCTGCTGATCGCGGCCGACGGCATCCACTCGGCGGTACGCGCGCGCTACTACCCGAACGAGGGTCCGCCCAAGTGGCAGGGCATCCTGATGTGGCGCGGCGTCACCGTGGGCAAGCCCTATCTCGGCGGCAACACCATGGTGCAGGCGGGCCATCACAACCAGAAATTCGTCTGCTATCCGATCAGCCGCGCCCACGCCGAACGCGGCGAAGCGCTCATCAACTGGATCTGCGACCTCCACATGGGCGATGGCGCCCTGCCCTCGCGCGAGGACTGGAACAAGCGGGGCCGGCTCGAGGACTTCCTGCCGCGCTTCGCCGACTGGAATTTCGGCTGGCTCGACGTCCCGGACGTCATCCGCAACGCGCATACGATCCTGGAATTCCCCATGGTCGATCGAGATCCGCTGCCGCGCTGGAGCCACGGCCGCATCACGCTGCTGGGCGATGCCGCCCATCCCATGTATCCGATCGGCTCCAACGGCGCCTCGCAGGCGATCCTCGACGGCGAGGCGATCACGCAGGAACTGGCCGTGGGCGACGATCCCGAGGTCGCGCTGCGGCGCTACGAGGAGCGGCGCCTGCCGCCCACCGCGCGCATCGTCGAGAGCAACCGGCGCAAGGGAATCGACGTGATGCTCGACATCGTCGAACAGCGCGCACCGCAGGGCTTCACCGATCTCGAAAGCGTGCTGCCGTCGGACGAGCTAGAGAAGATCGTCGGCGACTACAAGAAACTCGTCACGCAGGACCGCGAGACGCTGCTGAAGCTCGCCGCCGCGTCCATGTGACCGGCCCAAAAGAAAACCGGCCCCTCTCGGGACCGGCCGTGGTGGTGGTTTAGACCGGCCATCACATCGCCGGCCACCACCGAGAGAGAATGTGCCAGAAGGCGATGACAGAATTATGGCTGTGACCGCGTACCTCATCCGATCACCCGGAGTGCTTTCATGAGTCTCGTCCGGGCCATCGCGACGGTCGGCGGCTTCACGTTGCTGAGCCGGATCGTGGGATTCGTGCGCGACATCGTGCTGTCGGCAGTGCTGGGCTCTGGCGCCGTGGCGGATGCCTTCTTCGTCGCCTTCAAACTCCCCAACTTCTTCCGCCGCCTGTTCGCCGAGGGCGCCTTCTCGGCCGCCTTCGTGCCGCTGTTCGCGCGCGAACTGACGGGCGGCGGCCGCGACGAGGCGATGGCCTTCGCGCGCCAGGCCCAGGCCGCGCTGCTGCTGGTGCTGGTCCCGTTCACCGCGCTGCTGATCCTCGCGATGCCCTGGGTGATGGCCCTGCTCGCGCCCGGCATGCGCGACGATGCGCCGACCTTCGCCATGGCGGTCGAATTCGGACGCATCGCCTTTCCCTATCTTCTCTTCATCTCGCTCACCTCGCTCTACGGCGGCGTGCTGAACAGCATCGACCGCTTCGCCCATGTCGCGGCGACACCGGTCCTTCTCAATCTCGCGCTGATCGCCGCCGTGCTGGGGCTGACGCCGCTGCTCCCCAATGCGGGATATGCCGCGTCGATCGGCGTGGCGATCGCCGGCGTGCTGCAGTGGGTCTGGCTGCTGGTCGCCTGCGGTCGCGAGGAAGTCGGCATGGTGCTGGTGCGGCCGCGCTGGACGCCGCGGGTGGCGCGGCTGGTGAAGCTTGCGACACCGGTCGCGATCGGCGGTGGCGTACAGCAGATCAGCGTCGTGCTCGACGTGGTCTGGGCTTCGCTGCTCCCCGTGGGCACCATCTCCGCCCTCTACTATGCCGACCGCATCGCCCAGCTGCCGCTGGGGGTCGTCGGCATCGCCATCGGCACGGCGCTGCTGCCGCTGCTCGCGCGCGAGCTACGCGCCGGCAACATGCAATCGGCCATGACGAGCCAGAACCGCGCGCTGGAATTCGGCCTGCTGTTCAGCCTGCCGGCGGCCGTGGCGCTCTGGCTGCTGGCCGATCCGATCATCCGCGTCCTGTTCGAGCGCGGCCGGTTCCTGCCCGAGGACACGCTGCGCTCCGCGAGTGCGCTGGCCGCCTTGGCCGTCGGCCTGCCGGCGTTCGTGCTGGTCAAGGCGCTGGCGCCCGGTTTCTTCGCCCGCGAGGACACGCGCACGCCGCTTTACATCGCCCTGGCCGCGATCAGCGCCAACGTTCTGCTCAACGTCTATTTCCTGTTCGCCACGTCGCTGGAACTGGTCGGCATCGCGCTTGCCTCCTCGCTGTCGGGCTGGCTGAACGCGGCGCTGCTGGCTGCGGTCCTGCGTCGGCGCGGTCAATGGGTGCCCGATGGACGGCTGATCTCGCGCGCTGTCCGCATCGCCGCGGCGAGCGTCGGCATGGGCGTCGTGCTTTGGCTCGGTCTCCTGTGGCTGGCCCGGCCGCTGTCCCGTCCCGATATCGAGGGCGGTGTGGCACTGGCCGGCATCTGCCTGATCGGAGCAGCCGCCTATGCGCTGGCGGGCGCCGCGCTGGGCGTGATCAGACTCTCCGAGCTGCGCTACGTGATGCGCCGCCAGCCCAACCTCAAGTCAGCCGACCCAGGCGAACAACCGTGACGCCGGGCCGCAACGGCCGGGTCGACGAGGGCATGACCAGCACGCAGTCGTCGTAGGGCGTCGTCACCGGCTCGTCGTCGTCGTGGCCGAGCACGGTGCCGGCCTTGGCGATCACGTCCTGGCCCTCGAAGCGCTGCGCCGGCGTGAAGTTGCCGCGCTTGGTGGCAACCGCATGCGTCACCTCGACGACGCGCTGGCTCGCCGGCGTCGGCTGGCGCCAGTCGGCCGGCAGATCCGACTCTTCGAGAATGCCCGTCTCGACGAGGAAGCGGGCCGTCACGTCCTTGGCAACGACCACCGACGACGCGCGCCAGTGCTGGCCGGTCTCGATCAGCAGCGCGTTCTTCGGGCTGTTCGGATCGCCGAATCCGCCATAGTCGCGCATGCGCATGCCGGCGGCGTGGCCGGCATCGCGCACGATGTCGACCGGCGTGCCGATCCTCTTCGCGAAGGCCACGCCCTTGTCGAGCGGGCCCGACAGCATCAGCGGCACGCAATCGTCATGCATGGAGTGTAGATCGAGCAACATGTCAGCGCGTTCGACAAACGGCTTCAGCACCTGCGCGCGCTTCGTCTCGACGGTGGTCGCGGGCTCGTCGAGGCGGCCCCAGACGCGGTTGAAATCCTCGTCGACCAGGCGCGACTTGAACGGCGCCTTGCGATCGAACGAGTGATAGGCCTCGATGTTGTTGAAGGACAGGATCAGCGTGCCCTGGCGCGGCTTCACCTTCGCCGCCAGCAGCGCATCGACCACGATGGCGCCCGAGACCTCGTTACCGTGCGTCAGCGACGCCACCATGACCGTCGGCCCCGGCTTGCCGCTCTCCAGCACGTGGATGTAGGGCGCGGCGCCCTTCTCCCATTTGCGCAGGTCGGGGAAGGCGAACTCGATCGGAGGCGTAGCGGACATGTTTCGGACCATCGGCAGGTTGCACCGTTCCTTCGCATGCTAGTTTAGTCTGGACAAGGAGAAGCCAATGGCGCGCAGCCGCTATCGCTGGTTCATCGTCTTCCTGCTGTTCGCGATCACGGTCGTGAACTACATCGACCGCGCCGCCCTCTCCTACGCCATCCCCATGATCCAGCGCGATCTCGGCCTGTCGCCGGCGGCGACCGGCGCCATCCTCGGCGCGTTCGGCCTGGGCTATGCCGTCACGACCCTGATCGGCGGCTTCGCGGTGGACCGCTACGGCGCCCGGATGATCCTCACGATTGCAGCCGTGCTGTGGAGCCTGTCCATCGGGGCGACCGCGCTGGCGACCAGCGTCACCATTCTCTATGCAGCCCGTGTGCTGCTGGGCGTCTCGGAAGGCCCCAACTTCCCCGCCCTCACCGGCGCGGTCAGCCACTGGCTGTCGCCGCACGAGCGGGCGACGGCGCTCGCCAATGCGCTGCTGGCGGTCCCGTTGGCGCTGGCGATCGGCGGACCGCTGGTGACGGTGCTTCTCGGCTGGCTCGACTGGCGCCTCACCTTCGTGGTGCTGTTCGTGCTGTCCGCCGCATGGATTCCGCTCTGGTTTTTCTGCTTCCGGGACGACCCGTCGCAATCGCGCTTCGTGAACGCGGCCGAGCTGGGCCATATCCGCAAGGTCGATGCCGGCGTCACAGCCGCGCCGCACGCGGTCCTGAAATCATGGCCCGAACCGGGCGTGGTGAAAGCGCTGCTGACCAACCGCACCCTGCTCGCCAACACCTGGGCCTTCTTCGTCTTCGGCTATTTCCTGTTCTTCTTCATGAGCTGGCTGCCGAGCTATCTGGAACGCAAATACGGGCTGAACCTCGCGTCCGTCGGCCTGTTCTCCGTCCTGCCCTGGCTGTCCGCGGCTCTCGCGCTGTGGGCCATGGGCCGCTGGTCGGATCATCTGCTGAAGACCACGGGCAGCATGCGCATCTCGCGTTCCTGGCTGATCGCCGGCAGCCAGTTCGTCGCCGCCCTCGCCGTCATACCGGTCGCGCTCACCGACGATCTCACGGTGGCGATCGCCGGCATCACCGTGGCGGTCGCGGCCTCGATGGGGGCCAACGCCGCCTACTATGCGGTGAACGTCGACATCGCGCCGCAGCGCGCCGCGACGGCGCTCGGCATCATGGACTTCGCCTTCGCCATCGCGGGCTTCCTGGCGCCCGCCATCACCGGTTGGGTGCTGAACATCCGCGGCTCCTTCGCCGATGGCTTCCTGCTGATGACCGCCCTCGCGCTCTCCTCTGTCGTGACAGTCCTGCTGTTCCATCACCCCGACCGGGATCGCGAGAAGGCGTGACAGTCAGCGTCTCTCGGAGCGGACCATCAACACCACCTCATGCTGAGGAGGCTGCGGAGCAGCCGTCTCGAAGCGTGGGCACGAGCACTGCGTTTGTTGCCCACCCTTCGAGACGCGGTCCGGTGGACCGCTCCTCTGGGTGAGGTCGCTTTGGGTCGAGGTAAGACCGGAAAGCCTCTATGCCTCGCGATACCAGTTCGCGAGGTCCCAGGTGTTGTTGTCCCAGCCGCTGATCTCGAGCGCGAGGTCCGACGCGGCGGCAGCCGCGTTCGGCCGCATCACCAGCGGGATGACCACATGGTTCTCGATCACCAGTTCGTTGCACCTGATGAGCATCGCCGCGCGCTTCACGGGATCGAGCTCGACCTGGGCTGCCTTGTGCGTCTCGTCATATTCCTTGTTCTGCCATCGCGTGATGTTGCGGCCCTGCCACTTGTTGTCCTTCGTGGCGGCTTCCCAGGAGCAGAACTGGCGCAGGAAGACCTCGGGATCGGGCGCGTTCATGCCGTTGCTGTATTCCTGAAGGTCGGCATAGAACTTGGTGTAGGTGTCGGGATTGGCGACGTCGGAGGAAAAGAACACCGAGGCCGTCACCGACTTCAGCTCCATGTCGATGCCCGCCCGCTGGGCGGCCTGCTTGACGATCTGCTGCGTCTTCTGGCGCGGCTGGTTGATCGAGGTCTGGTAGACGAACTTCAGCCGCTTGCCGTCCTTGGTCCGCACGCCGTCGGCGCCGCGCACCCAGCCCGCTTTGTCGAGCACGGCATTGGCCTTGTCGACGTTGAATTCGTACGACGTCCTGGTCGAGCGGAAACGCTCGGGATTGTTGATGTAGTTGGCCGTCGCGATGCCGATGCGACCGTAGATGTGGTCCTGGATCGACTTCTTGTCGATCACCAGCGAGAGCGCCTCGCGCACGGCGCGATCCGACAGGATCGGATGCTTCGTCTTGAGACTTGACCGTTCGCCATCGACCTCGGTCCACGGATCGGTGTTGTTCAGCTGCAGGTGCTCGATGCCTCCGCCCAGGGTGACGATCACCCGTCCCTTGCCGCCCTTCTCCAGGCGTACGAGGATCTCGTCCTCCACCTGCAGGTTCCAGGCGAAGTGGTATTCGCCGGTCTGCAGCACGGCGCGCGCCGCCGACACCGCATCGCCGCCGCCCTTCATCTCGATCGCATCGAAATACGGCCGGTTGCGCTCGTGATAGTCGCCGTTGATCTCGCCGGTGACGAGGTCGCCCGGCTTGAAATCCTTGAACCTGTACGGGCCGGTTCCCACCGGCTTGAGGTTGGTGGGCGCCTCGCGCGACTTCGCGCCCGTATAGTCGCCGAACAGATGCTTCGGAATGATGCAGCCGGCCCAGCCGACGAACGTATCGGCCCAGAACGGGGTCGGCTGCTTGAAGGTCACGCGCACGGCATGGTCGTCGATCTTCTCGACCGTGACGTCGCGATAGGAGCCGTTCGACACCGTCGCCGTGGCGGGGTCGCTCGAATACGCCCAGGTGAAGACGACATCGTCGGCGGTGAAGGGCCTGCCGTCGTGCCAGCGCACGCCCGGCTTCAGTTTCCACACCACCCAGAGGCCGTCGGGCGACAGCGTGCCGTCGGCGCGGTTGGGAATGGAGGCGGCAAGCTTGGGCCTCAGGTTGCCGTCACGGTCCCACGCCGCCAGCGGCTCGTAGAAGATCCGCGAGGCGTCCTGGTCCTTGGTGCCGACCGCGAAGTGCGGATTGAGAAGTGTCGGCCCCTGCCACCACATCACCTTGAGCAGGCCGCCGCCGCCGCGCTTCGTGGGCTTGTAGACCGGTTTGGACTGCGCCATCGCCAGACCGGAAAGCGCCAGGAGCTGCGTCGCCATCGGCGCGGTCAGGCCCGCCGCCGTCAGGCGCCGGATGAAGCCGCGGCGCGACAGGCGGCCGGCCTTCACCTTGTCGACGAGGCTCCGCAAGCCACGCTCGTTCATCGATGCCTCCATGGCGATCGTCGAAGCCGCCCCACGCTCCTGCTATCCTGCAAGACACGTGCAGTCGATGGGAACAGCCGGAGCCGGCGTCGTCAACCAACGACGGGGCAATCAAGGATACGACATGATCAATTCGAAGAGGGCCACGAGCCTGCGCGTCGCTCTGGCCGCCGCGATCTCCGGCCTCCTGGCGACCGCTTCTCTCGCTGCGGACCCGCCTGCCAGGGACTGCAATCAGGTGCAGGACTACAAAGAGATGGTCGAGTGCCATCGGCTAGACGCGGAAACAAATATCGCCAAGGTCACCGCGGCCTACGAACTCCTCATGAAAAGACTGGGCTCGTCGCCAGCTGCCGAAAAGCTTAGCCAGTCGCAGAAGGCCTGGCTCGAGTATCAGTCCAGCTACTGTGACTTCATGGCCTCCGCCAACGAAGGCGGCAGCATCGTGCATTTGATCCGCGCCCAGTGTTACGCGGGCATCGCCAAGTCCCGCTTGCACGAACTCGAATACCAGATCGATTGCAAGCAAGGTTACTTCGGCTGCTTCTGGCAGCGCTGAACACCTTGATTACCTGTCCGGTCTGCGCGATACCCGCCCGCCCTGGCCTTCCACCGGCGGGGTGCGCGGAGGTCCAAACCCCGCGCCATCGACCTCATTCGGAGTCCACATCCATGACCGACACGATGATCGCCGCGACCGGCGCGCCCAACCCGCATCTCGCCGCTTACGAAGCGCGCGGCCTCAAGGGCCGGATCCTTTCGGGCGTGCAGCCCACCGGCAATCTCCATCTCGGCAACTATCTCGGCGCGATCCGCAACTTCGCGCGCCTGCAGAACGATTACGAGTGCCTCTACTGCGTGGTCGACCAGCACGCGATCACCGTGCCGCAGGATCCCAAGATGCTCGCCGCGCAGACCCGCGAGATCGCCTCGGCCTTCCTCGCGGCCGGCGTCGACGGCACCAAGCAGATCGTCTTCAACCAGTCGATGGTGCCCGAGCACGCGCAGCTCGCCTGGATCTTCAATTGCGTGGCGCGCATGGGCTGGATGAGCCGCATGACGCAGTTCAAGGAGAAGGCCGGCAAGGACCGCGAGAACGTCTCGCTGGGCCTGTTCGCCTATCCGGCGCTGATGGCGGCCGACATCCTGATCTACAAGGCCACGCACGTGCCGGTGGGCGAGGACCAGAAGCAGCATCTCGAGCTGACGCGCGACATCGCCATCAAGTTCAACAACGATTTCAGCCAGCCCGACTTCTTCCCGATCACCGAGCCGCTGATTTTTGGCGCGGCAACGCGCGTGATGAGCCTGCGTGACGGCACCAAGAAGATGAGCAAGTCCGATCCGTCGGATTACTCGCGCATCAACCTCACCGACGATGCCGACGCGATCGCCCAGAAGATCCGGCGCGCCAAGACCGATCCGCTGCCGATGCCCGACACGCTGGAAGATGCCGAGAAGCGGCCGGACGCCGACAACCTGCTGGGCATCTACGCCGCCCTCGCCGACCAGGAGAAGGACGCCGTCGTCGCCCAGTTCGCCGGCAGGCAGTTCTCCGAGTTCAAGACGGCGCTGACCGATCTCGCGGTCGCCAAGCTCGGCCCGATCGGCGCGGAGATGCAGCGGCTGATGAAGGACCCCGGCCATGTCGATGGCGTGCTGCGCAACGGCGCCCAGCGCGCCCGCGCTGTCGCCGCGCCGATCCTCGACGAGGTCTACCGGGCGGTCGGCTTCCTCAAGCCTTAGTGCTGGGGGCGCGCCCCCAGCGTTAGCCTTCCATGCGCGTGAGGGCCCACTTCACCGTGGTGCCCTCCGGCGGAACCTGGCCGACCAGCACGATCTGCTCGGTGCGGCGCACGCGGCCCTCCTCGCCGAGATAGATGCTCTCTGCCAGGCCGATGCCGGCGCCGGTCGCGCGCAGCCGCCAGCCGCGGCCGCTCGGCAGCCGCATCAGCACGGCCTGTCCACTTTGGGCCAGGGTCGCCTTGACCGTCGGATGCAGGTGGAAGCGCACGATGTAGCGTCGGTCCGGCACGGTGACCGGCCGGCCCTCGTAGCCCAGGAAGGAATCCTCGCCGCGCAGGTCGCCGCCGTCCGGCGACAGCCACAGGCGCCTGCGGTGGATGATGCCGTAGAGCGAGCGGTAACCGTCGTGGCACATGTCGAGCCACTGGGCGCCGGCATCGTCGGCCCGATCGATCAGCACGTTGCCGGCGCGATACTCGAGTGCGCCGTGGGTGGTGATCTCGGTCGAATTGACGTCGTCCACCACCGCCGTCGAATGCGCGGCCGTGAAGCGCATGAAGTGATGCCAGTCGCGCGGCGCGCCGGGATAGGTGCCGCAGTTCACGACCAGCCGCTCATGCGCGGCGCTCATCTCGAAGCTCAAGGTGCCGGCATGGGCGATCCCGTCCATGCCGCGACCCGGCGGGCTGCCGGCGTCCGCGATCACCAGCGACGTTCCGGCGGCCAGCCGCTGAAAGCCGCTCGCCAGCGCCATCGACGGTGCGACTTCACCCGACCCGGTGCGCGCCAGCACGAGGTCGATCAGCCGGCGGTCGCCTTCCCACGTGCCGTTGAACAGCGCCAGACCGCCGTCGCCATGGCGGAAGAAGCGCAGCATCGGCGCCATGCGGTCGATCGCGGCGACCAGTTCGGCCGGGGCGCGGCGCTCGGCCGACACCAGGGCGGCCCGCACGTCGATCAGGTGGCGCAGGACGGTGAGCTGCAGGTGAGGGGCGCGTTCAGAGACGATGCCGTCGTGCAGCACGTAGCGCTTCACGAACTTGGAGAGCCGCGCCAGCGACTGCTCGAGGCTCTTCTCGAAATGCTTGCCGTCGCGAATGAAGGCCAGGTCGGCGAAGATCAGCGCCTTGTAGACGGCCACGGCCTCGTGGCCGACCATGCCGCGGCGCGCGACGCGGCGCAGATGCACGCGCTGGCGACCGAGCGAGAAGACGAAACGGGCCGCGAAACCGGGATCGGCCGCCGCCGCCATCCATTCGTAGTGCCGGATCCAGGCGACCATGCGCGCCGCCAGCACGTCGCGCTTCCAGGTCACCGGCGACCAGCGCCATTCGCGGTTGGTCCAGTCGTCGACCAGCTTCGCGGCGAGCAGCGCCCCGTGGAGATCCCCGTTGTCGCGCAGGTCGCGCAGCCAGCCGAAGCCGTTCAGCGCATCGAGCCAGAGGGGGGCGGCGCCGGCGCGCTGCCACGGCGGATCGTCCGAATCGGGCAGGACCGTGCCGCCGCTGCCGCCGGCCGCGAACTCGCCCGTCTGGAGAAGTCGCTGCCCAGCCACCGGATCGCCCGGCCAGGAATCGGCGGCAACGGCAAAGAAGCTGCGGGGCGTGCCGTAGCCCAGGGTCAGGGAATAGAGCGACGAGCCGAGGAGCCACCGCCCGAAGGGGCGGCGTTCACCCTTCGCCGCAGCGGACGGGCGGGTCGGGACAGAGCGGATCGGGCGGGCGCCGGAGACCAAAGGTTCCCCGTGCCGTCGTGTGTCAGCGACCAAGGTCATCTTTTCGTTCTTTGGCCCGGGGACTCGAGCAGCCGGGCGGTGGAGGGGTTTGGGATATTTTAGCCCAGCCGGAGCCCTCTGGCGATGGCCCGATGGGACTTGAACCCCGGCCGCTGCATCCCAAATTCATTCCAAGGGAAGGCCTGCATGGGATTCCCTGCCACTCGCTCCATGGGAGGGGGGTCATATGAGTCGCGTGTCTATGTTCAATTCGCCCTTGTTACTGGGCTTCGACCAGCTCGAGCGGACGCTCGACCGGCTGGCCAAGAATGCCGAGGGCTATCCGCCTTATAATATCGAGCGGGTCGGCGAAAACGGCCTCCGGATCACCCTCGCCGTCGCCGGTTTCACCAGCGACGGACTCACGATCGAGCTCCTCGAGAACCAGCTGACCGTCCGCGGCAGGCAGGCCGACGAGGGTGACAGGGTCTATCTCCATCGCGGCATCGCCGCGCGGCAATTCCAGCGGGCGTTCATGCTGGCCGACGGGATCGAGGTCACCGGCGCCCGTCTCGACAACGGACTTTTGTCGATCGACCTGATGCGACCGGTCCTCGAACCGCGCATCCGAACCATCCGCATCGACGCCGGCGGCCCGGCCGGCGGTGCGGACCAGACGATCGATATCACCGCGCGTCGCAGCCGCTGAGGCGGAGCGCGTTGACGCTGCCAAGGAGGTAGCCATGGAAAACGATGTTGTGATGTTTACCCCTCTCGCCGATGAGGCGTTCCTCAGTCTGGGCGCCGAGCATATCGCCTACGTGAAGGAGATCAGCCTTCCCGACGGCGCCCATGCCATCGGCATCTTCTCCGCCGACGGCAAGCCGATGGCTTCGGCGCCCTCGATCGAGATCGCCCAGGCACTGATCCGCCAGCACGAGCTCGAGCCCGCGCTCGTCCACTGAGCAATGTGTGCCTGAGTCTTGAAGGACCGGCGGTTCAGGCCGCGCTCTGGGCCTGGACCGTTTCGATGAGTAGCGCGTAGAGCGCTTCGGCATTGTCCGTTGCCCGCAGCTTCTCCACGAGGCTGCGGTCGCGCAGCAGGCGCGACACCCGCGCAAGGGCCTTGAGATGATCGGCCCCGGCGCCCTCGGGCGTCACCAGCAGGAACACGATGTCCACGGGGCGCTCGTCGATCGCATCGAAATCGACCGGCTGAGCCATGCGGGCGAACAGGCCCAGGGGTTTCGTCATGGTCGACAGGCGACCGTGCGGAATCGCGATGCCTCCCCCGATGCCGGTCGACCCGAGGCGCTCCCGTTCGAGCAGGCGGTCGAACAGCTTGCGTTCGTCGACGTTGAAAAGGCCAGACGCCCGGCTGGCGAGTTCCGCCAGCAACGCCTTCTTCCCGGTTGCCTTGGCGCTGGCCAGAACGGCCTCCGGACCGGTCAGCAAATCGGCGATTTCCACAATGTCACCAATGGGTTAGCGAGCGCGAACTTTGGCGGCCCGGCGAGCGGTGCGCCCCTATAGGCGCCTCCCCCGACCGGGTCAAGCCGTGGTTCGGATGCACGCCGGCCCCGCCCGGGCGCCCGTCAGTCGGCCGGGCCCGTCATCGCCTGCGCGGCAATGGCGGCATTGGACAGGACCGAAGGCATCTGGCGGCTCATTCCCAGGCGACCGAGGCGACGGCGCTCGGCCGACGAGGGAATGCGCATGGCCTCGCGGTACTTGGCGACCGTCCGGCGTGCGATCTCGATACCCTCGCCCTTCAGCAGGTCGACGATACGGTCGTCGCTGAGCGGCTGGTGGGCATTCTCGCCGCCCACCAGAAGCTTGATGCGCGACCGCACCGATTCCGAGGAGACGACGACGCCCGGCGTGCGCGCCGGCAGCGCCGAGGTGAAGAAGTATTTCAGCTCGAAGATGCCGCGCGGCGTGTTGATGTACTTGTTCGAGGTGACGCGGCTCACCGTGCTCTCGTGAAGCTCGGTGGCGATCGCAATGTCGCGCAGCACCAGCGGCTTCAGCGCGCTCACGCCATGGCGGAAGAACCCGTCCTGCTGCCGCACGATCTCGCGCGCGACCTTGAGGATCGTGGTGGCCCGCTGCTCCAGCGTCTTGACCAGCCAGTTGGCCGACTGGAAGCGTTCGGCGACGAAGTCGCGGTCGGGCTTGGCGCGCGCGCCCCTCATCAGCGTGGCGTGGTAGTTGCGATCGACCAGGACCTTGGGCAGCGCATCGGTGTTGAGCTCGATGTGCCATCCCTCCTCGCCGGTCTCGGGATCCTTGGCCGGCGTCAGGTAGAGATCGGGCTGCACCGGCTGGATCGGCTCGAAGTCGAAGGCCTGCCCGGGACGCGGATCGAGCGTGCGCAGCTCGGTCAGCATGTCGCGCAGATCCTCGTCATCGACACCGCAGCGACGGCGAAGCTGGCCCAGCTCGCCCGCGGCGACGAGATCGAGATTGTCGAGCAGCGCCTTCATCGCCGGATCCAGGCGATTGCGCTCGGCCAGCTGGGCGCCCAGGCACTCGGCGACGGTGCGCGAGAACAGGCCGGCCGGCTCCATCTGGCGCAGCCGCGCCCACACCTTTTCGACGACCCCGATGTCAGCCGCGACGGCTTCGGCCACGGCGGCCGACTCGATGCGACAGTAGCCGGCCTCGTCGAGACCTTCGGCGATCTTCAGCGCAATGCGGCGCTCCGCAATATCCTCAAACAGGATCTCGAGCTGCTCCAGCACATGGACCGCCATGGACCGCGGACGTTCGGCCACGAAATCGAGAGCATCGGGCGCATCCTCGCGCTGGCCGACACGGCTCGCGGTGGCATCGCCGCCCCGGTCGGCATGTTCGCGGGACCAGCGATCGTCGGCTTCGGCGAGGGCGGGCGCCGCCGCCGCCAGGGCATCGGCCGTATCGCCGGACGCTTCGAGGACGGGAGCTTCATATTCGGCAATGGGACCCTCGTCAGAGGCCCCTTCCGACAGCAGCGGATTTTTTTCGAGTTCCTGTTGAATGAACGCCGCAAGCTCAAGGTGCGAAAATTGCAGCAGCTTGATGGCCTGCTGGAGCTGTGGCGTCATCGCCAAGGTCTGGCGCGACGCGAGGATTAGGCTCGGACCGATACGCATGACACCCCACCCCTGAAGGTCGTTGGACCTCCCCGATGGGCAGTCTACAGCAAGAACCGTGCCAATGTCAGCGCGGTCGAGGGCTCAGTGCGCGAAGATGTCCGTTTCAGGCCAGCCGGCGATGTCGAGACGCGCGCGGGTCGGCAGGAAGGCGAAGGCGGCCTCGGCCAGTTCCCGGCGGCCTTCGCGCTCCAGGAGAACATCGAGCTTGGCCTTCAGCGCATGCAAATGCAGCACGTCCGAAGCGGCGTAGGCAAGCTGCTCCTCGGTGAGGCTGTCGGCGCCCCAGTCCGAAGTCTGCTGCTGCTTGGACAGATCGACGCCGAGCAGCTCCCGGCACAGTTCCTTCAGACCGAAGCGATCGGTGAAGGTGCGGACCAGCTTGGCCGCGATCTTGGTGCAGTAGACCGGCTCGCAGCGCACACCCAGCGAATGCTCGAGCACGGCGATGTCGAACCGCCCGAAATGGAAGAGCTTGAGCACGTTGGGGTCGGCGATCAGCGCGGCCAGCCGCGGCGCCTTGGCGGCGCCCTTCGGGGCTCCGCGCGGGATCTGGACCAGATGGGCATTGCCGTCGCCGCCCGAAAGCTGGACCAGGCAGAGCCGGTCGCGATGAGGATTGAGACCCATGGTCTCGGTATCGATGGCCACCACCCGGCCAAACGACACATCCGCGGGAAGATCGCCGCGGTGAAGGCTGATCGCCATTTATAAAGTGCTCCGACTGACCTGCATGGTGCCCAGGAGAAGACTCGAACTTCCACGCCTCGCGGCGCTAGTACCTGAAACTAGTGCGTCTACCAATTCCGCCACCTGGGCACGGCATGCGGTCTAGTGCGGGCGCTGAGTTAGTGCCCGGCCGCGCCGATGTCAACCACGGAGGACGCGTCCACCCCGGGCGCGGCGCGCTTCGCCCTTGAACCTTCATGGGTTTGGGCTATAGGCAGCATCCATGAGCATCAAGCAGGTCACGGTCTTTGGCGGCAGCGGCTTCGTCGGCCGCGCCATCGTGCGGGCGCTGGCGCAGGAGGGATATCAGATCCAAGTGGCCTGCCGGCGCATCGAGCTCGCGGAGCGGATCAAGACCGCGGGCGATGTCGGCCAGATCACCATCCTGCGCACCAACCTGCGCATTCCCGCCTCAGTCGCGGCCGCCGTCTCCGGCAGCCAGGCCGTGATCAACGCCTCCGGCATCGCCTTCCAGCGCGGCCGGCAGCGCTACGAGGCCGTCCATGTCGAGGGCGCACGGGCGATCGCGGAGGCCGCCACGGCCGCCGGCGCGCAGCGTCTGGTGCATATTTCCGGCATCGGCGCAGACCAGCGCAATTCGACCAACAAGTACATCCGCTCCAAGGTCGATGCCGAGGATGCGATCGTCGCGGGCTTCCCGAATGCCACGATCCTGCGCCCGAGCGTGGTCTTCGGGCCCGAGGACGTGATGTTCAACCGCATGGCACAGATTGCCGCCAAGGCGCCGTTCGTGCCCGTGGTCGGCGACGGCTCGGCCAGCGTCCAGCCGGTCTATGTCGGCGATGTCGGCGCCGCCGCCGTGGCGGTGCTGGCGCGGCCCGAGACCGCCAAGACCGTGTTCGAACTGGGCGGTCCGCGCGTCTACACCTATCGCGAGATTGCCGCGCTCGTGCTGCGCGAAATCGACCGCCACAAGCGCATCGTGGGCGTCCCGGCCGGCCTGATGAAGATCGCAGGCTTCTTCGCAGAATTCCTGCCCGTCCCACCCCTGACCTCCGACCAGGTCGATCTGCTGGTGGCCGACAACATCGCCCGCCCCGGCGCCCCCGGACTTGCCGAACTCGGCATCGAGCCGACCGCCGCCGAGGCCATCCTGCCGATGTATCTCGACCGCTACCGCATCGGCGGCCGCTACAACCGGCACGCGCCGGCCTAAATCCGCAAATAAAGGCGTCATCGATCGCGCCTATGCTTGCCCGGAGCCTTTAGTCTCGTATCGGTATTATTAATACGCCAAATCGCGCGTCGATTGCCCAAGCGCGGCGTAACGCCAAACTCCTTTCGTCCATTAGGTCAATATTGTTGACTATCGTTTCGCGGCGTGATCTAAAGGCTGCAACAACGCAGCAAAGGCGCGATCGGCGCGCTTCTTGCGTAATTAAATTTCACAAACTGTCCGAGGAGGCCGGGGATGGCCGAGAGGATGCTGAAGTTCGTCGGAACGCCGCAAGCCATGCCCGACAAGCGGCCGGCAGCCGAACGCCGTCGCGACTTCGACGAGATTTATCAGAGCTTCGCCAAGGACAAGGCCGCCGAGCAAGCCGCGCGCTGCTCGCAATGCGGTGTGCCGTTCTGTCAGATCCATTGCCCGCTCAACAACAACATCCCCGACTGGCTGAAGCTCACCGCCGAAGGCCGACTCGAGGAGGCCTACGAACTCTCCTCCGCGACCAACAACTTCCCTGAGATCTGCGGACGCATCTGCCCGCAGGACAGGCTCTGCGAAGGCAACTGTGTCATCGAGAAGGGATTCGAAGCCGTCACGATTGGCTCGGTCGAGAAGTACATCACCGACACCGCCTGGCAGCGCGGCTGGGTGAAGCCGATCCAGCCGCGGCGCGAGCGGCCCGAGAGCGTCGGCATCGTCGGCGCAGGCCCGGCCGGCCTCGCCGCGGCCGAGCAGCTTCGCCGCAAGGGCTACCAGGTCGCGATCTACGATCGCTACGACCGGGTCGGCGGGCTGATGATCTACGGCATCCCGAACTTCAAGCTCGAGAAGGAGATCGTGCAGCGCCGCGAGACGCTGCTGCGCGACTCGAAGGTCACGTTCCACCTGAACTGCGAGGTCGGCCGCGACGTTTCGCTCGAGGAGCTGCGCGCGCGTCACGGCGCCGTGCTGATCGCCACCGGCGTCTACAAGGCGCGCGACATCGCCGCCCCCGGTGTCGGCCTCGCGGGCATCGCCCCGGCGCTCGACTATCTCACCGCCTCGAACCGCCAGGGCCTGGGCGACATCGTCCCCGCGTTCGAATCGGGCATGCTGAATGCGGCGGGCAAGAACGTCGTGGTGATCGGCGGTGGCGACACGGCGATGGATTGCGTGCGCACGGCCGTGCGCCAGGGCGCCAAATCAGTGAAGTGTCTCTATCGCCGCGACCGGGCCAACATGCCGGGCTCGCAGCGCGAGGTGAAGCACGCCGAGGAGGAAGGCGTCGAGTTCGTCTGGCTGGCCGCGCCGCAGGCTTTCCTCGGCAAGGACAAGGTGAGCCATGTCCGCACCGTGCGCATCCATCTCGGCATGCCCGACGCATCGGGCCGCCAGACGCCGCAGGAGATTCCCAACAGCCACGTCAACATCGAGGCCGACCTCGTGCTGATGGCGCTGGGCTTCGACCCGGAGGATCTGCCGGCGGCGATGAGCGCGCCGGAGCTGGGCGTCACCGGCTGGAACACCCTCAAGATCGACTGGAAGAGCATGATGACCAGCCTCGACGGCGTCTTTGCCGCCGGCGACATCGTGCGCGGCGCCTCGCTGGTCGTGTGGGCGGTACGCGACGGCCGCGATGCCGCCGAGCGCATTCACACCCATCTGACAACCAAGGCGCTGGCCGCCCAGAGCATCGCGGCGGAGTAGACCATGCTGAAGGTTTATGACTTCACCGGGTCGGGCAACGGCTACAAGGTGTGGCTGCTGATGTCGCAGCTCGGCCTGCCGTTCGAGCGCATCGAGTGCGACATCCTGAAGGGCGAGACGCGCACGCCCGCGTTCCTGGCGAAGAACCCGAACGGCCGCATCCCGACGCTCGAGCTCGAGGACGGCACCTTCCTCTTCGAATCGGGTGCGATCCTCTGGTACCTGGCCGAGGGCACGGGCTTCGCGCCTTCGGACCGGTTGTCGCGCGCAAGAACGCTGCAGTGGATGTTCTTCGAGCAGTACAGCCACGAGCCCTATATCGCCGTGGCGCGCTTCTGGGAGCACTTCCTCGACAAGCTCTCGCCGCAGCAGGAAGCCAACCTGCCCGACATCATGAAGAAGGGCTATGCCGCGCTCGACGTGATGGAGAAGCACCTGGCGACGCGACAGTTCTTCGTCGACGACCGCTATGGCCTCGCCGACATCGCGCTCTATGCCTACACGCATGTCGCCGACGAGGGCGGGTTCGACCTGTCGGCCTATCCGAACATCACGTCATGGCTGGCGCGCGTGAAGGCGCAGCCCGGCCATGTCGCGATCGATCACACGTTCTGACCAAGGGAGAAGAAGAAAATGCCGATGATCAACGTCCAGATGTTCGAGGGTCGCACCATCGAACAGCGCCGTGCGCTGGCGAAAGAGCTGACCGACGGCGCCTGCCGCGCGCTGGGCTGCACGCCCGACGCCGTGCAGATCATCCTGACCGACATCAAGAAAGAGAACTGGGCCGAAGCCGGCAAGCTGTTCTCCGACACATGACCTTCTGACGGAAAGACCCGTCGCGTTGCTCTCCCCCTCCCTGCCTCCCCCGTATGACGGTGGAGGTGGATGAGGCAAAGGCACTCGCGGCGCCCTCTCTAATCCCTCCCCCGTCATACGGGGGAGGTGGCCGAAGGCCGGAGGGGGAAAGCCACGATAAGGAATAGTTCCATGTCCATCCTTCCCTTCGATGCCGAGCAGTTCGTCCGCGACTACAAGAGCGGCACCGCCAAGCTCACCGCCGCCTATGGCTACAACCCCGCCGAGGGACTCGATTCCTGCGGCGTCGGTCTTGTGGTGGCGCTGGACGGCAAGCGCCGCCGCGACGTGGTCGCGGCGGGCATCGATGCGCTGAAGGCGGTGTGGCACCGCGGCGCGGTCGACGCCGACGGCAAGACGGGCGACGGCGCGGGCCTTCACGTCGAGATCCCGCAGGACTTCTTCAAGGAATATGTCCGCGACTCGAGCGGCGAGGTCCCGCAGGTCGGCCGCATCGCGGTCGGCATGGTGTTCCTGCCGCGCACCGACCTCGGTGCGCAGGAGCGCTGCCGCACCATCGTCGAGACCGAGATCCTGCGCTTCGGCCACACGATCCTGGGCTGGCGGCAGGTGCCGGTCGACATCTCGGTCATCGGCGCCAAGGCCAACGAGACCCGTCCCGAGATCGAACAGATCCTGATCGGCCGCGGCGACGCCAAGCTCGACAACCGCGAATTCGAGAAGCAGCTCTACATCCTGCGCCGGCGCATGGAGAAGGCGGCGCTCGCCGAGAACATCGCCGAGTTCTATGTCTGCTCGCTCAGCTGCCGGTCGGTCGTCTACAAGGGCATGTTCCTCGCCGAGCATCTGTCGGCCTTCTATCCCGACCTGCTCGACGAGCGCTTCGTCTCGCGCTTCGCGATCTTCCATCAGCGCTATTCGACCAACACCTTCCCGCAATGGAAGCTGGCGCAGCCCTTCCGCGTGCTCGCCCACAACGGCGAGATCAACACGATCCTGGGCAACGTCAACTGGATGAAGAGCCACGAGGCGCGCCTCGAGCACGAGACCTTCGGCCGCTTCATCGAGGACCTGAAGCCGATCGTGCAGCCCGGCGCCTCCGATTCCTCCGCCCTCGACAACGTGTTCGAGCTGCTGGTCCGCGGCCAT
This sequence comes from Rhodospirillales bacterium 24-66-33, assembly GCA_002281855.1. Classification (GTDB taxonomy): domain Bacteria; phylum Pseudomonadota; class Alphaproteobacteria; order Reyranellales; family Reyranellaceae; genus Reyranella. The sequence continues at coordinate 168,412 of NCHQ01000004.1, read as the reverse complement.
CGCAACCTGCCGATGGTCAAGACGATGATGATCCCCGAGGCCTCGGCCACGAACCCCAACGTGCCGCCCGAGCATCGGGCCATGTACAACTACGTGAACGGCGTCATGGAACCGTGGGACGGGCCGGCCGCCATCGCCGCCGTCGCCGGCAAGTGGGCGCTGGTCGGGCTCGACCGCAACGGGCTGCGGCCCATGCGCTACGTGATGACGTCCGACGACCTCCTGATCGCCGGTTCCGAAGCCGGCATGGTGCCGCAGGACGAGGCCAAGATCGTCGAGAAGGGTCGCCTCGGGCCCGGCGAGATGCTGGCGGTCGATATGGACCAGCCCAGGGTCTACAAGGACCGCGAGCTGAAGGACATGCTGGCGGCGACGCACGACTATGCGAGCTGGACGCAGCGCACGGTCGAGCTCGATTCGCTGATCCGGCAGGACGCGCCGGCGACCGAGCACTTTGCGGCCGACGAGCTGCGCCGCCGCCAGTTCGCGGCCGGCTGGTCGATCGAGGACCTCGAGGCGATCCTCCATCCCATGGTCGAGGACGGCAAGGAGGCCGTCGGCTCGATGGGCGACGACGCGCCGCTCGCGGTGCTGAGCGACACCTATCGCGGCATGCATCATTACTTCCGGCAGAACTTCAGCCAGGTCACGAACCCGCCGATCGACAGCTTGCGCGAGCGCAACGTGATGACGATCCGCACGCGACTGGGCAATCTCGGCAACATCCTCGACGAGACGCCCGACCAGAGCGAGATGCTGTCGCTGCAGTCGCCGATCGTGCTCAACGCCGAGTTCGAGGCGATGCGCAAGTACATGGGCGACACCGTGGCCCGCATCGACTGCACCTTCGACCCGAAGGGTGGCCTCGACGCGATGCGCCAGTCCTTCGAGCGCATCTGCAAGGAAGCCGAGGACTCGGTGCGCAGCGGCTGCCTGCACATCGTGCTGACCGACGCCAACATCGACGCCGACCGTGCCGCACTGCCGATGATCCTGGCGGCCGGCGCGGTGCACTCCTACCTGGTGCGCCAGTCGCTGCGCACCTTCACCTCGCTGAACGTGCGCTCGGGCGAATGCCTCGACGTGCATTATGTCGCCGTCATCATCGGCGTCGGCGCGACGACGGTGAATCCCTACCTCGCCGAGGAGACGATCGCGGCCCGCCATGCGCGCGGCCTGTTCGGCAAGCTGTCGCTCGGCCAGTGCCTCGCGAACTTCAAGAAGGCGCTGGACGAGGGCCTGCTCAAGGTGATGTCCAAGATGGGCATCTCGGTCCTGTCGTCCTACCGCGGCGGCTGCAACTTCGAGGCGGTCGGCCTGTCGCGCTCGCTGGTCGCCGAGTTCTTCCCCGGCATGCCCTCGCGCATCTCCGGCATCGGCCTGCGCGGCGTGCAGGAGGAGATCGCCGAGCAGCATGCGCGCGCCTTCGACGAGGACGTGATCGCGCTGCCGATCGGCGGCTTCTACAAGGCGCGCCGCGGCGGCGACCGGCACAATTTCGAGGGCGCGCTGATCCACATGCTGCAGGACGCGGTGAACACCGAGTCCTACGCGAAGTACCGCAAGTACAGCGAGGCGGTGCGCCGCCAGCCGCCGATCAACCTGCGCGACCTGCTGGATTTCAAGCCCGACCGCACGCCGATCGCCCTCGACGATGTCGAGTCGATCACCGAGCTGCGCAAGCGCCTGGTGGCGCCCGGCATCTCGCTGGGCGCGCTGGGACCGGAAGCGCACGAGACGCTGTCGATCGCCATGAACCGCATCGGCGCCAAGTCCGATTCCGGTGAAGGCGGCGAGGATTCCGCGCGCTACAAGCCGCGGCCGAACGGCGACAACGCCTCCTCGGCCATCAAGCAGGTGGCGTCCGGCCGGTTCGGCGTCACCGCCGAGTACCTGAACAACTGCCGCGAGATCGAGATCAAGGTGGCCCAGGGCGCCAAGCCCGGCGAGGGCGGCCAGCTTCCCGGCCTCAAGGTCACGGAGATGATCGCCAAGCTGCGTCATTCGACGCCGGGCGTGACGCTGATCAGCCCGCCGCCGCACCACGACATCTATTCGATCGAGGATCTGGCGCAGCTGATCTACGACCTGAAGCAGATCAACCCCGAGGCGCGTGTGACCGTGAAGCTGGTCGCGCGCTCCGGCATCGGCACGATCGCGGCGGGCGTGGCCAAGGCCAAGGCCGACGTGATCCTGGTGTCGGGCCACAATGGCGGCACCGGCGCCTCGCCCCAGACCAGCATCAAGTATGCCGGCATCCCGTGGGAGATGGGCCTGTCGGAGACGCATCAGGTGCTGACCTTGAACCGCCTGCGCGACAAGGTGCTGCTGCGCACCGACGGCGGCATCAAGACCGGCCGCGACGTTGTGATCGCCGCCATGCTGGGCGCCGAGGAATACGGGCTCGGCACGGCATCGCTGATCGCCATGGGCTGCATCATGGTACGGCAGTGCCACTCCAACACCTGTCCGGTGGGCGTCTGCACGCAGGATCCCAAGCTGCGGGAGAAGTTCGAAGGGTCGCCGGAGAAGGTGGTGAACCTGTTCAGCTTCGTCGCCGAGGAGGTGCGCGAGATCCTGGCGCAGCTCGGCTACCGCTCTCTGATCGAGATCGTCGGCCGCTCCGACCTCTTGAAGCAGGTGGGCCGCGGTGCGCGCCATCTCGACGATCTCGACCTCAACCCGCTGCTGACGCGGGCCGATGGCGGGCACGAGACCGTCCACTGCACGGTCGAGGGCCGCAACGAGGTGCCCGACACGCTCGACGCCCAGATGCTGCGCGACGTGCAGCCGCTCTTCACCCACCGCGAGAAGATGCAGCTGCAGTACAGCGTGCGGAACACCCATCGCGCCGTCGGCACGCGGCTGTCGGCCATGATCACGCGCAAGTACGGCATGACCGGCCTGCCGCCCGACACCGTGACGGTCCGCCTGCGCGGCACCGCCGGCCAGTCGCTGGGCGCCTTCGCCGTGCAGGGCATGAAACTCGAAGTGTTCGGCGACGCCAACGACTATGTCGGCAAGGGCCTGAGCGGCGGCACCATCGTGGTGAAGCCGACCATCTCGAGCCCGCTGGTGCCGGAAGCCAATGCCATCATCGGCAACACGGTCCTGTACGGCGCGACGGCGGGCAAGCTCTTCGCCTCCGGCCGCGCCGGCGAACGCTTCGCCGTGCGCAATTCGGGCGCCGATGCGGTGGTCGAGGGGCTGGGCTCGAACGGCTGCGAGTACATGACGGGTGGCACGGCGGTCATCCTGGGATCGATCGGCGTCAATTTCGGCGCCGGCATGACCGGCGGCATGGCGTTCCTCTATGACCCGGAGGATGCCTTCCAACTCAAGGTTAATCCCGAGACGGTGACGTGGCAGCGCATCGACCATCCGCACTGGGAGGCAGTGCTCAAGGGCCTGGTGGCGGAACATGTCGCCGAGACCAAGTCGCCGTTGGGCGCGCGCCTGCTGAACGACTGGGATCGCGAGGTCGGGCATTTCTGGCAGGTCGTGCCGAAGGAGATGCTGACCCGCCTGCCGCAGCCGCTCACCGTCGCGCAGGAGAAGCGCGCCTAGACGCGACGAAAAATTTGACCCCTGCGGCCGAAGGCCGGAGGGGTCAAACGCAAGGAAGGCATAAGCGGAGGAATCTTCCATGAGCGACGCGCGGCCCTCGCGCGTGGCGTGGCTTCAGCTCGGCCTCGTCGTCGTGTTGTTCGGCCTGTCCTGGCCGGTCATCCGGATCGGCCTCGGCGCCGGCACGCCGATCTGGCTGGCGGCGGCCCGCGCCACCCTGTCGGCGACGGCCGCCTTCGTCCTGGTGGCGGCGCTGAAGCGGCTCGCCTGGCCCGGTCGCGCCGACTGGCCGATCATCCTGTCGGTCGGCGGGCTGCAGCTCACCTGCTTCTTCGCCTTCGCCAATCTCGGCGTGCAGATCGTCCCGCCCGGCCGCTCCGGCGTGCTGGCCTACACGACCATGCTCTGGATGGTGCCGATGTCCTGGATGATCGGCGAGAAGGTCGGCCGCCGCGCCTTCGCCGGCGCCGCCCTCGGGGTCGCAGGCATCCTCGTGCTGGTCGATCCGCTGCGCTTCGACTGGAGCGATCGCCAGGTGATGCTGGGACACGGCTGGCTGCTGGCCGCCGGCTTCACCTGGGCGCTGGCCATCCTGCATGCCCGCCGCCACAGCTGGCGCATGTCGCCGCTCGACGTGCTGCCCTGGCAGATGGGCGTGGCCACTGTGCTGCTATGGATCCTCGCCTTCGTGCTCGAACCCGCCGGCCATCTCGACCTGCAGCAACCCTCGCTGTGGCTGTCGCTGCTCTATCTCGGCGTGCTGGCTGGCCCCACGGCAACCTGGGCCGCCGTCTCCGTCGCCCGCGCCCTGCCGCCGGTTACCGGCTCGCTGGGCATGCTGGGCGTGCCCTTGCTGGCCATCGCCAGCTCGGTCGTGCTGGTGGGCGAACCGGTGACCTGGCCGCTGGCGATCGGCACGGCGCTGGTGATCGCGGGAATTGCCATCGTGATCCTGGACAGGAACAATTGAGCCCATGTCCCTGATCGAAATCGAGCGGCGTGACGCCGTCGCCATCGTGCGTTTCAACAATCCGCCCAAGGGCTACATGAACGCCGCGATGGTCGGCGAACTCGACGCGGCGGTCGACGGGCTGCTGGCCGACGAGAGCGTGCGGGTGCTGGTCTTCACCGGCGCGCTGAACGGCGTGTTCATCGAGCACTATGACGTGTCCGAACTGCTCGCCCTCTCGGAAAAGCTGCGCGCCAAGGGCACGACCTTCTCGCTCGACCGGCCCTCGCCCGAGAGCGCCTACCACCGGATCCTCACCCGCCTCGAAACCGCGCCCAAGCCGGTGATTGCCGCGATCAACGGCACGGCGATGGGCGGCGGCTTCGAATTCTGCATGGCCTGCGACATCCGCCTCGCCGAGCGCGGCCCCTACTGGCTGGGCCAGCCCGAGATCAATATCGGCATCCTGGCCGGCGCCGGCGGCACCCAGCGTCTCGTGCGCCTGGTCGGCGAGGCGCGGGCCCTCGAACTGTCGCTGCTGGGCCGCACCGTGTCGCCCGACGAGGCCGCGCGCCTCGGCATGGTCCATGCGGCGGTCGACGGGCCGGTGCTGGACTATGCGATGACGATGGCGAAGCGGCTGGCCGCGCAGCCGCCGCGGGCGGTGGCGCACATCAAGCGGCTGGTCCGGTCGGCGACTGAAACACCTTTGTCACAAGGCCTCGTCAACGAACGGACACTGTTCATGGACCTCGCGGTGAGCGACGATGGGCACCGGCTGATGGGGGAATTCGTCGCCGGAAAGCGGACAATTCGCGACTGATTGACAGGCAAGTGGCGGCCCTTCCATATGCCGGGACCCCCAGCGAGTATGGGCAGGCGAGGACGGAACACAGCGATGGCAAACAAGGTCTACAAGGATGCGAAGTCGGCGCTCGAGGGCCTGCTGCGCGACGATCTGATGCTGATGTGCGGCGGCTTCGGCCTGGTCGGCATTCCCGAAAAACTGATCGGCGCGGTGCGCGATTCCGGCGTGAAGGGCCTCACCTGCGTCTCGAACAATGCCGGCATCGACGGCGCGGGCCTCGGCCTGCTGCTCGAGACCGGGCAGGTCAGAAAGATGATCAGCTCCTACGTCGGCGAGAACAAGACCTTCGCCAAGCTCTACCTCGACGGCAAGCTGGAGCTCGAATTCAACCCGCAGGGCACCCTGGCCGAACGCTGCCGCGCTGGCGGCGCCGGCATCCCGGCCTTCTATACGAAGACCGGCGTCGGCACGCTGGTCGCCGAGGGCAAGGAGACCAAGGTCTTCGACGGCGAGGAATATGTTATGGAGCGCGGCCTGTTCGGCGACATCGCGCTGATCAAGGCCTGGAAGGGCGACACGTCGGGAAACCTGATCTACCGGAAGGCCGCGCGGAACTTCAATCCGATGATGGCGACCGCCGCGAAGATGTGCGTCGCCGAGGTCGAGGAGCTGGTGCCGGTCGGCGAGCTCGACCCCGACCACATCCACACACCCGCCGTCTTCGTGAAGCGCATCTTCTGCGGTGCGCCCTACGACAAGCAGATTGAACAGCGCACCGTACGCAAGGCTTGAGGAGAGAACGATGGCCTGGACCCGCGATCAGATGGCGGCACGCGCCGCCAAGGAACTGAAGGACGGCTTCTACGTGAACCTCGGCATCGGCATCCCGACGCTGGTGTCGAACTATGTGCCCGAGGATGTCGACATCACGCTGCAGAGCGAGAACGGCATGCTAGGCGTCGGCCCCTTCCCCTACGACAACGAGGTCGATGCCGACATCATCAATGCCGGCAAGCAGACCGTGACCGAGGTCAAGGGCACGTCCTATTTCAGCTCGGCCGACAGCTTCGCGATGATCCGCGGCGGCCATATCGACCTGTCGATCCTGGGCGCCATGGAAGTGGCGGAGAATGGCGACCTCGCCAACTGGATGATCCCGGGCAAGATGGTGAAGGGCATGGGCGGCGCCATGGACCTGGTCGCCGGCGTGAAGCGCGTGATCGTCACCATGGAGCATGTCTCCAAGGACGGCGCCTCGAAGCTGCTGGGCGAATGCACCCTGCCGCTGACCGGCCGGCGCGTGGTCGACATGGTGATCTCCGAGCTCGGCGTCTTCGCCATCGACAAGAAGGGCGATGGCGGCGTCACGCTGATCGAACTCGCCGACGGCGTCACCGTCGACGAGGTCAAGGCCAAGACCAAGGCCAAGCTCTCAATCGCGGCGGGGCTGAAGGTCGCCTAAGGCACGTCCGTCGTCTCGACCGAAGCGCGCAGCGCGGAGTGGAGAGACCTTCTCTCCACCAAAAGCCGTCAAATCGCGGAGAGAAGGTCTCTCCACTCCGCCTCGCTGCGCGAGGCTACGGTCGAGACGACGGGCTTACCACTTCGAAAGATACTGCCTGAGCGGTTCGGCGCCGGGGTTGGTGAAGCGGCGGTCGAGCACGACGCCCTTCGCCGTGGCGCCGCTGCCGTAATAGAGCGCGTTCCAGTCGTTGTCGGCGTCGATGTAGGAGCCCTCGATCGAGGCGCCGGCGAACAGGCCCTGCGAATTGGCGAAGGCCACGATGTCGGCACCGCCGGCCGCGGTCGAGGCGCCCTCGAGGCCAATGCCGACCGCGACCATGGTCACGCCCGCTTCCGCCCCGAACTTGAACTTGTGATCGATGATCGCCTGCAGGCCCTTTTCGGTCCGGATGATGAACACGATTTCGGAAACCTTGCCGCCGACCTGCAGGCCCACGCTGCCGGACCCCATCATATAGAAGGCCGGGTAGCTCCAATTGTTGGGCGAGCTACGCCCCAGCAGCACGCCGCGACCACCGGCGGCGCCGAAGATGAACCCGCCCTGGACGAGCTCGGGAATGATCAGGACGCCGCGCGCATTGACCATCTGTCCGGCGGCGTCGGGAAAGTCCGGGCCGCCCAGGATCTTCCGGGCGGTGGCGAGGCAGGAATCGACCAGCGACTGGCGCTTGGCGTCGGCACGGGCCGGCATTGAGGTCAGGAACGGCGCGGCGAACGCGGCCGCGGTGCCCGAAAGGACGGTTCGGCGATCGAGCTTCATTTTTGCTCCGTGTGGCTGGCGACCGACGCCGAGGGAGCGCCTGGATGGTCACAAGAGCTGAATCATAACACGTTTCGCGGCCGATTGGGCCGTTTCAGCGCGGCCGCGCCGGGCGGTCCTTCATCACCAGGGGCAGGCCCGCGGCCATCAGGATCACCCGGTCGGCACGCTCGGCAATACGCATATTCAACCGGCCCATCGCGTCCCGGAAGGTCCGGCCGAGCGGGGTCTCGGGCACGATGCCGAGGCCCACTTCATTGCTGACGAAGATCACCGGCTGGTTGTGATCATCGAGTGACCGGACCAGATCGTCGGTCGCCTGGTCGACATCCTCGCCGGCATGCATGAGGTTCGAGAGCCAGAGGGTGAGGCAGTCGACCAGCATCGGCTGGCCCCTGGCGGCCGCCTCCTCCATCACCTCGGCGAGCTTCAGCGGCTCCTCGATCGTGGTCCAGGTGACGCCGCGGCGCGTGCGATGGGCCATGATCCGGGTCGCCATCTCGACGTCGCCCGCCTCGGCGGTGGCGATATAGACGGCTGGCCGCGGCGCGCCGCCATGGAGGGTGCCGGTCACCAGCCGCTCGGCGTGGGTGCTCTTGCCCGAGCGCGCGCCGCCCAGCACGAGCGTCACCGGCGGCAGCGGAAAGGTGGAGATGTGCTCCATCAGCCGGGCGTCGCGTTGACCAGCCAGCAGGCGCCGGGCAGCGACACGCCGTCCTTCGTGGCGTGCGGCGCCAGCGCCTCGATGATCGCAGCCTTGGCCTGCGCGGCGGCGGCCCGATCGGCTTCGGCGAGAGGGCGGGCCAGCGGCCCGAAGCGGCCGGCATTGGCCACGACATCGGCCGGGTCGCGGCCCATCCAGATCTCGACGTCGAGCGGCTCGATCGCGAGGCCGGTGAAGCCCGCTCCCGTCAGGATGCGCTCGACGCGGGCGCGGTCGCCGAAGGCGAATTGGCCGGGCTCTTCCGGACCGGGCCGCGGCATCGGCGGCAGGAACGGCGCGGCCGCCTGCACCGGTGTGCGGCTCCAGGGATTGTCCTGCGCGCTCCGCCAGCAGACGAAGGCCAACCGACCCGACGGCTTCAGCGCACGCCGCAGGTTCGTGAAGGCGGCCACCGGATCGGCGAAGAACATGACGCCGAAGCGCGAGAAGATCAGGTCGACCGAGGCCGCCTCGAACGGATGCGTGCCGGCATCGGCCACGACGAAGGTCGCGTTGGAAAGCCGTCGCGTCGCCGCCGCATCGATCAGCACCTGGGAGATGTCGACGCCCAGCACGTGCCCCTCGGGCCCGACCGCGGCCGCCAGGGCCGCCGTCGACGTGCCGGGGCCGCAGCCGACGTCGATCGCCGTCTCACCGGGCTGCGCGTTCGCCAGAGCGAGCGCTTCGCGCGTGATCCCGGCCATCAGATGGTCGAGGCGGGCTTGCGCCTTCAGCCAGTTCTGCCCGCCCGGACCGTTCCAGTGGGCGGCCTGTTCGGCCGCCAGATCCGCGGTCGATTTACCGGTCGAAGGGGCGGCCGCCGTCACGCAGGCCCGCCCGCATGGGCGAGGACGATCTCGCGCGGCATGTAGTTCACGAACGCCACGCGCCAGGCATGAAGCGGGTCGGCCTGCTCGAAATGCTCGATCAGCGTGATCGAGACATTGTCGATCTCGAAGCGCACCGCCGCCTCGGGATGCAGGTCGAAGGCATGGGCAAGCGCCGCGCGGATCGTGCCGCCATGCGCCGTCGCCACGATGTCGCGGCCCTTATGTTCGGCGGTCAGCCGGTCGATGCTGCGCACCGTGCGCTCGCGCAGGTCGACGAAGCTCTCGCCGCCGTCGGGCCGGAATTCCGGCGGTCCCAGCCAGAACAGATGGTTGTTGGCGTGGTTCTCGGCGATCTCGACATAGGTGAGGCCCTGCCACGAGCCGAAATGCTGCTCGGCGAGGTCGGGATCGATGTTGAGCGTGTCCATCTCCGCCCCGGCCTTGGCGAGCGTTTCGGCCGTCTTGCGCGCGCGCAGCAGGTTGGAGGCGTACCAGACCGCGCCCTTGGGCAGCAGCTTCGCCTGGTGGCGGAACAGCGCCTCGTTGCTCACGTCGCAATCCATGTCCGACTGGCCGTAGCACCGGCGTTCCGGATTGGGCACCGGCGCATGCCGCACCCACCACCACCGCGTGACCGCTCCCGTGATCTTGGCGCCTGTCGCCATGCTGTTCCTCCGCTGGACTCTTCTAAGCGGCCGCCTTCTTAGCGGCCGATGAACAGCGCCGCCACCACGAGGAAGACGACCTCTGCCTTCTGCTGGACCGCGCCCAGCGTATCGCCGGTGTAGCCGCCGAGCCGCTTGGCGACCCAATGCGAGGTGAACCAGGCCGAGGCGAGGACGGCGAGCGGCGCCAGGATCGCCACGAACAGGCCCTTGCCCAGCATCAGCAGGAAGGCCAGCCCCGCGCCGATGCCGATGGCGATCCAGACGTCGTTGTCGGTCGGCTTGCCCACCGTCGCGCCCAGCCCGTCGGCATGGACCGGCGAGAAGGCCAGCAGCGGATAGGCCAGCACGGCGCGCGACAAAGCATGGGCCGAAATCAGCACGACCAGCCCGGTGGCGGCACCGAACTGCGCCAGGCAGGCCACCTTGATCAGCACCGTGAGCGCCAGCGCCAGCACGCCGAACGTGCCGTTGCGGCTGTCGCGCATGATGTCGAGCCGCCGCGCCGGCTCCAGCCCATGCGGCCCCAGCCCGTCGGCGGTATCGGCCAGCCCGTCTTCATGCAGGGCGCGCGTCAGGACGATCGCCGCGCCGACCGCCAGCACCGCCGCCAGCCAGCCCGGCCCGGCAATGCCGCGCACGATGGCGAAGACCAGCCCGGAGGCCAGACCGATCGCCGCGCCGACCACGGGCAGGACCGGCAGCACGTCGGCCAGCTGCCAGCGCGGCAGCCCGACATCGAGCTTCAGCCCGGTAAAGAACGTCATCTGTTCCTTGAAGGCCTGCAGCCATTCGTCGAACGACGCGGGGCGGGGCGCGCCGCTGCCCCCGCCACTGAACGAAGACGAAGAGGAGGACGGCTCGTGGGGACTGGTCATGATCCCCCGAATATAGGATGGTCCGGCCCCTTCCTGAATGCCCCCGGACAAACAATGTCGGCTGCCTCCTTCGATGAAATGCGCCGGATCCTGCGCGAACTGCCGGGACCCGATCTCACCGCCCAGACCGAGGTGGTCCGCCGCCAGGCCGAGCTGACCAAGCCGCAAGGCTCGCTCGGCCGGCTGGAGGAGATCGCCGAATGGCTGGCCTGCTGGCAGGGCCGCGCCCAGCCGCGGGTCGAGCGGCCGCGCATCGCGGTGTTCGCCGGCACCCATGGCGTCGCCGCGCGCGGCGTCTCGGCCTATCCGCCCGAAGTCACCCGGCAGATGGTGAAGAACTTCACCAACGGTGGCGCCGCCATCAACCAGCTGGCCGCCGCGATCGACGCCGACCTGCGCATCTACGAGCTCGACCTCGACCATCCGACCGCCGACTTCACGCAAGCGCCGGCGATGGACGAGACGCGCGCCGCCAACGCCATGGCCTACGGCATGATGGTGGCCGAGCCCGGCATCGACGTTCTGTGCCTGGGCGAAATGGGCATCGCCAACACGACGGCGGCCGCCACGCTCTGCGCCGCGCTCTATGGCGGCAGCGGCGCCGACTGGGCCGGGCCGGGCACCGGCGTCAGCGGTAAGGCGCTGGCGCACAAGATCGCCGTGATCGACGAGGCGCTGGCCTTCCACAAGGAGGCGATCGCCCGCCGCGATCCGCTCGAACTGCTGGCCGCGGTCGGCGGCGAGGAATTCGCGGCCCTGACCGGCGCCATCGTGGCCGCCCGCATGGGCCGCATCCCGGTCCTGCTCGACGGCTTTGCCTGCACCGCCGCCGCCGCGGTGCTGCGCGCCGTCGACCGCCGCGCGCTCGACCATTGTATGGTCGCCCACCGCTCGGCCGAGCCCGGCCATACGCGCCTGCTCGCCGAACTCGGCCTGCGCCCGCTGTTCGACCTCGACATGCGCCTGGGCGAAGCCTCGGCCGCCGCGCTCGCCGTGCCGCTGCTCAAGGCCGCCGCCGCCTGCCACAACGGCATGGCGACCTTCGCCGAGGCCGGCGTATCCTCGAAGGATGCGTAGACGCACCCTGGTCGGAGCGCTCCCGCTCCTCCTGTTGGCCCCTGAGGCCCTCGCCCATCCGCCGCGCCAACCCGACCCGGCCGAGGCGAAGAAGTTCATCGAGGAAGTCACCGACTTCCGCAGCAAACTCGCCAAGGCCGTGCTGGCGAAAGACTTCGCCGCGATGCGCCCGCTCTACGCCGACAGCTTCACGCACACGCACGGCTCCGGGAAACTCGATAACAAGGATGCCCGCCTGGTCGCCGCGATGGCCGGCGAACCGCTGATCGAAGCCGCCCCCGCCACCGACCTCGTCTTCCGAGTCTTCACCGGCCCAACCGTGATCGTCACCGGCAAGAGCCCGATCCTGAACGTGAAGGAACAGAAGACCTACGACTTCCGCTGGGTCTCAGTGTACGTGACGGCGCAGGACGGGTGGCAGTTGGCGGTCAGCCAGGCGACGCGATTAACTTAGTTAGTTGCCGCCACTAAATTGCTAAGCGTCTAATCTCTCAAGTCCTTCTCACCCATCTCCGCGGCGCCGACTAATTCCGCGGCCTTTCTACGTCGCTCTGGCGGTGCAGCTTCGTCATTTGCAAGTTGCACCAAGCGCTGCTTCATTGATTCAAATTCGACAAATATGGAGATGTCTCTTTTAAAAAGAGGGTAGCTTAGAGTCCCCCGGGACGAGCATTTCAGTCGGAGAGTATACAGATTCTGAAATCAACTACTGAGAGCGTTGACAACAGCTAGCGTGGCCCAGTCGCACCCTCGGCGGGCTTCGAAACCAACATCACATCTGTTGGCACCAACCCACCCTCACTTCCTGACGCAAGGAATAATGGCGCGCGAAAGCGATAGATCTCCTCAAGGCGCTGTTAAGTGAGGAGTTATTTTGCGACGCTGAGCGGAGCGCAGCGTAGCCCGATAGATCTTTTTCCGGCGCACGATCCGTTGAAACGAAAAGAGGTCCCTCGACTGCGCCGCTCTGTGGGCGGCTCCGCTCGGGACGACGGATATGAAAAGCCCGCCGCGGCTCTCGCCGGGCGGGCTTTCCTGTTCAGGTCACGCGGCTCAGGCGTGGAGGTCGAAGCGGTCGAGGTTCATGACCTTGGTCCAGGCGGCGACGAAGTCCTTCACGAACTTCTCCTTCGCATCGGACTGGGCGTAGACCTCGGCGAGCGCGCGGAGCTGGCTGTGCGAGCCGAAGATCAGGTCGACGCGCGTGCCGGTCCACTTCACGGCACCGGACGTGCGGTCGCGGCCCTCGTAGACGCCGTCCTCGCCGGCCACCGGCTTCCACTCGGTCGCCATGTCGAGCAGGTTGACGAAGAAGTCGTTGCTGAGCGTCCCGGTCTTCGCGGTGAAGACGCCATGCTTCGAATTGCCCGTGTTGGCGCCCAGCATGCGCAGGCCGCCGACCAGGACCGTCATCTCGGGCGCGGTCAGGGTGAGACGCTGGGCGCGATCGACCAGCCGCTCCTCAGGCGATTGCGGCATCTTCGTTCCGACGAAGTTGCGGAAGCCGTCGGCCGTCGGCTCCAGCGGTTCGAAGGAGTGCACGTCGGTCTGCTCCTGCGAGGTATCCATGCGGCCCGGTGTGAAGGGGACCTTCACCTCGTGGCCGGCGGCCTTCGCCGCCTTCTCGATGCCGACGACGCCGCCCAGCACGATCAGGTCGGCCAGCGACACCTTCTTGCCGCCAGTCGCGGAGGCGTTGAACTCCGCCTGGATCGCTTCGAGCTTCGCCAGGACCGTGGCGAGTTCGGCCGGCTGGTTGACCGCCCAGTCCTTCTGCGGCGCGAGGCGGATGCGGGCGCCGTTGGCGCCGCCGCGCTTGTCGGCGCCGCGGAAGGTCGCGGCCGAGGCCCAGGCCGTCGTCACGAGCTGCGACACGGTGAGGCCGGAGGCCAGCAGCTTCGCCTTGAGCGCCGCGATCTCGGCGTCGCCGACCAGCGGATGGTCGACGGCGGGGATCGGGTCCTGCCAGACGAGATGCTCCTTCGCCACCAGCGGGCCGAGGTAGCGCGCGATCGGGCCCATGTCGCGGTGCGTGAGCTTGTACCAGGCCCGCGCGAAAGCATCGGCGAACTGGTCGGGATGCTCGAAGAAGCGCCGCGAGATCTTCTCGTAGGCCGGGTCGAAGCGCAGCGACAGGTCGGTGGTCAACATCGTCGGCAGGCGACGCTTCGAGGGATCGGCCGGGTCGGCCGGATCGGGCACGGTGGCCTGGGCGTTCTTCGCCGTCCATTGATGGGCGCCGGCCGGGCTCTTGGTCAGCTCCCATTCATGGCCGAACAGGCTCTCGAAGAAGTTGTTGCTCCACTTCGTCGGCGTCGTGGTCCAGGTGACTTCGAGGCCGCTGCCGATCTGGTCGGCGCCCTTGCCCGAGCCGAAGCTGCTCTTCCAGCCCAGCCCCTGCTGCTCGATCGGCGCGGCTTCCGGCTCCGGTCCGACCAGGGCGGCGTCACCGGCGCCGTGGGTCTTGCCGAAGGTGTGGCCGCCGGCGATCAGCGCCACCGTCTCCTCGTCGTCCATCGCCATGCGCGCGAAGGTCTCGCGGATGTCCCGCGCCGCCGCGAGCGGATCGGGGTTGCCGTTGGGGCCCTCGGGATTGACGTAGATCAGGCCCATCTGCACGGCGCCCAGCGAGCCCTGGAGCTGGCGGTCGCCGCTATAGCGCTCGTCGGCCAGCCACTTGCCCTCGGGGCCCCAGTAGATGTCCTGCTCGGGCTCCCAGGTGTCGGCGCGGCCGCCGCCGAAGCCGAAGGTCTTGAAGCCCATGGAGTCCAGCGCGACGTTGCCGGTGAGGATCAGCAGGTCGGCCCAGGAGATCTTGGCGCCGTACTTCTGCTTGATCGGCCAGAGCAGGCGGCGCGCCTTGTCGAGGTTGACGTTGTCGGGCCAGGAATTCAGCGGGGCGAAGCGCTGCTGGCCGCCGCCGGCGCCGCCGCGGCCGTCACCGACGCGATAGGTGCCGGCGCTGTGCCAGGCCATGCGGATGAAGAACGGGCCGTAATGGCCGAAGTCGGCCGGCCACCAGTCCTGCGAATCGGTCATCAGGGCGCGCAGGTCGGCGATCACCGCCTCGAGGTCGAGGCTCTTGAACGCCTTGGCGTAGTCGAAGGCCGCGCCCATCGGGTTGGAGAGCGGGGAATGCTGGTGCAGGACCTGCAGGTCGAGCTGGTTGGGCCACCAGTCCCGGTTGGTCGCTGCCTTGGGTGCACCGCTGAAAGGGCACTTGCTCTCGGTCGTCATCGTCCATCCCTCATGTTCTAGGCTAGCGGCCTCAGTTTAGAACGATTCCAAATTAGAAGTCACGTTCTTTGTCGAACGGAGGCACTTTCGGACGGGCGGGAGGGAGGCGCCACCTATCCTTTGGCATGGTTCTGGCCTCTGCCGAGGCAACGACCTCAAGGAAAGCAGGGACCTTCGTGATGATTCTCGCCAAAAAAGCCGTTCTGGGCACCGTCGCGCTGCTGGCGTCGCTGGCCGCGACCCCGGTCCTGGCGCAGGGCACGCTGCGCATCGGCATGACCGCTTCGGACATTCCGCTGACCACCGGCCAGACCGACCAGGGCGGCGAAGGCATGCGGTTCATGGGCTACACGCTCTATGACGGGCTGATCAATTGGGACCTGTCCTCGGCCGACAAGGCCTCGGTGCTGGTGCCCGGCCTCGCCACCTCGTGGAAGGTCGACGAAGCCGATCCGACGCGCTGGACCTTCACCCTGCGCGACGGCGTGAAGTTCCACGACGGCAGCGACTTCAAGGCCGACGCCGTGGTCTGGAACCTCGAGAAGCTGCTGAACGACAAGTCCCCGCAGTTCGATCCGAAGCAGGCGGCGCAGGGCCGCTCGCGCATTCCCGCGGTCGCCTCCTATAAAGTTATCGACGACAAGACGGTCGAGATCAGGACGAAGACGCCCGACGCCTTCCTGCCCTACCAGATCTCCTGGGTCATGATGTCGAGCCCGGCGCAGTGGGAGAAGGTCGGCAAGGACTGGAACAAGTTCGCGCAGACGCCGTCGGGCACCGGCCCGTGGAAGCTCACGGCCTTCCAGCCGCAGACCCGCGCCGAGCTGTCGCCGAACAAGGACTATTGGGACAAGGCGCGCGTGCCGAAGCTCGACAAGATGGTCCTGCTGCCGATCCCCGAGCCCGCGACCCGCACGGCGGCGCTGCGTTCGGGCCAGGTCGACTGGATCGAGGCGCCCTCGCCCGACGCGATCCCCAGCCTGGAGAAGGCCGGCTTCAAGCTCATCAGCAACGCCTATCCGCACAACTGGACCTGGCACCTCTCCTTCGCCGACGGCTCGCCGTGGAAGGACATCCGCGTCCGCAAGGCGGCCAACCTCGCCGTCGACCGCGAGGGGCTGAAGGTGCTGCTGAAGGGCATGATGATCCCGGCCAAGGGCTTCCTCACGCCGGGCAGCCAGTGGTTCGGCACTCCGAGCTTCGACGTGAAGTTCGACCCCGAGGCGGCCAAGAAGCTGCTGGCCGAAGCCGGCTTCAGCAAGGCCAAGCCGGTGACGGCCAAGGTGCTGATCTCGAGCTCGGGCTCGGGCCAGATGCTGCCGCTGCCGATGAACGAGTACATCCAGCAGAACCTGGCCGATGTCGGCATCAAGATCGAGTTCGAGGTCGCCGAGTGGAACACGTTGATCAACCTGTGGCGGGCCGGCGCGAAGTCGGACCTGACCAAGGGCGCCAGCGCGCTGAACTTCAGCTACTTCATCCAGGATCCGTTCACCGCCTTCATCCGCCATCTCGATTCCAAGCTGGTGGCGCCCAACGGCACCAACTGGGGCTTCTACCAGGACCCCGGCATGGACGTGTTGCTCGAGAAGGCGCGCACGACCTTCGACCAGAAGGCGCAGGACGAGGCGCTGAAGAAGGTCCACGAGAAGATCGTCGACGACGCGCTGTTCCTGTTCGTGACGCATGACGTGGCGCCGCGCGCCCTGTCGCCCAAGGTCACGGGCTTCGTGCAGGCCCAGAACTGGTTCCAGGACTTCTCGCCGATCACGATGAAGTAGCAGCGACAGCGCCTCGCATATTCCTCGCCCCCGATGGGGGCGAGGAGCATGAAGGGTTCGGACCTCACCCGGTCCCACCCGGCGCGGGTGCGGTACCCAGGCGCCGGAGGGCAGGCCCCAGCGGGCTGGCAGCCGAGCCCAAACATCTCCACGTCGTCATAACTTTCCGGAATGACCGGTCGGCGCGAATGAATTTCTCGCCCGCTGCTGGATGCGCCTAACGTCGTCAAAATGGGACAACGGCGGGGGCCAGCGATGATGAAGCGATTGAAGGCGTTGATGTGTGGCGCGGTCCTGGCCTGTGCGGGCACAGGTGCTGCTTCGGCCCAGGAACTCACCATGGCGGTGTGGGGCGGCGGCGGCGCCAACACCTGGCGCGAAGCCTTCATCAAGCAGTTCAACCCGGGCAACGGCTCGACCATCAAGATGGTCGAGGTGCCGAACCCGGCCGGCGCCCTCCGCTCTCCCGCCGCGGCCGGCCAGTACAGTCTGGCGCTGGTCACCTATTTCGAGGCGATCGCGCTCTCCAATGCGGGCCTGATCGAGAGCTTCGACGACAAGCAGCTCCCGGGCATCGCCGACGTCGATCCGAAGTTCCTGACCAAGGACAAAGCCGGCCGCCATGTCGGCCTGCCGGCCTACTTCACCTACTACGGGATCGCCTACAACACCGACCTCGCCAAGGCCGAGGACTTCGCGTCCTGGCAGGGGCTGGCCGATCCGAAGTGGAAGGGCAAGCTGTCGCTCACCCGGCCGGTCTATCTCGCGCCCTACGACGCGGTGATCATGGCCAAGGCGATGGGCGGCAGCGAGAAGGACATCGATCCGGGCTTCAAGCTGCTGGAGAAGATCGTGCCGAACGTGCTGGCGACCTACACCTCGCTCGCACACATGAACACGCTGCTGACGCGCGGCGAGGTCGCGGCCGTGCCGTTCTATGCCTCGCGCATCTGGGCCCTGCGCCGCCAGGGCGCGTCCAATGTGGGCATCGTGATTCCCAAAGAGGGCGCGCTGATGCTGCCCTATGTCGTGGTGGTGCCCAAGGGGGCCAAGAACCAGGACAAGTCACTGGTCTGGATGAACTACATCGCCAGTGCCGAGCCGCAGCTGCGCGCCGCCCTGCTCGACGGCTGGCTGCCGATGAACGCCAAGGTCAAGCTGCCCGAGGACCTGCAGAAGACGCTGGGTCAGCCCTACGAGCAGATCGTGAAGTCGCTCTACTCGCCCGACTGGCGCATCGTCGTCGAGCACAACGAGGCGCGGGTCGACCGCGCCGAAAAGCTCATGTCCGGCGTCAAGCAGTGAGCCGGGGGACGATCTCGATCACGGGTGTCGGCAAGGAGTTCGGCACCGCAACGGTGCTTGACGGGGTCGATCTCGCAATCGAGGGCGGCAGCTTCGTCACCCTGCTCGGCCCCTCTGGCTGCGGCAAGACCACCCTGCTGCGCCTGATCGCTGGTTTCCTCGAACCCAGCCGCGGGACCATCGCCATCGACGGCGCATCCATGCAAGGCGTACCGCCGCGGCGGCGCCCGCTCGGCATGGTGTTCCAGAACCTGGCGCTGTTCCCGCATCTCGATGTCTTCGAGAACGTGGCCTACGGCATGCGGATCCGCGGCACGGCCGCCTCCGAAATCGCGGCGCGCGTGTCGCGCTTCCTGGGTCTGGTGGGCCTGGCCGGCTTCGAGCGGCGTCGTATCGGGCAGCTCTCCGGCGGCCAGAAGCAGCGCGTGGCGCTGGCGCGGTCGCTGGCGCTCGAACCCGCGATCCTGTTGCTCGACGAGCCGCTGAGCGCGCTCGATCTGCAGCTTCGCCGCCAGCTCCAGGTCGAACTCAAGTCGATCCAGCGCCAGCTCGCCACGACCTTCGTGTTCGTCACGCACGACCAGGAAGAAGCGACGATGCTCTCCGACACGATCGTCGTGATGAACGGCGGGCACGTGCAGCAGGTCGGGACGCCCGGCGAGATCTATCGCCGCCCCGCCTCGCCCTTCGTGGCCCGCTTCGTCGGCGACATCAACATGATGGACGGCCGGATCGAGGCGGTGGATGCCAGGTCGGTCTCGGTCTCCGTCGCGGGACGGGCGATCTCCGTGCCCCGCGCGTCCGTCGTCGGCACCGCCTCGGCCGGCCACGCCTGCCAGCTTGCCTGCCGTCCTGAGTCAGTCCGATTGGAAGGAACACAAGCGGACGCGCTGTCGCTCGAAGGCCGCGTCACGGCGTTGCATCGTCTCGGGCCCACCGTGAAGGCCGTTCTCGACACGCCGCTGGGGCCGCTCACGGCGCTGGCGATGGCCGACACGCCGCACGTGGCGGAACTCACCGAAGGAAAGACGGCGCGTCTCTTCGTACCGTCCGACACATTCACGCTCTTCGCCTCAACCTGAAAGAACGAACATGCCCGCACAGGATTTCGCCGGCCGCACCGTCGCAGACCATGTAGAAGCCTTCACCTCCGGCACGGTCGCCGCACGCGACATCGTCGAGGGGCTGCTGGAGCGCACGAAGAAGGCCGAGCCCTTCAATCCGATCGCCACACTCGATACGGACGGCGCCCGCGCCGCCGCCGATGCCCTGGATGCGCGGCGCAAGAAGGGTGAAACCTTCGGCGCCCTGGCCGCCGTGCCGGTCTCCGCCAAGGATCTCATTCTCACCAAGGGCCTGCGCACCGCCTTCGCCTCGGTCACCATGAAGGACAACGTGCCGTCGATCGACGCCGACGCCATTGCCCAGTGGCGCGGCGCCGATGCCGTCCTGTTTGCCAAGACCACGACGCCGGAGTTCGGCCACAAGGTGCTGACCGACAGTCCCCTGCACGGCATCACGCGCAACCCCTGGAACCGCGAGCATACGAGCGGCGGATCGAGCGGCGGCGCCGCCGTCGCGGTAGCCCTGGGACTAGGTCCGATCGCCATGTCGACCGATGG
This sequence comes from Rhodospirillales bacterium 24-66-33, assembly GCA_002281855.1. GTDB lineage: Bacteria > Pseudomonadota > Alphaproteobacteria > Reyranellales > Reyranellaceae > Reyranella. Next base: position 148,706 of record NCHQ01000004.1, on the reverse strand, counting down.
CGCGGGGTCGGGCCGCATTCCCGCCGCCTGCTGTGGCGTCTATGGCCTGAAGGCGACCCTGGGCCGCGTGCCGCACGAAGTGCCGCCCGACCAGTTCGGCCAGCTCACCTATCTCGGCGTCATGGCGCGCCATCCGGGCGATCTCGGCGCCGGCCTCGCCTCGATGTCGCGCGGCCATCGCGACGATCCCTGGACGCTCGCCATCGGCCGCGAGCCCTTCGCCTGGCCCGACGAGCCCGGCGAGCATCCGATCGCCGGCAAGCGCATCACCGTCATCCGCCGCATGACCGGCGGCTATCTCGATCCCGACACCGAGGCGCGCCTCGACGCGGCGCTCGCCTTCCTCGACAAGAAGGGCGCCCACATCAAGGAGCTGGACGGCCGCGAGATCGACTGGAAGCTCGACGTGGCGCGCATCATCCTGCGCGCCAACCAAATCGAGCGCTTCGCCGACATTCTGAAGAACCGCCACGGCGAGCTCGATCCGTCCTTCGCCCGGACGCTAGAGGAAGGCAACGCCGTCGACGTGGTGGCGCTGCGCCGCGCGCTGGTCGACCGCACCACGGCCTTCAAGTCCGTTCAGCGCCTGTTCGCCGATTGCGACCTGCTGCTGACACCGACCGTCGCCACGCCGGCGCCGCTCGCCAGCCAGAACCAGTTCGAGCCGCTGGTCGTCGATGGCAAGCCGCTCGGCGACCTGCGCTCTGCCTGGTACACCTACACGATCCCCTTCAACATGACCGGCCACCCCGCGATCTCGATCCCGTTCGGGCACTCGAAAGCGGGCCTGCCCATCGGCATCCAGTTCGTGGCGCCGTGGTATGGCGAGGCGCATCTGATCCGCCTCGCCCAGGCCTTCGATGCCGAGACCGGCGCCTCGGCGGCATTCCCGCCGGGCTTCGCGGCCGGCACCTGAGATGCGCGGCGCCACCTCCGCCCCGCGAGGCCTGGGCTGGCTGCTGCTGCCGGCCCTGCTGGTGCTCGCCCTGTTCCTTGGTTCGGTGGCGCTGCTCCTCTTCCATGCCTTCTGGGGCAAGGACGGCTTCTCGCTGATCTATTTCCGCCAGATCCTCGATCGCGCCGACTATCACGACGTCTTCCTGCGCACCGTGTCGATCGCCGCCATCGTAGCGGTCGCCGCGGCCGTGCTGGCCTATCCGATCGCGTGGCTGCTGTGGCGCCTGCCACGCTGGCGCAACCTCCTGCTGGTGATCGTGCTGGTGCCGTGGCTGGTCAGCCTCGTGGTGCGCACCTATGGCTGGCTGGTGATCCTCGGCCCCAAGGGCTTCCTCAACGAGACGCTCAAATGGGCGGGCGTCATCCAGTCGCCGCTGCCGCTGATCTTCAACGATCTCGGCGTGGTGATCGGCCTCACGCACGTGCTGATGCCTTTCTCGGTGATCGCCACGCTCTCGGTGCTGCTGCAGATCGACAACCGGCTGGAGGAGGCGAGCGAATCGCTGGGCGCCGGTGGTTTCGAGACCTGGCGTCGCATCGTGCTGCCGCTCTCCCTGCCCGGCGTCTTCACCGGGCTCGGCATCACCTTCCTCACCTCGATGGGCGCCATCGTGACGCCGATCCTGCTGGGCGGCATCCGCCAGAAGATGGCCGGCACGCAGATCTATCAGGAGGTCGTCTACAACTTCAACATGAGCAAGGCGTCGGCCTGGGCCATCTGCCTGCTGCTGCTGAGCGGCCTTGGCCTCGCGCTCCTGCGCGCGCTCGAGGCGGCCCTGGTGCCGAAGGCCGACCGATGAACGCCCCGATCGTGAAACTGGGCCGCGCCGCGTCGTTCGCGCTGCTGCTGTTCCTGCCCCTCCCGATCCTGGTGATCGGCGCCACATCGTTCGCCGCCGCCGGCTATCTCCGGTTCCCGCCGGGCGAACTCAGCCTGCGCTGGTATGCCGAGGCCGCCACCGATCCACGCTGGATCGAGGCCTTCGTCACCAGCCTCGGAATCGCGGCCGTGGTGTCCGTGCTCGTCACCGCCATCGCCTTCGCCGGCGCCTATGCCTGCCACCGGCTGCGGCCGCGCTGGCTGCCGGCCTTCGAGCTGGCGGTCATGTCGCCGCTGTTCTTCCCGCATGCCGCGCTGGGCGTGGCCCTGGTGAATGTGCTCGCGATGGCGGGCTATCTCGGCTCGGCGACCGGCATCGTCATCGCCCATATCGTCTGCACCCTGCCCTTTGCCTGGCGCCCGATCGTCGTCGCCCTGCAGCGCATCGACGGCGAGATCGTCGAAGCCGCCTCGCTGCTGGGCGCCGACGAGCGACGCATCGCGCTCGGCATCGCCCTTCCGCTGGCCCGTTCCGGCCTCGTCACCGCGCTGCTCTTCTCGTTCATCATCTCGTTCGACGAGGTGACGATCACGATGTTCCTCACCGGTCCGCAGGTCACGACCCTGCCGGTCCAGATCTACGCGTTCATCCAGGAAAATGCTTCGCCGGTGCTGGCGGCGATCTCGACCGCGACCGTCGTGGTGACGCTGGTGGTGGTCATGCTGCTGGAGCGGCTGATCGGCCTCGAATTCTTCGTGGCCCATGACCCGGCTTAGTGCGCCGCGCACGACAGAATCGTTTCCCTCCCCTTTCAGATGGGGAGGTGTCGGCGTCTCACGGTTTGTAACCAAGCCGCGTAGCCAACGGAGGGGTCCGAGTGATCGCTCGTTCTTCGGCGCTCTCGGACATTGCAAGCAATGTCCTGTCGCTCAACGGGCTGAGCTTTGCTCAGCCCGACCAGCCCTTGGCCTTCATGTGGACCTTCACGGCATCGAGGAACGCGTCGGCCAGTCGCGAGGGCTTGCGATGGCGCGGCCGCATCGCGCGGAAGTGATAGCGGATCCGCGGCTCGAACGGCACGACGGCGATGCCGGCGTCGAGATAGTCCCGGGCGGTGAACGGATCGACGATCGAGACGCCGAGGCCTCGCGCGGCGAGCGCACAGGCATCGGCGGAAGAGTAGACGTCGATCTGCAGTTGCCGCTCGATCCTCTCCTGCTCGAAGGCAGCATCGATCAGATGGCGCATGCGGCCATCGAGCGGGAAGGACAGGAAGCGTTCGCCGCGCAGGTCGACAGGCCTGATCACCTTGCGCCGCGCCAGCCGATGGCCGCCCGGCAGCACGCAGACCGATGCCGCACGACTAAGCTCCTCCGTGACCATCGCGGGATGCTCGAACGGCATCATCGAGAAGCCGAGGTCGATCTGCTGGTCGACCATCTTCTGGTTGATGTAGGTCGAGCTGCGGACTTGGAACACGATGTGTGCCTTGGCGTGGCGCTTCATGAAGGTGGCCATCACGTCCGGCAGGACGCTGCGGCCGAGCGCCGGCGTCGAATAGATCAGCAGGTCGCCGATCTGGCGCTCGCGGATCTCGCGCGCGACTTCCGTCACGCGTTCCAGGCTGTGATAGAGCCGGGCTACCTCCTGCTCGAGAAGCCGGGCCTCGCTGGTCGGCGCCAGCCGGCGCTTGATACGGGTGAAGAGGGGATAGCCGATTTCGTGCTCCAGCCCCGCCAGGATCTTGCTCACCGCGGGTTGCGAGACGCCCAGCCGCTCGGCGGCGGCAGTCACCGTCCCGTGCGCCATGATGGCACGAAAGGCTTCGAGCTGGCGCGACGTGATCATCATAACCTCGACGACTTAACCTCGCCGGACAATGACTTTGACGGTCTCTCGGCTCAAGCCTTTACTCATTCCTGTCAACGTTTTTGCGTGTGAGAGCTTTCATGCCTGCGGTTAACCAGTCTATTTTCACCAGCGACTTCAAGGACGAGCCCTACTGGTGGCAGGCATTCCGGCCGCAGGCCATCACGGCGCCGTCGCTGCCCGCCCGCACCGATGTCGTGATCGTGGGCGGCGGCTATGCCGGCCTGGCGACGGCGCGCGCGCTGGCCGATGGCGGCGTGCAGAGCGTGGTTCTGGAGGCCGACGAATTCGGCGCGGGCGCCTCGACGCGCAGCGGCGGCGCGTTGAGCGCCGGCCTGTCGATCGGCAAGAGCTTCACCGGCCGCACGCTTGACTATTCGCCGGAGCTGGTACGCGACGTGGTCGGCTGGGCAATCGACGCCTATCGCGCGCTGATCGACCTCGTCGAACAGGAGAAAATCGACTGCCACCTCGAGCAGCGCGGCCGTTTCCTCGGCGCCTGCGCGGCGTCGCACTATGAAGGCCTGCGCACGCGCTTCGCCAAGCTGCGCGACGGCGGGGCCACCGACTGCCGGCTGATCACCCGCGAAGAGCAGCGCGAGGAAATCGGCAGCGACTTCTATCACGGCGGCATGGTCTTCGAGACGGCCGGCAAGCTGCATCCCGCCCTGTTCTATGGCGGCCTGCTGGCAGCGGTGCGCCGCCGCAATTCGGTGATCCTGGCCGGCCATTGCCGCGCCACCGGCCTCGCCCGCGACGGCGAGGGCTGGCGGGTCAGCACCAGCATGGGCGAGGTCCGCGCGCGCCACGTCGTCGTCGCCACCAACGGCTACACGTCCGGCGTCACGCCGCGGCTACAGAAGCGGCTGGTGCCGATCGCCAGCCACATCATCGCCACCGAGGAGTTGCCCGCGGATCTGATCCACGAACTCTGCCCGAAGGGGCGCACCTTCTCCGAGACGCGGCGCGTGCTGCACTATTACCGGATCTCGCCCGACGGAAAGCGCGTGATCTTCGGCGGCCGCGCCCGCTTCACCGAGATCGACGCCGAACTCCGCGCCCGGCTCCTCCATCAGGCGCTGGTCGAACGACTGCCGCAGCTCGCGGACGTCAAGGTCACCCACACCTGGCAAGGCAACGTCGCCTTCACCTACGACGCGCTGCCCCATGCCGGCGAACTCGACGGGCTCCACTTTGTCCTGGGCTGCAACGGTTCGGGCGTGTCGATGATGCCGTTCCTCGGCAACGCGATGGGCCAGTCGATCGCCGGACACCTGCGCGGCAAGGTGCCCTTCGCCGAGACGGAACTGCCGCCCATTCCGCTCTATTCTGGCAAGCCGTGGTTCCTGCCGGTGATCGGCGGCGCCTTCCGCACCCTCGATTACATCGACGAGAAGGTCAGATGAGCGCTTCGTTCTTCTCCGCTGATTACGACGAAGCGCGTCAGCGTTTCCTCGACGCCTCGACCAAAGCCGGTGCCGCCGTTCAGCATTACATTCATCTGCTGAAGGGCGCGGCGGGTGAGGAAATCGCCACCGATACGACGCTGCTGGGCCCTGCGGATGCGAACAAACTGTTCATCGTGAGCTCGGGCACGCACGGACCCGAAGGCTTTGCGGGCTCGGCCTGCCAGGTCGCGCTGTTGAACGACGAGCTGGCGAAGCGGGCGAGCGATCGCCGAATCGCGCTGCTGCTGATCCATGCGGTCAATCCGTACGGATTCTCGCACCTGAAGCGAACGAATGAGGACAATATCGACCTCAACCGGAACTTCGGAGACTTCTCCCAACCCTATCCCGACAACCCGGTCTACGAGCAGATCCACGACCTGCTGGTGCCCGCGACCTGGCCACCCGTCGCCGACAACGAGCAGCGGCTGACCGCCGCGATGGCCCGCCTTGCAGGGCAACGCGATCCTGGCGTGTCGAGCGGCCAGGCAAAGCATGCGGACGGGCTCTTCTACAGCGGTACGGACCCGGCCTGGAGCAACGGCACGATCCGCTCGATCCTGCGCGCTCATGGCACGAACAAGCGACACATCGCCTGGATTGACGTCCACACCGGCCTCGGTCCCTATGGCCACGGCGAGAAGATCTTCGGTCGCCATTCCGAGGAAACCACGAAACGCGCGAAAGCCTGGTGGGGCAGCGACCTGATCGTCAGCACAGCGACCGAGTCGGTATCGCCGCGCACGATCGGGCACATCACCGGCTGCGCGCCGGAGGAATGCCCCGGCGCCGCGATCACGCCGACCACGCTGGAATACGGCACGGTGCCCAATCCCGTGGTGCGTAACGCGCTGCGCGGCGAGGCTTGGCTGGCGGGGCATCCCGACGCGCCCGCGCCTCTCGTGAGGAACATCAGGCGGGCGGTGCGCGACGCCTTCTACGTCGATGCCGACGACTGGAAAGGCATGATCCTCGGCCAGTTCCGGGCCCACGCCCTGCAGACGATCAACGGGCTCGCAAATGAACAAGTCTAGGGAGGAACCATGAACTTCAAGACGCTGCTAGGGGCCGTCGCGGGGATCGCGCTCGCGATGCCGGCCGCCGCGCAATCGACGCTCAAGATCGTCATGCACTCGGATCTCAAGATCCTCGATCCGATCTGGGCGTCGGCGCAGATCAGCCGCACCCACGGCTACCTCGTCTACGACACGCTGTTCGGCCTCGACGGCGATCTCAAGCCGCAGCCGCAGATGGTGGGGAACTGGACCGTCGATCCGGCCGGGCTGATCTACAGCTTCACCCTGCGCGACGGGCTGAAGTGGCACGACGGGGCGCCGGTCACCGCCGAGGATTGTGTCGCCTCGCTCAAGCGCTGGGGCAGCCGCGACCCGGTCGGCCTGAAGCTCATGGCCAACGTCAAGGAGCTCAGCGCGCCCGACGCGAAGACGATCCGCCTCGAACTCGCCCGCCCCTACGGCCTCGTGATCGATTCGCTCGCCAAGCCGGCCGGAATCGTGCCGTTCATGATGCCCAAGCGCGTCGCCGACGCGCCGGCCACCCAGCAGATCAAGGATCCGACCGGTTCCGGCCCGTTCATGTTCAAGGCCGACGAATGGCGGCCGGGCGACCGCGTGGTGTACGTGAAGAATCCCAACTACGTGCCGCGCAACGAGCCGCCTGGCAATTATGCAGGCGGCAAGGTGGCGAAAGTCGACCGCGTCGAGTGGATGTCGATCGCCGATCCGCAGACGGCCGTCAACGCGCTGCAGAACGGCGAGGTCGATGCGCTCGAATCGGTGGCGCACGATCTGCTGCCCCTGGTCGAGAAGCAGCGCGGCATCGACGTGCAGCGCGGCGCCTACGCCAGTCAGTACACGCTGCGCCCGAACTGGCTCCATCCGCCGTTCAACGATCCCCGGATGCGGCTCGCCCTGGGCTACGCCATCGAGCAGAAGGGCTTCCTGGATGCCGCCGTCGGCGACCCCAAGTACTGGCGCCTCTGCAAGACCTACTATGGCTGCGGCACCCCGCTCGCTTCGGACAAGGGCACGCAGGGCCTGCTCGAGGGCAACGTCGAGAAGGCCAGGGCGCTCATCAAGGAGGCCGGCTATGATGGACGGCCGATCGTTCTGCTGCAGGTGACCGACCTCGCCTCCCTGGTCAATCTCGGCCCCGTCGCCAAGGCGCAGCTCGAACGGGTCGGCTTCAAGGTCGACATGCGCCCGGCCGATTGGCAGACCCACCTGGCGCGCGTCATGCGCAAGGAGCCTCCCGAGGATCGCGGCTGGAACGTCACCCTGTCGAGCATCGGGGTCATCGACGTTGCGAACCCCATCACGTCGCTGTTCCTGAACTCGGCCTGCGAGAAGGCCTCCGCCGGCTGGTCGTGCGACGCGCAGATCGAGGCGATGCGCGAGGCCTTCGCGCTGGAGCCGGATGGGGCGAAGCGCAAGGCCATCGCCGAGGAGATCCAGGAGCGCGCGCTGCAGGTCGGCACGCACTATCCGCTCGGCGAGTGGTACAGCGCCTCGGCCGTCAGCGCCCGCACGAAGGGCTGGATCCGCCCGCCCTCGACGACCGTCTTCTGGAATGTCGAGGTCGCGAAGCGCTGAGGCCTTTCGGCACTACTTCTTCTGGGCGCCCGGCAGGAAGTCGTCGAGCGGGACGCCGAAGCTGTTGAGCGCCCAGGAGACGAGATTGTACTGACCGACCGTGAAGACGGCGTCCATGAGCTGCTCCGTCGAATAGGTCTTCGACAGGGTGGCCCAGGTCTCGTCGGAGGCGACCGAGTTTTCGAACAGATCGTCGGCGAGCTGCATCAGCGCCGCCTCGTGCTCGTTCCAGCCTTTGGCCTTGGGTCCTTCCTTGAGATTGGCGATGTCCCCATCGGTGACGCCGCCCCTCTTGGCGATCAGCTCGTGCTGCGCGAATTCATATTCGGCCTGGTTCAGCCAGCCGATGCGCAGAATCAGCAGCTCGCGATCGCGAAATGGCAGGGTCTGCTTTGAGAGGATGTGGCCGGCAAACGGCGTCCAGCGCTTGGTCAGCGCGGGGTGATTGGCCATCACCTTGAAGATGTTGAACACCTGGCCGTTCATTCCGTTCTTCTCGATGGCTTCGCGATCCTCCGCCTTCATGGTCGAGAGGTCACGAATCGGAATACGCTGCTTGCGCTTGATCACTACTTTCCTCCGTTGTCGGTCGTGATGTGGACTAGCGTCCCCTCAGGCGACCGACAAGGCGAAAGGACCTACTCCGCGCGTGCGCTTTCGCCCGGCGGCTGGAGCTTGGCTGCGGCGAGCCGCGCCTGGCCCGGCGTGTTGAACTGGTGACCGTCGAGTTCGAAGAAGGGACGGGTGAAGGCATGGAAACGGAACGCATTGCCTTCCTTGAGGACGACGCCGGCGGGCTTTCCCCAGATTTCGACGACGAAGGGCTCGGGCATGGCGCGGTCTCCTTCAGGCTGAGATGTCTGCGATCGGTTCTGAGATGGGAGCGACATGGGAGAAGACAATGGCCAGAAGTGTCGAAACAACAGACGGTCACAGAAGAACCTTTGCGTACGGCATCAATATGGCGTCGCGTCTTCCCCGCTGGTGCAATGGCCATCATTGCTGAACAATGTCATCGCAATGTCACGTGACCTCACCCGCTCCCGCTTCTTGCGCAGCGCCGGAGTCACGGCCGCAATGCTCGCCGCCGGTCCGGCGGGCGCACAGCCGCGACGCGAAGAACGGGTCCTCATCAGCGACATAGAAACTGCAACGATCGACGGCCGCGACTGGGACAGGCCAATGCCGGGCGGCCGCACGGTCGACAGCGTGCATCGTTCCGTTCTCCTGCGTTTTCCTGGCGCCGCCGATGCCATCGCCTTTCACCTGTTGCGCGGCCGCGTGCTGGCGAAGGCCGAGCTGGTGCTGGACTATGGCGGCTACGAGATCGTGCCCGAAGGCTACACCTGTCGCGAAGGCCTCGGCCGCAAGCGCTGGACCGACGATCCGCCGAGCTGGCACGTCGTGGCGTGGCCGTTGCGTCAGCCATGGGTCGCAGATGAAGCAATCGGACCGACCTTCAATGCGAGCATCAACGGCAGGCGCTATTGGGCTCGCTGGGGCGCGACGGATCCGACGCGCGACCGCTTCGACGGACGGCTCGACCCGCAGGAGCTTTCGCTGCAACAGCGCAAGGCTCGCTTCGACATCACGCGCTTCTTCTCGACGGACATGCTGACGCGCGATCCGCCGAGCCGGCTGCTGATGCCCGAGCGCTGCGGCTTCCTCCTGCGCAAGCTCGAGACCTACGACACGCGCTATCGCGAACGCGGCAATGCATATGAGTGGGCGATGCCGATCGGCGGACATGGGCTGAAGTTCGAGGCCGCCCACCTGCAACTCACGCTGCGCGCCCTGGCCGGTGGAGCCCAGGTCGCGATCAGCTTGCCGCCCGCTGCGGATCGCGCCCTGCCGCGCACCGCCGACGGCAGCCAGCCGACCGCGAGACTGCTGCCGATCGAGGAGATCGCCGCGCGCGCGCAGGCCGCCACCCGCGCGCAGGGAAACCGCCCCGAATGGCAGCTCGAGCGCATCCGCGAACTGCAGCGCGTCGGCGGCGACAATGTCAGCCCCTGGGCGGAGGTCGTCGGGCCGGATGCACGACGCGCCTATGCAAGTCGGCTCAAGGAACTCCTCGCCAGGCCGCCGCGCTACTGGATGGGCTGGGAGATCGCCGACATGCTGCTCATCTGGCACCTGTTCCGCGAGCTGCTGCCGGAACCGGCGCAGGAGCATCTGAAGGCCTATTGGACCGCCTGGTTGCAGCCGGAGCTGCCGACCAGCGCCTTCGTCTCGCCGCAGGGTCCCGAAGCGATCGACTACTGGCGCCGCAACAAGGACTGGCGCGGGCGCGCGTCGTTCTTCCGTGACGGCTACAACTACGCCGTCAGCACGCAGAACTTCAATCACACCGCCGCCATGGGCGCCCTGCTCGGCGGCGCAATGATCGGCTCGTCTCATGCGATGGGCGACGGGCGGCACGGTCTCGAGAACCTGCCGCTGCGCTTCTGGGGTTTCCTCGACGGCAGCACGCAGGAGATGCTCGATCCCTATTACCTGTCGATCACGCTGAGCGCTCTCAAGCTGTTCAGGGACCATGCACCGACACCGCTCGACCGTCTGATGGGTCGCGTGCTGGTCGATCGCACGCTGGAGCTGCTCATCAGCGTCTATCATCCTGCCCTGCGCCGCTTCGTCTGTTCCGGCACGCGCGTCCGCCTCTCGGGCGTGCTCGCCGAACAGGACGGCATCTACGGGGCGCTCCATACCGTGTCGAAGGCCGGCGTCGTCAATCACCTCGACACCGACCCGACGGGCACGGTGCACGGCATGCCGGCCTGGGGGTACGACTTCCCGCCGGGCCGCGTGGCGATGCAGAGCCTGGCGGCCCCGTGGGCGCCCGACTGGGTGTCGGGCCCGATCGACGACCGCAGCGCGCCCTGCGAGGAAACCTCCGCCGAGACGACGCGCGGCATCTACCAGCCGCCGCTCTGGAAGCGGACCTATCTCGGTCGCTGGCACGGGCTGGCGAGCCAGGACCTGCGCGGCGGCACGGTCGATCTCGTCGGCCAGTGGGTCCGCGCGCCGCAGACCGCCACGACGCCGGCACAGCGCGCCATGCTGACCGCACGGTATTCGGCCAACACGCCGAACCTCACCACCACGCGCGAAGGGCTGATCCCGCAGGCCGGCCTGCTGCTCACCTTCCAGAGCCGCAATCGCGCCATCGTCTTCGCGACACCGCACTGCAACCGCCAGCGCTTCCTCGACGCCGCCACCGACCGGATCGGCTCTCTGGCGACGGTGATCGGTCTGTGGAACTTCGCCACCTCGCCCGGCTGGGAATTCCATGCAGGCGATCGGCGCCTCGAGTCGTTCCCGCAGAAGCTGCCGGCCGGCCAGCGCCTGTTCATTCGCGACGGCGTGACCTATCTCGCGATCCTGCCGCTGCCCGCGACCGATCTCGGCCGCGACACCGGCATCGAAATCGCGCCCGGGATCGCGGCGGAGGCGGAGCCGAACGGCGCCCGGGTGGGACCTGCCCTCACCATCTCCTTGTTCAATCTGCGCCGTGCGCAGCCGGCGCCTGTCTCTTCGCTCGATCTCGACGCCATCCTGTCCCGGACCTACGGCGGCTTCGTGCTCGAGATGGGCGACGAGGCGCAGCATGGCAGCTTCGAGGCCTTCCGCCGCCATATCGCCGCCGCCGAACTGAAGGCGGACTGGAACGCCGCGAGGCGCATCATGGACGTCAGCTACCGCAGCGGCGGCGATCTCCTGGAGGCGGGCTTCTCGACCGAATTCGCCCAGCCGGTGGAGATCAACTACCCGCTGGAGGGCGGCGCCCAGCAGAAGGCGATTCCCTATCGCCGGCTGAACGGCGCCTGGCCATACCTGCCGCCGGGCATCGATCGCGACAGTTTCTGGGCCCGGCAGGGCACGACCGGCCGCCTGGAGAAGGCTGGTGCGGTGCTGACGACCGAACCCGGGCGCAAGGCGTACCTGATCGCCGATCCGTCGAGCGGTGCGGTGGTGGCGTACAATCCACTGCCCGATCCGCAGGATTTCGCGCTCTCGACACGCGACGGCGCCGCCTTCCGGGCCGACGGAAAGGTGGGCCTGATGAGGCTCGAGTACCGGCCCTGGGTCCGTGAGGTCGAGATCGACCACGCGCCCAAGCCCGGCCAGGATGGCCTGGCCGCGACGATCACGGTTTCGGGGCTTGCCCGTGAGCCCAAGGTTACGGTCAATGGCCACCGCGTCGATCCGCGGATCGCCGGCGAAAATTTTCAGATACCGATAGCCTGATCGACCCTTGGAAACGTTGAGGTCGCGGAGAGTATGATGTCCCTGACCCGTTCAGCCCTGCTCGGCCTTGCCGGCGCCACCGTCCTCGCGGCCGGGCGAGCCGCCGCGCAGCCGGAAGCCCGCATGCACCAGCGCAAAATCCCCTCCTCGGACGAGATGCTGCCCGTCGTCGGCGTCGGTACGTGGCGTACCTTCGACGTCGGCGCGCGGCCGGCCAATCGTGCGCCGCTGGCCGAGGTGCTGCGCCTGCTTTTCGACGCCGGTGGGTCGGCGATCGACACGTCACCCATGTACGGGTCGGCCGAGGCCGTGGTCGGCGACTTGCTTTCAGCGGCCAATTCCCGCGCCAAGGCCTTCATCGCCACGAAGGTCTGGACCACCGGCCGCGACAACGGGCTCACGCAGATGCGCAACTCCTTGCGGCTTCTCAAGACCGACCGCATCGACCTGATGCAGATTCACAATCTGGTCGACTGGCGCGCCCATCTGCCGACCTTGCAGGCCTGGAAGGCGGAGGGCCGCATCCGCTATCTCGGTATCACCCACTATACGCAGAGCGCCCATGACGAGCTGGAGAGCGTGATGCGGTCGGAGAAGTGGGACTTCGTGCAGGTCAACTACGCGCTCGACGATCGCGCCGTCGAACGCACGCTCCTGCCACTCGCCACAGAACGCGGCATCGCGGTGATCGTGAACCAGCCGTTCGGCGGCGGCGGACTCCTGCGCAAGCTCCTGAGCCGCAAGCTGCCCGAGTGGGCTGCCGAGATCGGCGCCACCAGCTGGGCACAGCTTCTGCTCAAGTTCGTGCTGGCAAATCCCGCCGTCACCTGCGTCATTCCGGGCACGGGCAAGCCCGAGCACATGGCGGACAATCTGCGGGCGGGCTTCGGGGTCTATCCCGACGCGACACTGCTCAAGAGGATGATCGCCGAGATCGACGTCTAGAGCGGCAGTTCGGCCTCGATCCATTCCGTCGCCGAACCATGCTTCGGCTGCCAGCCTAGCTCGCTGCGGGCGCGCCGGGCGCGGACGCGGCTGTTCGAGCCGAACGTATAGGCCGCGCTATTCTCGCCGAGCTCCCTCGCCGCGTCCTCGAACGGCCAGGCCTGCGGCTCGCCCAGCTTCAGGCGGCGCGCGATGGCTGAACAGATGTCGCGATAGGAGGCCTCGCCGTTCTCCGCGAAGTAGAAGGCGCCCGCCGGCGCCTTCGCGAGGGCCAGGCGATATAGGTCGGCCACGTCCTCGACATGGACGTTCGACCAGATGTTCAGCCCCTTGCCGACATGGCGCACCACGCCTGACGCCTTTGCCCGGTTCACGAGTCCGGGAATCTGGGCGCTGTCTCGCGCCAGGCCCAGGCCGTTACCGTAGATCATGGTCGGGCACACGACGATGGAGCGCACGCCGCGGCTCCTCGCATCCCGGATCATCCGGTCGATATCGACCCGCGCCTGTTTGCCCGGCACCGGCTCGAACGGCGTCTCCTCGTCGTAGATCCTCTCCGAGGCGACATCGCCATGAGCATCGTCGGCCACGATGCTGGAGCCGCTGGTATGCAGGAACGGCTTGTTCGATCCGGCAAGCGCCTCCAGGAACGCATCGATCGCGCCGCGATGATCGCTGTTGGCGGTATTGACCACGGCATCGGCGCGGCTGGCTTCGGTAGCGAGGATCGCGGCATCGTCGAGGCCGCCCATGACCGGCTCGACACCGAAGACCGCGAGTTTCCTGCCCTTCTCCGCGTCGCGAACGAGACCGCGGATCTCGTGGCCGTCGTCGAGCAGGCGGCGTGCGATGGTGCCGCCGATATAGCCGGTCGCTCCGGTCATGAAGATCTTCATGGTCATGTCTCCTAGAGAGCCAGTGTCATCTGGGGCGGCACCTTGTCCTCCTCACGCTGATGCAGATTGTGCAGGGAGACCCCCAGCAGGCGCACCTTCTTCTCGAGCGGGAAGATCGAACGCACCAGCTCCCGCGCCGTGCGCTCCAGCAGATCGCGGCTGCCGACGCCCTCGTGCAGCGTCCGGCTGCGCGTCACGATCCGGAAGTCGGCATACTTGATCTTCACGGTCACCGTGCGCCCGACGATGCCGGTGCGCTCGCAGTAGGACCAGACATCCCCCAGCACCGAGGCGACGCCGTCCTCCACCGCCGCCGGCCGGTCGAGATCCTCCATGAAGGTCGTCTCGGAGCCGACCGACTTGCGCGGCCGGTTGGGCACGACGCGACGTTCGTCGTGGCCGCGCGCGATGGAATAGTAGTAGGTGCCGGAGCGGCCGAAATACTGCTGCAGGAAGTCGAGCGGCTGCGCCTTCAGGTCGGCGCCCGTATGGATCCCCAGCCGGTTCATCTTTTCCGCCGTCTTCGGCCCGACGCCATGAAATCGGCCGACCGGCAGGCCCTCGACGAATGCGGGCCCCTTCTCCGGCGGGATCACCGTCTGGCCGTCAGGCTTGCGATGGTCGGAGGCGAGCTTGGCCAGGAACTTGTTGTAGGAGATGCCGGCCGAGGCGGTCAGGCCCGTGCGCTCCAGGATGCGTGCCCTGATCTCGCGCGCGATCTCCGAGGCAAGCGGCATGCCCTTGAGGTTGGTCGTAACGTCGAGATAGGCCTCGTCGAGCGACAGCGGCTCCACCAGCGGCGTGTAGTCCAGGAATATTTCGCGGATCTGCCGCGACACGTCCTTGTAGACCTCGAAGCGCGGCTTCACGAACAGCAGCTCCGGACACAGGCGCTTGGCCGTGACCGAGGGCATGGCCGAGCGCACGCCGAACTTGCGCGCCTCGTAGCTCGCCGCCATCACGACGCCGCGCTGCCGCCCGCCGACCGCGACCGGCTGGCCGCGCAGCGAGGGGTCGTCGCGCTGCTCCACGGACGCATAGAAGGCATCCATGTCGACGTGGATGATCTTGCGGATCTCGGCTTCCGCCATGGCGGGAGTATAGGGCCGCCGCGAACCGCGGTCCCCCTCGTTCGGCTTACTCAGGCCGGACGCGAGGGTTGCAGGCGAAGCGTGAACACCGCGCCGCCGCCCGGCCGGTCTTCGACCGAAATGGCGCCGCCATGCGCGGCGGCGACGCGCGTCACGATGGCCAGTCCCAGTCCTCGGCTCCCCGGACGCGCGCGGTCGCGCCGCCAGAAGCGCTGGAAGATCGTCTCGCGGTCGGCGGCCGGCACGCCGGGGCCCTCGTCCAGCACCCGCACCGTTCCGTCGGCGGCGACATCGACCTCGATCGTCCCGCCGGCCGGCGTGTGGCGAATGGCATTCTCGACCAGATTGCGAACCGCCCGGAACAGCGCCTCGGCATGGCCATGCACCCACACCGGCGTCTCGACGCCGGTCAGGGCGATCGTCTTGTCGCTGTCGACCGCGAGCGGCGCCATGAAGGCGACCGCATCGGCGCACACGGCCTGGAGGTCGGCCTGGGAACCGCCGTCGACGACGAATGCTTCGAGTTCGGCAATGTCGAGGACCTGGTTCACGGTGCGCGTCATGTTGACGATGTCGGTTTCCAGCGAACGGCGCGGCGGCTGATCGTCCATCGTGTCGACACGGGCGCGCATGATGGCGAGCGGCGTCCGCAGCTCGTGCGCCATATCGGCGGTGAACTCGCGTTGCGCGCGGAACCCCGCCTCCAGCCGATCAAGCGCCTGATTGACCGCGTGCACGAGCGGGACGACCTCGGTCGGCATCGACTGCTCCGACAGGCGGACGTAGGTGCTGGTCGGGCCGATCGACGCCGCCGTGTCGGACGCAGCGCGCACCGGATCGAGCGCGCGACGGAAGATCAGGATATCGATCAGCAGAAGCAGCAGCAGGATCGGGAAGGTGATCCAGGCGACACGCGGCAGGAAGGAGGCAACGATGTCGTCGATGATGACGTCGCGATGCGCCAGATCCTGTCCGACCTGGATCCAGTAGAGACGATCGCCGATGGCGCGCGGCACGTTTACACCGATGAGCGAGGCGCCCTTGCTGCGACGTCGCGTGAAGGAATCGTCGGTCAAGGGATCTTTCTTCGCCGACAGCGGCGCATCGTCCGGGCGCGAGGTGAACAGCACGTTCCCCTCCGAATCGAGAATGGCATAGGCATAGAGGGCGTAGTCGCCCGAATAGATCGGCTGCGCCTCCGGCGGGATATCCAGCGTGACACCGCCGCCACCGGCGGTGGGATGCAGGAAGCTTGCGATCGTCAAGGCCTGGGCCCGCAGCGCATCGCGATGAAGACCGTTGGCGGCCTCGTACAGCAGCCAATAGAGCGCCAGCGGCATCAGGATGGACGTGACGCCGATCGCCACGATATGCAGCGCGACGACGCGGGAGACGATCGACCGGAAACGCGTCAAGCGGCGGCCTTTTCCTCGGCCAGCAGGTAGCCTACGCCGCGCACGGTGTGAATCTTCACCGTCGCGCCGCCGTCGGCCAGCATCTTGCGCAGACGATGGACATAGACCTCGACGGCGTTGGAGCCCACATCGCCCGAGAGGCCGAACAGTTGATCCTCGAACAGACGCTTCGGCACCACGTGGCCGCCCCGCCGCAGCAGGATCTCGAGGATCGCGGTCTCCCGCGCGGAGAAGACCCGCACCGTCCCGTCGATGAAGACCTGGCGTCCCTCGGTCTCGAGCGAGACGTTGCCGAAGGTGAGCTGGCGACCCAGCAGATTGCCGGGCCGGCGCAGCAGCGCCTGCAGGCGCGCCACCAGCTCTTCCATGGCGAAGGGCTTCACGAGATAGTCGTCGGCCCCGGCGCGCAACCCGTTGACCCGGTCGCTCACTCCGTCACGGGCTGTGAGAACGAGAACCGGCGTCGAGTCGCCGCGTCCCCGGATGCTCCGCAGCAGCGACAACCCGTCCTGATCCGGTAGACCGAGATCGAGCACGATCGCAGCGTAGCGCATCGCCGCCAGCGAATGCTCGGCGTCGCCGGCATTGCCCACCGCATCCGCCGAGAATCCGCTGCGCGCCAGGCCCTTCGCCAGCAGGGCGACGAGTTCGGCGTTGTCCTCGACGACAAGGATTCTCATGGGCGTCCAGTCTCCCCCAGGCGGTTTCGCGGTTGAACCGATCCTAGCACGCCCCACGTTCGCGATACGTCGTCCGAACCGCGAGCGAGGCGCAGGCATGCCATTGTTCGGCCAGCCGCGATCGTCGTCTTGACCGAAGCCTGAGCGACCCCGAAAAGAGGTCGATGTCCTCGACAGACGAATTCATCGACCTCGGCGACCGGCGTCTGCGGGTGCGGCGCCTCACGCCGGCACGCGACGACGGGCTCGACCGCACGGTGCTCGTCTTCCTGCACGAGGGCCTGGGCTGCATCGAGATGTGGCGCGACTTTCCCCAGAGACTGTGCGACGCCACGCGCTGCGCCGGCATCGTCTACGACCGCACCGGGTATGGGCAGTCGAGCCCGTGGCCGTCCGCTCCCGGCGTCCACTACATGGAGATCGAGGCCGATCTCGTCCTGCCGCGCCTGCTGGCCGCGCTCGGCATCGAGGATTGCGTGCTGGTGGGGCACAGCGACGGCGGCACGATCGCGCTGAACTACGCCTCGACCGATCCCGAACCGCTGCGCGCGGTCGTGACCCTGGCCGCGCACGCCATCAACGAGCCGATCTGCGTCGAGGCGATTGCCGGGGCCCGCACGGCCTTCGCCTCCGGCGACCTGCGCCAGCGGCTCGCCAAGTATCATGCCGATGTCGACGGCGCCTTCCGGCTGTGGGCGGATGCCTGGGTCTCGCCCGGCTTCGAGCCGATGGACGCCAGCGGCCGGCTGCCGGGCGTCATGGTGCCGGTGCAGGCGATCCAGGGCGAGGACGACGAATACGGCACCGAACTGCAGCTCGGCATCATCGCCGGCAAGGTCGGGGGCTATTGCGAGACGCGGCTGGTGCCGGACTGCGGCCACAGCCCGCACCTGCAGCAGCCTTCCTATGTCCTGTCGGAGATCACGCGCTTCGTCGCGCCGCTGGCGCTGGCCGGCTGATCAGAGCCGCTTCAGCTCGCTCGAGGCCGCCCAGTTGAACTCAGAGACGGTCGGACAGCGGGCCTGGGCGAGCTGGAACTGTTCGCGGGCGCGCTGCTTGTCTCCCCGGCGGACCGCGTCGATACCGATGAAGAAGGCCGCCGGGCACTTGCCGTTGCTGCGCTTGGCCCCGTCGTCGGATTCGGCGGCGACCTCGAGTTCGCCGGCCGAGCCTTTGCCCAGCAGGAACCGCAGGATCGGCCCCGGCCACTCGTTGAGGCTCTCCGCCCCGGCGTCGCGCGCAAGGGTGGCGCGCGCATCGCGCCGGGCACGCACCTGGGCGGCATAGCGCCAGAGCAGCGGCGCCTGCCTGGTCTTGAAATTGGGCCGGCCTGCCAGGGTGGCGTCGAAATCATCGACCGCCTGCGCAGAGTTGCCGAGATTGAAGTTCGCAAGGCCACGGTAGAAGAGCGCGGAACGCCGTTCGCCCGGCGTCTGGGCGCCGGCCAGGGCGGTGTCGAGCAGGCCGAGCGCGCGCGGGAAGTCGGCAATCTGCATGTAGACTTGGGCCTGGGCCATCGTCAGTGACGGATCGCCGGGCTTGCGCTGCAGGGCGCTGTCCAGGGTCCGAAGCGCCGCCGCCCGGTCGCCGCCGCCCGCCAGGCCGGGCATCGTGCTCGACAGCACGACCTGCCAGTCGCCGGGCAGGACGCGGCCCATTTCTGCGATGTCCTTCTGGCTGTCGGCCTCGCGCCCGAGGCGGGCGAGCTGGAAGGCGCGGATACTGAGATAGATCGACCGGTCGAAGGCCGAGAGCTGCGACGCCGAGAGGATTTTGTTCAGCGATTCGAGGGTGGCCCCGCCATTCCCGCCCGCCGCACCGGGAAGCGAGGGGGCGGGCGACCCGCCGGATGAAAAGCCACGCGCGCTGGGATCCCAGGACTCGGCCGCATTGCGCTGCGCCACCGCCTCGCCCGTCAGCGTCAGGAACGCTGCAAGAACACCAAATGCGTGACCTATTTGACGTCGCATGCCTGCAATCTGGCACAATGGCCGCAAAGCCGCATCCGCCGATTGCCTGTGGAGGTGCATGCCCCTATTTTGCGCCACATCCGCAGAGAACCGACCTTCCAGGAGTGTAGATATGGCCGCCGCCCATCCAAATAGCTTCAAGGCTCGAAAGACGCTGAAGGTCGGTAGCCGCAGCTATACCTATTTCAGCCTGAAGGCGGTCGAGAAGGAAGTCGGCGACCTGTCCCGCCTGCCCTTCTCGCTCCGCGTGCTGATGGAAAACCTGGTGCGCAACGAGGACGGCACGACCGTCAAGAAGACCGACATCGCGGCCTTCGCGGACTGGATCAAGAATGGCGGCCGCTCCACCAAGGAGATCAATTTCCGCCCCGCCCGCGTGCTGATGCAGGACTTCACCGGCGTCCCCGCCGTGGTCGACCTCGCCGCCATGCGCGACGCCATGGGCAAGCTGGGCGGCGACGCCAAGAAGATCAACCCGCTGGTCCCGGTCGACCTCGTGATCGACCACTCGGTGATCGTCGACAATTTCGGCAATGCGAGCGCCTTCGGCGCCAACGTGAAGCTGGAATACGAACGCAACCTCGAGCGCTACCAGTTCCTGCGCTGGGGCGCGATGGCGTTCGACAATTTCCGCGTCGTCCCGCCGGGCACCGGCATCTGCCACCAGGTGAACCTCGAATACCTGGCGCAGGTGGTCTGGACCAAGAAGGAAGGCAAGGAGACGATCGCCTATCCCGACACGCTGGTCGGCACCGATTCGCACACCACGATGGTGAACGGCCTGGCCGTGCTGGGCTGGGGCGTCGGCGGCATCGAGGCCGAGGCCGCCATGCTCGGCCAGCCGCAGCCGATGGTCATTCCCGACGTCGTGGGCTTCAAGCTCACCGGCAAGCTCAAGGAAGGCGCGACCGCGACCGACCTCGTGCTCACCGTCACGCAGATGCTGCGCAAGAAGGGCGTGGTGAACAAGTTCGTCGAATTCTACGGCGACGGCCTGGCGGACCTGCCGCTGGCCAACCGCGCGACCATCGCCAACATGGCGCCCGAGTACGGCGCGACCTGCGGCTTCTTCCCGGTCGACGACATCACGCTGGGCTACCTGAAGACGACCAACCGCGGCCCGGCCGCCAAGCTCACCGAGGCCTATGCCAAGAAGCAGGGCCTGTGGCGTTCGAAGAAGTCGCCGGAGCCGGTCTTCACCGACACGCTCTCGCTCGATCTGGGCGACGTGGTGCCGAGCCTCGCCGGCCCGAAGCGCCCGCAGGATCGCGTGCCGCTCACGGAAGCCGC
Organism: Rhodospirillales bacterium 24-66-33; assembly: GCA_002281855.1. Taxonomy (GTDB): domain Bacteria; phylum Pseudomonadota; class Alphaproteobacteria; order Reyranellales; family Reyranellaceae; genus Reyranella. Next base: position 128,464 of record NCHQ01000004.1, on the reverse strand, counting down.
GCAGCAGTTCGTGGCGAACATGGAGAAGGAATTCGACCGCAAGGACGACGGCCAGCGCATCAAGTGCGAGGGCACCGATTATGACCTCGGCCACGGCGACGTGGTGATCGCGGCCATCACCTCCTGCACCAATACCTCGAACCCCTACGTCATGCTGGGCGCCGGCCTGATCGCGCGCAACGCGGTGAAGCTCGGCCTCAAGGTCAAGCCGTGGGTGAAGACCTCGCTGGCGCCGGGCTCGCAGGTCGTGACCGAATATTTCGAAGCCTCGGGCCTGCAGAAGGACCTGAACAAGATCGGCTTCAACCTCGTGGGCTACGGCTGCACCAGCTGCATCGGCAATTCCGGCCCGCTTCCCGACCCGGTCACCAAGGCGATCGGCGACGGCGACCTGGTCGTGAGCTCGGTTCTCTCGGGCAACCGCAACTTCGAGGGCCGCGTCAATCCGCTGACCCGCGCCAACTACCTCGCCTCGCCCATGCTGGTCGTCATCTATGCGCTGGCCGGCTCGATGAAGATCGACATCACCAAGGACCCGATCGGCACCGGCAAGGGCGGCAAGCCGGTCTATCTGAAGGACCTCTGGCCGTCGAACCTGGAGGTCTCCAAGACCGTCGACAAGTTCGTGACGGCCAAGGCCTTCAAGAAGCGCTACGCCAATGTCTTCGAGGGCGACCGGTTCTGGCGCGGCATCAAGACCAAGCCCAGCCTGACCTACGCCTGGGACGACAAGTCGACCTATGTGCGCAACCCGCCCTACTTCGAGGGCATGGGCAAGACCCCGGCGGCCTTGTCCAACATCACGGGCGCCCGTCCCCTCGGCCAGTTCGGCGACTCGATCACCACCGACCACATCTCGCCCGCCGGCTCGATCCGCAAGGACAGCCCCGCCGGCAAGTACCTGATGGAGGAAGGGGTCGAGGCCAAGGACTTCAACCAGTACGGCACGCGCCGCGGCAATCACGAGGTGATGATGCGCGGCACCTTCGCCAACATCCGCCTCAAGAACGAGATGGTCCCGGGCGTCGAGGGAGGCTTCACCCACCACTACACGACCGACCAGCCCGAGCCGATCTACGACGTGGCGATGCGCTACAAGAAGGAGCACACGCCGCAGGTCCTGATCGCCGGCAAGGAATACGGCACCGGCTCGTCGCGCGACTGGGCGGCCAAGGGCGTCAACCTGCTGGGCGTCAAGGCGGTGGTTTGCGAAACCTTCGAGCGCATCCATCGCTCGAACCTGGTCGGCATGGGCGTGCTGCCGCTGCAGTTCAAGGACGGCATGACGCGCAAGACGCTGAACCTGACCGGCCGCGAGACCTACGACGTGAGCGGCATCGACGGCGAGTTGAAGCCTGGCATGGACGTTCCGCTGACCATCCATCGCCCCGACGGCGCGTCGGAGACGATCATGCTGACCTGCCGCATCGATACGGCGGAAGAGGTCGGCTACTTCAAGAACGGTGGCGTGCTGCACTACGTGCTGCGCAACCTGGCCCAAGCGGCCTGACGCCGAAGGACACGGGACCCATGGCGACGGGGCTGCCAGGCCATGCCGTCGCCATGGCCCGCAACAACATCTGGGCGAACCATCGGCTGCTCACCGCCTGCAAGGCGCTGACAACCGAGGAGTTCGCCGCCCCGCGCACCGGCTTCTTCCCCTCGCTGCGCGCGACGCTCAATCATATCCTCTGGGTCGACCTCTATTACATCGATGCGCTGCACTGCGATCCGACGGTGCTGCAGCGCTATCACGACCCGATCCCCGACTTTCCCGACGCCGCGTCGCTCCATGACGCCCAGATCGCCAGCGACCGCCGGCTGCTCGCCTTCTGCGAGCGCCAGACCGAGGCAAGCCTGGCTGAGGGCCTGTCGCTGCCGCGCCCCAACCGCACGCCGCCGCCCTCCAGCGTGATCTCGATCCTGGAACATCTCTTCCAGCACCAGACGCATCACCGCGGGCAGGCGCACGCCATGCTGGCCGGCACATCAGTGAAGCCGCCCCAGCTCGACGAGTACTTTCTCGCGGGCGAGCAGCATCTGCGGCGCGACGAGCTGATGGCGTTGGGGCTCGAGCCGAGCTGATGCGTCCGCGTTCTTCCTTTGCCGGTGCGGCGATCGAGGTGAGCGACCTCGCGCGCTCCGTCGCCTTCCATCGCCTGTGGCTGCCGATGCTCGGCTTCCATCGCGTCTGGGCCAGCCCCGACCGGGTGATGTGGTCGCGCGGCTACGACCATTTCGTGATGCGCCAGGCCAAGGACGGTATTTCCTACGGGCCGGGCGCGCTGTGGCTCGCGGTGTCGGCCGAGAGTCGCGGTCAGGTCGACCAGGTGTTCGCCGAACTGCGCGACGCCGGCGCGGAGATCATCCAGCCGCCGCAGGAACTCGACTATCTAGCGCCCGGCTATTACTCGGTCGGCTTCCGCGATCCCGACGGCGTGCCGATCGAGGTCATGCATCGCTGGGACGACCTGCCCGAGGTTCGCGATGCCGAGCAGGTGCGCGTGCCCGGCCATGGCGTCAGCCTCGGCGGCTACTTCTTCAAGCCGGTGGCCGGGCAGCCGCCCTATCCGGCGCTGATCCTGCTGCACGGCTTCGCCGGCCACGCCCACAACATGGTGGGCCTGGCACGCGCCGCCGCCGCCAACGGCTACGCGGCGCTGGCCCTGTCGCTGCGCGGCTGGCTAGGTTCCGAGGGCGAGAACGACCAAGGGCTGCGCCAGCCGCTCGACGTGCTGGCGGCCATCGACTGGCTTTCCAAGCGCCCCCTGGTCGATCGCGACCGGATCGCCCTGGTCGGGGCCTCGATGGGCGGACAGGTGGCGCTGCTCGCCGCCGCCCACAAGCCGCCGGTGCGCGCCGTCGCCGCCTTCTTCGCGCCGACCGATCTGGCGCGCTGGCGCGAGGCCAATCCCTACATGCGCGACTATCTCGACGATCTGTGCGGGCCCGAGGGCCTGCCGGTGCGCTCGCCGATCCTGCGGGTCGCCCAGATCGACGCGCCGGTCCTGCTGCTGCATGGCGACCGCGACGAGAACGTGCCGGTCGAGCAGTCGCTGGCCATGGCCGAGGCGCTCGTCGCCCACGGCAAGGAGGCCGAGGCCGTCGTGATTCCCGGCGCCACCCACTATTTCACCGAGCAGCAGAACGCCGCCGCGCGGCGCATCCTGTTCGACTTCCTGCGTCGTCACCTCACCCGGAGCTAGCCGTCCATGCGCGTGTCAGAAGCCGTCAATTCCCGCCGCTCCATGCGCGTCTTCAAGCCCGATCCCGTGGCCAAGGCCGACATCGAATGGATCATCGAGAACGCCAATCGCTCGGCCTCGAACGGCAACCTGCAGCCCTGGAAGCTCTACGTGACCATGGGCGCGGCGCGGAAGCGGCTCTCCGCCGCCATCCTGTCGGCAATGGATGCCGGCGATAACGGCCCGGGCGCGGAGTACAACGTCTATCCGCAGGAAATGACGCCGGTCTATGACGCCCGCCGCAAGCTCGTCGGCAAGCAGCTCTACACCCTGCTCGGCGTGCCGCGTGGCGATGCAGCCGGGATGATGAAGCAGTTCCGCAAGAATTATGAGTTCTTCGACGCGCCGGTCGGCATGATCCTCAGCGTCGAGAAGCGCATGGGCAATGGTCAGTGGATCGACTGCGGCATCTTCCTCGACCAGCTCATGCTGCTGGCACGAGAGAAGGGGTTGCACACCTGCCCGCAGGCCGCCTTCAGCCGCTACCAGCACGTCGTGCGCCGCGAGCTCGGGATTCCCGACGACCAGACCGTGATCTGCGGCCTGGCGCTCGGCCATGCCGATCCCGACGTGGTGCCCAACAGCCTGATCACTGATCGCGCGCCGATCCAGGACTTCACGACCTGGTTCAGCGAGTGACGCCCAAAGTCGAATTGCCGAGCCCCGCGGCAGCGGGCTAGAACGCAGGTAATTCAAGGCACAAAGCCTAAGCTGGAGGAAAACCATGGCCGATGAAGTGATCGCCGTCAGCGCGGACTGGGCCAAGCGCGCCTATGTCGACGACGCCAAGTACAAGGCGATGTACGAGGCCTCGACCCGCGATCCCGCCCGGTTCTGGGAAGAGCACGGCAAGAGGATCGACTGGATCAAGCCCTACAGTCCTGAAGCCGTGCGCGACGTCGACTACACGGGCGACGTCCGCATCCGCTGGTTCCACGACGGCGTGCTGAACGTCTCGGCCAACTGCATCGACCGTCACCTGGCCAAGCGGGCAGACCAGACCGCCATCATCTGGGAAGGCGACGATCCGGCGAAATCCGAGAAGATCACCTATCGCAAGCTGCACGACGAAGTCTGCCGCATGGCGAACGCGCTCAAGGAACTCGGCGTCAAGAAGGGCGACCGCGTCACCATCTACCTGCCGATGATCCCCGAGGCGGCCTATGCGATGCTGGCCTGCACGCGAATCGGCGCCATCCATTCCGTCGTGTTCGGCGGCTTCTCGCCCGACAGTCTCGCCAACCGCCTGGTCGACTGCGACAGCAATGTCGTGGTCACCGCCGACGAAGGGCTGCGCGCCGGCAAGCACGTGCCGCTCAAGGCCAATTGCGACGAGGCACTCAAGAAGGCGCCCGGCGTGAAGAAGGTGCTGGTGGTGAGGCACACTGGCGGCAAGGTCGAGTGGGACGCCGGCCGCGACGTCTGGTGGCACGAGATCGCCGCCAAGGTGCCGGCCGAGTGCGCGCCCGAGCCGATGGGCGCCGAGGATCCGCTGTTCATCCTCTACACGTCGGGTTCGACCGGCAAGCCGAAGGGCGTGCTGCACACGACCGGCGGCTACATCGTCTTCGCGTCGATGACCCACCAGTACGTGTTCGATTATCACGACGGCGACGTCTACTGGTGCACCGCCGACGTGGGCTGGGTGACCGGCCACAGCTACATCCTCTATGGACCGCTGGCCAACGGCGCCACCACCCTGATGTTCGAGGGCGTGCCCAACTACCCGGACACCAGCCGCTTCTGGCAGGTGATCGACAAGCACCAGGTGAATATCTTCTACACCGCGCCCACCGCCATCCGCGCGCTGATGCGCGAGGGCGAGGCGCCGGTGAAGAAGACCTCGCGCGCCAGCCTGCGCCTGCTGGGCTCGGTCGGCGAGCCGATCAATCCCGAGGCCTGGCTGTGGTACCACCGCGTGGTTGGCGACGGCCGCTGCCCGATCGTCGACACCTGGTGGCAGACCGAGACCGGCGGCATCCTGATCACGCCGCTGCCCGGCGCCACGGCACTGAAGCCCGGCTCGGCGACGCTGCCCTTCTTCGGCGTGCAGCCGGTGATGGTCGATGCCGACGGCAACGAACTGCAAGGCCCCTGCACCGGCAATCTTTGCCTGATCAACTCGTGGCCGGGCCAGATGCGCTCGGTCTATGGCGACCACCAGCGTTTCATCGAGACCTACTTCAAGACCTATCCCGGCAAGTACTTCACCGGCGACGGCGCCCGCCGCGACGAGGACGGCTATTACTGGATCACCGGCCGGGTCGACGACGTGATCAACGTCTCGGGCCATCGCATCGGCACGGCCGAGGTCGAGAGCGCGCTGGTCGCCAATACCAAGGTGGCCGAGGCCGCCGTGGTCGGCTTCCCGCACGACATCAAGGGCCAGGGCATCTACGCCTACGTCACCCTGAAGGCCGGCCAGCAGCCCTCCGACGAGCTGCGCAAGGAACTGGTCGCCTGGGTGCGCAAGGAGATCGGCCCGATCGCCACGCCCGACGTGATCCAGTGGGCGCCCGGCCTGCCCAAGACCCGCTCGGGCAAGATCATGCGCCGCATCCTGCGCAAGATCGCCGAGAACGATTTCAGCAACCTGGGCGACACGTCCACGCTCGCCGACCCGATGGTCGTCGACGATCTCGTGAAGCACCGCGGCAAGTAAGGACCCCAATGGCCAACCCGACGATCACCCAACTCGCCGCGGACCTGGCCGCCGGCCGCACCACGTCGCGCAAGCTCACCGAAGAGGCGCTTGCCCGCATCGAGGATCCCAAGGGCGAAGGCAGCCGCGCCTTCATCAAGGTCTGGAAGGACCGGGCACTGGCCGCGGCGGACGCAAGCGATGGCTTGCGCAAGGCGGGCCTGGTGCCGTCGCCGCTCGCCGGCATCCCGGTCTCGATCAAGAACCTGTGTGACGTCGCGGGTGAAACCACCCTTTCGGGCTCGAAAGCGCTCGACGATGCCAAGCCCGCCACGGCGGATGCGCCCGTGGTGGCGCGCCTGCGCGCGGCCGGCGCGGTGATCGTCGGCAGCACCAACATGAGCGAATTCGCCTTCTCGGGCGTCGGCTTCAACCCGCATTATGGCACGCCGGGCAATCCGGCCGACCGCACGCGCGTGCCCGGTGGATCCTCGGCCGGCGCCGCCGTCTCGGTGGCCGACCGCATGGCCGTCGCGGCGCTGGGCACCGACACCGGCGGCTCGGTCCGCATTCCCGCCGCGGTCTGCGGCCTGGTGGGCTTCAAGCCGACGGCGCGCCGCGTGCCCATCGACGGAGTCATCCCGCTCTCGACCTCACTGGACTCGATCGGACCGCTCGCCAACTCGGTCGAGGATTGTGCCCTGGTCGACGCCGTCTTCGCCGGTGAATTCGGAATGGGGCCGATCTCGGTGCCCGACGCGGCACCGCTCGCCGGACTTCGCTTCGCCATCCCGAAGCACTTCGTGATGGACGAGCTCGATCCGACGGTCGCGAAGGCGTTCGAGCGCGCCTGCACGGCGCTGGCAGCCAAGGGCGTGAAGATCGAGCAGATCGACCTCGCCGAGTTGAACGAACTTCCCGCCATCAACGCCAAGGGCGGCTTCGCCGCGTCCGAGGCCTATGCCTGGCACAAGGACCTGATCGCGCGGCGCGGCCCGGATTACGACCAGCTGGTCTATCCGCGCATCATGCGCGGCAAGGACATGACCGCTGCCGACTATATCGAGCTGCTGGCGAAGCGCGCCGACCTCTGCCGTCGCGTCTCGGCGATCACCTCGAACTACGACGCGGTGATCATGCCGACCTGCGCCATCGTGGCGCCGACGATCGAGGAAGTGTCGACGCCCGAGGGCTTCACGAAGAAGAACATGCTGCTGCTGCGCAACACCACGGTCGGCAATTTCCTCGACCGCTGCGGCATCAGCCTGCCCTGCCATGCCGCGGGCGAACTGCCGGTCGGCTTCATGCTGATGGGCGAGGCCATGGCCGACCAGCGCGTGCTGGCGATGGCGCGGTCAGTGGCGCCGGTCGTCGCGGATCATTGACAGCAAAGCTCCGTCGTCTCGACCGGAGCGCGCAGCGCGGAGTGGAGAGACCTTCTCTCCACGATTTGCTGGCTTTTGGTCGAGAGAAGGTCTCTCCACTACGCCTCGCTACGCGAGGCTCCGGTCGAGACGACGGTTTGCTTTTTGAGCCGACAGTTTGACTCACTGAAACCGCGGATCGTCCGGGCGGCGCATCTTCCAGACGTTGTCGACCGTCGTGTATTCGCTGTAGCCCAGACGGGCGACCGGCTTCATCGCCATGATGTCGACCCTGCCGTCCTTCAGGATGGCATCGTCGATGTGGATGCCGACCACCTGGCCCAGCACGATCGAGCCACGCTTGGCTTCGTGACCAGGCTCTTCCGGCAGCTCGATCGTCTTCCAGTACTTGCACTCGAACGCCACCGGCGATTCCTTGACCCGCGGCGGCTTCACGAAGCGGCACGGCTCGGGCGTCAGGCCGGCGAGCTTCATCTCGTCGACGCCGTAGGCCACCATCGCGGTGGTGATGTTCATCTTCTCGCTCATCTCCGCGGTCACCATGTTGACCACGAACTCGCCAGTCTCCTCGGCGTTCATGCGGCTGTGCTTGGTCGGCGTGTCGCCGTAGGTGCCGGTGATGGCGAAGTAGACCATGGGCGGGAATTCGCCGACGCCGTTGTAGAAGCTGTAGGGGGCGAGATTGACCCGGCCCTGGCCGTCGATGGTGGAGATCCAGCCGATGGGCCGCGGCACGATCAGCGCCTTCAGCGGATCCTGCGGCAGTCCGTGGTCGCGCTTGGCGGCATCGTAGAACATCGTACTTTCCCTCTCGGTCGAAACGCAAAGGCAGAGAGGTTGTGCGACGAGGCGTCCGGCTTGTCGAGCCGCCCCGTGCAGCCCATGTTCACGCCATGTCACGCACCATGAAGGCGCTGCTCGGCGTCTGGATCGCGGCGCTCGTCGTCGCCGCCGGCTGGATCGGCTGGGATGCCACGCAGGGCGGGAAACCGTCGATCGGCGGGCCGTTCAAGCTCGTCGACCAGGATGGCCGACCGTTCTCGAGCGACCAGCTGAAGGGCAAGCCGACACTGATCTATTTCGGCTTCACCTATTGTCCCGACGTCTGCCCCACCTCGTTGCTGCTGATGGAAACGGCTGTCGAGAGACTGGGACCGGACGCGGCCAAGAAGGTGAACCTCGTCTTCATCACCGTCGATCCCGAGCGCGACACGCCGGAGCTGCTCAAGGGCTATGTTCCGAACTTCGGGCCGGGGATCATCGGCCTCACGGGAACGCCGCAGCAGATCGCCGATGTCGCCAAGGCCTATCGCGTCTACTACCAGAAGGTGCCCGGCAAGGAGGGGTCGCCCTACCTCATGGACCACTCCTCGATCGTCTACCTGCTCGACCGCAATGGCCGCTTCGTCACCCACTTCACCCATGACGCCAAGGCCGAAACGATCGCCAATGCCGTGGGCCGCCTTCTCTAAGCCATTGTTTTTACACAATTGTTGCGTCGCAATAGGGACGTGACATAGGCGGCGCGGGGCGTACAATCCGCGCCTCATGCTTTATCAAGCCTACGAATTCCAGCGCCAGCTCTCCGTCCCCTTGCGGATGTGGGCCAGCGCCCTCGAGCAGGTCTATTCCAGCCCCTACAATCCGTGGGCGGAGACTTGGGTCGGCAAGTCGATCGCCGCCGGCGCGGAGATCATGACGCGCCTCACCCAGAACTACGGCAAGCCGGCGTTCGGGCTGAGAACGACGACGGTCGGCGACGAGACTGTCGCGGTCAACGAAGAGATCCTGCTGCGCAAGCCGTTCGGCCAGCTGCTCCATTTCCATCGCGACACCACCCGGCGCGATCCCAAGGTGCTGGTCGTGGCGCCGATGAGCGGCCACTACGCCACCCTGCTGCGCGGCACGGTCGAGGCTCTGCTGCCCGACCATGACGTCCACATCACCGACTGGATCGACGCGCGCGAAGTGCCGCTCAGCCAGGGCAACTTCGACCTCGACGACTATATCGACTACGTCGCCGACTTCTGCCGCTACCTCGGACCCGACGTCCACGTCATCGCCGTCTGCCAGCCCTCGGTGCCGGTGCTGGCTGCCGCCGCGCTGATGGCGGAGGCCAAGGAGCCGCGCCAGCCCAAGTCGCTCACCCTGATGGGCGGGCCGATCGACACCCGCGTCAGCCCGACGGTCCCCAACGACCTCGCCATGCGCAACTCCATGATGTGGTTCCGGCATAACGTCATCTCGACGGTGCCGCTGAACTACCCGGGCGCGCTGCGCCGCGTCTATCCGGGCTTCCTGCAGCTCACGTCGTTCATCAGCATGAATCTCGACCGCCATGTGAATGCGCACATGCGGCAGTTCGAGCATCTGGTGAAGGGCGACGACGATCCGGCAGAGGCTCACCGCGCCTTCTACGACGAGTATCTCGCCGTGATGGATCTCAGCGCCGAGTTCTATCTCCAGACCATCGAGGTCGTGTTCAAGGAGCACCTGTTGCCGCGCGGCGAGTGGGTGAGCCGCGGCCGCAAGATCGATCCGTCCTTCATCGAGACCGCCCTGATGACGGTCGAAGGCGAACTGGACGACATTTCCGGCGTCGGCCAGACCAAGGCGGCGCATGCGCTGACGCCCAACATTCCCGGCGCGCGGCACGTGCACTGGGAGCAGCCGCGGGTCGGCCATTACGGCATCTTCAACGGCCGCAAGTGGCGCGAACAGATCATGCCGCGCGTTCGCACCTTCATTCGCGAGAACGACGCCCGCTAAGGCCGCGCTCGGGCCGGCGGAGGAACCGCCAACGCGTCCCGGACGTTGCCTCCCTCATGGGTATTGAGGAACAGTGGAACAGCGCCGGCAACATCATGGTGACCGCCGGCACGGCCTATGGCCTTCGCGCCATCGGCGCCATCATCATCCTGTGCATCGGCTGGATGGCATCGAGGCTGCTGTACCGCGCCGTGGTTCGCCTCTGCCAGCGCACGCCGCGCATCGACCGGACGGTCGCGCTCTTCCTCGGTAACGGCGCCCGCTACACCGTCCTCGTCTTCACTTTCGTCGCGGTCCTCACGACCTTCGGCATTGCCACGACGAGTTTCGTTGCCGTGCTGGGTGCACTGGGCATTGCCATCGGCCTGGCGCTCCAGGGCACGCTCAGCAACCTCGCGGCCGGAATCATGCTGGTTGTTTTTCGGCCCTTCCAAATCGGCGACCGGGTCGAGACCGGCGGAGTCACCGGCATTGCGCGTGAGATCAACCTGTTCTTCACGGAGATCGACGGCGACGACAACACCCGCATCATCGTCCCCAATGGCAAGCTGTGGGGAGATATTCTGAAGGTGCCGACCCGCAATGACACCGCACGTCTCGAGTTCCGCGTTCCCCGGCCCGCCAACGAAGACATCGACACCTCGATCTCGCGCCTTCGCGGGACGATCGAGCGGGATGCGCGGGTGCTCAGGGTTTCGGCGATCGGCATCGATACGCTTGAGGCAGACAAGTACACATTGGCCGCACAGGTTTGGACGCAGCGGGAGTCCGCCACGCAGCTCAAGTACGATCTCAATCGAGGGATCAAGCAGGAGTTCGACCACGAGCCGGCGGCTGTGGAGCGCCAAACCGGATAGCGCTACCATGGCCCCATGACCGACCTCCCCGTCACCGTCTCAGAGTGGAAGCCCGCCCCCTTCGAGCTGAAGGGGGAAACGGTGTTCGCCATCGGCGACGTCCATGGTTGTGCGGCCGAACTCGGGGCGCTCCTGAAATCCATTGCCGGACTGGCCGGTGATGCAGGTGGCAGGCGCCGGCTCATCTACCTCGGCGACATGATCAATCGCGGACCAGACAGCGCCGGCGTGCTCGAACTGTGGGCGCGGAACGAGGAAGCGCACGGTGTCGACCATGTCGACCGGCTGATGGGCAACCACGAGATCATGATGATGCTCACGGTGGTCGGCGGTCCACACGCGCACAAGGCCGAGACGATGTGGCTCAGCAAGCGCATGGGCGGCCACATCCTCCTCGACGAGATGGCGGCCCGCGCCGGCCGTGCGGCAGCCCATGCCGACCAGGCTCTGCTGCACGAGGCGCTCGGCGAGACGGTGGTGCACCGCCTCCAGGGCATGCGGTCGCACGTCCGGCTGGGAAACGCGGTGTTCGTCCATGGCGGCCTCGATCCCCATGCTGACCAGGACGAGTTTCTCGCACGGCCCTGGCTGATCTTCACCGAGGCGCGCTGGGCGTGGATCAACCACGGCTTCCTCGACTGGAAGCAGGGCTTCGGCGGCACGCTGGTCGTCCATGGTCACACGCCGCCCGACAAGCACACGGCGATCAGCGGCATGGAAGACCCGCACCTGTTCGAGGGAGACCGCCTGGGCCTCGACGGCGGCAGCGCCCGCACCGGAATCGTCACCGGCGCGCAGATCGAGGATGGTCGCTATCGCATCCTGAAGGCCGGCATCCCCTTCGAGACACCCATCTCTTCCAACGCCGAGTGAGCCGACATAATTCGGGCCGGCCTGTCGGCAAGAAGCTCGTTCCTGCGTCCTCTGTCCAACAGGAGCCGAAGATCCATGCTCTACGCCATCCTTTGCTACAATTCCGAGGAAGCCATCGGCGCGTGGTCCAAGGACTATCACGACGAGACCATGGCCAGGCTCTACGCCGTCAACGACAAGCTCGCCCGGCAGGGACGGCTGGGGCCGGTCGCCCGCCTGCTCCCGACGACCGCGGCCACGACCCTGCGCAAAGGGCGCGAGGAGATGGTGATCGACGGGCCGTTCGCGGAGACCAAGGAGCAGCTGCTCGGCTTCTACGTCATCGACTGCACCTCGCTTGAAGAGGCTCTCGACACGGCGAAGGAACTCGCCAAGGCCAATCCCGGCACTGGAAGCTACGAGATCCGGCCGGTGGCCGAGTTCCATCCCAGCCAGCTTCCTGAAAACAAGCCCGCCACATGACCGATCTCGGCTGGATCGACCCGATTCTGGGTGCGGCCCGTCCCCGGGTGATGGGGGCGCTGCTGCGCTACTTCCGGACTCTCGATACCGCCGAGGAAGCCTTCCAGGAAGCCTGTCTGCGCGCCCTCAAGAGCTGGCCGCAGAACGGCCCGCCCCGCGATGCCGCCGCCTGGCTGATCCTGGTCGGCCGCAATGCCGCGATGGACCAGGTCCGCCGACAGGCGAAGCAGACGGAACTGCCGGACGAGGCGGTGCTGTCGGACCTCGACGACGCCGAGGCCTCGCTGGCCGACCGGCTCGACGGCGAGCACTACAAGGACGACATCCTGCGGCTGCTGTTCATCTGCTGCCATCCGGAACTTCCTGCGACACAGCAGATCGCGCTGGCGCTGCGCATCGTCTGCGGCCTCTCGGTGAAGCAGATCGCCCAAGCCTTCCTGGTGAGTGAAGCCGCGATGGAGCAACGCATCACCCGCGCCAAGGCCCGCATCGGCAATGCCGGCCTCGCCTTCGAGACACCGGGCGCGCCGGAGCGGGCGGAGCGCCTCGCCGCCGTCGCGGCCATGATCTACCTGCTCTTCAACGAAGGGTATTCCGCGAGCAGCAACCGCGAGGCCGAGGCGCGCAAGCCGCTGGCCGAGGAGGCGATCTGGCTCGGCCGCCTGCTGCTGCGCCTCTTTCCCGCCGAGCCCGAGATCATGGGCCTCACCGCGCTGATGCTGCTGCAGCGCGCGCGGGCCAAGGCCCGCTTCGACGCGGAGGGCAACATCGTATTGCTGGAGGACCAGGATCGCAGCCTGTGGAGCCGGCCGCGCATCGCCGAGGGTCTGGCCCTGATCGACAAGGCAATGCGCCACCGCCGGCCCGGCCCGTATCAGATCCAGGCCGCCATTGCGGCGCTGCATGCCCGTGCGCAACACGCCAAGGATACCGACTGGGGCCAGATCGACCTGCTCTACGCCAACCTCGAACGGCTGCAGCCGTCGCCCGTCGTGACCCTCAATCGAGCGGTCGCGGTTTCGAAGGTCCGTGGACCGGAAGCCGCGCTCGAGATGATCGAACCGCTGGGCGCGCGGCTGCAGGGCTATTTCTATTTTCATGGCGTGAAGGGCGCGCTGCTGCAGCAGCTCGAGCGCCCCCAGGAAGCCCGCGAGGCCTTCGGCCGCGCGATCGCCCTCGCCAGCACCCCCGCCGAGGCCGCTCATATCCGCCAGCACCTCGACCGTCTGTCCTGCTGAGAAAAATCCAACGTAAAGGTGTCGGATGCGAGCGCGGCCGTTCGTCCTCGGCACATGACATCAGCCAAGGAGACCGTCATGACCCCTCCCGTCCAGCCGCCCGTCCTCGGTGGCCCCTGCCCCTATCTTTCAGTCAGCAATGCCGCCCAGGCGGCCGAGTTCTACGCCAAGGCGCTCGGCGCCCGGGAAGTCATGCGCATGCCGCCCGACGACAAGGGCCGCTACATGCACATCCATCTGGTGATCAACGGCGGGTCGCTGATGCTGGCCGACGCCTTTCCCGAGCACGGCGCGCCCCTGGAAAAGCCTGCCGGCTTCACCCTCCATCTCCAGGTCACTGACGTCGATGCCGCCTTCGACAAGGCCCTGAAGGCCGGGGGCACCGCCGTGCTGCCCGTCCAGGACATGTTCTGGGGCGACCGCTACGGCCAGTTCCGCGATCCGTTCGGCGTCCTGTGGTCGATGGGCGCGCCGATCAAGAAGGGCTGACCGGCGACCGCAATCGGTCGGTCAGGACGCCCGCGGCTCGATGACCGCCAGGAAGTCGGCGCCGTAGCGTTCGAGCTTGGCGTCGCCGACACCGTGGATCTCGCGCATGGCGGCCAGGCTCGAGGGCCGGTGCGTGGCGAGTTCGGCCAGGGTGCGGTCGGAGAAGACGACATAGGCGGGCACGTTCTGTGCCCGCGCCAGCCGGGTGCGCAGCGTGCGCAGCGAGTCGAGAAGCTCGGTATCGGCATCGCTCACGATGGCCGGTGCGACGGCGCGCCCGCGGCGCTCGCCTTTGGAAGGCGCCGACGCGGCGATCTTGCGCAGCTCGACCGTCTGCCTGCCCTTCAGGACGGCCCAGCCCTCTTCGGTGACCCACCAACGCCCATGCTCCATCAGGTCCTGCGCGATGAGTCCGACGGCCGAAAGCTGGCGGAAGATCGAGCGCCAGTCCGCAGCCTTTCGGTTCTTTCCGACGCCGAAGGTCGGCAACCCGTCGTGCTTGAACTTGACGACGTTGTCGGTGAGCTCGCCGGTCAGGATGGCGACGAGATGCTCCATGCCGAAGCGTTCGCCGGTGCGGACGATGGCCGACATCGCCTTCTGCGCATCGACGGTCGCGTCGAACAGTTCGACGCCCTCGACGCAGAGATCGCAGTTGCCGCAGGGTTCGGACGCCTCGCCGAAATAGGCGAGGAGGGTCTGGCGCCGGCAACGGGGGGCTTCGGCGAGCGCCAGCAGGGCGCCCAGCCGCTGGCGCTCTATGCGCTTGCGCTCATCCGATGAATCGCTCTGCTCGATCTGCAGCCGGCGAAGCTGCATGTCGCCCAGCCCATAGAGGGTCAGGGTATCGGCGGGCAGACCGTCACGGCCGGCGCGTCCGATCTCCTGATAGTAGGCCTCGACGTTGGACGGCAGGTCGGCGTGGCAGACGAAGCGCACGTCGGGCTTGTCGATCCCCATGCCGAAGGCGACGGTGGCCGTCATCACCAGCCCGTCTTCCTGCTGGAAGGCATCCTGGTTGGCGTCGCGCACGGCCTTGTCGAGGCCGGCGTGATAGGGTCGCGCCTTGATGCCGGCCGCCATCAGCGCCTCAGCCATCTCCTCGACCTTGCGCCGCGACGAGCAGTACACGATGCCGCTCTCTCCCCGATGCGCCTGCACGAAGGACAGGACCTGCCGTGTCGATCGCTCCTTGGGCTTGAAGGCCAGCCGGAGATTGGGGCGGTCGAAGCTGCGAACGAAGACGCGCGGCTCCGCGGCGAACAGTTTCTCGACGATGTCGCCCCGGGTCGGCGCGTCGGCGGTGGCGGTGAAGGCGAGTGTCTGCAGGCGGCCGCCGATCTGGCGCGCCAGATTGCCGAGGGTCAGATATTCGGGCCGGAAGTCGTGTCCCCATTGCGAGACGCAATGCGCCTCGTCGATGGCCATCATCGTGACATGCGCCTCGGCCAGCATTTCGACCGTATCGCGCCGCGCCAACCGCTCCGGCGCCACATAGAGCAGTCGCAGCTCGTCCCGGCGCAGCAGCCCCAGCACGCGGGAGTTCTCGGCCGGATCGTTGCTGGAATTGAGACTGCCGGCGGCCACGCCGGCGGCGGTGAGTGCCCGGACCTGGTCGCGCATCAGCGCGATCAAGGGCGATACCACCAGGGTGAGGCCGGGCCGGACGATCGCGGGAAGCTGGTAGCAGAGCGACTTGCCGCTGCCGGTGGGCATCACCGCCAGCACGTCCTCGCCGGCCAGCACGGCGCGCACGATTTCCTCCTGGCCGGGACGGAAAGCGCCGAACCCGAAGACGGAATGCAGGAGCGCTCGGGCGTTGGAGAGGGGATCGTTCATTGTTGCCGGCAAACTACCCCTGCAGCCCCGCCTGCGACCATGTGGAATGCCGTCGCTGAGGGATGGCTCGACAGCCGCCGGCGTATCCAAAAAGACCGTTCAGGAGGGAACCCGCACTTCCCGTGCTCGTTCATCCGCCAAACATAGGGGAATACACATGCTGGGACTGAGCCTCGCCGTGCTGTTGGCGGCTGTGGGCATCGCGGCGTTCCCGTGCTGGCGGCACAGTGCGGGTTGGGGTTTTGGACCGAGCGCTGTCGCCGGGGGGCTGCTCTTCCTGGTGGCGGCATTCACCGTCGGTGATCGCGCCGTACCGCATTCGCAGTCGGCCACGCCCGAGCGAGCCCCGTCTTTTCGCGTGCACTCGGTTGTCGCGCAGATGCAATCCCTGAACTAAGGGTCACCAATCGTACTTCCTGCGACAATGCGCGTAGACTGAACCGTGGCCCGACGACGCGGAGATTTTCTCCGCTTCGACGCCAGAAAGCCAATCCCATGTCCATGAAGCATCGTCGCGGCAACCGCGAGACGAAGAAGCCCAAGCAGGACAAGGCAAAGGTCGTCGCGCCGACCTTTGCATCCTCCATCGCTTCCGCCGTGAAGCCGGCGGCTCCCGCCAAGCGCAAGTAGCGCTCAGCCCAGAGTCACCACGATGGTCCGCCGGGCGACCTCGTCGCTCAGGCGGATCACCGCCTTGCCGTCCGTTACCGGCTGCGTCGCGCCGTCCAGCTCGACCGCGACGACACCAGCGCTGACGCCCGCGGGATTGCGCACCTCGATCTCGTAGACTGCCCCCCGCAGAGTAAGGGTCATCTCGAAACCCGGCCACGTTGCCGGCATGCAGGGCGCCACCTCGAACCGGTCGCCCTTCACCTTGAGTCCGAGGATCGACTCGATGCCGGCGCGGTAAAGCCAGCCGGCCGAGCCCGTGTACCAGGTCCAGCCGCCTCGCCCGACATGCGGTGCCACCGAATAGACGTCGGCTGCCACGACATAGGGCTCGACCTTGTAGCGCAGCACACCGGCGCGGGTCGCCGTGTGGTTGATAGGGTTGAGCAGTGAGAACAGCTCGTGGGCCTTGTCGCCCTGGCCCAATGCAGCAAACCCCATGATCGACCAGGCCGCGGCGTGGGTGTACTGCCCGCCATTCTCGCGAATGCCCGGTGGATAGCCCTTGATGTAGCCGGGATCGAGCGGGGTCTTGTCGAAGGGCGGCGTGAACAGCAGCGCCAGCCGGTCGCCGCGATGCACGAGCATCTTGTCGAGCGACTCCATGGCCTGCACGGCTCGCGCCGGGTCGGCCGCTCCCGAGATCGCGGCCCACGACTGCGCAATGGAATCGATGCGGCACTCCTCGCTCGTGGCCGAGCCCAGGGGTGTGCCGTCGTCGTAATAGCCGCGGCGGTACCAGGCGCCGTCCCAGGCCTCGCGGTCGAGCGCCGCCTTGAGCGCCTCGGCATGCGCGATCCAGCTGGCCGCCCGCCGCGCTTCGCCACGACGTTCGGCGATCGGCGCGAGCGCGAGCAGGGCCGCATGCAGGAACCAGCCCAGCCAGACGCTCTCGCCTCGCCCCGCCTCGCCCACCCGGTTCATGCCGTCGTTCCAGTCGCCGGTGCCGATCAGCGGCAGCCCGTGCGCGCCGGTGGCGAGACTGAGATCGAGGCCGCGGGCGCAATGCTCGAACAGCGACGCGGTCTCGTCCGCTTGTTCGGGCTGGAAGTAGAGATCGTGCTCGCCCTCGCGCAGAGCCGGTCCCTCGAGAAAGGAAACCGGCTCGTCGAGGATCGCGCCATCGCCGGTGGTCTCGACATAGTGCGCGGCGACGGTGGCCAGCCACGCGCGGTCGTCCGAGATGCGCGTCCGGACACCCTGGCCCGCGATCGGGAACCACCAATGCTGGACATCGCCCTCGACGAACTGCCGCGACGCCGCGCGCAGGATGTGTGCGCGCGCCAGTGCAGGTGCCGGCACGGACAGCGACATCGCATCCTGGAGCTGGTCGCGGAAGCCGTAGGCGCCGCTCGCCTGATAGAAGGCCGACCGCGCCCAGTAACGACAGGCCAGCGACTGGTAGAGCAGCCAGCCGTTCAAGAGGATGTCGGTCGCCGGATCGGGCGTCTTCACCTGCACGGTGCCCAGGACACCGTCCCAGAAACCCACCGCCTCGCGATGCACGGCGGCCAGATCGGCAACCCTGTAGCGTGCGATCAGCGCACGCGCCTCGGCCTCGTCGGCCGCCTGCCCCAGGAAGCAGACGACCTCGTGCACACCGCCCGGCTTCAGGTCCATAGCGGCCTGCAAGGCCGCGCAGGGATCGAGGCCCGCGCCGAGACGTTGCGACAGCGGCAGATCGGCGCTGAGCGCGGCAGGACTGTTCATGCTGCCGTTGCGGCCGATGAATTCGCCGCGATCGCCCGTCCAGGCGGTCTGGCGCCCGGAGAGATCGGCAAACGCGACGCGGCCGCCATGATGGAGATTCCATCTGTTGCGCGCGAAGATCGCACCGGTCTCGCCGTCCCGTTCGGTGACGACCGTGGGACCGGAGGCGCCGCGAGCGAGACCCAGGACCCATTCGATGTAGGCCGTGACCGAGAGCCGGCGCGGCCGATCGGAAATGTTGCGAACCGTGAGGCGCGATATCTTGATTGAATCGCCCAAGGGAACGTATTGCAGCAGATCGAGCGCGATGCCGTTGGCCACCAGTTCGAACCGGCTGTACCCGCGGCCGTGTCGCACGATGTAAGTGGCGTGCTCGAGCCGGATCGGCCGCGCCGTCGGCGTCCACACCTCTCCATTGTCGAGATCACGCACATACAATGCCTCGCCCGGCCGGTCGACGACCGGATCGTTGGACCAGGGGGTGAGCTGGTTGTCGCGGCTGTTCTGCGACCAGGTATAGCCGCCGCCGTCGGCCGCCACCTGGAAGCCGAAGGACGCATTCGAGATGACGTTGATCCAGGGCGCCGGCGTCGACTGGCCCGGGCCCAGTACGGTGACGTACTCGCGACCGTCGGGCGAGAAGCCGCCCAGACCGTTGAAGAACTGCAGGGCCGCCAGTGCCACCGGCCGCGGCGGCAATGGTTTCGCTGCGGGATTCGCGACAACGACGCGACGGAGCGGTGGCGCCACGCCTCGCGGCGACTTCAGGCGGTCGAGGTGATCCGACAGGCTGCCACGCCCGCCACGCAGCACCACGCGGGCCAGGGCAAGCAGGAGAGCGCGGGTCTCGGTCGAGATCAGGTCGGTGCGCAGGACGAAGACGGCGCCTGGCACGTTCTCGACCCCGAGATGGGTCCGGGACCGGCTGGCGCGAACCAGGGTCTCCAGCATGGACTGGAGATCCTGCACATAGGAGGTGCTTCGCTCGTTCAGGATCACGAGATCGACCGACAGGCCCTTCAGTTGCCAGTATT
Source organism: Rhodospirillales bacterium 24-66-33 (assembly GCA_002281855.1). Classification (GTDB taxonomy): domain Bacteria; phylum Pseudomonadota; class Alphaproteobacteria; order Reyranellales; family Reyranellaceae; genus Reyranella. The sequence continues at coordinate 109,253 of NCHQ01000004.1, read as the reverse complement.
CGCGTGCACGCAAAAGCTCGCGCACGATGCCCGTGTCCTCGATCTCCTCGACCCGAACCAGAACGATCGGCAGATCCCCGGAGATGCCCTGCGACCACAGGGTCGGCGGTGCGGCCAGGCCGCGCCGGATCGCGTCGGGCGATGAACGCAGCGCCGGATTGGCGTAGAGCACGTGCCCTGCCAGACGTTGGAAATAGCTCGCCTCGACCGCACCGATGTCGAGATGGCGAAGCTGAACCTGCGCCTGCGTCCAAGCGAGCGTCGTGGCGCGCGTGAAAGCATTGACGTCGAGATGACGGTCGATCGCATCGAGCAACGCTTCGCGTGACGCCGCGACCACCGTCCAGTAGGCGATCCGCGCCATGCCCCCTGCGGGCACCTGCAGGCGCCGACGGAGCGCGAACACCGGATCGAGGACCGACCCGACCGTGCCGGAGAGCCGCCGACCGTCAGTCGCCGCGACGGCATCGCCGATCTCGTTGCCGCGACCAATGAAACGAGCGCGATCCGTCTCGACCTCGATGCCGCCCACGGCCACACCTTCGACCACCGCCAGGTGAGCCGCCCAGAGTTCGGGCTCGTCCGGCCCGCGGCGCCGTCGCGTGGCCAGCAGGGCGCCGGTGGCCGGCAGATATTCGGTGTGTACGAACATCTTGGAGAAAGCCTGGTGCGCCGCATCCGCGCCGCGCGGCGCCAGCACGATCTCCGAGTAGGACGTCAGCTCGACGGTACGTGGCAGGTTGCCGACGTTGGTCAGCGTGACGCGCCTGACCTCCGCGTCGTCTTCCGGAGAGACGACGACATCGAGGCTGGTGACCAGCGAACCATCGTGGCGCACGAACTCGGCACGATCCTCCGCGAACATCACTTCGTAGCGATCGGGGGGCTGCCCGCACGGCTGGGCGGTGGCCGACCAGACTGCGCCCGTCTCGACATCGCGCAGAAAGATGTAGCTCCCCCAGTCGTCGCGCGTCGTGTCCTCGCGCCACCGGGTCACTGCCTGGGTGCCCCATTGACTGTAGCCGGAGCCCGCCGCCGTCAGCATGACCGAGTATCGTCCGTTCGACAGGAGATGCACGGAGGGGCTGGCGGCGTGCGGATTGCGCAGGCGCCGTACCAGCGCCGGCTCGGCATCTTTCGCGAGCGCGCTGGCGCCGACTTCTTCGGCGCGCGGATGGGCGACCGCGACGTCGCGCGGCGCGCGTTCCTGCAGCAGCAGCTCCGTCGCCTGCACGCCCGGCTCGGCATGAAAGCGTGACCGCATCACGCCGTCGAGCAAGGCGTTGGCAATGGCCACCACCGTCATGCCCTGGTGGTGGGCCATATAAGCCCGCACGACCGCGTGTCCTTCGCCGTCCGGCACCCGCGAAGGCGTGAAATCGAGCGCCTCGTAGAAGCCGTAGCGGCCACGCGCGCCGAAGGCGGCCAGCCGTCCGAAATTGGTGGCTGCCGCCGCCGGATCGACCATGGCGGCCAGGCCCGTGGCGTAGGGTGCAATGACGAGGTTCTCGCTCAGGCCGCGCTTGAAGCCGAGGCCGGGCACGCCGAAGTTCGAATACTGGTAGGTGAATTCCTTGTCGCGGGCATTGTAGGCCGACTCCGAGATCCCCCACGGCAGGCCGAGTTCTGTCGCGTACTGAACCTGGCGGCGGACGACCAGACGGTTGGTCCTTTCGAGCAGGCTGCCGAGCGGCGCACGCATCACCAGCGACGGCATCAGATATTCGAACATCGATCCCGACCACGAGACCAGCGCCGCGCTGTGGGCGACGGGCGTCACCTCACGGCCGAGCCGAAACCAGTGCCGCGCCGGAATGTCGCCCGCCGCAATCGCGACGAAGCTCGCCAGCCGCGCCTCGGAGGCAAGCAGGTCGTAGCAATTGACGTCGAGTCGGTCTTCGGCGACCAGGAAGCCGATCGACAACAGCCGGCGGCGCTCGTCGAATAGGAAGTCGAACTCCATGGCGGCCGCCATGGCGCGCGCGGATGTCTCGATCGTGAGCAGGCGGCGGGCCAGATCGCCTGACGTCCCATCGGCGGAGGCGTCGCGATGATGGCTGACCACCGTGCGGTGAGCCGCCTCGATCCAGAACAGCATGTCGGCGCTCTCCGGATCGGCGCGCTCGCTCGCAAGAGTGCGCGCGAGGTCGACGGCGGTCTCCGCCAGCGGCAGGACCGCTTCGAGTCGGACTGGTGCCTCGGACAGGGCCGCCGCCAGCCCGTCGAACGCCCGAACGAGCTCGGGCCGGGTGACGAGATGGGTGCGACGGTCGTCGGCCAGCGCCGCCAGGGCCTCGCGGGCGAGATCGAGACTGTCGGAGGCGCCGCGCGCGCCATCGGGCCTCGCCGCGCCTGATGTGCGCCAGGCGCCACAGGCGTTGGCGAGCGCGATCAGGTGTCCGGCGAGGTTGCCGCTGTCCACCGTCGAAACGTAGCGCGGCTCGAGCGCGCGCAGGTCACTCGTGTCGTACCAGTTGAAGAAATGTCCGCGAAACCGCTGCAGCCTCTCCATCACCGCGAGGGTGGCTTCAAGCCTCTCCACCGCCTCGGCGGTGCCGATCCAGCCGAACTCGCGGGCAGAGGCCGTCGAGAGAAGCAGCAGACCGAGATTGGTCGGTGACGTGCGATGCGCCACGACGGGCGTCGGTGCCTCCTGGAAATTGTCCGGCGGCAGCATGTTGTCCGCCTGGGTGACGAACGTCTCGAAGAAGCGCCAGGTCTGGCGTGCGATGAGGCGCAACGTAACCGCCTCGGCCGGCTTGATCCGCAAGCTGCCGGCATCGCGGGGCGGACGGCTCACCCAGTCGGCGACCGCGGGCGCCAGCAGCCAGGCCAGCACGAACGGGGCGGCAACGGGCATCGCTGCGGCGCCCGCCAGCCAGACCACGCAAGCGGCGACGACCGCGACCACGACGCTTCCCGCCATCTTGCCGTAGAGGCCAGGCCATCCGGCCCGCACGCTCTGCTTGGATTGGGCTGCGGTGATCCATTCGAGCAGACGGCGATGGCTGATCACGAGCCGGAACAACGTCCGGCCGATCGCATCGGCCATCAGCCAGGCATGGTGCCCCAGGAAGACGACGAGCAAGGCGGTCTGCAAGGCCGCCGAAACGACGTCGTTCCACAGCGCATCGAGATGACTCCGGGTCGTGATCTTCGCATGTCGCGGGAACAGGGCCGCGATCGCCGGCAGAAGCGTCGGCAGTGCAATGACCAGCAGCACGAAGCCCGTCCAGACCAGCGCGGCAGCAAGGGGCAACGTCCAACCCGCCAGCAGGGAGACGACCGCTGCCGGCGCCGACAACGTGCGACGCAGATTGTCGAACATCTTCCAGAAGCCGATCGCGGGCAGGAACTCCGCCCGCGCGCCGGGGCCCGTCGACTTCACGGCTCCCAGCATCCACGGCAGGAGCTGCCAATCGCCCCTCGCCCAGCGATGCTGCCGTGCCGCCGCCACGTCGTAACGCGCGGGAAACTCCTCGATGACCTCGATGTCGGAGGCGAGACCCGAGCGCGCGAAGGTTCCTTCGAAGAGATCGTGGCTCAGCATCATGCTGTCGGGAACGCGCCCTCGCAGCGATGCCTCGAACGCGTCGATGTCGTAGATGCCCTTGCCCGAGTAGGAACCCTCTCCGAACAGGTCCTGATAGACGTCCGACACCGCCGAGGCGTAGGGATCGATGCCGCTGTTGTTGGAAAAGGCGCGTTGGAACCGCGAGCCCTCGGCGCCGACCGGGAGCGAGGGCGTGACGCGCGGCTGGAGCACGCCATAGCCTTCGACCACGCGGCGCCGGCCCGCGTCCAACCGCGGCCGGTTCAGCGGATGGGCCATCTTGCCGACCAGACGGACGATCGCGTCGCGCGGCAGGCGCGTATCGGAATCGAGTGTCACGACGTAGCGCACATCCGTGGGCAGCGCCCGGCTGGCGCCCGGCGCGGCGACAAAGGTTGTCCCTGTCGAGCCGCGCAGCAGATGGTTGAGCTCATGCAGCTTGCCGCGCTTTCGCTCCCAACCGATCCAGGCGCCTTGCGCCTCGTTCCACCCACGCCGGCGATGAAGCAGGAAGAACCGATCGACGCCCGCTTCCGCCGGATAGCGGCGGTTGAGGCGCGCGATCCCCTCGACCGCGGTCGCGAGAAGGGCCGCGTCCTCCGGCATCGATTCGGCGGGCGCATCCGTCCAGTCCGACAGCAGGGCAAAATGGATGGCACCGGCCGGATTGGAGAGATGATGCACCTCGAGGGTCTCGATCTGCTCCTCGATCGCCGCCTGCGTCGTCAGCAGGGTGGGAATTGCCACCACCGTTCGCAGCTCCTCCGGCACGCCATTGCGCAGCTCGAGGCTGGGCAGCAGCGTGGCGCCGAAGCCTCCGGTGATCAGCCGGTTGACCAGCAGGAGCGCCGCATCCACCGCAGGCAACAGACCCGCGGCGGCCATCCCAAAAAGCAGCGGGCCCTGCAGCCCAAGCAGCGACAGACCCAGCAGGGGAAGCAGAAGCACGAGACCGGTCGTGACGGCGACACCCGCGGCATACCCCGCCAGACCGCTCCGCAGGAACCGCCGGCGCACGCTCAAACCCTTGTTGCGGAAGCCGACCGACCGTTCGAAGGCCCGGCGGCCGCGGCCGATCAGATGATAGCCCGGCTCGCGCTGGCGTTCGTCTCCGTCGTCATCGACCGGACAGCCTGCCGCCACGGCAAGCGCGCGCCGGGCGATCTCCGGTTCGTCGAGGGTCGTGCCGCGCGCGATCTGCTCGATGGCGGTGCGATAGAGGTTGCGGGTCGCGAAATCCATGTCGACGAAGACGCCGCCGGTGCGCAGCAGATCATCGACAGGACTCACCTCTTCGAAGAGCGTTGCCCAATCGACGTCGGAGACCAGCCGCATGCTTGTGATGATGTTGCGGACCGTCACGTTGGTGGCGCCCTGCAGCTGATGCTCGCGCCGCACCAACTCGTCGGCGCTCGTCCCATCGCGCGCCAGGCGCTTCTCGAGCCAGCCGACGGCCGGGGTGGTTTCGGGATCCTGATCGCGCAGGCGATGGACGAGCTGAACCGCGAAGCCTTCGGAAAAGCCTTCGCGGTCATAAGGCTGGAGAACCGCGGGGTCCGCGACGTGATCTTTCAGCCCCAGGAGCCGATCGGCGACGATATCGGCCCGTTCGCGCTCGGTGCGCCGGTTGACGATGCGGCTCGCCGAACGCCGCAGGTTCTCGATCAGGACGATGCGGAGCGTGATGGCGACGGCCCACAACTCGCCGATGGTGAGCGGTTGGACCGTTTGGTACGCGCGCACGAAGCGGGCGAGCGTCTCGGGATCGAAGCGGCTGTCGGTGTGCGCCACGAAGGCCCAGGCCAGTCCGAATACCCTCGGATACCCCGCCAGCGGCCCCTCGCTGAGTTTGGGAAGCTGCCGATAGTAGCCGGCGGGCAAGTCGGTGCGGACCTCGCGGACCTGCTGCTCCACGAGATGGAAGTTATCCAAGAGCCATTCGGCGGCGGGCGTGACCGTCCGGCCGGCATCGACGGCGGCGGCGATCGAGCGATAGGCGGCCAACAGCACGCGTTCGTTGTCCCGCAGGCGGACGACGAGCGACCTACCCGTGGTCAGCGCGGCATGGACGGGTTGGCTGGCCGCCAGGCTTTGGGCGTGTTGCTCCAGCCGCTCGATCCCGAACAGTTCGCTGCGGATGGCGTCTTCGTCTTCCCGAATAGCAGCGGGTCGCGCGCGCCCGAAGGCGCGCCACGCAAATGATTTCAAGGAAGGTCGGCCTTTCCGGCAAAAATGCGCATACGACGCAGAAACGCGCTTGCGCAGAACGTCCCGTGAAACGGGTCCGCTGAGACTTTTCTACAGCATACGGCAGGCGGGGACGAATCGTGCCGGAGGTGCAAATGCACCCCTGGGCGTGCGGTTCCAGGGGACTATTGAATTGCATTTTGCTATCGCTCTTCCGGAGATCATCACGGGAGACCGATCAATGCTTCGCCTCGCCACCCTGGCCGCCACCTTCTTCGTCGCGACGTCGGCCTTCCCTGCCCTGGCGCTCGACTGCCCCAAGCCGCAGCCGACGGGGAAGCCCGGCATCCTGAAGGAGGCGCCGGCGCAGATGACCGCCGTCGGCAAGCAGCTCGCGAGCGGCGACACGTTCAACGCGATCGCCTCGGCGACAGCCGATCTCCGCATCCGCTATCCCGGCATCGAGAGCGCCGAGGTCGTCAATTACCTCGTCACCGCCTACTGCCCGGCCGTGGCCGCCGACAAGAAGTTGAGCGAAGCGCAGAAGAAGTCGGCCGTCGACGGCTTCGCCGCCCAGGTGATGCGCCAAGTCTATTGATGCGGGTCCTCAGTGGCGGGCCGCCTGGCCGCCATCGAGGGTCATGACCACGCCGCTGATGTAGCTGGCGCGGTCGGAGGCAAGGAATACGGCGAGGTCGGCGACCTCGTCGGGCTCGGCGGCACGGCCGAACGGCATGTGCTTCGTCAGCTCCGCCCAGCGCTCGGGATCGCCGAACTTCTGTTCGGCCTGGGCGCGCAACCGCGTCAGCATGCGGTCGGTGCGGGTGGCCGGCGGGTTGATCCCCACCACGCGCACCCCGTGATCGACGCTCTTCGATCCCACCGCGCGGGTGAAGGCCATGATACCGGCATTGCCCATCGTGCCGGCGACGTAGTCGTAGTTGAAGCTCTCCCCGGCGAGCCCGATCACGTTCACGACGACACCCGCCTTGCGCGCGTACATCTTCTCCAGCATGGCGCGCGTGGCGTTGACGTAACCGAACACCTTGAGATCCCAGGCCTCGCGCCACTTGGGCTCGGTCATGCCGAAGATGTCGCCCTGCGGGATGGCGCCGGCATTGTTCACCAGGATATCGGCATGGCCGACCGCCTCGACGACGCGGCGCGCGGTGTCGCCGTTGGAGAAGTCGGCCGGATGGATCTCGACCGGCACGTTGTGGCGGGCGCGGATCTTTTCCCGCGCCGCTTCCAGCGATTCTTTCGAACGCGAGGCGATGTGCACCGTGCAGCCCTCGGCCGCGAATCCCATGGCGCAGGCGAAGCCGATGCCCCGGCTGCCGCCGGTGATCAGCACGGTCTTGCCCGTCAGCTTCAGGTCCATTGGTCGTTCCCCCTTGGCGGGCTGTTGAAATAGCGTTTTGCAGGTGCCGGCGGACACCAACCCGTCAACGGTACCAGGATACCTACTTCAGGGGTGCGACTCCCGCTTCGTATATTTCGTTTATTTCGTTTGTTTCGTTTATTTGCCAGGACCTGGGCTTTCTCGACGGCCTGTTATAGCCGGTAGATGCTGTCGATGGCGGCGCGTCCATCGTCGGTCTTGACCCGTCCGTCCTTCACCATCTGGACGAGATGGGCCAGCATCGAACGGCCGGCCGCCGGGTGCAGATGGACCGGCGTGTCGGCGTAATTCTTGGCGACCATCTGGGGAACGGTCTGCGGCCCGTCCTTGAGTCGCGCCATGATCTGCGCCTCGCGGCCCAGGCGATGTTCGATATAGGCCTGCACGAACGGATTGGGATCGCGGATCTCGGCGCCGTGCGTCGGGATGTAGAGGCTCTCGTCGCGCGGCAGCAGCTTGCGCAACGAGGCGAAGTAGTCGGCCATGTTGCCGTCAGGCGGCGAGATCACCGCCGTCGACCAGCCCATCACATGGTCGCCCGAGAGCAGCGCCTTGTCCTCCTTCACCGCGAAGCAGAGATGGTTGGAGATGTGTCCCGGCGTATGAACCGCCTCGACGTTCCAGCCGTCACCCTGGATCACGTCGCCATCGTTCAGCTTGACGTCGGGGGCGAAGGAGAAATCGCCTTCCTGCTCCGCGGTCACGCCTTCGGGCGTCGGATGCGGCCCGTAGCTGTAGACCTTGGCCCCGGTCGCCTTGGCCAGCGCCGGCGTGGCCGGTACGTGATCGATATGGGTGTGCGTCACCAGGATGTGCGTCACCGTCTCGCCGCGCAGCGCGCGCAGGACGGCGTCGATATGCTCCTGCTGATCGGGGCCGGGATCGACGACCGCCACGTTGCCATGGCCGATGATGTAGGTGCCGGTGCCCTTGAAGGTGAAGGGGTTCGGATTGTTGGCGACGACCCTTCGGATCAGCGGCGTCACTTCCATCGCCGTGCCGTAGTCGAACTTGAAGTCCCTGATGAACGGAATACCGGCCATTTCAGCCTCTTTGGAGTGCGCCGACTACGGCGGCGTCAATTTATAGAGCGAATTCCGGATGTCGGCGCTGACATAGACGATGCCCGTGCGCCCGACCGCGACACCCGTCGGCACCAGCGCCGGCGGTCCACCGGGGAACGGTGCCAGGCCGATGTCGAGGTTCGAGGCGATCACCGTCTTCGCGCCGGTCGCGGGATCGATGGCGACGACACGCTTCTGGCCGACCTCGGCGACGTAGAGCCGCCCGTCCGGACCGAGGTCGATGCCCTCGGGGCCGGTGAGATTGTCGGCCACCACCTTGCGTGTCCCGGTGGTGACGTTGATCTCGGTGACGGCGCCGGCCGAGATTTCGGTGACGTAGATGAGCGGGCCCGAACCGTGGACCATGGCGACGGGACCGCGCAGCTCCTTCATCACGGTGCTGCGCTCCTTGCCGTCGGCGCTCACCTTCACGAGGTTGCCGCTCGCCAGCTCGGCCACGTACATCGTGCCGTCGGCGAACTCGACCGCATCGACCGGCGCGGCGAACTCGCCCAGCGTCGCGGTCACCTTGCCGGTCTTGCGATCCACTTTCTCGACGGTGTTGGAGAACCAGCTCGAGAGCAGCACGCTCTTCGGCCCGACCGAAATGCCGATCGGATAGGCGTGCGTCTCGCCATGCACGCGCAACACGTCGGTCACGTCGCCGTTGGCGCCGTCCACCTTGCGATAGCTGAAAACGTCCGCCACATGGACCGTGTCCTTGCCGCCTTCGGTGGTGACGGCGAGGTCGGTCGGAACGGCGAGCTTGCCTTCGACGATGGTGCGATGTGCGCCGGTCTGCTTGTCGACCAGATAGACGCCGTTGTCGGTCATCGAGGTGACGAACAGGCGCCCGCGCGAATCGAAGGCGAGATTGTCGAGGCCGGGCTTCATCGAGGCCACCAGCTTCTTGGCCTTGCTGGTAAGGCTCACGCTCCAGATGCCGCCCGTACCGGTATCGACGACATAGAGATTGTCGCGATTCTGCGGATCGATGTTGGCGGCGGCCGGGGTCTTGAAGCCCGAGGCGATCACTTCGGTGGCGCCGGTCTCGAGATTCACCTTCACGATCTCGCCCTTGAACCAGAGCGGTCCGTAAAGGAAGCCGTCGTCCTTGTGGACCTCGAAGCCGTTGAGGCCGCCGAGCTTTTCCGAAATGCGGCGCAGCTCGTTGCGCGCCAGCGGCTTGAAGTCGGGCTTGTCGACGTTCTTGATGTCGATCTCGTAGAGGGCGTCGCCGAGGAAGACCTCGGACACGAACAGTCGCCCATCCTTACCGAACGCAAGCGAATTGGGACCACTCAGCCCCTGGGCGACCTCGATGGTCTTGCCGTTGGGCTTGCGCACATAGACCTTGCCGATCAGGAACGCCGTCCAGGCCATGGTCCCGTCATCGGCGAAGGCGATGTCGTCGGCCATGCCGGTCGGCGGATCGATCACGCGGTCGACTTCGCCTGAGTCGACCTGGACGCGGTACAGCGTCTGGCCGATCACGGAACCAGCGAACAGCTGGTCGTCCTTGTTGAAAGCGAGCCCGTGCACGCCATGGAACCAGGAGCCCGGCACCAGAAACTGCTGGCTGTACTCCTTGGGCGGCGGCGCTTCGGCCTGCTGCGCCAGCGCGCCACCGGTTATGCCGAACGCAATCACCGCCGACGCGACAATGCGGCCCAACCCCATCCCGTTTCCTCCGACGTCCCAATCGCGGCGCGGACTTTAGACCGCGTGACGGGTTTTGTAACGCCGAACCCTTCGGCTACCATCAGCGTTCGACAGAAGAACGCTCATTCTGCAGGAGGAAACAATGGCGGGTCCGCTCACTGGACTGACGATCGTCGAGCTGGCCGGGATCGGTCCGGGCCCGATGTGCTCGATGATGCTGGGCGACATGGGGGCCGACGTGATCCGGGTCGACCGTACCAAGGCGCACGTCATGGACCGGTTGGCCGACCCCAAGTTCGCGGTGCACAACAGGAGCCGCCGGTCGGTCTCCGTCGATCTGCAGAGCAAGGCGGGCGTCGAAGTCGTGCTGCGCCTGATCGAAAAGGCCGACGGCATGACCGAGCCGTTCCGTCCCGGCGTCGCCGAGCGGCTGGGCCTCGGGCCGGACGTCTGCCTCGCGCGTAACCCGAAGCTGGTCTATGGCCGGATGACCGGCTGGGGCCAGGACGGCCCTCTGGCCAAGGTGGCCGGCCACGACATCAACTACATCGCGCTGACCGGTGCGCTGCATGCGATCGGCGGCAAGGACAAGCCTGTGCCGCCCCTCAACCTGGTGGGCGATTTCGGCGGCGGCGGCATGCTGCTGGCCTTCGGCATGGTATGCGGCCTGCTCGAGTCGCAGCGCTCCGGCAAGGGCCAGGTGGTCGACGCCGCCATGGTCGATGGAACGGCACTGCTGCTGGGCGCGCTCTATGGCATGACCGGCGCCGGCCTGTGGAACGCCGAAGAGCGCGAGGGCAACCTGCTGGACGGCGGCGCACACTTCTACGGCACCTACGAGACCAAGGACGGCAAGCACGTCTCCATTGGCTCGATCGAGCCGCAGTTCTATGCGCTGCTGCTCGAGAAGACCGGCCTGAAGGACGAGCCACTGCCGGCGCAGATGGATCGCAAGGCCTGGGGACAGCTCAAGGACCGGCTGGGCACCATCTTCAAGACCAGGACGCGCGACGAATGGTGCGCGATCATGGAAGGCACGGATATCTGCTTTGCGCCGGTGCTGACCATGAAGGAAGCGCCGCATCACCCGCACGCCAAGGCGCGCAACGCCTATGTCGACGTGGCCGGCTTCCCGCAGCCTGCCGCCGCGCCGCGCTTCTCGCGCACCAAGGAAGGCGTGAAGGGCCCCGCGGCCAGGCGCGGCCAGCACACCGACGAGATCCTCGGCGAGCGTGGTTTCTCCGCCAAGGAGATCGAGGAGCTCAAGGCCACCGGCGTCGTCGGCCCGCAGGCCTGATGTCACCAGCTTGATGGGCCACCCATGATCCGTGCCTTCGAACTTGCGGTGCAGCAGCTGGGCGATCCCAAGCTGCGCGTCATCGTCTGGCAGTCGCTGGCGCTGTCGCTGGTGCTGCAGATCGCGCTGGGCGTACTGGCCTGGTGGGCGCTGCAGTCCTTTGCGACCTTTGAGTGGTCGTGGGTGAACGAGACGATCCGCTGGCTGGGCGGCGGCGCGGTCGCCGTCCTGGCGCTGATGCTGTTTCCGGCGAGCTTCGGCATCGTCATCTCCGTCTTCATGGAGCGGATCGCCGACATCGTCGAAGCACGGCACTATCCGCAGCTGGGGCCGGCGCGCGGCATCCCGCTGTGGACCGGGCTGTGGTCGGGCATCGTGTTCCTGTTTACGCTGCTCGCGATCAATCTCGTGATGCTGCCCTTCTATGTAGTGGCGCTGTTCGTCGCCGGGCTGGGCGCCATCCTGTTCTACGGCGTCAACGGCTGGCTGGCGGCGCGCGAATACTACGAGCAGGTCGCGCTGCGCCGGCGCGATCCGGCGGAGGTCAAAGCCTGGCGCAAGGCCAATGTCGGAACCCTCTGGCTCACCGGCATCCTCATCGTCTTCCTGGGCACCATCCCGATCCTGAACCTGATCGTCCCGGTGCTTGGCATGGCGATGATGGTGCACATCGCCCAGTCGCTGAAGCCACCCCTTAACCGGCCGACCGGGCCGCGTTAGAGTAAGTCCATGAGATCTGCATTTGGGGCACTCGCGGCCATCCTTCTGCTGGGTGGCTGCCAGACGGGCGGCACCCAGGAATATTCGCTCGGCGCCGGGGAGAAAGGCGTCTTCAGCTCGCGCAACGCCGGCTCGCCGATCCCTGCGGAGCGCATCAAGGGTCTCGACGAGGCCCAACTGGTCGCCCTGTTCGGCGCACCGCAGCTCGATCGCAAGGACGGAACGGCCCGCGTGCTGCGCTACAAGTCGGACGCCTGCACCCTCTTCATCTCGATGTACCAGCGCGACGGGCAGCCGTTCCGCGCCGAATTCGCCGACGCCTACGACACCCAGCTTCGGCCGCTGCCGCCCGACCAGTGCGCCGGTTCCGTGGCGGCACAGAAGAAGCGCGTCGCCTGATGGCCTCAGGTCCCGCTCTCGCCTGAGAGCTGCCGCCAGAGAGAGGCGACAGCTGCGCAGGCCCTTTGTTGCGCGATCATGTCGAGATGGCCGAGGCCCGGCACGACCTCCACCGAAATACGCGGATTGAGTTCCTTGAGCAGCGGCGCGTACAGCTCGGCGCGAAACAATTCGTCGTCCGCCCCGACGGCGACGATGGTGGGCCGGTCGATGCGCGCGATCTCGCTCCGCCAACCGCGGCTGAGCTGAAGGCCGGCGGCGAGCCGGAAGGAATAGACCGGCGTGCGAGTCTCGCTCGGCCCCGACGCGGTGGCAAAGCGCACGACCGGCAGTCCCTGGAACCACGGCAGGCCGAAGCCATCGAGGATCGTGAGCGCGACCACGCGCGGCACCGCCACGCTCGCCCAGCCGCCGGAAGCCGGCCGCGTGGTGGGTGAGTCCTGCGCAATGAAGGGCGAGATCGCGAGATAGGCATCGAAGGCCTGCCGGTTGGCACCGCTCGCCGCGCGCAGCACGAAGCCGCCGCCGGACGAGAAGCCGATCAGCGTCTTGTGGATCTTGGGATCGGTGAGGCCCACCGCCTTTACGAAATCCATGAGATCATCGTCGAGCTGGTCGCGATACGACGTGTCGCCGTTCGCCATCCCGCTGCCGCCATGACCGCGCAGGCTGATCGAATAGACCGTTGCCCCCGCGGCCTGCAGCGCCTGAGCCGACTTGTGCATCGAGATGTTGGTGCCCGACGACCCATGGACCAGCACGACGGCGCGGTCCGCCCGCGCCGGATAGACGCGATAGGTAAGCGGCGCACCGTCGCGCACCACCACGCGCTGCACGGGAGGAAGCTCGGCCATGTTCCAGGTCGACATGCCCGGCAGGGAATCGCCCGCGAGCAGACGCGGCAGTTCACCAGGACTGCTGAAGGCAATGACACTGCCGAAGCCCGCGGCCACGGCCAGCAGAAAGATCGCGGGCGCCCAACGGACCCGCCGGACCCAGCGGCCGGACCGGCCGCCGACCCCGGCCAGCCAGCCGAGGCCGAGGCCGGCCACGAACCCACCGACACCGCCGGCCAGGGCGATCCACGACGGGTCGGCCTTGAGAGCCGGCGCCATCCCGAAGACGACCCCCAGGGCGTAGCGCACGGCGAAGATCGAGAGGCCGAAGACCAGCATGAACCAGCCGCCGGCGATCTCGAGGCGGCCATCGTCGAGGCGGCGCACGGTACGGCGCCGACCCAGCAGGGTGCCGAGCGGCAGGGCGACCGCCAACGCCGCCAGCCAGGCGACCAGGGCAAGCGCTGGCTGGACGGCCTGGCCGATGCCGACGAAGGACAGGATCAGCCCGACGACCGGCAGGATCGCCAGCCGCCATAGCGGCAGGATCCGGGAGCGCAGGCCGAGCACCCCCAGCCAGACGACGAGCACCATCAACGGCCACACCCAGAGCGGGGTGTTCGTGACGATCTGGAAGAGGATCTGTAACAGGGACGACATGAGAGGCTCCGGCAGAAACGGCGGTGCCCTCACCTTCCGTGCAGAGTGGACCCCGATCCATCGTCGCTGCGTGGAAGTGCTGGCGTTTTTCGCGATCTGCCGTCATTCATCCGTTCACGATGCGCGAATCGCCCTATGTCCGATCGCTCCCGTACCAGCTGCTGCCGGTGCTCGGCGTTGCCGTCGTCCTGGCCGTTCTCGGACCGTTTGGCACCTACCAGCGCATGGACCTGGTGCAGCGGCTGGCGCATTTCGGGATCATCGGCGGCCTGAGCTGGATCCAGGTGGTCCTGCTCGCCGCCTGGTTCGGCACCATCGAGCCGATCGACCGATGGCCGGTGGCCGGCCGCATGACTCTGGTCGGCCTGCTCGCGGCGGTACCCAGCACCTTCGAAGTCATCGCCGTCCATTCCTGGCTCGTGCGGCCCATTCCGCTGTCGCTGGCGCCGACGCTCTATCCGGAGAATGCCTTCCTGACGGTGATCGTCTCGATAATGATCGGCCTGTTCGTCGAGCAGCGCCTGCGCGCCAAGGCCGACGCCGAGCGCGAGCGCGTGGCCGCCCTACCCCCGCCGGTCGCTGCGGAACCGGGTGCAGCGCCCGCCCTGCCCGACTTCCTGCGCCGCATCCCGCCCGCTTTGGGTCGCGACTTGCTGGCCCTCGAAATGGAGGACCACTACGTCCGCATCCACACTGCATTGGGCAGCGACCTGGTGCTGATGCGCCTGCGCGACGCGCTGGCCGAACTGGCCTCTGGGCGTGGGCTGCAGGTCCACCGGTCCTGGTGGGTGGCGACAGATGCCGTCGCCTCGGTCGATCGCACGCCCGGTCGCGTCATCTTGGTGCTGCGCAACGGGCTGAAGGTCCCGGTGAGCAAGACTTTCAGGGACAGCGTCAAGGAAGCAGGCTGGCTGGAGGTGTAAAGCAACCCGGCTCTCTCTTGTCATCCTGAGCGCAGCGAAGGATCTCGCATCCGCTACGGAGTGCTTCGGTCGATCCGTCAGGTCCTTCGCTGCGCTCAGGACGACAGTTAACCTCACTTCCCCCCGCGATCCTCCCGCCACAGGTCGAGCTTCTCCTGGATCGGGCGATCGGAGAAGGAGAACAGGACGGCGTCGCTGTCGGCGCGGTGCTCGACCTTGGCCCAGCTGGGCACGACGAAATGGTCGCGCTTCTTCCAGCGCATCACCGTGTCGCCGATCCGGCTCTCGCCCTCGCCTTCGACCACCGAGAAGACGGTGCCGTCGGTGCTGCGATAGGGTGCGGTCGCAAAGCCCTTCGGCAGGAGCTGCATGAAGGTGCCCATGGTGGCGATCGGCGCGCCGCCGTTCGCCGGATTGACGTAGCGCAGCTTGTAGCCGTGGCAGGGATCGGGTGCGCCGGCCCGGGCCAGCCCTTCGAGCGCTTCGCGGGTGCGCGCGTAGGGATAGTTGAAGATCGGCGAAGTCTGCCGCGACGGCTTCCAGTCGACCGGCAGGAGGCCGCTCGCGAATTTCGCATCGGACGTGCCCTGTGGCGTCGTGACGGCCTGCTCGTCGCTCTCGCCGTTTTCGGCGAAACCGGCGTTGAACATCGCCACGAGCGGGATGTCGAGCCCGTCGAGCCACACCATCGGCCTGGACGAATCGTTGCCGTGATCGTGCCAGGTCCAGGTCGGGGTGATGACGAAGTCGCCCTCGTGCATGATCGTGCGCTCACCGTCGACCGCCGTATAGGCGCCTTCGCCTTCGACGATGAAGCGCAGGGCCGACTGGGTGTGGCGATGGCTGGGCGCCACCTCGCCCGGCAGGATGAGCTGCAGGCCGGCATAGAGGGTTGGCGTGATGCAGGCGCTGCCCACCATCGCCGGATTCTCGAGGATCAGCACCCGCCGCACCGCTTCCTTGGCGGTGATGAGGGAGCCCGACTCCATCAGGAAGGGCCGCACCTTGTCGTAGTCCCAATGCGCGGCCTGGTACTTCGGCGCGGGCCGGGGCGGCACGAGCTGGTGCAGCGATTCCCAGAGCGGCGCCATCGAAAGCCCGCCGATGCGCTCGTAGAAGTCGCGCCGCGCGTTGTTGCCCGTGGTCGGCGAGGACACTGAGTGCCTACTCGGCGGCGCGCAGCAGCGGTGTCGACCGCGCCGCCAGGCGCGCCCGGCAGGCGGCGGAGAAGGCATCGAAGAGCTTCATCGAGACCGGGTTCTCGAGCGCCTTGTATTCGGGGTGCCATTGCAGCGCGAGCACGAAGCCCGGTGCGTCGGGCACGCTCAGCGCCTCGACCTGTCCGTCCTCGCAGCAGGTCGCCTCGATGCGCGCGCGCGGCGCCAGCACGTCGACGCCCTGGCCGTGCAGCGAATTCACCTTCACGCGGCGGGTCCCCAGCAGGTTCTGCAGCATCCCGCCTTCGGCGATGTCGATGTCGTGCGCCGGCGCATAGTTCACGTCCATATCGGGAGACTTGGGCGAGCGGTGATCGCGCCGTCCCTCGACCTCGTGCACGTGCTGATGAAGCGAGCCGCCCAGCGCGACATTGACCTCCTGCAGGCCGCGGCAGATCGCGAACAGGGGTACGCCGCGGTCGATCGTGTGCCGGATCAGCGGCAGTGTCGTCGAATCGCGGGCGGAATCGTGCAGCGTGCCCTCGCGGCTCTCCTTGCCATAGTGATGCGGCTCGACATTGGAAGGGCTGCCGGTCAGCAACACGCCGTCGAGACTGTCGAGCAGGCGGTCCATGGCTTGGATGAAGCCGGGCTCGTCGTCGAATTCCGGGCCGATGGCGGGGATCAGGACGGGCAGGCCGCCGACGGCACGGAGCGCCGCCTGGACGTATTTCTCGCCGACCGTGTGATGCCAGCCGCCCCGCCCGTTCTCCTTGAGGCAGGCGGAAACACCGATCAGGGGGCGTGAAGAACTGCGAATCATTGGAGGCCGAGGCGTGCAAATATCGGGGACGGTATTTTCACTGCTGCCCCGTGTCTTGGCAATCGGCCGGCGCCCCCTGGTGCCCCCAGCTTGTGCAGTGCAGCCCTGCATGGTACCGCCGCGCCGCAGCAAACTTTTGTCCAAGACGACTGGAAAGAGCGCCATGACGACTACCCCTCCGCCGTCCGCCCCGCCCGCCGGCCAGACCGCCCAGGCCGGTCCCGCCGCCCCCCTTACGATGCACGGCCAGTACATCAAGGATTTCAGCTTCGAGAACCCGCGCGCGCCGCAGAGCCTGATCGAGCAGACGCAGCCGCAGCTCACGCTGAACGTGCAGGTCGCCAATCGTCAGTTCGACGCCAAGACCTTCGAAGTGTCGCTCACGGTCGAGGCCTCCGCGCATACGCCGGAGAAAGAGCCGCTGTTCATGCTCGAGCTGGTCTATGGCGGCACCGTCACGCTAGGCGATATTCCGCAGGAGGCTTTCGGCCCGATGCTCTTCATCGAGACGCCGCGTCTGCTCTTCCCGTTCGCGCGTGCCATCGTGGCCAATGCCACGCGTGAGGCGGGCTTCCCGCCGCTCAACATCGCACCGGTCGATTTCGTAGCGCTCTACCGCCAGCAGCTCGAGGCCAACGGCGGCCAGGCGCCCGGCATGCCCGCCGGTCCGGTCGGCCACGCCTAAGCGTCGACCTTCAGCCAAAGCGGATCGCTGATCTTCTTCAGGAACTCGATATGTGCGGCGAGCTCGGCAGGGCTTGCCGCATGCGGCCGGGGCGGCCGGATGGGCCGGCTCTGGTCGACCAGGCCGGTGAGGCCCGCCGCCGCCATCTCGGGCGCGAGACCCAGATCGCGCTGCCGGCCGCCGCTCAGCTCCAGATAGACTTCCGCCAGCAGCTCCGAATCGAGCAAGGCGCCATGTTTGGCGCGCTTGGTATTGTCGACGCCGAAGCGATCGCACAGAGCGTCGAGGCTGGCCCGCTGACCCGGGAACTTGCGGCGCGCCAGCGAGACAGTGTCGACATAGTCGTTCGCCAGCTTCGGCTTGCCCACGCGCGCAAACTCGGCGTTGAGAAAGCCCAGGTCGAATTGCGCATTGTGGATGACGAGCTGGGCGTCCCCCAGGAACTCCAGCAGTTCGTCGACCTTGTCGGCGAACAAAGGCTTGTCCGCGAGGAACTCGTCGCTGAGCCCGTGCACTTCCTGCGCCCCGGCCGGCATCGGCATCTCGGGATTGAGGTAGAGCTGCAGCGAGCGGCCGGTCGCCACAAGGTTCACGAGCTCGATGCAGCCGATCTCGACGACGCGATGGCCGGCAAGGGGATCGAGGCCGGTGGTCTCGGTATCGAGGACGACTTCACGCATCCCGGTCTTGTAGCCCGAGGCGAGCCTACTTGCGACGCGCGCGCGCGAGCTGGGCTGTGAATTTCTCCCGCCACGGATTGGGCGGCCAGAACTCTCCGCGCAGCCCGCGCAACTCGGCCACGGCCTCACGCAGGGCGGCCCGCGTCGGCGCGAGGCCCATGCCGGTCGGGATGACGATGCTGGCCTTGCGCCGCTTCAGCGAGTCCGGCACCTGCTGCCGCAGGATTCCTTCGAATTTCTCCGCCGTCATGCCCGGGCGGGCCATGACACGCCGGCGCTGCAGGAAGGCAGGCGCGCTGACCACCAGCGTGGCGTCGACGCGGCGCTCGCCCATCCCCTCGAACAGCAGAGGGATATCGAGCACGACCAGCGTCTCGCCCGCGAGGGCGGCCCGCCGCAGGAACGCGCGCTGCATGCGGTGGACGAGCGGATGCACGATTGCCTCAAGCCGCCGCAGCGCGTCCTTGTTGCCGAAGACGCGGGCGCCCAGCGCCTGACGGTCGAGCACCCCCGCCTTCACGACGCCGGGAAACGCTACCTCGATGCCGGGCAGCGCCGCGCCGCCCGGCGCCTGAAGCGTGTGCACGGCAGCATCGGCGTCGTACACGGGCACGCCCATCTCCCGCAGCATCTTCGCTGCGGTCGACTTGCCCATGCCGATCGAGCCGGTCAGCCCGACGATAACCATCTAGAGTCTTTCCGCCTCAAGTTCCCCTCGCCTCCCTCATCCTGAGGAGGCCGCGCAGCGGCCGTCTCGAAGGATGGGCAACAGTCATGGTGCTCGTGCCCACCCCAGCGCGGAGGTTACTCCGCGCGACGAGACGCGCTCCTTGCGGAGCGCTCCTCAGGGTGAGGCTTTGTGGGCGCTAGGGCACCAGGACGGTCTGGCCTGTGGTCTTGCGGCCCTCCAGGTCGATATGGGCCTGCGCGGCCTCGGCCAGCGGATAGTGCTGGTCGATCGAGATCTTCACCTTGCCGCTCTTCACCATCTTGAAAAGCGAGCGGGCGCTGGCCTCGAGGTCGGCGCGCGTGGCGGTGTAGGCGGCGAGGCTGGGGCGCGTGACGTAGAGCGAGCCCTTGGCGTTGAGGACGCCGATCGGCACCGGCGCCACGGCACCCGAGGCATTGCCGAAGGAGACCATCAGGCCGCGCGGCTGCAGGCAGTCGAGCGAGGCCGCCCAGGTATCCTTGCCGACGCCGTCGAACACCACGGGGACGCCCTTGTTCTTGGTGATCTTCTTCACCTCGGCCACGATGTCCTGCTTGGTATAGTCGATCACCCACTTGTAGCCGTTCTTCTTGGCGAGGGCGGCCTTCTCGGGCGACGAGGTCGTGCCGATCACCTTGTAGCCGCGCGCCTTGGCCCACTGGCCGAACAGCAGTCCGACGCCGCCGGCGGCGGCGTGGAACAGGATCGTGTCGCCCTTCTTGAGCCAGGCCTTGGCGGTCCGGTCGACGAGATACTCGGTGGTCATGCCCTTGAGCATGATCGCGGCCGCCTGCTCGTCGCTCACGCCTTTCGGCACCTTCACGAGCTGGTCGACGCCCATCAGGCGTTCTTCGCAGTAGGCGCCCAGCACGCCGCAATAGGCGACGCGGTCGCCCTTCTTGAAGTCCTTCACCCGGGGGCCGACCTCGACGATCACGCCGGCGGCCTCGCGACCGACCGCGTTGGGCAGCGGCGTCTGATAGAGGCCGGACCGCGTGTAGACGTCGATGAAATTCAGGCCGATGGCCGTGTGACGCAGCTTGACCTGGCCGGGACCGGGCTTGCCGACCTCGACGTCCTCGAGCTGCATCTTCTCCGGGCCGCCGTTCTCGTGAATCAGGATGGACTTCGACATCTCAATTTCTCCCCTTGCAGCGGCGACCAAGGAACGTCGCCTGCTTGCGCGCGTCGAGTATAGTGACCGGCCTTTCATGCGCCAGCCCGGCGCGGCCTTCGACAGGAGAGTTTATGCTCGGAAAGGTCCTTCTCGGACGTCGCCGCCTTCTGACCGCAACCGCCGCGGCGGCCGTGGCCGCCCCCGCGATCGTGCGCGCCCAGCAGACCCTGCGCAGCAGCAAGGCGTCCTACAGCCTGAGGATGCTCTCGCTCGATCTCGAACAGCCCTGGGGCATGGCCTTCCTGCCCGACGGCCGCCTGCTGATCACCGAGCGGCCGGGCCGGCTGCGGATCTTCGCCAACGGCCGGCTGGAACGGGCGCCGGTCGGCGGCCTGCCGAAGGTCTATGCGCGCGGCCAGGGTGGCCTGCTCGACGTCTGCCTGCATCCCGATTTCGCGAGAAACGCCCGGCTCTATCTCACCTATTCGGGCGAAGGCGACGGCGGCGCCGCGACGGTGCTGGCGCGGGCCGAGTTCCGCAACAACGCCCTGGTCGGCGTGCAGCGGATCTTCGAGGCCCTGCCCCGCACGTCCGGTGGTCTGCACTTCGGCTCGCGTGCCGTCTTCGATCGGGCGGGCCTGCTCTACGTGACCTGCGGTGAGCGCTACCAGATGCAACGCGCGCAGAACCTCGCCGATCTCGGCGGCAAGGTCGTGCGGCTGCGCGATGACGGCACGGTCCCACCCGACAACCCCTTCGTCGGCCGCGAGGGCGCGCGGCCGGAGATATTCACCTACGGCCATCGCAATCCGCAGGGCATGGCGATGCATCCCGACACCGGCCGCATCTGGCTGGTCGAACACGGGCCGCGCGGCGGCGACGAGCTCAACCTGCTGAAGGCCGGCGCCAACTACGGCTGGCCGCGGGCGACCCACGGCATCGACTATGGCGGCTCGACGATCAGCCCGAGCAAGAGCCTGCCCGGGATGGAAGACCCGGCCAGGGTCTGGGTGCCGTCCATCTCGCCGAGCGGGCTCGCCTTCTACAACGGCGACCGCTTCCCCGGCTGGAAGGGCTCGGTCTTCACCGGCGCCCTGTCCGACAACGCCCTGTTTCGCATCGAGCTCGACGGCGACCGCTATGTCGGGGAAGAGCGGTTGCTCGTCGACCTGCTTCCCTATATCCGCGACGTTCGTCAGGGGCCGGACGGCCTCCTCTACCTCGTCACCCACACCGACAGTGGGGGCCTCTATCGCCTGGAGCCTGCGTAACGCCCATGCTCATCCTCGCTTCCGCCAGCGTCTCGCGTCGCCAGATGCTGCACAATGCCGGTCTCGACTTTTCGGTCGAGACATCGGGCGTCGACGAGGACGAGGTGAAGCTCAGTCTTTCGGCCGAGAAGGCGACGCCGCACGACATTGCCGAGACGCTGGCCGAACTGAAGGCACAACGAGTCTCGAGGCGCCATCCGCAGGCCCTGGTGATCGGCGCGGATTCGACGCTGGCCTGCAACGGCCGCCTGTTCGACAAGCCGCCGACGATCGAAGCGGCGCGCTCGCAGCTTCAGGCACTGGCCGGCGAGACCCACGAGCTTCATTCCTCGGTCGTGGTGGCCAGAGGCGGCGTGCGGCTGTGGCATTGCAACGACCGCGCCCGGCTCACGATGCGGCCGCTGCCCGATGCGTTCCTCGACGCCTATCTCGTGCGCGCCGGTGACGCGGTGATGAGCTCGGTCGGCGCCTATCAGCTCGAAGGGCTGGGCGCGCATCTCTTCACCAAGGTCGAAGGCGACTATTTCACCATCCTCGGCCTGCCGCTGTTGCCGCTGCTGTCGTTTCTCGCCGGACATGGCATCGGACTGGAGACAGGCCCATGAACCCTTACGACACCCTGCTCGCCGAGGCGGCGGGTCGGCCCTTCGCCGCCATCGTCGGCTGGCCGGTCGAGCATTCGCGCTCGCCGGCGCTGCAGGGTTTCTGGCTGAAGCAGCATCATGTCGACGGCCATTACGGCCGGCTGCCGGTGAAGCCTGAGCGCGCCGCGCTGGAGGAGCTTGTCGCCTTCCTCAGGAAGACGCCCAACGCGCGCGGCTGCAACCTCACTTTGCCGCACAAGGTCGAGATCCTGCCGCTGCTCGATCGCATCGATCCCGTCGCCCGGCGCATCGGCGCGGTCAACACCATCGTGAAGCAGGCCGATGGCACGCTGGAAGGCCGCAACACCGACGGCTTCGGCTTCCTCGAAGCGCTGAAGTACAACGCGCCGCACTGGATGCCCGACACCGGCCCGGTCGTCGTGCTGGGCGCCGGTGGCGCCGCCCGCGCAATCGTTTCGAGCCTGATGGATGTTGGCGTGCCCGAGTTGCGGCTCGTCAACCGGACGCGTGGGACCGCGATCGATCTCGGCGTTGCGCTCACCCCGCCGGGCGGGCAGCGCATCGTGGTCGGCTCGTGGGACGAGCGTTCCGAGCTGCTGGACGGCGCGACTCTGCTGGTCAACACGACGTCCCTCGGCATGAAGGATCAGCCGGGCCTCGATATCGATCTCGCGAAGCTGCCGCACGAGGCGGTGGTCTACGACATCGTCTACGTGCCGCTGGAAACCTACCTGCTGGCCGCCGCCCGTTCCCGCGGCAACCGTTGCGTCGATGGACTGGGCATGTTGCTGCACCAGGGCCGCCCGGGCTTCGAGGCCTGGTTCGGCCCCAGGGTCGACGTCTCGGCGGCGCAGCGTCATGCGGTCGCCGCCGATCTCGGAGCCTGATCCATGGACGAGAGCAACCCGCCAGCCTCCGATCCTCCAGCCGGCTACAAGCCGCTGTTCCGCACCAGCCCGTTCCTCGACCATAACGGGCCGTTCTTCTATCGCGAGAATGCCGACGGGACTTTCGTGGTCGGACTGCGCATCCAGCCCAAGCATGCCAATGCACGAGGCGTCGCCCATGGCGGTCTGCTGATGACCCTGTGCGACATCTCGCTGGGCTATCGCACGACCCGCAGCCAGACGCCCTCGCCGCTGATCGTGACCGCGAGCGTGAAGACCGACTTTGCCGGCTCGGCGAAGATCGGCGACTGGGTCGAGGCGCATGTCGACGTCCACAAGGTCGGCGGACGGCTGGCCTTCGCCAACTGCTATCTGAAGGTCGGCGAGGAGCGCATCGTCCACGCAAGCGCGGTGTTCGCGCGGACGGGCGATCGTCCTTGAAGCTCGTCCTGACGGCGTTCCTGCCGTTTGCCCTGGGTTACTTCCTCAGCTTCCTCTTCCGCTCGCTCAATGCCGTGGTGGCGCCGGCGCTGCGCAGTGAGCTCGGCCTGGACGATGCCGCCATCGGCGTCGTGACCTCGATGTATCTCGCCGCCTTCGTGGTCGCCCAGCTTCCCGCCGGCGTTGCCCTCGATCGCTTCGGACCGCGCCGCGTGGCGCCTCTCATGTTGCTGGCGACCGCGCTGGGCGCCGTCATCTTCGCGCTCGGCCAGGACGTCGTCATGCTGAGCATCGGCCGCGCCCTGATCGGGCTCGGCCTGTCGGTCGCGCTGATGTGCGGCTTCAAGGCCAACGTCCTCTATTGGCCGATCGGCCGCCTGCCGCTGGTCAACGCGGTCATGATGACGTTCGGCGGGCTGGGCGCCGCGATGGCGACGCGCCCGGTGCAGTGGCTGCTGGTGGACTTCGACTGGCGCCATGTCTTCCTGGGACTCGCCGCCATCACCGTCGCCGTGGCGATCTACCAGCTCTTTGCCGCCCCCCGATACGAGCGCGGCGGAAAGGGCCGCCTGGCCGACGAACTGAGCGGTCTGATGGGTGTGCTGCGCACACCGCTCTTCTGGAAGGCGGGACTCGCGCCGACATTCTCGCTCGGCGTCTGGGTCTGCTACACGAGCTTCTGGGCCGCCGGCTGGCTGCGCGACGTGGCCCATCTCGACGAGCCGTCGGTCGGCGTGGCCCTGTTCGCCCTCTCGATCGCCATCGTGCCCGGCTATTTCTTCAGCGGCATGATCGTC
Organism: Rhodospirillales bacterium 24-66-33; assembly: GCA_002281855.1. Taxonomy (GTDB): domain Bacteria; phylum Pseudomonadota; class Alphaproteobacteria; order Reyranellales; family Reyranellaceae; genus Reyranella. Next base: position 85,378 of record NCHQ01000004.1, on the reverse strand, counting down.
GACCTGCTGCATCGGCGCGGCATTCGCGGCGGCCGGGTGCTGCTGGTCTTCGGGATGCTGTTCCTGGCGGTCCACATCCCGATCGCGCTCAACGTCACGGCCGTCCCGAAGCTCCTGTGGTTCGCCTATGTGATGTTCGGCGGCATGTCGGTGGTCTGCTACGCGCTGGTCACGCGCGCCTTCGCACCTGAGCTGGCCGGCCGGGTCAACACGACGCTCAACCTCATCTGCATGCTGATCGCCTTCGTGGTGCAGGCGGCGATCGGACCGGCGCTGGCCTGGATGGAAGCAGCGCACGGCCTGCCGCGCGCCGAGGCGCATCAGGTCGTGACGGTCGCGCTGCTGGCGGTGCAGGCCGCGATCTGGTTGTGGTTTGCGTCGAGTCGCGAGGCGCGGGATCTGCCGTGAAAGAAAAAGAGCGCCGATTGCTCGGCGCTCTTTGAGTTCTTATCCATTCTGAGCCGTGTGGGCTCTCGCGCTTGGTTACAAGCGCTGCCGCCCACCAAGGCGCGCGCGAGCGCGCCCCTTATTGATTCATCGACCCGAAGAAATCCTGGTTGGTCTTCGAGGTGCGGAGCTTGTCGAGCAGGAACTCGATCGCATCCACGGCGCCCATCGGCATGAGGATGCGGCGCAGCACCCACATCTTCGAGAGCGTAGCGCGGTCGACCAGCAGTTCTTCCTTGCGGGTGCCCGACTTGGTGATGTCGATCGCCGGGAAGGTGCGCTTGTCGGAGACCTTGCGGTCCAGGATGATTTCCGAGTTACCGGTACCCTTGAACTCCTCGAAGATGACCTCGTCCATGCGGCTGCCGGTATCGATCAGGGCGGTCGCGATGATGGTCAGCGAGCCGCCTTCCTCGATGTTGCGGGCCGCACCGAAGAAGCGCTTCGGGCGCTGCAGCGCGTTGGCGTCGACACCGCCGGTCAGCACCTTGCCGGAGCTCGGCACCACGGTGTTGTAGGCGCGGCCGAGGCGGGTGATCGAATCAAGCAGGATCACCACGTCCTTCTTGTGCTCGACCAGGCGCTTGGCCTTCTCGATCACCATCTCGGCGACGGCGACGTGACGGCTGGCCGGCTCGTCGAAGGTCGAGCTCACGACCTCGCCCTTCACGGTGCGCTGCATGTCGGTCACTTCCTCGGGCCGCTCGTCGACGAGCAGCACCATGAGGAAGACCTCGGGATTGTTGGCGGTGATGGCGTGCGCGATGTTCTGCAGCAGCACCGTCTTGCCGGTGCGCGGCGGCGACACGATCAGGGCGCGCTGGCCCTTGCCGATCGGCGCGATCAGGTCGATCACGCGGGTCGAGATGTCGAGCTGCTGCTGCGCCGTCGTGCCGGCCTTCTTGGTCAGCGTGCCGGTGCGGCGCGTGCCGACGCGGCCGGACGAAGTCGCCTTCGAACCGCCCACCGCTTCCTCGGTGATGACCGGCGCCATGGCGGCAGCACCGCCGTCGAGTTCGAGCTTCAGCTTCTCGTCGGGATAGAGTGGCGTCAGCGAGTCGAAGTTGATGCGATGGCGCAGCGCGTCGGGATCGTCGAAGTTGATCTTGTTGATCTGCACCATGGCGAAGTAGCGCTCGCCATCCTTGGGCGCGCGGATCTCGCCTTCGACCGTGTCGCCGGTGCGCAGGCCGAACTTACGGACCTGCTGGGGGCTGACATAGATGTCGTCGGCGCCGGGCAGGTAGTTGGCTTCCATCGAGCGCAGGTAGCCGAAGCCGTCGGGGATCACCTCGATGGTGCCGACGCCGAAGATCGCCTGGTCGGCGGCGGCCAGCTTCTGGAGGATGGCGAACATCAGCTCCTGGCGGCGCATCATCGCCGCGCCCTCCACGCCCTGCTCTTCGGCAAAGGCCAGGAGTTCAGGGGGCTTCTTCTTCTTGAGGTCTTGGAGATTCATGGGTCTTCGATCTGGTGGGGGGAAATGACGCACGAGCTTGCAGCGGCCGGAACGGCCGAACCTGAAAACAGCGCTGTGTCGTACTGGGTAGGCCCCATCGAGTTGCCGCCGGGGAGGCAGCGCCAAGAGCCCTGTGCGGTTATATAAGGGCGCGGTCCTGCCCTGTAAAGGCGGCTCAGTCGCGGCGGGTGGCCACGGGACGATCGACGGCGCGGTGTTCCGTGCCAGCACCGGGCGTCACGAACATCAGCCGGCCGGCCTCCTGCACGAGCGCGCGATGCCAGATGCCGCGCGGCACGATGAAGGTCTCGCCCGCCTTGACGACGGTCCGCTGCTCGCCTTCGGGCATGTCGAGGACCAACTCCATCTCGCCCGACAGCAGGGTCAGGATCTCCTCGCCCGCCGGGTGCCGCTCCCAGTGGTCCCAATCGGCGCTCTGGCCGATCACGCCCATCAGGCGGCCCTCGTCGAGATCTCGGCGCTCCTGTATACCGGCCCAGAAGCGGTCCCCGCCCTCAATCGCGCGCGCGCCCTCGTCGGGCGTCAAATGGATATAGGTTCCGTCGAGCGTGAAGGCCCGGGCCATCGCTTCCTCCGTTACTCTCCCTCGGCCAGCATCTCGGCGTAGCGGAAGATCTCGGTGTGGTCGGCGCCCTTGCCCAGCTTGCCGTCGGCGGCGGTCCAATAGGCCACGGCCTGCTGCAAGTGCGGCATGTTGAGCTTGAGGTGGTTGGCGACGTCGCCCGCGGTGCGCAGGTCCTTGGCCATCAGCGCCGTGGTGAAGCCGGCCGAGAAACTCCGTGACACCACGAACTGGCGGCCCTTCACTTCGGTGGCGTTGCTCTTGCCGGTCGAGCTGTTGAACACGTCGACCATGGTGCCGGGATCGAGCCCGAAAGCCTCGCCCACGACCAGCGCCTCGCACATCGCGACGAGGCCGGCCGCCGACAGATAATTGTTGAGCGCCTTCAGCGCATGTCCCGCACCGGCGGGCCCGCACAGGGTGATCGTCTTGCCCATGGCGCCGAAGACCGGGCGCGCCCGCTCGAGGTCGGCCGCCGCGCCGCCCACCATGATGCTGAGCGAGCCGTCGATCGCGCGCTTCACGCCGCCGGACACCGGCGCATCGAGCAGCGCCACGCCGCGGGCGGCGAGGTCCCTGGCGAGCTTCTGGGTGTCGACCGGGTTGGACGAACTCATGTCCATGACCACCGCGCCGGCCTCGAGCCCTTCGATCGCAGGGTCCTGCCCTTCGAGGATGGCCTGCCGCACGATCTTGCCGTCGGGCAGCATCGTGATCAGCGCCGCGGCGCCCTGGGCGGCGGCCTTCGCCGAGGCCGTGGCCAATGCCGACGGATGGGCGCCGACGAAATCGGAGACCGCCTTCTGCGAGACGTCGAACACGCGCAGCGTGAAGCCCGCTTCGACGAGGCGGGTCGCCATCGGACGGCCCATCATGCCGAGCCCGATGAAGGCGATGGTGGCGGGAGGTGCGAGCGTGGTCATGACGAGGCTCCTGACGTGAGGTCGTATTCATAGAACGGCAGGACGCGACCGGGAATCGCATCCGACGGCTCGTTTCGCAGATAGCGGGCGCCCATGCGCTCGTAGAAGCGGGCGGCGTTCACGTCGGCGAGGATGGTCATGCGCCGGTAGCCCAGCTTTCGCGCCAGCCCGGCCGCGGCCTCGAACAGCAGGCGTCCCGTCCCACTGCCCATGGCGGCCGGCTCGACGAACATCAGCGCGAGTTCGGCATCGTCGCCGTCGCGACCGACACTGACGGTACCGACAGTTTGACCGGCCTCGTCGGTTGCCACCAGCACGCGGCCCTCGGCGATGCTGCGTTCCTCGACCGTGAGCGAGGGGACGCAGAGCCGCATGAACTCGGCGTCGTAGCCCCAATGAGCCTTCGACCTGAGGCAGAGCGCGGTGAGGCTGGCCGCCTCACCCGCCTGCGCCTTGCGCAGCCGTGTCATCGCACCACCCTGTAAATGCTGTGGTTCGCCCAACTCTTACTCCTCCCCCGTCACACGGGGGAGGCAGGGAGGGGGCGAGCTACGGACGGAGTCTGCCCTCGAGAGAGTTCAGACTGAGGCTTTCCCCCTCCGGCCTGCGGCCACCTCCCCCTCTGACGGGGGAGGAAAGAACACGCTGGGACCTTTGGCCGTCGTCCGTTCAGACGCCGCGGTCCTTGAACACGTCGCGGGCGGTCTTGAAGGCGTCGAGGCTGGCGGGGATGCCGCAATAGATCGCGACCTGGAGGAAGATCTCCTTGATCTCGTCCTTGGTCAGGCCGTTGTTCAGCGCGCCGTTGATGTGCAGCTTGAGCTCGGGGCCGCGATTGAGCGCCGCCAGCATGGCGAGGTTCAGCATCGAGCGGTTCTTCTTGGAAAGGCCCGGCCGCGTCCAGGCATAGCCCCAGCAGTACTCGGTGGTGATGTCCTGGAAGGCCATCATGAATTCGTCGTCGGCCGCGCCGGCCAGGGAATTCTCGACATAGGCCGCGCCGAGCACGGCCTTCCGCATCTTCATGCCCTCGTCGTAGAGCTTCTTGTTGCGCGGCGCGGGTTTGGCTTTCTTCGCCTTGGTAACGGCAGTCTTCTTGGCCATGTCTTGCTCCTCCGGATAAAACCGGGGAGCTGTATATCAGATCGCCGCGTGGCCTGCGTGGGGTTGCACGGCCGGGCCGTTGAGCCCTTTGGAGCGCGCCTGCTCGCAGAGATCCTCGATGGTCACGTTGTCGAGTTGCGCCATCATTTCCTCGCGCAGCTTCTCCCACAGCGGCCACACGACCTCGTGGGCGAGCGGCGAGCCGATCGAGGGATCGCTGGGCTCGGTCTCGACCTCGAGGTTGCGCACTACCCGCACGACCTCGCCCAGGGTGATGCTGGCCTTGTCCCGCCCCAGCCGGTAGCCGCCACGGGGCCCGCGCTTGCCCGACAGGATACCGGCGCGCACCAGATGCTGCAGCACCTGTTCGAGATAGCGTTTGGGGATTCGCTGACGCTCGGTGATGTCACCGCTGCGCACCGGGTGATCGCCCATGTGGAACGCCACGTCGAGAACCGCCTCGATCGCGAACATCGTCTTCTTGCTGAGGCGAGGCATCCCGTTCTCTCGTCCCTCTTCAGGCCCTCTTGATCGAGCCGGCCGTTACGCCCGTCGAACCGAAGCCGCCGGCGCCACGTGCCGTTTGATCGAGGGAAGAGACCTCTCGCCACGCGGCACGGGCATGACGCGCAATGATAATCTGTGCAATTCGCATGCCGCGCTCGATCCGGAACGGCTCCTTGCCGAGGTTGATCAGGATGACGCCGACTTCGCCACGATAGTCGGCATCGATGGTGCCGGGGGCGTTGGCGACCGTGACGCCGTGCTTGGCGGCCAGACCGGAGCGCGGCCGGACCTGGGCCTCGAACCCCACCGGAAGGGCAATGGACACGCCGGTCGGAACGATCCGGCGCTCGAGCGGCCCCAGCTCGATCGGCTCCCCGATGGCAGCCAGCAGGTCGGCCCCGGCGGCGGCGGCCGTCGCATAGTCCGGAAGCGGCAGGTCATGGCCGTGCGGCAGCCGCACGATCTCGATTTCGACGCTCTCGACGCCCTTCATCGGCCCCTCGTACTCAAAAAAAGAAACGTCTGTCTGGCCGGGCCCGGTGATCACTCAGCCGCCCGTGCCTTGCCTGCCTGCGCGAGATGCAGCGCGATCCGGCTGGCCAGGCGCATGGCGACATCGCCCTTGCCGAGCGGCGGCCAGTCCTCGGTGCCCGCTTCGGTGATCAGATGCACGGTGTTGCGCTCGCCGCCGAAAGTGCCGGTGGCCGGCGACACGTCATTGGCCACGATCCAGTCGCAGCCCTTGCGGGTGCGCTTCTCGACGGCATTGGCCACCACGTTCTCGGTCTCGGCGGCGAAGCCCACGACCAGGGCCGGCCGGCCGGGCCCGGGGCGCGAGAGTGTCGCCAGAATGTCGGGATTGGGCGCAAGTTCGAGCGCGGGCGGCGGCGCGCCTGCCTGTTTCTTGATCTTGCCGGTGGCGGGTTTGGCGGCCTTCCAGTCGGCGACGGCAGCGGCGCAGACGGCGATGTCGAGCGGACCCGCGGCGAGACAGGCCGCGAGCATCTGGTCTGCCGATTCGATGGGCACGACCTTCGCACCCGGTGGATCCGGCACCACGACCGGGCCGCTCACCAGGGTCACGTCTGCGCCGAGTTCGGCCAGGGCGGCCGCGATGGCGTGGCCCTGCTTGCCCGAGGAATGATTGGAGATGAAGCGCACCGGATCGAGCGCCTCGCGGGTCGGGCCCGAAGTGACCAGCGCGCGCCTGCCGGAGAGCGGCCGGTCGCGCACCAGCATCGCTTCGATGGCGGCGACGATCTCGGCCGGCTCCGACATCCGGCCGGGGCCGTGTTCGTTGCACGCCATGGCGCCGTCGTTGGGACCCACGAAGGTAACGCCGCGCTTCCTTAGCGTTTCGACGTTGGCCACGGTCGCGGCATGGGTCCACATGCGCACGTTCATCGCCGGCGCGGCCAGCACCGGCTTGTCAGTGGCGAGCAGGACGGTGGCCGCGAGATCGTTGGCCAGGCCACCCGCCATGCGCGCCAGCAGATCGGCGGTCGCCGGCGCCACGACCAACAGGTCGGCGTCGCGCGAGAGCTGGATGTGACCCATCTCGCTCTCGTCGGTGAGCGAGAACATGTCGCCGTAGACGCGGTCTTCCGAGAGCGCCTGCAGGGTGAGCGGTGTCACGAACTTTGCGGCGGCTTCCGTCAGCACGCAGCGCACCGATGCGCCGCGCCCGCGCAGGAGCCGGATCAGCTCCGCCGACTTGAAGGCGGCAATTCCGCCGGCGACGATCAGCAGGATACGCTTGCCGTGCAACATGGCCTTCAGCCTATCACAAGAGCCGGGTGGCGACAGTATAGAGGCCGGTCAGCAGCAGGGCCCAGAAGACGGCCAGGCGGAACTGTTCGACCGAGAGCCGCGAGCGGATCTGCTGGCCGAGCCACATGCCGCCGATCGCCGGAATCACGGCAGCGGCCGAGACGATGGCACGTGGCCCGTCGAGCACGCCAAAGAACAGGAGCGAGGCGGTCAGGGTCAGGGACGTGGCGCACAGCACGACGCCCAGGGTCTGCACGAGCTCGACCGGCTTGATGTCGAGCCCCTGCAGATAGGGCATCAGCGGGATGATGGGCACGCCGACCAGGCCCGCCACGAAGCCCGACGCGACGCCGATCACGGGCGCCAGCGGCTTTTCGAGGTCGGCGTGGATGGTGAGGCGGATGCGCAGCAGGCCGAGCGCGCTGTAGACGATAAGCACCGTGCCCAGCACCAGGAAGGCCCAGCCGGGGCCCTTCTGGCCGATCAGCCAGACCGTCAGATAGAGCACCACCGTGAGCGGCAGCATCAGCGGCCACTGACGGCGGACGATGTGCCAGAAATGACCGCCGACCGACGCCTGCCAGACGTTGGTGATGATCGTCGGCAGGGCAATCAGCGCCACCGCTTCCGACAGCGGCAGGAAGAGGGACATCAGCGCGATCGAGATGGCCGGCAGACCGAGCCCCACCAGGCCCTTGACGGTACCCGCGAGCAGGAAGATCGCGAGGCCGACGACGATCTGATCGGTGGTCACGAGCTCAGTGCCACCAGGCGGCGATGGCGGCCACGAGGGCCAGTATGGCGACCGTCTCGGCAAAGCCGGGGCGCCACAGCCGGCCGACGGGCGGCGGCTGCAGCGCATCGCGTTCGGCCTTGCGGCGCTCGTGCTCGGCCACGAGATGCAGGCTGTCGATCAGGCGTGGCAGGCGGCGCAGTCCCTGGGCGAGATCGTCAACCGCGCGGCCGACGGTGGCACGCGGGCCGAAATGGGTGACCATCCAGTCCTCGATCAGCGGCCGGGCCAGCTCCCAGATGTTGACGTGGGGATTGAGCTTGGTGCCCATGCCTTCCGCCATCAACATGGTCTTCTGCAGCAGCAGCAGCTGCGGCTGGACCGTCATCTCGAACTGCTCGGTAACCCGCAGCATCTGGGCGAGCAGGCGGGCGATCGAGATCTGGTGACTGGGCTTGCCGAAGATCGGCTCGCCGATCGAGCGGCAGGCCTGCGCGAAGGTTTCGAGCGACTGGTCGGGCGGCACGTAGCCCGCGCGGAACTGCACCTCGGCGACGGCCCGGTAGTCGCGCCGCAGGAAGGCGACCAGCAGCTCTGCTAGATAGCCGCGCGTATCCTGATCGACCCGCCCCATGATGCCGAAATCCACCGGAACGATGGTGCCCTTCCGATCGACGAAGGCGTTGCCGCCATGCATGTCGGCATGGAAGAAGCCGTCGCGGAACACCTGATAGAAGAAGGCCTCGGCGCACTTGCGCATGATCTCGTGCGGATCGTGGCCGGCGGCGATGATGGCGTCGCGATCGCCGATCGGGATGCCGTCGACCCGCTCCTGCGTCATCACGCGCTCGGCGGTGCGATCCCAGTCGATTTTCGGCGCCCGGTAGTTCGGATCGTCGGCGAAATTCTCGCCCAGCTCCTCGGCGGCGGCCGCTTCCATGCGCAGGTCCATCTCGACCCGCACGACATCGGCGAAGGCGCGCACCGACTCGACCGGCTTCAGCCGACGGAAGCGCGGCTGCGTGCGCTCGACCAGCTCGGCCACCCAGTAGAACAGATCGAGGTCCCGTTCGAAGGCCTTGGCGATGCCGGGCCGCAGCACCTTCACCGCGACGTCGCGGCCGTCGGCGGTGACCGCGAAATGCACCTGGGCGATCGACGCCGCCGCCACCGGCACGTCGTCGAACTGCGAGAAGATGTTGCCGAGCGGCTGCCCGAGTTCGCTTTCGACGATGCGGCGGGCCTCCGCGCCGGGAAACGCCGGAATATGGTCCTGCAGGCGCGCGAGATCGGCGGCCACACCCTCGCTCAGCAGATCGGCGCGGGTCGACAGGGCCTGACCCAGCTTGATGAAGGACGGGCCCATATCCTGCAGCGCAGCTGCCAGTCGCTCGCCCGGCCGTCGCGGGTCGTGGCGCGGCGCGAAGAGGCGCGCCCAGGCGATCAGCGCCGGCGCGATGCCCAGCGATTCGAGTGGAAACAGCGCGTCATGGCGAGCGAAGCTCACCGCCATACGCAACAGGCGCCAGGCATTGCGGAGTGCGCGGAACATCTAGATGCGCCAGCCCTGATGCAGCGCCACGACGCCCAGCGACATGTCGCGCCAGGAGACGTTTTCGAATCCGGCGGCCCGCATGCGCGCCGCCAGTTCGCGCTGCGGCGGGAAGCGGCGGATGCTCTCGTGGAGATAGCGATAGGACTCGGCGTCCCGGGCAATGACCTTGCCGAAGAACGGCAGCGCGCGCTCCGAATAGGCGTCATAGACGCGGCCGACCGGCGCCGAAGTCACCTTGCTGAATTCCAGGCAGTAGAAGCGCCCGCCGGGCTTCAGCACGCGATAGGCGTCGCGCAGCGCCTGGTCGATGTCGGTGACGTTCCGCAGGCCGAACGCGATCGTGTAGGCGTCGAACGAGCGATCGGGGAAAGGCAGATGCTCCGCATCGCCGGTCGCCCAGGTGAGGCCCTGCAAGAGGCCGCGATCGACCGCGCGGTCGCGCCCGACCTCGAGCATGGCGGGATTGATGTCGCAGACGGTGACGTCGGGCCGTTCGCCCTGCCGGCGCAACAGCCGGAAGGCGATGTCGCCGGTGCCGCCCGCCACATCCAGCAGCTTCTCGCCCGGCCGCGGGTTCACCACGTCGACCATGGCGTTCTTCCAGAGCCGGTGCACGCCGCCCGACATCAGGTCGTTCATCAGGTCGTAGCGCGGCGCCACGCTGGCGAAGACCTCGCGCACCAGACCCGCCTTCTCGGCAGCCGGCACGTCGCGGAATCCGAAGGACGCACGCCCCTCCGGGGCCTGTCCCTCGGGGCGGGCTGCGCTAGGATCGTCGGAATGGGCTTGGTCCATGGGGCCGCAACCTAGAGGAATCGCCATGCTGCTGAAAGACCGGGTCATCCTGATCACCAACGTCGAGAAATTCGCAGGGCACGGCACCACAAGGGTCGCCCTCTCGCAGGGCGCCACCGTGCTGGCGCACGATCCGTCGTTCGAGGCGCCGAGTGCTCGGCGCAAGTACGAGGCGGAATTCCCGGGCGCCCACGCCCTCTCGGCGACGGAGCCAGCGACGATGGTCGAGCTGGCCCTGAAGCGCCACGGCCATATCGACGCGCTGGTCAACAACGACGCCTACCCGGCGCTGCGCGCGCCGCTCGGCGAAGCGCGCATCGAGGATTTCCGGGATGCGCTGGAAGTCATGGCCGTGGCGCCGTTCCGGCTGACCCAGCTCGTCGCGCCCTCGATGCGCAAGCGCAAGTCGGGCCGCATCGTGTTCGTCTCCTCGGCCGCGCCGCTGCGCGGCATCGCCAACTATGCGCCCTATGTCTCGGCACGCGCGGCTGGCAACGGTCTCGTCTCGTCGCTCGCCAAGGAACTCGGGCGCGACGGCATCACGGTGAATGCGGTCGGCTCGAACTATGTCGAGAATCCCGACTACTTCCCCCCGGCTCTGCTCGCCAACAGCGCGGCGATGGCCAAGATGACGGCGCAGATTCCGCTCGGTCGCCTCGGCAAGTCCGACGAGCTGGGCGCCACGATCTGCTTCCTCTGTTCCGACGGCGCCGGCTTCATCACCGGACATGTCCTGCCGCACGCCGGCGGCTGGGCGTGACATCGGCAAAAATCGCATGCAGTATCCCTGCATAACGAACGCCGCGCAGGTCTGACCGAAGCAGCGGCTGCCAGGGAGAAGCGTCGAGACGCGTCGGGAAACCGGCGCGCTTCCTCTTGGCCGAATCGGTCCGAGGACGGCGCATGGGAAGACAGATTGTCCACCGCCTGCTGATCTCGTTCCCCGCCCTGCTCGGGGTTCTCTTCCTCTGCTTCTGTCTCCTGCAGGTCGTGCCCGCCGATCCGGCGATGATCATCGCCGGACCCGACGCCAAGGCCGAGACCATCGCGGCGATCCGCCTCGAACTCGGTCTCGACCGCCCCATCCCCATCCAGTTCGCCGAGTATATCGGTCGCGTCGCGCAGGGCGATCTCGGCCGTTCCATCATCTCCAACAAGATGGTGAGCGAGGAGCTGGCGCTCACCATCGGGCCGACGGTCGAGCTGATGCTGGGCGGCATGCTGATCGCCATCCCCTTCGGGCTGACTCTGGGCACGCTCGCCGCCGTGAAGCGCGGAACCCTGATCGACCGCGCGATCATGGCGGTCTCGGTCGCCGGCGTGTCGATGCCGGTCTTCTTCATCGGTCTGGTGCTGATCCAGTACATGGGGTTCCAGTGGGGGCTGTTCCCCTTCACCGGCCGCACCGGCCCGATCTGGGACGGCGGCCTGCCGAGCCTCGTGTTGCCGGCGCTGACCCTGGGCAGCGTGCTGATCGGGCCGATCGCGCGGCTGACGCGCACCGCCGTGCTCGAGGTGCTTGGCGCCGACTATGTCCGCACCGCCCGCGCCAAGGGTCTGCGCGAGACGGTGGTGATCGTCCACCACGCGCTGCGCAATGCGATGATCCCGGTCGTCACCTTGATCGGCCTGCAGGCGGCGTTCCTGCTGGGCGGCGCCGTCGTCACCGAGACGATGTTCTCGTGGCCGGGCGTCGGACGGCTGGCGGTCGGCGCCATCGTGTCGAGCGATTTCCCGACGGCGCAGGGCGCGATCATGATCCTCGCGATCGCCTTCCTCACGATCAACCTGATCGTCGACGTCCTCTACGTCTATCTCGATCCCAGGATGCAGCGGTCATGAGCGTCGACGCCCTCAACGCCTCCACACCGACAGCCGCCGAAGAGAACGGCCTCTTCTCGCGCTCTGGCGTGCTGCGCCGGCTGGCCCGGGACAAGGTTGCGCTCGTGGCGGCGCTCCTGCTGACCGCGATCGGTCTCGCCGCCCTCTTCGCGCCGCTCGTCGCGCCCTATGATCCCTATCTCACCGATCTCACCAAGGTGATGCAGCCGCCCAGTGCCGAGCACTGGTTCGGCACCGACAATACCGGCCGCGATATTCTGAGCCGCGTCATCTATGGCTCGCGCAACACGCTGATGCTGGGACTGGTCGGCGTCATCATCGGCGGATTCCTGGGCGGCTTCCTCGGTATCCTGGCGGCTTATTATCGCCGTCTCGACGGCTGGATCATGCGGCTGGTCGACGTGATGCTGGCCTTCCCGGCGATCCTGATCGGCCTTGCAGTGGCGGCGATCTTCGGCGCCGGCCTCACCGCCGTGGTCATCGCGCTGGTGGTGGCGACCGTCCCGGACGTGGCCCGCGTCGCGCGCGGCGCCGCGATCGGCATCATGAGCCAGGAGTTCATGGAAGCGGGCCGCGCCGTCGGCGTCTCCGACCGCACGCTGATCTGGCGCTATCTCACGCTCAACTGCATCTCGACCATCTTCGTGTTCCTCACCCTGCGCTTCGGCCAGATCATCCTGATCGGTTCGGCGCTAGGCTTCCTCGGCATGGGCGCCCAGCCGCCCACGGCCGAGCTCGGCATGATGGCGGCTCAGGGCCGCGACTTCCTGTTCATGGCGCCGCACATCGCGACAATCCCCAGCTTCATGATCTTCGTGATCGTGCTGGCCGCCAATCTCCTGGGCGACGCCCTGCGCGACGTCCTCGATCCGAGACTGCAGAGCTGATCCTGCACACTCCTTCAACAAGGGTCCCGACGTGACGCACTGAACAACAACAAGGTGAGGAAGCGATGCGTAAGTTCCTGACGGGCATAACGGCGTTGCTTGGCGTAATGGGCCTCTCCCCCGTGGCGGAGGCGCAGACCTTGCGGATGATGAAGTCGCTCGATGCGCCGCATTACGACGGACAGCGCACGACCTGGTCGCCGACCTCCGACATCGTGAACATGTTCCAGGACACGCTGGTGGCGATGGACTGGGACGGCAAGACGGCCATCCCCTATCTCGCCAAATCCTGGACCATCAGCCCGGACGGCAAGCTCTACACTTTCAAGCTGCGCGACGATGTCAGCTTCTGCAGCGGCAAGAAGTTCACCGCCGAGGACGTGATCTATTCCTTCAAGCGGCTGAAGAGCCCCGAACTGAAGGCGCCGCTGGCCTGGCGCGCCGGCAACATCAAGGAGCTGCGCGCGCCCGATCCCTACACGGTCGAGTACGAGCTGAACGAGCCGTTCGCCGATCTGCTGCTGCAGCTCACCATGTTCACGACGGCGATCCACAACAAGGAGAGCGTCGAGGCACTGGGCAAGGACTACGGCGTCAAGGCGATCGACGGCACCGGCCCCTGGTGCTTCGAGAGCTGGCAGCCGCGCACCGAGATCGTGCTGAAGCGTCACGACGCCTACAAATGGGGCCCCTCCATGTACGCCAACAAGGGGCCGGTGAAGTTCGAGAAGCTCAGCATCAAGATCGTCCCTGAGGACTCCAGCCGGGTCGCCGCGATGATGGGCGGGCAGTTCGACGTCACGCACCAGATCCCGCTGCAGTTCATCCAGCAGGTCAAGGCGTCGCCCAACCTCAACGTCCAGGAGGCCAAGCCCAACTTCCAGCTCATGTACTACGGCTACAAGACCACGCGCCCGATGGTGGCCGACAAGAGCGTGCGCGAGGCGATGAATATCGCCATCAACCGCGCCGACATCGTCAAGGGCATCATGCTGGGCAACGCCGAGCCCGCCTACACCTTCATCGACCCCAAGGCGCTCGACTTCGCCGACTCGACCAAGGGCCTGATCAAGGAAGATGTCGAGCGGGCCAAGAAACTGCTCGACGAGGCCGGCTGGAAGGTGGGCAGCGACGGCATCCGCGAGAAGGACGGCGTCAAGCTGGCGCCCAAGGTCCTGTTCACCCAGGTCGCCTACTTCCCGCGCGTTTCCGAGGCGATCCAGGGCTACATGCGCAAGATCGGCATCGACTGGAAGATCGTGGGATACGACTCGACCATCGCACCTGCCGAGATGGGCAAGCAGGACTTCGAGCTGTGGACGGTGACGTTCCCGTACATCTCGTCCGGCGACCTGCTGAACTTCTATTTCGATTCCAAGAACATGCCGGCGCCCAACCGCATGAACTGGAATGACGCCAAGACCGACGAGTATCTCAAGATGGGCCGCGCCTCGATCTCCGAGGCCGACCGCGCCAAGTACTACGCGCTGGCCCAGCAGAGGGTGACCGAGGAACACCTCTGGATGCCGGTCATGAACATCGCGATGTACACGACCAGCCTCAAGAAGCTGAAGGGCGTGCGGCCGCACATGCTCTACCAGAACACCTTCTACAAGGGCCTGGACTACGCCTACTGATGGAAAAGCTCCTCGAGGTCCGCGGTCTCCGCACCCACTTCCACACCGACCGCGGCCTCTTCCGCGCGGTCGACGGCATAGACTTCTCGGTCGGGCGCGGCCGCACCGTCGGCCTGGTCGGCGAGTCCGGCTGCGGCAAGAGCGTCACCTCGCTCTCCGTGATGGGCCTGGTGGCGAGTCCGCCCGGCCAGGTCGAGGCCGATGCGATCCTGTTCGAAGGCCGCGACGTGCTCGGCCTCTCCGCCGACGAGCGCCGTCGCCTGCGCGGCGGCAAGATGTCGATGATCTTCCAGGAGCCGATGACCTCGCTCAATCCGGTCCATACGATCGGGCAGCAGATCGTCGAGGCGATCCTTGCACACACAACCCTGTCACCGCAGGCCGCCAAGGCCCGCGCCGTCGAGATGCTGGAGCTGGTGCGGATCCCCTCGGCCAAGCAGCGGGTCGACGACTATCCGCACCTCCTGTCGGGCGGCATGCGCCAGAGGGTCATGATCGCCATGGCGCTCTCCTGCGAGCCCGCTTTGCTGATCGCCGACGAGCCGACCACGGCGCTCGACGTCACCATCCAGGCGCAGATCCTCGACCTGCTGCAGGACCTGCAGCGGCGGCTCGGCATGGCGATGCTGATCATCACCCACGATCTCGGCGTCATCGCCGAAATCGCCGACGAGGTGGTGGTGATGTATGCCGGCAAGATCGTCGAGAGCGCGCCGGTCGACGCGCTGTTCGCCGATCCGCAGCACCCCTACACGATCGGCCTGCTGGGCTCGATCCCGCGCATCGAGGTCGACCGCGAGCGCCTGTCGACCATCGAGGGCTCGGTGCCGAGCCCAAACAACCAGCCCAAGGGCTGCCGCTTCGCGCCGCGCTGTCCCTTCGCCGACCCGCGCTGCCACCTCGAGCCGCCGCCGCTGCGCGATCTCGGCCCGGAGCATCGCGTGGCCTGCTGGAAGGCGCCGGTCGAACTCGCGAGGGCGGCATGAGACTCGTTGAAGCGACGCCCGTCCTCCAGGTCGACGGGCTGGTGAAGCACTTCCCGGTGAGCCGCGGCCTGATCCGCCGCAAGGTGATCGGCATGGTGCGCGCCGTCGAAGGCGTGAGCTTCGAGATTGCGCGCGGCGAGACGCTGGCGCTGGTGGGCGAATCGGGCTGCGGCAAGTCGACAACCGGCCGTCTCGTGCTGCGCCTGATGGACCCGACCGCAGGCTCGGTGCGCTTCAAGGGCGAGGAGATCGCGACCCTCGACAAGCATGCGCTGCGCCGCCTGCGCCGCCACATGCAGATCATCTTCCAAGACCCCTATGCCTCGCTCAACCCGCGTATGACGGTGGGCGAGATCCTGGCCGAGCCGATGGCGGTGCACGACCTGCACACCGCGGCCGAGCGCGCGACACGGGTCAAGGACCTGCTCGACGTGGTCGGCCTGCTGCCCGAACACGCGCGGCGCTATCCGCACCAGTTCTCCGGCGGCCAGCGCCAGCGCATCGGCATCGCCCGCGCGCTGGCGGTCAATCCCGACCTCATCATCTGCGACGAACCGGTCTCCGCGCTCGACGTCTCGATCCAGGCGCAGATCGTCAACCTGCTGCAGAACCTGCAGCAGCGCTTCGGCCTCTCCTACCTCTTCATCGCCCACGACCTCGCGGTGGTGAAGCACATCAGCGACCGGGTCGCGGTGATGTATCTCGGCCAGCTGGTCGAGATCGCCAACAAGCGTGACCTCTACGACCGTCCGCTGCACCCCTATACGCAGGCGCTGCTGTCGGCGATCCCGCGGCCCGATCCCAGCGTGCGCAAGGAACGCGTCCTGCTGGCCGGCGACGTGCCCAGCCCCTTCGCCCCGCCACCGGGCTGCCGCTTCCACACGCGCTGCATCCACGCCCAGCCTCGCTGCCGCCAGGAGCAACCCGAGCTGCGCGATGCCGGCAACGGCCATCGCGTGGCCTGCCACTTCTACGAGACGCTGCCGATACCCGAGGCCGCCTCGACCGCCACCACCTCGCTGGGCAAGCTCCCCGAACGCCTCGCCGCCTTCGAGGCAGCCAAAGCCGCGCGCGGCGGTCCGGCGGGCGCCTGAGCGGTCCATTCCGGACTCCTATTTTGAGACGTCCGCTCTCCGTGACTCCGGGCTGTTCGCTGAGCTGCCGGGCCGTCGCTCTGCCATGTAGCGACCCGGCGAGGTCCCGAGCGCCTTGCGAAACATGGTCACGAAGCTCGGCACGCTTTCGTAGCCGAGGTCTGCAGCGGCCTGTTGGATCGACGCGCCGCCCGCCAGCCACTTCACGGCGAGCATGACGCCGAGCTGCTGGCGCCAGCGGCCGAAGCTCATGCCCGTTTCCCGGCTGATCATGCGCGCCAGGGTCCGCTCGCTCAGACCCGCCCGTTTCGCCCAGACCTCCAACGTTCCCCGATCCGCCGGCGATGCCATCATCAGATCGACCATCCTGCGAAGGCGGGCATCGACCGGCATCGGCAAGTGAAGATCCTCGACCTGCGCCGTCGCGATCTCGTCAAGCAGCACCGCGACCAGACGCGAGTTCGCACCGCCCTCGTCATAGAGGGCGGGCAAGTGCGCGGAGCGGATCAGCAGCTCGCGCAGCAGCGGCGTCACCGATACGGCGCAGCACGTCTCGGGCAGACCTTGGCTGACGGCGGGGTCGACGAAGGCGGCGAAGCCTTCGAGCCCGCCCGTCGCCGTAATCGAATGGAGCGCCCCGCCGGGTATCCAGACGGCGCTGCGCGGCGGCACGATCCATAATCCGCCTTCAACCTCGCAGCTCAGGGCGCCGCACTGAACGAACAGCACCTGTCCCTTCATGTGCCGATGGAGGTCCAGTTCGATCCGGCCGACCTCGGCCATTGTGGCGCCGAAGGTCACGACCGGACGGGGCACTTCATCGGGATCGATCCAATCGGAGGGGTCGCCAAGGATGGGCATGTTTCCACTGTTGTCAGACAGGAAGGACGGGATTGGCCAGATTGAATAACTATCTGTCCAGACTTCGGAATGACGCCACGACCAGGTTCCTCTACCCCGTCGATACGGACCCGTCGATGCCTCCACGGCTTCCGCAATCGGAAAGGAATCCTCGTGAATTCACTGAACAGCGGATATCTCGCCCAGGTTCTGGACAGACTTCACCAGCGCGCCGAAGCGGCGGATCTGGACTACAGGACCGAAGTCATGGCGGAGCTCGAGGCTGCCGGCACCACCCTGGAGCAGGTGATCGCGGAAAAGCTCGCTGAGGAACGGGCGGACTATCGGAAGATCTATCGCGATCGCGCCGATAATTTCCTCGCCGTCTCGCCGGCCTATGGCCGCTTCCTGTATGCGCTCGCGCGGGCCTGCAAGGCGACCAGGATCGTCGAGTTCGGCACATCGATGGGGATCTCGACGATCTATCTCGCCGCCGCGCTCCGGGACAATGGGGGCGGCGCTCTCATCGGCTCGGAACTCGAGCCCGCCAAGGTCGCGCGCGCACGCGCCAACCTCGAGACAGCGGGCCTGGCCGACCTGGTGGATATCCGGGAAGGCGACGCGCTCGAGACGCTCCGCGATGTCGGCGGCACCGTGGACCTGTTGCTGATCGATGGCGCCTTTACGCTCTACCTTCCGGTGCTCAAGCTGGTCGAACCCCAGTTGAAACCCGGGGCCGTGGTCCTCGGCGAAAATGCCTTCGACCCGGAATACCTGGACTATGTCCGCAATCCCGCGAACGGGTACCTTTCGCAGCCGCTCCCCGTGGACGAAGGTCGCGGCAACGAATTCACCGTGAAGACCGCGTGATGCTCGCGATGGGGCCGACCGAACGCGCGGCGGCCAGGATGCCTGGCCGGCTGAGCAGAACCCTGGTGCGTCTGTTCATGAGACACGCGACCGTCGCCGCGGTTGAGACGATTGCCGATCGTTTCCGGCTGATCACGCTGGAAGGCCCGGCACTGGCGGGCATCGCATGGACGCCCGGACAGAAGATACAGATTGCGATGGGCTCGGCGTTCGTCGCGCGAACCTACACGCCGATCGAATGGGATCCGGTTGCCGGTCGCACCCGGATCCTCGGCTACGCCCATGGCGACGGACCGGGAAGCGCGTGGGTTCGCGGCCTCGCGCCCGGCGACGAGTGCGACATCTTTGGGCCACGCCACTCGCTGGATCTCAGCGCCGCGGCGGGTCCGCTTGCCCTCCTCGGCGATGAAACCTCGATCGGCCTGGCACGCGCGCTCCTGTCCCCCGATCGGACCGGAGCCGTCGCGTGCCGCTTCGAGGTCGACGATGTCGACGCCACCCGCCGGGTCGTGGAATACCTCGGCCTCGACGATGCCCCGCTGTTCGCCAGGACCGAGGATGGTACGCACATAAGAGGGATTGAAGCAGCGCTCCCGACGCTTGACGCCGCCGGCGCAACCTTCGTGCTGACCGGGAAGGCCTCCACCATTCAGCAGCTCCGGCTGGCGCTGAAGAGCCGGGCCGTGCCCGCCGCGCGCATTCTCGCCAAAGCCTATTGGGCGCCCGGCAAGGCCGGCCTCGACTGAACGCACATTCGTCTCAAGGGGGAACAGTTCGATCCCGACGTGACGGGTTCATTCCACGTCGGACAAGCTTCAGGCGGGACGCTTCCGGCGCCTGGAGCCGCCGGCCTCGCTCAGCACCACATCACGCAGCTTCGCCAGAGCGCGATCGATCTCCGCTTCGGGCGTTCCCGCGTAGCCCAGGATGAGGCCGTGTCGCCGCGCGCGGCCGGCGTAGCAGACCGAGAGTGGCTGGACGGTCAGCCCCTTGGCCGCCGCGGCCGCCGTCACGGCGACATCGTCGAAGCGCCCCGCAATCTCCGACGTGGGGCTGGCGATCACATGCATGCCGCCGGGATCGGGGGCGACGGTCAGCAGCCCGTCGAGACGCCGCACGGCGGCTTGCAGCAGGGCTTCGCGGCGGTTGGCATAAAGCTGCCGCGTGCGGCGCAGATGGGTGGCGAAATGGCCCTCGGCGATGAACCGCGCCAGCGCGCCCTGGCCCAGCAGCGGCGCCCGCACCGAGATGCGGTCCATGATCCGTTCCGTGGCCTCGACCAGCGAGGCCGGCAGCACGAGGAAGCTCAACCGCAGCGCCGGGAAGAGCAACTTGGAGAAGCTGCTGAAATAGGCGACGCGGCCGGCGCGATCGAGCGCGCGCAGCGGCGCCAGCGGCCGGCCGCTGTAGCGATACTCGCCGTCGAAATCGTCCTCGGCGATCCAGCCTTCGCTGCGTTCGGCCCAGCTCAGCAGCTCGAGCCGGCGCTGCAGGCTGAGCACGGTGCCGAGCGGAAAGTGATGCGCCGGCGCCACGACCGCCAGCCGCGCTTCTGGGGCGGCGGCGAGTGCCGCCTCGGGCGAGAAGCCCGCCTCGTCGATGGCGATAGGTACGGCGTTGACGCCTGAGCCCGCCAGCGCCTCACGCACGCCGACGAAGCCCGGCTCCTCGATCCAGGCCATGTCGCCGGCATCGAGAACGACCTGCGCGAAGATAGAGAGGCCGTGACGGATGCCCGTCGTGACCACGATCTCGGCCGGATCGCAGGTGAAGCCGCGCGCCACGCCGAGATAGGTCGCGATCGCCTCGCGCAGGCCGGCATGACCGAACGGGTGCGCGGCGCTCGCCGCCTCGATCCCGGGCCGGCGCCATTCCCGTTCCAGCAACTTGGCCCAGAGCGCGAAGGGGAACGCCTCGCGGTCCGGCTGCCCGGTGGGAAAAGCCAGCGGCGGGCCGGCGGGACTGGGCGATGGCGTCTCGGCCAGCAGCGCCCGTGTGCGGCGGGCCACGGCGGGCCGGGCGACAGACTTGCCCGGCAGCGGCGGGCCGGTTCGCGGCACCGTCAGCATCTCGTCGGGCAGGTCGGCTGCGACCGACATGGCCGAGCCGGCCTGGCTCACCACGTAGCCCTCGGCGACGAGCTGCTCGAAGGCCAGCACGACCGTGCCGCGCGCGCAGTCGAGATCCTCCGCCATCTGGCGCGACGAGGGCAGCCGCGCGCCGGGTTCGAGCCGCCCCTCCAGGATGGCGCGCCGCATCTGCTCACCGATCTGGCGATGCAGCGGCTCGGGCGACGAGGGATCGAGCGCGAGGCCAAGCGGCGGGACGCGGCGGCTGCGGGCGCTCGGACGGGCCTTCGAAACTGGTCCAGTCATTTTCCCTCAAACTGGCTCTTTCGCCTGATCCGTATCGCGCCGATGGTCCTGCCGCAAGCAACCCCTTTTCCGGTGCGCCAAAGGTCAAGCCATGAGCCCTCCCGATTCAGTCACGCCGCCCGACAGCTATCCCGTCACCAACGTGAACAAGGTGAAGCGCGTCCACGAGCGCGGCCGCTACGACAAGGAAACCATCCACGCGATCCTGGATGCCGCCCTGGTCTGCCACATCGCCTATGTGATCGACGGCCGTCCCTACTGCACGCCGACCTCGTTCTGGCGCGAAGGCAGCCACCTCTACTGGCACGGCTCGTCCGCGAGCCGCATGATCCGCAGCCAGAAGGAAGGCGTCGATGTCTGCCTCACCGTCACGCATCTCGACTCGCTGGTGATGGCGCGTTCCGGCTTCCACCACTCGGTCAACTATCGCGCCGTCATGGCCTTCGGGAAGGCGCATGTAATCGACGATCCGGACGAGAAGCTGAAGCTGATGGACCGCT
Source organism: Rhodospirillales bacterium 24-66-33 (assembly GCA_002281855.1). GTDB lineage: Bacteria > Pseudomonadota > Alphaproteobacteria > Reyranellales > Reyranellaceae > Reyranella. The sequence continues at coordinate 64,471 of NCHQ01000004.1, read as the reverse complement.
TCATCGACCGCATCTATCCCGGCCGCTCCAAGCTGATCCGCCAGCCGAACAAGCAGGAGTTCAAGGCGACGACCATGATCGGCATGGAGATCGAGACGGCCTCGGGCAAGATTCGCGACAAGCACGTCGCGGACGAGGAGGAAGACTACGAGGGCGTCCCCGCCTGGTCGGCACTGTATCCGGTCACTCAGGTGATCGGCGAACCGTCCGACTGCGCACGCCAGCTCCCGGGCCTCACGCGACCCGACGAGATGGCCGACTTCGTTCCCGGCGCGCGCCTCGACGAGGTGATGACCAAGACCTACAAGCGGACCTTCGGCGAAGGCTGAGCCGCGCGGCGGCCGGTCGTTCTCTCCGCTTCCGCGACCGCCCACTTCACGAACCGACTTACGCGCTCGTCGCCCGTCAGGGCGGCGGGCCAGCGCACGACATGGGCCTTGCTCGACGGCATGTCCCACGACGAGGGCAGCACCCGCACCAGCCGCCCGTCCTTCAGCGCATCGTGCACCAGCAGCGAGCGCGCCATGACGACGCCCGCGCCCTGCAGCGCCGCGGCGATCGCGGTGTGGATGGTACCGAAGCGCAGGGCGGCCACCGGCGGCTTGCCCGCGATGCCCAGCCGCTCGAACCAGACCGGCCATGACCATTCCGCGCCCTGGCCACGGCCGGGCTTTCCCTTGTGCAGCAGCGGCAGCTTCGCCAGCGCCTGCGGATCGCGCAGCGTTCTGCGGCCCGGCAGCAATCCGGGAACGCACACCGGAAAGACCTGCTCCTGGAACAGCAGGCGCTGCGTCGAGGACGAACGCGCCGTCGCCGCGGGCTGCCACAGAATGTGGACGTCGATATCGGGCGCGCGCAGTTCGGCCTCGCTCTCCACGATGGTGAGTTCGACTTCCATGCCGGCATTCGCGGCCGCAAAGGCCGGCAACCGCCGCACCAGCCAGTAGTCGGCAAGCGCCGCGCCCACGCCGACCCGCAGGCCCGACGGCACGGCGACGGCGCGGCAGCGGGCGCGGAGATCGGACAGGCCATCCAGGAGATCCGCGAGGCCATTGGCCAGGGCCGTGCCGGCCGGCGTCGCGTGCAATCCGGTCGGCGAGCGATGGAGCAGCGGCGCGCCGACATAGGCCTCGAGTCGGCGCAGGCGATGACTGACGGCGCTCTGGGTCATGCCGAGCTCCGCCGCCGCCAGGGTCATGCTGCGATGACGCAGCGCGGTGTCGAAGGCGACCAGGGCGTCGAAGGGCGGGAGAGAGCGCATTTTTCCCATTATGAAGCACATTCATGTCGAAGTGAATGCTTGGCGTTCGGATCTGCGCGCGCGAGGCGGCATCACGGGGCACCATGAAAACCTTCCGGCGCACCCCTGCCCTCGCCCTCTCCTTCGCAGGCTTCCTCACCCAGCTCGACGTCACCGCCGTCATCGTCGCCCTGCCGACGATCGGCGACGATCTCGGCTTCGGGCTGGCGGCCTATGCCTGGACGATGGACGCCTACAGCCTGGCCTTCACCGCCACGCTGCTCGCTTCCGGCGCGCTGGCCGATCGCCACGGGCGGCGACGCGCCCTGTTGGTCGGCAACGTGCTGTTCGCCGTGGCGTCACTCGCTTGCGGGCTGGCCTGGGACGGCCCCTCTCTGTGGGCCGCACGTGCGGCGCAGGGTTTCGCGGCGGCGTTCGTCATCACGGGCTCGATCGCCCTGACCGCCAGCGCCTATCCCGATCCGGCGGACCGCGCCCGGGCCTTCGGTCTCGCGGGCATCGTGTCCGGCGCGGCGATGGCGGTGGGGCCGACCCTTGGAGGCATCGTGGCGGCGTCGCTCGGCTGGCGCTGGATCTTCCTCGCCAACCTGCCCTTCTGTCTGCTGGCCGCGTGGATCGTGCCGCGTCTCGTCGCCGAGGAACGCGCCACCGTCTCCCGACCGCTCGATCTAGCAGGCGTCGCCTTGCTCACTTTGGGGCTCGGCATCGCCATCGAGACGCTGCTGGCAGGCCGTACGGTGGTTCACCTCGCGGTCGGTACAGGCGCAAGTCTGCTCTTCGCCACTTCGTTTGTTGTGCAGCAGCGACGTCGACCGCAGCCGATCCTCGATCCCGCGCTGCTGACGCAGCCGGCGTTGATCGCCGTCGCCCTGCTGCTGATCACCGTCTCGATCGGCTATTGGGCGGTCCTGGTCTATCTGCCGCTGTTCCTGACCGCGGCCTTCGGCCTCTCCACGGCGCAGGCGGGCATCGCCCTCCTCGCGGCGACGCTGCCGATGGTCGTCCTGCCGCCACTCGCCGGCCACCTGGCAACGCGATGGGGATGGCGCACCCTGTTCACAGCCGGGCTCGCGGTGATCGCCATCGGCGACCTCGCCTTGGCGCTGGAGCCGACATGGACAATGGCGCTCCTCGGCATGGCAATCATCGCGACGGGCGCGGCGCTCGTGCAGTCGCAGCTTTCGGGTGCCGTCGTGACCCTAGCGCCGCCCGCGCAGGCCGGGATGGCCTCGGCGCTCACCATCGTCATGCGCCAGGGCGGTTTCGCCATCGGGATCGCATTGTTGGGCGCGGCTCTCGGTCAGGAGCAGTCGGCGAGCGGCTACGCACTCGCCTTCGGTGGGGCGGCCGCGTCGACGATCGGCGGCGCGGCGGCGGCCTTCATCTTGTTGCCGGCGAGGCATCGCACATGACACCGCAACCGGGCGTCGACGGCGATGCCCGGCCGCGCCGGTTCCATTCTCGACGTGCCGGCCGGCCGCCGGCGCGTGGCGCCGGCGGGCAGGGGTTGCCTAGGTGAACGCCTCGTCCCAGGTGCCGCGCGTCGAGGCCTTGGAGTATTCGGTCGAGCGGTTCTCGAAGAAGTTGGTGTGCTCGATGGCGTTCATCATCTGGTCCATCCAAGGCAGCGGGTTCTTGGCGTCCGCGCGGTAGATGGGCTGCAGGCTGAGCTGGGTCAGGCGACGGTCGGCGATGTAGCGGATGTAGCGCTTCACGTCGGTCGCGGTCATGCCCTCGATGCCGCCCAGTTCGAAGGCGAGGTCGATGAAGGCGTCCTCGTGGTCGACGATGGTCGAGCAGGCGACGTAGATCTCGCGCTGCAGCTCCTCGGTCCAGACTTCCGGATTCTCCTGGATGAAGGTCCGGAACAGCTTGACGATCGAGTTGCAGTGCAGCGTCTCGTCGCGCACCGACCAGGTCACGATCTGGCCCATGCCCTTCATCTTGTTGAAGCGCGGGAAGTTCATCAGCATGGCGAAGCTGGCGAACAGCTGCAGGCCCTCGGTGAAGGCGCCGAACACGGCCAGCGTCTTGGCGATGTCGGCCTTCGAGTCGACGTTGAAGCCCTGCATGTAGTCGTACTTGTCCTTCATCTCCTTGACGGTGAGGAAGACGGAGTACTCGGTCTCGGGCATGCCGATCGTGTCGAGCAGGTGGCTGTAGGCGGCGACGTGCACCGTCTCCATCGCCGAGAAAGCGGCCAGCATCATCTGCACTTCGGTCGGCTTGAAGACGCGGGAATAGTGCCGCATGTAGCAGTTGTTCACCTCGACGTCGGCCTGGGTGAAGAAGCGGAAGATCTGCGTCAGCAGATGGCGCTCGCTGTCGGTCAGCTTGTTGCGCCAGTCCTTCACGTCGTCGGCCAGCGGCACTTCCTCGGGCAGCCAGTGGATGCGCTGCTGCGTCAGCCAGGCGTCGTAGGCCCACGGATAGTGGAACGGCTTGTAGATCGGCTTGGCGTCGAGAAGTGACATGGCGCGGGCGTCCAATATGTCGGGCGAATGAATGGGGTCGCTTGAAATTAAAATCCCCTGTCGCGATCCCGAACGCCGGGAACGCGACAGGGGGGACAACGCTCGTTTACTGGCAGCTAAGACATTCTTCGTAGTCATTGCTCTGCGGACCCGGCGGCGTTCCGAGCGGCAGAGAGGAGGGAGCGTCGATTCTAGGCGCCGTAAGGGCATGGTCGCCGAGCGGTGCGGCGAGGGCTTCGCCTGCCACGCTCTCGGCGCGCTGGATGGACAGGGAGCGGCAGTAATAAAGGCTCTTCACGCCGCGCTTCCAGGCCATCATGTGGATCTGATGCAGGTCGCGCTTGTGCACGTCGGCCGGCAGGAAGATGTTCAGCGACTGGCTCTGGCAGATATAGGGCGTACGGTCGGCTGCGTGCTCGACCAGCCAGCGCTGGTCGATTTCGAACGCGGTCTTGAACACCGCCTTCTCGTGATCGTCGAGGCAGTCGAGATTACGCACCGAGCCCTGGTCGGTCATGATCTCCGTCCAGGTGTCCTCGTCGTTCTTGCCCTTCTGGGCCAGGATCTTCTCGAGGTACGGGTTGCGCACCACGAAGGAGCCCGAGAGGGTCTTGTGGTTGTAGACGTTGGCCGCCGACGGTTCGATGCCGGGCGAAGCACCGCCGCAGATGATCGAGATCGACGCAGTCGGCGCGATCGCGAGCTTGTTGGAAAAGCGGTCCTTGAAGCCGAAATCCGCCGCATCCGGGCACGCGCCGCGTTCCTTGCCGAGCGTCATCGACGCCTCGTCGCATTGGCCGCGGATGTGCTTGAACATCTTCTTGTTCCACACCTTGGCCATCACGGATTCGAGCGGAATGCCGTTGCCCTGCAGGAAGGAGTGGAAGCCCATGACACCGAGACCGACCGAGCGCTCGCGCATCGCGGCATAGGTCGCGCGCGCAAAGTCGGAGCCCGCGGTGTCGATGAAGCTCTGCAGCACGTTGTCGAGGAAGCGCATCACGTCCTCGATGAAGGTCGGATGCTCGTGCCATTCGAGATAGGTCTCGAGATTGAGCGACGACAGGCAGCAGACGGCGGTACGCTGCTTGCCGTGATGGTCGATGCCGGTCGGCAGCGTGATCTCGCTGCACAGGTTCGAGGTCTTGACCTCGAGGCCCGCCAGCTTGTGGTGCTCGGGACGGGCGTTGTTCACGTGGTCGACGAACACCAGGTAGGGCTCGCCGGTTTCGACCCGCGCCGTCAGGATGCGGATCCACAGGCCACGCGCCGAGACGGTGCGCTGCACGGCGCCATCCTTGGGGCTGACCAGCGCCCATTCCTCGTCGTTCTCCACGGCGCGCATGAAGGCGTCGGAGATCAGCAGGCCGTGATGCAGGTTCATCGCCTTGCGGTTGGGATCGCCGCCGGTCGGACGGCGGATCTCGATGAACTCCTCGATCTCGGGATGGTTCACCGGCAGGTAGACGGCGGCCGACCCGCGGCGCAGCGAGCCCTGGCTGATCGCGAGCGTGAGCGAATCCATGACGCGGATGAACGGCACCACGCCCGAGGTCTTGCCGTTCATGCCGACCTTTTCGCCGATCGAACGGAGATTTCCCCAGTAGGAGCCGATGCCGCCGCCACGAGCTGCCAGCCACACGTTCTCGTTCCACAGCCCGACGATGCCCTCGAGGCTGTCGTTCGCCTCGTTGAGGAAGCACGAAATCGGCAAACCGCGGGTGGTCCCCCCGTTGCTGAGCACGGGCGTGGCCGGCATGAACCACAGATTGCTGATGTAATCGTAGAGGCGCTGGGCATGGGCGTCGTCGTCGGCATAGGCCGAGGCGACACGCGCGAACATGTCCTGGTAGCTCTCGCCCGGCAGCAGGTACCGGTCGTTCAGCGTGGCTTTGCCAAAAATGGTGAGCCGGGCGTCCCGAGAAGAATCGGTCACAACCCGCGCACCGCTTCGAACTTGAACGACATCAAACACTTGCGGTCCCCTTTTTCTTTTTGTCCACAGCTGTGGATAGAACAGTCTGTGGAAGAAGCCTACATCTTGGGAGCGATTGGCCGCTTCCCACTATCCATAGATAGTACGGATGCCACCGAGCCTGTCATTGCGAAATTTAGTCCCCGTTTGTGAATCTCAGGAATGGTTGGTTAACCCTCTGAAAAAACGCCCGAAAATGGGGTTTGAAATTCTGTTTCTCGAGGGGTTTTCGACTCTTCGCAGGTGCAGCATAACAGGAGAACAAAACGCGCTTTCCCGCGGATTCCGTGACTCCTGGACAGAAACCGCAGCGAATCGGCTCAACCTCTCGGGGCCAAGCCGGGAAAGGCGAGATACGATGGGCATTCTCGGCGTCGCCAAGAGTCCGTCGTAAGAATGTCACGGTCGGGCGTAACATCGAGCCCAGTCTTGCGGAGGAATGCACAAAAAATGGTCACCGCTTCGGTGCCGCGCGTCTATGGGTTGGACGCCATCTGCGCTGCCGCCCTGCAGGCCGGTGGTGAGGATTCCGCACAATTTGCGCGCAGGCTGTTCGGCCGCCTGTCCGACAAGGACCTGGCCGCCGCGCCCGTCGACCAGCGCGCCGCGGCGGCAACCTCGCTGCTGGCTTTCGCCCGCCGCCGCCTGCCCGGCGTCGCCAAGGTCCGCATCTTCAACCCGTCGCTTCCCGACCACGGATTCGAGAGCCGTCACACGATCGTGCAGATCGTGAACGACGACATGCCGTTCCTGGTCGATTCGATCGCCAACGAGTTCAACCGCCGTGAAATCGCGGCCCATCTGCTCGCCCATCCGGTGATGGCGGCGCGACGCGACCTCGACGGTGACCTGGTGGGCATCGCGCTCGAGGCCGGCGAACGCGCGCGCTCGGAATCGATGATGCACATCGAGATCGACCGCCAGACCGATCCGGTGCTGCTGGACGAGATCGCTTCGGCGCTCACTCGCGTGCTGGCCGAAGTGCGGCTGGCGGTCGAGGACTGGCGCGCCATGCGCCGCGCCTGCCTCGACGCGATCGTCGACCTGGGGCCCGGCCGTGCCCCGGATCTCGCGGAATACGAGGACTTCCTGCGCTGGCTCGAGGCCAACCATTTCACGTTCCTGGGCCATCGCCGCTACCGCTACGCCGAGGATTCGAGCCAGCCCAGCGGCCTGCGCTACGAGCTGGTGCCGGGATCGGCGCTGGGCATCCTGCGCCGGGACGAGGTGCGCCTGTTCGACCTCGGCGTCGGCAGCGGCGAGGCGATGGCGCGCTTCGCACAGGGCCCGCACAACATCCTGATCGTGAAGACCGACCGTCAATCGCTGGTCCACCGCATCGGCGCGATGGACTGCGTGATCGTGAAGACCTGCGACGCCGACGGAAGGGTCACGGGCGAGCATCGCCTCGTCGGCCTGTTCACCTCCGCCGCCTATCACGCCGCGGTGCACGACGTGCCGTTGCTGCGCGGCCGGGGCGAGACCCTGCTGCGCCGCTCGGGTTTCGACCGGCATGGCCATGACGGCAAGGCGTTGCTGGCGATCCTGGATTCCTATCCGCGCGACGAGCTGTTCCAGATCGACGAGGAGATGCTCTACGATCATGTGCTGGGCATCCTGCAGCTCCAGGAACGGCGGCGCGTGGCGTTGTTCACCCGCCTCGACACGCTCGGCCGCTTCGCCTCCGCGCTGGTCTTCGCGCCGCGCGAACGCTTCGACGCAGCGCTTTCCGAGCGCTTCACGTCACTTCTCGAGAAGGCCTGGGATGGGGCCGTCGTCTCGGTCGCCACGTCGATCGGCAGCAATTCCGCCCTGGTCCAGTCGCTCCATACGCTGAGGCTTCGCACGCCGGGGCAGCCCGTCCCCGATCTCGCCGCGCTCGAACGCGACATGATCGAAGCGGCGACGTCATGGAACGACCGGCTGCGCGCCACCCTGCAGGAGAAGCTGGGCGAGGCCGAGGGGCGCGCCGCGGCACGGCGCTGGCGGGACTGGTTTCCCGTGGTCTATCGCGAGACCTTCGACGCGGCGCAGGCCGCGATCGATATCGAGCAGCTCCAGAGGTTCGTCGACGGCGCCGGCTTCGGCGTGCAGGTCGGCCGCCGCAGCGGAATGCCGGCGCACCGCTTCGCGCTGCGCCTGTTCCATCCGCGCAAGCCTTTCGCGCTGTCCGACATCCTGCCTCTGGCCGAAAACCTCGGCCTGCGGGTGATCAGCGAAGTGCCGTTCCTGCTGCGCAAGGAGAGCGACGAGGAGCCGGCCGATGGCGTGGCCATGCAGGTGCTGCGGGTAGAGACCGCGGACAAGTCGGCGGTCGATCTCGCCGTTGTAGGCCCCCGCTTCATCGAGGCGATCGAGAAACTGCGGGCGGGGGCGCTGGAGAATGACGGGCTGAACCGGCTGGTGCTCGGTGCCGGCCTCGCCTGGCGCGAGATCGCGGTCGTACGCGCCTATGCCAAGTATCTCCGGCAGGCCGGCATCACGTTCAGTCAGGAATATATGGAGCGGACGCTGGCGGCCTATCCGCGGGTGGCGCGGCTCCTCGTCGACCTCTTCATGGCGCGCTTCGATCCGGCATCCGGCGAAGCGAACGCGGAGGAGCGCACCGCGAGGATGGCTTCGATCGAGACCGAACTCGCCACGGCGCTCGAAGCCGTCGCCACGCTCGACGAAGACCGCATCCTGCGGCGTTTCCACAATGCCATCCTCTGCACGTTGCGTACGAACTACTGGCAGGCGGGCGGCACCAAGGCGTGGATCTCCCTCAAGATCGACAGCCGCACCATCGACGACCTGCCGGCACCGCGGCCTCTGGTCGAGATCTTCGTCTACAGCCCGCGCATGGAAGGCATCCACCTGCGCGGCGGACGCGTCGCCCGGGGCGGCATCCGCTGGTCCGACCGGCGCGAGGATTTCCGCACCGAGATCCTCGGCCTGATGAAGACGCAGATGGTGAAGAACGCCGTCATCGTCCCGGTCGGCTCCAAGGGCGGCTTCTACGTGAAGCAGCCGCCGGCCGGAGGAACCCGCGAGCAGGTCCAGGCCGAGGGCATCGCCTGCTATCAGACCCTGATCCGCGGGCTGCTCGACATCACCGACAACTATGGAATGGGCGAGCAAGACGGCGGCGGCATCGTGCCCCCGGCCGACGTCGTGCGGCATGACGGCGACGATCCCTATCTCGTGGTCGCCGCTGACAAGGGCACCGCCACCTTTTCCGACATCGCCAATGCGCTGGCCCGCGACTACGGCTACTGGCTCGACGATGCCTTCGCTTCAGGCGGCTCGGCGGGCTACGACCACAAGAAGATGGGCATCACCGCGCGCGGTGCGTGGGAGTCGGTGAAGCGCCACTTCCGCGAACTGGGCCAGGACATCCAGGAAACCCCGTTCACCGTGGCAGGCGTCGGCGACATGTCGGGCGACGTGTTCGGCAACGGCATGCTGCTGTCGCCGCACATCAGGCTGGTGGCCGCCTTCGATCATCGCCACATCTTCATCGACCCCACGCCCGACACCGCCACGAGCCTGGCCGAGCGGCAACGGCTGTTCGCCCTGCCGCGCTCCTCCTGGATGGATTACGACACGAGCCTGCTGTCGCCGGGCGGCGCGATCTTCGACCGGACGGCCAAATCGGTCGCGCTGTCGCCGGAGGCCTGCGCGGTGCTGGGAATAGAGCAGCCGGCGATGGCGCCGCTCGACCTGATGCGGGCCATTCTGACGGCGCCGGTCGATCTGCTCTATTTCGGCGGCATCGGCACCTACGTGAAGGCCTCGGAAGAAAGCCATGGCGAAGCCGGCGACCGCGCCAACGACGCGTTGCGCGTGGACGCCGCGCACCTGCGCGCCCGCGTGATCGGCGAAGGCGCCAATCTCGGCCTCACGCAGCGCGGCCGCATCGAGGCGGCGCTGGCCGGGCGCAAGATCAACACCGACGCGCTCGACAATTCGGCCGGCGTCGACACGTCGGATCACGAGGTCAACATCAAGATCGCGACCAGCGCCGCCATTGCCGCCGGTGCGCTCGCCGCGACGGATCGCGACCCGCTGCTCTTCTCGATGACCGATGAGGTCGCGGCGCTGGTGCTGCGCCACAATTACCAGCAGAGCCAGGCGGTCAGCGTCGCCGAGGGCCAGGCGGCGGAGGAGCACGACCGGCTGGAGCGCTTCATGCGCGCCCTCGAACGCAAGGGTCGACTCGACCGTGCCGTCGAATTCCTGCCGAGCTCCACCGCCATGCGCGTGCGCGCCCAGAATCGCCAGCCGCTGACGCGGCCCGAACTCTCGGTGCTGCTGGCCTATGCCAAGATCGACCTCAACGAGGAGATCCTCGCCTCCGACCTGCCGGACGATCCGCGCCTGGCGGAGGAGTTGCTGCGCTACTTCCCGACGGCCCTGCAGGAAACGTATGAGGCAGCGCTGCAGGGTCATCGCCTGCGCCGGGAGATCACCGCGCTGGAGGTCGTGAACTCGCTGGTCAACCGGTGTGGCCCGACCTTCGTGCACACGGTGGCGCAGCGAACCGGCGCTCCGGCGGCTGCCATCGCACAGGCCTTCACGGTCGTGCGCGATGCCTGGAAGCTGCGAGAACTGTGGACCGACGTCGAAGCGCTCGATCCGACGCTCAAGGCCGCGGCGCAGATCCGCATGCTGATGGCGTCGCAGCGCTTCGTGCTGCGCGTCGTGCAATGGGTCCTGCGGCGCCTGCCACAGCCGCTCGATACGACGGCTGCAACGGCCCAACTCGGCCGCGCCGTCGCCGAGCTGGGAGCCCTGCCCTCGGATCTCGTGGGCGAGGCCGAAGGGGTGGCGCTGGGCGAACGCTCCGCCGCCCTCGAGGCAATGGGCGCGCCGGCCGATCTCGCCCGCCGCGCCGCCGCGCTCGAGACCCTGTCCGCCGCGGGTGACCTCGCCCTGGCCGCCGAGGCCAACGGCTGCACGATCGGCAGTGCGGCAAGGCTCTACTTCCGGCTGGGGGAGCGGCTGTCGTTCGCGCTGCTGGCAAACGCGGCGCAGAAGCTGCCGCGCGACGGGCTGTGGCCGTCGCAGGCCGCGCTTGCGATGCAGGACGAGCTGGCGGCCCTCCATGCCGAGCTGCTGCGGTCGGCGTTGCGGGCGGGTAGCGGCAACGACTGCGATCCCGATTCGGCCCTCGCCGCCTGGAGCGAACCACGCAAGCTCGCCCTGGAGCGCGTCGACCGGCTGCTGAAGGAGGATCTAGCCTCGGCCGGAACCATCGATCTCGCGATGCTGTCGGTCGCCACGGCCGAGTTGCGAACGCTGGTGTAGCGTTCGGGCTGGATAGGCCGCCCGCCTTATAGGCCCTTCAGGAACTCGATCAGCAGGCGGTTCACCTCGGCCGCCCGCTCCTGCTGCACCCAGTGGCCGGCGCCGTCCAGGATATGACTGCCCCGCAGGCCCGGCAGGGTGGTCGGATAGGCGTCGAGCTGGCTCTTGGCGGCCGGGAAGCGCAGCACGCCATCGCGGCTGCCGGCGATGAACATCGAGGGCTGGCGGATCGGCTGGCCGCGCCACGGGCCGCTCAGTTCCCAGTTGCGCCGCAGATTGCGATACCAGTTGAGCCCGCCGCGAAAGCCCGCCCGCGCGAACTCCCCGGCGTAGTAGTCGAGATCGGCATCCGTCAGCCAGTCCGGCAGCTTCCCGGGGTCGACGGTGTTGGCCAGAAGCGAGCCGCCGGTGAGGCGGCCGAAGCCCTTGTCCTTCTCCGTCATCTCGCCGCCGGCGGTGTAGTAGAGCTTGCGCAAGGCGCCGCGAATGTCCTGCTGCAGTTCGGCCTCGGCGACGCCGGGCTTCTGGAAATACTGCAGATAGAAGTTGTCGATGCCGAGCTTCTCCAGCGCCGACAGGATGTCGACATAGCCCGGCGGCGCGTAAGGAACGCTCATGGCGCAGACGGCGGTGAAGAGATCCGGCCGCCACAGGGCGGCATGCCAGGCGACGGGCGCCCCCCAGTCGTGGCCCACGATCACCGCCCGGGTCTCACCCAGCGCCTTCACCAGTTCGGCCATGTCGCCCACGAGATGGAAGAGCGTGTACTGGTCGATCGGCTCGGGCGACTGTGTGCCGCCGTACCCCCGCATGTCGGGAGCGACGGCGCGGAATCCCGCGTCGCTCACCGCCTGAAGCTGATGACGCCAGGAGTACCAGCTCTCTGGCCAGCCGTGACAGAACAGCACGAGCGGTCCACGGCCTTCCTTGGGGCCGGCCTCGGCATAGCGCATGTGGATGTTGTTGGCCGTCGTGGTCTTGAGGGTGACGCCCGGCACCGGCGAGTTGGTCATGCTTGGTTTCCTCCGCAGGAGGCAGCCTAGCCTGCCGCCTCACCCGCGCAAGTGAACCGACCGTGACAGGCGGGCGCGCACCGAGGCGCGCGACCCGAAGAGCAGCGACACCAGGAAGAACGAACTGGCGCACAGCACGATGACCGGACCGGATGGCAGGCCGGCATGAAACGACACCAGCAGCCCGATCGCCGCGGAGGCGAATGCCATGGGCGCGGCGACCAGGCTCATCGACCACACTTCGCGCGCCCAGAAGGACGAGGCGACGGCCGGCAGCAGGATCAGGCCCAGCGCCATCAGCGTGCCCAGTGCCTGGAAGCCCGCCACCATGTTCAGCACGGCGAGCGACAGGAACAGATAGTGATAGAGCGAGCCCCGCATCCCCATGGCGGCGAGGAAGCCCGGGTTGAAGCATTCGACGACCAGAGGGCGATAGATGGCGGCGAGACCGATGAGGGTCGCGGTCGCGGTCGACACGACGAGGATCAGCGCCGGCTCGTCGACGGCGAGGATCGCGCCGAACAGGATGTTCATGAGATCGACCGCCGAGCCGCGCAGAGAGACGATGAGAACGCCCAGCGCCATTGCCGTCAGATAGGCGGCGGCGAAGCTCGCATCCTCCCGCATGCTGGAGAAGCGCGCGATGACGCCCGACAGCAGCGCCGTCGTGACGCCGGCGATGAAGCCGCCGAGGCTCATCGCCGGCAGCGACAGGCCGCCGACCAGGAAGCCGAGGGCGGCGCCGGGCAGCAGCGAATGGGCGAGCGCGTCGCCCATCAGGCTCATACGGCGCAGGATCAGGAACACGCCGATCGCCGAGCCACCCACCGACAGCGCGAGACTTGCGACCAGGGCCCGGCGCATGAAGCCGAAATCCGCGAAGGGCGCGATCACATACTCGTAGAACATGACGCGGAACGCTCGATCAGGCGCTGAGCCGAAGCGGCACGTCGCAGGCGCCGGCCTGCTCGTCCCAGGCTTCGGCCATGGCGCGGGCACGCACCAGGTTCTCCGCCGTCAGGACACGCACGGTCGGGCCGGCATCAACCAGCTCGCGCGCCAGCAGCAGCGCGTGCGGGAAGTCGCGGCGGACCTGGTCGAAATCGTGCAGCACGGCGACCACGGTGCGCTTCTCCTGTCGCCAGCGGCGGATCACGACCATCAGGTCGGCCACGGTCTTGCTGTCGATGGCGGCGAACGGCTCATCGAGCAGCACGAGATCGGCATCCTGCAGCAGCAGGCGCGCAAACAGCACGCGCTGGAACTGGCCCACGGAGAGCGTGTCGATTGGCCGGCGCTCGAAATCCGAGAGGCCGACCGCGTCGATCGCCTGTTGGGCATCGTTCAAATCGGCGGATGTCGCGGCTCGGAAGCCGCCGAAACGCGACCAGCGGCCGAGCAGGACCGTATCGAGCACCGAGATCGGGAAGGAACGATCGATCTCCGCCTGCTGCGGCAGATAGGCGATCCGCTTTGCGGTGCACTCGATCCGGCCCTCGATCCGCGGCGCGAGACCGACCAGCGCCTTCAGCAGCGTGCTCTTGCCCGCCCCGTTTGGACCGACGATGGCCGTCATCTCGCCGGCGGGGATCTCCGCCGACACGTGGTGGACCGCCGGGCGACGATCGTAGCTCACGGTCAGATCTGTGAGGCGCAGGGCGGCGGTCATCGCGGCCTACAACGCCCACCAGGCACACAGCCAGAGCAGCGCCGAGACGGCGATCGCCACGGCGATCCGTGTCGAAGCGCTCATGGCGAGCAGGGTCGTGCCGGGAGAGATCGGTCGGTGCATTCGGAGAGATTGTTATAATATTACTCTTTCCGAGTCCATAAGGCACGGCGACCTCCACGGGCCGCAACGTCACCGGGCAGTGAGCGGTCGGTGAGCGATTGTTGATTGGCAGAGCAAGGGCTGCGCGCGCATCCTGTCGTCATGACGATGTCTTTCATTCCAAGTCGCAGATCCCTGCTGATCGGTGCGGCTGCGGCCAGCCTGTCGGCGGCGCTGCCGTCGTCCGCGCGGCCGGCCGGCGACGGTCCATGGGCCGTCGAGCTCTTCACGTCGCAGGGATGCAGCTCCTGTCCTCCGGCCGATGCCTATCTCGGTCGCCTGTCCCTGCGCCCCGACATCGTGGCCCTCGCCTTCCACGTCGACTACTGGGACTATATCGGCTGGCGGGATCCCTTCGCTTCGCGCGAAACGACCGAGCGTCAGCGCGCCTATGCCCGCGTTCTGAAGCAACGCTATGTCTACACGCCGGAGATGGTGGTCGACGGCATCGGCCACGACACTGGTCGCGAAAAGGCGCCCATCGAAGCGCTTCTGGCCAAGGCCCAGGCCCTCTCGCCCCGGCGCGCGACGCCCGAACTCGCACGCACGATGGGCAGTCCGCTCACCATCAGGCTCGACCCCTTCCCGCTCGGCGGCCGTACCGCCGACGTGACGCTGGCCGTCTACGACCGTCGCCACACCACACCGGTGAAGAGCGGCGAGAACCAGGGCCGCATGATCGAGAACTTCAACGTCGTGCGGCGCCTCGAACTGATCGACCATTGGGACGGCGCGGCGAAGAGCTGGACCGTTCCCGGCGGTGACATCGGCGCCACCCAGGGCGTGGCCGTGCTGGTCCAATGGTCCGATCACGGCCCGATGATCGGCTGCAACAAGCTGGAACCCGCCTATTCGGGCTGAGGGCTACTCCATCTTGGCGCCGGTCGCCTTGATGATGGGCCCCCACCGCTCGATCTCGCTCGTGAAGTAGGCGGCCGACTTGGCCGGGTCGGCATCGCCCACCGGATCGATCGACATGCTGCGCAGGTCGGCCAGAAGCTTCTCCTCCGCCATGATCTTGCGTGTCGCCTCGGCGATGGCCGTCACGATCGGCTGCGGCGTGCCGGCGGGCAGCGCCACCGGATTGACCGTCAGCACCTGGACATCCGGCAAACCGCTCTCCCCGGTCGTCGGCACTTCAGGCGCCAGCGCCGAGCGCTTCTCGTCGCACACCGCGAGGTAGCGCAGCTTGCCCGACTTGTAGTGGCTGAACGAGGTGCCGAACGTGTCGAGCATGAAATCGACCTCCCCCGACAGGCAGGCCTGCAATGCCGGACTGTTGCCCTTGTAGGGCACGTGCAGGGCGCTGAGGTTGCCGGCCTTCATCTTGAAGAGTTCGCCGCCCAGATGGTTGATGCTGCCCATGCCGGAGGAGCTGTAGCGGTACTTGTCGGGATGGGCCTTGAGGAGCGCCACCAACTCGGGAAGCGTCTTGGCCGGCAGCGCCGGGTTCACTGCGATCACCATGGGCACGCGCCCCACGATGAACAGCACGAAGTCCTTCACCGGATGATAGGGCGGCGTCGGCATCAGCAGCGGGCTCGTGACCTGCGTCGACGACGAGCCGAACAACATCGTGTAGCCATCGGGCTTCGCCTTCGCGACGAGGTCGGCGCCGATCGTGCCGCCCGCGCCCGCCTTGTTCTCGATGACGACGGGCTGGCCCAGCAGCGCCGACAGGCGCTCGCCATAGCGGCGGCCGAACACGTCGGTCGGACCGCCCGGCGGGAACGGCACCACCAGCCTGATCGGCTTGGAAGGATAGGTGTCCTGCGCGAAGGCGCCCTTTGGGCCTGGCGATGCGCTCCCCGCGAGGGCGGCGGCGCCGATCAGAAGCCTGCGTCGATTCATTATTTCGTCCCTTTCTTTCTTGCCGTTGTCGCCGTCACCACTTCGGAACGCGCTTGTCGAAGAAGGCGGCGATTCCTTCGCGAGCCTGCGGGCTCGCCAGCCCGAGGCTGATCGAATCCACGGCGGTTGCCATCGAAGCCCGATGGCCGGACTCGTCGCTGTGCCAGACGAATTGCTTCGTCCGCGCGACCGCATCGGGCCCGCTGCGCAGCAGCCCGGCCAGCAGCTTGTCGAGCTCCGCCTCGAGCGATGCTGCCGGCACGGCCCGCGTGATGAGGCCGATGCGGTCGGCTTCCAGCGCGTCGATTCGGCGTCCGGTCAGGACCAGCTCCATCGCCTTCTTGCGGCCGACGGCCAGGAACAGCGCCATCAGCGCGGGCGAGGGCGGGAAGCCATGATGGACCTCGGGATAGGCGAACAGGGCCGTTTCCTCGGACAGGGCGATGTCGCACCAGCTCGACAGGGTGGCGCCAGCACCGAACGCGTATTTCTCGATCAGCGCGACGGTCGGCTTGGGGCAGAACCAGACGGCTTCGTTCAGCGCCTTCAGCTTCTCGTAGGTCGCGACGATCGTGTCGTTCGACGCATCCTGCAGCGCCCGCAGGTCGCGCAGCTCGCGGCCGGCGCAGAAGATTCCGCCGCGGCCGCGCATGACCAGGACCCGGCAGGTGGGATCGGCGGCCAGGGCACGGCAATGGCCGGTCAGCGCATCGATCAAGGTGTTGTTCAACGCGTTGCGATGCGCGGGATTGTCGATCCACAGCACGGCCACGCCGTCGCCCCGCCGTTCGAGTTCGATCCTGCCGCTCATATTGCTCCCTCTTCTCTCAGCGCCGCGATGCGCGCCTCGTCCAATCCAAGTTCACCGCGCAGGATGGCGTCGGTGTGTTCGCCGAGCAGCGGCGGGGCGCCGCCGGGCGCCGCCGGCGTCGCCGACAGGTTGAGCGGCACACCGACCAGCGGCATCGAACCGCCGTCGCGGCGGGCCACCTCGAGCACCATCTTCATCGCCGCGATCTGCGGATGGGCGAGCGTCTGCGAGATGTCATTCACGGGCGCGCACGGCACATTGGCGGCATCCAGCGCGTCGACCCAGTCGGCGGTCGGCCGGGTGGCGAAGATCGCGGCCAGCGCCGGGATCACGCGGTCGCGATTCTCGATGCGCAGCGCCGCCGTGGCGAACGTGGGATCGGCGGCGAGTGCCGTTGCGCCGATCGCCGAGCACAGACGCTGCCACGCCGCATCGTTGGTGGCGCCCGCCAGCACGTGACCGTCCTGCGTGGCGAAGGCCTGGTAGGGCACGATGTGCCACACGCCCGAGCCGTCGCGCGGCGGCACCTTGCCCCCCATCGTGTAGGCCGGCACGTGATAGCCGAGCAGCGCGATCGCCGTTTCCATCAGGGAGACGCGGATATGCTGCCCGCCCGATTTGCCGGCCTGCCGCGCATAGAGCGCCGTGGCGATCCCGGAAAAGGCGAGCAGGCCGGTCGCCATGTCGATGAACGAGGCGCCGGCGCGGATCGGGCCCCCCTCGCGCTCGCCGGTCATCGCCATCATGCCGCTAAAGGCCTGCAGCATCAGATCGTAGCCCGGCTTGTCCGCGAGCGGCCCCTCGTGGCCGTAGCCGCTGATGCTCGCATGCACCAGATCGGGCCGGAGCGCGCGCAACGTCGCGTCGTCGACGCCCAATCGCCGGGCGACTGCGGGCAGGAAGCTGTCAATCACCACGTCCGCCTTGCTGACCAATGCCGCCAGCACCTCCTGGCCAGACCGGCTCTTGAGGTTGAGCGTCATGCCGCGCTTGCCGCGGTTGACGCTCAGGAAGTTGGCGCTCTGGCCGTCGATGACCGGCGCCCACTTGCGGTTCTCGTCGCCACCGACATCCTCGACCTTGATCACGTCGGCGCCGAAGTCCGCGAGCATCTGCCCGCAGGACGGCCCCGCGAGGACGCGGCTGAGGTCGAGGACGCGGATTCCCGTAAAGGCGGTCACGTCACGACCCGCGCACCGTGGCCTTGCGCTTCTCGCGCCAGGCCTTGTGCGCTTCCTTCGAATCCTCGGTCTGGCTGAGCGCCATGAACCGATAGACGTCGACCTCCGAAGCATCCTGGATGTTGGGGATGTCGAGGCCCTTGGTCAGCGATTCCTTGGCCAGCCGCGCGGCGAGCGGTGGCAGCGCCGCGATGTCCTCGGCGACCGCGAGCGCTCGGTCCATGAGTTCGGCGTGCGGCACCAGCCACTGCGCCAGGCCGATGCGATAGGCTTCGGCCCCGTCGATCGGATGGCCGAGTGCGGCCTTCATCGCATGGCCCTTGCCGACCCAGCGCGCCAGCCGCACGGCGCCGCCATAGGCCGGCATGATGCCCAGCCGCACCTGCGGCAGGCGCCATTCGGCGCGTTCCGACGCCACGATCAGATCGCAGCAATAGGTGGCGATGCAGCCGATGCCGATCGCATAGCCGTTGACCCCGGCGATCACCGGCTTGGGGAAGTCGGTCAGCAGGTTGGCGACGAACTTTCGCCAGTGCGGGATGCCGGTGATGAACGCCGCCGGCGACGCGACGGTGTGGGTTTCGGTATCCGCGAGGTTGGCGCCGGCCGAGAAGGCCGCACCCTTCTCGTCCCCGGTCAGAATCACGCAGCGGATCTCGTGGTCGTGCTCGAGTTCGCTGAGTCGCGCCTCGAGACCTTCATTGAAGTCCTCGTCCCAGGCGTTGCGCGCCTCGGGTCGGCTCAAGGTCAGGATGGCCACATGGCCGCGTTTCTCGCAAAGCAGGGGCATCTTTCTCTCCTATTTTCCTTTCCACACGGGCGGGCGCTTCTCGCGGAAGGCGCGCATGCCCTCCTGGGCGTCCTCGCTCTCGAACACCGGCTCGAACCTCTCGAGCGCGGCCGCCAGGGCGGCCTGCGGTTCGAGGCCCGCGGTCTCGTAGATCATCGCCTTGGTCGCGCTCACGGCCAGCGGCGCGGCGGCACAGAGATTCATCGCGAGGCCCAGGGCCTTTTCCATCAGGAAGCCGTCGGCGACGACGTGATTGACCAGGCCGAGCTCGTAGGCGCGGCGCGCCGTGACCGGATTGCCGGTCATCGCCAGCTCAAGCGCCACCTTCTGCGGGATCATGCCGTTCAGCCAGAAGGCATAGATCGGAGCGCGCCCGACACGGGCCTCGGTCAGAGCGAAGCTCGCGCTTTCGGCCGCGACGCACAGGTCGCAGGAGATCGCCATGAAGCAGCCCCCGCCCAGCGCCGCGCCGTTGATCGCGGCGATCACCGGCTTGGCGACCGACACCCCGTCGCGCAGGATGGGGATGAAGCCGTGCCCGTGGCCACTCGCCGCCTCGGAAAGATCGCGACCGGCGCAGAAGGCCTTGTCGCCGGCGGCGGTCAGGATGGCCACACGGGCTGCAGGATCGGTGTCGAAGCGCTTCCACGCCGCCAGGACACCGTCGCGCATCGCCAGATTGACGACGTTGCGCTTTTCCGGACGGTTCAGGGTGATGATCGCGACTGGACCCTGCATTTCGTAGAGGACGGGATCTGCGCTCATTCGGCGACTCCCCGGGCCTGCAGCACAGTCGATGAAACCGCTCGCATGCCGGGCGGCATCATTCGTCCAGCTTGATGTTGCCGGTGCGGATCACCTCGCCCCACTTCTTCGATTCGCCATCGAGGAAGGCGCGGAACTGGGCGGTGTCGTTGCCGACGATGTTGTTGCCGCCCGCGACCAGCTTCCTGCGAACCTCGGGATCGGCCAGCGCCACCTCCGTGGCCTGGTGGAGCCGCTTGATGATCGGCTCGGGCGTGTGGGCAGGCGCGAACAGGCCGACCCAGGTATCGGCGTTGAAACCCTTCAGCACCGTCTCGTCGAGTGTCGGCACGTCGGGCAGGCTCTGCGAGCGCTGCAGGCCGGTCATGGCGATTGCCCTGAGCTTGCCCGCCTGGATCAGCGAGAGGGTGGCCGAAACGGTCGAGAAGCTGAGATCGACATTGCCCGCGACGACATCCATCACGGCGGCGCTGTCGCCCTTGTAGGGCACGTGCACCATGCTGGATCCGACACGCGTCTTGAAGAGTTCGGCCGCGAGATGAGTGGGCGCGCCGATGCCGGAGGAGCCGTACTGCATCTTGGCTCCGTTGGCCTTCGCATAGGCCACCAGGTCGGCCGGCGTCTTCACCGGCAGCTTCGGGTTGACGACGATGACCACATCGTTCGTGGCGACGAGGCTGATCGGCACGAAGTCGTTCACCGGATCGTACGGCACCTTGAGCATGTGCGGATGAATGGTGAGCGCGCCGATGCCGCCCAGCGGCAGCGTGTAGCCGTCGGGCGCGGCCTTGGCGACGGCATCGGTGCCGATCCGCCCGTTGGCGCCTGCGCGATTGTCGATGATGAGGCTCTGGCCGAGTTCTCGCCCCATCCGTTCGGCCAGTACGCGACCGATATTGTCGGTCACGCCGCCGGGCGTGAACGGCACGATCAGCCGGATCGGCTTGTCGGGATAGTTTTGGGTCTGCGCCCGGGCTCCGGCAAACGCCGATCCGGTGCAGGCAAGCGCCGCCAGCGCGCCCAGCACAAATCGTCTCGTCTTCATTTTGCGTTTCCTCCGAGCGGGAGGATTCGCCGAGTCCGATCATATGAGAATTATATTTTTCAAATCAGACTATTCTGCATATCGTATCAGTCATGAACCTGCGTTCTCTCCGCTGCTTCCTGGCGGTCGCCGAGGAATTGCATTTCGGCCGTGCTGCGAAACGGCTGGCGCTGTCCCAGCCCCCCCTCACCCAGCACATCAAGAATCTGGAGCTCGAGATCGGTGCGCTCCTCTTCCATCGAACGAAGCGCTCGGTGCGCATCACCGATGCCGGCACGGCGCTGCTCGACGAGGCGCGCCGGCTCATCGCCCAGGCCGATGGGCTGCGCCATGTCGTGCAGCGCGCGCACGAGGGCCGCAGCGGCTACCTGCGCGCCGGCTTCATCACCTCCTCCGTCTTCACCGAGATCCGCAAGCTCTACACCCGGATCTCGCGCGGCGTGCCCGGCGTCACGGTCCTGTGGCAGGAGATGAGTTCGTCGGAGCAGATCGAGGCGCTGCACGAGGACAAGCTCGACATCGCCTTCCTGCACATGCCGACGCCGCATCCCGATCTCGTGACCCGCACGATCGTGCGCGAGCCGATGCTCATGGCGATGTCGGACGTGCATCGCCTGGCCGGGCGGCGCCAGGTACGGCTGTCGGAGTTCGCCGCGGACGACTTCGTCCTGCCGCTCCGCCACATGTCGCCGATCTTCTACGACAGCATCATCGTCGCCTGTCGGGCGGCCGGCATCAGCCCCACGATCCCGCCGCACCAGCCGCGCAACCTACTCACCATCCTGAGCCTGGTCTCGGTCGGTGCCGGTGTCTCCGTGATACCGCGGACGCTGGCCGCCGCCGGGTTTCCCGGCGTGGCCTTCAAGCCGCTGCGCGGTGAGGCGCCGATCAACGAAGTCTCGGTGGTGTGGCGGGCCGACAACCTCTCGCCGGTCCTGGCGCGGGCCCTACAGGCACTCGGTCTCGCCCAAGGCCGGGGCGCCGCGGCCTGAAAGGGCGCCTTGCTTCCGCCGCGGCCGCGCGCGATGGTGCGGCCATGTCGTTTTCTGGCGCCTCCGGCCGCCTGACCGCCGTCCTCGGCCCCACCAACACCGGTAAGACCTATCTCGCGATCGAGCGCATGCTCGGCCACGACTCGGGCATGATCGGCTTTCCGCTGCGGCTGCTGGCGCGCGAGAACTACGATCGCATCGTCAAATTGAAGGGCGCCGCCCAGGTCGCGCTCATCACGGGCGAGGAGAAGATCGCGCCGGCGAGTGCGCGCTATTTCGTCTGCACCGTCGAATCGATGCCGGTCGAGAGGCCGGTTTCCTTCCTCGCCGTGGACGAGGTGCAGATGGCAGCCGACCCGGAGCGCGGCCACTTCTTCACCGACCGGCTGCTGCATGCGCGCGGCCTGAACGAGACGATGCTGCTGGGCGCCGACACGATCCGTCCGGTATTGAACCGACTGCTGCCCGACATCGACGTGGTCGCGCGTCCGCGCTTCTCCAACCTGACCTATGTCGGATCGAAGAAGGCCACGCGCCTGCCGCACCGTTCGGCGGTCGTGGGCTTCTCGGCCAACGAAGTCTATGAGATCGCCGAGTTGATCCGCCGGCAGCGCGGCGGCACGGCAATCGTCATGGGCGCAATGAGCCCACGCACGCGCAACGCCCAGGTCGACATGTTCCAGTCGGGCGAGGTCGACTATCTCGTGGCGACCGACGCCATCGGCATGGGACTGAACATGGATGTGAACCATGTCTGGTTCGCGTCGTTGCGGAAATATGACGGCCGCAGCTCACGGCCGCTGCGCACCGGCGAGCTGGCGCAGATCGCGGGCCGCGCCGGCCGTCACATGAACGACGGCACTTTCGGCACCACCTCCGGTCTGCCCGGCCTCGACGCGGAGGTCGTCGAAGCGATCGAAAACCATCGCTTCGATCCGCTGCGCGACCTGCAGTGGCGCAACAGCGAGCTTGATTTCCGCTCGGTGCAGACCCTGGTCGGCTCGCTGAACGCCAGCCCGCCCCATGCCGCGCTGCAGCGCGTCCGGGAGCAGGACGACCAGATCGCCTTGCAGACACTGGCGGCGCAGTCGGCGTTTTTGCCGCGGCTGCACTCACCGCGTCGAATCAAGCTGCTCTGGGAAGTGTGCCAGGTCCCCGACTTCCGCAAGACGATGACGGAAGAGCACATTCAGCTGCTGGGACAGCTCTTCGGGCATCTGACGCAGGGCGGCGAACGCCTGCCCGAGGACTGGATCGAGAGCCACGTGAAGCGGCTCGAGCGTTTCGATGGCGACATCGACACGTTGATGGCGCGCATCGCACACGTTAGGACATGGACTTATATTTCCCATCGGCCCGACTGGATACAGCGCGCCACCCACTGGCAAGAGCGCGCGCGCGCCATCGAGGACAGGCTTTCAGATGTTTTGCATCAGCGGCTCACACAACGGTTTGTCGATAGACGCGCGGCTTTGCTTGTACGAAGATTGCGCGATGAGGGTGAAATGAACTCGTCAGTCGCCGCAGCGGGCGAAGTCACGGTCGAGGGCGAGCATCTCGGTCGCATCGAGGGCTTCCGCTTCGTGCCGGACGCAACGGAAGGACAGACCGACCAGAAGGCGGTGCTGAGTGCGGCTCTGCGCGCATTGCGCCAGGATCTGCCCGATCGTCTGCAGGCCTTCGCCAACAGTCAGGACGGCGAAATCGTCTTCGACGGACAGCTGCGTGTCTGCTGGGGCGGTGGACCCGTGGCGCGGCTGTTGCCGTCGGGCGACGTGCTGGCGCCCAAGGTCGAGGCGATCGCCACTGACCTGCTCGACGGCCCGGCCCGGGAGGAAGTGCGCAAGCGCGCCGCGACCTGGGTGGAAACCCGCATTCGCCTCGGCCTCAGCGAACTGATGGACGCACGCGCCACGACGGAACTTCCGGCCGGTGCCCGCGGCGTCATCTTCCAGCTCTGCGAAGGACTAGGGGTCCTGCCGCGTCGCCCGGTCGAGGAACAGCTCACCCAGCTCAGCGACGAGGATCGCAAGGCCCTGGCGCGCCTCGGCGTCCGCATCGGCGTCTTCTCGCTCTATTTCCCCAGTATGCTGAAGCCGGTGCCGATTCGCCTGCGCGCCGGCCTCTGGATGATCGCCAAGAACCGCGAGACCATCCCGACACTGCCGGCCGAAGGCCGCACGTCGATGGACTTGCCGCGGGATGCCGAACGCGATTTCTACGCGACCATCGGCTATCTGCCGCTGGGCGACCATGCGATCCGCGCCGACATGGTCGAGCGCCTGGCCGCCATGGCACGGGCCGCCGTGCGCGACAGCCGAGAGGTGTCACGCCGGGCGCAGCAGCAGGAAAAGCAGGAAAAGAAGCCCGTCGCCGAGGCAAAGGATGCCGCGCCCGCGATTCCCGCGCCGGCGACAGCGGACGAGATCAGCGAATGGGCGATCGTCGCCGCGGCTTTCGGCGAGAACGAACCGGCGGAGCCAGCCGCCGAGCCGGTCCCTGAACAGGCTGCCGAGTCTGCGCACGAAGCCGTTGCCGAAGCCCCCGCCGAGGCCGCACCGGTTGCCGACCCGGCTCCCGCTCCGGTTGCCAGCGAGCCCGCGCCACAGGAGCTGACGGCCGAAGAGACAGCAGGCGGAGAAGCGGCCGCCGAACCGACCGAGACCGAAGCCGCCCCGGAAACGGCGGCCGAACCGGCCGAGACCGTCGCTGCCGCGGAAGCCGCAGCCGAACCAGCCGAGAACGCCGCCCAGGCCGAGGCCAAGCCGGCGAAGAAGGAGCCGCGTCCGCTGCCGCCGGGCTGGTTCCGGGCCACACCCCAGATGATGTCGCTGGTCGGCTGCTCCGAGCCCGAAATGGCCAATGTGCTGCGGGCGCTCGGCTATCGCGTGCATCCGCCGTCGGAAGAGAACGGGCCGCTCTACGCCTTCTCCATCAAGCCGCGCTTCGTGCGTGAGCGCGAGGAACAGCGCGAGCGTCAACGCCTGCAGGAGCGCGAGCGCAACCAGCGCCGCCGCGAGCGGCCGGAACGGCCCAACGAGCGTCAGTTCTTCGCCGACTCACCGCGTCCGCCCAAAGCCAGGGATGACGGTCCGCGCAGTGGATCTCGGCCGGGAGGTGGCCAGTCCGGCAATCCCCCGCGTCCCGAGGGTCCGAGGCAGGAGCGCAAGGACGGTCGCCCTCCGCAGGATAATCGCGGTCGCGATGACAGGCGTGGCCCGCGCCCGCCGCGGCGCGACGGCGGCGGGCCGGCCTTGCGCCTGTACGCCACGACGGAGACGAAGGGCGATGCGGCTGCCGATTCGCCGTTCGCCAAGCTGCTCGAGCTCAAGCTCGGTGGAAAGAAGTAGCTACCCGTGAGTCGCTGAGGCGCGATGCGGCTCGACAAGTGGCTCTGGCACGCCCGCTTCTTCAAGACCCGCACCCTGGCTTCGCGCTACGTGGAGAAATCGCGCTGCCGGATCGATGGCCGCGCCGTCGAGAAGCCGCACGCCACGGTCGCACCCGGCATGGTGCTCACCTTCGCGCTCGGGCCGAGGGTGAGAGTCGTGCGAATCGTGGCGCTCGGTGAACGTCGCGGGCCCGCACCTGAAGCGCGCGCGTTGTATGAGGAGATCGACTCGCCTTAAATGGTGTGCGCGCCTTCGCCAGCCTTGCGCAGCGGGGGTTCGCACGTTAAGCAGCCGCCGCTCGTTTCTGGAGCTGATATGACCTACGTCGTGACTGAGGCTTGCATCAAGTGCAAGTACATGGACTGTGTCGAAGTGTGCCCCGTGGATTGCTTCTACGAGGGAGACAACATGCTGGTCATCAATCCGGACGAATGCATCGACTGCGGTGTCTGCGAGCCCGAATGCCCGCCGAATGCCATCCTGCCCGACACCGAAAAGGGTCTGGAGAAATGGCTGGAGCTGAACCGCAGTCTGTCGTTGACCTGGCCCAACATTACCCGCAAGGGTGAGGCACCGGCCGACGCCGAGCAGTTCAAGGATGAGAAGGACAAGTTCGAGAAGTACTTCAGCGACAAGCCTGCCGCTCGCTAGAACCTACCTCGGGTAAAGTTCTTTATTGTACCTTTTGCAACAGCCATGCAGTTTCTGCATGGCTCGACCGTTGCTGAAATGCAACATATTGCGCGACTCCACGCCTGAATTCTGATATGAGACTGCCGCTTGAAGCGGTCCGGGGTCCGGTCCGCCGCTCGCTCGGTGTCCACTTCGGTATCCGAATGAAACTTACCGATGGCGTGACGCCGGGCCGAATACGCAGGGGAGCGTATGCGGTGGGTCGCGGTATCGCAGAAAGCGGGGCTGTTGTGAAGGGACTAGATGATATGGCCAAGCCGAAGAAGGCGCCCGCCAAGCCGAAGGAATATGCCTTCGAGAAGGGCGATTTCGTGGTGTACCCGACGCATGGCGTCGGCCGTGTAATCGATATCGAAGCCAAGGAAATCGCAGGTCACAAGCTCGACCTGTTCGTGATCTCGTTCGAGCAGGAGCGCATGATGCTCCGCGTTCCGGTGGCGAAGGCGAAGATTTCCGGTCTGCGCAAGCTCAGCTCGCGCAAGATCATGGAAAGTGCGCTTGTCACCCTCAAGGGCCGCAGCCGCGTGAGCCGCGCCATGTGGAACCGCCGCGCCCAGGAATACGAAGCCAAGATCAACTCGGGCGACCCGGTGTCGATCGCCGAAGTCGTGCGCGACCTGCATCGCAATGCCGGCCAGCCCGACCAGTCCTACAGCGAACGGCAGATCTACGAGGCCGCGCTGGACCGTCTGGCGCGCGAACTCGCCGCGGTCGAGCGGATCGACAAGGATCTGGCGACCCAGAAGCTCAACAGCGTCCTGCAGAAGGTCGCCTAGACGGTCCTGGTACGACCATGAGCGAAAAGGCGGCCCGACATTTTCCTGTCGAGCCGCCTTTTTCATGTTCGGCCGCTCGACGCGCGTCTCCTCGATCATGACCAAAGTTGCCTCGATCGCCCGCCTGCGCGGGGGCGGCACCACGTGGGCGCTTGGCGCGCTGGCCGGCGACGATGCCGCGCTGGAGCGGCTGGGCAGCGCGCTGATGCAGCACTGGCAGCCCGGCGACAGGCTCGTGGTGCTGGGCAACATGCTGGGCGCCGCCGGCAATACGCCGCGAACGCTCGACCTCATGCTGCGGCTGCGCCGGCGCCTGCTGGCGAGGCCCGGGGCCGAGGTCGAGGATTTCGTCTTCCTGCGCGGTCCGCAGGAGGAGATCTGGCACAAGGCGCTGCAGCTCCAGTTCGCGCTGGCGCCGCTCGACGTGCTCGACTGGATGCTGTCGCGGGGACTGGCCGCCATCATCGAGGCCTATGGCTATTCCATCGCCGAGGGCCGCATCGCCAGCCGCAATGGCTCCCGCGCCATCGCCCGCTGGACCTCGGGCCTGCGCGAGCGTCAGGCGGCCCGGCCCGGCCACGCCGATCTCCTGAACGCCCTGTCCCGCGCCGCCCTCAGCGCCGACGGCCGCCTCGTCTTTGCCGCCAGCGGGGTCGATCCCGGCCGGCCGCTCGACGGGCAGGCCGATGCCTTCTGGTGGAGCACCCAGACCGACTCGGCCCTCGACGAGGCGCTGGGCAAGGCAGGCGACGGCGGCTGGGCCGCGATCGAGCGCGTCGTGCGCGGCGCCGGCCCGTCGCGGAACGTCCCGCAGGATGCCGGCCGCGTCCTGACCGTCACGCGGAGCACACCGGCCCTGGTGGGACTCGATCCCGGCGGCAACGTGCGTGAGCGGGTCGAGGCCTAGCCTAAGGCTCGATGAGCTTGATCTGGGTGCGGCTTACCAGTTCGGCCGGCGTCGCAGCCGCGTTGAGCACCAGAAGCCGTTCCATCCTGAGATCGGAATAGGGCATGCGGGCCGCGAGTTGGGCGGGCGTCGACCCCGCCGGCGAGACGATGCGCAGCCGGTACGGCCGCAGGGCCGAGGCTTCGGCCGGCGTCAGGGTCCGGAAGGTCCTTGCCGCGCGGACCATCTCCTCGATCTGCCGGTCCTGGTGCGCGCCCTCGCTCACCAGCGCGAAGTTGCACACGCGATTGCCGTCCCGGATGACGACATAGCGCGCCTGGCCGAGCCCGGTATCGGAGCCGCGCGGGCGGGCGCCGATCGCCGCCTCGTTGCCGTTGATCTCCAGGGTCTGGATGTTGGTCGGCGTGGGCTTCAGCTTGTTGCGCATCCAGTCGTCGAGCGGACCCGATATCGAGGTCGACAGGCAGGCGAACAGCATCAGCGACCGGTCGCGGTTGACCGCCAGCACGCCATCGCTGTCGTTGAGCAGGCGGAAGCCCGGCGGCGCGGTGAAGGCCAGGCGCATCGTCGGATGAAGGAAAGCGCGGCCCCGGATGAACCCCTCGCGCGGCGAATCGTCGACCGACATGCCGTCGATGGCCGCGAAATAGCCCTTCTCGTTCGTTTCGCCGGGCGCGTTCGCGAGCGGCAGGCCGGCGATGGCGGAGGTGCGTTCCATCGGCACGGGATGGGTCGACGCGGCACTCGGCCGATCGCCGACATCGGGCGACTCGCCCATGATCTGGGCTTCAACCGAGTCCTGGCGACGCAGGCGCTCGATCAGCGACGCCATCGCATCGCCGCGATAGCCGGCCTTGACGATATAGGTGAGCCCCAGGCGGTCGGCCTCGAGTTCCTGCTCACGCGAGTAGCGCCGCAGGGCGAGCAAGCCGTCCTGCGCCACCGCGCGGCCGACGGTAACCGACCCGCTCGCGGCAGCGGCTTCGATGGCGGCGTCCAGCACGCCCTGGCGGGCGCGGGCGCGCTGCGCGGCGTGGCGCTGCACCAGATGGCCGAGTTCGTGACCGACCGCCGCCGCGAGCTCGGCTTCGTTCTCCAGCAGGGCCAGCAGGCCCCGCGTCACGAAGACATAGGATTGCACGGCATGCGCATTGGCGATCGGCGAATCGAGCACGACGAAGCGGGAGCCGCCGACACCGGCAGCCGTCGCCACGCGCTGACCGACCCGCTCGACATAGGCCTGCAGACGGACATCCTGGTCGGCCGGGCCGACAAGCTTCTCGATGTCGCGGGGCAGGGCACCGACGCCGCGTCCGGTCGCCGCAGTCGAGGCTGAGGCGGACGGCTCCGCGGACGTGCAGGCAACGACGCCGGCCAGCAATGCGACCAGCGCCAGAATACGGCGAATACCCACGGATCCTCCTGGAACGACTCGACCTTAGACGCTCGACGGACAAGCCTGCAATCGCCCGCAAGGCTGGCACGAATGCCGCCGCTATGGCAGTGATGCCTTCGAGGACCATCGCATGCCGCGCTCAGAGACACCTCTTCGTTCCGACCTTTTCCCCGAGATCTCGCCCTATGCCAGCGGGATGCTGGCGGTCGACGGTCGGCACACGATCTACTGGGAGCAGAGCGGCAATCCCGAGGGCCTGCCGGTCGTCTTCCTGCATGGCGGCCCGGGCGCCGGCTCGGCACCGGTCCATCGTCGCTTCTTCGATCCGCAGTTTTACCGCATCGTCGTGTTCGACCAGCGCGGCTGCGGCCGTTCGATGCCGCTTGGCGAGCTGCAGGACAACACCACGGCCGATCTCGTGGCCGACATGGAGAAGCTCCGGGCGCATCTCGGCATCCCGAGCTGGCTGCTGTTCGGCGGCTCGTGGGGCAGCACGCTGGCGCTGGCCTATGGCCTCAGCCACCCCGGCCGGGCGACCGGCTTTATCCTGCGCGGCATCTTCCTGGGCGCGCGGCCGGAGATCGACTGGTTCCTCCACGGCATGCGCACCATCTTCCCGGAAGCGTGGCGCGAGTTCGCCGAGCACCTTCCGGCCGATGAGCGCGGCGACCTGCTGGGCAACTATTACCGCCGGCTGATCGACCGCAATCCCGACCTGCACCGCCCGGCGGCGCGGGCCTGGAGCCGCTACGAGGCGGCCTGCTCGACGCTGTACCCCACGGTCCGCGCGCCATTCGAGACCGACCATGGCGGCTTCGCGCTGGCTCTGTCGCGCATCGAGGCCCACTATTTCGCCAACGGCACCTTCGTGCCGGAAGGCTGGCCCTGGACCGATCTCGACCGCATCCGCCACCTGCCTGCCACCATCGTCCAGGGTCGCTACGACATCGTCTGCCCGCCGGTGACCGCCGATGCGCTGGCGCGCGCCTGGCCCGAGGCGCGCTACGTCGTCGTGCCCGATGCCGGTCACAGCGCGCTGGAACCCGGCATCCGCGCCGCTCTGGTCAATGCCACCGAGAGCTACCGGCTCTCGACCAGCGACACCGAGCTCTTCGCCCCACGTTTTCCGTGGGACGCATAAAGAAGACCAACCGAGGAACGCTTGATCATGTCGTACGAATTGCCGCCGGTGCAGACCGGCGCCGCCGCCTGGTACGGACCCGAGATCGCCAAGCGCGACGACTGGATGATGCCGATGTCGGCCGCCGAGGTGGCCGAGATCGAGGCCGCGACCCAGGCACTGGTCGCGCGCGATGCCGACATCGCCGTGCTGAAGCCGCAGGATTTCCCGCTACCGACCTTCGGGGCGAAGCTGCGCTCGCGCGTCGACGACGAGGTGCTGAACGGCCGCGGCTTCCTGCTGCTGCGCGGCCTGCCGGTCGAGCGCTGGTCGATCCGCGAATCGGCGACGGCCTTCTTCGGCCTGGGCGCCCATCTCGGCAGCGCCCGCTCGCAGAACGGCAAGGGCCATGTGCTGGGCCACGTGCAGGATCTCGGGCTCGACGTGAACGACCCCAGCGTGCGCATCTACCAAACGCACGAGCGGCAGACCTATCATACCGATTCCTGCGACATCGTCGGATTGCTCTGTCTCAAGACCGCGAAGTCGGGCGGCCTGTCGGCGCTGGTCAGCTCGACCACCATCTTCAACGAGATGCGCCGCCGCCGGCCCGATCTGCTGAAGCTGCTGTTCCAGCCGATCGCCACCGACCGGCGCGGCGAGGTGCCGGAAGGCCAGAAGCCCTTCTTCGAGATCCCCGTGTTCAACTGGCACCAGGGCTATCTGACCGCGATCTACCAGCGCCAGTACATCGACTCGGCCCAACGCTTCCCCGAGGCGCCGCGGCACACGCCGGAACTGGTCGAGGCCCTCGACCTGTTCGACCAGCTGGCCAACGATCCGGCGCTCAACACCTTCATGGAGTTCAAGCCGGGCGACGTGCAGCTCGTTCACAACCACACGATGCTGCACGACCGCACCGGCTTCGACGACTGGCCCGAACCGGAGCGCCGCCGTCACCTCCTGCGCCTGTGGCTGGCCGCCGAGGGGGCCCGGCCGCTGCCCGAGATCTTCGCCCAGCGCTACGGTCAGGTCACCATCGGCGACCGCGGCGGCATCATCGTGCGCGGCACCAGGCTGCAGGCGCCCCTGCAGGCCGCCTGAGCCAGTTGACCCGGAGCGGCCTCGTCCCTAAGTGAAGGCCGCTTCAAGCAACCAACACACAAAGGGGACACCCCATGGCCAGCGATCCAACCGCGGGCGGCGCCCCGGCGGATATGCCGGTCGACCCGGACACTCTCGACATTCCGCCCCGGCCGGAAAGCGCCGCCGAGTGGCAGCGTCTCGTCGAGCAACTCCAGGCCGAGAAGGCTGACCTCCAGGACAAGCAGCTCCGGGCCCTGGCCGAGGCGCAGAACGTGCGCCGGCGGGCCCAGCAGGATGTCGAGAAGGAGCGCAAGTTCGCTGTCGAGCGCTTTGCCCGCGACGTGCTGTCGGTGGCCGACAATTTCGGCCGCGCCCTGTCGGCCCTGCCGGCGGACCTCGATTCCCTGGATCCGGCGCTGCGCAACGTGATCGTCGGCATCCAGGCGACCGATCGCGAGCTGCAGTCGGTGCTGGAGCGCCACGGCGTCACCCGCATCGCGAGCCTCGGCAAGCCGTTCAACGCCGAATTCCATCAGGCCATGATGGAGGTCGAGAACCCCGACGTACCGCACGGCACGGTGGTCCAGGAGCTGATCCCGGGCTACCTGATCGCCGGGCGACTGCTGCGGGCTGCGATGGTCGCGGTTTCCAAGGGCGGTCCCGCCGCCGGCGCAGCGGCCGCCAGCGCAAATTAGGGAGGGGGCCGGCCTCGCCGGCCACTCCGATGAGTCCGCCCGGTAGTGCGCCAAACGGCACATTCCAGCGGAGATTTTGGTCCTCACGTCCATTGCAGGCAGGCGGACAGGACCTATATAGCCCCTGTCCTGACCCGGTTTTTTCCGGCAGGTAACCACAGTACGGGGGCCGATCGGGCGCCTTTGGGTCCGGAACGGCTTGCCGAGGGAAGAGAGTAGAAATCATGGCGAAAGTCATTGGCATCGACTTGGGTACGACCAACTCGTGCGTCGCGGTCATGGAAGGCGGCGACACCAAGGTTATCGAGAATTCCGAGGGCGCGCGCACGACGCCTTCGATGGTCGCGTTCACGGACGGCGGCGAGCGCCTGGTCGGCCAGGCTGCCAAGCGCCAGGCCGTCACCAACCCGATGAAGACCCTCTATTCGGTCAAGCGCCTGATCGGCCGCCGCTTCGACGACCCCATGGTCGCCAAGGAGAAGACGCTCGTCCCCTTCAAGATCGACAAGGCGCCGAGCGGCGACGCGTGGGTCGAGGTGAACGGCGAACAGTACAGCCCGAGCCAGATCTCGGCGTTCATCCTGGGCAAGATGAAGGAGACGGCCGAGGCCTATCTCGGCGAGAAGGTCGAGCAGGCGGTCATCACCGTCCCGGCCTACTTCAACGACGCCCAGCGCCAGGCGACCAAGGATGCCGGCCGCATCGCCGGCCTCGAAGTGCTGCGCATCATCAACGAGCCGACGGCCGCGGCGCTCGCCTACGGCATGGACAAGCGCAAGACCGGCACGATCGCAGTCTATGACCTGGGCGGCGGCACGTTCGACGTGTCGGTCCTCGAGATCGGCGACGGCGTGTTCGAGGTCAAGGCGACCAACGGCGACACGTTCCTGGGCGGCGAGGACTTCGACCAGCGCATCATCAGCTACCTGGCCGACGAGTTCAAAAAAGAGCAGGGCATCGACCTGCGCAACGACAAGCTCGCCCTGCAGCGCCTCAAGGAAGCGGCCGAGAAGGCCAAGATCGAGCTCTCCAATTCCAAGGAGACCGAGATCAACCTGCCGTTCATCACCGCCGACGCCAGCGGTCCGAAGCATCTCGTCATCAAGCTCTCGCGCGCCAAGCTCGAGTCGCTGGTCGACGACCTGGTGCAGCGGACGCTCGAGCCCTGCAAGGCGGCGCTCAAGGATGCCGGCCTGCAGGCCGGCCAGATCGACGAGGTCATCCTGGTCGGCGGCATGACGCGCATGCCGAAGGTCATCGAGGTCGTGAAGCAGTTCTTCGGCAAGGAGCCGGCCCGCAACGTCAATCCCGACGAAGTCGTCGCGGTCGGCGCGGCGGTCCAGGCGGCGGTGCTGAAGGGCGAGGTCAAGGACGTCCTCCTGCTCGACGTGACGCCGCTGTCGCTCGGCATCGAGACGCTGGGCGGCGTGTTCACGCGCCTGATCGAGCGCAACACGACGATCCCGACCAAGAAGAGCCAGACCTTCTCGACGGCCGACGACAACCAGACCGCCGTGACCATCCGCGTCTTCCAGGGGGAGCGCGAGATCGCCGCCCAGAACAAGATGCTGGGTCAGTTCGATCTGGTCGGCATCCCGCCGGCACCGCGCGGCGTGCCGCAGGTCGAGGTCACCTTCGACATCGACGCCAACGGCATCGTGCAGGTCTCGGCCAAGGACAAGGCCACCGGCAAGGAGCAGCAGATCCGCATCCAGGCTTCGGGCGGCCTCAGCGAGGCCGACATCCAGAAGATGGTGAAGGACGCCGAGCTGCATGCCGAGGAAGACAAGAAGAAGCGCGAGCTGATCGACGCCCGCAACCAGGGCGAGGCGTTGGTCCACTCGACCGACAAGCACCTCAAGGAGTACGGCGACAAGGTGAGCCCCACCGAGAAGGCCGAGATCGAGGGTGCGCTCGAAGGGCTGAAGACGGCTCTCGCGGGCGAGGATGTCGAGGCCATCAAGGGCAAGACCAACGACCTGACCCAGGCCGCGATGAAGCTCGGCGAGGCGATGTACAAGGCCCAGCAGGCCGAAGCCCAGGCGGGTGCCGCCGGGACGGCCGGCGGACCCGGTGCTGGTGCCGGTGCGACCGACGCGAAGGGCGAGAAAGTCGTCGACGCGGAATTCGAGGACGTCACCGACAAGAACAAGAAGACGGGTTCCTGATCGGGAATTCCGTGACGAACGAGACGGCCTCCCGCGCGAGCGGGAGGCCGACCTGTAAGGGGCCAGTGGGGGCTGCGTAGAGCGTTATGTCGCAAGACTTTTACGAGCTGCTTGGGGTGAGCCGGACGACCAGCGCCGACGACATCAAGAAGGCGTATCGCAAGCTCGCGATGCAGCACCATCCGGACCGCAATCCCGGCGACAAGGAAGCGGAACGGAAATTCAAGGAAATCAGCCACGCCTACGACATCCTGAAGGATCCGGAGAAGCGTGCCGCCTACGACCGCTACGGCGCGGCCGCGTTCGAGGGCGGTGCGGGACCCGGCGGTCCGTTCCAGGGCGGCCAGGGCTTCGATTTCGGCTCGGTGTTCGGCGACATCTTCGAGGAGATGTTCGGCGCCAACGGCGCGCGCGGACGCGGACGCGCCGACATGCGCGGGCAGGACCTGCGCTTCAATCTCGAGATCACGCTGGAACAGGCCTATTCGGGCACCGAGGCGACGGTGCGCGTACCCAGTTCCATCACCTGCGAGGTCTGCCACGGCAGCGGGGCGGAGGCCGGCTCGAAGCCGCAGCAATGCCCGACCTGCCAGGGCCGCGGCCGCATTCGCGCGCAGCAGGGCTTCTTCACCGTCGAGCGCGCCTGCCATACCTGCCACGGCGCCGGACAGGTGATCGACAAGCCGTGCAAGAATTGCGGCGGCCAGGGTCGCGTGCGGCGCGAGAAGACGCTGAAGGTCAACATTCCGTCCGGCGTCGAGGACGGCACGCGCATCCGCCTGAGCGGCGAGGGCGAGGCCGGGGCCCGAGGCGGTCCGGCCGGCGATCTCTATGTCTTCCTGTCGGTGCGCCGCCACCAGCTGTTCGAACGCGAAGGCCCGGACGTGCACTGCCGCGTGCCCATTTCGATGGTGCAGGCGACCCTGGGCGGCAACATCGAGGTGCCGACGCTCGACGGCAAGATGGCGCGCATCAACATTCCGGCCGGGGCGCAGGGCGGGCACCAGTTCCGCATGCGCGGCAAGGGCATGCCGATCATGCGCTCGAGCCAGCATGGCGACATGTACATCGAGATCAACGTCGAGACGCCGACCAACCTCACGGCCAAGCAGAAGGAACTGCTCAAGGAATTCGAGAAGGCCGGCAAGACCAGCCCGGAATCCGAGGGCTTCTTCAGCAAGGTGAAGGAAATGTTCGGCGGCTGAGGCCGCCGACACTCAGGCTCACAGAGCTAACCTCTGGAGCCATTTCGTCTCAAATCGACCCATTTGCCTCATCCTGAGGAGCGCCGCGAAGCGGCGCGTCTCGAAGGATGGGCAACGGACGCGGTGCTCGTGCCCACCCTTCGAGACGCGCTCCTGCGGAGCGCTCCTCAGGGTGAGGTCGTTGGTGAGATGCTACGCCGCCAGCACGCAGCGCACCGCGTGGGAGGCTTCAACCTCGCGCAGCGACGGGATCGAAGCCGTGCAGTCGGGACGGACGAACTTGCAGCGTGGCGCGAAGCTGCAGCCGTCCGGCACGGCAGCAAGATCGGGCGGCGCGCCGGGAATGGATTCGAGCCGCTGGCCACGCATGCCGTCGTGCACCGTCGAAGCCAGCAGGCCGCGGCTGTAAGGGTGCTGCGGCGCGTCGACCATACGCTCGACCGGAGCCATCTCGACCAGCTTGCCGGCATACATGACGCCGATCCGGTCGGAGACTTCGACGGCCACGCCGATATCGTGGGTGACGAAGATGACGCCGAGATTGAATTCGCGCTGCAGCTCGCGGATCAGCAGCAGCACCTGGATCTGCACCGTGGCGTCGAGCGCCGTGGTCGGTTCGTCGGCCAGCAACAGGGTCGGATTGCAGGAGAGCGCGAGCGCGATCATGGCGCGTTGACGCATGCCGCCCGACATCTCGTGCGGATAGGCCTTCAGCCGCTGCGCCGGCGAGGGGATGCGCACCATCTCCAGCAGATCCTTGGCGCGCTTCATGGCGTCGGTCTCGCTCTTGCCGGTGTGACGGCGGACCGTCTCGGCGATCTGCTGGCCGATGGTGAAGACCGGATCGAACGCGGTCGCAGGCTCCTGGAAGATCATCGAGACGCGTTGCCCGCGCAGATCGGACAGCGCCTTGGGGGCCATGTCGAGGATCTCGTCGCCCTCGAGCTTGATGCTGCCCGACCAGCGGGTGCGATGCTCGGGATGCAGCCGCAGGATCGAGCGCAGGGTGACGCTCTTGCCTGAGCCGGACTCGCCCAGGATGCCCAGCGTCTCGCCGCGCGCCAGGTCGAAGCTGACGCCGTTGACGGCATGCACCGTGCGATCGGGCGTGACGAAGGTGACGTGAAGGTCGCGTACCTGAAGCATGTTCGTCATGCCGCCATCGCCTTTGAGTGTCCCGAACCCGCCACGCGCATGTGGCAGGCCACGGCCTGGAATTTGGCGTCCGTCAGGGGTGGCTCGACGCGGGCGCAGACGTCTTCCGCAAACGGGCAACGCGTGCGGAACCGGCAGCCTGAGGGAGGGTCGATGGGGTTTGGTGGATCGCCCTGGATCGGCGCCTCGTGGGTCCGCTTGCGCGGATCCATCGACGGCCGCGCCGACAGGAGCGCGCGCGTGTAGGGATGCTGCGGATTGCCGTAGATTGCCTCGACCGGGCCCAGCTCGACGATCTTGCCGAGATACATGACCAGCACGCGGTCGCTGAGATACTGCACGACATTGAGGTCGTGGCTGATGAACACGTAGGTCAGGTCGAGCTCCGTCTTGAGGTCGACCAGCATGTTCAGGACCTGCGCCTCGACCGACTTGTCGAGTGCCGACACGGCCTCGTCGAGGATGATCAGCCGCGGACGGAGCGCCAACGCGCGCGCGATGTTCACCCTCTGGCGCTGGCCGCCCGACAACTCGTGCGGATAGCGGGTGGCGTAGTTCACCGGATCGAGGCCGACCTTGCTCAACAGGTCGCGCACCCGCTCGCGCGCCTCGGCCGCCGGCAGCCCGTGGGCGCGCGGCGCGAAGGCCAGCGTCTCGGCGATGGTGAGACGCGGGTTGAGCGAGGCGTAGGAATCCTGGAACACCATCTGCACCTGACGGCGCAACTCGTTCACCGTGATTCCGTGCGGCTCGTCGACCGGATCGCCGTCGAGCACCATCGTGCCCTTGTCCGGCTTGATCAGGCGGATCAGCAGCCGCGCGACCGTCGACTTGCCGCAGCCCGATTCGCCCACGACGCCCAAAGTCTCGCCCTTGGCGACCGAGAGAGTGAGATCGTCGACCGCGCGCACGACCTTGGTGGTGCGGCCGAGCAGGCCGCCGGCGACCGGGAAATGCTTGCGCAGGCCGGTGGCCAGCAGCAGCGGCTGGGCCGGGCCGCCGCGATCCTGGATGGGAAGCAGCGTGTCCATGTCAGGCCTTCACGTCCATGGCCGCGCGCAGGCCATCGCTCATCAGGTTGAAGCAGATCGAGGTGATGAAGATCATCACGCCCGGCAGGGCCGCGAGGACCGGATTGACGTAGATCGCCTGGCGCAGCGTGTTCAGCATCAGGCCCCATTCGGGCTCCGGCGGCTTGACGCCGAGGCCGAGGAAGCTGAGCCCCGCGGCCAGGATGATCGCGACGCTGATCAGCGACGTCGCATAGACCAGGATGGGCCCGAGCACGTTGCCCAGCACATGGACCCTCACGATGGTGAAGGCCGAGGCGCCGCTTGCCTTGGCCGCATCGACGAAGTCGAAGCCGCGCACCTGCGTGGTGACGCTCTCGGAGACACGGCAGATCGGCGGGATGAACACCAGGGTGAGCGACAGCAGCGTGTTCTCGGTACCGGCGCCCATCGCGCCCGACAGCGAGATCGCCAGCAGCACCGACGGGAAGGCGTAGAAGACGTCCATGATGCGCATGATCAACATGTTGGTCTTGCCGCCGACGAAGCCGGCGAGAATGCCCAGGCTGCCACCGATCAGCAGCGCACAGACGACCGGCGTCACGCCCATGAACAGCGACAGCCGGCCGCCATAGATCAGGCGGGCGAACATGTCGCGTCCCAGCTCGTCGGTGCCCAGCCAGTGGTTCGGCGAGCCCAGCGGATAGAGGCGACGCAGCATCGAGGTCTTGTAGGGATCCGCCAGATAGAGATAGGGCGCGGCGATCGACGCCAGCACCAGCAGGATCAGGATCGCGGCACAGATCAGCGTGACCGGATCGCGGCGCAGGCGCCGCCCGACCGACTGCCAGTAGCCGCGGCCGGCGGCGGTGGGCGTGGGCTTCACCAGGATGGCGCCGCCGACGTCGAGGGAGGGACTTTGCAGGGCCATCGGTTCAGCCTCGCTTGATGCGGGGATCGACCATGGTCTGGATGATGTCCACGGTCAGGTTGAGCAACATGAAGAAGCCGGCCAGCACCAGCGTCGTTCCCTGCAGGATCGGCAGGTCGCGGCGGAAGATGGCGCTGTTCAGCAGGAAGCCGGTGCCCGGCCAGGCGAACACCGTCTCGATCAGGATCGAGCCGCCGATCAGGTTACCGGCCTGCAGGCCCATGACGGCGAGGCAGGTCGGGGCGGCGTTCTTCAGCACATGGAAGAGAATGCGGCTGTCGCGCATGCCCTTGGCCTGCAGCGCCGTCACGAATTCCATGCTGAGCGTTTCCTTGACGGTGGAGCGCACCGTACGGGTCACGACGCCGAGCGGGATCACGGAGAGCGCAATGGTCGGTAGCACCATGTGCGCCAGGTGGGCCCGGTCGAATTGCCAGCCGGTGGAGTTTTCCGGCCCGATGCCCATCGGCGGCAGCACGCCGAGTTCGACCGCAAAGATGATGACCAGAACGATCGCCAGCCAGAAGTGGGGCACGCTGACGCCGATCAGCGAGATCACCGTGACCAGGCGGTCGACGATGCGCGACTTGGCGTAGGCGGCTGCGGTTCCCAGGATGACCGCCAGGCTGAAGGCGAGCAGCGTGGCGGCGATCGCCAGGATGATGGTGTTGCCGAAGGCGCTGCCGACTTCCGCCGCCACCGACCGGCCAGTACCGATCGAGGTGCCGAGATCGCCGGTCAGGGTCACCCCGAGCCAGCGCAGATACTGAACCGGTAACGGCTGGTCGAAGCCGTAATATTCCTTGAGCTTGTCGACCACTTCCTTGGGCGCGTCGGGCGGCACGATCGCCGAGATCGGATCGCCCGGCGCGAGATGCACCAGCGCGAACACGAGCAGCGATACGCCGAACGCGACGGGGACCAGGTAGATCAGGCGGCGTAGGGCATAGAGGAGCATTGCGGCCCGCCTCTCGTTTGGTTGCTGTGAGCTACTTGATTTCGACCGGCGTCAGGTCCTGGAACCAGCTTTGCGCCTGCACGAAGCCCTTCACCTTGGGGCTCATGGCGCGCGGATTGAGATCGTGCGCGATCCAGACCCAATAGGCCTGGTCGACGATGTAGCCGTGCACCTCGGACAGGGCCTTGGTCTGCTCGGCCTTGTCGAAGCTCGTATGCGCCTTGTTGATCATGGCATCGAGCTTGTCGTCCTTCAGGATGCCCCAGTTGGCGCCGACCGGCGGCACGAAGTTGCTGTTCATCAGGCGCGTGAAGGCCGAGTACGGATCGACCGTGGCGCGGCTGATGTTGATGCCGTTGACGCCCGCCTTCTTGGCGTTGTCACCCGTCGCCGGCTGGAAGGAGAAGTTCACCAGCGCATTCCATTCCATGACCTCGAACGAGGCATCGAAGCCGACGGCATTCAGGTTCTCCTGCACGTATTCGTTCATCGGCAGCGGCAGCATCTGGCCCGAGCCCGAGGTCGAGATGGCGATCTTGATCTTGGGCTTCTTGGTTGCGCTGTAGCCGGCTTCGGCCAGCAGCTTCTTGGCGGCGGCCGGATCGTACTTGATGTCGAAGGCCGGCGAGCCGAACCAGGGATGGCCGGGATAGACATGGCCCTTGGACTCGATCATCAGCCCGCCCAGCAGCTTGTTGAGGCCGGCGCGATCGATCGCAAGGTTGGCCGCCTTGCGCACGCGGATGTCGGTCCACGGCGAGCCTTCGATCATGCTGGGCTGATAGGCCCAGTTGTGCGGATACTTGTTGGTGACGATGGTCATGCCGCCCTGCTTGAGGCGCGGGATGGCGTCGGGCGCCGGCACCTCGATCCAGTCGACCTGTCCGGCCAGCAGCGCCGCCGTGCGGGTCGCCGCCTCCGGCATCGGGAACAGGATCACCTTGTCGACCTTCGGCACCCGCGCCTTTTCCCAGTAGTCGGCATTGCGCGAGAGCTCCAGGCGCTCGCGCGGCACGACGCGGTCGACCTTGAAGGGGCCGGTGCCCGACGGATTGAGCGCGACCTTGTTCCAGTCCTTGCCCTGCTTCTCCCAGTTCGCCGGGCTCGAATAGAAGACGTAGGACATGTCGTAGGGAAACAGCGAGTTCACGATGCGCGTCGTGAGCTCGACCGTGTACTTGTCGATCTTCTTGTAGCCGACCAGCGTCGGGATGCGCGCGCGCACCTGCGCCATCTGCTTGCTGTCGAACTGCGGCGACTTGTCGTTGAGCACCTTGTCGAGGTTCCAGATCACGGTGTCGGCATCGAAGTCCGAACCGTCGTGGAACTTCACGCCCTCGCGCAGCTTGAAGATCCACTTGGTCGGCTCGCCCTCGACCGGCGCCCAGGACACCGCGAGGCCGGGCCGGATGTCGGCGATGGTGTCGGCCTTCGACAGATCCCAGTTCACGAGCGCGTCATAGATCGTGTAGCCGGCGAAGCGAAAGCCTTCGAACCCCTGATCGGGCTGGCCCGTCGTCAAGGGGATGTCGGCGGCTGTCATGCC
The DNA here is from genome assembly GCA_002281855.1 of Rhodospirillales bacterium 24-66-33. Taxonomy (GTDB): domain Bacteria; phylum Pseudomonadota; class Alphaproteobacteria; order Reyranellales; family Reyranellaceae; genus Reyranella. The sequence goes on along the minus strand of NCHQ01000004.1, from coordinate 24,155 downwards.
GATGCGCAGAGTGCCTTGCGCAAAGGCAGGTGTTGCCGTTGCTGCGAGGATGGCCAGGCCGGTGGCGGCAACGCGAAGACGGTTGAACATTCACTACTCCCCGGTTCGGCGATCCCGTCGGTGACCCCGACGCGAGACGCTGTCGGTTCCGTCATGCAAGCGCCAAGCCAACGCAACAAAGGCGCGCCACAAGGGAAGCGGCATGTCGATTGCATGCACCAATCGTTGCGGAGGGATGTCATGACATCATCGACCAGGGCGCCGACGCTCGAGGAATTCCGGTTGCGCGCCGCGCTGACCGGTCTCACCTTGACCGAGGAAGATATCGGCCACCTGCACAAAGGCTATGTCGGCCTGCTCGGGCTGATGGAACGAATCCCCGAGCGATGGGCCTGGGCTGCCGAACCGCCTCAAGTCTTCCGCGCCGACGAGTAGAATCCATGACCGATTTGACGACGCTCGGTATTGCCGAGGCCGGCCGCCTGATGGCGCGCGGCGAACTCACTTCGACGGCGCTGACGGAGGCCTTCCTCGCGCGCATCGCCACCGTCGATCCCACCCTCAACAGCTACGTCACGGTCACGGCAGACATCGCGCTGAACGCCGCGCGGCAGGCCGACATGGAAATGTGCGGCGGCCTGCGACGCGGGCCGATGCACGGCATCCCGATCGGGCTGAAGGACATCTACGAGACGGCCGGGGTCAAGACGACCGGCCATTCGCATCTCAAGATCGATTATGTCCCGGCGATCGACGCAGAAACGGTGCGCCGCCTGAAGGCTGGCGGCGCCGTCATCCTGGGCAAACTCGGCACGCACGAATTCGCCAACGGCGCGATGACATCGGACCAGCCGTTCCCGCCCGTCCGCAATCCGTGGAACACCGCCTTTCAGCCCGGCGGCTCCTCCAGCGGCTCGGGTGCGGCAATTGCAGCCGCCCTCTGCATGGGCGCGATGGGCTCCGACACCGGCGGCTCGATCCGCAACCCGGCGGGCTACTGCGCCACGGCCGGCATCAAGCCGACCTACGGGCTGGTGAGCCGCTGCGGAATCTTCCCGCTTTCGTTCAGCCTCGACACGGCCGGGCCGATGGCCTGGACGACCGAGGACTGCGCCCTGATGCTCGACGTGCTGGCCGGGCACGACCCCAACGACCAGGCCTCGGCGCGCACGCCCAAGGTCGATTACGGCGCGGCGGCGCAACGCCCGATCAAGGGCATGCGCATCGCGCTGGCCCGCAGCTGGTACGAGGGGCCCAAGGGCAAGCTCTCGGAGGACATGGCGGCGGGGATGGAAGAAGCCGTGCGCGTGATGCGCGATCTCGGCGCCTCGGTCGAGGAGGTGATTTTCCCCGACATTCGCGACTATCACATCTGCGGTCGAGTCATCATCACGACCGAGGCGCATGCCATCCATCGCCGCGACGTGATCGAGCGGCCCGAGAAGTTCGGCTACACGACGCGCCGCCGCTTCCAGCTCGGCGCCTTCCTCTCAGCCGAACAATACCTCTCGGCGCTGCGGTTCCGCCGCAAGCTGCAGCAGGACACGCGCGAGGCGATGCGCGGTTACGATCTCGTGATGACGGCCAACCAGTGGGGTCCGCCGGAAGTCTTCGAGGATCCGGCGCCGATCTTCCACTTCCTCGGCAAGCCCTCGCTCAGCATGCCCTTCAACGTCACCGGCCAGCCCGCCGCCGCGGTGTGCTGCGGCTTCGATGCCGAAGGCCTGCCGCTCGCCTTCCAGCTGGCCGGCCGCGCGTTCGACGATGCCAGCGTCCTGGCCGCCGGCGCGGCCTACGAACGCGCCACGCCGTGGCGTTCGCACCGACCGAAACTCTGATGGGAGTCACGTGACGATCGTGGCCTGAAGAATCAAGCTCCTCCCCCGTCATACGGGGGAGGCCATGAACATCAGCACCCCAGCTTCTTCGCGAGATCGATCATCGACGTGCCGACGGCGTTCCAGTCGCCCTCGGCCTTGAGGTCGCGTGTCTGGCCGGGCCCGTGTTCGGTGGGGCGCAGCACGAAGCCCGTCGACAGGCCGCACTTCTGTGCGGCCGCGAGGTCGCCGTTGTGCGCCGCCACCAGCATCACCTGCTCGGGCTTGAGATACATGCTGTCGACGACGCCGAGATAGGCTTCGGGGTCGGGCTTGTAGTGATGGAAGGTCTCCCCGGAGAAGCAGTGATCCCACGGAATGCCGCCGTTCTTGGCCATGTTGATCAGCAGCGCGACGTTGCCGTTGCTGAGTGTGGCCACGACGAACTTCTTCTTCATCATGCCGATGCCCTCGACCGAATCGGGCCAGGGGCGCAGTCTGTGCCAGAGGTGCGTGAACTCCCACGCGCCCTCCTCGCCCGGATGCTTGAGGCCGCGCTTCTCGAGCAGCATCTCGAAGGCTTCCTTGTGCAGGTCATCGATGCGCGTCCACGGCAGCTCGCCCTTGCGCACCCGTGTCATCTGCGGCTGGTAGAGGCCGCGCCAGTCGTCGGCGAAGCTCGTCCAGTCGGTGTCGATTCCGTATTTCTTGCCGAGCGCGGGCAGATCGGCGATCAGGCTGCCGCGCCAGTCGACGACGGTGCCGAATACATCGAAAATGCAGACCTTCAGATTGGCGGGGACGTTGGACATTGGGTAGCTTCCTCACATGGTTTGGAAGCACGATAGAGTGAGCGGCGCGGACGGCAAGCCAAGATGCGGCTGGGTCTCCGACGATCCGCTCTACCAGGAATACCACGACACGGAATGGGGACGTCCGCTGCGCGACGATCGCGCGCTGTTCGAGCTCCTGACCCTGGAAGGCTGCCAGGCCGGCCTTTCGTGGATCACCGTGCTGCGCAAGCGCGAGCACTATCGCAAGGTCTATGACGGGTTCGATCCGGAGAAGATCGCGCGCTATCGCCCTGCGAAGCTTGAGAAGCTGCTGCTCGATCCCGGCATCATCCGCCACAAGGGCAAGATCGCCGCCAGCGTGACCAACGCCCAGGCCTATCTCGCGCTGAAGGAGCGCGAAGGCTCCTTCTCCAAGTACCTGTGGAGCTTCGTCGGCGGGACGCCGAAGAAGAACCGTCCGAAGACCCTCAAGGACGTGCCGGCGCGCTCGGCCGAAAGCGACGCCCTGTCGAAAGCCCTTCAGAAGGCCGGCTTCAAATTCGTCGGCTCCACCATCTGCTACGCCTTCATGCAAGCCTCGGGCATGGTCGACGACCATGTCGCGGGCTGCCACTGCGCCAAGGAGTAAGTCGTTGTCCAAGCGTGTCTACATCGCGGCCCTCGGGACCGAGACCAACCAGTTCGTGCCTTTTCCGACCGGCCTGCGCGGCTACGAGGAGCACGGCATCTGGCACGGCGACGCCACGAAGCACGAGCCGACCAACTTCACCGCGCCCGTCCATGTCTGGCGCAAGGAGACCGAGAAGCGCGGCTGGACGGTGATCGAGGGGCTGTCGACCTTCGCCGCGCCCTCGGGCACGACCGTGCGCAAGGTCTATGAGGATTTCCGTGACGAGATCCTCGACGGCGTGAAGGCCGCCCTGCCGCTCGACGCCGTGCTCATCAACGTCCACGGCGCCATGGTGGCCGACGGCTACGACGACTGCGAGGGCGATCTCCTGTCGCGCATCCGCGCCATCGTCGGGCCCAAGGTCGCGATCGGCGCCGAGTTCGACCTGCACTGTCATTTGAGCGCCCTGATGCTCGACAGCGCCGACGTGCTGGTCGGCTACAAGGAATATCCCCACACCGACACGATGGAGCGCGCCGCCGAGCTGTTCGCGATCATCGCCGACACGGTCGAGGGCAAGGTGAAGCCGGTGATGGCGCGCTATGACTGCCGCATGATCGCGCAGTACCGCACCTCCGTGCCGCCGATCAACGAGTTCGTGGTGCGCATGAAGAGCCTTGAGGGCAAGGACGGCATCCTCTCGGTGTCGCTGAGCCACGGCTTCTCTTTCGCCGACGTGGAAGACGTGGGCACCCGCACGCTGGTCGTGGCCGACGGCGACAGGAAGAAGGCCGAGGCGCTGGCCGAGCAGCTGGGCAAGGAGCTGTGGGACAATCGCGAGCGCTATGCCACGAAGTATCTCACCGTCGAGGAGGCGATGGACCGCGCCGCCTCGCACAACCAGGGCCCGCTTGTCCTGGCCGACCGCGCCGACAATCCCGGCTCGGGCGCGCCGGGCGATTCGACCTTCGTGCTGAAGGCGCTGGTCGAACGGGAGATCGGCCCGGCCCTGTTCGGCGTGATGTGGGACCCGATGGCCTTCCAGATCGCCGAGGAGGCGGGCGAGGGCGCACGCATCCGCATGCGGCTGGGCGGCAAGTCCGGCACGGTGAGCGGCGATCCGGTCGACCTCGACGTCACGGTGAAGAAGATCGCCCGCAACGTCTTCCAGCCCTACGGGCCGGTGATGTCACCGCTCGGCGATATGGCGCTGCTGTCGTCCGAGCATGTCGACATCGCCATTTGCACCCGTCGCAACCAGACCTTCCACGCCGACGCCTTTCGCGCCGTCGGCGCCGAGCCGGCCGACTACCGCGTCGTGATCGTGAAGAGCGCGCAGCATTTCTATAACGGCTTCGTCGGCGTCGCGAAGGAGATCCTCTACGTCGCCACTCCTGGCGCCGCCGACCCCGACGTCACCCGCTGGCCCTACACCAAGCGCAAGACGCCGTTCTGGCCGAAGGTGGCCGATCCCTGGAAGGGATGACGCCTGCGTGTCCGGACATCAGCCCGAGGTCGTGTCCCAGCCGCCGAGCGTGATCGTGACGGTCGAGCCGTCCGGCACGGTGGCGCTCTTCGACGGCACGTTCGGGCCAGAGTAAGGCCCATCCGGGTTCTCGTCCTCGCTGAAGCCGTAGGCGGCATTGGCAATGAAGATCGGCGGATTGCCGCTGGTGCGACTGTCGTTCCCGGCCGCGTCGGAGTAGTGCAGGAACTTGGCGTAGACGTGGCTGACATTGCCGGGCTGGTACCAATTGTCCGGATTGTTCCACGCCGTGGTGCTCTCGCCATCGGTGATCGGCGTCGTCGATACGCCCAGCTGTGCCACACCTCGGCACAGCGCCTGCCAGATATTGTCCTGCAGCAGGCCCTGGTCGGGTGCCGGCGCCACGGTGAAGGCCTGCTGAAACACATACTGCGCGCCGGCGAAGCCCAACGGATTGGAATTCAGCGGATTGTAAAATCTGTACATGTTGCTGCCGTTGCTGAACGTAAAGACCACGTCGCCGACGCCGCCGCTGCAATAGCCGGAATAGATGTTCGGCGCCGCCGGATTGGCGCTCAGGTTGATGCTGAGATAGTTGCCGACGGTGAACAAGGCGGCCAGCGTCGTAACCCAGTAGGTCGCCAGGGGATCGTCTGTCGCGGCCGTGTAATTGTCGGTGAGGGCGTTCAGCATGTCGTTGGGGTCGGAGATGGCGAAGAACTGGCTGTCCACCGACGGCGGCGCGGGCGCGCCGCCGACGTTGAGGGCGCCGTCGTAAAGCAGCTCGGCGAAGGCCTTCGCGGCTGGCAGGCTCACCGCCTCGTTCGCAACGAAGGCCGTGTAGGCCGTGCCGATCTCCTTCCGGGTCACCGCGCTCGATACACCGAACTGCTGGCTCGCATCGCCGCTCACCAAGAAGCGCAGGTTTAGACCGAAGCCGCTCACCGCGCTCACATCGTCCTGGGCGCCCAGACCGAACTCGAAGATGTCGAACGGTCCGGGCGCGGCGATGCCGGGGGCGACCGGGTAGGGATACTGCGTGTATTTCTGCGGCGCCGAATTCAGTACCTTGAGAGCCGTTGGCGCCCCCTGCGACACCACGAACAGGAGCTGGTCGTTGCCGTTGGTCGCCACGTCGAGTGTCACCGTCGGTATCGTCGACACGGGATAGAATGGGACGGTGGTCGGGGTGCCGCCGCCGAACGTGCCGTCGCTCTGCAGCACCTGGAAGGAGGAAGAGCCTCCATTGATCCAGCCCGCAACATAGGCCTGCGCGACCGACTTATCGAGATTGGTGTCGTCCTGCAGCGTGAACGTCGTCGTCATGGCGATGACTCCGGCACCGGTTGAGATCTGCGCCCCGCTGGCGGAGCCGCCGCAGTCTATCAAGCCGGCAATCGCCGGTAGCCGTTCATTTCTGCATTTCTATCCGATAGGACTGGATGGACGATCGACCCTTCACAACACCGTCAGCGCGCCTCCCGCGTCACGGCTGCGGGGGATAGCGGTCGAAGGCCGGCAGTTCATGCGCGCTCTTCATCCATCCGATCCGATCGGCGACCTGGATGTGGCGCTGCGCCGGCACCGCGTCCGGATCGTCGTAGGTCGCGCTCTGGATGTCGATGAGCCCCGGCAACGTCGTGGCATTGTCGTAGAACAGCCCGGTGCCGCAGTCGGGGCAGAAATGCCGCCGTCCGTGCTCCGACGAGGCGTAGACCCGGGGCGTGCCCTTGGTCACCTTGACCGCGTTCTGCGGGTACATCGTCCAGCCCACCATCGGCGCGCCGGCATGCCGCCGACAGTCCGTGCAGTGACAGAGCGCGTGGTTGAGGGCGCCGCCCTCGGCCTGATAGCGAATCGCGCCGCAATGGCAGCCACCTGTAATCATCGTCGGCTCTCCTTCAATTGGATCTCTGCCTACAGCAACGGCTCCAGTGCCTCGCGCGTGGTCTTGCCTTCGACCACCGGCACGACCTCGAACTCGACGACGTCCTGCCAGTCGGCGATCCAGCGCTGGAACGTCGTGATGTCGTCGGTGCGCATGAGCTGGAAGCAGCGGCCGAGATCGGCGGTGACGTAGCTCGCGACGAACTCGAGTCCGTCGGGCAGGCCGCGGCCCTTCTGGAGCTTGCGATAGACGGCCTTGCCGTCCTGGTTCTTGAGCTTCTCGACCACCATGAAGAGCATGTGTTCCCCTCGCTTCCGGTCCGTTAGTCTAGGCCAACCAACGAGAAGAGGAACGAGATGAAGATCGCCGTCGTCGGCGCCTCCGGGCGCATGGGCCAGATGCTGGTCCGCCAGATCGCACGGACCGAGGGCGTGACACTGGCCGCCGCCAGCGAGAGGCCGGGCTCCAAGGCGCTGGGCAAGGATGCGGGCGAGGTCGCCGGGATCGAGCCGAACGGCGTGCTGATCGGCGACGACAGCGCCGCCGCCATCCGGGCCGCCCAGTGCGTGATCGATTTCACCATCCCGGAAGCGACGGTCGCGCATGCCAAGGTGGCGAGCGAGAACGGCGTCGCGATGGTGATCGGCACGACCGGCCTCGATCCCATCCAGACCAAGCTGATCGAGGATGCGGCGACGAAGGTGCCGATCATGTGGGCGGCCAACATGGCGCTGGGCGTCAACATCCTGCTGGCGCTGGTCGAGAAGACCGCATCGATGCTCGATCCCAGCTACGACATCGAGGTGCTGGAGATGCACCATCGCCACAAGATCGACGCGCCCTCGGGCACGGCGCTGGCGCTCGGCCGCGCGGCGGCGAAGGGCCGCAAGGTCCAGCTCGAGGAGGTCTGGCGCAAGAGCCGCGACGGCCATACCGGCGCACGCCCGAGCGGCGAGATCGGCTTCGCCACCCTGCGCGGCGGCGAGGAGGTGGGCGTGCACACGGTCTATTTCGCGGCGGCCGGCGAACGGCTCGAACTCAACCACCGCTCCTTCAGCCGCGAGACCTACGCGGCGGGCGCCGTGACTTCGGCCAAGTGGCTGGAAGGAAGGAAGCCCGGCCTCTACGGCATGAAGGACGTGCTGGGGCTGTAGACGAGGGCTACTCGTCCCAGGCGTGGTCGTAGCGGGGGGCGCGCATGTCGGCGATCGCGGCCTTGAGCTGTTCGGCGACGCGCAGGCGTTCGTCGGGGCCCAGGAATCGGCCGATCACGGCGCGGTTGCCGCGCGAGGTCACCACCAGGCGTTCCTCGCTGGCCTCGACCTTCAGCCAGTAGGCGTCGAGCCGCAGCTCCTCGCGCTCGCCGTCGGGCGCGATCCGGACCACGACCAGGTCGTGGTCGGTCAGGGTCAGCGTCTCGGTGCGCCGTGCATCGAAATAGCTGCGCTTGAACAGCCACCACAGGAGGAAGACGTCGAGGCCCATGAAGCCGAAGACCGGCCAGGCGCCCATGAGGAACAGGGGCAGGCCGATCACCAGGTTGGCGGCCACGGCGGCCAGCATGACGAAGCGGAAGCCGTCCGCAGACAGGCTGCGATAGGGCTTCAGCGAGGTGGCGAAATGAACCGCCGGAAGGGGCGCTTCGGTCATGGTAAGAAGAAATATGGCCCTGATGAAGACCGCCGTCATCCCCGAGTTCTTTGCACGCCTCAAGAAGGCGATGCCGGAACCCGAGACGGAACTGGAATACGACAATGTCTACCAGCTCCTGGTGGCGGTCGTGCTCTCGGCGCAGGCGACCGATGTCGGCGTGAACCGGGCGACCGGGCCACTGTTCAAGTTCGTGAAGACCCCGGCCCAAATGGTGGCGCTGGGCGAGGCGAAGCTGATCGACCATATCAAGACGATCGGCCTGTTCCGCACCAAGGCCAAGAACGTGATCGCGCTCAGCCACCTCCTGCTGGAGCGGCATGGCGGCGAGGTGCCGCGCACGCACGAAGAGCTGGAGGCGCTGCCGGGCGTCGGCCGCAAGACCGCCAACGTGGTGATGAACGTGGCCTATGGCGAGGCGACCATCGCCGTCGACACGCACATCTTCCGGGTCGGCAACCGCACCGGGCTGGCGCCGGGCAAGAACCCGCTGCAAGTCGAGCTGAAACTGCTGAAGCGCGTGCCCGATGAGTACAAGCTGCACGCCCATCACTGGCTGATCCTGCACGGGCGCTACACCTGCAAGGCGCGCACCCCTCTGTGTCCGGCCTGCGTCGTGAACGACCTCTGCACGTTCAAGGGGAAGACCGTCGCGGCCTAGCCTGTCGGGGCGCCTTCGCCCGCTTTCGGGCCGGTGCCGAGGCAGCTGCCTTGGCGTCCTTCACGGCCTCCGCCAGCGCCACGGCGAGACGGCCGCCGCGGCGATCCTGGCGCTCCAGCATCACGATGTTGCGGATCAGCTGCGGCTCGCCGAACGGCAGGCAGGTGAGCTTCAGGCCGGCGAAGATCTCGTCGGACACGGCGAGCACCGCGACGCCCAATCCCTTCTCGACCATGCGCAGGATGATGTCCTGGCTGTCGAGCACCATTTCCTCATGCACCTCCACCCGCATGCGCCGCAGCTCGCGGTCGATGACGCGGCCGGCCCAGGCCTTGCTGTCGAAGCGGATGAAGGGGAGCTCGGCCAGCAAGTCGCGGGCGCTGCGCCGCGCCTGGCCGGGTGGCGCGAACAGCCAGAAACGGTCCTGATAGAGTGGTGTCCAGACGAGGCCGGCCGGATAGGGCCGCACCGGCTCGGTGGTCAGCGCCGCGTCGAGCTCGCCGGCCGCGACCTTCTCCGCCATTTCCGCCGACAGGCCGACCGAAACCGAGACGCGGGCGCGCGGATGGGCGCGGTTGAGAGCAACCAGCGCATCGGGCAACACGCCGGCCAGTGCGGTCTGCACGGCGCCGACCCGCAGCCGACCGGCCAGCGATCGTTCGTCGCCCAGCGCACCGGCAATGTCGTCGTACAGCGCGAGCACCTCGGCGGACCGCGCCACGACGATCCGGCCGGCCTCGGTCAGAACCGGCAGGCGACGCGAGCGATCGAAGAGGGCTGCGCCGAACTCTTCCTCCAGCGCCTTCACCTGCAGGCTCACGGCCGACTGGGTCAGACCGACCGCCTTGCCGGCGCCGGCAAAGGACCCGTGCCGGGCGATGGCCTGCAGGGTGCGGAGGGCGCGCAGCGACATGAGATCGATGATAATTCGTCATTGATCGATTGAGTATTAAGAATTTTCGCTTGTGTTCTCCAAGGGCGTAGACAGGGCCCATGAGCGCCGACGTGATCCTCGCCCTGCTTCCCATCGTCCTGCTGATCACGCTCGGCATCGCGCTGCGGCGCGTCCGCTTCCTCGCCGACGGGTTCTGGCCGCAGGCGGAACGGCTCAGCTATTACGTTCTGGTGCCGTGCCTGTTCTTCCATAGCCTCGCCACGGCCAAGCTCGACGCGCTGCCGGCGCGTGAGCTCGTCACGACCCTGATTCTCTCGATCCTCGCCGTGGCCGCGCTCGTCGTCGCGCTGCGGCCCGTGCTGCGTGTCGACGGCCCTTCCTTCACCTCGATCTTCCAGGGCGGCATCCGCTTCAACAACTATGTCGGCGTGACCCTGGCCGCCGGCCTGTTCGGCACGCAGGGCCTCGCGCTGGCGGCCCTGTGCAGCGCCGCGATCGTGCCGACCGTCAACATTCTCTGCGTGCTGGTTTTTGCCCGCCACGGCGCCGCGCGGCTGAGCGGCCGCGGCATCGCCTTGCAACTGGTGACCAATCCGCTGGTACTCGGCTCCTTCGCCGGCATCGGCTTTCAACTGCTCGGGCTCACGCTTCCGGCCGGGATCGAGCCGGCGCTCAGGGCGCTTGGCGCCGCGTCCCTGCCGCTCGGCTTGCTTTGCGTCGGCGCGGCCCTCGAGTTCGGATCGGTGCGCGGCTGGATCGCACCGGTCGCCACCTCCTCGGCGATCAAGTTCCTGGTCCTGCCGGTCGTGACGGTCGCGGTCGCCTGGCTCATGGGCCTGACGGGACCCGCGCTCGTCACGGCGCTGCTCTTCCAGGCCCTGCCGACGGCGTCCTCGGCCTACATCATGGCGCGGCAGCTTGGCGGCGACGCGCCCCTGATGGCCGGGATCACCGCGATGCAGACGCTCTTCGCGCTGGTCGCCCTGCCATTCGTGGCAGCCGGCATCGGCATTCTCGCGACCTGACGCGTTACGCCAGCGCCCGCAATCCGCGGCGCAGGGTGCGACCGTCGGCGACGGGCAGCAGCCGGTCGATCTCGCCGTGTACCTCGACCCAGACCGGCATGGCCGACTGCAAGACGGCACGACCGGCTGGCGTCAGGATGAGCCGCCGCACACGGCGGTCCGCCTCATCCACCGCGATCTCGACCCAGCCTCGTTGCTCGAGCGGCTTCAGATTGGCGGTGAGCGTGGTGCGATCCATCACCAGCAACGCGGCGATCGAGCCCATCGAGGGCGGTTCGGGCTGGTTGAGCGAGGTGAGGAGCGAGAACTGGCCACTGGTGAGACCAAGGGGCGACAAGGCTTCGTCGAAGCGGCGCGCCAGTGCGCGTGCGGCGCGTTGGGCGGCGAAGCACAGGCAGTGGTCGTAGACGTGCAGCGTCGTCTCGAACGAGGCGTTCAGCTTCTTTGACATATCGTAGTTACGTTGATATCAACCTTTCAGCTTGAAATCAACCAGCAGGAGGAACTGATGGCCTACGTGCAGGGTTTTGTTTTGCCGGTGCCGGCCGACAAGAAGGAGGCCTATCGCAAGGCTGCCGCCGACTTCTCGCCGATCGCCAAGGAGTTCGGCGCCACCCGCCAGGTCGAGGCCTGGGGCGACGACGTGCCCGACGGCAAGCTCACCGACTTCAAGGGCGCGGTGAAGGCCAAGCCGGACGAAGTCGTGGTCTTCTCGTGGATCGAATATCCCAGCAAGGAGGTCGCGGAGGAAGCGCACCGGAAGGTGATGAACGATCCGCGCATGCATGACATGGACATGCCCTTCGATGGCCAGCGCATGATCGTCGCGGGTTTCACGCCGATCCTCGACAAGGGCAACGCGGGCAAGACCGGCTATGTCGACGGCTTCCTCGCCGCGGTGCCGGCCGCCAACAAGCAGGCCTATCTCGACATGGCCACGAAGGCCGCCGCGGTATTCCAGGACTACGGCGCGGTGCGTGTCGTCGAGACCTGGGGCGATAACGTGCCCGACGGCAAGGTCACCGACTACAAGGGCGCGGTGAAGGCCACGGCCGACGAGAAGATCGTCTATTCGTGGGTCGAATGGCCGTCCAAGCAGGTCCGCGACGAGGGCTGGAAGAAGATGATGGAAGATCAACGCATGAAGGACCACAAGATGCCGTTCGACGGCAAGCGCATGATCTATGGCGGCTTCGCGCCGATCCTGGACGTCTGAGGGGATCGCAATGACCGTCGCAAAGAACACGATCTGCCTCTGGTTCGACAAGGACGCGGAGGACGCGGCCCGCTTCTACGCCGCGACCTTTCCCGATAGCGAGGTGACGGCGGTCCACCGCGCGCCCAGCGACTATCCGTCGGGCAAGAAGGGCGACGTGCTGACCGTGCAGTTCACGGTCTGCGGCATTCCCTGCCTCGGCCTGAACGGCGGGCCGGCCTTCAAGCAGACTGAGGCCTTCTCGTTCCAGATCGCCACCGACGACCAGGAAGAGACCGACCGCTACTGGACCGCCATCGTCGGCAATGGCGGCCAGGAAAGCGCCTGCGGCTGGTGCAAGGACAGATGGGGTCTGTCCTGGCAGATCACGCCGCGCGTGCTGACCGAGGCGATGGCGGCCGGCGGCGAGGAGGCGAAGCGCGCCTTCGAGGCCATGATGGACATGAAGAAGATCGACGTCGCCCGGATCGAGGCGGCGCGTCGCGGGTGACCGCTGGGGGCGCGCGACTCCAGTCGCGCGTCTTCGTCGGCCACAATGAAGATCGCGCCCCCAGCCTACGCCGCGTCGGCGATGATCGTGTCGCTGTCGTTGTCGACCACCACGGCGGTCTCGAAATAGCGGATCTCGGGCGGGGCCCCGTAGCGCTCAGCGATATAGGCCTGCCATTGCGGCGTATAGACCGCCTCGGCATCGGCGCGGCTCTTCCAGAGATAGACGCCGCCGCCGATCCGCTTCTCCCCGTCGAACAGGTAGTATTTGCGGACCAGTCCCTTCATGCCGCGATACTTCGGTGACGAGCCCTTGAAGAGTTCGGCGGCCTTCTTCGCGTCGATGTCGGCCGGCAGCTTGAAGTTCACGATGGCGGTGATCATGGGATCCTCCTTCACACGGGGTCGGCGCGTTCCTCGCGCACCTTCCAGAGCAGGATGAAGCCTACCACCAGGAAGAACAGAACGCAGGCCATGCCGATGCGGGTCGAGCCGCTCGCGGCGGTGACGATGCCGATGGCCATCGGCGCCATCCAGGCGGTGGCGCGGCCCGACAGGGCGAACAGGCCATAGAATTCGCCGGTCATGCCCGGGGGCGCGATACGGCCCACCATCGTGCGGCTGGCCGCCTGCATCGGCCCCATGCAGAAGCCGAGGATGAGCGCGAAGCCCATCAGTACCTTCTCCTGCAACGATCCGAACAGGCCGCGCGTCGGGCTGATCGGGTCGGCCGGCACAACGAAGAAGACATGCGTGGCCGTGACGCCGACGATGCCCAGCGTCGCCACGATCACGCCGGCGATGGCGATCTGCACCGTCCGCTTGCTGCCGATCCAGTCATCCAGCCGGCCGCCGAGGAAGGCGCCGGGAATCGCAAAGACGGTCAGGATGATTCCGAAGATGCCAAGCGTGACCGTGCTCCAACCGAAGGTCGCGGCGGCGTAGACCCCGCCAAAGGCGATGATCGCCGCGAGCCCGTCATTGTAGAGCATGAAGGCGATGAGATAGCGCAGCACGTTGCCGAAGCGCGGAAGGCGCTTCAGCGTCGCCACGAGCGATCGCCCGCCTTCCCGCGCGGCGACGAGCAGGGGCTGGCGGAGCGCGCCGGCGGAATCCGGCGTGAACAGGAACATCGGCAGGACGAAGATCGCGATCCAGAGCGCCGAGGCGGGGCCGACCAGGCGCTCCAGTTCATGGCTGGCGGGATCGAGACCGAACAGCGGTTGGTCGTTGGAGGCCGCCAGGCCGAACATCGAGGGCATCGACACCGCGAGCACGATGAACAGCGACACGAGTCCGCCGCAATAGCCCAGCCCCCAGCCGAAGCCGCTCAGCCGGCCCATGCGCTCGGGTCGCACGATGTTGGGCAGTTGGGCATTGTTGAACACGATCGACATCTCGGCGCCCACCGTGGCCAGGATCACCGCCCAGCTGATCGGCAGGATGAGATCGGGGCGATTGGGATAGGCGAACCACAGCCCGGCGCATCCCGCCGCCAGCAGGAGCTGGAATGCGAAGATGAAGGGCTTGCGACGGCCGCCGGCGTCGGCCATGGCGCCGAGGAACGGGCTCATAAGCGCGATCAGGATGCCCGAGGCCGACTGGGTGAAGGCCCAGGCCGATTGCCCCTTCACCGGATCGCCCACCAGCACGTTGGCGAAGTAGGGCGCGAAGATGAAGGTGGTGATGATGGTGAAGAAGGGCTGGTTGGCCCAATCGAACAGCGCCCAGCTGAACTGGCCGAGCTTCGAGGCTTCGCGGACGGGCGGCGTGGCCGCGTGGGGATTTGTCATGCCGGGTCACTATGCCCGAGAGCCGGCGGAGGGCAATCGCCCATGATCAAAGGTCCCTCGCTGCGCTCGGGATGACAATATTGTTGAGACCAGCGCAGTGCGCCGATGCAGAAAACGGTGTCATCCCGAGCGCCGCGAGGGACCTTTACGCTTTCACCCGGCGCTGAAGCTGCCAGATCGCATCCCGATTTGTGGGCGAGAAGACCTTCTCCATGGCGTCCTGCCAGGGCAGCCAGAGCTGGGCGACGTGCTCGGCGGGATCGAGCGTCGCCACCGTCAGCTCTGGGACCTGGAAGCCGAACACGTGCTCGACATTGTGGGTGACCTCCGGCGCGTAGCGCGCGCGCCACTGCGCCCAGATCTCGTAGCGATTGGTCTGCCGCCAGTCGGTCAGCGTGCCGACCACGAGGCCGGTCTCCTCCCTGAGTTCGCGCCGCGCCGTCGCCTCGAAGTCCGGGTCGTCGGGTTCGCGCGAGCCGGTCACCGATTGCCAGAACCCGGTGCCCGTGCGTTCCAGCAGGAGCACGTCCAAACGCGGCGTGTAGACCACGACCAGCACCGATTCTGGGAGCTTGAAGGCCATCGGGAGCAGCATATAAGGTCCCGCGTCAGATTTCCGAGGGAACAATGAGCAAGCAGCTACAGGCCACCATCGACGCGGCATGGGAAGCACGGGACGGCGTCAACAGCGCCACCAAGGGCGAGGTGCGCGACGCCGTCGAAGCGGCGATCGCCGGCCTCGACGACGGCACCTACCGCACCGCCGAGAAGTTCGGCGACGAATGGGTCGTGAACCAGTGGCTGAAGAAGGCCGTGCTGCTCTCCTTCCGCCTCTACGATTCGGTCCCGATGGACGGTGGTGCCTCGTTCCCCGGTCTCGGCGCCGCGCCCTGGTTCGACAAGGTGCCGCTCAAGACCACGGGCTGGGACGCCGCCCGCTTCGCCAAGGCGAACTACCGCTCGGTCCCCGGCTCGATCGTGCGCCGCGGCTCCTACATCGCCCCGTCGGTCGTGCTGATGCCGTCCTTCGTGAACCTCGGCGCCTATGTCGACACCGGCACCATGGTCGACACCTGGGCCACGGTCGGCTCGTGCGCCCAGATCGGCAAGAACTGCCACCTCTCGGGCGGCGTCGGCATCGGCGGCGTGCTCGAGCCGCTGCAGGCCAACCCGGTCATCATCGAGGACAACTGCTTCATCGGCGCCCGCTCCGAGGTCGTCGAGGGCGTGATCGTCGGCACCGGCGCGGTGCTCTCGATGGGCGTGTTCATCAGCGCCACCACCAAGGTGGTCGATCGCGCCACCGGCCAGATCCATATCGGCAAGGTGCCGCCCTATTCGGTGGTGGTGCCCGGCAACATCGGCGGCGGCCCGGACCGGCCCTCGACCTACTGCGCCGTGATCGTGAAGACCGTCGACGAGCGCACCCGCTCCAAGACCTCGATCAACGAGCTGCTGCGCGACTAACTCACGCGCGGGTCAGCCGGTGTGACGCTTCCACTCCGGCTGAGCCCTGAGGTGCGCGCCTTCCTTGGCGAGGATCTTCGACGTGCGCTCGGGCGCGAAGCCCAGTTCGACGAAGGCCGGCCCGACATTGGCCACCTCGCGATAGTCGAGGATCAGGCCGTCACGGAGCTGCATCATCGCGCAGCCCTCGAAGCCGACGCGCTTGCCCTCGGCGCCGGGCAGCTTCGAGACGTAGCTGAACGTGTAGTAGGCGTAGAGCATCGTGCCGTCGCTGACCGGCCGGTGCATCTCCCAGCGGAACTCGTGCGCGGTGCGATGGAACCAGTCGTCGATCATCTCGGCGATGCGCTCGCGGCCCTCGAAGTCGCCGTAGAACACGTCGTGATAGACCGCGTCCTCGGTGAAGAGGCTGGCAAATCCCTTGCCGTCGCGGCGCTCCACCGCCGAGCAGAAGGCCTTCAGCAGCTCTGACGTATCCATCGTTATTCCTCCCGAACGGCCCCGATCATGACTAGACTGGCGGCCGCGGCAAAGGAGAACTGGCATGAGCACATGGATCTTCCTCGGCATCGTCGTCGCCATCGGCCTGTGGCTGATCGCCGTCTACAACGGCCTCGTCGGCGGCCGCAACCAGGCCCAGACCGCCTGGAGCCAGATCGACGTGCAGCTGAAGCGCAGGCACGATCTCATTCCCAACCTGGTGCAGGTGGTGAAGGACGCGATGGCGTACGAGCAGGAGACGCTCACCAAGGTGATCCAGGCGCGCAACAACGCGGTGGCGGCGAGCGGCAACGCGGCGCAATCGGGGCCGGCGGAGGCGGCGCTCAGCCAGGCGACGCATGGCCTGCTCGCCCTGATGGAGAACTATCCGCAGCTCAAGGCCAACGACAATGTCATGCAGCTCCAGGAGGAGCTCACGACCACCGAGAACAAGATCGCCTTCGCGCGCCAGTTCTACAACGACTCGGTGAACACCTATAACACCCGCCGCCAGAGCTTCCCGGCGGTGCTGGCCGCGGCGTCGCTGGGCTTCGGCCCGATGGACCTGTTCAACATGCCGGAAACCGAGCGCGCGGTGCCGAAGGTCGCGCTGCGCTGAAGGGACAAGGCGCATGAGCGCCACCACCGACTTCGTCGCCGCGCAGAACCAGAACCGCCGCAACACGATGGTGTTGCTGGCGGTGCTCACCGTCCTAGCGGGCGGGATCGGCTATCTGGTCGGTGCGCTGCTGGAAACCGAGTCCTCGGGCTCGCTGCCGGCCGTGAGCCAGATGGGCATCGCGGCCGCCGGCCTGATGGCGGCCGTCAGCATCGGCTGGAGCGCGATCTCGCTGGCGGTGGGCGACCGCATGGTGCTGTCCATGGCCGGCGCCAAGGTGATCGAACAGCAGGACGCGCCGCAGCTCTACAACGTGGTCGAGGAGATCTCGATCGCCGCGGGCGTGCCGATGCCCCGGGTGATGGTGCTGGAGACCGATGCGCTGAACGCCTTCGCAACCGGCAACAAGGTCGGCAACGGCACGATCGCGGTCACGCGCGGGCTGCTGAATTCGCTGACCCGCGACGAGCTGCAGGGCGTGGTGGCGCACGAGATGGCGCATCTGCGCAACCTCGACACGCGTTACATGGTCGTGGTCGGCGTGACGGTCGGCCTGATCGCGCTGGTCTGCGACATGGCCCTGCGCACGATGAACCTGGGCCGCATGCGCAGCGACGACCGCAAGGGCAGCTCGGGCGGCGGTATCCTGATCATCGTGCTGCTGGTGGTCGCAATCCTGGCGCCGCTCGCGGCCAAGGCGGTGCAGATGGCGGTGTCTCGGCAGCGCGAGTATCTCGCCGACGCGACTTCCGTGCAGTTCACGCGCAATCCCAATGGCCTCATCTCTGCGCTGGGCAAGCTCGCAGAGAAGGCCGCCCCCTTTCCCGGAGTGAGCCGTGCCACGCAGCATCTCTTCATCGTCAATCCCATCCACCAGTTCACCTCGAAGACGCCGGCGCTTCTCGCCACCCATCCCGATATCGAGGATCGCATCGCTCGCCTGCGCAATCTGGGCGGCTAGCGCCGGGCTCGCGGCGGCGTTCGACCTGCAGGGGCATCGCGGGGCGCGCGGGCTGGCGCCCGAGAACACGCTGGCTGGCTTCAAGGTGGCGCAGGATCTGGGCGTCACGACCCTCGAGACCGACCTCGCGGTGACGCGCGACGGGATCGTCGTCATCAGCCATGATCCGGTCCTCAATCCCGCCCTGACGCGCGGGCCGGACGGCCAGTGGCTCACGGCGGCAGGCCCCGCCATCCGCTCGCTGAGCCTCGACGAACTGAAGCGCTACGACATCAGTCGCATGAACCCGGCCAGCAAGTACGCCCAGCAGTTCCCGGAGCAGAAGCCGGCGGACGGCCAGCGCTTCCCGACCCTGGCCGAATTCTTCGCGCAGGCCGCTCCCGAGGTGCGCTTCAACATCGAGATCAAGACCGATCCGGCCAAGCCCGACCTCACACTCGCCCCGCTGCCTTCGCCGCGCTTGCCGTCGACGGCATTCGCCAGGCCAAGGCCGAGGCGCGCAGCACCCTGCAGTCGTTCGACTGGCGCGGCCTGATCGAAGTCCGGAAGCTGGCGCCCGAGATCGCCACCGGCTGCCTCACCATCGAGAGCAACAACTTCGACACGGTGCAGCGCGGCAGCGGCCGGCCCTCCCCGTGGCTGGGCGGGCTCGACCTCGCCGCGCATGGCGGTTCGGTGCCGGCCCTGGCCAAGGCGGCCGGCTGCGCGACCTGGTCGCCGTTCTGGCGCAACGTCACGGCTGAGAACGTGAAGGAAGCCCACGGGCTCGGCCTCAAGGTCGTGCCCTGGACCGTGAACGCCCCGGCCGAGATGGGTCAGCTGATCGAGCTGGGCGTTGACGGGCTCATCACGGACTATCCCGATCGCGGGGCGCAGATTGTCAGCGCCAAAGGCCTCAAAGCTCGCTAGGCGGTTGACTCGCGCCGCGTCTGTGTTCTGTATACAGACATGCGCCCCTTCCAGCCTGAGCCCGATCTTTCCGAGCGAATTCACGATTCGGTCCTCGAAGCGATCTGCTCCGGGGAGCTGAAATCAGGTGCCCGGATCACCCAGGAGGAGATCGCCCAGCAGTTCGGCGTGTCGCGCCAGCCGGTCCTTCAGGCCATGATGCTGCTGCGCCGCGAGGGCTTCCTGATCGATGCCGGCCGCAAGGGCGTGTGCGTCGCCCCGCTCGACGTCCAGCAGGCGCGCAATCTCTACGTCGTCCGGGCCGCCCTCGACGCCGCCGCCGCCCGGCTCGCCGCGTCCAACTACACGCCCCACCTGATGCAGCGCGGCCGCGCCCTGCTCGACGTCGGCCGCCGCGCGGTGGCGAGCGGCTACGTGCCGTCGGTCATCGAGGCCGACATCGATTTCCATCTCTTCGTCTACGAGGCCTCGGGCAATCCCGTGATCGGCGAGACCGCCCAGCCGCACTGGCAGCATCTGCGCCGGGTCATGGCCGCGGCCTTGAGCGAAGAGGATCTGCGGATCAGCGTGTGGGACGAGCACGAAGCCATCCTGCGCGCGCTCGAAGCGGGCCAGGCGACCGAGGCCGAAGCGCTCTGTCGCGGCCATGCCGAACAGATGGCCGGCATTCTGACGGGACGATTGAAGGCTGTGATTTCCCGCGCCGCCTGAAGACGGCGTTCACGACAAGCAAGACGACAAGGCAAAGGAGGAACCGCCATGAAGCTCACCTCTGAGCAGCTGAAGCAATTCGACGAAGAGGGCTATCTCTTCTTCCCTGATTACTTCTCGCCGGAAGAGACCCAGATCCTGAAGAACTCGGTGCCCGAGGTCTTCGCCCAGCGCCGCCCGGAGAACGTGCGCGAGAAGAGCGGCGACGTCGTGCGCACCGCCTTCGCGGTCCACACCTATCATCCGGTGTTCGAGGCGCTGGTCCATCATCCGCGCTTCGTGGAGCCGGCCGAGCAGCTCCTGAAGGACAAGACCTACATCCACCAGTTCAAGATCAACGGAAAGGCCGCGTTCGACGGCGATGTCTGGCAGTGGCACCAGGATTACGGCACCTGGAAAGCCGACGACGCCATGCCCGAGCCGCGCGCCATGAACTTGGCGGTGTTCATCGACGAGGTGAACGAGTTCAACGGCCCGCTCTGGTTCATTCCCAAGAGCCACAAGAAGGGCGCGATCGAGGCCAGCCACGACCTCACCACGACCTCCTATCCGCTGTGGGTGATCGACAACGACACCATCGCCAAGCTGGTCGACCAGGGCGGCATCGTCGCGCCCAAGGGCGGCCCGGGCTCGGCGATCTTCTTCCACGGCACGCTGGTCCACGGCAGCGGCCCCAACATGTCGCCGTGGGATCGCCAGATCATCTACGTGACCTACAATTCGGTCAGCAACGCGATCCGCCAGTTCAAGCGGCCGGAATACATCGCGCACCGCGACTTCACGCCGGTCGATCCCTGGGAAGACGATGCGGTGATCCGCGCCGTCAACCGCAAGGTCGCGGCGGAATAACAATCAAGAAACTCCGGAGGAACCCATGAGTCTCCATCGCATGCTTCTGGCGCGCGCCGCCGAAGCCAATCCGCTGCGCATCGGCGTCATCGGCGCCGGCAAGTTCGGCTCGATGTACCTGTCGCAGATCCCGACCACGCCGGGCATCCATCTGCTGGGCATCGCCGACCTCTCGCCCGACCGCGCGCGCGAGAACCTGGCGCGGCTGGGCTGGAAGCCCGACGTGACCTCGGCCAGCTCGTTCGCCGACGCGCGCAAGCACGGCAGCACGCACCTCACCGACGACTGGCGCGCGCTGGTGAGCCATCCCGAGATCGACATCATCGTGGAATCGACCGGCGACCCGATCGCCGCCGTCGAGCATGCGCTCGAAGCCTTCAAGCACGGCAAGAGCGTGGTGATGGTGACCGTGGAGGCCGACGCCTTCTGCGGCCCGCTGCTCGCCAAGCGCGCCGCCGCCGCCGGCGTGATCTACTCCCTGGCCTATGGCGACCAGCCGGCGCTGATCTGCGAACTGGTCGACTGGGCCCGCACCTCGGGCTTCGAGGTGACGGCCGCCGGCCGCGGCCACAAGTGGCTGCCGCACTTCGCGCAATCGACGCCCGAGACCGTGTGGAAATACTGGGGTCTCAACGAGGAACAGGCCAAGCGCGGCGGCCTGAACCCCAAGATGTTCAATTCCTTCCTCGACGGCTCCAAGCCCGCCATCGAGAGCACCGCCGTCGCCAACGCCACCGGCCTCACGCCGGCGCCGGACGGCCTCGCCTTCCCGCCGTGTTCCGTGGAAGACCTGCCCTTCGTGATGCGGCCGATCTCCGAGGGCGGCCAGCTCCATCACAAGGGCCAGGTCGAAGTGGCCTCGTCGCTGGAGAAGGACGGCCGCGCCATCCCCTACGAGATCCGCAAGGGCGTGTGGGTCGTGTTCGAGGCGGCCACCGAGTACCAGAAGAACTGCTTCGAGGAGTACATGCTGCAGACCGACCCGAGCGGCCGGTACTCCGTCATGTACAAGCGCTGGCACCTGATCGGCCTCGAGGTCGGCATGTCGGTCGCCTCGATCGGTCTGCGCAAGGAGCCGACCGGCACGCCGATCGGCTTCCATGCCGACGTCATCGCCACCGCCAAGCGCGACCTCAAGCCCGGCGAGATGCTGGACGGCGAGGGCGGCTACACGGTCTACGGCAAGCTGTTCCCGTCGGAGAAGTCGACCGGCCTCGGCAGCCTGCCGCTCGGCCTCGCCCACAACGTCAAGCTGCTCAAGCCGATCAAGGCCGGCCAGTCGCTGACCTACGCCGACGTGGTGATGGACGAATCGCTGACCGCCGTGAAGCTGCGCCGCGAAATGGAACGCGACTTCGCCCCGGCGGCGTCGAAGATCGCGGCGCAGTAAGGCGCGAAACTCGTTTCGCGCCGCGCCGCACGGAGCGCCGCGGAATGGAGGGATCTTTTCCTCCATTTGACGGCTCTGGCGTCTTTCTGAGTCCGATGGACGCACCACCACCGCTCCTCGGGATGAGGTCATGCGTGTCGACCTGAAGCGTCCCCTCGACGGTCAACAGTGACAGGATTCGGGGGGTGCGACGTCCGTTTCAATTATTTCGTTTATTTCGATTGTTTCGTTTAGCCGGCTGAGCTGCGCTCAGCCGTCGCTTCGCTTGACGTCTTCGAATGTTCATATGAAAGTCATATGAACGAAAACAACGGTCTGCAGAGTTCATTCGAACATGCAGATCGATCGGGACAGGAAGCGGGCTCAGGAACCGGGAATGCAGGCGGAAGATCGCGCCCGCGCCATCGTCGAACGCGTCCGAAGTGATGGGTTCCAGGCGATCGAGGCGCTTGCCCTTCAGTTCGGCGTCACGCCGCAGACGATCCGGCGGGACGTGAACCTGCTCTGCGACCGCGGCCTGCTGCGGCGGCGCCATGGCGGCGTCGAGCTGCCGCCCGAGGGCGAGAACCTCGCCTATCCCGCCCGCCAGGTCCTGAACATCGACGCCAAGCGCCGCATCGCGCAGCTCGTGGCGCGCGAGGTGCCGGACGGCGCCTCGCTGTTCTTCGGCATCGGCACGACGCCCGAGCAGTGCGCGACGGCACTGCTCGACCATGCCGGCCTGCGGGTCATGACCAACAATCTCAACGTCGCGATGGCGCTCTGCCGCAGCGCCTCCTGCGAGATCACCGTCGCCGGCGGCCGGCTGCGCAGCCTCGACCGCGACGTGGTGGCGGGCGAGGCGCACGGCTTCTTCGGCCGCTTCGCCGCCGACATCGGCATCTACGGCGTCGGCGGCGTGGCCGAGGACGGCACCCTGCTCGACTTCAGCACCGACGAGGTGACGATGCGCAACGCGCTCGCCGCCCATTGCCGCCAGCGCTTCCTGGTCCTCGACCATTCCAAGTTCGGCCGCGGCGGCACGGTGCGCGGCGGCCACATCACGGAAGCAACGGCCGTGTTCACCGATCGTCCGGTGCCGGAGCCCATCGCGCGTCAATTGAGCGATGCCGGCGTCCGGCTCGTGTCCTGGCCGGACGACGGCGCGACCATCGATACGACACGTCAAACAAGGAGGGGTTGATCTCATGTTGAAACATCTCGCGATCGCGGCCGCGCTCGGCATCGCCGCCGTGGCAAACATCTCCGGCGCCGCCGCCCAGCAGCGCGCCGTCTGCTACAACTGCCCGCCGGAATGGGCCGACTGGGGCTCGCAGCTCAAGGCCATCCAGGCCAAGCTCGGCATCCAGGTGCCGCCGGACAACAAGAACTCCGGCCAGGCCATCGCCGCGCTGATCGCGGAGAAGGGCAATCCCGTGGCCGACGTCACCTATCTCGGCGGCATCGCGGCAGACCCGGCCAAGGATGCCGGCGTGCTGACGCCCTACAAGCCGAAGAACTGGGACAAGATCCCGGCCGACCTCAAGGATCCCGCCGGCAACTGGTTCACGATCCACTCCGGCACGCTCGGCCTGTTCGTGAACAAGGCGGCGCTGGGCAACAAGCCGGTGCCGCAGAGCTGGGCCGATCTGCTGAAGCCCGAATACAAGGGCATGGTCGGCTATCTCGACCCGACCTCGGCCGCCGTCGGCCAGCTCGGCGTCATGGCCATCAACCTGGCGCTCGGCGGCACCTACGACAATCTCGATCCGGCCATCAAGTTCTTCAAGGAACTGGCCAAGAACCAGCCGATCGTGCCCAAGCAGACCTCCTACGCCCGCGTGATCTCGGGCGAGATTCCGATCCTGCTCGACTACGACTTCAACGCCTATCGCGGCCAGTACACCGACAAGGCGCCGGTGCAGTTCGTGATCCCGAAGGAGGGCACGCTGGTGTTCCCCTACGTGATGGCGCTGGTGAACAAGGGCCCGAACGCCGAGAACGGCAAGAAGGTGCTCGACTTCGTCCTGTCCGACGAGAGCCAGGCGATGTGGGGCAACGCCTATCTGCGCCCGGTCTTCGCCGACAAGCTTTCGGCGGAGGCCAAGGCCAAGTTCCTGCCCGACGCGGAATATGCCCGCGCCAAGCCGGTCGACCTCAAGAGCCTCGCCAAGGCGCAGCCGCAGATCGTCGAGCGCTACCGCAAGGAAGTGAACTGATCAGACGAGTATAGCGGGGCGACGACAAGAACATCGCCCCGCTGCACTCGATTACGACCTCACCCTGAGGAGCGCTCCAGAGGAGCGCGTCTCGAAGGGTGGGCACGAGCACCTCGCCTGTTGCCCATCCTTCGAGACGGCGCTTCGCGCCTCCTCAGCGACTGTGTCTGAGGTCAAGCGTTTTGCCATGGTGTCCTGTCTCTAAGGATGGCGTTGAGGATGACAAGAAGTTTGCGGGCGACGGCGA